>NZ_AFUR01000001.1:0-1635528 GCF_000223355.1 Actinomyces sp. oral taxon 175 str. F0384
AGCACCGCCCGGCTCCTGGCCTGCCTGCCCGTGGTCGGCCTGGGGCTGGGGATGCTCGTGGGCGCCGACCCCGCCTCCCTCCTGCTCGACGGCGGACTCGGCAGCGCTGCAGGGGCGCTGGGTATCGGGCTCATGGTCGTGGGGCACCTGGTGACCAGGCGCCTCATCCGCGCCGCGACGGCCGAGGGCGAGGTCGTTGACGAGGCCCTGGTCCTGGACCTGGCCGCCGCCGCCCTGAGTGCCGGTGCCTCAGTGCCCGGGGTGCTCACCGCCTTAGGCGCGGCCCTGGAAGAGGAGGGGGCCGGCGTCGTGGGGCGGGCCCTGCTGCTGGGCGCCCCGTGGGAGGAGGCCTGGCAGGCGCCCGAGGACGAGCAGTGGAGGGCGCGGCGATCCCGCCTGGAGTCCTGCCTGCGTCCCGGCTGGGAGGACGGGGCCTCACCGGCCGCCCTCCTGGCGGCGACGGCGGCGAGCCTGCGCGCGGGGAGGCATGCCCGCGACGAGGAGGCAGCCGAGCGCCTCGCGGTGCGCCTGGTCCTACCGCTGGGCGCCTGCCACCTGCCGGCCTTCGTCATCCTGGGGATCGCGCCGGTCGTCGCCTCGGTCGGCATGAGCATGCTCAGTGGGTGAAGGCGCCCCGCCCGAGGCACGCTCAAGCGGGTACTCCTGCCCTCTTGGGTGCGCGAGCCCCGGCGGCCTGGCACGATGGGGGCATGGCACTGTCGAAGAAGCTGCTGAGCCGCGACGAGGTCGTGGTGCGGCACATGCACACCCACATCAAGGTCCTCCTGTGGCGGTTCGTCGTCGAGATCCTCCTGCTCGTGGTCGGCGTCGTCGCCTCGGTCATGGCCCCCACCAGCTGGCAGCCCTGGGGCATCGTGGCGATCTGGGTGGTGATCCTCGTCGCGAGCGTCCCCCTGCTGCTCCTGCCCTGGCTGCAGTGGTACATGCACACCTACACCATCACCACCAAGCGCATCATCACCCGCTCCGGCATCATCAGCCGCATCGGCCACGACCTGCCCCTGACCCGGATCTCCGACATCCAGCTGGACAAGGACGTCGCCGACCGTTTCTTCGGCTGCGGCACGCTGGCCCTGCAGACCTCCGCCGACGACCCGCTCCTCCTGCACGACGTCCCCCACGTGGAGACGGTCCAGGTCGAGATCTCCAACCTGATCTTCAACGACACCCAGGGCGCCATCGACGCCGACCCCCGCAGCTGAGCGGCACCGAGGCGCAGATACGGGGCGTAGATACGCAGACAAGACGGCGGCCGCCGGTCCCCTGAGGGGGAGCCGGCGGCCGCCGTCTGAGTCGTGGTGATCGGGTCAGTCGAGGGTCTCGACGACGCCGACCGCCTGGGCCACGCCGGTCAGGGTGGCGGCGATGCGCACGGCCTCCCAGACCTGCTCGGTGCTCAGGCCCTCGCCGCGCACCGTGGCCTCGTGGGCGGTCACGCACTTCTCGCAGCCGTTGATGGTGGACACGGCCAGGCTCCACAGCTCGAAGTCGACCTTGTCCACACCGCCGGAGGTGCTGATGATGTTCATGCGCAGGCCCATGCGCTCGTTCTCGTAGGCCGAGCCCAGGAAGTGGCGCGTGCGGTAGGCGACGTTGTTCATCGCCATGATGGAGGCGGCGCCCAGGGCGGCGTTGATGGCCTCCTCGGACAGGTGGGTGCGGGCGTCCTCCATGACCTGGACCAGCACGGACTCGTTGCGGGTCGCGGCGGCCGCGGCCACGAAGGTGCCCCACTGCTGCTGCTCGGTCAGCGAGGAGGAGCGGGACAGGGTGGACAGGTTCAGGGAGAGGTCCTTGGCCCACTCGGGCAGGGCGGAGCGCAGGTTGTCGATGCTCATGTGTTCTCGTTTCGTCGTCGTGGAGATGGCGAGGTCAGGGGCTGGGGCGGGGCCCGTCAGCCCATCTGGCCCAGGGCGTCGATGGTGGCGGCGCCGGCCTGCCAGTTGCAGGCGCACAGCTCGTCGGACTGGAGGGCGTCGAGCTGGCGCAGGATCTCCTCGGTGTTGCGGCCCACGGAGTCGGCGGTCACGGAGACCGACTGGATGACGTTGTGGGGGTCGATGATGAAGGTGGCGCGGTCGGCCTCACCGGTGGCGCGCTTGATGCCCAGGGCCTCGGTGAGCTCGCGGTTGAGGTCGCTGGCCATGGGGAAGGGCAGGTCCTGGAGCTTGTCGTGGCTGCGGCGCCAGGCGTAGTGGGTGTACTCGTTGTCCACCGAGACGCCCACGACCTCGCAGTCGCGGTCCTTGAAGTCCTGGTAGAGGTCGCCGAAGGCGGCGATCTCGGTGGGGCACACGAAGGTGAAGTCCTTGGGCCAGAAGAAGACGACGCGCCAGGTGCCGGCGGGGACCTGCGAGGAGACGGTGGTGAAGTAGTCCTCGGGCTTGCTGGCCTCAACCTCCTTGAGGTTGCCGGGAACGACGGCGGTGAGCTCGTAGGCGGGGAACTGGTCTCCGATGGTGAGAACGGCCATGGGTGCCTCCTGAAAGATGCGAATCGCGGTGCGAGTTGGTGCGGGTCTGCGCTGGCCTGCACCGGCCCGGTTGGGGCTGGTGCGGGGCGGCTCCGTCGGTCCAACCGTAAGGCGCCAGCCTCATAGGCGCAACTAAACCATCTCCTATTTTTAAGAAGGTGCGCCTTATCTGGTGACGCCGCGGTGACCCGGCCGGAGCCCGGCTGCTCCAGCCCGCCCCGGCGGAATGAGATACCGCCCCGCGGTGTTGCCCCACTATTGCCCCACTGTTGCCCCACTGTCGCCGCACCCCCGCGCCACCAGGTCAGGAGAAGCCATGAGTCCTCGTCTCAGCCGGATCAGCGTCCTCGAGCAGGTCCCTCTCTTCGAGGGGGGAGACGTTCGCCGAACCCTGGGGGACCTCGTCCGCCTGGGGCGCGGCCTGGAGGAGTCCGGCTACCACCGCCTCTGGCTGGCCGAGCACCACAGCACCGGCTCCTTCCTGTCCTCGGCGCCCGACTTACTCATGATGCACATCCTGGACGCCACCGACCGTATCCGGGTGGGCTCGGGCGGCGTCATGGCCATGCACTACGGCTCGCTCCAGATGGCCGAGCGCTTCGCCACCCTGGCCACCCTCCACCCCGGCCGCGTCGACATGGGCCTGGGCCGCGCCCCCGGCGGGGACATGCGTGCGGCCGCCGCCCTCAACCAGGGCCGCGTCATCGACCCCGACGCCATCAACGCCCTCATCGAGGAGACGGTCGCCCTCCTGCGCGACGAGCTTCCCGCCACCCACCCCTACGCCTCTGTCGAGGTCCGCCCCCTCCCGGCCCAGATGCCGGAGGTCTGGCTCCTGGGCTCCTCGGGCCAGTCGGCCGCCTGGGCCGGCGTCCACGACCTCAACTACGCCTACGCCCAGTTCTTCACCGGTCGTCAGCAGGTCGAGATCATGAACCACTACCGCGCCCACCTCCCCGAGGGCCCCGGGCGCGGATCCATCCACGGTGGCCAGACCCTCTCCGCCCTGTGCGTCAGCGCCGCCGCCACCCGCGAGGAGGCCCGCGAACAGGCACTCGTGGCCGCCGACGCCCGCTTCAGCCTGCGCACCGGCCGCCCCATGCGCTTCCGCGACCCGGCCACCCTCGACGCCGCCTACCGCGCCGAGGTCGAGCGCTACCTCGAGCGCGACACCGCCATCATCGTGGGCACCTACGACGAGGTCGCCCAGGCCCTGTCCTCCTTCGCCGAGAACCACGGCACCGAGGAGGTCATGCTCATCAGCTACATCGACGACGTCGAGGTCAAGACCCGCCAGTACGCCGAGCTCGCCGCCCGTCTCCTGTGAGCCGGTGGGGAGCCCTGGGCACCCCGGCGCCCTCCCGTGCGGCGGGGCTCCGGAGATGAGCGGCGCCCCGCGTTACGGTCGGTTCCATGAGCCCCGCGAGCGCCCAGTCCGCCTCTGAGTCCTCCTCCTTCCCGCCCCCGGCGGCCACGCCCGAGCAGGCGGCGAGCCTGCGGGCCGACCTGGCCGACTCCGGCTGGGGCGTGGAGGCAGTGGCCGCCCTCCTGGGCGAGGCCGCCGACGCCGCCCTGCGCCGCGAGATCCGCCTGCCCGCCCTGCGAGCCGTGCGCGCCGCCCTGGCCGCCGGGCCCGCCCCCTCACCCGTGGCCGTCCTGACCGCCCTGTTCATGCTCGGCGATCCGGTCCCCGCCACCGCCCTCGACGCCGCCCTGCCCCGCACCGCAGCGGCGGGCGCCGCCGCCATCGGCCTGGTCGGCGAGCCCGACGGGGCCGGATACGTCCGTGCCCTGGTCGACCTGCGCCCCCACGAGGCCGTCGACGACGCCGGCGAGGTCCGCTGGTGGGTGGCCTCCGACCTGGGCGAGCTCGTCACCGGCCGGGCCCTGGCCCCCGATCACGTCCTGGGCGTCGGCGGCGCCGGCCTCACCCTGGCGGGCCTGACCCCGCGCACGCCCGTGCGCACCGCCCTGGACCTGGGCTGCGGCTGCGGCATCCAGACCCTCTACCTGCTGCGTCACGCCGAGCACGTGGTGGCCACCGACATCTCCGCGCGCGCCCTGGCCTTCACCGCCTTCAACGCGGCCCTGGCCGGCGTGAGCGTCACCGGTGCTCCAGGCGCCGGCTCCGACATCGCCCCCAGCTCCGACCTCGACTCAGAGGCCGACGCCGCTTCCGAGACCGCTGTCGATCCCGGCTCCGGCACCGGCCGCCTGGAGCTCCTGCACGGCTCCCTCCTGGAGCCGGTGGCCGGCCGCCGCTTCGACCTCATCGCCTCCAACCCGCCCTTCGTCCTGACCCCGCCGGCGGTACGCGAGGCCGGCCTGCCCCTCATGGAGTACCGCGACGCCGGCGGCCCCATCCTGCCGGGGCTTGTCTCCGGGCTCGGCGAGCACCTCGAACCTGGGGCGAGCGCGGTCATGCTCGGCAACTGGGAGCATCGTGGCGCCGGCTCGTGGCGCGACGCCGTGGCCGCCTGGCTCCCCGAGGGGCTCGACGCCTGGATCCTTGAGCGCGAGCTCCAGGACCCGGTGGAGTACGCCACCATGTGGCTGCGCGACGGTGGCCTGACCCCCGAGCGCGACCCGGAGGCCTTCGACGCCGCCCTGGAGGCGTGGATCGACGACTTCGAGGCCCGTGACGTGCGGGGCGTCGGCTTCGGCTACCTCATCGTCCACCGTCCCCAGTGCCCCCGCGAGCCCTGGCGCCTCCTGGAGGAGGTGACCACCTCCGGTCAGGGGGTCCTGGGGCCGCACGTTGCCGAGGTGCTGGAGGTGCGCGAGCGGCTCGCCAGCCTCGACGACGAGGCCGTCGCCGACCTGTGCCCGCTCCTGGCCCCCGACGTCACCGAGGAGCGCCACCTCATCCCGGGGGCGGCCGAGCCCACGGTCATCCTGCTGCGTCAGGGCGGAGGACTGGGGCGCACTCTGCAAGCCTCCACGGCGGTGGCCGCCCTGGCCGGGGTGGCCGACGGCGAGCTGAGCGTCGGGCAGGTCGCCTCCGCGGTCGCCGCCCTCAGTGAGCTGAATGCAGCCGACGCTCTGGCGCTGCGCGCGGAGATGGTCGAGGCGGCCCGTCATCTTCTGGCCACGGGATTCCTGCGCCCAGGAAAGTGACGACAGGCAGAATGGGGATTTGAGGGAAACAAATGACGGCGAACGTCCGGTGGATATGATTCCTTTCTGAGATAGTTGCGGGTTTGTTGTTGTCTTTCCTCTATCGTCGTGACGTCCCCGTCATCAATGAGATACAACTGAAACCCTCTCTGTTCGGCGCCATTGCAAGGGAAAGTGTCTGCGACGTGCAATGATGCGCGATTGTTGCCCCATGAGCCGATTCTGAGGTGTTGAGGAAGAGGTCGGATGACCTACATTCCTCAGCAGTCACATTTGTCGTGCGCTCCCCGCGCACCCATCCCTCACGATCGGAATCCATCGGCATGTCCCAGTCATCACTTCGCCCGCGGCGCGGGCGCGAAGGACTACTGCGCAGATTCTGTGCGGTGGTCGGTTCTCTTGCCATCGTCCTGGTGACCATGGTGTCGCTGCCGTGGACGGCGCCTCCCGCGGACGCCTCCACCAATGACCTCACCATTCCCCTGGGGGACACCTCGGTGCAGATCGCCTATGTGCGCACCGTTGACACGGTTGATCGGGTGTACGACACGGTGAACGGAGTCGGCTACAACTCCTACCCGTGGGAGTGGGCCTACTCGCGTGCCTGCACTCGCTACACGCCGGGGGCCAATAACTACTGGACTGACTATGTTCACGGCAGCAGCGGCCAGTACGCGGCGGTCGGTTATGGACGCCAGGTGGACGAGGGCCCCTGCCCCACCTACTACCAAGGCGAGCCGGGCGATGTGCAGACCTCGCTGGGTTTCCAGCCCTCCAACACCACGAGTGTCAAGGCCGGAAACGTCTTCCTCGTGGGGCGGATGCGCCACGTCAACAGTCCGATCTACTCCGATGACAGCGCCGTGACCAACCCCTCCCAGGCGAAGGGCACCACCTACTACGGCAGCTTCAATATCAACACCGCCCAGACGATTCAGGCCGACTTCCCGTGGACCGAGTTCGACACGATCAACACGTGCACCGGGAAGCTCGACTCGAACGGCAAGCTCATCATCGGCGACTACGGCACTGACCAGCAGTCGGTGAGGACGCAATACGCCTATGACCGGAACGGGAATGTTGGCCGTTACGACGGGTCCACCTACACCTACATGTACCAGAACGGCTCCCTGGCCTGGTTCAACGGCTCCATGACGCAGGACTTCACTGACAAGAACGGACGCAGCTGCGCCGACGACATCCTCGACATCAAGTCCGACCGCTCCGACACCGCCTGGACGGACCCCAACACCGGCATCAAGTACAAGCTCAAGCTGTGGGGATTCGTCAACAACGGAAACAACCAGCAGTGCCGCGCCGATATGGAGAAGGAGGAGGCCTCCCAGCTGGAGGACCGCTTCGTCACCCGTGAGCGGGCCGTCTCCTACGGCTGCCTCTACGGCTCGATCGAGCAGGAGCGTCCGGTGACCTTCGCCAAGGACGTCAAGGCGGACTCATCGGTTCAAGGGTCGTTGACGATCCCCACCTTCGACTACGTCAACGTCTCACCGGAAGGAACCTTCGGCGCCAAGAACTGGGGGACCCCCAAGTCCCTGACCCCCACCTGGGGCGGTGAGGACGTCGACCCCAAGGACTACACCCTGCTGGCCCCCAACGACGCCGCCACGGTGCAGGAGGCTGGCACGACCCCGCAGGCCGCCGTCGACCGGACGACTGGTGACGTCTGGTCCACCGGCTGGTTCCTGCGCGACGTCAGCTGCACGGTGAGTAACGGCGCCGCCCCGCTGCTGCGCCGCGACGGAACCACCCGCCTGGACAAGTCCGACTCCGTGAACCTCGACCAGCGCACCATCCGCCTCGATGAGACCCAGCTGGCCGAGCGCCAGGACGAGGTCGCCGTCAAGTGCGTCTGGCACAACGAGTACGTCGTCGGCCGTGGGCGCGTCACCCTCGTCAACATCGTCGACGGCGGCAGCGCCAGGCCCGAGCAGTGGACCTTGACCGCCAAGCCCGCCACCGATGGGCTCTTCGGGCAGAAGACCATCACCGGTGCCAGCGGCACGCCCGCCGTCAGCAAGGTCTACACCGCCGGCGGCACCTACGGCCTGTCCTCGGGCAACGGCCCCGACGGGTACTCGCAGAACGGCCCCTGGGTCTGCACCAACGACGACGGCAGCAACGTGCCCGTCAGCGCGGACAACAAGTTCGTGCTGGGCGAGGGCAAGAACGTCACCTGCGTCGTGCACCAGAAGCCCCAGCAGACCCCCGTCAGTGCGGTCAAGAGCGTTGAGGGCGCCTCCGACGCCGCCACGGCCGGCTCCTACTCCCTGAGCTACACCTGCACCCCGGGTCCCGACGGCAAGGGTGCCTCCACCGGCAAGATCCCGGTGGATGCCAAGGGCAACGTCGCGGACCTGCCCGCCCAGCGCGTGGGCGCCACCTGCACCGTCACCGAGGATGCTCGTGACGCCAGGGGACTCAAGCAGCCCGGAACCTCGGCCGGCGGAAGCGTCAGCTGGAAGGACCCGGCCGCCTTCAAGGTGGTCACCAACCCCGGCAACCAGGAGCGGGAGCTCGCCTCCACCGCCGTGGCCCCGGCCAACGGCAACGCCGGCGGTGTCACCTTCACCGTGCCCGACTCCTCGCAGGGAGCCGTGCGGATCAAGGTCGTCAACTCCGTCGTCCCGCACGCCGGTATCGACAAGACCTTCGCCAAGGTCGCCAAGAGCACCGAGAAGGTCAACGGTCGCACCACCTTCGACCAGACCTACACCATCACGGTGACCAACCCCTCCGCCAAGGCGGGCCTCACCTACGACCTCAATGACGCCTGGCAGGTCCCCACCGGGGTCACCGTCCACAAGGTCAGCATCTCCGGTGGCGCCATCACCGGCACGGAGACGCCTCAGGCCGGCGTGCCCTACGTCAAGACCGGCATCTCCCTGCCCGCGGGCCAGAAGCACATCTACACGGTGGTGCTCAACGTCTCCGGTCCCGACGCCGGCCTGCCCGGCATCCAGGGAGCCTGCACCCCCGGCGCCGTCGGTCAGGGCAAGGCCGTCTACAACAAGGCCTCGGTGACCACCAAGGGCGACGGGCAGCCCAAGGAGGCCGCAGCCTGCGGCACCCTGCCCGCCAACCCCCAGTTCAAGGCCTCCAAGACCCCGCTTGACGTGGTCCGTAACGGTGACGGCACCTTCACCTCCAGCTACACGGTGACGGTCACCAACACCTCGCTGGTCGCCAGCCCGGTGGTCGCCGACCTCACCGACACCCCGCAGATGCCCGCAGGCACCTACCTGCACAAGGTGCGGATTCTGGAGAAGGGCGTTGACGCCCAGGGCGTGACCCTCCCCGGGAGGAACGACGCCACCGGTACCTTCAACGGACCGATCACCCTCATCAAGGGGGGCACCGGCGAGAGCCTCGCCGCCGCTCCTCGGGCCGGGGCCGATGGTGGTAGCCGTACCTTCACGATGCAGATGACCTTCACTGTTCGCGAGAACACCCCGGGCTACAACGAGTCCGACTTCCAGTGCGGTCACCAGCGCGCCGACGGCAAGCCCTCCGGCCTGGTCAACACCATCGCCATGGAAGGCGACACTGACGGCGAGGGGAACAACCACGGCTGCCTGTCCACCGACGGCAAGCTGAAGTTCTCCAAGGAGGTCACCACCCAGCCGGGCAACGGCTCGACCTTCGACGTCGTCTACACCGTGAGCGTGGTCAACGAGGGATCGCTGACCGTGTCCACCGGACCGATCAACGACAAGCCCTCCTTCGCCCCCGGGCTCAACCCGACCCTGGTCAAGGTGCAGCGCGAGATGGGACCGACCCGGACGGTCGAGGCCCAGCCCGACGGCTCCTACCGCCTGTCCGACAACGAGAAGCTCTACTCGGGCCTGACGATTCGCTACACCGTCACCTTCACGGTGAAGATCGACCCGTCGGCCGCCGGATACAGCGATGAGCTGCTGGCCTGCACCACGGAGAAGGATCGCCTCGTTCCCGGCCACGGCCTGTACAACAAGGTCGTTCCTCAGGCTGGCAAGGACTCCGACACCCGGCCCGACCACGACGTGGCCTGCGCCAACGTCTCGCCCAATGCCGGCAAGCGCATCCTGTCGATCGTCAAGACCGGCAGCCAGGGCCCCCTGGATGACGCGGCCTTCGACATCTACCCGATGGACCCCTCCACCCCGGGTGCCAAGCCCCTGACCGACGGCGTGACCTTCACCGGCGGCAAGGGAACCGGAACCTTCACCACCACGGGACTGGCCATCAACCGCGAGTACTGGCTGGTGGAGACCAAGGCTCCCGCCGGGCACCAGCTCATGGCCAAGCCGGCCCGCTTCAAGGTGACCGACACGGGCATCGAGCTCATCACCGCCACTCCCGGCGGCTCGGCCCTGACGGTCTCGCGCAGCGGGGCCAGCAAGTCCGACGACACGATCACCGTCCGAGACCTCCAGATCGGCACCCTGCCACTGTCCGGTGGACGCGGAATCGGCATGAACATCGCCGTCGGAATCGCGGCCATCACCGGCGCCGGCCTGCTGGCACTGCGTCAACGAAAGACTTCCTCGTTCGGGCGCTCAGCCTGATCGCGAGAAGAACCCACGACTCCGCTCCGTCGCGCGCGGGTCACCCCTTCTATCCCTCATTCATCCCAACAACACAGGAGAGAACAGAAATGCACTCCCTCAACACGCGCCGGGGCCTCGGCCTCGCCGCTGCGATGACGCTCGCCGCCGGCGCGCTCGTCGCCCCGACCGGCGCGGCGGCACCCGCTGACCCGAACGGCTCCACCATCGACCCCGACGCGGCCACCACGCTGACCGTCCACAAGTGCGAGCAGACCGACACCAACGGCGTCAAGGAGGGGACCGGTAACGAGGACCCCCAGGCCGAGTGCAAGCCCGTCTCCGACGTCGAGTTCACCATCACCAAGCTGAACGTCGACCTGACCACCTACGACGGCTGGAAGACCCTCGCCGACCTCAAGGGTGACGTGGTCAAGGCCGGTGCCCTCAAGAGTGCCACCACCCAGAAGATCACCACCGGTGCTGACGGTCTGGCCTCCTTCACCGACGCCCAGACCGAGGTCGGTGCCTACCTCGTCAGCGAGACGCGCACCCCGGACAAGGTCATCCCGGCCGAGGACTTCGTCGTCACCCTGCCGATGACCAACCCGCAGGACACCGCCAAGTGGAACTACAACGTCCACGTCTACCCCAAGAACACCCTCTCCGGTGTGGACAAGCAGGTGACCGACAAGCCGGCCCCCGGCTCCGGGCGCGACATCACCTACACCATCACCACCTCCATCCCGAAGGTGGACTACCCCGGCGGTGCACGTATCAAGCGCTACGAGGTCGTTGACCGCCTCGACAAGCGCATCAACAAGGACGCCCTCACCCCGGTCGTCAAGATCGTCGGTCAGAACGAGGTGACCCTGGCGAACGGCACCGACTACACCCTCATCACCGCCGAGGGCAAGGACCACAACTGGGCCACCATCCAGCTCACCGAGGAGGGCCGTCGCAAGGCCTCCGAGGCGCGCTACAACGGCAACGGTGACACCAAGATCGAGGTGACCCTGACCGCCAAGTTCGACGCCGCCGTCAACCTCGAGGGCGACCTGTCCAACACCGCGGGCCTCATCCCCAACGACAGCCCCAACTTCACCTGGGACCCGAACAACCCCGGTACCACCACGGACATCCCCGGCATCCCCACCACCCCCGTGCTCTCCAAGTACGGCAAGGTGGTCGTCACCAAGACCGGTACGGACGACCTGGCCGACAAGACCAAGTACAACGGCGCCCAGTTCCAGGTCTACGAGTGCACCAAGACCGCCAGCGGTGCCACGCTGCGTGACTCCGACCCCAGCACCCCGACCGTCGACCCGCTGACCGTCGGTGGGGAGAAGACCTTCACCACCGCCGGCCAGGGCACCGTGGAGATCAACTACCTGCGCGCCAACGACTACGTCAACGGTGCCAAGAAGGACCAGCTGACCGACGAGGACCACTACTGCCTCGTGGAGACCAAGGCGCCTGAGGGCTACACCCTCCAGGCCGACCCGATCCCCTTCCGGGTCCTGGCCGCTGACGCCGAGGCGAAGGCCCCGACCAACCTGACCGTGACCGACATCCCGAAGAACGCCGGCTTCCGCCTGCCGCTGACCGGTGCCAACGGCGTCATCTTCCTGACCGTCGCCGGCGCCCTGCTGGTGGCCGGTGGCGCGGTGGTCGCCTACGCCAACAAGCGCCGTCACGTTGCCAAGCACTGACAGCCTCTGGCAGCCACTGAGGTGACCGGCCCCAGCCGGCCGTCATCACGCTGACTGCTTCCGTGTGGGGGAGGCGGGAGAACCCGTCTCCCCCACACGGGCGTCGCAGGGATCCTCCCTGCCAATCGTTAAACCCACAACCGATCCCCACCGTCTCTCGCAGCGAGCTCCGCAGACAACCCGACGCAGGAAGGCACGGTTCTCCGTGACAGCGCTACTCCCATCACTTCGCGACCGCATCTCCCAGTCCCGCACGAACCAGGCCCAGGGGGAGCCCGACGGCGCGGCCGTGCAGTCCGGCCCGGACGGCCCCGGCTCCTCGGAGGTTGACCCGAAGAAGGCGGCCCGACGCAAGGTCCTGCGCGAGCGCTTCCTGACCTGGTTGCCGCTGGTCCTGGTCCTGGTCGGCGTCGCCGTCCTCCTGTACCCGGTCATGGCGACCCAGCACAACAACGACGAGCAGCAGCGCCTGGCCAAGATGTACACCGCCACGGTGAACTCGGCCGGGCCGGACACCGTCGCCAAGGAGCGCGCCTCCGCCGAGACCTACAACAACAACCTGGAGAGCGCGCCGATCCTCGACCCCTGGCTCGAGTCGCAGCGCCCCGACACCCCCCAGTACCAGGCCTACCTCCACGAGATGGACATCGACCCGGTCATGGCCCGGATCGTCATCCCCTCCATCCACGTGAGCCTGCCCATCTACCACGGCACCGACAGCCGCACCCTGACGGAGGGAGTCGGGCACCTGTTCGGCACGAGCCTGCCGATCGGAGGCCCCTCCACCCACTCGGTCCTCACCGGTCACACCGGGCTTTCCACCGCGACCATGTTCGACAACCTCAACCAGCTCAAGAAGGGCGACGTCTTCTACGTCTCCTCCTTGGGGCAGACCCTCAAGTACGAGGTCAACGACATCACCGTCGTCAAGCCCGAGGAGACCGACTCCCTGCGCAAGGTCCCCGGACGCGACCTGGTCACCCTCATCACCTGCACGCCCTACGGCGTCAACTCCCACCGCCTCCTGGTCACCGGCGAGCGCGTCCCCATGGACCCCACGGCCGCCGCGGCCGAGGAGGCCAAGGCCCTGCCCGCCCCCATGCAGACCTGGATGAAGGCCATCATCGTGGCCGTTGTCATCATCCTGGCCGTCGTCGTCGGAATCCTCGTGCGCCTGTGGTGGACGCGTCGTCGTCGCACCCGTGGTGCCGCCGGGCGAGCCGTCAAGGGCTCAGCCGCCCGCGAGGCAGGCCGCGGTGATGACTCACTCGACGACGGTGCGCGCGAGCGCTGGCCCGGACGCCCCCTGCAGGACGTCGTCGGCCCCGCCGGGGCCGCCGGGGCAGCCGTGGCCGATGCGCAGTTCACCGATGACACCAGCGAGCTCGAGGTCATCAGCCCATCGGCCGCCGCGAGGCAGAGCGCCGGAAGCGACGCCTCCCAGGACCCGCAGGTCGCTCCCATCGAGCAGTCGGCCCCCAGGACGGCCTCCCCCTACGGGCCGATCACCCCGGCCGCAGGCGGCCAGGGGGAGGACCCCTTCAGCGACCTGAAGGCACGTGAGTCGTGAGCAGTCCCGCACAGGAATCGCTGCTGACTTCCTATTGGTTGGTGCGTGCGAGAACCTACGATCGGCCGGTGGCCTCCTTCCAGTCGCAGTCCTCCCGCTCCCTGGGACAGCTGCGCCTGCGCGGGGTCCTGCTGGCCCTGTCCTGCCTGGCGGCGACGCTCGGCCTGTGGGGGCTGTTCGTGTTCACCCACACCGGCCAGGCCCTCGACGCCATGGCCCTGGAGGGCTCGGAGATCGGCTCGCACTACGTGAGCGCCCACGCCCGCAGGCTCCTGTCGGTGGTGTCCATGCCGGCCGCGGTCGTCCTGGTGGTGACGATCCTCGTCATCGGTCTGCTGCGGCGCAGCCACCGGCGCGCGGTGTGGGCCGTCGTCGCCGTGGTCGGGGCCAACCTGACCACCCAGATCCTCAAGTACCAGTTCCTGTGGCGGCCCGACTTCAACATCACCGAGCGCTGGGACAACGCCAACACCCTGCCCTCGGGGCACACCACCATGGCGGCCTCGGCCGCGGTCGCCCTCATCCTGCTGTCCGGGCGGCGCTGGCGGCCGCTGTCGGCCTGGGCCGGGGGACTGTTCACCATCGCCATGGGCTACTCCACCCTGGTGTGCCAGTGGCACCGCCCCTCCGACGTCCTGGCCGGGATCTTCGTGCCCGTGGCCTGGGGCGCTCTCGCCGTGGCCGGCGGGGCCTGGCGCGCCCCCTGGTCCCTGCGCGAGGGGACCGGGGAGGAGAGCTCCGGTGAGGTGCCCGGGCTGACCACCGTGGGGACGATCCCGGTGACGGCCGCCGGGCCGCGCCTGTGGCACCAGCTCCTCGGCAACATTCTCATGGCGGCCGCCGGCATCGTGTGTACCCTGGGGGCGCTCGCCCTGGGGGCCTGGGTGTGGTGGCACCTGGGCGGCCCGGAGACGCGCTGGCAGCTCTTCGGCGCCTACGCCACCGGGTCGGTGGCCGTCGTCGGCGTCACCTGCCTGGCCCTGTCCGCGCTCGTCTCGCTGACCGACTGGGGCCGCACCCGCCGCAAGCACGAGGCCCGCCACCGCGACTGACGCGCGGCCTTACTCCTCGACGGCGGCGGCCGGGAGCCTGACGCTGAAGGTGGTCCCGTGGTCCTCGGGCGCGGTGGAGGAGTCGACGTCGATGCTCCCGCCGTGGGACTGGACGATGGCCAGAGCGATCGACATGCCCAGGCCCGTCGAACCGGTGCGCCGCTCACGTGAGGAGTCCCCCCGGGCGAAGCGCTCGAAGAGGCGGTCGCGCACGTCGGGAGCGATCCCCGGGCCGTCGTCGTGGATGCGCACGATGAGCGTGTCCCCCTCGCGGGCCAGCGTCGTGGTCACGTGGCTACCGGCCGGCGTGTGCACCCGGGCGTTGGCCAGGAGGTTGACGACGACCTGACGCAGACGGGCCTCATCGCCGATGACCAGCGGAGGCTCGGGCAGGAAGTCCTCGGCCTCCTCCGGCGTGGCGTCGGCCGGAGGCTCCAGGACGGCCAGATCCAGCTGCCAGTCGTGGTCGGGGCCGGCCGCGCGGGCGTCGGCCACCGTGTCCACCAGGAGGCCGACCAGGTCCACCTCCTCGCGGCGCAGCTCGCGCCCGGCATCCAGGCGGGCCAGCAGCAGCAGGTCCTCGACGAGCGCCGTCATCCGCACCGACTCGGAGTGCACGCGCTCCAGGGCGTAGGTGGCCTCCTCCGGCAGGTCGGCGTCAGCGCCCTCGCGGCGGATGAGCTCGGTGTAGCCGCGGATCGAGGCCAGCGGCGTGCGCAGCTCGTGGGAGGCGTCGGCCACGAACTGGCGCACCTGCGTCTCTGAGCGCTGGCGCGCGGCCAGAGCGGACTCCACGTGCCCCAGCAGCGTGTTGAGGGCGCCGCCGACCTGCCCGACCTCGGCCGAGGAGTCCAGGTCCGCCTTCTCCACGCGGTCCTCGATGCTCACCTCGCCGCGCTCCAGCGGCTGGGAGGCCACGCGGTGCGCGGTGCGGGCCACCCGCTCCAGGGGCGCCAGCGAGGAGCGCACCATGGTCCGCCCGGCCAGGGCCACCACGAGGGCGCCCACCAGGGCCACCGCCAGCTCGATGAGCAGCTGGGTGCGGATGAGCCCCTTGTCCCCCTCCAGGGAGAGCCCGGTGATGACCGTGCTGCCCGAGGCCTCATCGCGGGTGGCCACCACCCGGTAGCTGCCCAGGTGGTGCAGATCCACGGTGACGGGGTGGTCCTCCGTGGCCTGGGACAGCAGCAGCCGGCAGTCCTCCTTGGAGATGGACGCGTAGTGGCCGTTCTTATCGATGTAAGCGGCGGTCTCACTGGTCTCACCGTCGGAGGATGACGTCTGCGGAGTAATGAGCGTCAGCGTGCCGGTCGACTGTCCGGCGGCATCCAGGCCGGGAGGGATCCCGGGCTTATCGGGGCCTCCGCCGGCGGCGTCGGGCTGGTCTCCCTGGTTCTTCGTGTCCTCCTGGGCCGCCTCATCGGAGGCCTTCCTGGCCTCCTGGGTCAGGTCGTGGCGCTTGTCGGCGGCGCGCTGGGCGGCCGCCATCAGCTGGCTGTCCGTGCGCGCCATGAGCGTGTGGCGCAGGCTGACGGTGGAGAAGGCGCTCATGACGGCCGCCATGACCAGGACCAGCCCGAGCACCCCGACCACCAGCCGGGTGCGCAGACTGCGGGGAGGCGTGAGCAGTGAGCCGGGCCGCCATGAGCGCAGGCTCATCCGCCGCCCGGTCGGTGCCGGCTGCTGGGACATCTGTGGGCGCTCAGCCGCGCTCATCGGTGCCGGCGGCCGGCTTGAGGACGTATCCGACGCCGCGCATCGTGTGGATCATGGGCTCGCGGCCCTTGTCGATCTTGCGGCGCAGGTAGGAGATGTAGAGCTCGACGATATTGGCCTGCCCGCCGAAGTCGTAGTTCCACACCCGGTCCAGGATCTGCGGCTTGGACAGGACCCGGCGGGGGTTGCGCATGAGGTAGCGCAGCAGCTCGAACTCGGTGGCGGTCAGCTGGATCTCGTCCTCGCCCCGCCAGACCTCGTGGGAGTCCTCGTCCATGCGCAGGTCCCCGACCTCCAGGATGGAGGCCGGTTTCTCCTCGCTGGCCCCGGAGCGGCGCAGGAGGGCACGCAGCCGGGCCACGACCTCCTCCAGGGAGAAGGGCTTGGTCACGTAGTCGTCGCCGCCTGCGGTCAGCCCGGCCACGCGGTCCTCGACGGCGTCCTTGGCCGTCAGGAACAGGACCGGCACGTTCGGGCGGTGGCCGCGCACCCGGCGCATGACCTCCAGTCCGTCGAAGTCGGGAAGCATGATGTCCAGGACGATGACGTCGGGGTCGATCTCCTGGGCGGAGCGCACGGCTGCGATCCCGGTCCCGGCAGTGGTGACCTCCCATCCCTCGTAACGCAGGGCGGAGGCGAGCAGGTCGGCGAGCATCTGCTCGTCGTCGACGACCAGGACGCGCAAGGGGGAGCCGTCGGCACGGGTGAGGTTCTCGGTGGGGGCGTTAGTCACGTCATCTATTCAACAGGAAGGCGCTATGCTCGACCACAGCGCAACCTGTGTCTCGACTGTGTTACCGATCTGAGACCGAACGGAGACGCGGCGGCTCGAACGCTGTGACATGCTTAAGCGGGTATGCGTCTTGGTTGTTGATCTCCACATTCGCGTGCACCGGAACGTTACTTCATAGCGTAGCCCCCGAGAGAGCGGCCAAGTGTATCTCTGCCGTCCCTCATCAAGTGTGTCGCCGTCGGTGAACCGGCGTCGACCTCATTTCCCTCATACATCCCTCAGACAGCAACAGCAGGAGAGACATGGAATACGTCGATGGCAACGAGCGCCGCTTCGGTGCCGAGGACCTGTTCTTCTCAACGACGGATACCAAGGGTGTCATTCGCAGGACCAACCGGGTCTTTGATTCGCTGTCCCGTTACAGCCCCGAGGAGCTCGTCGGCTCTCCGCACAACATCATCCGGCACGACGACATGCCCGCCGGTGCCTTCAAGCTTATGTGGGACGAGCTCGAGCAGGGACGCTCCTCCTGCGTCTACGTGCTCAACCGGGCCCAGGACGGACGGGACTACTGGGTCTTCGCCACGATCGCTCCGCTGGCCGACGGCTACCTGTCCGTGCGTGTGCGCCCGACCAACCACGCCATGTTCACGCCCGTCAAGGAGATCTACGCCCGCGTGCGCGCCGCCGAGCGTGCCTACGCCGAGGAGGGCCACGGGCGCCGGGAGGTCGCCGAGCACGGGGCGGCGCTGCTGACCGAGGAGCTGGCGAAGCTTCAGTACCACGACCTGCACAACTTCGCCCGGGCCGCCCTGCCGCGCGAGCTGGCCCTGCTGGTCGTCGAGGGCGTGCGGGTGCCGCCGCGCGCCGAGTCGGACAACCCCATGTCCGCCGTCCTGCAGGCCGTCGCCGCCATCGAGCGGGACACCGACGAGCTCATCTACCAGCTCGGCGAGTACCAGGAGCTCATCAACGGCCTGGGCTCCTGGGCCGGAGGGGTGCGCTCGGTCATTGACCGGGCCGACCGCGTGGGCTCCCTCATGGGGGAGGTGACCAGTCCCGACGCCGAGTCCTCCGTGCCCACCGTCTCCGAGCGAGTCAAGGAGCGTGGGGCTCAGGCCGTTGAGGTACTGCGCCAGCTCAACTCCTCCCTCGTGGCGCTCTACGAGGCGGCCTCCGAGGTGCGCTTCCGCAGCTCGATGATGCGTCTGCACACCCTCATGGCGGGCATCTTCGCCGCCGCCGTCCTGGACGGCCAGGAGGGGGAGTCCGGCGACGCCATCGGCGACCTCGCCGAGGCGATGCTCTCCGACCTGGAGGAGCTCGTGCCCTCCTGCCAGGAGGCGGCGAATCTGGCCGAGCGCCTGGAGGGCGATCTTCGCTCCGTGGTCAGTAACCTCGACCGCGTCAAGCGGCCCTTCCAGCGCTGGATCCGCGCTCTTCAGGACGAGGGGGCCCAGGCGCTCGTCGAGGGTGTCGACGCCGAGGCGGCCCTGAGTGAGGCCGTCGCCGTGGGTGAGCAGGGCTTCCCGGAGACGGCCTCGTTGGCCGAGCTGGCCGCCAAGGCCCGCGGTGTCGTTGTGACCTTGGACGAACCCGTCATCCGTCAGCGGGTGGCGACGGTTCGTGAGACTCTGAGCCACCTGGGGGAGTAATTGTCGATAATCTACAAGATAGGTCCCACCTTATTGGTGACAATGTCATAAACTGTCTTCCGCGGGCACACACGTTTCGTTACCTTCTTCCCGGCACTGTGTGAGGAGCTGAAGGAATAGTCCTCTGGCGAGGTGCTCCCGCGAATTATTCACCCTGAAGGAAAGCACCATGGAGTCGCAGGTCGGTTACGAGCGTTTGTTCGATCCGCAGGACATCTTCTTTTCCACCACGGATCTCAAAGGCGTCATCCAGAACACGAACCGGACGTTCGATACGCTGTCGCGTTACTCGCGTGAGCGTCTCATCGGGGCTCCGCACAACATCATTCGTCACCTGGACATGCCGGCGGGTCTGTTCCGCCTCATCTGGGACGATCTGCAGACCCGGCGCCCGGCCTGCGGCTACATCACCAACCGTGCCGTGGACGGCCTGGACTATCGGGTCTTCGCCACCATCGTGCCGCTGCGCCAGGGCTACCTGTCGGTGCGGATCAAGCCGATGGACGGGGCCACCAGGGACCGGGTCGAGGAGGCCTACCGCCGGGTGCGCGCCAAGGAGCGTGACCTTCAGGCCCGGGGCGCCTCACGCCACCAGCTCGGCGAGTTCGGTGGTCGTGAGCTGGCCGCGGAGCTGGCGGCCCTGGGCTTCCCCTCCCTGCACGACATGACCTTGGCGACCCTGCCGCGTGAGGTGGCCGCCCTGGTCACCGCCGGGGTGCGCGTCCCGGCGGCCGCCCCCGAGGGGCTGGGCGCCGTGGCCCGGATCCTCAACGCGGTGGCCGCCATGGAGAAGGACACCGACGCCCTGGTCTACGAGCTCGATGAGTACCTGCGGCTCATCACCACCATGGAGGCCACCCACGACTCGGCCCGGGCGGTGGAGGCGCGGGTGGGGCGCATCGGCCAGCTGGTCTCCCACGACGTCGGCGACAGCGCCCAGACCAAGGTGCTCATGCTCAGCGAGCGCATCGCCGAGCTCACCGGCATCGCGGGCGCCGAGCTGAACGCACTGCCCTCGCGGCTCAAGGTCCTGCACCAGTCGGTCACCGAGCTGCGCTTCTCCGTGGCCCTCATGCGCCTGCTCACCCTCATGGTGGGGCGCTTCGCCCAGTCCATCCTCGATGGCACTGAGGTGGACGCCGTGCACTCCCTGACGGACCTGTGCGAGGCGCTGGAGTCCGGCTTCCGCGGCCTGGGGCCCGTGCTGCAGGCCGTGAGCACCCAGGTCGCCCAGCTCAACGACGCCCTGCGCACCGTGACCTCCAGCCTGGACCGCGCGGCCCGGCGCCTGGGGCAGTGGGTGGACCTGCGTGGCGGCGGGGCCGGCTCCTCGGGCTCGCCGATCATCGACGAGGTCGCCCAGCTCGCCTCCCGCGGCTTCCCCGAGGTCCGCTCCCTGGCCGAGCTGGCCGCCGAGTGCCGCGGACTGCACCTGCCCTACGACGAGAACATCGCCGCTCAGCGCCTGGCGGCCGTGCGCAGCGCCCTGGCCGAGCTCATCTGAGACGAAAGTCGTTCTTCCGGGCACTGCCTGGCTGGAAAAGGTGGGTGGTGCGTTACAGTCGGCTGGGAGCCGGCACTCGCCGACTCCCCGCCGTCCCCCTTCGTCGGGGCCCCGGATCGCCCGGATCCTCACGATCCCGCGGTGATCTCCAGGGCCCGGCGACAACCGCCCGCAGACCCACCCGCCGCGGCCAGCCGCGCACCACCCGTGAGGAAGGCTTTACGTGTCCACCAAGCTCGTCATCGTGGAGTCCCCCAACAAGGTGCGCTCCATCGCCGGCTACCTGGGTCCGGAGTTCGACGTCGAGGCCTCCGTGGGGCACATCCGCGACCTGCCGCAGCCCTCCGAGCTGCCCGCCACCATGAAGAAGGGGCCCTACGGGAAGTTCGCGGTCGACGTCGAGGACGACTTCACCCCCTACTACGTCGTCAACCCCGACAAGAAGAAGACGGTCACCCAGCTCAAGAAGGCCCTCAAGGAGGCCGACGAGCTCTACCTGGCCACCGACGACGACCGCGAGGGCGAGGCCATCGCCTGGCACCTCCAGCAGGTCCTCAAGCCCAAGGTGCCGGTGCGCCGCATGGTCTTCACCGAGATCACCCGCGAGGCCGTCACCCGGGCCCTGGACAACACCCGCGAGCTGGACATCCACCTCGTCGACGCCCAGGAGACCCGCCGCATCCTGGATCGCCTCGTGGGCTATGAGGTCAGCCCGGTCCTGTGGCGCAAGGTCCGTGCCGGCCTGTCCGCCGGGCGCGTGCAGTCGGTGGCCACCCGCCTCGTCGTCGAGCGCGAGCGCGAGCGCATGGCCTTCCGCTCCGCCTCCTACTGGGGGGTGGAGGCCACCTTCTCCACCGTCCTGTCCGCCGTGGACGTCACCGCCCGCCAGGAGGCCTCCTTCACCGCCCGGCTCGTCACCCTCGACGGGCGGCGCGTGGCCACCGGCCGTGACTTCAACGACGACGGCCAGCTGCGCCCCGCCGCGCTCAAGGCCTCCGCCGTCCACCTCCACCAGGTGGGGGCCACGGCCGTGGCCGAGGCCATCGGCCGGGGAGAGCCGCGGGTGGTCGGGGTTGAGGACAAGCCCTACAAGCGCCGCCCGGCCGCCCCCTTCACCACCTCCACCCTCCAGCAGGAGGCCTCCCGCAAGCTGCGCATGAACCCGCGCGAGACCATGCGCGTGGCGCAGGGCCTCTACGAGAACGGCTTCATCACCTACATGCGCACCGACTCCACGGTTCTGTCCGGCCAGGCCGTGGCCGCGGCCCGCTCGCAGGTGGCCGAGCTCTACGGGGCCGAGTACGTGCCCGAGCGCCCCCGCGTCTACGCCTCCAAGTCCAAGGGCGCCCAGGAGGCGCACGAGGCGATCCGCCCCGCCGGCGACCACTTCCGCACCCCGGCCCAGGTCTCCGGCGAGCTCACCGGAGCCCAGTTCCGCCTCTACGAGCTCATCTGGAAGCGGACCGTGGCCTCCCAGATGGCCGACGCCGTCGGCTCGACCGCCACGGTGACCGTCGAGGTGCCGCTGACGCCGGTGGCCGGCGAGTCGCGCGACTCCGGCCCGACCTTCTCCACGGCCGGCCTGACGGCGTCGGGCACGGTCATCACCTTCCGCGGCTTCCTGGCCGCCTACGAGGAGGGGCGCGACGCCGAGCGCTACCAGGACGACGCCGCCGCCAAGGACTCCAAGGACGTGCGCCTGCCCTCGATGATCGCCGGGCAGGAGCTGGCCGCCCTGGCTGCCGAGGCCTCCGGTCACGAGACCACGCCGCCGCCGCGCTACACCGAGGCCTCCCTGGTCAAGGCCCTTGAGGAGCGCGAGATCGGCCGCCCCTCAACGTACGCGGCCACCATGTCCACCATCTCCGACCGCGGCTACGTCGACCACCGCGGCCAGGCCCTGGTGCCCACCTGGCTCGCCTTCGCCGTCACCCGGCTGCTGGAGGAGAACTTCACCGAGCTCGTCGACTACGACTTCACCGCCTCCATGGAGCGCGACCTCGACCGGATCGCCGCCGGCGAGGAGGACCGGGTCGCCTGGCTGCGGCGCTTCTACAACGGGCAGGGCGATGCCGGTGGTCCGGAGACCGCCCAGGCCGCCTCGGGCGAGCTCGAGGCCGCGGCCGCCGCGCTGCGTGCCCAGGGGCTCAAGGGGCTGGTGGACAACCTCGGCGAGATCGACGCCCGCGCCGTCAACTCCATCGAGATCGGCGAGGGCATCACCCTGCGGGTGGGGCGCTACGGCCCCTACCTGGAGGATGGCGAGGGCAAGCGCGCCAACGTGCCGGCCGACCTCGCCCCCGACGAGCTGACCGTGGACAAGGCCCGCGAGCTCTTCACCCGCGCCGCCGACGACGGCCGCGAGCTCGGCGTCGACCCGGCCAGTGGGCACGTCATCATCGCCAAGGACGGCCGCTACGGCCCCTACGTCACCGAGGTCCTGCCCGAGCCGGAGGAGACGGCCGATGCGGAGGCGGCGAAGACTGCGAAGACGAAGAAGACCACCAAGGCGGCCAAGCCCAAGCCCCGCACCGCCAGCCTCCTGCGTTCCATGGACCTGTCCACCGTGACCCTGGAGCAGGCCCTGGACCTGCTGAGCCTGCCGCGCGTCGTCGGGCAGGACCCGGAGTCGGGGGAGGACATCACCGCCCAGAACGGCCGCTACGGTCCCTATCTCAAGAAGGGTACGGACTCGCGCTCCCTGGAGACCGAGGAGCAGATCTTCACCGTCACCCTGGAGCAGGCCCTGGAGATCTTCGCCCAGCCCAAGCGGCGTCGAGGTCAGGCGGCCGCCCGTGGACCGCTGCGCGAGCTGGGTCAGGACCCGGCCACTGAGAAGCCGGTGGTCATCAAGGACGGTCGCTTCGGCCCCTACATCACCGACGGGCAGACCAACGTCACCGTGCCCCGCAGTGAGGACCCGGCCACCATCAGCGCCGAGCGGGCCTTCGAGCTGCTCGCGGACAAGCGCGCCAAGGGCCCGGCCAAGAAGCGCACCACCCGCAAGACCACCGCCAAGAAGGCCACGACGACGAAGAAGACCACCACGAAGAAGGCCGCCACCAAGAAGACCGCCACTAAGACGGCGACGAGCAAGGCGGCCGCCTCGACGGAGGGCTGAGGGGCTCCGCGGTGGCGGTGCGGGCCTGCGGCCTTGGCGTGGACGTGCAGCGTTGGTGCAGGCCTCCGGCACTGCTGCTGCCGTCGCCGGCCACTGCCGCCGGTTGCCGCCGCAGGTCGCTGCTGCTGCCGTCGCCGGCCACTGCCTCCGGTTGCCGCCGCAGGTCACTGCTGCTGGCCGTCGTCGTGAGCCCTGGCCGGGGACATTCCACGCGGACGGGTGCGTTCCCCTCCGGTCGGGGACAGTCCGCGCGTCCGGGGACCGGCTTCCTGTCCCCGACGGCGTCGAATGCCCCCGGCTGCGAGCAAGGGTCCCCGACGGCGCAGAATGCCCCCGTCCGCGCAAGCCCAGTGACCCGTGAGCATCATCGCGGCCGGTGTCGCAGTTCTGCGACAGCACTGCGACGAGGAGGGGATAATCGGCCGGTATTGTATTCCTTGTACAACTCCCCACATGATTCCTGAGAGGACCTCATCATGCGTCTGCCCAAGATCGTTCTCGCCGGTACCGCCGCCCTGGCCCTGTCCCTGAGCCTGGGCGCCTGCTCCTTGTCCGTCAACGGCTCCGGCTCCGGGGACTCCGGCTCGCCCGCCGCCCAGTCCGAGCAGAAGGACACTCAGGGCGCCGACTCCAAGGGCTCGTCCAAGACCGATGCCAAGGGGGCCGCCACTGCCGACTCCCAGTCCTCCTCCGGTGGCTCGGCCCAGGCCACGGCCGCCCCCGGCAACAAGGACGGCGACAAGGATGACGACAAGGACGGCGACGACGCCCCCATCACGGACCCCACCTGGAAGGACATCCAGAGCACCGGTCAGCGCACCGAGGTCTCCGGTGACTATGTCGTTCAGGGTGCCGGCAGCACTCTCAACCTGGTGGGTGACCTCAACACGCTGACGGTCCAGGGCTCTGACGTCAAGATCGCCGCGGAGGACGTCGACACCCTCACCGTCCAGGGCTCCAACGTCACCGTCTACGCCCGCGACATCGACCACCTCAACATCCAGGGCTCGGGCGTCACCGTCCACTGGCTGGGCGACGACCCGGCGGTCCAGGACGGCGGCGCCAACAACACCACCGGGAAGCTCTCCCAGTGAGACTGCCGTGACTCAGCCCGCCGCACCGGCTCCGTCCGCCACTGTCCTGCTCGTCGACGACGAGGCCCCCATCCGCCGCTCCCTGGGCCCTTACCTGGAGCGCGGCGGGTACCGGGTCCTGCTCGCCTCGGACGGGGCGGAGGCCATGGACATCCTGGCCTCCTACCAGGTGGACATCATCGTCTCCGACGTCCTCATGCCCAGGATGGACGGCCGCGAGCTGGTGCGGCGGGTCAGGGCCGGTGGGGCCTGGACCCCCATCATCCTGCTGACCCAGGTGGATGCCTCCTACGAGCGGGTCTCAGCCCTCGACGACGGCGCCGACGACTACCTGTCCAAGCCCTTCGACCCCGCCGAGCTCGCCTCCCGGATCCGCGCAGTGCTGCGCCGCACCCGCGGCGTGGCCCAGCCGCTGACCTCCGCCTCCCGGCTCATGGCCGGTGAGCTGCTCCTGGAGCGGACCTCGCGGCGGGTGACCCTGTCGGGGCGCGAGGTGACGCTCACTCCCAAGGCCACGATGCTCCTGGACTACCTCATGAGCCATCCCGGTGAGCTCCACACCCGGGACGCCCTGCTGGCCTCCCTGTGGGGCATCGACTTCGCCACCTCCACGCGCGCCGTCGACCACCGCATCCGCGAGATCCGCCAGGCCCTGGGCGACGACGCCGCCAACCCCACCTACATCGAAACGGTCCCCTCCGTCGGCTACCGCTTCCGGGCCGAGGTCCGGGCATGAGCGGCTCGTCGATCCCGCCGCAACTGCCGCCCTCGGTCCCGCCGCGTCCGGCGCCCGCGCAGGACGGCAGTACCCGCTACATGGAGCCGGCGGTGGACGTGGGTGGGCCGCGTACCGTGCCGGTCACCCGGCCCGGGGTGCCGGCCGCGCAGCCGGCCGGCCCCCCGCTGGCGGGTGACCTGGGGAACCGTCCGCAGTCGGCCGACCTCCATCCGCTGCAGGCCGACCCGCAGCGGCCGACGGCTGAGCCTCGGAGCGTCGAGGTCTTGGCCGGGGCCGCCGCCGAAGCCGCCCCTGCACCTCTGGACCCCCCTACGGAGAAGCCCCGGCGGGCCGCCTGGATCGGATGGGTGCTGGCGGTGGCGGTCGTGGCCGTCGCAGTGGCGGCCTCCTATGCGACCTTCGGGCTGGCTCCGGTGGTGATCTCCACGGCAGTGCCGCTGGTGGTGGCGGAGATCGGGATCGTGCTGCTGCTGCTCGCCCTGGCTGTGACCGTGATCCGCCGCAGGCTGCGCCTGGCGGTGCAGCGGGGGCGAAGCCAGGCCCAGGAGGAGGCGTGGTCCCGTCACCAGCAGTTCCTGCGCCGGCTGGACCACGAGCTGAAGAACCCGCTGACGGCGGTGCGGGCCGCCGTCGCCGACCTGCCGCAGGCCCCGCCTCACGAGCTGCAGGCCCGGGTCGACGTCGTCGACGCTCAGGCCCGCCGCATGGGGCGCTTGGTGACGGATCTGCGCAAGCTGGCCGACTTGGAGACGGCCGCGCTCTCACTGGAGGACGTCGATATCGCTGAGACCGTCCACGACGCCGCCCAGGCGGTCGGCGAGGAGGGGGCGGCGCGTGGGGGCGGGCCCAGAATCCGCCTGGACCTGCCGCAGGTTCCGTGGCCGCTGTCGCATGTGCGCGGCGACGGCGACCTGCTGTACTCGGCCGTCTACAACGTCATCTCCAACGCCTCGAAGTACACCTCGCCCGGCGGGACCGTGGAGGTGCGCGGTCGGGAGGAGTCGGGAACCGTCACCATCGAGGTGGCCGATACTGGGATCGGGATGCCGCAGGCGGACCTGCCGGCCGTGTGGAGTGAGCTGGCCCGGGCCGGTAACGCCCGGGGCCTGCCGGGCTCGGGGCTGGGGCTGGCGCTGGTGTCCACGATCGTGCGTCGCCACGGCGGCAGCGTGCGCATGGCCTCCCGTGAGGGCGTGGGGACCCGGGTATGGCTGAGCCTGCCCGTCGCGGGGCCGCCGGTCGCCTCCTGAACCTGAACCGAGCCTCTACATACGCGGGCGGATCTGTGGGTGTTACGGTAAAGTGACCTGGGATTGGAAGTCCGTAGTGAAGCTAAGGAGCCTCGATGAGCGAGAATCCCCCTCCTGCCGATTCGAAAGATGGCAAGTCAAATGATGGGAAGGTCGACAACAAAAAGTTGATTGCCACTAATAATGTTCTTTCCACGGCGAGGACCTCGCAAACTAATCTTCGTGGGTGGTCGCCGACCTCGGGAGGCTCTGTTGAGACCTTGAAGTCGGGACTTGATGGGATATGGGATTCCCCTGTGGCGGAGACGCTGTCTGCAAAGATGACGACGGCTGTTGACTCTGTTGATTCCGATTCTGGAGTCATGGCGACGATTATTAGTGACCTAAGTTCCGCGGCGTCGCAGCAGGAAGCGTATCCAGGGAAAAAAGTTGATCCGAACGAGCATTCAACAGAAGCGAACTGGAAAATATTCTAATCCACGGCAGTTGGCGCACTTTGAAAAACCGAATGACGGAGTACAATAAACATGGCATTCTTTAAGATTGATCCCGAAAAGGCTAAGACGCAGGAGGGTCGCCTGAATGAGTATGGCGCCTTTGTCTCCTCTCAAAGGTCTAAGATCTACAAATCCAGCGAGAATAACTCTCACCCCGTTGGAACAGTGGAAGAGGCTGCACGCGCCTACGGCAGTGCTCCCAGCACTCCTGGGGGGGCGGGTCCTTCTTCTCCTGATGGGTCCTCAACTCAACCTGATTCATTGGGCGGAGACGGGTCGTCAACAACGCTGGCCGGGTGCGCCTCCGCCATCATCGGCTTGGCAAGGGAGCTGAACGCTCGCAGGACAGAGGTCGTCAACCTCAATTCTAATGGGGTTGACAATAAGAATCCTGATGGGACGTACACATACTACCTTCCTGACCCTCCTGAGGGAACAACTGACACTGCGGCCTATTGGGCAAGTATGGATACCGCTTCTAACGTTCGGACATATAATACGCAAGCTGCCGCCAATGCAAAAAAGCAAGCGCAGGAACTTCAAACGGCGGTAAACTCTGGTGACGCGGCGAAAGCCGAGAAACTCAGAGCGGAAATAGAAAAGCATCAAGACGTCCCAGCGTACGGAGCCTCATTTGTGAAGTCTGTCGGAGGGGCTCGAGCCTACCTCACCCTGGTTAACAACGCTAATCAGACGTTCGCGACGGACCCCAACAAAATCCAGCTCATGACAGATACCCTTGGACACCTTCTGGCTGGGGCGTCTCAGCCTGGTGTCGGAGGGGAGGGGCTAGGAAAAGACTTCGGAGTCGCGATTTATACTTCAAAATCGCCGGATGACGCCGCAGCGTTCAACGCGCTTGTGACAACGACTGGAACAAAGTATGGCTCCGGTTTTATTCTTAATGCAGCGGATGTCCTTGAGGAAATAGACCCAAAGACCATCTCGTCTGGAACTACCTATTTAACTACTGAGTATTCAACAGACCCGCTTGCTGGCGTCATGGAACTCATGGCCAAAGATAAAGACCTTTCCCTCGCTTATCTCAGTGGAAAAGGATCGGTCGATAAGGATGGCAATTGGAACCCAGACAAGGACACCCAGCATCGATGGGAAAAGCTCACTTCGCGTGACTGGGACGCCATTCCGGCACCGAAATCATCCAAGCGCAAAGCTGCTCGTCCGATCGAAAATTTTTCGGCTGCACTTGCTCAAGCTTCATCGTTTAGGAATCCCGATGCTGATCACCCCGACGCTGAAGGTGATGCACGGGCAACGTATGCAGCCGCAAAAGGAATGAAGTATTTCGCTAGCGATAAATGGCCTAAAGAGAAGTTTTCGGAAGCGATGCAAAAGAATATGGCTGTGGTTGTTGCGAATTCTCCAGAAGAGTTAGCGGCGGCGAGTTCCGGCAGTTCATACTCAGGGTCCGGGGATGGACCGGGTCTTAACAAATGGGGAGTTGACGCCAAAGATATTTCGACTCTTGTATACAGGTTCGGGAACAATTCGGATGCCATGGCGACAGTATCTGTTGCTGCTGGAAAATATCACGGGAAACGAATTGAGGCTGCCGCTAGCGCCGCTAAGAATGGATCTGGAGAGGAAGACTTTAAAAACAAGTATCAGCAGAGCGCAGCAACGACGGCATACTTGGAGCAGCTTTCTAACATGCGTTTTGATGATGACATCAAAAAGAATAAGGATGATGCAGCTAAGATAGAAGAACAGCGAAATAAAACTGTTGGTACTTCGATGGCCGTTGCGAACACTGCGATCGGTTTGATGATCAGTGCGGCAAGTGCAGGAACAGGGGCTCCAGCTGCGTACTCTATCGCATCGAACATCACGCAACCGATGACAACTGATTTTATATTGAAACAGCTGGGTTCCCCCGAGGTTGATACAACTAACTCGGCCGAGAACTCTTACAACCGTCGCAAAGCTCAAGGGTACGCAATTGTTCTTAATCATGAGATGGCTTCAGGGGAAGGCGTGAAGCCATCTCCTGAGCATAATAAAACGGGATGGTATCGTGAGGACGCCAATGGGCGTCCGTCGATTGATGCGAACTCTCTTAGCAATGAGCAGGTAGCAGAAATGTTAGATTGGAAGAATAACGGAGTTGCGGGTGACAGTAACCTGAGGCCCTTGAACAAAGTGGAGTCATCTGTTGCCGATGGTCAGGTTGATGCTGAACATCAAGTTGCAGGAGGTAAGGCCGCTGCGGCTCCGAGAACAAACTAAGTGGTTTGGTTAGTGGATGCCATTGAGATAGATTCAAAGGTGGGGCGTATGCGACGTTCGTTCATGGGCTTGAGTTGCGCAGTTGCCGCTGTCTTCCTGTTCTCGGGGGTCACCTCATGCGTCCGGGGTGATAGCAAGGGGGGAGGGGACTCCAGTACTCCTTCT
The DNA here is from genome assembly GCF_000223355.1 of Actinomyces sp. oral taxon 175 str. F0384. Classification (NCBI taxonomy): domain Bacteria; kingdom Bacillati; phylum Actinomycetota; class Actinomycetes; order Actinomycetales; family Actinomycetaceae; genus Actinomyces; species Actinomyces sp. oral taxon 175. The sequence continues at coordinate 29,211 of NZ_AFUR01000001.1, forward strand.
GATAGCGCTGTGTTTTCTGCAGATGACACCCTATGTGAAGTGGTCTCGAATCGATTGCTGCTAGAGGGGCTGTCCTTCCATTCTGAAGAGTATGTGTACCGTCACAGTAATGATTCCACTGACCCGACCAAGGTGCCGCAAGAGAGTGCTTTCTACTGTACGATCACAGGGCACGAGAGCGGTGACGACAATCTCTCTTCGCTACTTATCGCATATGCTCCAGGTGGTATCCTGAGTGTGGACAGTGGGCACTTGTTCAGTGAGATTGAAGCCGAGGGGCACGAGCGACTGGTCCTTGACGGAATCGAAGGGCGAGGCTACATGTGGGCGCATGACGATGGGATCTCTGTTGCTTGGCTGTACCCGGATAACCATGCACTTCAGGTGGAACTCGTTTACAATAACTTTTCGGGACACACGTACGGGCCGAAATCGCTCGAAGGTATGAAGGCTTTGGTTCGGGAAATGATTCCCGCCATTCCGCCAGTTGCTGACGGGCCAACTCTGAGGCGCAAGGAGGTGCCATAGGCGCAGCCGTCGTTTCTGCTGCGCGCGGTGGGGCGTGCCCGCGATGTCGTCCCTGCTGCGTGGGTGGATTCAGTTCTGACGGGGGTTCTTGCTGTTGGTAGTGAGGGTCTGGACCTCGGCGACCGGCAGGTTGATGGTGTTGGTGGCGGTGATCGCGGGCAGGTCACCGCCGGAGCCGTCGGTGGCGGTGTAGGTGGCTGAGTAGGCCACGGACACCGTCAGCGGGGTCGTGCCGCCCAGGTGCGCCGAGCTGCGGTTGAAGGAGATGGTGCAGGGGCTCGATCCCTCAGGCATTCCTGAGTGCCAGGCAATACCAAAACCCTGACATGAGGGCTTCCCGTCGGGGGCGGAGAGCTGGAGACCGGCCGAGGCTGCCGTGACTGTCGCCGACGTGGCCCCTGCGGAAGCGGTGACGGTCACCGAGCGCGGGGTGTTGCCCGTGGCCCACACCCAGGTGTCCATCCCGACCAGGGTGGCGCCCTGAGAACCGACCTTGGGGTTGGTCTCAATGGTCGGTTGCGGAATCTTCACCGCCTTCCACGCCGCAGTCGCGAGCGTGCGCCCGGAGATATAGGGCGCCGGCGGCTTCCCACCGTTTTCGCTGTCCGGGACCCACAGGTAAGGTGCCCCATTGGGGGTCATGCGGTTGCGGGCGGCTTGCATGGCGCTCAGGTCCTCGAAGGCGTCCCTGTTGCATTCTACGTGCCACCAGGTTCCCGGTTGCCTATCTTTCATCCATTGCTTGTAACCGGAATACATCCTTTCGACCTCATCTGGCTGATTGAGTTTGCCGCTGTCCTGGATGTCGAAGGCGTCTCTGCCTACCTGCGATTGATCTTTTTGCTTCTCGTAGTAGCAGGAGGGCTTGACGCTTATGGATGTCGACGACGAGACCGTTTCGCCTCCGCCGCCTCCGGATGAGGCTGTCGTGTACTGCTCGGTGATGTTCACCGAGATCTCCCCGCCGCCCACACTCTGCGTCGACGAGGCGTCCACCTGACTGCTGTCCTTCCCGGCATATGCAGTTGGCGCTGCAGATAGGCTGGTGATGAGCAGTAGAAATGCAGTTCCTGTCGCCATTGGTTGCTTGCGCACTTGGGGATCCTCTCGTCAGTTCACCGAGCAGCTGTTGGGGGTGCCACTATCTTCAAGGCTGGCTCGCCAAGTGCCGTTGGGTCCTTGCGTCATGAATGTTGCGGACGGCAGATAGATTTGATTGTTGGGGTCGGTGATATCTTTCCCTTGCGCATCAACTGATGTCATCTGAGTCTTGTCGAGACATGTCGCGACAGTGTAGCCATTACCGTCATTGGAGGCGGTCACTTCGCTCACCGATATTTTTACCGGGGGTCGAGACAGGCTCCCATTCTTCTTAGCGGCGTTGTGTTTAATTTCTGTCAACAACTGACCTGTGGCGACGGTATGCATGGTGTCGAGGCCCTCGTTTCTGAACCAGAGGCGCCAGGTCGCCTTGTCGTAGGCGAAGTAGGCGCGCAGGACCTCGGTCTGGGTGGGGTCGAGGTTCTCCGGGATGGAGACGACCGTGTAGCCCAGGTCCGGGTCGGACATCGACTCCGGGGTCACGGGGCCGGTGCCGGCGGCGCTGCTCGCTCCTGGCGATGCCGAGGCCCCGGCCGACGCCGTCGCACCAGTGGATGCGCTGGCGCTACTGGCTGCGGTGTTCAGTGGTGGCACGGTGCCGCCGCCCTTCGGGCTGCTTGACGAGCACCCGGCCAGCACCAGGGAGCCGGCGAGCAGCACGGCGCCCGCCATCCCCGCGAATCGACGACGAGAACCACGCTGTCTCATGAGTACGCTCCAATCGGTGATAGCCGGAATCAACCGGCAGGCCGCAATGATTCGACTATAGCCCGACAGTCACGGCCGCATCACGGTTGTGCTCCCCATGCCGGAGTCCCCGGGCCTCGTTCCTGCCCTGTCGCAGTCCTGCGACAGGGCAGGAACCGGGCGGCGACAACGATTCAGTAACGTTCAGGGCATGACGAAAGCACTCATCTCCCTGCCCTCCCTGGCCCTCATCACCGCCCTCGCGCTGAGCGGCTGCTCCCTGTCCGTCGGAGGCGGCTCGTCCTCGCAGGCTCAGGGGCAGCAGGCCCAGGCCAGTCAGGCCGGCTCGGACTCCGCCGGCTCCGCGGGAAGCGCCCAGGGCTCCGCCTCCGCCTCGGCGTCGGGAACGGCCGCCTCTGCGGGCCAGGCCGTCGCCGGCTACGAGCCCGGACAGATCCCCCCGATCCCCATGATCTCCCTGCCCGATCTCAGCCTGCTCACCCAGTCCACGGGCGCCTTCACCCCGGATCTCACGCGCTCCATCACCTCTCAGCCCGGCATCACAGTCAGGCCCGCCCGCTGCGACGCGAGCGGATCGCTCGTCTCCGGCTCCACGGTCCTGGGCGGTGATGGCTCGATGACCACGAGCTCGGGGAGCACCTCAGTCACCAACAACGGTGACGGTTCGGGCACCTTCAGCGACGGCAAGGTTTCCATCACCAACAACGGTGACGGCTCGGGCACCTACTCCGACGGGAAGGTCTCCATCACCAACAACGGTGACGGCTCGGGCACCTACAGCGACGACTACCTCTCGGTCACCGTCAACGGTGACGGATCAGGGACCTACAGCAACTCCACCACGGGGGAGTCCATCACCCTCGACGGCAAGGGCTCGGGCACCTACAGCGACGGCAAGGTCTCCATCACCAACAACGGTGACGGCTCGGGCACCTACAGCGACGGCACGATCTCCATCACCAACCTTGGCGACGGCACCGCCATCGTCAACGGCTCCACGATCTCGGCCAAGCCCGTCCCCAAGGCCGGCAAGGTCGGCACCTTCCCCTCCATCGACGCCGCCAAGCCCGTGCAGTCCTGCGGCACCGTCATCACCCTGGAGGACAGCGTCCTGTTCGACTTCGGCTCATCCGAGCTGCGCGGCGAGGCCTCGACCACGCTCACCAACCTGGCCACCGTCATCAAGGACTCCAAGGCCCCCAAGGTTCAAATCCAGGGCCACACCGACTCCGTCTCCGACGACGCCTTCAACCAGAAGCTCTCCGAGCAGCGGGCACAGGCCGTCTCAAGCGCCCTGAAGTCCGACGGCGTGGCCGCCGACCTGGAGGCCGTCGGCTACGGCGAGACCAAGCCGGTGGCCCCCAACGAGAACCCCGACGGCTCCGACAACCCCGCCGGTCGCCGCCTCAACCGCCGCGTCGAGGTCTTCGTCCCGGCCTTCTGAACCGCCGCCCGGCCATCAGACCGCACGTGCATGATGCCCACCCGACCGCCCTCACCACATCTGAATACCGGAGAAGAACCATGTCCCCGACCACTCGTCCCCTCCGTCCTCGCCGCGCAGCCGCCGTCATCCTCGTGGCCCTGTCCCTGACCGGCATCAGCGCCTGCTCCATCTCAGTGGGTGGAGGCTCGACCGACCAGGGAACCGCCGCAGCAGCGGGCCAGGAGGGCTCGCCGTCGGAGCAGCCGGTAGCGTCGTTGCCGTCAACGACTGCGACGACCGCCTCCCAGGCGCCCCGATCGCAGGCCGCTGCGCCCAGTACCCAGGAACAGGCCTCGCCTGCCGCCGTCGGCTCCAGCGCACCCGAGGCCGGCGCCCAGCCCGCGAGTGGTGAGCGCCCCGGCGCTCGGGCGACCATCACCGACAGTGACTGGCTGAGCGACCTGGAGTTCGTGGAGCAGACCGTCTCGGCGAGCCCGACCATGCTCCTGAACAAGTCCGGCGACGACGTCCGTATCGAGGGGGAGGTGAACAGTCTCAGTGTTGCCGCCAACAACACGAAGGTCTTCGCCGACTACGTCGGCCTGCTGACCATCTCCGGCAACAACGTCACCGTCTACGTCAAGGACGTCGACCGCGTCGTCATCAAGGGAACCAACGCGGAGGTGGTCTGGGCCGGCAACAGTCCGAAGGTGGAGGACTTCGGCCACAACACTGAGACCCGCCAGCAGGGAAGCGAGGGCTGAAGCCCCGCCTCGCCGGCCTTCCCCCGCCCGGCTGCCATCGCGGCAGTCGACGGCGCGCAGCGGCGGCGTCTGAAGGGTGCGGTGACCGGACCCGTTCCTGAATCCCGGCGACTGGGCCTGCACCTGGGCCCGGTCGCCGGGGTCGTCTCTGCTCCGAGGCGCCTCGGCCACCGGTGTCCCACACCGAATGCGGTGGACCAGCACTTGACTCCCCCGTGCACATACTGTCTATAGTGTGTATGTACAGAAGGAGTTGCCATGCCGCTCTCGGTCGTCCTGTCCAACACGGCAGGAGTTCCCATCTACGAGCAGATCGCCCAGCAGGTCAGGGACGCAATCCTGACCGGCCAGGTAGAGGCCGACGAGATGCTGCCCTCGATCCGGGCTCTGGCCCGGGACCTGCGCGTCAGCGTCATCACCACCACCCGCGCCTACTCCGACCTCGTCGCCGAGGGCTTCCTGGCCAATGTTCCCGGCAAGGGCTACTTCGTCCTGCCCCGGGACTCCGAGCTGGTGCGCGAGCAGGTGCTGCGGGAGGTCGAGGAGCACCTCGACCGTGCCGTGGAGCGTGCGCGCCTCGCCCAGCTCAGCGATGAGGAGCTCCACACCATGCTTCAGACCATCATCACCACCTCCACCACCTCCAAGGACAAGAAGTGAACCCTGTCGAGATCTCCCACCTGACCAAGCACTACCCGGACTTCAGCCTCAACGATGTCACCTTCTCCGTCCCCGCCGGTTACGTGACGGGCTTCGTCGGGGCCAACGGCTCGGGGAAGACCACCACCATCAAGGCCGCCCTGGGCATGATCCACCCGGATTCCGGCTCGGCCACCACTGTGGGACACGAGCGCATCGGCGTCGTCTTCGATGCCCCGCCCTACAACCCCGAGTGGCGCCTGAAGGACCTGGGTCGCGGCATCGGGCGCTTCTTCCCCACCTGGTCCCAGGAGCGCTACGACGCCGAGCTCCAGGCTGCGGGCCTCAATCCCACCAAGAAGGTCAAGGAGCTCAGTCGAGGCATGGGCATGCGCCTGCAGATGGCGGTGGCCCTGGCCCACGATCCCGAGCTGCTCATCCTCGATGAGCCCACCGGTGGGCTGGACCCCTTGGCCCGCAGTGAGATGGTGGACATGCTCGCCCAGTTCATGGTGGAGGAGGGCCGCACCATCCTGTTCTCCACCCACATCACCTCCGACCTCGATCGGCTGGCCGACTACCTGGTCATCCTCAGTCGGGGCAGGGTCGTGGCCAACGGCACCGCTGAGGAGATCATCGACTCCTTCCGTCTCGTGCGCGGCATCCCCGAGCACCTGACCGACGCCGTGCGCCAGGCCAGCCTCGGGCTGCGCAGCACGTCGCTGGGCTGGGAGGCCATGATGCCGGCCGACGCCGCCGAGGCGCTGACGGACCGCATCGTCGTCGAGGTCCCCACCATTGAGGACCTCGCCGTGCACATCGCCAAGGAGGCGGGCCGTGAATGACCTCATGACCACGGATCGACGCGAGCGCCCCGCCGAGGCGGTCGCAGTGGCCGAGGTGCCGGCCGGCTCGATGACGAGGGGCGCCGCGGCCGGGCCCGGACGGGGCGCTCGGGTGATCTCGCTGGTGCGGTTGCATCTCCTGGGCCTGCGGGGTCCCCTGCCCTCCCTCCTCGGCCTTCTCCTCATTGTCGGCGCCGCCGGCATCGTCTCCGGCAGTATCGCCCCGGTTAGTGGGTTCCTCGCGGGGACGGCCCTGGTTGGGGGCCTCTCGGGAGTGATGGCCGAGCACTCCGACATCAACCGTCTGCTGGCCTCGCTGCCCGTCTCCCGGGCCGACGTCGTCAACTCCTACTGGGCGCTTGCGATCCTGCATCTTCTGGCCGCCTCGGCCCTCTATGCGGCCATAGGCCTCCCTCTGGGCGTACACCCGGGGCGGCTGCTCGTCCTTCCTCTCGTCCTCATCGTGGGGCAGGCCATGGGAATTCCCGTGTTCCTGCACTTCGGGCGTGGGCTCGGTCTGCTCGTCTGGACGGTTTCGATTCTCGCCATCGGGGCGCTGGGCCTGCTGGTATCCAGCTTCGGGCCGATCCGGGACCTCGCTGCGGGGGCGACGGGAGGCGGCCTGCTCCTGGCCCTGGGGGCTGGTGTCCTCATCGGCCTGTGGGTGCTGAGCCACCGCCTCTACCTCAAGCAGGACCAGTGAGCGCCACGATGATGGGGACGACGACGGGGACAGCGCCCGATAGCAGCCGGGGCATCGGAGCGACCGCGGCGACTGGGCAGGCAGGCCCTGAGGGCAGCGGCGAGACGGCGCTCGCCGGGGTGGGGGCAGTGCTGCGACTCGACCTCATCGTGCTGCGCCGTCGCGGTCCACTGCTCCTCCTGCCCCTGGCGCTGGCGCCGTTCATCGCCATGGACGTCCTGGCCGGCCGTCTGCAGACGACGGTGATGGCGGGGGTCGCCCTGGGACTGTGCGCCCAGTACGCCCAGGGGGCCGTCGAGTCCGCTCACCACATGGAGCGCCTCTACGGGGCGCTGCCACTGCGGCGCAGCGAGCTGGTCGGTGCCCGCTGGGTCGAGGGGGTCGCCCTGGCGCTCCTCTCCGGCCTGGTCTGCGTACCGGCGGCCGCTCTCACCGGTGACTGGGGCGGTCTCATGGCCGGCCTGCTCGTCATCTGCCTGTCCGCGGCCCTCGGGCTGCCCCTGTTCCTGTGCCTGGCCCCCGAGCGGGCCCTGTGGGTGTGGGGGCTGTGCCTCGGGGCGGGAGCCGGGGCCCTCTACGGCGGCACCCCACTGCTGGCAGGACCCGTGGCCGAGGTACTGCGCGAGCCGGTGCCAGCCGTCCTGGCTGCCTTGGCCTGCCCCGCCCTCCTGGGCGCCTCCCTGGTGGTGGCCCTCCGCTGGTACGGGCGCCAGGACCACTGAGGCCCGGCCGAGGAAGAAGCGAGAAGAAGTGAGGAGATCGACCATGCCCGAGTCCGTGCCCATGTCCGAGTCCGTCGTGTCTGCTGCGCGGGCCGCAGCCACCCTGCCCGCCGCCGCCGAGTCCCGCGGCACTCAGGCTCCCACTGCTCCTGCGGCGGTGCGGGGGCCGGGTGCCCTGACCCGGTGGGAGACGGTGCGCGCCGTCATGCGCCTGGAGCTGCTCGTCGTGCGGAGGTGGGATACCGGGCTGCTGGTGCTGGCGGTGGTGGCGCTCAGCGCCCTGGGGGTGGCCGTGCCCAGGGTGAGGGAGTGGCTGGGAGTGTTCTACCCGTACCCGGACAGACTGGTGTACTACCTGCTGGGCGCGGTGCTGGTGGTGGGCGTGGATCTGTGGCGGCCCTCCCGTGAGACCCAGATGCGCCAGCTCTACGGGGCACTGCCCGTCAGCCGTCTCGATGTCCTGGCTGCCCGCTACCTCCTGCTCGTGGTCGGCTGGGCGATCATGCTCCTCGGGACCTCCGCAGCGGTGCTGCTCGGAGGTGTGGCATCGGATGATGCCGTGGGCCTGCATCTGACGTTTCTGATCGGCTTGGGGGTGATTGTCGTGGTGATGCCTCCCCTGCTCGTGGCTCGCGGCGGAACCTCCTCCCAGCCGGTGCTCGACCTGTGGGGCCTTGCCGTCTGCGTCATCGTGACTCTGCCCGCGGTCATCGGGGTGGTGATCGCGCAGGAGGCCATGCCCCGGCAGGTGGTGCTGGCCTGGGGGCTTGGGCTCATCGCCGCGCTCTCCGCAGCGGGACTGGGCGCCTCCTGGCAGATCTGTTGCCGTGTCTACCTCACACAGGACCACTGAGAGGATCGCCTGAGAATACGAGTGGTGGTGGTCGGTGAGGACTCCGTTTCACGGATAAGGGCCTGGCTTCGCTCAGTGCGCCCAACGGTGACCGGGATGCGCTCCCGGGACCTTCCCCACGGGCCGTTACCCTGGGCTCGTGACCACCGCTGCCCCGCCCGCTGCTCCCGGCGCCCCCGTCCCGCCCCCGTCCGGCCCCGGTCTGTTCATCTCCTTCGAGGGAGGCGACGGCGTCGGCAAGACGACGCAGATCCGCATCCTCGCCGACCTGCTGACCGCGGCGGACGTGGACCACATCCTCACCCGTGAACCGGGCGGCACGGAGCTCGGCGTCGAGATCCGCCGCCTCCTCCTGCACGGCGGGCACGTCGCCCCGCGCGCCGAGGCCCTCCTGTACGCCGCCGACCGCGCCCACCACATCGCCACCCGCGTACGGCCCGCCCTCGAACGCGGCGCCGTCGTCCTGGCCGACCGCTACCTCGACTCCTCCGTCGCCTACCAGGGCGCGGCCCGATCACTCGGCCCCCAGGAGGTCCGCGACCTGTCCCTGTGGGCCACCGAGGGCCTCCTGCCGAACCTGACCGTCCTGCTCGACGGCGACCCCGACCTCGCCGAGCGACGCACCACCAGCCGCGGCGCCAAGGACCGCCTCGAGCAGGAGGGGGACGCCTTCCGCGTGGCCCTGCGCGAGCAGTTCCTCACCTTGGCCCAGGCCGAGCCCGAGCGCTTCGTCGTCGTCGACGCCGACCGGCCCGTCGACCAGGTGGCCGACGACGTCATCGAGGCCGTTGTCGCCGCCGTGCGCCGCCACGGCGTGCACCTCGCCCACGGCGGGGCCCACCAGGGCGTGCTCCTGGGCCTGGAGGCCTTCGTGGAGGCCGCCGCCCGCCGCAGCGCCGCCGGGTCGGGCGAGGAGGCGGGCTCATGAGCGTGTGGGAGGACGTCGTCGGCCAGGAAAGCGTCGTGGCCGCCTTCACCGCCGCAGCCCAGGCCGCCCGAGAAGCAGCTGAGCAGCGCGAGGCACAGGCCGCCGCCGGTCTCGCCCCCAAGGAAGGATCAGACGGGGGAGCCGGTTCCGCGGCGGCTGCAGCGGCCGGGCTCGCCATGACCCACGCCTGGCTCGTGACCGGCCCACCCGGATCGGGCCGCTCGAACGCCGCCCGCGCCTTCGCCGCCGCCCTGCAGTGCACCGGCCCCGTGCCCGGATGCGGGCAGTGCAAGCCCTGCCGTGACGTCATGGCAGGCTCCCACCCCGACGTCGTGCGCCTGGCCACCGAGAAGCTCATCATCACCATGGAGGAGGTCAAGACCCTCATCGGTGAGGCCCAGCGCCGCCCCTGGACCGGGCGCTGGCGCGTCATCCTCGTCGAGGACGCCGACCGCATGGCCGAGCGCACCACCAACGTCCTGCTCAAGTCCATCGAGGAGCCCCCGCCCCAGACCGTCTGGCTGCTGTGCACCCCCAGCGCCGACGACGTCCTGCCCACCATCCGCTCCCGCTGCCGCCTGGTGACGCTGCGGATCCCGCCGGCCGACGCCGTCGCCGAGCTCCTCGTGCGCCGCGACGGAGCCGACCCCGAGCTGGCCGCCCGGGCCGCCCGGGCCAGCCAGTCGCATATCGGGCTCGCCCGCCACCTGGCCACCGACGCCGACGCCTGGGACCGGCGCCGCCGCCTCCTGCTCGCCCCCGTCTCCCTGCGCAGCGTCGGTGACGCGGTCCTGGCCGCCGCCTCCCTGGTGGAGGCCGCCGAGTCCGAGGCCAAGGAGGCCACCGCCGAGCGCGACGCCCGCGAGAAGGCCGAGCTCACCCGCGCCCTCGGCCTGGAGAGCGACGGGAAGATCCCGGCGGCCCTGCGCGCCCAGATCCGCCAGCTCGAGGAGGACCAGAAGCGCCGCGCCAAACGCGCCCGCACCGACGTGCTGGACCGGGCCATGATTGACCTGCTGTCCTTCTACCGCGACGTCCTCACCACTCAGATGGGCAGCGACGTCGAGCGCGTCAACCTTGACCTGTCCGACGCCGTCGACCAGGCCGCCCGCACGACGAGCCCCGAGCAGTCCCTGGCCCGCATCGCCGCCATCGAGGAGTGCCGCAGCCGCCTGCGCTCCAACGCCGCCCCCCTGCTGGCCGTCGAGGCTCTCATGGTGCAGCTGCGACCCCAGGCCGAAGGAAGCTGAGCGCCATGCCCCATCCGGCCTGGGGTGGGGCATGAGGCCGTCGTCGTAGCACCCAAGCGACCGTCGACGCGCCCGTCAAAACCAGGACGGCCACGGCCCGGTGTGGAAGAGTCGTGACATGACCGTTATACAGCCAGGGGGCGAGGGCGGCGGGCACACCGCTCGGTTCGAGCCGATCATCCGCAGGTCGAGCCCGCAGGAGCGAGTCATCGCCTGGGGACTGACCGCCGTCGGCCTCCTGGGTCTGGCCATCGGGCTGGCGATCATGGCCTCCGGGCAGTACCGGGGAATGCTCGCCTGCTTCGCGGCGGCGGCACTGTGCCTCCTCATGGGCTACCTGACCCTGCGGCCGCGAACCATCTTCGACCGGAGCGGCATCCACAGCAGGACGCTGCTGCGCTCCTACGACCTCGCCTGGCCCGGCTCCCGGGAGGCCTTCGACATCACCCCGCAACCCCGATCCGCCTTGCGTGTCCGCGAGGCAGGCCCGAGCGTGCAGGTGACGGTGCGCGGTGAGGCGGGCACGGTGGTACTGGGAGGAATGAGTACTCGAGCACTTACCGAGCCCAGGGCCCGCTACCTCATGGAGGAGGAGCTCGACCGGCTCTGGGCCTGGGCCGCCTCATGGGGGCTGGTGCCCGCCGAGGACCCGGAGGGCACCGGGACTCGCGGCCGAGAGGGCAACGGCCCATCTCATCCCTGAGAGGGATCACACACTGACCGATCGGTTCATACCATGCTGGGTATGGAAACGAGAACGAAGCATCATCCAAGGAATCGGACCGTGCCTGCGCTCGCGGAGGCGAGGCGACGCCCCGAAGGGCTTCGACGCCGTCGGGTGTCTGCTGGGGTGCTGGCGGCTGTGGCGGGAGTGTGTCTGGGGGTGGGGGCCGGTGCGGTCCCCGCTGCTGCGCTGCCCGCCGCAGGGCCGGCTCCGGCAGCGTCGTCCAAGGCGGCGGTGCCCCAGGGGCTGGAGTCCTTCTATGGTCAGAAGGTCGAGTGGTACGACTGCGTGGCCGCTGCCGGAGTGGAGAGGTCGGCCGAGAAGACCGGTTTTCAGTGCGCCAAGGTCGCCGTGCCGCTGGACTACTCCCAGCCGGGTGGCCAGACCATTGAGATCGCGATGAAGAAGCACCTGGCCACCGGCTCGACGCGTCAGGGCACCCTCTTCGTCAACCCCGGCGGCCCCGGTGCGTCCGGGGTGGACAGCGTCGGCGCGACGGCGACGACGACCTTCGCCGGTGTGCAGAGAGCCTATGACATCATCGGCTTCGATCCCCGCGGCATCGGCTCCTCCACCGCCATCACCTGCAGCACCGAAGCGGAGGCGAAGGCGATGGAGGGAGTCTCTCCAGTCGATGGCGCAGGTGCCCCCATAGCATTCGAGAAGCGGGCCGCCGTCATCTCCGAACGCTTCAAACAGCTGGAGTCCGACTGCGCCGCCCGCACCAAGCCGACTGAGCTGCTCGACCATGTGGACACCGTCTCAGTGGCCCGGGATCTCGATATTCTGCGGGCGCTGTCCGGCGACCAGAAGCTCAACTACGCGGGCTTCTCCTACGGCACCTACCTGGGGGCCACCTACGCCGAGCTCTTCCCGGCCAACACTGGGCGGCTGGTCCTCGACGGCGCCCTGGACCCCAGCCTGAGCTACAACGAACGCAGGCAGGGGCAGGCCCGCGGCTTCGAACGGGCGCTGCGCAACTATGTCGCCTGGTGCCAGTCGGGACAGAGCTGTCCTCTGTCTGGTGGCACCGACGCGGGCGTCCAGCAGATCGGAGACGTCTTCACCTCGGCCAACCAGTCGCCCGTGCCCTCATCGGATCCGAATCGTCCGGTGACGGGTGAGGAGATGAAGCGGATCGTGGGGTTCATGCTCTATTTCCCGGAGAGCTCATGGAGCGCCGTCAGTGAGGCCCTGGGGCAGGTCATCAACCAGCACGACGCCTCAACTTTCAGGGCCATGGCGGACGAGATCGCCGCGCAGCCCCAGGTCAACACCGGAGCGAACATCGGCATCAACTGCCTGGACTACCGGGTCGAGGGCAACATGGCCACCTGGACGGCGCAGAGCAAGGAGCTGGAGAGGATCGCCCCCCGCTTCGCAACCGTCACGGAGGCCGGCGACCTCGGCTGCCAGGCCTGGGGGCACACCGGCACCCAGCCGTCCAAGGCGCTCCACGCCAAGGGGGCCGCGCCGATCCTCGTGATCGGGACGACCGGCGACCCGGCCACTCCGTACGAGTGGGCGGAGGCGCTGGCAGACCAACTGGACTCCGGTCAGCTCCTCACCTGGGAGGGCAACGGGCACGCGGCCTACACCAACTCCGGGCACGGCCCCTGCGTCACCCAGGCGGTCGACACCTACCTGCTCACCGGCACCATGCCTAAGAAGGGACTGACGTGCCACGGCAAGCAGTGAGCTCTCGAGGAACCGCCGCCCTCCGACCGGCGTCCCGCTGAGGGGCGTCAGGGGCTGCGGGTACGCATCACCGTGGTTGGGGAGCCGGAGGCAGGCGCCCCAACCACGGTTCCTTTCTTCTCTCAGATGCCTGCTCATGACGCGGACACGTCCGTTTACTGTTTGTAATATAACGGTTATGAAAAATAGCGTGAATGAATTGTCTGGTCCGCGACGAGTCGGCCCGGGGCGCCGTCGGGTGTCTGCTGGGGTGCTGGCGGCTGTGGCGGGTGTGTGTCTGGGGGTGGGGGCCGGTGCGGTCCCCACTGCTGCGCTGCCCGCCGCAGGGCCGGCTCCGGCTGCGTCGTCTAAGGCGGCGGTTCCCCAGGGGCTGGAGTCCTTCTACAGTCAGAAGGTCGAGTGGTACGACTGCGTGGCCACCGGTGGGATGGAGAAGTCGGCTGAGAAGACCGGTTTTCAGTGCGCCAAGGTCACAGTGCCTTTGGACTACTCCCAGCCGGGTGGCCAGACCATTGAGATCGCGATGAAGAAGCACCTGGCCACCGGCTCGGTTCGCCAGGGCACCCTCTTCGTCAACCCCGGCGGCCCCGGCTACTCCGGGGTGGAGATGGTGGAGAACAACGAGACCCAGTTCTCGCCCACCCTCAACCAGGCCTACGACATCATCGGCTTCGACCCCCGCGGCGTCGGCGCCTCCACCCCCATCACCTGCGATGACGGCGCGGGCCAGCAGCCCGCCAAGGCCGCCCAGGGAGGCATGGGCGTCAACGAGCCCCAACCCGGCTCCCTCGTCGCCGACGTCGCCGGGGACGACCCCACCCCCTTCCGGGACGCTGAGAATCCTGCCGCCGACGGCGGAGTAGAGGCCAATGTCGCCTTCCCGTCCCTGATCGAGGAGATCACCAAGGACTTCAAGCAGGAGGAGGCCAACTGCGCCGCCCACACCAAGCCGGCCGGGCTGCTCGACCATGTGGATACCGTCTCGGTGGCTCGGGATCTTGATGTGCTGCGGGCGCTGTCCGGGGACCAGAAGCTCAACTACCTGGGCTTCTCCTACGGCACCTACCTGGGTGCTCACTACGCTGAGCTCTTCCCCGCCAACACCGGCCGCATGGTCCTCGACGGCGCCGTCGACCCCTCCCTGTCGCTGGGGGACCGGGCCTCCGGGCAGGCCCAGGGCTTCGAGACCGCACTGCGCACCTACGTCCAGCAGTGCCAGTCCGGCCAGGCCGTCCAGGAGGGCCAGAGCTGCCCCCTGACCGGTGATGCCGACGCCGGAGTCCAGCAGGTTCGCACCCTCATCTCCTCGGCCGATCAGGCACCGCTGAAGACCTCAGACCCGAACGTCACCGTGGACGGCAGCACGATCCGCAGCGTCGTTCGCCGATTCCTGTACACCTCCGAGTACTGGCCCCTCCTCACCTACGCCCTCGACCAGGCCATCACCCAGAAGGACGGCTCCTACATCCAGGTGCTCTACGGCAAGGTGGCGGCCGGGGGCAGCGCTCCGACCTTCTATGCCGTCAACTGCCTGGACATCCCCGTCCAGGGCGATATGACCAGCTGGGAGAAGGAGTACCAGCAGATCCTCCAGAGCTCGCCCACCTTCGGCGCCTCTTTGGGTAACCAGGATGCGCGCTGCCAGGCCTGGGGGCACAACGTGACCCGCAAGCCCGCGCCCATCCATGCCAAGGGGGCGGCCCCCATCCTGGTGGTGGGCACCACCGGCGACCCGGCCACGCCCTATGCCTGGTCCCAGGCCCTGGCCGATCAGCTCGAGTCCGGCCGGCTCCTGACCTGGGAGGGCAGCGGGCACACCGCGTACGGCCGCTCGGGGGCCTGCGTCCAGAAGGCCGTCGACACCTACCTCATCAGCGGGACTATGCCCAAGGAGGGGCTGACCTGCAAGAACGGACAGTGAAACTGGACCGTCCCCGCCCCGGGGGCCTCGATGGGAACTTCTTCCCACTCCGTCTCCAGGAGGAGGCCCCCGGTGGCACGGCAGCATATGGTTCACATCGTGACTACTGCGACCTCGCCTCGGCCTCGTATCAAGCCTCTGCTCGTGGCTCTCTCCGCACTTCTGGTGTGCGGGGGCCTGACCGCCTGCCAGGATGACACCGATATCAAGGCAACGCCGGCAACGGCGTCGGCCACGGCAACGATTCCGGCCGGGCTGGAGAGCTTCTACAACCAGAAGGTCTCCTGGTACGCCTGTGACAAGAAGGGGATGGGCGAGGCGAAGTCGGGGAAGGACACCGGCTTCACCTGCGCCAAGGTCAAGGTGCCGCTGGACTACGACAACCCCGGCGGCGAGACGATCGAGATCGCGGTGAAGAAGCGGGCCGCTAGCGGGGACTCCGTCGGCTCGCTGTTCGTCAACCCGGGTGGGCCGGGAGGGTCGGGCATCGAGCTGGTCGAGAGCGCCGGCTCCTACTTCTCCAAGAATCTCACCAGCTCCTACGACGTCGTCGGCTTCGACCCGCGTGGCGTGGGCGCCTCCACGGCGGTCGACTGCCTGACCGACGCCGAGCTCGACGCCGAACGGGCCGGGGCGAACGACCCGGCGACCCCCTCGGCCGCCGCCACCCAGGAGCGGGCGCAGAAGATGGGGGAGGCCTGCGCGTCGAAGACCAGCCCCGCGGGGCTCCTGGACCACATCGACACCATCAGCGCCGCCAAGGACCTCGACATCCTGCGGGCGGTTGACGGCCAGCAGGCGCTGACCTACCTGGGCTTCTCCTACGGCACCTACCTGGGGGCCACCTACGCCGAGCTGTTCCCCGCCAACACCGGGCGGCTGGTCCTCGACGGCGCCGTCGACCCCTCCCTGAGCGCCGCGGACCTGTCCCTGGGGCAGGCCAAGGGCTTCGAGGCCTCGCTGCGGGCCTACGTGCAGAACTGCCAGAGCTCCAAGCTGGGCTGCCCCCTGAGCGGGGACGTCGACTCCGGAGTCTCCCAGGTCCGCGAGTTCCTCGAGTCCACGAAGGCGGCGCCCCTGCCGACCTCCGACGACAAGCGGCCGCTGACCTACGACCTGGCCGTCTACGGGGTGCTGGGCTCGATGTACCAGACCCAGCTGTGGCCCTCCCTCACCCTGGCGCTGTCCCAGGCGATGGGCAAGGTGGGCAGTCCGGACGGAAGCGCGCTGCTGGCCATCGCCGACGCCGTCTCCTCCCGCCAGAGCGACGGCAGCTACTCCGGTAACGGCGCTGAGGCCCTCATGGCGGTCAACTGCCTGGACTACCCGGTCCAGGGGGACAGCTCCTCCTGGGAGGAGGAGGCCAAGGCCGTCAACGAGGCCTCGCCCACCTTCGGCTCCCAGCTGCTCTACCCCGACGCCTACTGCCAGGGCTGGGGCCACACGTCGAGCCGCAAGCGCGAGAAGATCACGGCCTCCGGTGCCGCGCCGATCCTCGTGGTGGGCACCACCGGCGACCCGGCCACGCCCTACGCCTGGTCCGAGGCACTGGCCGATCAGCTCGAGACCGGTCAGCTCATGACCTGGAAGGGCAACGGGCACACCGCCTACGGGCGCTCCAACGACTGCGTCAAGAAGGCCGTGGACACCTACCTGCTCAACGGGACGATGCCGGCCAAGGGACTCACCTGCTGACCATCGCCAGGCCAGCCGGCCCTCCCGGTTCCCGCAGGCCATGAGAGCGGCCCCGGACGACAGTCGCGTCGTCCGGGGCCGATTACTCAGTCGAGCAGCACGGGTGCCGGCGCTGCTCGACTCCTGCTGGCTCGGCTCACTGGCTCAGCTCACCGGCGATGGATCGTCCCATCCAGCCGGCCAGGTCGTCTCCCGTCAGTCCCTGCGAGAGCAGGAACTGGACCTTGGCGTAGGCGGCCTCCAGGGTCATGTCGTGGCTGCCGACGGCGCCACTGCGGGCCAGTGCGTCCCCGGCCTCGTAGTGCCCCAGGAGGACCTCGGACTCGTGGCACTGGGAGGTGACGATGACGGCCGTCCCGGCATCGATCACTCGCTCGACGACGTCGGTCAGCCCCGGCTCCTGGGACGGCACGTTGCCGACTCCGAAGGCCCGCAGGATCACGGCCTCGGGCAGCGGTGTCAGCAGCGCCTCCAGGCGGGCCGCGGTGATGCCCGGGACCAGGTCGACCACGACGACGTCGTGACGGGCGTAGGGGGCGGCGTCCTTCCAACCGGCTCCGGCCCGGGTGCTTGGGGCCCACTGCCACGGGGCGCCAGTGGTGGCCAGAGGAGCCGCATTGGGGGACTCGAAACCGGTGAAGGCCCACGAGGAGGACTTCGTGACCCGGTTCCCGGCCAGGAGCCGATGTCCGAAGAACAGCGCCACCCCGCTCAGGCGCCCGGAGGTGGCGGCCTTGAGCGCCCCAGTGACATTCGCCGCGGCGTCGGTTCCCAGTTCTCCGAGGGGGAGCTGGGAACCGGTGACGACGACCGGAGCGCTCAGATCCGCCAGCGCATAGGACAGGGCGGCACTGGTGTAGGCCATGGTGTCGGTCCCGTGCAGGATGACGAAGGCGGCCTGCGGGTCGGCTGCGGCGTGGGCGCGCAGGTCGTCCACGATCGCCTGCCAGGACAGCGGGGTGGCGTTCGAGGAGTCGATGAGCGGGGCCAGCGAGGTCACCGACACCGAGCGCGCCAGGGGCGTGCCCTCCAGCAGCGAGTGGAGCCACCCCTCCAGATCCGCACCGGGAACGAGACCGTGAGGGGAGTCCACCATCCCGATGGTGCCCCCGGTGTAGATGATGTGAACGTGCATGGGCTCAGCCTCCTGTCGCTCAGGCCTCGTGCGACGGGGCGGATGCGGCTTCGTCCACCTCGTCGGCGAGGACGTCATCGAGCAGGTCGCCCCGAATGCGTCCCCGCACCGCGTACCAGCCTGCCACCATCATGACGGCGACGATGGCGAACAGGGCCAGAGTCCAACGTCCGGCCGGGTCGGCCACGTTCGAGACCACGACGATGGTGAAGAAGGCCAGGGCCGCGTAGTTGGACCAGGGGGCCCAGGGCATCCGGTAGGCCGGGCGCACCTCCTTGCCCTCCTGCACCCGCCGCAGGAAGGCGAGGTGGGTGACGAGGATGGCTCCCCAGGTCCCGGCGATGCCGATGCCGGCCAGGTTCATGACGATGTCGAAGGCGTCACCGGGCAGGTAGGCGTTGAGGACGACGCCGAGCAGCCCCAGGGCGGAGGTGATGATGATGCCCCCGGCAGGAACCTGGTGCTTGTTGAGCCCGGCCGCCACCCGAGGGGCCTCACCGGCCACCGCCATGGAGCGCAGGGTGCGTCCGGTGGCGTACAGGCCGGCGTTGAGGGAGGACAGCGCGGCGGTGAGGACCACGACCTGGATGATGTCGCCGGCATAGGGCACACCGATCCCGGAGAAGAAGGTGACGAAGGGCGACTCGGTCTTGGAGTAGGAGGTGTAGGGCAGGACCAGTGCCAGCAGCATGACCGAGCCGACGTAGAAGACGAAGATGCGCAGAATCATCGAGTTGATCGCCTTGGGCAGGATCTTCTCGGCCTCCGTGGCCTCACCTGCGGCCACTCCCACCATCTCCGTGCCGCCGAAGGCGAAGACGACGCCGAGGGTCAGGGCGAAGACGATCGGGAATCCCTTGGGGAAGAGGCCTCCGTTTTCGAGGATGTTGTGAGCTCCTGCGGTGATCGCGCCTCCCTGGGGGTCCGTTCCGGTGTGAAGCCCGAGAACAATGGCGACGATGGCCACCACCATGAAGGACACGATGGCGGCGACCTTGATGAGCGCGAACCAGAACTCGGCCTCACCGAACATCTTGACGTTGAGCATGTTGAGGATGAAGACCAGGACGAGCGCGATGAGCGCGAAGACCCACTGCGGGACAACCTTCAGAGCCGTCCAGTAGTGGAGATAGTTGGCCACGGCCGTGATGTCCGCCATGACGGTGACCGACCAGTCCAGGAAGAAGAACCAGCCGGTGATGTAGGCGCCCTTCTCGCCGAGGAACTCACGGGCGTAGGAGACGAATGCTCCGGAGGAGGGTCTGCGGATGGCGAGCTCGCCCAGAGCGCGCACCATGAGGAAGGCGAAGATTCCGCAGACGGCATAGGCGAACATCAGCCCCGCCCCGCCCTCCTTGAGTCGGCCGCCGGCACCCATGAAAAGACCCGTGCCGATGGAGCCGCCAATGGCGATCATCTGCAGGTGGCGGTTCTTCAGCGACTTGTTGTATCCGGCGTCGCCGCGGTCCCGGATCTGGTCGGGCTGGGAAGCTCGGGAGGGTGACGGCGACGCACCCGAATGTGGCGCTGGAGAGGTGGGGGAGTGGCTGGACGGAGACTCGCTCATGGGGATCCTTACGGAGAGGGAGACCTGTTGAATGACGTGCGGACAATACCGGGCCTGGATGTTGCGGGTGATTCGGGGCGGCTGTTGGGCTCAGGCGCACTCCTGTCCAGGATGTGCCACGACGTCGTCATGATCCAGTGCTGAGTCGGGGAATCCGGGGAGGCCTGGGGGTTTGGAGGGCTCTTTGTCCTCGACGGTGGTGCCGATGCGGCGAGGCGGGCGGTTAACTGTGTCGAGGAACACGGTTCTCCCCGCGGCGCTGGATTGCGGTGGCGGCCGCGAGGCCGGTATGTTCGGCTCTGCTGCTTGTGCCAGCGCCGCCTTAGCTCAGTCGGCAGAGCGATTCACTCGTAATGAATAGGTCGTGGGTTCGATTCCCACAGGCGGCTCGATCAGCCCCGGGAGGTCATGCCTTCCGGGGCTTTTGGGTTCCCGGCGCCCTGCCCGCAGCCGCTCGGTGTGCCGTCCGGCACATTCGGTGGCCGCAGTGGTCGTTCCTGGCCCGGGTTTTGGGGATGACCGCATGGCCGAAATCCTTCGCCGTCGAGCGGCAAGGGGGTGTCGCGGCTTGACCGGGGAGGATTCTCCTGGCTTGACGTGATGTTCCTCAGGGTGAGGGTGGTGGCGCTTCAGGCATTGTCTTCCGGCTGAGAGAATCCCCCACCGCTATCTGAGAGTCATCTGGGAGATTGGCCGCCTCTGATTGACTGGTCGTTGGATACCTCTATGCAGCGGGAGGAGGTGGGGTGCCATGCCTGGATTGTTCCGCCGAGTCTCGTGGGGATCTCCAAACATGACCTCAGTGCTTTCACAGTTTTCGTCTCAGTCGTCAAGACCTTCGGGGTGGTATGTCATCGCGCATCGCTGGGTGATTGGGGCAGCGGCCGGTAATGGGGGCGACGAATAGCCGTGTTGCATTGAGGGCAACTATTGTTTAATCTAACGTTGTCCGCAGCGGGATACATCCTTCAGGCCCGCTCCCTCCACTCAGAATGAGGAATCATGGCACAGAAGACTCAGGTCATCCTCGTCGACGATGTCGACGGGTCCGAGGCCAATCAGACCGTCACCTTCGCCCTTGATGGCGTCTCCTACGAGATCGACCTGAACGACGAGCACGCAGCCGCTCTTCGTGAGTCCCTTGAGGAATGGATCGGAAAGGCTCGTCGCACCGGCGGCCGCCGTAGTTCCGGTCGTCGTCGTTCCAGCGGCCCCTCTGACACTCAGAAGATTCGCGAGTGGGCCCGTGAGCAGGGCCTTGAGGTTTCTGACCGCGGCCGCGTCTCCGCTGAGGTGCGCAAGGCCTACTACGAGGTCAACCCCGGCAACTGAGGGAACGTGGGGCGCCCGGCTCAGATGCTGCCGGCACCCCGCATCGGGTCATTCTCGAGCTGACTGCCACCTCGCACCACGACTCTGGTTGTGCGCTCAGGCGCATTACCAGGGTCGTTGTGTTTTCAGTACGTGAATTCGTTCCGTGAGCGGGCGGTATCACCGCCGGTCGTGCCTTCGGGGCGATGCGACGGTACCCCACCGTGGAGGCGCTCTCCTGGGCCTCTTGGGCCTCGCGCCATGCCCGTGATCCTGGCAGGATAGGGCCATGGCTTACACCCTCGTACTGCTCCGCCACGGCGAGAGCGAATGGAACGCGAAGAACCTCTTCACCGGCTGGGTCGATGTCCCACTGTCAGACAAGGGCCGCGCCGAGGCCGTCCACGGTGGCGAGCTGCTCAAGGAGGCCGGCGTCCTCCCCGAGAAGCTCTTCACCTCGATGCTGCGCCGCGCCATCATGACCGCCAACCTGTCCCTGGACGCCGCGGACCGCCACTGGATCCCGGTCGAGCGCAACTGGCGCCTCAACGAGCGCCACTACGGCGCCCTGCAGGGCAAGAACAAGAAGGAGATCCGGGACGAGTACGGGGAGGAGCAGTTCATGCAGTGGCGCCGCTCCTACGACGTGCCGCCGCCGGCCATCGAGGCCGGCTCGGAGTTCTCCCAGGACGCCGACCCCCGCTACGCCGGTGAGCCCATCCCGGCCACTGAGTGCCTCAAGGACGTCCTCGAGCGCCTCCTGCCCTACTGGGAGGGCACCATCGTCCCCGAGATCAAGACCGGCAAGACCGTCATGATCGCCGCCCACGGCAACTCGCTGCGCGCCATCGTCAAGCACCTCGACGACATCTCCGACGACGACATCGCCGGTGTCAACATCCCCACCGGGATCCCGCTGGTCTACGAGCTCGACGAGGAGACCCTCAAGCCCCTCAAGAAGGGCGGCCGCTACCTCGACCCCGAGGCCGAGGCCAAGATCGCAGCGGTGGCCAACCAGGGCAAGTGAGCCCCGGCGGCCTACCGCACCCTCCATGACGCGGGCGGCGTCGGACCTCAAGGAAGGCCCGACGCCGCCCGCGTCATTGGTTCCAGGTGCTCAGTGGAGCGCGTCGGCGTCCTCAGCGTCATGCGTCTCGGGCATGGAGGCTCCCGAGACGAGGTAGGCCACGCGGCTGGCCACCGACGTGGAGTGGTCGCCGAAGCGCTCCAGGAAGCGGCCCATGAGGACGGCGTCGATGACCTGCTGGCGGCTCAGGTCGTGAGCAGGGTCCAGGATCATCTGGAAGGAGCGGCGGTGCAGGGCGTCGAGCTCGGCGTCGTTGGTCTGAATGACGGAGGCCAGCTCCAGGTCCCGCGTCGAGATGAGGCGGGCGACGTCCTTGCCGGCGCGCACCGCCAGGTCCGCCATCTCCAGGATGAGCCCCAGGACCGGCTCGGGCAGCGGCGGCTCGGGGTAGCGGCCGCGGGCGATGGCCGCCACGTGGCGGGCCAGGTCGCCCTGGCGCTCCAGGGTCTGGGCCATGCGCAGCGCGGACAGGACATTGCGCAGGTCCCCGGCCACCGGCTGCTGACGGGCCAGCAGCATGACGCACAGGTCGTCGATGTCGCGCTGGAGGTCGTTGATGCGCTCGTCGGCGTCGATCACCTGCTCGGCGATGACGATGTCCCCCTGGCGCAGGGACTCCGCGGCCCGCTCGATCGCGGTGGCGACCTGGTTGGCCATGGACTCGAGGTCGGAGCCCAGCTGCTTGAGCTCCTGGTTGAAGATGGCGCGCATGAGGCTGCTCCTGTTCGGGGGCGAGGACCGATGGTTCGGGCCGGTCGGTGACGTGGCTCGACGACGCTGCTCGCCGATCCCGCCGAGGCCGCCGCCAAGGATGTTGTCCCCAAGCACAGCAGTCCTGAGACCCCGCCGCAAGCGGCACGCCCACAGGCGGCGCCGGACGGTGGGCGCCGTCGGGGCTCATCTACCCTAGAGGCGTGGGCCTGACCGTTACCGTTCTCCTCCTTGTCGCCGCCGGCCTCATGTGCCTGGGGGTGGGGATCGGTGTTGCGCTGTCCCGGCGTGAGCGCAGGGCGGCCACGAGCGCCGCCGACCTGGCCGGCCTGGCCGGGACCGATACGGCCGTCCCGGTGCTGGCGGCGCTGCGCTCGACCGTTGTCGTCCTCGATGACGACGACGAGGTCCTGCGCGCCTCGGCGTCGGCCTACACCTTCAACATCGTGCGCGACGACGCCGTCATCGAGCCGACCGTGGTGGCGATGGTGGGGCGCGTGCGGGCCTCGGGCCAGGCGCAGGACGCGGCCGTCACCGTGGCCCGGGGGAGGGTGTCGGGTGCGGGCCAGTTCCACCTGCAGGTGCGCGTGGCCGGTATCGGCCAGGGTCGCGTCCTCATCCTCATCGAGGACCACACCGCCGCCCGCCGGGTTGAGGCCATGCGCCGCGACTTCGTCGCCAACGTCTCCCACGAGCTCAAGACCCCGGTCGGCGCGATCCAGCTGCTGGCCGAGACCGTCGAGGCCGGCGCAGACGACCCCGACTTCGTGCGCGACTACTCCGGGCGTATGCGCAAGGAGGCCCGCCGCCTGGGCGTCCTGGTCCAGGAGATCATCGAGCTCACCCGCCTCCAGGAGGGCGACGCCCTGGCCGAGCCCGAGGTCGTTGACATCGACGACGTCGTCGCCGAGGCCGTGGACCGGGTGCGCGTCGAGGCCGACGGCCGCCAGATCACCCTCGTGTCCGGCGGTACCAAGGGACTGCGGGTGCGCGGCGACGCCGCCCTCATCACCACCGCCGTGCGCAACCTGCTGGACAACGCCATCCGCTACTCCGAGCCGCGCACCCGGGTCTCGGTGGGCGTCTCGCTGGACGCGGAGGACCCCGACATCGTGCGCATCGCCGTGGTCGACCAGGGCATCGGCATCCCCAAGGAGGAGCAGGAGCGCGTCTTCGAGCGCTTCTACCGCGTGGACAAGGCCCGCTCGCGCGCCACCGGGGGCACCGGCCTGGGGCTGAGCATCGTCAAGCACGTGGCCGCCGACCACGGCGGCACCGTCGAGCTGTGGTCCGCCCCGGGGCGCGGCTCCACCTTCACCCTCGTGCTGCCGCGTCTGGGTGAGGGCGAACCGGTGGAGGGTGAGTCGGTCGGGACTGGTTCGGTTCAGGATCAACTCGTCGACGTCGCGGCGGAGCACGTCCCCGGGAGCGGGTCATGAGCCCGGCGGAGCGCTCCGCGGCGTCGGGCTCGGGGCCGTCTGCGCCCTCCGGCGCACTGGCCGCGTCGTCGATGACGGCGGTGGGCGGCCCGACGCGGATCCTCCTGGTCGAGGACGAGGAGAACTTCCGCGACCCGCTCGCCTACGGGCTGCGGCGCGACGGCTTCGAGGTGGTCGAGGCCGAGGACGGCCAGCGCGCCGTCGAGATCTTCGAGGCCTCCCGGCGCCCCGGCGGGGTCGGTCCCATTGATCTGGTCCTGCTGGACCTCATGCTGCCCCGCCTGGACGGGACGGAGGTGTGCACCCGGATCCGGCGCTCCTCCTCCGTGCCGGTCATCATGCTCACCGCCAAGGACACCGAGCTGGACAAGATCGTCGGCCTGGAGATCGGGGCCGACGACTACGTTACCAAGCCCTACTCCTACCGGGAGCTCTTGGCGCGCCTCAAGGCGGTTCTGCGCCGTAGCCGCGCGGCCGCCCCGGAGCCCGAGCCGGTGCTGGTCGCCGGCGGGGTGCGGATGGACGTCGAGCGCCACGAGGTCAGGGTCGACGGCGAGGTGGTCGCCATGCCGCTGCGGGAGTTCGAGCTCCTCGAGCTGTTTCTGCGTCACCCCGGCCGCGTGCTCACCCGCAGCCAGATCCTGGAGCGCCTGTGGGGGCCCGATTATGAGGGCGACACGAAAACTCTGGACGTCCATATCAAACGGCTCCGGGGCCGGATTGAGGCCGACGCCTCCAAACCGGTTCTCATCACCACGGTCAGGGGGCTCGGCTATCGCCTGGACGGGGATTCGGAGCACTGATTCTCCAGTGCGGGTGGCGGCGCAGTTCTCGCCCCCGGTCCCGGGCCGTGCCCGCCGTGACCTCTGTGAGATACGTCCCCGATCTTTGCGCGGAATGACCTGATAAACTAGAGGTCCGCAAACCAGTCTGGAGAGTCATCCTTATGACCTATGAAGTCGGTGAGACTGTCGTCTACCCGCACCACGGGGCCGCCCGGATCATTGACATCCGGCAGCGCAAGGTACGCGGTGAGGAGAAGACGTATCTGCAGCTCGAGGTGGCCCAGGGTGACCTGACCATCTTGGTTCCAGCCGAAAGCGTTGAGCTCATCGGCGTCCGTGATGTGGTTGATGAGACCGGTTTGGAAAAGGTCTTCGAGGTGCTGCGGGCGCCGCTGACCGAGGAGCCCACGAACTGGTCTCGCCGTTTCAAGGCCAACCAGGAGAAGATCGCCTCCGGGGACGTCATTAAGGTCGCCGAGGTCGTGCGGGACCTCTCCCGCCGGGACACGGACCGCGGCCTGTCCGCCGGCGAGAAGCGCATGCTCGCCAAGGCCCGCCAGATTCTCGTCTCCGAGCTGGCCCTGGCCCAGAAGACCCCTGAGGAGGAGGCGGAGTCCCGCCTGGACGAGGTCCTCGCCTCCTAACGCAGCGCTCGTGCTCAGCGCGTCGGGGACGCGGTAGCGTCCTGTCCGTGAGCACCAGCCCTTCATCCCAAGTATCCGCCCCGCCCGAGTCCGCTCCGGGTGGGGCGGTCGCCGTTCTCACTGCGGCGGGCTCCGGTTCCCGCCTGGGTGCCGGGGTCCCCAAGGCCCTTGTCCCGGTGGGCGGCGTCAGCCTCCTGCGACGGGCGGCGGCCGGGCTCATCGCCTCGGGGGTTGTCAGCCACGTCGTCGTCACCGCCCCCGCTGAGGAGGTCGACCGGTTCCGCGCCGAGCTCGCGGGCCTGGCGGACGGATCGGTCGGGGCCGTGGCGGGCCGCCGCCCTGGGATCGAGGTCGTGGCCGGCTCGCCCCGCTCCCGACAGGCCTCTGTGGCCCTCGGGCTCGCAGCGGCCCTGGCCGCCGTACCGCAGGCCGACGTCGTCATCGTCCACGACGCCGCGCGGGCGCTGACGCCGCCGGAGGTGGCGCAGCGGGTGGTCGCGGCCGTGCGGGCCGGACACGAGGCGGTGGTCCCGGCGCTGCCCGTGACCGATACCGTCAAGGAGGTCGAGGCCCGCCCGCGGGGGAGCCCGAGCCCGTCGTCGGCACCCCCCGACGCGACCGGCTCCGGGCGGTCCAGACCCCCCAGGGATTCTCGACCCCCGTGCTCGTCGCCGCCCACCGCGCCGGTGCCGAGCGGGCCGGGGACGAGGCGCTCGCCGCCTCCGACGACGCCGGCCTCGTTGAGGCCTGCGGCGGCAGCGTCGTCGTCGTTGCCGGTGACGAGCGCGCCATGAAGGTGACCACGCCGATGGATCTTGCCCTGGCCGAGCTGCTCCTGGTGCGGCAGTCCGCGCAGGGGGAGCGCCCTGCCGGGACCGGTGGGGAGAACTGACGATCAGGTCTGTTTCCCTTTCGGTACCGCCGCCGGCCCGGATGGCTCTATCGTCTCTTCCATGAGCACGACAGTGACTGCTCCGACGCAGGCCGGCTCCCGCACCCGGCTCCTGTCCTGGCCCGTCATCGCCTGGGGCCTGTGGGACTGGGGGTCGGCGGCCTTCAACGCGGTCATCACCACCTTCGTCTTCACCGTCTACCTGGTCAGCGACTCCTTCGGGGCCAAGGCGGACAACGAGTCGGCGCTGTCCCTCGGGCTGGCCATCGCCGGTCTGTTCATCGCCCTGCTGGCGCCGGTGACCGGGCAGCGCTCGGATCGGGGCGGGCGGACCGTCTTCTGGCTCGGGGGCTACACCGCGGTGGTGGTGGCGGTCTCGGCGGCCCTGTTCCTGGTGCGGCCCGAGCCCGGCTACCTGTGGTTCGGCATCGTCCTGCTGGGGGTCGGCAACATCTTCTTCGAGCTGGCCTCGGTCAACTACAACGCCATCCTCAACCACCTGGCCTCCAAGGACCGCATTGGTGCCGTCAGCGGGCTGGGGTGGGGGATGGGCTACCTCGGCGGCATCGTCCTGCTGCTCATCCTCTACGTCGCTCTCGTGGGGCCGAGCCCCCTGGTCTCCTTCGCGGCCGGAAGCGGGATGGGGGTACGCGTCGCCATGCTCGTGTCGGCGGCCTGGTTCGGCCTGTCCGCCCTTCCCGTCCTCATCAACCGCTCCCGCAGGCTCGGGCGCTCTCACGCCGAGCACGTCGCGGAGGTCAGCGAGGGGATGGCGACCGCTGAGCCGGGACGGGACCGGGCCGCCATGGAGGCCGAGCCGGTAGAGGCCGTCTCCCACCAGGGCAGGCGCAAGGAGTCGATCCTGACCTCCTACAAGCTGCTGTGGCGCACCCTACTCCAGCTGCACCACTTCCAGCCGCGCCTGCTGTGGTTCCTGCTGGCCGCCGCCGTCTTCAGGGACGGGCTGGCCGGGGTCTTCACCTACGGCGGCATCATCGCCCAGAACACCTTCGGCTTCTCATCGGGCGACGTCATCATCTTCGCCATCGTGGCCAACATCGTGGCCGGCATCGCCACCATCTGGGCCGGGCGGCTCGATGACCGCTTCGGGCCGCGCAACGTCATCATGGCCAGCCTCATCATCCTGGTGGTGGCCGGGCTGCTGGTGTTCTTCCTGCACTCCGCCGGGACCGTGGCCTTCTGGGTGCTGGGCCTGCTGCTGTCGGCCTGCGTGGGGCCGGCCCAGTCGGCCGCCCGATCCTTCCTGGCCCGGCTCATCCCCGAGGGACAGGAGGGCGAGATCTTCGGGCTCTACGCGACCACCGGGCGCGCGGTCTCCTTCATGGCGCCCGCGATGTACGGCATCTTCATCTACCTGGGGACGCGCATCGTCGGGCCGGGCGCGAACTACTGGGGGATCCTCGGGATCGTCGCCGTGCTGGCCACAGGGCTGCTCCTCATGCTGCGCGTGGGCAACCCCGTCGCCGAGGAGGAGTCGACCGCGTAGGCCGCCGTCGCGGTCGTGCCCTATGCCTCGAAGTCGAGGGGTCAGGGTACGACCTCGCGACCTAAGGTACGACCGAGCGGCGCTTCATCACGATGAGGCCTGGCGGGCCTCGCGCTCGGCGCGCATGCGCTCGAGATCCTCCGGAGTCAGCGGCCCCTGAGTGGTCCCGGGGGCCCCGTCCTGACGGATCCAGCTCACGACGAGCCCCTCCTTGGCGCCGAAGCGGGCCAAGTGGATTCCAGTGACCTGCTCGAGGCGCTCGAGGTGCGCGTCGTCGGCAGCCAGGTCGAGCTGGAGGATGTCATCGTGACAGGAGAACTCGACGGCGCCGGTGGCGACCCCCTCACGGTCGAAAATCAGGGAGCCGGTCTGGGATGCCTCATCCCATGTGGTGGTGATCTTGCGGCCCATGTGAGAAGCCAGCTGCTTGCCGTAGCGAGAGGGGCGGTCCGTGCGCACGCGAGCAGTGGAGCGACGGGAGAAGACGGGCTGTGCTGAGCCGGCGGAGTCAGTCATGCCCTTATCCTGACGCGCTTGGTCGGCCGCGGTCCTCACAAGTTCTCTCATAGCGCGAGAGCGGGACAGGAAGCCGGACTGGGCATACCCGACGGGGCCGAGAAAGGACTCGGCCCGCGGTTCGGAAGTCCGAACCGCGGGCCCAAGCCTCGCGAGGTCCCACCTGCGACCCGGGGTCCCATGCACCCGAGGAGGCGGTTCCTCCTTCGCCGGAACGATGATGCCAGGCTCCCTATGACCCGACCCCATCTCAGAGGAGCGATCTGTCATCGGGCTCCCCAACCCTCGAGACCGTCCCTGTCCGGCGGTGACTACTATGTAACGCCCTCACCCTGTGAGGACGAGGGACAGATCCCTGGGAAAAATCTGGGAAATTCGCGGGCGGGTTGTTTCAGTGACTCAAGCCTTCCCCTGAATGGGGCTGGGGCTCAGTTTCGCTCAGGAGACAGGGGAGAACCGCACCGCGGTGCCCGAGGCGGTCACCATGAGCATGCCGTTGTCCGTCCCCAGCGTCTCGTAGTCGAGGTCGACGCCGACGACGCCTTCAGCGCCGAGCTCCTGGGCGCGCTGCACCATTTCCGCCAGGGCCGTCTCCCGGGCCTGGATCAGCTCTTCCTCGTAGGACTGGGAACGGCCTCCCACGAAGTTCCGGAACCCCGCGGCCATGTCCTTGAGGAAGTTGACTCCTGCGACGGTCTCACCGCAGACGACTCGCAGGTACTGGGTGACGGGGTATCCCTCGACGGTGGGGGTGGTGGTGACGATCATGAGCTGCTCCTTCACGGGGATGGTGGTGGTCAGGACGATAGTGTCCTGGAGGAGCCTGCGGGATCGTCCGGTGGGTGGATATGCGCCTGCCTCAGGAGGCGGCTGTAGCGCTCGCTGATCCGCTCATGGGGGACGGGCTCGCCGTCGAGGCTCCACGCCAGGAGGTGCTCCAGGCTGAATCGAGGGGCGCAGCGCGAGCACGAGACGGGTGAGGCCGGACGGCGCATGCGGTCCACCTCGTGGCCCGCCGGGCACCTGCCCACCCAGCGTCCTCGGAGCCGCGGGGCCTGAGCGTCAATGAGCCTGCGGCCCGTCGCCCCCAACCGGGTCGCCTCGGTGGCCCAGACGGCGTCGTGCCCGTGGCGGGGGCCGACGCGGGCGTGGGCGATCTCGTGCAGGACCGTCTCGCGGACCTGGGCCTCGTCGTACAGGCTCATGAGGTGGCGGCTGAGCGTGATCCGACGTCGAGCATGATCCGTCTGGCCGGCCCGCCGGCGCGCCCGGTCGAAGGCCAGGTCCCAGTCGCCGACATCGGCCTCCTCCATGAGGGAGCGCGCCAGGCTCAGGACATCGGGCAGATTCACGGCCCCACGGTATGCGACGGCGGACTCACCCGGCCGACGGCGGCGCTGTGGGGCGCATCGCCTCCCGCCAGCTCCTGATCGGGCACTCGCCGCGGGAGGCCCGGGCCGCTTCGGGCCGTGCGTCGGCCCGTGATGTGACACGATGGCGCCGATGTCCCACCATCCCTCCGGCCGACGTCCGCGGCCCCAACGAAGCACCGCAGGAACCGGCTCGCCCCAGCCCGCACGAGCTCCGCGCAGCGCCCGCCCAGCCGCGCAGCGCGGCACTGACCGCGCCCGGCGGGAGGATGCGAGTCAGCGCCCCAGGAAGGCGAAGGGGAGTCGAGGCGGCCGTGGGCGCCTCGGGCTCCTGCGTGCCGGCGCCGGACGGGGGCGGGGGCGCAGGGGCGGTTCCGTTCAGTCCTTCCTGAAAAGCCCGATCGGCCTCGTCCTGGCCGCCTTCCTGGTCACGCTCCTGGTAGGACTCCTCGTGCTGCGTGCCACCGGTTCCTCGCTCGGCGGCCTCGCGCTGGGGTGGGGCAAGGCCACCGATGCCGGCACACTTTCTGCGCCCGCGCCCCTGGTGCCCGACGCCAGTGGTTTCAACGCCGCCCGCATCATCGATGACGAGGTCTTCTACGACTCCCAGGCCATGACACGCGAGGAGATCGCCGCCTTTCTCGCTCGCGTCAACGCCGGCTGCCAGCCGGGCAGTGACGGCACCGAGTGCCTGGCCGGCGCCACCTTCTCCGTGCCGGCCCGCCAGGCCAGCACCTTCTGTCCCGGAGGCATCGAGGCCGCCTCCGGCGCCAGCGCGGCCGACGTCATCTGGGAGGTTTCCCAGGCCTGCGACATCAACCCCCAGGTGCTCCTGGTCCTGATTCACAAGGAGCAGGGGCTGCTTACCGCCTCCGGTGCGAGCCTGAGCGCACGCGACTACGAGGTCGCTGCCGGCTACGCCTGTCCCGACCACGGGGCCTGCGACCCCCAGTGGGCCGGCTTCCCCTCCCAGCTCTACGGGGCGGCCTCCCAGTTCCATCGCTATCGTCTCGATCCGGGTGGCTACGACGTCGTGGCCCAGCGGCCCACACGGATCGCCTACTCGCCCGACGCGCAGTGCGGCAGCGGTGAGGTGACGGTGGCCAACCAGGCGACAGCGGGCCTGTACAACTACACGCCCTTCCAGCCCAATGAGGCCGCCGCCCACGGCGGGGACCAGTGCACCTCGTGGGGCAACTGGAACTTCTACGGCTACTTCAAGACCCTCTTCGGCGCTCCGACGTCGGCCTGAGGGCGCCC
Organism: Actinomyces sp. oral taxon 175 str. F0384; assembly: GCF_000223355.1. Classification (NCBI taxonomy): domain Bacteria; kingdom Bacillati; phylum Actinomycetota; class Actinomycetes; order Actinomycetales; family Actinomycetaceae; genus Actinomyces; species Actinomyces sp. oral taxon 175. The sequence continues at coordinate 59,940 of NZ_AFUR01000001.1, forward strand.
ACGAACAGGGGCGGATTCCGCACTATTTCAAGGGATGTGAGGGAGGCTGCCAGTGCGCCCGGAAGGCCGTGACCATATCGTCATCAAGCGTCATCATTTAGATGCGCGATTTCCAGGCTTCTCTCAGACAGCATCGGCAGAGTCATAGTCACCGCTGAACGGTGGCGACCGTGAGGTACTGGGGAGTACCACTGACCGGCCACCACTGAGTCTGGGCCACAGCCAAGGGAATGTGCTCGGGCGTTTCGGTGAAGGAGGACCCGCTGCCGAATGGGAACCGGTAAGCGACCTCGTTGCGAAGGGCCCGACCCGGTGGTGAACCGGGGCGGGCCTTCGCAGTGCCTGGGCGTAGGACCATCCGGTCCGCGCCCAGGCGTTTTTGCGGGGACCAGTCCGCGGGCATGACATGATGCGAGCATGACGCTGCCGCCGGTACTGGCGACCACCTGGGTCGTCATCGAGTACCTCATTAAGATCGCCGCGCTGGGCACGGTTCCGGAGAACCGCCGCCCGTCGTCGTCGACCGCCTGGCTGCTGCTCATCTTCCTGCTGCCCCTCGTGGGGCTCCCGCTCTATCTGCTCATCGGCAGCCCGTGGGTCCACGGCACGCGTCGCCGCCAGCAGCACACCGTCAACGAGATCACCCTCGACTACACCCGCTCCATGCCTGACCTGCCCAAGGGTGCCCGGCCCTCGACCTACCTGGCCGGGGCGCTGCGCATGAACCGCCGGCTCACCGGCCTGCCCTGCGTCAGCGGCGAAGTGGTGGCCGTCCACGCCGATCCCCGCAGCACCTACGAGGCCATGGCCCGAGCCATTGACTCCGCCACCGATCACATCCACGTCGAGTTCTACATCATGAGCTGGGACGAGGTCACCGACGTCTTCTTCGCCGCCCTGGAGCGCGCGGTGGCCCGCGGCGTCACGGTGCGCCTCCTCCTGGACCACCTGGGCAGCCGCAAGTACCCCGGCTGGAAGCAGTTCTGCCAGCGCATGACCGACGCAGGCATTCGCTGGCGCCTCATGATGCCGCTGCTGCCGCTCAAACGCCGCTGGCGCCGCCCGGACCTGCGCAACCACCGCAAGATCCTGGTCATCGATGGTGAGAGAGGCTTCATCGGCAGCCACAACGTCATCGACCCCTCCTACCGGACCCGGCGCAATGTGCGGGCCGGGCGCCGCTGGGAGGACCTGTCGGTGGAGGTCACCGGAGAGATCGTCCTGGAGGCCCAGGCCGTCTTCGCCATGGACTGGTTCTTCGAGGCCGGCGAGCAGCTCGAGGCCTTCGACCTGGCGCTGGGGACGCCGGCCGAGACCCTGCCGGAGATGGCGGGGCTGCCGGGAATCCCGGTGGGCACGCCGGCCCCCAGGCCCGGGCGTCCGGGCGCCGTCGTCAACGCCATGCAGCTCATTCCCTCCGGGCCGGGCTACCCCACCGAGCCGAACCTGCGGATGTTCCTGGCCCTCATCCACGGGGCCAAGCGGCGCGTGTCCATCACCAGCCCCTACTTCATCCCCGACGAGGCGCTGCTGGCGGCGATGACGTCTGCTGCTTACCGGGGGGTGGAGGTCGAGCTGTTCGTGGGCAAGGAGTCCGACCAGTTCATCGTCAGTCACGCCCAGCGCTCCTACTACTCGGCGCTGCTGGCGGCGGGGGTGCGGATCTACCTCTACCCCTCTCCGATCGTCCTGCATTCGAAGTACATGACGGTCGACGACGAGGTCGGGGTCATCGGTTCCTCCAACATGGACTTCCGCTCCTTCGCCCTCAACTACGAGGTCATGCTGCTGGCCTTCGGAGGGGACCTCGACGACCTGCTCCGCAACAATGACGCCGCCTACCGGGCCGCCTGCACCGAGCTGACTCCCGAACTGTGGGCCACCGAGCCCTGGTACAACCGCTACGTGGACAACGTCTGCCGCCTCATGTCCGCCGTACTGTAGCGGGGGCGAGGCTGGGCGCCTCGACGAGCAAAGCGCCGGGACAAAATGTGCAGGCGGTCATATCATGGTGCCTGAGAAGCCTTGGCATGGCGACCGGCTGTCGGGAAGGGAGGTGCGCCGTGGATATCCCGCAGTGGATGTGGGGCATGTTGCTCATGTGGGTCAGCATCACGATTGGAACGGGGATCCGTCTGTACCGGACCAGACGCTCCTGGATGCGCAAATACCGGGAGGACCAGCCTCGGCGCTGAACGATCCGGGCTGCCAGTGCGTTGTCTCATGGCTTCTGGGGGTTTCGAATGTCGTGACGTCTCGAGACGCCGGTTGGGTGGGTTTTCCAGAGGGAGAGGCGCTGTCTGTACTGCCGGTAGGGGCTGTTTCGGGCCTAAGCGAATTTGTGTTTGAGGTCGATGTCCCCCGGGGGTGTTTCGGTTACTGCAATAAGCGGTCCTTTCGTCAGAAGAGGTGATTTTGTGGGCATCCCTGCATGGGTGTGGGCGCTAGCAGTTGGCTGGAGTGGAGTTCTGGTGGGGACGGGGGCTCGTCTGTATCGGACCAGGCACTCCTGTATGCGCAAGTACCGGGATGACCAGCCCCAGGGCTGATCCGAGCAGATCAACACGTATCGACGTCGTCGGCCCCCGCACCGGGAGAGGGTGCGGGGGCCGACTGTGTGGAACCGGAGAAAGGGTCTGATGGGACGCGTGAGCCGGTGGCTCAGGCGTCGCGGCGGGTGAAGACGACTGCGGCGATCACCATCGGGATGATGGCCCAGGCCGCGAAGACGGCGATGGCCTGCCAGTGCTGGAGGAAGGTGGCGGTGCCGGCCTGTCCCCACTGGGTGGCCAGACTGAAGGGGTCGGAGACGGCGGTGGATAGGGTGTCCGGCAGGAGTCCCAGGACCTTGTTCGCCCACGTCCAGTGGCCGGCCATCATCTGGAAGGGAAGGGGGACGACGAACAGCACCGAGACCACCACGGTGATGGCGCCCGCCGTCGAGCGAGTGAGGTGACCGACCCCCTGGGCCATGAGTGAGATGATCGCGAAGGACAAGCCGGTGCCCCAGAACAGCCCCAGGTAGTGGGTATCAGTGAGAGAACCGGCGTGGCCCTTCATGAACGGGTAGGAGGCGGCGTAGGCCAGCGCCACGCTGAGGACCCCGAGGACGAAGGAGAAGGCCGATCCGACGAGCGCCTTCGCCGTGAACAGGCGCCCGCGGCGGGGAACGGCCATCATCGAGGAGCGGATCTGCCCCGAGGCGTACTCGCCGGTTATCACCAGGGCACCCAGGACGGCGACGACGATCATGCCCAGCACCGAGCCCGCGGCGATCATGGTCTTGGCCTGGTCGGCCCGATCGGGGGAGCCGGCGTAGCCGATGGCCAGGCCCGCGCCGAACAGGACCGTGATGGCGATTGTGATGACCGATGTGACCCAGGTGGAGGTCAGGGTGTGCAGCTTGATCCACTCGGCGCGCACCGCGCCGGCGAAGGACTGCCGACCGGCCACGCGGGGGCGACTGGGGCGGCCGGCGGTCTCCAAGGTCCGATGCCGTCCGGTGCGGGATGCCCGGGAGACGGGGGTGGTTTTCTGGAGGGCCTCGAAACGGTGGACGCCCATGGCCGGGCCGGCTGCGGCGTCGATGGTGGTGGTCATAGTGCGTCAGTCCTCGGGATGCTCGTGGCCTTTGTTCTTCCTGAACGATTCCAGGCTAGGAGGGCCGGGTCCTGGTGTGATCGTCCCGGTGGCTGAACGCAGTAGGGGCGGTCTCCTCCCTCTGAGGGAGGAGGGGTCCTCTGCGGGGACGATGAGTCGTTGCTTGGCCCGCGGGGCGCCCGCTGGCCTGGGAGCAGAGCAGGTGGGAGGCAGGTTGGCTACAACTCGGCGGCTTTGTTGAGGATTTCGGTGTCGCTGGGGCTGGGGGAGTCGAACTGCGACGCCCAGGTGCCGTTGTTGCAGGTGAAGGTCAGCCAGAGGTCGTCGCTGGAGGGCTCCTTTCTTGCCTCGTCGTTGAGCTGGAGTGTGGTGAGTCCTGCGGATTGGCAGTCGGCGACGGTGTGGATGACGGGTGCTGCTGCCTCGGGGGTGAGGCCTTTGCGTTCATCGGTGACCAGGCCGGTGACGGACAGGGTGGTGCCGTTGAGGTCGATGCTGCCGGCGGGGCTGGCCTGTCTGGCGGCGGTGATGACCTGCTCGAAGGAGACGGTGGTGGGGAACTGTCCTTCGGTGTTGCTGGTGGAAGTGACCTTCCAGCCGTTCATGGTAAAGGTCTTGATGGTTGGTGAGCCGGACGTAGCGGTCAGCGTGGACGGTGGTGTGGTGACGTCTGCGTAGTCGACCTCAAGAGATGACGTGTCACCGTTGCGCATGATCGTTGCGGCCTCGCTTGCTGGGGCTAGGTCGTGCTGAACGCCGGTGCGCAGTTTGGAGGCTGGGCCGCGGCAGTTGAAGTAGACGTCGATCTCGGTGCCCTTCATGTTCCAGGTGAAGATGATCCCGACGGTCACCGTGCCCCATACGCTGTTTCGTTGGGCGGCGCTGCAGGTTGAAGGCAGCATGTCGGCAGCGCTGTCCACTGGGGTGTCGGCCTTGAGATGCGCCTTGACCTCAGCTACCGAGCCAGTGTTTGAGTTGGCTCCTGCCTGCATGATTTGCGTCGACTCAACGCTTGGGTTCTTGGAGAGGCTCGTGACTGCGGCCTTGGCGACGTTTCGGGCGCCGGCGTTACCGGGCCCCAGGCTCGGGTCCAGGCCAGCCGCCACGATGTAGAGGAACCCGCCGACCGTCACCAGAAGGAGTACCAGGGTCACGCAGCCCAGCTTGAAGCACCCCGGCCCACGAGGAGCGCTCCGCTTCAGGGGGTGCTGCTCCACCGACGCCGACTCTACGGGCACCTCACCGGAAGCCGTCTCATCGTTGGCGCGGGTGGCGGTGCCGTCGGCGTCATCGCGTCCAATCGCCTCTTGACCCTGCACGGAAGAGACGGTGGGGGACTCTCCCTGGTCTGGATCGGTCTGCTCGTCGGGCATCGGCTGCTCCCTTGCTGACTCATTGGAGGCATTCTTGCCGATCCATTGTGGTGGCGGGGGCGTTTGGTCCGACGGTGCAGAGGCGATGAACGAACGGTGGGGCTGCTAGAGTTCGGCGGCTTTGTTGAGGATGGTGGTTTCGTCTTGGCCTCTTGTGCTTTCGTGTGTGGGTGTCCAGGTGCCGTTGTTGCAGGTGAAGGTCAGCCAGGGGTCGGCGACGCTGGATGTGGTGTTCAGTGCCCAGATGTTGAGTTGGAGTGTGGTCAGTTTTGCGGCTTGGCAGTTGGCGACGGCGTGGACGACGGGTGCTGCTGCCTCGGGTGTGAGGCCTTTGTTCTCGTCGGTGACTAGGCCGGTGACGGACAGGGTGGTGCCGTCGAGGTCGATGGTGCCTGCGGGGCTGGCCTGTTTGGTGGCGGTGATGAGCTGGTCAAAGGGTGGGTTGCTGAACTGGCCGTCAGTTTTGGGGGTGGAGGTGACCTTCCAGCCGTTCATGGTGAAGGTCTTGGAGGATTTCTTGACGTTTGGTTGGGTCAGGTTGGTGGGGGTTGTGATGACCTGTCCGTAGTCGATTGTCGGTCCCTGATACTCGTCGATGTTGCCGGTGAAGGTCTTCGCTTCTCCGACGGGGGTGAGTGCTCGTTTCACGTCGGTCCGGATTGAGTCGGGGTCTCGTTGACACTGCACATCGACGTCGATGGTGCTGCCCTTGATGGTCCAGGACACCGAGATGATGAAATCGCCTGAGTAGTCGGGCTCCTCCTGGAGTGTTTTCTGCCGGGTTGAGGCCAGTAGGTTGGCGGCCGCCTCCACGCTGGTGCCGTCCTTGAGGTGGGCGTCGACTGTCACGGAGCTTCCGTTGATGTTGGCTTCTGCTCCTGTTGCCTCTGCTGAGGTGACCGAGGGGTCGCTTGAGAGGTAGTTGGAGGCTGTGCTGGCAACGCGCCGGACTTGGAAGCCGTCCGGGCCGCTGTCAGGGTGCAGGTTGACATAGAGTAAGCAACCGTAACCACCGATGATCAACACAAGTACGACCAGCACGAAACAGACAGCCCACCACCCTAACGACCTGCCCGACGACGGTTTCCTCCGGCTGGCAGAGGCTTCGTTGCTCGAGTCGGCAGTCGGGGCTTCTTCCGACTTGGTTCCTCCTTGTTCAGGTGTGGTCTGCTCGTCAGGCATCGGCTGCTCCCTTACTGGCTGATTGGAAGCATTCTTCCCGATCGGTCGCGGCGGTGGGGGCTTTCAGTCCGACAGTGCGGCGGTGAGGGCGGGGCCCGGCTCGATGAATGAGGTCATGACACTGATGCTGTGTGAAGGGAGGCGGCAGCTGAGAGGCGAGGCGCCGGTACAGGGTCAAATACCGCTGACCAGCTTGGTGATGCGCTGGAGGCTCACCTTGCGGCTCGTGCCCAGCGTCTGGGCGAACAGGCTCACCCGCAGCTCCTCCACCATCCAGCGCGCCTCCTCCAGGAGGGCCTCACGCTGCGGGTCGGCCGGCAGCGAGGCCGCCCTGGCGCGGGCCTTGTCCACCACCTCCCGGGCCTGGGAGACCTGGAAGGCCAGGGCAGTGTCCTGCGAGGCGGCCGACGGCGAGGAGGCCGCCTTCTCCACCCGCATCACCAGGGCCCGCAGGTAGCGCTCCAGATGCGCCAGGTGCTCCGGCGGGGTGGCGGTAATGAAACCCTCCGGAACCAGGGCGGCCGCGTGCTCGCGCACCTCCTGCAGCGTGTTCAGCAGCGTCAGGGAGGTGTGCTCACCCACCACGCGCTCCACCTCCCGGGCCGCCTTGAGCGCCGCGGCCGCGTACCGGGCCACCCGGTAGACCTCGTCCTCGAGCTCACTGCGCATGACACCGACCAGTGCCTCGAAGACCTCCCGCCTGCGCACCTCAGTCAGCGCGCAGCCGGAGGCCGACGCCGCCCAGCGCCCGGCCACGATCCGTGCGGCAGCCGCCTGCACGTCCTCCACGAGAGCCTCCGTGCTCCGGTAGGGACTGGCCGCCAGGATGAGCGACTCCTGGGCGCTCCACCGGCTCGTCACCCGGGCCGTCGGCAAGGCCGTGCGCACCAGGGCCAGCGCCGTCACCCCGGCGCCATGAGCGCCCAGCTGGGCGGCGGCGTCGGGCAGGATCCTCAAGTCTGCGCTCCTGGTCCCGTTCGCCACCAGGGCGGGGTAGCCGCGCACCACCAGGCCGGCCCGGCCCGCCGACTCCACCGAGGCCGGGATCGTCGAGGCATCCGGGTCACCCAGGCCCGGCACACCCCGAGGCCAGTCGGTCAGGCCCCGGCGCTCCTCCAGGCCGGCTCCAGCACCGGCCCCTGAGCCTCCCGCGCCTCCTGCGGTCCCAGCGGCGCCGCCCGGACGCTGAGCGGCAGCCGGCCGCCCGCCCTTCTTCTTACGGCCCTTGCGGCCGGGCTTCCCGCCCTGCGCGCCCTGGCGTTCCTGGGCCTCGGCCATCGCCTGGGCCAGCGCGCCGCGCACCACCGAGCGCACGGCTGCCTCCGTCTTGCCCGACAGCCGCTGCTGGAGCGCAACCAGGTCCCGGCCACGGCCAATGACCCGGCCCCGCGCATCCAGGGCAGCGAAGCCCATCGCCAGGTGGTCCGGCAGCCGCTCGGCCGCCTCGGCCCAGTCCTCCTCCGTGATCTCCACGCCCTTGAGCCTGAGCACCACCCGGCTGAAGGCCTCCTCGAAGGGCACCTCGGGGCAGCTCGCACCCGACGGCGTCGGGAACTCCTGGGCGATCTGCGCCCACACCTGGGCGCCCACGTCCGGGGCCGGCACCAGCTGGCGGCGCACCCGCTTGGGCAGCGCCCGGATCGTGGCCACGCACAGCTCAGCCCGCATCCCCGGCACCAGCCAGTCGAAGCCCTCCGGGCTCAGGCGCCCCAGCACCTCCACCGGCACCTGGACACTCACCCCGTCCTCGGGGTGACCCGGCTCGAACACGTAGTCCAGGCCCAGGGTCAGGTCCCCCTGCACCCACGTGTCCGGGAAGCCGCTCGCGTCGCCCCCACCGGGCAGCAGCAGCTCCCGGGTGAAGTCCAGCAGGTCCGGGGTGGTGCGCCGCTGCTCCTTCCACCAGGCGTCGAAGGCCGCCGCGGAGGTCACCTCCTCGGGGATCCGGTCGTCGTAGAAGTCGAACAGGGCGGCGTCGTCGGCCAGCAGCCCGTGCTCGCGCCGACGCCGCTCCACGTCCTGAAGCTCCTCGATGAGCTCCCGGTTGCGCTCCACGAAGCCGTGGCGGGCGTGCCAGCCGCCCTCCACCAGGCCCGAGCGGATGAACATCTCCCGGGCGACCTGGCGGGCCGAGTCCGTCCCCACGCTCGCCAGCGTCGCCGGCCGGTCCGCCACCAGCGTCATCCCGTAGAGCAGCACCTTCTCGTGAACCATGGCCGCCCCCTGGCGGGTCGACCAGTACGGCTCGCCGAAGACGTGGCGGGTCAGGCCCGCCCGGTCCGCCACCTGCTCGATCCACCGCGAGTCCACCTTGGCCACCGTGCGCGCGAAGAGCCGGGAGGTCTCCACCAGCTCGGCGGTCATCACCCAGTCATAGGTCTTGCGGCGCAGGCCCGAGCCCGGCCAGATCGTGAAACGGGTCCCGCGCGCGCCGGCGTACTCCCGACGACGCTCATCCCAGTTCCCCACATTGGACAGCAGCCCCACCAGCAGTGAGCGGTGGATCGCGTCGGCGTCGGGCGTGTCCGCGCTGCGCCCCAGGGCCACGACGGCGGCCGCCACACCCCCGTTGGCGATCTGGGCGGCGTGGCTGCCCGGCTCCAGGGCCTCGGTGGCCGCCCGGATCGAACGGGCCGTCGGCAGCTCCACCGGGGCCGCGTCCAGCCCCAAGGGGCGGGCCAGCTGGCGCAGCTGGGTGTGGACGTCCTGCCACTCGCGCACCCGCAGGTAGTGCAGGAACTCGGCGCGGCACATGCGCCGGAAGGCCGAGCCGGACAGCTCGCGGCTCTGCGTGCGCAGGTAGCGCCACAGGTTCAGGTAGGTCAGGAAGTCACTCGTCGGATCCGCGAAGCGCCGGTGCAGGGCGTCGGAGGCCTCCTGCTTGTCCGCCGGGCGCTCGCGCACGTCCTGGATGGACAGGGCCGCCACGATGACCATGACCTCCCCGACGCAGCCCAGCTCACCAGCCTCCAGGAGCATGCGCCCCAGGCGCGGGTCGATGGGCAGGCGCGCCAGGCGCCGCCCGATCTCCGTCAGGCGCGGCCCCCGGCGGCCCTGCCCCGGGGCGTCGTCGGAGCGGGCGGAGGCGGCCCCGGCCGGCTCGATGGCACCGATCTCCGTGAGCAGCTGCAGGCCGGAGCGGACCTGGCGGGAGTCCGGGGCGTCCAGGAAGGGGAAGTCCTCCACCGCCCCCAGCCCCAGGGCCGCCATCTGCAGAATGACGCTGGCCAGTGAGGTGCGCAGGATCTCCGGCTCGGTGTACTCCGGGCGCGCCTCGAAGTCGGCCTGCGAGTACAGGCGGATGGCGATGCCGTCGGCCACGCGCCCGCAGCGGCCCGCCCGCTGGTTGGCGCTGGCCCGGCTGACCGGCTCGATCGGTAGGCGCTGAACCTTGGTGCGGTTGGAGTAGCGGGAGATGCGCGCCAGGCCCGGGTCGACGACGTAGCGGATCCCGGGAACCGTCAGGGAGGTCTCGGCCACGTTCGTGGCCAGGACGATGCGGCGCACTTGGTGGGCCTCGAAGACCCGGTGCTGCTCGGCGGCGCTCAGGCGCGAGTACAGGGGGACGACCTCGATGGCCCCCGGCGTGCGCGAGCGGCCGTCGGGCGTGTAGCGCGCCCCCAGGTGGTCGATGAGGGCCGCCTCGGTGTCGCGGATATCGCGCTCACCGGCCAGGAAGATGAGGATGTCGCCGCTGGGCTCGCCCAGGAGCTCGTCGACGGCGTCGAGGATCCCGGTCACCTGGTCCTTGGGCTCGCCGGACTCGGCGGCCGCGGAGCCGGACCGGCCCCGGCCCTTGCCGCGGGCCCCCTGGTTGCGGGGCGCGAGCGCGGTGGGGCCGGCGCCGGAGCGGATGGCCTCACGGCGGGCCCGGGCCGCGGCGCGCACCGCCGGGTCGGGGGAGGTCAGGGCCTCCAGCTCGGCCTCGCTCAGCTCGCCGGGTCCCGCCGGGCCGGGCTGGGGGGCGGCGGGCTTGGCCGGCTCACCGCCGGCGTCGTCGGAGGCGGGCGGGGCGTCGTCGGGAGCCAGCGGGCGGTAGCGCACCTCAACGGGGTAGGTGCGCCCGGAGACCTCGATGACCGGGGCGGGAACGGTGAAGGGCTGCCCGCGGTCGCCGACCTGCTCGCGGCCGAAGTGCTCGGCGAAGCGCTCGGAGTCGATGGTGGCCGAGGTGATGATGACCTTGAGGTCGGGGCGCTGGGGCAGCAGACGCGCCAGATAGCCCAGGATGAAGTCGATGTTGAGGCTGCGCTCGTGGGCCTCGTCCACGATGATCGTGTCGTATCGGCGCAGCTGGGGATCGGACTGGATCTCCGCCAGCAGGATGCCGTCAGTCATGAGCTTGACCAGGGTGTTCTCGCCGACCTCCTCGGTGAAACGCACCTGATAGCCGACGACGCCGTCACGCCCGATCGGGGTGCCCAGCTCGGAGGCGATGCGTTCGGCCACGCTGCGGGCGGCAATGCGTCGCGGCTGGGTGTGGCCGATCATCCCGGTCACGCCCCGGCCCAGCTCCAGGCAGATCTTGGGCAGCTGGGTGGTCTTACCGCTGCCGGTCTCACCGGCGACGATGACGACCTGGTGCTCGGCGATGGCGGCGGCGATCTCCTCGCGGCGGGCGGAGACCGGCAGCTCCTCGGGGTAGACGATCGCCGGGACGGCGGCGGCGCGGGCGGCGAGCTGCTCGGGGGAGTAGCCCTTCCAGGCGTTGCGGCGCCTGCTCTCGGTGCGGCCCGGGCGCCGGCCCCGACGCCTGCCGCCACCGCGCTGGGAGCTGCGCCTCTGCTGGTCCGGTGCGCCGCCTCGTGCAGGGGTGGCGGCCTGCCCGTCCGGCCCGTCGGCGGGCGCCTGCGCGGTCTCGGTGCTGCGCGCGCTGAGGTCGCCGTCCTGCTGGCCTCGGAGGCCACCTGCGTGGTCGTCGCCCTGGTTCTGCTTGAGGTGCTCGCCCTGTTCCATAGGTGGCCCATTGTCCCCTATATGCGCCCCTCCGCCCGATCGCCCCGCGACAGGACCGCCGCCAAAGGCCGAGCCGATGGGGGCCCTGCGTGAAATACTCACCGACATGACGGATACTCCCCAGTGGCCGGGCCACTCCTCCGGGCCCTTCCCGCACGGTGCCGGCGGGTCTCAGCCTCCTTACGGGCCTCAGCCTCCCTACGGCCCGCAGGCCTCTCAACCCATGCCGGCGCCCTACGGTCCTCAGGGCGCGGTGGGTTGGCAGAATCCGCCTGCGGCGGGCGGCCTTCCCGGTCAGCCGGTCATGCAGCAGCCGGCCCAGCCTCCGTACCTCCCGGCAGGGGCGCCCGTGCCCTACCAGACCGGTCCGGTCTACCCGGGCGCCCCCGACGGCGGGGCGCCCAAGCGCAGACGGCACACCGCCGTCATTGTGGCGGTCGTGATCGTGCTGGTCCTCGCGGTTGCCGGAGGGGGAGCGGCCTACTGGTGGCTGCATGGCCGAGACGGGGCTCCAACTGACCTGACGAAGCCGACATCGGGCTGGAGCAAGGCCTGGGCTAACGGCTATGAGGAGGTCTGGGCTCTCGACGCCCCCAAGAACGAGCCCGGCCCCGAAGGCCGTGTCTCGATCGAGCATGTCGGCGACTATGTCATCCGGGTGGTCTCCGAAAGCGGCCAGATGCATGTCGAGGTGTTCTCTCTGAAGAGCAATGCCCCCAAGCTCCTGTGGGAGGAGGACTTCGAGTCGGAGGAAGAGTTTTACTACCCCGACGTATGGAACGGAAAGCTGGTCGAGGACGACAAGCTCGTAGACCTCGGCTCCCAGAAGCATGAGGATGCTCCCTGGAAGGCGGGGGCCTCGATCGCCATCAACGCAGACAAAGCGATCTCCTGCGAAGGTGCAACGTGCACCATGTGGTCCTCCTCGAAGCAGCGCGTCTGGCAGAAGAAGCTCCCCTTCGACGACCCCGGCTCCGAGAACGCCTTCATCTCGCCCCAGTTCGATCACTACGCGATAGCGAGCATCTCCCAGGGCAGGAAGACGCAGTACCTGCATGTCGACCTCACCACCGGTCAGGCCTCCCCGATTGAAGGAGTCTCGATGGACACCTCACCCACTGCCATGAAGGACGGCTGGATGATCTTCGACTCTCATCCCTCATCCTCGGGGCGACCGGATAGCGTGACCCTCATCAACCCCGATGGTTCGGTCAAGGAGACCTTCGATGTAGGCGTTCCCGACGACTTCACCGACTACCCGTGGTCACCCCATGATTTCACCCTCGACCAGACGCGCGCCTGGCTCAAGAACGGCGACACCTCCTGGGCGCCATCGACCTACTCGATCAACAAGGATGATAAGGAGTGCACGTCCATCACGGTGGCCGGCCAGAGAATCGACCTCGGCGAGGACAACTCGCTGTCCGTGAAGTTCCCCGGCGGCTGCCAGGGCGTGCCCATCCAAGGCGTCCACCACTCCGGAGACGGGGAGATCGGCGTCTTCTTCGAGCGCAAGAGCGAGGCTGAGACAGATCTGCACCTCGTCGACATGTCCACCGGTGAGAGCCCCGCGCCGCTTCCCCTGAAGAGGAGGGGCGGCTTCAACGCCGAAGGCGACTTCCTCATCACCTACGAGGAGAACGGCGCCGTCAAGGCCTACCGCCCGTCCTGATCCGCCCGGCTCTCCTTGCGCGTGCCGACGGCGGTGCCGTCGCCACCCGGCGCAAGGAGCCGGGCGGCCGCTCAGCGCAGGCGGCGCTGCGCCCACTCCAGGCTCAGGCGGGCGACCTCCTCCTGGGCCTGCTCCAGGGTCTCGGCGTGGACATGGACCATCTGGCTGGAGTCGGGCAGCAGCGGGAAGCCCTCGGCGGTGGCCTCAGCGGTGTCGGGCAGCTCGTTGGACAGCACCCCGTGCACCATGAGCACCGGCCAGGGCAGATCCGCCAGGGTGCGCTGCGGATCCTGCATGGAGAAGTCCGCCAGCGTCTCCTTGGACAGGACGTTCCACTCACGGGAGTTGGGGTTGTCATCCACCAGGCGCGTCAGTCCGTGCTGGGCGAGCTCATCGAGCTGCTCGGGGGAGAAGATCTCCTCCCACAGGATCGACTGCGGCCCCACGATGGCCCCCACGAGCACCGCCGTGCGCACATGCTCGGGCCTCGCCAGGAGCGCCGCCGTCGCCCCGAAACCGTTGGCGTGGATCATCTGCCGGGTGAAGCCCAGGCCGGCCAGCCAGCTGGAGGCCGCCCGCAGGTCCTCGGCCTCGCCCGCCAGCGTGATGACGTCGTCGTCGGACTCACCCAGACCCGAGAAGTCCAGGTTGAGCGTGGCCAGACCCGCCTCGCGGTAGCGGGCACCGATCCAGTCCAGCCTCCCGCCCTGACCGTGACGGTCGGTGAGGAAGTCGTGCGCCAGCAGGACCACGCCCTCAGGTCGCGCCTGTGGGGGCTGGGTGTCCTCCGACGTCGTAGAAACCTCCAGATCGATGGGGGCGGCTCCGGCAGGCAGCTGGAGGGTGCCGGCCAGGGTGATCCCGCGTGGGGTATCGATGCGGACGTCGTTCATGGGGTCAACCTAAGACAGAAAATAGGGGTGAGCATGGGGGATGCATCGGTAGTTCTCCCGATTGCGCTTCGAGCGTGACGAAGGCGTCGAGACCTCCGGACGCTCGCCGGGCTGTAGATATCTACGAACCGTGAGGATTCTCCGGCAACGGAGGATGCCGGACCGGGGACCAAGGGCCGAGGAGGGTGACAAAGGTGCCAGGCCGGGGTGCGTACCCCGAGTCGTCGGGGATGCGCACCCGGCCTCGGCTCCGCCGTCGGGCGGGAGGAGGGCAGGGACGGGCGGGGCTGCCGAGCTACGCGGGAAGCGGTACCGCGCGGACCGTCTCGACGGCGCGGCGCACCAGGGCCTCATCGGTGCGCTGGGGCTCGTCGGGGGTCAGTCCCTCGCGGGGGCAGCGCATGTGGACCTCGCGCACGCCGGTGGACTCCACGAGGTCGACCAGGCCGTCGGGGCGCACGGCCCCGGCCGCGACCACGGTCGGCCCGCCACTGGCCACCAGCCCGGCGATCACCGAGGCGCCGTCGGCCGCGGTCTGGGCCGCCCCACTGGTCAGGACGTAGCGCACGCCGAGTCCCTCCAGGTCCCCGTAGGCCTCGACGGTGTCGCGGCACTGATCGAAGGCCCGATGGAAGGTGACGGGGGCGCCATTGGCCATGTCGACCAGCAGGCGCACGAGGCCGCGGTCAATGGTGCCGTCCTCGGTCAGGGCACCGACGACGAAGCCCAGGTCCACCGCCGGCGGCAGCGTCGTGCGCCCCCCGCCCGTGGCCTGGGGGCGGGTGAACTCGGCCATCTCCAGGGCCAGGGTGGCGATGCGCCGCACGTCGGCGATCATCGCCCGGCCCTCATCGGCGTTGTAGACGAAGGACCCGCCCCGGGGACGGATGAGGATCCGCAGGCCGAAGGGGGCGGCGGCCTCGGGCTTCTCCGCCCAGTGGGCGCCGGCCTGGGCACGGCGCTGCTCGACCTGCTCGGCGGCGGCGAAGATGGCGGCCTCGATGGTGCCGATCGAGGGGGTGGTGCCGGCGGCGGTGAGGTTCGCGCCCAGCTCGGCCCGGTCAGCCCCGGCCCGGGCGGAGATCCTCACGCCCTCAACGTCCTCGACGCAGGTCTCCAGGACGACGTGGCTGGGGTGACGCCAGGCGGGGACGGGAGCGGTGATCGTGTGCTGGCGCAGCGACGGTGCTGAGCCGGCGAGCCTCATTGCATTCATGGGGCCGAGTCTGACATGTCCGCACGGTGATGGAAACCGACTTGACCTGGGAGTTCTTCACATGTCCTCCAGATCCTCGTAGGACTTGGGGTCCTCAATGGGCTCCAGGTGCGCCGAGATGCGCAGGCTGGTGTCGGCCTCGATGAGCTCGTCGATGACCTGCTCGGTGAAGTCGTGCCCCTTCTTGACGCTCCAGGCCGCCGGAACCAGTACGTGCAGCTCCATGAAGCGCCGGTTGCCGGCCTCGCGCACCCGCACCGCGTGGAAGTCGATCATGCCCACCTGGCGGTGGCGCGCCAGAACCTCCTCCACGCGCTGGAGCACCTCAGCGGACGGGGCGATGTCCATGAGACCGCCCACCGAGTCACGAATGAGCGTGAAGCCGGTCCACATAATGTTGAGCCCGGCCCCCAGGGCGACGACGGCGTCGAGCACGGCCGAGCCGAAGACGGCCACCAGTGCCACCCCGACCAGGACCGCGGCGGAGGTGACGACGTCAGTGGCCAGGTGCTTGGCGTCGGCCACCAGGGTCATGGAGCGCTCGCGGCGCCCGGCCCGGTAGAGCACCCACGCCACCGCACCGTTGAGGAGCGAGGCGATGACCGAGACCGCCAGACCCACCCCCAGCTGCTCGGGCATCTGCGGGTGGATAAAACGCTCGATGGCGGAGATGATGATGACGGCGGCGGCCACGAAGATCATGACGCCCTCGACGACGGCCGAGAAGTACTCGGCCTTGGAATGCCCGAACTGGTGGTCGGCGTCGGCCGGCTTGGCCGCGATCTTCAGCACGATGAGGGCGACGACGGCGGCGATGAGGTTGACCACGGACTCGGCGGCGTCGGAGAGCAGACCCACGGAGCCGGTCAGCCAGGCCGCGGCCCCCTTGAGCGCGATCGTGGCCAGTGCGGCACCGATGGACAGCCACGCGTAGCGGCTCAGGTCCTTGGGGGGTGAGTAGCGGGAGGACACGACCCGATCATGGCGCGGGCCTCAGCGCTCTGACCACCCGAGGTTTCGTGTCGCCGCAACGCGCGGTCCGCGGCGGTCGGGTGTCCGCCCCGCGCTGTGCCGTGCACTAAGGTGCCCGGTAGCGGCGGGCTGCCGGTCCGACACCGGGATCGACGGCGGGACGCCACCATGACAGGAGCGAAAGGCGGGCAACCGAGGTGCTGGACCTCTCTTCCCTCACGCTTCACATGCCGGCGTCCCTGACCGACACCTTCCGGCTGCTGGACCTGTGCGGGGTCCTGCTCAACGGGATCCTGGGCGGGCTCATCGCCCGGCGCAAGAACTTCGACCTGGTGGGCTTCGTCGTCCTGGCCATGCTCACGGCCACCGCCGGCGGCATCCTGCGCGACGTCATGATCCAGGCCGGCCCGCCCTTCGCCCTGACCGACCCCTACTACCTCTACACGGCCTGCCTGGGGGCGACGGTGGCCTGGTTCGTGCCGCTGACCTCGCGGCCCACCCGGCGCCTGCTCGTGGTGGCCGACGCCGTCATCCTGGGCTGCTGGGCCGCCACCGGGGCCTCGAAGGCCCTCACCTATGGGCTCGGCGTCATGCCGGCGCTCCTGCTGGGCTGCCTCACCGCCATCGGCGGCTCCATGATCCGCGACGTCGCGGTGGGGGAGACTCCGGCCGTCTTCGGGGGCAACAAGCTTTACGCGATCCCGGCGCTCATCGCCGCCGGCACCCAGGTCGTGGCCATCAAGGCGGGGGTGGCCGATGCTCACGCCATGCTCGTGTCCACCGTGGTCGGTGCGGGCCTGTGCGTGCTCGCCTACTGGCGCTCCTGGCAGCTGCCGGTCATCTCCGACCGGGAACGGCGCCGGGCCGGGCGGCGCGCGGCGAACGGCGCGCTCGTGGGCTGGCGCCGGGGGCTCATGATGGGGCCGCTCAAGGCCCCCTCCTGGCGCGGCCGCGGCGGGCAGACGGCGCAGGAGGGCACCTCCTCCCAGCAGCCCGAGCAGGGCTAGGGGCGGACTGCGGGGTTAGCCGGGCCGTTAGCCGGGCTCAGTTGGTTGGCCTCGAGCCGGCCTCAGGAACTCTCGCCGACCGGGCGCACGCTGGCCTGACCGGCGTCGACGGGCTGGGACTGGGCGCCGCCCTTGCTCGAGGGTGCCCCGAAGAGCCGCTCCTTGACGGCGTCGGCGACCTTCTCGGTGACGGCCTCGCCCTGGGTGCGCACGGCCTGCTTGACGTGACTGGAGGCGGCGTCGACCCGGGTGCGCACGAAGGGCTGCTCGGCGACCTTGGAGGCCGCGGTCTTGATGCGCTCGTACTGGGCGCGCCCGGCGCGGGTCCCGAGCACGTATCCCGCGCCGAGTCCGAGGATGAAGGGGATCTTGCCGGCCATATCGTCTCCTGAGCTTGAAGGAAGCACTGCTGGGTGCGTCATCACCATACCGGCCGGGGGCCGGGGCGACTGACGTGAAGGGGGTTCGGGGACCGCGTGATCGCCCACAGCGTCACGCGCGGGGCGGCCGCGGGGCCTGGGCGGCCCTCACCCTGGAATCACACGGTCTTCTCCGAGGAGTCGCCGGTGGAGGGGATCAAGCCCGCCGCGGGGTCCTGGAGGCTGGTGCCGTGGGCGCTCGGCTGGGAGGCGATCAGGCCGTCCGGCGTGACGGTGGTGATGTAGGAGCGGCCGCCCAGGATGACGCCGAGCGTCACCAGCAGCCCGGTGCCCATGAGGGTGGCGACCTGCAGCACGTTGAGGTCGGCCAGGATCGCGTGGCGGCGCAGCGAGGCCGCCGTCGAGGCGGCGGAGCTAGTGGGGCCGTTCGGGCCGGTGGGGCTGGTGGGCTCTGCCGGACCGGTGGAGTCTGTAGAGAAGGGGGACATGTGATTCCTCCTGTTCGCTGGGGATGGGAACGGGGGCGCTCGCCCCGATGAACCCAGGTAACCGCCGGGGCCTGTCGTCCGTGTAGGGCGGGCCTGTGCCGTCCCTGTGAACCGGGCGGGCTGTGCGTCGATCCGCATGCTGGCGGGCATCGAGGCCGGTGGAGGGGCCTGCGTGAGACATGCCGCATGGAGGGGGCGGCCGGGAAACGGCCCGCTCTCAGCGGTGGTCGCCGTGAGGCTGTCAGCGGCGCGGCGCGGCCTCCAGCAGCTCGCGGGGCAGGCGCCGGGCCAACTCGTAGCCGTCGGCGCCCACGACGACGGGCACGTCGGCCTCGGCCAGGGTCCGGGCCTCCGGCCCGATGCCCATGGGGTGGGCGGTCAACCCTCCGGCGAGCACCTGCTGGGTGGCGGTCAGGCGGCGGATGGCGACGGCGGCGAT
The DNA here is from genome assembly GCF_000223355.1 of Actinomyces sp. oral taxon 175 str. F0384. Lineage (NCBI taxonomy): Bacteria > Bacillati > Actinomycetota > Actinomycetes > Actinomycetales > Actinomycetaceae > Actinomyces > Actinomyces sp. oral taxon 175. The sequence continues at coordinate 78,118 of NZ_AFUR01000001.1, forward strand.
CCGGTCGGCGTGGTGGCGGGCGGCCTCGCCGTAGATGTGCGGGTCGTGCTGGCCGTCGTCGCCGAAGAGGATCCAGGTGATCTGGGGCAGGTCGATCATGAGTCGGCGCAGCTCGGTGCGCTTGTGCTCGATGCCCGAGCGGAACCAGCCGGTGTTGGTCGGCCCCCAGTCGGTCATGAGCGCGGGTCCCGAGGGGAAGCCGTGGCGGGAGAAGAAGGAGCGCAGGGTGGGGACCACGTTCCAGGCCCCGGTGGACAGGTACATCATCGGGGTGCCCGGGTGGGCGGCCTGGATGCGCGAGTAGAGCTCGGCCATCCCGGGGACGGGCTCGCGCGCCGAGGAGTACTTGACGAGCTGGTTCCAGGCGGCCACGAGCACGCGGGGGACATGCGTGACCATGGCGGTGTCGTCGATGTCGGAGATGATGCCCAGGCGCGGGCCCTCGGGGATGATGAGGACCTTGGCGGCGACCGTGTGCGCCCCCATCGCCTCGATCCTGGCCTCGTGCCAGCCCGGCTCCAGGCCGTGGTCGCGCACGACGACGTCGATGTAGCCGCTGCGGTCGGCCCGGGTGCGCACGCTGGCCCGGCCCACGTGGACCGTCACCGGCAGGAAGGCCACCGGCACCTCGATGAACAGGCGCCAGCCGCGCTGCGCATCGCTCAGCCCGGTCATGGCGAAGCTGCGGGCCTGGGCGGCGCTGACGGGAAGAGTGTCGGGCAGGGAGCGGAACAGGGGTCCCTCGGCGGGGGCGTCCTGGGGACGCATCACCATGCGGGCCAGGACCCGGGCCATGGGAGCGGGCCGGGAGGGCTGAGTGGGCTGGGAGGAACCGGAGCAGGTCCCGCGGGAGGCTGAGGCGGGGCGCCGGTGGGCTCCGGCCACGCTGCGCTGGGTCGCAGTGTTCTGGTGCTGCTCCTGGTGCTGCGGCGCCGTCGGGCCGGGCTGAGCCGGGGCGCTGGTGCCGTAGCCGTCGTAGGGAATGACGCGGGGCCGCCAGCCCTGACGCTTGAGGACCGGGACGGTATCGCGATGGAACCGGTCCTCGACGGCGCGGGCGATGTCGGAGAGGGGCACCCCTGGATCCTAGACGACTCAGGGGTTCCAATCGTTGCGTTCGTCGGGTGGATCGCGCGGTCGTAGGGTAGGTCGCGGGGTCGTACCCTGAACCCTCGATAGCGCGACCTACGGTACGACCGCGAGCGCCTGTCAGCGCCTGTCAGCGCCTGTCAGCGCCTCTCAGCGGCTCTCAGCGGCTCTCAGTGGTGCAGGGCCTTGAGCCGCCGGCCGCTCGCCCACCACAGGACGGCCCCGCAGCCCAGGGCCCACCAGGTGTAGCTCGAGCCGACGGCCTTGGCCCAGGCGGGCCAGTTCTGCTCCACGTGGTTCTGCTCGGGGAACCACCACTGCATCGCCAGGACGAAGACGAGGAACCCGGCGGCGCCGGCCACGCCGAGCGCGGTCGAGCGCCAGCGCCAGGCCGCCGCCGCGACCGACATGAGCACGGGCAGGCACCACACCCAGTGGTGCGACCAGGAGATGGGGGAGATGAGCAGGCCGAGCACCATGACCACGCTGATCTGGAGGGACAGGATCAGGCCGTCGTCCTGCCCGGGACCCCCGGCCGCGCCGCCGGCTCCCCGCAACCGGTCCAGCCGGCGGCACAGGAACCAGGCCACCACGACGGCGAGCAGGGAGCACACCGCCCAGGTGAGGTTCCAGGCGGCCTCCGGCAACCCCCGGGCGATCGCGCCCTTGAGGTTCTGATTGCCCGAGTAGTCGGCGAAACCGGCGCGCCCCGGATCCCACATGGCCGAGGTGAAGAACTCCCAGGACTCGGCGGGGGCCGCCAGGGCGGCCAGGAGCGTCAGTCCGACGGCGCTGCCCGCCATGGTGGCCGCCGCCCGCCACTCCCGGCGCGCCAGGAGCACCAGGATCGCGACCGCCGGCGTCAGCTTGATCGCCGCGGCCAGGCCGCTGAGGGCCCCGCGCCAGCGCGAGCGCTCAGGAACCAGGAACAGGTCCACGGCCACCAGCGCCATGAGAATGGCGTTGACCTGCGCGTACTCCATGGTCTTGGGGAAGGGCTCCAGGGCGATGACCCCGATGAGCGCCAGCCACGGTGCCAGGCTGCGTGCCATCCGGGGCGCGACGGCCAGCCGCCTGAGAACCGCGTAGGCGGTCACGGCTGCGCACAGCGGTGTGGCCACGATCAGCAGCACGGTGGCCTGCTGGTACGACATCCAGGTCAGGGGCGAGATCACCCAGGCCGCCAGGGGCGTGTAGGTGAAGGGCCACAGGTGCTGGCCCGGGTTGGCGTACCAGCTGTAGAGGTCCCCGCCGTCGAGCCACTGACGGACGGCCTCGTAGTAGACGAAGGAATCCAGCTTGAACAGCCACTGGCCGTGCTCATCCACCAAAGACCAGTAGGCGGGCACCAGCAGGGCCAGCCATCCCAAAGCGGCGACGACGGGCGATGAGGCGACGGCGTGTGCGGCCGCCGCCAGCCGCGGAGGTCGGGCGGCAGGCATCCCGCTCCCACGGCCGGGGTGCCCCGTGGGGCCGGTGCCCGACTGGGAGGGAAGGGGGGCGTGTTGTGGATTTCCTGCGATCGGCATCGTGCTGAGTGTAGAAGAGTCACCAAGAACGCTGGGAACTGTGTCTCCCGCCGAGGACGCTCAGTGACCGCCCAGCGAGCCGCTGGTCCGCGCTCGCCTGAGCGCCGGCAGCCCCAGGACACCAACCACGACGGCGCCCCAGGCGAAGGCGGCCACCGCCAGGTACCCGGCGCGCGAGCCACCGGCGTCGGTGGCCTGCCCCGCCAGCAGGGACCCGATCGAGACCCCGATGTTGAGGGCCGTGCTCACCCAGGCCAGACCCTCGGTCAGCTGGGAGGGGGCCACCGTCACCTGCACGATGTTGTTGCCGCTGGTCAGGGTGGGGGCGATGGCCAGCCCCGTCAGGAGTGCCAGGACGGACAGCACCACCAGGCTCGGGGCGAAACCGAAGGTCGAGGCCCCCACCGCCAGCCCCACCAGTCCGGCCATGAGCTGCTTCCACAGCGGCCACCCCCACGTGCGCGAGCCGTAGAGGAGGGCCGCGCCGAAGGAGCCCACGCCCCACACCGCCAGGACCAGGCCCGAGGCCGACTTGTGCCCGGCCTCGGTGGCGAAGGCGACCGCGGCGACGTCGTTGGCCCCGAACAGGGCCCCCAGGATGAGGAAGACGATGGCGATGGACACCATCGCGCCGTAGCGCATCACCGGTGGGTGCGCCGCGGCCTGATCCGACTGCTCGGCGGCCTCAGCGGTGCGCCGCGGCCGAGTCGGGTGCGGCGCGGGCTCAGTGGCGCGCTGGCCGAGGAACCACAGCCCCCCGACCAGCTGCATCACCACACAGCACACCCAGCCCGAGATCACCGGCAGGAACGGCGTCGTGCACAGGGCCGTGGCCAGCACCGGCCCGAGAATGAAGGCCACCTCGTCCAGGGCCGCCTCCAGGGAGAAGGCCGCGTGAACCTCCTCGGGGCGGGTGAGCATCGCCGTCCAGCGCGCCCGCACCAGTGAGCCCATGGAACCGGCCAGCCCACCGGCCAGGGCTGACAGGGCGGCCAGGGTCCCCAGGTGCGCGTGCACGGCGGCGGCGCCGGCCAGCCCCACCAGGCTCAAGGACGACACGAGCACCGCGGGCAGCATGACCCGCGACTGGCCGTAGCGGTCGACGCAGCGGGCCAGGATCGGCGCCCCGATGGCCATGGCTACGAAGTTCGCGGCGCTGACCAGGCCCGCGGCCGTGTAGGAGCCGTAGAGCTCCTCGACCGCCAGGATCGTGGAGATCCCCACCATGGACATGGGGAAACGGGCGATGAGCCCGGCGCTCGTGAAGGAGCGGGCGCCGGGGTGAATGAGGATCGTTCGGTAGGAGGTGGCCATGTCGGACGTCGTGCGCTGCTGGAAGGTGTGGCTCAGAGGAAGTTCAGAGGAATAGAACGGGTCGGAGCCCCGGCGGGCGGGGCTCCGACCTGGGGTGAAACGGATCAGTTGCTGCGGTGGGTGGTGGGGGTCACGCTCTCGCGGCTGAGGATGAAGCCCTGACCGGTGACCTGGCTCCAGCACTGCATGCCGGAGTCTGCCGACTCACAGGCGAAGGTGGAGTTCTTGGCGGCGGAGCCGTAGCTGAGGCTGACGCCCTTGGTGGAGAAGGTGGACCCGCAGCTCTGGCTGGACTTCCCGTCCGTGCCGATCGTGACCGTCAGCGGCTTCGAGGACGGGCAGGAAGCGGTCGAGGCGTGCTCGTTGATGACGCAGGTGAGGTTGTTGTCATTCAGGGTGCAGCTGATGTTGCCGCTGGGGGCGTCGAAGGCGGACAGCTCCTGAGCGTTGGCGGGTGCCGGCGCCTTGAGCGTGGGGGTTGCCGAGGCACTCGGGGTGGCCGAGGCCGAGGGGGAGGCGGACTGGGCGGCCGGGGAGGAGCCGTCTTGAGCCGCGGCCTGGCCGGAGTCGGCCGGGGCCTCGGTGCCCGAGTCGGCGGCCGAGCCCTTGTCACTGCCCCCGGAGAGGTACCAGGTCGCCAGGAAGACCAGGACGGTGGCCACCAGGAGCGCCAGGATGAGCAGGATGCGGTTGGAGGTCAGGAAGGAGGACGGGGCCTCGGAGTCGTCGTCCTCGGTGCCGACGCCGAAGACGCCGTCGTCGCCGGCCACTGCGGGGGCCTGCTGCACGGGAGCCGGAATGACCGGGCTCTGCGCCTGAGAGACGTTCGCGGACTGCTGGAAGGTCTGCTGCAGGGCGGGCTGAACCGGCCGGGCCGGTGACTGGGAGGCCATTGCCTGGGCGGGGTGGGACGTGGGCACCGAGACAGTCGGGTCACCCGCGGCCTGGAAGCCGTCAACCTGCGTGTTCGCGCCGGCAGCGTTGAAGGCGCTCGGTGCGCTCGCGGCGCTCCTCGAGCTGGTGGCGGAGATCGCAGAGGCGCCGGAGACCGCGCTGCCGGGCTGGAGCGAACGGGGCAGGGTCACCTGCGTGGGGGCCTCGGAGGACCTGGCCGACGGGGCGCTGTGCTGGGCGCCGGGGGGCGAGACCACCGCCAGCTGTGGCGATGACTGCGCCGACTGCGCCGACGGCGCTGACTGGGGATGGCTGTTGCGAGAGGCCAGGGCTGCGTCGACCGCGGGGTCACCCAGGGTTCCCAACCACTCCAGGAGGGCGGGATAGGTGCGTGGGTTGGCGGCGATGTAGGGGCGCAGGCCGGGGTAGTTCTGCGCCAGCTGGTGGAGGGTCTCCAACTCTGCATTGGGATCCTGCGCTCGCGCGACAAGCTCGTCCTTGGCCTGAGACATGCTGGGTCCTTCGAGGGTCGGGAAAACGACGTCGGTCCAGGTTGTGACCGGCACCTGGGGCCGTCGCGGGTCGGGTGTCGGGCCGCCCGTGATACCGAGTCAGGGAACGCAGTACCACCTCGGCGGCATTGGGGTCGGTCAGCCGGCCACGTTGGAAGACTACCTGAGGACACCGTGAATCCGACTGCCTGACGGGTCACGGCCGCAGCCCGTCAGTGTCCGACGACGGCGGATCGTCGCCGATGGCGGCGGTGAGGCAGGCCCGTTCGGCGGGTGCAGCGGGGCCGGCGCCGCCGGCCTCCGATCGGGTGTGGGCTCCCACATGGTGGAATCAGGGCGGTGGCGCGGTGGTTCCGGACGGGGTGCTGGGGTTTACTAGGGGAGTGCACGCGACGCAAGTGAAAGGGAGCCGATGACCGAGCACGTTCGTGCTGATGCCGATGCCATCGTGATCCGCGGTGAGGACGGCATCAGGGCCTCGGAGGTCGTTGTCGGTGCGGCCACTGACGTGGGGCGCCTGCGGACGATCAACGAGGACGGCTACCTCGCCATCGCTCCGGCCTTCGTCGTCGTCGATGGCATGGGCGGGCACGCCGCCGGCCGCATGGCCACGCAGGTGGCCCTCGACTCCCTGTACTCCCTGGCCGGGGCGACCATCACCGACATCGACACGGTGGTCCGCGCGGTGGTGGCCGCGCAGGAGGCGATCATCGCCATCCCGTCCCACGCCGCCTACCTGCCCGGCGCGACGATCGCCGGCGTCATCCTGACCTGGATTCCGGACGAGCAGGGGGTGACGCGTCCCACCTGGGTCATCTTCAACATCGGGGACGCCCGGGTCTACCTGCTGCGCGGTGACATGCTCTCCCAGGTCACCCGCGACCACTCCCGGGTCCAGATTCTCATCGAGACCGGCGAGCTCACCCCCGAGCAGGCGCGCCGCGACTCCCGCCGCAACATCGTCACCCGGGCGCTGGGCGGTGGCATCGCCGACTCCGGCGTCCCGGACCTCTACAGCGTTCCGGTGGCCGCCGGGGACCGGCTCCTCATCTGCTCCGACGGACTCAGTGACGAGCTCGACGACGAGGCCATCGCCACCGTGCTGGCGGCCGGGTGCACGGCGCAGCGCACGGCCGAGCTCCTTGTGGCCGCCTCCCTGGAGGGCGGAGGGCATGACAACACCACCGCCGTCGTCGTCGACGCCCTCCAGGTGCCGGATCTTCCGCCGACGGCGCACCCGTCCCGCCCCGGTGGCGCGAGCAGTCAGGGGGCGCAGTGACGATCTCCCCGGTTCCCTCCCCATCCCTGCCACGCGAGCGGATTCCGCTGCCCGAGGGGCTGACGCGCCTGTCGGACGGTGCTCTGCGGGTCGACGGCGTTGACGGGACCGCCGTCATCAACCCGGCTGCCGGCTCGCAGGCCGGTGGCGTCTCCGTGGAGACGGGCCTGCGGGTCCTGCAGGCCCTGGGCGGCACCTACCTGCCGACGGTGGGGCCGGCGGCCCCCGCGGCCCTGAGCGCGCCCTCCCCGCAAGACGCCGCGCCCTCGCGGGCCGCAGCGCTGCGGCGCTCGGACCTGCGGTCCATGGCGCCGCAGCACAGCGGGATCGTCCCGGCCGAGCCCAGTGACGAGACCACGCTGCTCAGACCGATCACCCCGATCTCCCCGATCTCCGGCTCGCCCCAGGAGGCTGCCCCGGAGCCGGAGCCGGCGCCCCTGGAGGTGCCTTCTCCCGCCGCGGCCGATTCTCCTACCGAGGTCGCTTCCCCCGCCCAGGCCCCTTCCTCCGCCAAGGCTGTGTCTCCAGCCGAATCCGACAGCTCCACGGACTCGGCTCCCGAGCTGCTGGAGACGGGCGTCTGGGAGGACCCCGACGACCCCGTCGAGCCGCCGCAGCAGCAGCTCTCGCAGACCACCGAGGCCGCTGCGGAGGGCCTGGAGACCGGCGACGTGAGCCCGTTTCCGGACTACCCCGAGCCGGAGCCCGGCTCGGGGCGTCGGCGCCGCGGCGCCCACCGGGCCCCCACCGCCCCCTCGGCGAGCTCGGGCGGCAGCCCGACGGCCAACACCCCCACGGCGCCGGACAACTCCAAGAGCAAGCAGCCCCAGCCCGTTCGGGAGCCCCAGCCCTTGGAGGCCCTGCCCAACACGGAGGTCGTCTCTGCCTCCGAGGCGGCGCTGATCGCGGCGCCCCCCGTGCGGGCCTCGATCTGCCCCCAGGGGCACCCCAATCCTCCCGAGCTCCGGGAGTGCCTGATCTGTGCCCAGCCCCTGACGGGAGTGTTTTCCTACGTGCGCCGGCCGGCTCTGGCCACGCTGACCCTGTCAACCGGCGCCGCCGTCGAGGTCGCCGGCGACGTCGTCATCGGACGCGCCCCCCAGGTGCAGGCCGGGGGCGACCCGCACATCGTGGCCCTGGTCCCGGTGGCCAGCCCGCAGCACATGGTCTCGCGCTCCCACCTCATGCTCACGACCTCGGGGTGGAGCGTCCTGGCTCAGGACCTGGGCTCGTCCAACGGCACCGTCCTGGCTCGCCCCGGTGCGACGCCGATCCTGCTGGGATCGGGAATGCCGACGCCGGTCTTCATGGGGGACCTCATGGATGTTGGTGACGGAGTGACTCTCCGTATCGATCCGCCGTCGTGGCTGAGGCCCCGTAGTGGCTGAGGTCACTGTCCGAGTGGTTGTGCTTGGCCGGTGCGGTTCCGGCATCTCAGCGAGACTGGACCCGGCCGATCATGAGCCGGGACCGTGGAAGGAGAATTCATGAGCGACCTGACGTGGACGGAGATGCCGGAGGTCGATCCTGAGCAGCCCGACGAGCTCGTCCTGGACTTCTCCGGAGAGATTCACCGGGTCGCTCCGGCCGACACCTTCGTCATCGGCCGAGGCGGAGACCTCGATATCGACGACAACCCCTACCTCCACCGCCGCTTCCTGGTCTTCGCCCACTCCGAGAACCTCTGGTGGATCGCCAACGAGGGCTCGCGGTTGTCGGCCACCCTGACCGACGGCGAGGGGCTGGTCCAGTCCCGGCTGGCCCCGGGCGCCCGTATGCCGCTGGTCTTCCCACGGGTCATCCTCACCTTCTCCGCAGGCCCCACCACCTACGAGATCAACCTCATCACCTCCGGGGAGGACCGTTTCTCCGGGATCGACGGCGTGCGCCAGTCCTCCGGCCAGACCACCATCGGGGTGACTCCGATGACCCGCTCCCAGCTGCTGCTCGTCCTGGCGCTGTCCGAGCCGGTGCTCAAACGGGCCGGGACCGGGGCCGCCGAGATCCCCTCCTCCGCGGCGGCCGCGGCGCGCCTGGGTTGGCCGCTGACCAAGTTCAATCGCAAGCTCGACAACGTCTGCGAGAAGCTCGACCGGGTGGGGGTGCGCGGGCTGCGCGGCGGCCGGGTGGCCGGAGCCGCCTCCAACCGGCGTACCGCCCTGGTGGAGCACGCCGTGTCCACTCTCATGGTCACCGCCGAGGACCTCTACATGCTTGACGAGGAGTGGGCCGCCAACCAGGCCCCCGCCGACCAGACGGCCGAGCGCTCAGTGAGCACCGCCCCGGTAGCCCAGAGCTCGCCGTCGGCGCCGAGGCGATGACGTGGCGCGAGGAGCGATGAGTCACCACAGTGACGCGGACTCGCCTCGGGCGCGCGAGGACGTGACCGAGGAGGAGCTCTCCGATCGGGCCCTCCTCGATGAGGTCCTGGCGGACGATCCCGAGGAGGACGACCTCTCGCAGGAGGAGTTCTTCGAGGATGACTTTCCCCGCCCTGCCGGCCGACGTCGCGCTCGACGGTGGGTGGCTGTCCTGGTGGTGCTCGTCGTCATCCTGAGCGCCGGGGCTGTCGGGGCGGAGTACCTCGTGCGCGGGCAGGTCGACTCCGCCGTGCGCTCGGCCCTGCCGGGGCTCAGTCCGGACGCCCGGATCGCCACCAGGGGAATCGTTCTGAGTCAGGTCGTCGGCGGCTCACTGGACAGTCTGAGCGTGGACTCCCCGAGCCTGACGATCACCTCCAAGGGGCAGAGCAACGCCTCGGTCACGCTCAGCGACGTCGACGTCGATCTGAGCCACATCAGCCTGCACAAGCCCTATCAGACCGACACGGTGGCGGCGACGGGCACCGTCAGCTGGCAGCAGGTGGCCACGCTCGCCGCCGCATCGCACCCCAAGCTCAAGGGCATCACCCTTCAGGCCAAGCGTACCGGGACGAGCGCCCAGGATCCGGGGGTCATCCAGGCCTCGATGTCCGTGCTCGGTCTGCGTGGTGAGGCTGAGATCGCCCCGTCGCTGGGTGTCGACGGCAGCCTGATCCTGACCATCACTTCCACCCGGATGAGCGGGAACACCCTCGGCGTCGACGTCGGCACGGGGCAGGACAGCATGCTCAGCTATGTCGGGCTGGACTCCCCGCAGATCACGATCCCCGCGAAGTCCCTGCCGTCGGGGCTGCGTCCGACCAGCGCCATCGTCACCAATGACGGGCTCCGGCTGAGCCTGGCCGGGAGCCGGGTGAACCTCGGCCAGCTCTGATCCCGGGGCGGCCACCCCGTGACGACTCGTCTCACATTTCCTTCAAAGTGGCGTGAACCCGGTGAAAAGTGGAGGCTTGCCGGCGCTGTGGGGAGGACTTCCCCGTCGCTCGCGCCACAGGTGGCCCCGGCTCGTATAGCCTGCCAATGCGTCGCCTATCCAGGCGCGAGCACGTGGCGCGAGGAATCAAGCCAGAACTGAGCGAGGAGAACCATGAGCATGCAGCCCGAGCACCGCGCCCAACCCGGCAGTCAGCCGGGTGGCTGGGGCAGTGGCCAGCAGTACGGTCAGCCCAGCGGCCAGCCGGCCGGGCAGCCGGCGGCCCGAGCGGCCGGTCAGCCCGTCGGTTCCTCTGCCGGGCAGGGGACTGCGGCCTCGGCGCAGCAGCCGCCCTCGGTCCCTCCTCAGATCGACCCGCAGACCGCCGGGGCCGGCTCCGTGCCGACCGCGTCATCCAGGATGACGGTTCCCGGCTACCCCTCCGGACCGGCGGCGCCGGCCGAGGAGAAGGTCGACACCGGCCCCCTGCCCTCCCGCGAGACGCTGCGCCGCGAGGCCCGGGCCGCCTCCAGCCGTCGAGGCGCCGGGGACGCCGACGTGGAGCGCGCCGGCGAGCTGCTCAAGTCAGTGGCCAACATCTTCTCCCAGCGCGTCGTCGGTCAGGAGCAGCTGCGCAGGGCCCTGGTGACCGCCCTCATGTCCAGTGGGCACATCCTGCTGGAGTCGGTGCCGGGCCTGGCCAAGACCACCGCCGCCCAGACGCTGGCCTCGGCGGTCTCCGGCTCCTTCCGGCGCATCCAGTGCACGCCCGACCTCATGCCCAACGACATCGTGGGCACCCAGATCCTCAACTCCTCCACCGGCGAGATGACCACCCAGCTGGGGCCGGTCCACGCCAACATCGTCCTGCTCGACGAGATCAACCGCTCCAGCGCCAAGACCCAGTCGGCCATGCTCGAGGCCATGCAGGAGCGCCAGACCTCCATCGGCGGCGTCGTCTACCCCCTGCCCCACCCCTTCATGGTCCTGGCCACCCAGAACCCCATCGAGGAGGAGGGCACCTACGTCCTGCCCGAGGCGCAGATGGACCGCTTCCTCATGAAGGAGGTGCTCACCTACCCGCGGCCCTCCGAGGAGGCCGACGTCCTGGACCGCATCTCCAACGGGACCTTCGACCAGCCCGTGACCGGTCGGCCCATCTCCACCGACGACGTCGAGTGGCTGCAGCGGGCCGCCGAGCGGGTCTACGTCGATCCCGTCATCAAGCAGTACATCGTCGCCCTCATCAACACCTCCCGCGGCGGAGGACCGCGGCCCGTGCCCGGCCTGGACCGCCAGGTGCGCGTGGGGGCCTCCCCCCGTGGAGGCATCGCGCTCATGAAGGTGGCCCAGGCCGTCGCCCTCCAGGAGGGGCGCACCTACGTCATCCCCGACGACGTCCGCCTGCTGCGTCACGGGGTGCTGCGCCACCGGCTGGTGCTCACCTATGACGCCCTGGCCGACGGAGTCGCGCCCGAGGCGATCATCGACGCCATCTTCGCGGCCGTCCCCACGCCCTGAGCCCGGTGGGGACCAGCACAGCGATGAGCACGGAGGTACACGGCGCTCCCGGGGCGCCCGAGTCCGATTCCGGCGAGGGCCGGCGCGGTTCGCGGATCGAGCGTCTGCGCGCGGCTCTGAGCCTGCCGACCCTGCGCCGCGCCACGGGGCTGCTCGACGGGCGCCACAAGTCGGTGTTCGTCGGACGCGGGCAGGACTTCGACGACATGTCCTTCTACCGGCCCGGCGACGACATCTCCGACATCGACTGGAAGTCCTCGGCCCGCCTGGGGCAGCCGGTCATCAAGCGCTACCAGCGCGAGTCCATGATGCCCATGGTGCTGGCCGTGGACACGGGCCGGACCATGGCGGCGATGACCCCCTCGGGCGAGGACAAGCGCGACCTGGCCCTGGGAGTGGCGGAGGTCTTCGCCTACCTGGCCCGGATGCGGGGGGACTCGGTGGCGCTCGTGGCCGGTGACGCCGGCCGGATGATCTCGCGTCCGGCCCGTTCCGGGGCCAAGCACGTGGAGACCCTGCTGGCGCTGCTGGCCCGCACCTACGAGGACCTCGACGCTCCCGTTGAGGGGGCGCCCGGCGTCTTCGAGCTGGCCCCCGGGGCCCCTCCCTCCAGCCTGCCGCGCCTCATGGAGCGGGTGAGCACCTGGCACCGCCGCCGCAGCCTGGTCATCCTCATCACCGACACCGCCCACCCCGGCCCCGACGCCGCGACCTGGCTGCGGCGCCTGTCGATCCAGCACGAGATGATCGTCGTCCAGATCGAGGACGACGACCCGCTGCGCCCGGACGGCGGCCGCGGGCGGGACATCGACCTGCCCTTCGAGATCCCCGCCTTCCTGCGCGCGGACTCCTACCTGGCCGCTCAGGCGGCCGTGGTGCGCGAGCAGTGGCGCACCAGCGTCGAGCAGGTGCTCGACGCCCGGCACCTGGAGTACGGCGTCGTCTCCTCCGAGGAGACGCTCATCGATTCCATCGCCGAGCTCCTCCAGCGTGAGCGCGCCGCCGTGGCCAGAGGGAGGCGGTGACCCATGCAGATCATGCCCCCGGTCCTCATGCCGATTTGGATGGTCATCGTCATGGTCGTCGGCCTCCTGCTGGTGACCGCCTGGCTGCTGCGGACCTTCCTGGTGACCCGCCGCGACATCTCCCAGGAGGTCGGAGACATCCCCATGGCGCCCCGTGAGCGCCGCCAGTGGGGTGAGCGTCTCAGCGAGATCTCCCAGCGCTGGGACGCCGGTGATCTGGACCTGCGCGAGCTGCACCTGGAGCTGGCCGCGCTGCTGCGCGGCTTCGCCGAGGCCCGCAGCGGGGAGGAGATCACCACCGCCACGGTCTCGGAGATCCTCGACATGGCCGCGACCGCCGGGCCGAGCTCGGTGGAGGAGCGCCGGCGCAGTGTGCGCGCGGCGGGCCGTCCCCTGGACATCAACCCGCTGGGGCACGTCGGAGAGCTGCTGGCCGTGTGGGAGCAGCCCTCCTTCGACCGTGAGCCGCAGGCCGCCGCGCAGGAGGCCCTTACCCACGCCAGGGAGGTGGTCACCCGATGGTGATGCTCTGGTTGTTCATTGTTCTCGTCGTCATCGCCGCTGCGGCGATCATCGCGGTGTTCATCATCGACCGCCGCTCCGGCCTGGGACCTTCCACCGGGGCGCCCAAGCGCTCCGGGCTGTCCTGGAGCCGACGGGGGAGCGAGCAGGTCGTCGAGCTGCCCCGCCGTCTGGCCAACTCGGCGAGCCTGTTCCAGCTGCCGGCGGTGCGCAAGCGCATCCGGGCTCAGCGCTGGCTGCACGCGCTCCTGGCGGTCCTGCTGGTCTCGGGCCTGGTGAGCGCCGCCGCCATCGCCGGTCGGCCCGTGCGCGTCACCGAGCGCTCCGACGCCCTGGCCAACCGAGACATCGTCCTGTGCCTGGACGTGTCGACGTCGATGGTCAGGATCGACTCCTCGGTCCTGACGACCTTCTCCGAGATCCTGGAGGACTTCGACGGCGAGCGGGTGGGGATCGTGGCCTGGAACTCGGCCGCGCAGACCATCGTGCCGCTCACGGACGACTACGAGCTGCTGCGTGACCAGCTCAGCGAGCTGGGCGACGTGCTGGACATCGACCCGGAGAACGTCACCTACAAGCAGCAGCTCGCCTACCAGGAGGCCTTCGGCGGCACGGTGAACTCCAGCATCAACGGCTCCTCCCTGGCCGGCGACGGGCTCGCCTCGTGTGCCCAGGCCTTCGACAACCAGGGCCTGGAGCGCTCCCGCTCCATCATCCTGGCCACCGACAACCAGGTCATCGACCCCGACAACGAGCAGATCTATCCCCTGCCCGACGCCGCCAAGCTCCTGGCCGAGCGCAAGATCCGCCTGTTCTCCATCTACGGCGCCGACGAGGACCAGCCCTACCAGGACCTGCTCGACAAGACTCCCGAGGAGTCCCGCGAGGAGCTCAAGACCGTCACCGAGGAGCAGGGCAAGGGGCGCTTCTACGACGTCGAGGACTCCGGCACTGGGGGCCAGATCGTCAAGGAGCTGGAGAAGACCGAGGTCTCCGCGCTCGGGGGCCGCAAGCAGACCCGCCGCACCGACGTCCCCCAGCGGCTCGTCATCACGCTCTCACTGGTGCTTCTGGGCTACCTGGGACTGACCACCTGGAGGCGAGCATGAAGCCGGTTCCGATCATCGGGGACTTCGCGTTCATCCCGGTCACCTGGTGGATCCTTGTCCTGCTCGTGGCGGCCGCCCTGACGGGGTTGCTCATCGTGGCCCGACGCCGCCTGGTCCGTGACGATGCCGAGCCGGCCGCTCGCCGGGCCTGGTGGAGGCGCCTGGCCATCGTCGTCGTCATCGTGCTGGCGCTGGCGGGGCCGGCGATCCGCGGCAGCGAGGCCATCAGCGTCTCCAACGTGGAGATCTACATGGTGGTGGACCGCACCGGTTCCATGGCCGCGGAGGACTACCAGGGCAAGGGGCCCGACGGCGTCGACCAGTCGGCCTCCACCAGGCTCGACGGCGTGCGCGCCGACATGCGGGCCATCCGTGAGGCCTTCCCGGACTCGCGCTTCTCCATCATCGCCCTGGACAACACGGCGGCCAGGGAGCTGCCGCTGACTCACGACACCAACGCCGTCGACGCCTGGATCGGCTCCTTCAAGCAGGAGGTCACGGGCCACTCCGTCGGCTCCTCGCTGGAGGTGGCGCTTCCGGTGCTGGGGCAGACGCTGGCGCAGTCCCGCCAGTCCGAGCCCAAGGACATCCGCCTCGTCTACATCTTCTCCGACGGCGAGGCCACCGACAACGGCCGCGGCGCTCAGACGGCCGACAACGCCGGCATCTCCTGGCAGTCCCTGGCCGGTCTCGTCGACGGCGGAGCAGTGCTGGGCTACGGCTCGACCGAGGGCGGCAAGATGCGCAGCTACGACGGCTCGCCGTCCACCGGCGAGCACACCCAGTCCGACTACATCACCGACGGCCAGGGCGGGCAGCCCGGGGTGTCGAAGATCGACGCCGAGGAGCTCCAGAAGGTGGCCAAGGACCTGGGGCTGCCCTACTACCACCGCACCGGCGGCTCGGGGGATGACCCGACGAGCAAGTTCACCAACCTCGACATCGAGGCCGTCACCTCCGACGGGCGGGCCAAGACCAACGCCCGGGTGTACCTGACCTGGCCACTGGGACTCATCGCCTTCGGTCTGCTGCTGTGGGAGATCCTCGACCTCATGCGAGCCGACCGTCGCCTGCGGCTTCTCATGGGAAGGGGACGATGATGACGACAGGACACACCCCCGGCGAGGTCCCCGGGCAGGGCGGCGGCGGGACGCAGCCCGGTGCTGCCGACGGCGCACAGAATGCCCCGGGTGCGCCAGGGGCAGGCGGTGCCCCCTCGGAGCAGGAGGTCGACTACCTGCAGAACGCGGACCCGAAGGACGATGCCTCCTCCCAGGCCCCCGAGGACCCCAGGCGGCGCGAGGCCCGCCTCAAGCGGCGTCGTCGACTCCTGGCGATCGGCGGGGTGCCCGCGGCTCTGGTCACCATCATCTCCCTGTGGCTCGGCTCGATCTTCCTCATCTCCCTGGCCGGAAACCGCGCCGCGGCAGCGGGCCACTACGACACGGCCCTGTCGCGCTACCGCACGGTCGCCAGGATCAATCCGTGGCTGGAGCAGTGGCGCGTCCACTTCAACCTGGGCACCGGTCAGCTCGCCGCGAAGGATCCGACCTCCGCGGTGACGACCCTCAACCAGGCTCTCAGCGAGGCGCCCAAGGCCAAGGTTGACCCGGAGACCAAGGTGAAGGAGGCCGGCTCCCCGGAGTGCATGGTGCGCACCAACCTGTACGTCGCCCACCTCACCCTGGCGGCCCAGGCCCAGGAGAGCGGGAGCTCCGCGGCGGTCACTGAGCACATCGAGGCGGCCAAGAAGGCGGCCGATGCCTGCGAGGTGCCGCCCCCGCCCGAGCAGAATCCCTCCCCGAGCCCGAACCCCTCGGCCACGCCCAGCAGCGACCCGAGCTCGAACCCCTCGGCCACGCCCAGCAGTGACCCGAGCTCGAACCCCTCCTCTCAGCCCAGCAGTGACCCGAGCTCGAGCGCCTCCTCCCAGCCCAGCAGCGACCCGAGCTCGAGCCCGTCGTCGTCGAGCTCGCCGGGCGAGACCTCCTCCGGCACCCCGAGCGCCAAGCCGACCCCGACCCCGGTCGATGACCGGGCCAAGCGACTGCGGGACCGCAACAACGGCAGCCCGGGAACCACTGAGGAGTCCGGCGGCGGCGAAGGAGGGGGAAAGCCCTGGTGAGTGACTCCGATACGGGGCGGGCCTCCCGCCTCGTCGTGGCGGCCGCGGTCCTGGACGACCTGGAGCATCCGACCACCCTGCTGTGCGCGGCCCGCTCCTACCCGCCTGAGCACGCCGGTCAGTTCGAGCTGCCCGGGGGCAAGGTCGAGCCCGCCGAGCGGCCCGAGCAGGCCCTGGCCCGCGAGCTGGACGAGGAGATCGGTCTGGGCGTCCGCCTGGGGCCCGAGCTCGTCGTTCCCCGACAGCTGGCGGTTGCGGCGCCACCGAACAGCGTTCCCGGCGACGACGCCCCGGCCTGGCCGGCCATGCACGGCTTCAGGATGCGGGTGTGGCTGGCCGAGCCCGCCCACCCCTGGGAGCGGGGCAGGGCCGGAGGCGACCACCAACGCCTGGAGTGGGTGCGCCTGGATCCGCCCGACCAGCTGCGCCGGCTGCCGTGGCTGGAGGCGGACCTGCCGATCATCGACGCGCTCGTGGACGCCCTGAGACGCTGATGGACACCGGGGCGCCGACGGCGGGGCGCAGGCGGGCGGCCCTCCCCGGGGTCGCGGGCCCGAGGACGTCAGCAGTCCCACGGCGCCGGCCCGTCCCAGTTTCTGACACTTCTATCGTCCGCGTCATCTCGTAAGTTAGGGTTGCCTCATGCCGAAGATTCTGGGTTCCTCACTGGCCGAGCATCGAGAGCGCACGCGCACCGCCCTGTTCCAGGCGCTGTCCGAGCTCATGAGCCAGCGCAGCTTCGACAAGATCACCCTGTCCGACGTCGCCAACCACGCGGGCGTGGGGCGCACGGCCGTCTACAACCACTTCGCGGACAAGGAGGACCTCCTCCTGGCCTTCATGGAGCACGAGGCCGGCCGCTACGCCGAGGAACTCTCCCGGGCGCTGGCCGGCACCCAGGACCCGATCGACCGCTTGCGCATCTACGTGCGCCAGCAGGCCCTCATCGCCCGGCACTTCCACTTCCCGACCTCGGGGCCCCTGTCCGGGGCGGTCTCGCGCGGGACCGCCGGGCGCCTCAAGGCCCACGGGGCACTCGTGGCCCAGATGCTCTCCTCGATCCTCACCGACGCCATGGACCAGGGGCTCATCCCCGCCCAGGAGCCCGAGCAGGTCATCCCCCTCATCCACGCCACCGTCATGGGCGGGCGCCCGACCCCCTCGGATCCGGAGCAGCGGCGGGCCTACCTGGAGAGCCTGGACGCCTTCGTGCTGCGGGCGGTGGGGGCCCGCCAGCCCGCCCACGCGGTGCCGATCATTGCCCAGCCCCGCGCCACCGAGCCCCTGGAGGGAGCCGAGGCCCCCGGTTCGCTTCGTCACAGCGCGGTCGGCTGACAGCGTGAGCCGCGGCCTGCCGTGCACGCGGGCGGGCCTGGCAGACTTCCGCTCGTGAACTTGAGCTGGACTGACACCTGGAACGACCTGCTGGCCCGCGCCTCGAGCGTCGTCGGCCTGGATCCCGGCGTGCTGTGGCCGGCGCTGGCGATCCTCCTCATCGTCCTGGCCTGGGCCCCGGCCCGCCGCTGGGGACGCACCCTGGTGACGATCGTCCACGAGGCCGGGCACGCCGCCGTCGGCCTCATGGTGGGACGGCGCTTCCTCGGATTCGTGGTGAGCCGGGACCTGTCCGGGCACGCCGTCACCGCCGGCAAGCCCACCGGGCCCGGCCGGGTGGCCACCTCCTGGGCCGGCTACCCCGCCCCCGCCGTCCTCGGCGCCGTCGTCGTGCTCCTGGCCCTCAAGGGCTGGGCGAGCGCGGTCCTGCTGCTGGGTCTGGTCCTCCTGGCGGTCCTGCTGGTCATGTCCCGCTCCGTGCGCACGGTCCTGCTGGTCCTGCTCGTGGCCGCTTTGACCGGGGCCCTGTGGTGGTGGGGCGGGCAGTGGCGCGACGGCGTCGTCGCCGGGACCGGGCTGGCCCTGCTGGTGGGGGCCTGGGACTCCCTGCGCGACGTCGCCGCCTCGCGCGACCCGAGCCAGGACCACCGCACCCTGGCCCACCTGACCCGGGTGCCCGCCGGGGTGTGGCTGGCCAGCTGGTTCCTCGTGGACGCGGCGGCCACCGGCGTCGTCGTGCTGGCCCTGCGCGATCTCCTGTGAGGTGAGGGCGGGGGCTCGAGTCCGAGCTCGCCACCCACATGGCCTACGCTTCCTCCTGGCGACGCGGGGCCCGCAGTGCCCTCCCGCCGTCCCCGCCCGACGTCGCTCATCGCGAGCCCACAGGCGCCGTCGCGGCCCCGGGCTCATCCCGCTCCCGGGCACTCCGGGATTCCCTCTAGGAGAACACATGATGCTCACCCGCAGGACGTTCGCCCTGACCTCTCTGGGGCTGGCCGCCGCGGCCACCCTCGCCGCCTGCTCGTCGAAGTCGAAGGACGAGGCCACCGAGGAGGGCAAGATGGCGCTCATCGTCCCCGACGCGGGCGAGGCCGCCGCGGAGGCGCTGTCCAAGGCGGTGGAGGCATTCACCAAGGAGACCAAGGTGGAGGTGGACATCAAGCCCGTCTCCGACGTCTCCCAGGAGCTGGCCCGTGGGATCACGGCCGAGCCGAGCATCGACGTCGTCGTCCTCGACCCGGCCCAGCTGTCCAGCTACGCCGGTGCCCTGCACTCCTGGGACAGGGGGGCGGCCGCCGTCAAGGACGCGAACCCCGCGCTGCTGACCAGTGCCACCCGGCAGGAGAAGATCGCCGCGGCGCCCCGGGATGTCTCCACGCTCGCCCTGTACGTCAACACCTCGCTGTGGTCGGCCGCGGGCCTGAGCGACTCGGACTTCCCGACCAGCTGGGAGCAGCTCGACCAGGTGGCCGCCAAGCTCACCTCCGGCGGGGTCGTCGGCCTGACCCTCGATGCCTCCTACACGCGTGTGGGCGCCTTCCTCGTCCAGGGCGGTGGGGGACTGACCAGCGCCGACGGTACGAAGGCCACAGCCTCCTCGGAGGGCTCGGTGGCGGGCCTGACCCAGGTCAAGACGCTCCTGTCCTCCGGGTCGGCCGGCTGGGGCGCCGACCTGCCCGCCGGATCCGCCGCCGACGCCTTCGGCCAGGGGCAGGCCGCCATGGTGATCGAGACCGAGGCCCTGACCAAGACCCTGGCGGACACCTACTCGGGCATCTCCTACAAGGTGGTCGAGCTGCCGGCCGGCAGCGGCGGCAAGGGGACCCTGCAGTTCCCCACCTTCTACGGAGTCGTGGAGGCGTCCAAGCACAAGGCCGACGCCATCAAGCTCGTGGAGTACCTCACCGCTGCCGAGCGGCAGGTGGCCCTGGCCGGTGCGGCGGGCACGGTCCCCGCCGGCAAGTCCGCCGGCGAGACCTGGAAGGGCAAGCACGCCGACCAGGCGGCCTTCCTGGCCGGCGTCGAGTACTCCCAGCCCGTGCCCTCCGCCTCCGGCACCTCGGACGTCATCGCCACCTTCGACAACGAGCTGCCCGGGCTGGCCGGAGGCGACCCGGCCGCCATCCTGGGCAGCGCCCAGGTCAACCTGCAGGCCGTCCTGTCCTGACCCCTGGCCGGCAGGGCTGGCTGGCGCCGCTGGGGCCACTCCACGCGGTCGGGGACTTTCTCTTCCGGTCGGGGACATGTCACGCGTGCGGGGACGGGAATCCTGTCCCCGACGGCGTCGACTGTCCCCGGCCGGAAGGACACGCACTCGGCCGTACAGAAATGTCCCCGGCCGTGCAGCCCTGTTCTCGACGGCGTCGAATGCCCCCGGCCCCACAGGCTGCCACCCCGAGGCCGCCTCCGCGCGCGCCAACCAGGGCCGCGCAACAACGAGGGCCCGAACCGTGACGGTCCGGACCCTCGGGCTGGAGCGGGTGACGGGAATCGAACCCGCGCTGTCAGCTTGGGAAGCTGAAGTTCTACCATTGAACTACACCCGCGTGGCACCAGAGGACGTGCGTCCCAGGTGCGTGCGGAAGTCTAACCCAGACTCCGGCCGTCTACGCAAATTGGCCTGCGCAGGGGCCTCGCGAACCGCGTCGGCGACGCGTTTGCCCACTACACTCGCCAACGGATTCCCTGACGTCTTCATAGGTGTGATGAGCGCATGACCGATCCCTCCAACCCTCACGAGCCCACTGATCCGACTGGGCTCACGGCGAGTCCTTGGCCGGATGTGCCGGCGCTGCCCGCGGGGCCCGTCCCCACGGACTACCCGTCAGGTGGGTACCCGCCCTACGGCGGCCCCTACGCTCCCGGCGCCCAGCCGGGGTATGACCCGCAAGGCGCTTACGGGCCCCAGCCCGGATACAACGCGCCCCCTGGCTACAGTGCTCCTCCCGGCTACGGCCCCGTTCCCGCTTACGGTCCTCCCGGCTATCCGAGCAAGTCCAAGGTGGCCGCAGGCATCCTGGCGCTGTTCCTCGGCACCCTCGGGATCCACAACTTCTACCTGGGCTACACGGGCAAGGCTCTCTTCCAGCTCCTGGGCACGCTCTTGAGCTGCGGGATCCTGGCTCTTCCGATCGCCATCTGGGCCTTCATCGAGGGCATCCTCATCCTGGTGGCCCGCCCCGGCGAGGCGCCGTGGGGTGTTGACGCTTCCGGCGTGCCGCTGAGCAGCTGAGGCGCGGTAGGGGCCTCCCGGATCCCCGGGGCCGGAATCCGTGTGACGCCTCCGGGTGGACCTGGCACAATCGGGCCCGTGCTGCTCTCAGACCGCGATATCCGCACCGAGCTCGACGCCGGACGGGTCGTCCTCGACCCCTACGACCCCGAGATGATTCAGCCGGCCTCCATTGATGTGCGCCTGGACCGTTGGTTCCGTCTCTTCGACAACCACCGCTACCCGGTCATCGACCCGGCCGCCGACCAGGAGGGGCTGACCCACCTCGTCGACGTCGGGGCCGACGAGCCCTTCGTCCTGCACCCCGGGGAGTTCGTCCTGGGCGCCACCTATGAGCGCATCACCCTGCCCGACGACGTCGCCGCCCGTCTGGAGGGCAAGTCGAGCCTGGGGCGCCTGGGGCTGCTGACCCACTCCACCGCCGGATTCATCGACCCCGGCTTCACCGGTCACGTCACCCTGGAGCTGTCCAACACGGCCACCATGCCTATCAAGCTCTGGCCGGGGATGAAGGTGGGACAGCTGTGCTTCTTCCGCCTGTCCAGCCCGGCCCAGGCCCCCTACGGCTCGGGCGCCACCGGCTCGCGCTACCAGGGCCAGCGCGGACCGACGGCCTCCCGCTCCCACCAGTCCTTCCACCGCACCCGCATCCCCGACACCCCGGCGGCCCCCGCCGACGGCGCCGCTCCCATCTCCCAGGAGAAGCACCTATGAGCGACTCGACCGACTTCGCGGTCTCCCTGCCCACCGACACCGGCACCTTCACCGCCGCCTCCATGCTGCCGGTCGGGCTGCTGGACACCAACCACGTCCTGCTCCTGGCCGACGACGTCGCCCCCGACGAGGTGGAGGCCCTGGCCCTGTCCCAGGACATCCAGTCCGGCTGGGTGGGGGTCTCCAGCCTCCAGCTCTTCCCCGGGGTCTCCCTGCTGGGGCCCTGGAAGGTCGACGCCGAGATGCGTGGCCTCCTGGGTGCGCCGGAGTGGACCACGCAGCTGATGATCCTGGACTGCCCCCGCATCCGTGCCGGCGCCCTGCCGGCCGAGCT
This sequence comes from Actinomyces sp. oral taxon 175 str. F0384, assembly GCF_000223355.1. NCBI lineage: Bacteria > Bacillati > Actinomycetota > Actinomycetes > Actinomycetales > Actinomycetaceae > Actinomyces > Actinomyces sp. oral taxon 175. Next base: position 99,946 of record NZ_AFUR01000001.1, read on the forward strand.
CGCCGGCCTGGATCCGCTCTCCGACGCCTTCCCCCATGCCCAGCCCACGGGGGCCGAGCTGGTGGCCCTCACGCGCCTGCGCGCCATCGCCCGCCGCCTGGCCGGGGCCCTGCGGCTCATCCCCGGAGGAGACAAAGAGGACCCGGTGCTGGTCGAGCCCAGCCCGGAGGTCTCGGCCTCCCTGACCGTCTACGCCCCGGTGTGGCTCGGCCCGGAGGACCTGGTGGCCGTCCTGCAGCCCGTGGCCCCCGAGGTGAGCGCCGCGCTGGAGGCGGTTCAGCCCCGCGGCGCCGTCGGGCTGGACGCCATCGACCCCGAGCAGCTGGAGAGCCTCGTCGAGCGTATCGGCCCGGATGTTTTCGAGAAGGCCTGGCGCGGCTCGGAGAAGGTCCGCCAGGACACGATGCGCCAGGAGATCGTCGCCGCCGCCACCGGTAATGTCATTGAGGAGGTGCGTGACGGCTACGCGGTCGTCACCCCGGTAGACCCCGAGCACGAGGGCTGGGGGCGCATCGAGGTGCGTGCCGGCGCCACCGATGGGCTGCCCCTGGCCGTGCGCGGCGAGCCGTGGGCGCGCGGGGCGGTTCTGTCCTACGACCTGCGCTGGATCCCGCAGGACCAGGCCGACGCCTACGCTGAAGTGGTCTCCCGCTCCCGGCGCCGCGAGCGGCAGACCGCCCGGGACCTGGTCGAGGAGCTCGCCACCGTCCTGGTGACCGCCGTCTCCGGGGTGGCCGTGGACGACGATGGATTCCTCGTCTCCCTGGGCGAGGACGCCGCCGAGGCCTGAGCGATCTCGCCAGAGGCGTGGGCGCCGCGCGGGTCCCTTGAGGGCGCCGTCGTCGTGACCTGCTGAGCGAGGGCCGGGTGCCAGTCGATGAGGCGTGGGGCGCCCCGAGCCGTGGGGCTGCGCCCGTGCGGACAGCCCCGGGGCGAGACGTCCCGTGCGATGTGGAGCAGCCGGCCGGGGCATGGTCGGCTGAATCGGGGACTGCGTTTCCCGCCCAGAACGTACTTCTCCTCCAGACGACTGAGGCCGTACCCCAGTCGTCTGGAGGAGAACGCAGTCCTCGTGGGAGAAGTAAGTCCCCGATCAGGAACGGAGCGGCGACACCCGCCCCGGTGGCCCTGATCCAGGGCGGGTCGGCCCCGCGGACTCGGGCTCGGGCCGGGCTCGCTCAGCACCGGGCGTGGTGCGCGCCGTGAGACGCTCGACGCCGGCCCGAGCCCTTGCCGCGTCCCAGTGCCAGCCGGTGAACCGGCGAGCCTCAACGAGCGAGCGGGCCCAAGCCACCGGCTCCTCGCCCCGCTGAGCCCCCACCGCCAGGTAGTGGCGCAGCAGGCCAGCAGCGGCCAGGGCGTCGTCGAGCGCATTGTGGTGGCGGCCGATCTCCACCCCGGCCACCTCGCAGCAGGTGGTCAGCCGGCGCGACGGCGTCGTCATGAAATGGCGCGCCCACTCCATCGTGCACACCCGCGGCACCCGCGCGCCCCGGTCGAGCAGCCCCCGCGTTCCCAGCGCCTGGGTGAGGAATCCGACGTCGAAGCGGGCGTTGTGGGCCACCACCGCCCTCCCGGCCAGGTCGGCCGCCAGCAGGTCGGCGACCTCATCGAAGCCGGGCGCCCCGATGAGCTCCTCGGCGACAAGACCGTGGATATGGGTGGGGCCCACGTCCACACCCGCGCCGGGGTCGATGAGCGTGGACCAGCTGCGCTCGACGCGCCCGGCGGCGTCGGTCAGTACGAGCGCGACCTCCAGGATCGAGTCCGTTGTGGGGGACAGACCGGTGGTCTCCAAGTCGACGACGGCGTAGCCGACCCCGGTTGCTTCGGCCAGCTCCGCGGGTGTGGGAGTGGCGGCCGCCTGGCCGGGGGCCATGGGGGAGCGGGGGCGCAGCGGGCCGCGGTCGGCGGGTGGGCGGTGGTAGAAGGGCATCGCCCCGATCCTCTCGCGAGCCGGCAGGTTTCGCCCAGTCACGGCGCGTCGGGTCGTGGCCGGGGTGCTCCGGGCCGGCTGTGGGCCGGCCCGGGTGGCTCCGGGCGGCCGGCGCTCGCGGCCGTGCCCTACGGTTCGCCGATGGAGGTCGGGGTCGGCCCCCGGGCGTAAGGTACGGTCGCGAGGGCGCTCGGCCGGCCGCGTCGAGAGCCGATCCCAGGTGAGGAGGAGCGATGACCAACCCGGATACCCCTCAGGTGCCGGCCCCTGCCCTGCCGGCGCTGGCCGCCTTCCCCTTCCCGACCGCCCTCGTCGTGACCGGCAGCTCCGCCGCCGGTGAGGGCGTGCTCCTCGAGGCCGGGGACGTCGATGAGGTCTTCCCCTTCGCCTCGGTGACCAAGCCGATCGTTGTCTGGGCGGCCCTGGTCGCCGTCGACCGGGGACTGCTGGACCTGGGGGCCCCCGCCGGTTCGCCCGCGCCCGACGGCGCGACCATCGAGAACCTGCTGTCCCACTCCTCGGGGATCGCGGCCGACTCCGACGAGCGCCTGGCGGCCCCGGGCACGCGCCGCATCTACTCCAACCGCGGCATCGAGATCCTGGGGGAGCGGCTCGAGGAGGCCACGGGCACGCCCCTGGAGACCTGGGTGGAGACCACCGTGCTCGAGCCCCTGGGGATGGCCAGTGTCCTCATCCCCGGATCCCCCGCCCACTCCGGGGAGGGCAGCGCCCGCGACCTGTCCCTGTTCGCCCGCGAGCTGGCCGCGCCGAGGCTCGTCTCGCCCGCGCTCGCGCAGCGAGCCCGCACGCCGGTCCTGCCCGGCCTCGACGGCGTCCTACCCGGGTACGGACGACAGACCCCCAACCCCTTCGGGCTGGGGGTGGAGGTGCGCGGAGCCAAGTCCCCGCACTGGACCGGGGCCGGCAACAGCGAGCAGACCTTCGGGCACTTCGGCCAGTCGGGCTCCTTCATCTGGGTCGATCCGGTCGCCGAGCGCCAGGCCGTCTTCCTGGGGGCCGAGCCCTTCGGGGCGGTTCACCGGCGGACATGGTCCGAGCTCGGCGACCAGATCCTGGCCGTGTAGGCCTTGTAGACCCTGTCGTTCGTGGAGGGCAGGCGCGCCGGTGACGGCGGCCTGCCGACCTGTTACTCGGCCTTGACGTTGAGGATGACGCCGATAGTGCTGTCGTCGATCTGCGGCATCTCCTGCTTTTGGTCGAGAGCCTTGAAGGTGATCTTCAGGGCGTTGACGTTCGCGGCCTTGACCTCGAAGGCGTGGGCGTCGTTGAAGGGGACGTCGACTGTCTCGATCTCCTTGCCGTCGGCGAAGATTGCGACCCTCACGATGAGGTCGGAGCTCTGGGAGTCATTGGCCTGGCCGGCGGTGAAGGTGACCTTCTGGAACTTGTTGGCCAGACGCAGCTCGATCTCGTCGTCGTTCTGCCAGTCGAGCTTGGTGCCGATGCCCATGGTGTTGGTGGTGGAGGCGACGTCGTAGCGCTTCTCCTGCCAGCCACTCGTCACTGGCGGCTTCTGGAAGTCGGAGAGCCTGAGCTCGCGTCCCTTGCTGTTCTCGGGGGTGAGCCCGTTGGTGGTGGCCTCGGCTGAGGCGGAGGGGTCCTCCGACGCGGTGGCTGACGCCATATCTGTGGCGCTGTCGGTGGCGGAGGCCGATGCGGACGGAGATGGAGTGGGAGAGGGGGTGGATGAAGGGGTGGCGGCGCTCGTCTCTGTGGTGGGGGATGCGTCCTGAGAGGCGAAGGGCAGGCTGCCGCAGGCGGCCAGGGACAGGGCGGTGATGGGAAGAAGGGTGGCGGCGATTCGACGCGCGGGGGAGAGTTTCGAGTAGCTCATGGCGCGAGAATAGCGGCGCCGAGATATGGGCTTCGGTGTGATGTCAAAAACCGATATGGGAAGAGCGTGGGCACAGCATATTTCGACCGCTCGAGCGAATAGTATTGATGAGAGGCAGCCATATGGAGAGAATCTAGGAGAAACTGTATCTGCGGGCGAATACTTATGCTCTCTTGAGGTCTGTTCTCGGGGGTTCCTCTCCGGAGTGGAGAGGCGCCTCGTTGGGGCTTTGGTCTCAGGTGCCTGGATTGTCCGGCTGGGCTGTCCGGTTGGTGAACGTATGGTCAGTTCTGCTTGATAGGGAGAGTGGCGTTCTCAAGATCGCGGACTGAGGCAGTCAGCCTGTCAGTACTCACCTGCACCTCCGCCCGGCAGACGATCCGGTGGTCTCTGGGCTGTCGAGTCACCCGAATGCTGTGGTCGACGGGGCGTCCGGAGAAGTCCTCGTACTTCTTGTTGCAGTTGACCTCCTCGGGTGCGTCGTAGAACTCCTCTGAGGCGTGCTCGGCGTCGCAGGAGGTCGCCTGCCCCTGGCGGGAGAAGCACCGGCGGAACTCGCCACCGTCCTTGTATCCGTTGTGGTCGTTGTCGGAGACCCAGATGTCCTTGAGCGGAGCGTTCGGCATTCCCGACGGCCTCTCGACGACACACCGGTCCTCCGCGTTCTCAAGAGGCTTGACGTCGAGGCCTGAGGCGAGGAGGTCGACGCCGGGGGTGCCTCCCATGTAGAGGATGAGCGCACTTGCGTCGCAGGAAGAGCCGGCCGGCTTGGCGAACACCTCCCGCGAGTGCCGTGAGTCGCACGGCGTCGGTGTGTTGCCGTCGTAGCAGCCCGATGCTGGTGAGGTTGTCTGCGAGGATTCCTCGTCGGCTGTAGCGGAGTGAGTCTCTAGGGTGGGTGAGGGAGAGGGCGGCTCGGAGGGCGAGCGATGGAAGGACGTAGGTGAGGACTGCCCTCTGAGCTTGTCGATCAGAGCGTAGGTTTCATTGGTGGCTCCAGGAAGCGTTGCCACCAACGTCAGTGTCATGAGAACAAGACTCAGCACTGCCGTAATGGGCTGCCAGTGGTTGCGTAAAATTCCTAGCCAGCCGGCGGGCTGTCTCTTCTTTTGCTTACCAGTGGTGTTGGAGGGGCGTTGCTGGATGTACTTCACAATACGTCCGTATTCCTCGTTACTCGAGCCTCATATCGAACATGACGGCAGTGAGGGACCTGGAGCCGTTGTACTTGTGTCCTTCTCGATCTAACGGAATGAGGTCGATCTTGAGTGCGTTGGTGTTAGTGACGTCTATTTCGAAGGGCTTGATCTCATTGAAGGGGATATCGATGAACTGGTCACTCTTTCCGTCCCGGTACACCTCGACTCTGAGGGTGAGGTCGGAGGATTCTGAGTTATTGTCCTGTCCGGCGTTGAAGGTGAGCTTGCGGAACCGGTTCTCCAGTCGGAGCTCGGCCTCGACGCCGTCGCTGTCTCTCAAACGCGCACCAATTCCCTTCTTCTTACTAATGGTGGCCACGTTGTAGAGATCTTCTTTCAGGGAGAGCGGGGGGTTGAACAAGTCGCCTCGAGTGAGGTCGCGTCCCTGGGTGTTGGTGAGGGTTCCGTCCTCGGCCGATGAGGTGGAGGGAGTGACGTCGTCGGCGCCGTGCGTGGGTGGCGTCGACGGATCGCTCGCTGTAGGAGTGGCCGTTGTGGAGGGGGAGCTGCTCGGTGTCGGTGTCTCCGTGGGGGATGGGGAGGAGGGAGAGCCTCCGGGTTGTGGGGCGGCTGGCGGCTGTGTGCTGGGTTCGGAGGTGGCCTGCTTCCCCGAGCATGCCGTCAACGCCAGGGCGGTCAGGGAGGAGAGGGTGAGAGCTGTGCGCCGACTGACCGGCCTGGTCGTATATTTCATACGGACATAATATGTCCGACATGTCGAGGTTCAGAGGGTAGTGGAGTTTAATTTCTACACAAATATTTACGGAATAATCTGGCTGGATTCCTGATTGTCTTTCGCCGGCTGGAGTCGCAGGTCTCCGGCGGTGCGTTGCCGGCCTCGTGCCCGCCTCCCGGCCGGAGCTCCGGCTGCGGCTCGGCCTCAGCTGACCTCGACGATGACGGGGACGTGGTCGGAGGCGCCCTTGCCCTTGCGCTCGTCGCGGTCGATGGCGGCGCCGGTGACGCGGCCCGCCAGGGCCGGCGAGGCATAGACGAAGTCAATGCGCATCCCCTCGTTCCTCGGGAAGCGCAGCTTCTGGTAGTCCCAGTACGTGTAGTTGGTGACCCGTTCGCGCGTGACCTCACTCATGCCCGCCTCGGCGAAGGCGGCGAAGGCCTCGCGCTCCGGCTCCGAGACGTGGGTGGCGCCCTCGAAGACGCTCATGTCCCACACGTCCTCGTCTCGGGGCGCCACGTTCCAGTCGCCCACCAGCGCCAGTGGCAGGTCGGGGTCGGCCTCGAGCCAGGCGGCGACGTCGTCGCGCAGCACCCGCAGCCAGTCGAGCTTGTACGTGTAGTGCGGGTGGGTGAGCTCGCGACCGTTGGGCACGTACAGGCTCCACAGACGCACCGGCGCCGCATCCGAGGCCGCACCCACCGTTGCCCCGAGCGCCCGGGCCTCGACGACCGGCTCGGCCTCGGGCTTGGCCGCCCAGGCGGGCTGGCCCGGGAAGGAGGTGGTGACGTCGTCGAGGCCCACGCGTGAGGCGATCGCCACCCCGTTCCACTGGTTGAGCCCGTGGATGGCCAGCTCGTAGCCGGCGGCCTCGAAGGGCTCGACCGGGAACTGGTCGGGGCGGCACTTGATCTCCTGCATCGCCAGGGCATCGATGTCCTCACGCTCCAGGAAGGCCAGGACGCGGTCGACGCGGGTGCGGATGGAGTTGACGTTCCAGGTGGCCAGGCGCATGGCAGCAGAGTAGCCGGTGTCTGATTCCCATTGAGCACTCACCAATCGCTCGTAGTCTGCGGCCATGGGAATAGCACTTGTCACCGGGGCCACGAGCGGTCTCGGCCTGGAGATCGCCTGGCAGCTCGCCCAGGCCCGTCATGACCTCGTCCTCGTGGCGCGCACCCCCGAGCGGCTGCGGGTGGTGGCCGAGGAGATGCGCCAGTTCGCAGGCGTCCAGGTGGAGACTCTGCAGGCCGACCTGTCCAAGCGCGATGAGCTTGAGCGTGTCGCCGAGCGCCTGCAGGAGACGAGCAAGCCCGTGGGACTCCTGGTCAACAACGCCGGCTTCGGGCTGGGGCAGCGCTTCGTCGGGGGAGACCTGGCCCGCGAGGAGGATGCCCTCAACGTCATGGTCCGAGCGGTCATGGTGGCCTCCCACGCGGCGGCCGGCGCCATGGTGGAGCGCGGCCGCGGCGCCATTCTCAACGTCTCCTCCATGACCGCGCACACCGCCATGGGTACCTATGCGGCCCACAAGGCCTGGGTGCTGCGCTTCACCGAGGGGCTGGCCGCCGAGCTCGCCGGCACCGGGGTGAGCGCCACGGCGCTGTGCCCGGGGCTGGTGCACACCGGTTTCCACGCCGCGGCCGGCATCGACGAGACCCAGTGGAAGGAGCCGCTGTGGTTGGACGCCGAACGAGTGGCCATCGACGCTCTGGCGGCGGTGCGGCGCGGCCAGGTCATCTGCACCCCGAGCCTGCGCTACCGCAGTGCGAACGCCGTGCTGCGGCTGGCGCCCCGCTGGTTCGTGCGCCGAGTGGTCGGGCCGGAACGCTCCGGCCAGGGGCGCGACTGAGGCCGTCGGGGCTCGCCGGCGGCGCAAAGTGTCACAGATGGCGACTATTCGGGAGCGATCGCCGTTGCTGTCGACCTTCCCAAGGCGCTGACCAGCGCAGACGCGGCGAGGTTGGCGGATACTGGCGGATACTGCCTCCTAAAAGTCGCCAATCGTGACAGAGTCGCGGAATCGCCCAGGGCTGAGCGCCCCCGCTGGCCAGGGGCGCCGTGACCTGCAACGATCGCACCATGGCTTCTATTACCTTCCACGGAGACCCCGTTAGCACCGTCGGCGAGCTGCCCGCTGTGGGCGCGGCCGCGCCCGCCTTCGACCTCGTGGGCGCTGACCTCGCCCCGGTCACCAGCCAGTCCCTGGCCGGCCGCCGCGTGGTCCTCAACATCTTCCCCTCGGTGGACACCGGGGTGTGCGCCGCCTCCGTGCGTCAGTTCAACAAGCTGGCCTCCGAGCTGGACAACACGACCGTGGTCTGCGTCTCCGCCGACCTGCCCTTCGCCGGAGCCCGCTTCTGCGGCGCCGAGGGCCTCACCAACGTGGTCACCGGCTCGACCTTCCGCTCCACCTTCGGCGCCGACTACGGCGTCACCCTGGCCGACGGCCCGCTGGCCGGCTTGCTGTCGCGCGCTGTCGTGGTCCTCGATGAGTCCGGCAAGGTCGTCTACACCGAGCAGGTCCCCGAGGTCGGCCAGGAGCCCGACTACGACGCCGCCGTGGCCGCCCTGTCCTGACTCCTTCTTCCGCTGAGCCGCCAGGAGCCCGCCCCGTCCGCACCGCGCGGGCAAGGGCGGGTTCCTGTCCGCAGTGGGTGTCTACCCGGCGCGCAGCCCCCGAGTCCCACTACCATCGGAGCCGTGAGCACCAACGACTCCCACATCACCCGCCTGGCCGAGCTCGTCAACGAGCTGTCCGTCGTCCGCGGCAAGGTCACCCTCGCCTCCGGCCTCGAGTCCGACTTCTACGTGGACATGCGCCGCGCCACCCTCCATCACGAGGCCGCCCCCCTCATCGGCCACGTCATGCTCGACCTCCTCGAGGAGGCGGGCCTGGGCACCGACGAGATCGACGCCGTCGGCGGCCTGACCATGGGGGCCGACCCCGTGGCCGCCGCCATGCTGCACGCCGCGGCCTCGCGTGGCCTGGACCTGGACGCCTTCGTCGTGCGCAAGGCCGCCAAGGACCACGGCATGCGCCGGCGCATCGAGGGACCCGACGTCGCTGGGCGCCGCGTGGTGGTCCTGGAGGACACCTCCACCACCGGCGGCTCACCCCTGGAGGCCGTCGAGGCCCTGCGCGAGGCGGGTGCCGACGTGCGGGCCGTGGCCGTCATCGTGGACCGGGCCACCGGCGCGCGCGAGCGCATCGAGGCCGCCGGCCTGCCCTACTACGCGGCGCTCGGTCTGGCCGACCTCGGCCTGGAGTGAGCAACCGACGACGCCAGCAGGCGGGCGGGGCGGAGCCGGCGGCTCCCGCCGACCTGCCTGAGGGGGAGCACCTGTCCGCGGCGCCCTCAGCAGATTCTGTGGCGGGTCCGGAGGCGGACCGGCCGGCCGACGTCCGCCAGGTCGGCGTCGGCCCCTGGCCTGGCGGCCCCGAGGCCTGGCCCACCGACCTCCGCTACGACCGCGAGCTGCTCGCCGACGGCGACAGGCGCAATGTCGTCGACCGCTACCGCTACTGGACCATCGCGGCCATCCGCGCCGACCTGGCCGCCCGTGCCCACCGGCTGCACATCGCCATCGAGAACGTCAGCCAGGACCTCAACATCGGCTCCATCGTGCGCAGTGCCAACGCCTTCAACGTGGCCGGCGTCCACATCATCGGCCGACGCCGCTGGAACAAGCGCGGCGCCATGGTCACCAATCGCTACCTGGACGTGCGCCACCACCCCGAGCCCGGCGAGCTGCTCGCCTGGGCGCGGGCCGAGGGCTATGAGGTCATCGGCATCGACAACGGCCCCGGGGCCCAGCCCCTGGAGGCCGCCGACCTGCCCGAGCGCTGCCTCATGGTCTTCGGCTCCGAGGGGGAGGGCATCAGCCCCGAGCTGAGCGCCGGCTGCTCCCGGCTGCTGCGCATCGGTCAGTACGGCTCCACCCGATCCATCAACGTGGCGGCCGCCGCGGCCGTGGCCATGCACACCTGGATCCTCCAGCACGCGGGGCCGGCGCCCGACTGACCCGGGGCCGTCGCGGCCCGCTGGGACGGCCCGCCCCGTGGGAGGCGGGGCCAAACCGCCCCTGAACAGAGGCCATGCTGCCGGACTGCTGCTTGGCCGGCGCCCGACCTGGGACCATGATCCGGTTCACGTGGCCTCGAAATCGTGGAACAATCGGCCCCGCACCACTGACTCATACAGACATCAGGAGGCACCCAGTGGCCATTGCAACCCCGGAGTCCTACGCCGACATGCTTGACCGCGCGAAGGCCGGCAAGTACGCCATCCCCGCGATCAACGTCACCTCGTCCCAGACTCTGTCCGCGGCCCTCAAGGGCTTCGCCGACGCCGAGTCCGACGGCATCGTCCAGATCTCCAACGGTGGTGCCGCCTACTGGTCCGGTTCCTCGCGCCTCGACCGCGTCAAGGGCTCGATCGCCTTCACCGCCTACGCCCGCGCCGTGGGTGACCTCTACCCCGTCACCATTGGTCTGCACACCGACCACTGCCCCAAGAAGCTCCTGGCCGACTGGATCCACCCGCTCCTGGAGATCGAGGCCGAGCAGGTCAAGAACGGTGAGCTGCCGATGTTCAACTCCCACATGTGGGACGGCTCCGCCGAGGCTCTCGACGACAACATCGAGATCGCCGTCGACATGCTCAAGCGCGCCAAGGCCGCCAACGTCGTCCTCGAGATCGAGATCGGTGCCGTGGGTGGCGAGGAAGACGGCATCAAGGGTGAGGAGAACGCCAACCTCTACACCACCGCCGACGACGCCTGGAAGGCCATCGAGGCCCTCGGCCTGGGTGAGAACGGCCGCTACATCACCGCTCTGACCTTCGGTAACGTGCACGGCTCCTACAAGCCCGGCCACGTCAAGCTCCGCCCGGAGATCCTCGGCGAGATCCAGGAGGACGTGGCCAAGCGCCTCGGTGACCGCCTGTCCTCCAAGGTCGGCGACAAGAGCTCGCCCTTCGACCTGGTCATGCACGGTGGCTCCGGCTCCACCGACGAGGAGATCGCCACCGCGGTGCGCAACGGCGTCATCAAGATGAACGTCGACACCGACACCCAGTACGCCTACACCCGCCCGGTCGCCGGCTGGATGTACACCAACTACGAGGGTGTCCTCAAGATCGACGGCGAGGTCGGCAACAAGAAGCAGTACGACCCGCGCGCCTGGGGCAAGGCCGCTGAGGAGGGCATGGCCGCCCGCGTCGTCGAGGCCTGCGAGCGCCTCGGCTCCGTCGGCTCCGCCCGCAAGTGAGTCCCCACCCCGCACAGGGGTGAACGGCGACTGATCGCTGTACGTGGCCCCGGTACCCATGCGGTGCCGGGGCCACGTCCTGCTTGTGCAGGGGGTGGTGGGAAGGTTCTCGACGACGAACTGACCGATCGTTGCATAGTTGCAGAAGGTGTCGGTGAAGGAAGCGCCTATCGGAGTAAGGAGTGGAATCTTTGGCCTGCCAAGGAAAACAGGGTGTCGCACGAAAGATCCCAAACTGAGACCCAGGCCACTGATTGCAAACCTTGCAGCAATGCGGGCCGAAATGTGCCATGATAGGTCGTCGCCGTTGAACCGACGGCTCCGCCGCCGGCGACACGGCAGTCGCGCCTTGCGGACGCCTCTGTCCGCGCCTGTCCCATGCGTCCAAAGGAGGACCCCAATGCGACTCATCTCCCGCCGCTCCATGCTCGGTGGAACCGCTGCGATCGCTGTCGCCGCGACCCTGGCGGCCTGCTCGAAGGGCTCGTCCGGATCCGATGGCGCCGGTGGCGTCTACTTCCTCAACTTCAAGCCCGAGGCGGAGCAGGGGTTCAAGGAGGTCGCGGCCGCCTACACCAAGAAGACCGGTGTGAACGTCAAGGTCGTCACCGCTGCTTCCGGCACCTACGAGCAGACCCTCAAGACGGAGATCGCGAAGTCCAACCCGCCCACGCTGTTCAACCTCAACGGCCCCGTGGGATACGGCAACTGGAAGGACTACGCCTCCGACCTGTCCGACGCCGAGTTCACCAAGCAGCTGACCGATGAGTCCCTGGCCCTCAAGGGCGACGAGGGCAAGGTCGTGGGTGTGCCGCTGGCCATCGAGGGCTACGGCATCGTCTACAACGCCGCCATCCTCAAGAAGTACTTCGCCATGGAGGGTGCCAAGGCCACTGCCGTCGATCAGATCAAGGGCTTCGACAAGCTCAAGGAGGTCGTTGAGGACATGCAGGCCAAGAAGGCCGAGCTCGGTATCGAAGGCGTCTTCGCGGCCACCTCCTTCGCCCCCGGAGAGGACTGGCGCTGGCAGACCCACCTGGCCAACTACCCGGTCTACTACGAGTACCGCGACGCCAAGGTCGACAACCTCGACGAGATCAAGCTGACCTACTCGGAGAACTACAAGCAGATCTTCGACCTCTACCTCAAGAACTCCACGGTGCCGGCCGAGCAGACCGGGGCCAAGAGCGTCAAGGACTCCATGTCGGAGTTCGCCGTCGGTAAGGCCGCCATGGTCCAGAACGGAAACTGGGCATGGTCGCAGGTCGAGAGCGAGTCGGGCAACGTCGTCAAGAAGGAGGACATCCACTTCCTGCCGATCTACATCGGCGTCTCCGGCGAGGACAAGTCCAACATCGCCGTCGGCACCGAGAACTACCTGACGGTCAACTCCGAGGCCGCCGAGGGCGACCAGAAGGCTACCAAGGACTTCCTCACCTGGCTGTTCACCGACGCCGAGGGCTCCAAGATGGCCGCCGAGAAGCTCAGCATCATCGCGCCCTACAAGGCATACGCCGAGCTGGCCCCCTCCGACCCGCTGGGCAAGGAGGTCTCCGAGGCCATCAACAACAAGGACCTCACGCCCGTCAAGTGGGTCTTCCCGACCTTCCCGAGCCAGGACTTCAAGAACCAGCTCGGCCAGCACCTGGCTCAGTACGCCACCGGCAAGGAGGACTGGGCGAAGGTCAAGGACTTCTTCGTCTCCGACTGGGCGACGGAGAAGAAGGAGGCCAAGGAGGGCTGACGCCGTCGAGTCGCGTCAGCCGGTCCAGGCCCGCCTGAGCCTGTCGACGACGGCATGACGACGACTCATCTCCCCAACCCCTCTCCTGTCGGGGCGGCACGCCCGAGCAGCTCGTTTTGCGCGATGCCGCCCCGGTGGGAACCCTCCGGTACCCGCGGCCCGGCGGGTGCCGGTCTCACCTCGAGGTAGTTATGACCAAGGCACTGAAAAAGTTCTTCCCAGTTTTTGCAGGGCCGACCCTGTTGGCCTTCATGATCGCGTTCATCGTCCCCTTCTTCATGGGGCTCTATCTCTCCTTCACCAAGTTCAGCACCCTCACCAACGTTCGGTTCGTGGGCACTGACAACTACGTCAGGGCGTTCAGTGAGAGGAGCCACTTCCTTCCCGCGCTGGGGTTCACTGCGCTCGTGTCGATCATCTCGATCATCACGGTGAACCTGGGTGCCTTCGCCCTGGCATACATCCTGACCCGCAAGCTGCGCGGTACCAACTTCTTCCGCGCGGTCTTCTTCATGCCCAACCTCATCGGCGGCATCGTCCTGGGCTTCACCTGGCAGGTGATGCTCAATGCGATTCTCCAGCGCTGGGGTCAGACGATCGTCAATGACTGGCGACTGGGACTGGCTGGCCTGGTCATGCTCGTCAACTGGCAGCTCATGGGCTACATGATGGTCATCTACATCGCCGGCCTTCAGAACGTGCCGCCCGAGCTCATCGAGGCCTCGCAGATCGACGGCGCCAGCAAGTGGCAGACGCTGCGCAACGTGACGCTGCCGATGATCATGCCCTCGATCACCATCTGTCTGTTCCTCACTCTGGCCAACACCTTCAAGATGTACGACCAGAACCTCGCCCTGACCAACGGTAATCCTGCCAAGCAGACCGAAATGGCGGCTCTCAACATCGTCAACACGATGTACGTGAAGAATCATCAGGAGGGTGTGGCCCAGGCCGAGGCCGTCATTTTCTTCCTCATTGTTGCCGCCATCGCGCTCATCCAGCTGCGCGCCACTCGTTCCAAGGAGGTCGACGCATGAGCGCTGCCGTCCAGACAAAGACATCTGAAGCTGCTCTCGAGAAGGCTGCTCGGCGCAGTACCGGCCAGAACGTCCTGTTCGGTCTGCTGATCGTCCTCGTCCTCGTGTGGGTGATCCCCCTCGTCTTTGTTCTTGTCAACTCTTTCAAGGGGAACATCTTCATCTCCAACGAGCCCTTTAGCCTGCCGACATCGAAGAGTTCGGTCGGCCTGGGCAACTACGCCACCGGCCTGGCCCTGTCGGGCTTCGCCAGCGCCATGGGCTGGTCGCTGTTCATCACCGTGGGTTCTGTCGTCGTCATCGTGTTCCTCACGGCGATGACCGCCTACTACATCACCCGCATCAAGACGTGGTGGACCGCCATGATCTACTACGCCTTCGCCTTCTCCATGATCGCTCCCTTCCAGATGGTCATGTTCCCCACCGTCAAGGTGGCCGACATGCTCGGCCTGGCCACTCCCTGGGGCATGATCGTCCTCTACCTCGGTTTCGGTGGGGGGCTGTCGGTGTTCCTGTTCGCCGGCTTCATCAAGTCGATCCCCCTGGAGATCGAGGAGGCCGCCTACATGGACGGCTGCTCGCCGCTGCAGACCTACTTCAAGGTGGTCATGCCGCTGCTCAAGCCGACGGCGGTCACGGTGGCGATCCTCAACGCCATGTGGGTGTGGAACGACTTCCTCCTGCCCAACCTCGTCATCGGCCAGGACGAGCGCTACAAGACGATTCCGATCGTCATCCAGGCCCTGACGGGATCCAACGGAAACAAGGACCTCGGTGCCCAGATGGCCATGCTCGTCTTCGCCATCGTCCCGATCGTCGCCTTCTACCTCTTCGGCCAGAAGCACATCATCGAGGGTGTGGCCGCAGGAGCGGTCAAGGGCTGATACCCCCTCACGAGTCCTGATACGGGCGGTTCTCAAGGCCCCACTGCCGGCCTTGAGAACCGCCCGTATCATGTCCACCTGTTACTGCTCGAGTCCCCACGAAGGAGCCCCTGTGGCGCTGTTCCCCGGCCCTGACAGCCCGGCCTACCGGGCCTGGTCCGCAGCGGCGGATGTCGTCATCCTCAACGTCCTCACCCTGGCGGGCTGCCTGCCGGTGGTGACGGCGGGCGCCTCCCTGACGGCCTGCGCCCGGGTGGCCGGTGAGATGGTGGCCGACGACGATCCGGCGGTCATGAGCACCTGGTGGCGCTCCTTCCGTCTCAACCTGCGCCAGTCCCTGGCCTGGTGGCTGCCAGTACTCGTCCTGGTGGCCCTGAGTACCTGGGAGTACTTGCTCCTGTCCGACTCCTCCCTGGGGGAGCACAACGGCGGAGTGAGCGGTTCACTGTCCGGGCTGGTGCTGGCCGGGGAAGTGCTCCTGGCCGCGATCCTCGTCTGGCTGCTGCCGCTGGCCGCCTTCTTCGACGCCCCGGTCCACCGCCACCTGTCCAATGCGCTTCGTCTCGCGGTGGGGCGTCTTGGAGTCACCGTGCTCGCTCTGGTGATCGTGGCGGCGCCTGCGATCGTCTTCTGGGGGCTGGCGGCCTCGCGGGCCGCGGTCACCTGGTTCATGGTTCTTCTCGGGCCGGCTTTCCAGACCTACCTCATCGCTCTTCTGCAGCGCTCCACCATGGTGGCGCTCCGCGGTGCTTCGACGTCGGAGCCCTGAAGGGTGCGAACACGTTGTCGGTGAGTGCAACGTCCCCACTGTGCGTCATGGCCCCGGAATCGACTGATTCCGGGGCCACGCGCCTTGAGGAGCTCGTTAGTACCACGCGCCGGGCTGGTTGTTGAACGGCTGCTGGTAGGGCTGGGCCTGCTGGTAGGGCTGGGTGGCGGGTTCCCCGTAGCCCGGCTGGTAGGGCTGCTGAACCGGCTGGTAGGGCTGCGGTGCCGGCTGACCCTGCTGGTAGGGCTGAGCAGCGGGGTCGGTGTAACCGGGCTGGTAGGGCTGCGGCGTCGGCTGTCCCTGCTGGTAGGGCTGAGCAGCGGGGTCGGTGTAACCGGGCTGGTAGGGCTGCGGCGTCGGCTGTCCCTGCTGATAGGGCTGCGCGGCTGGGTCGGTGTAGCCCGGCTGGTAGACCTGTTGCATCGGCTGGCCGAGGGGTGCTTGGTTGGGGTCGTAGCCCTGTGCAGGAGCCGCGTAAGGATTGAACTGGGGCTGGTTCTTCTTCCGCTGGTTCATGACGACCGCAGCCGCGACGCCGCTCACGATGGCCACCGCGATCACGCCGACAACCACCCACACCCAGACCGGAGTGGAGCCGCTGTCCTCCTCCTCTTCCGTGGAGGCCTGCTTGCTGCTGGCCGCTGCCTTCTTGGGGGCCTTGTCCTTCCCCTTGACCTTGTGCGAATCCAGGTTGTCGAAGGTGACCTTGTTGCCCTCGACCTTGCCCCCGTCGGCCTCTGTGACCTTACCGGGGAAAGTAACGCTCTGGGAGTACTTCACCCCATCGGACGGGGGTGAGCTGGATGTATCAGACGAGCCTCCGGTCGTGACGATGTACTCGTCGCCCTTGTGCTTGATCTGGCCATCGCTGTTATCGATGCTGTCGTTGCCCTCGATGGTGCAGGTCCGGGTGTCCCCGTTCTCCTTGAACGTGGCTTTCGCATTGCCGCCGTTGAATAAGTTTCCCTTGCAGTCACTCTCAGTCAGAGCGCCCAAACCGGTGTGGTCGGTCATGACTGCCTTCAACGTGTAGGTGTCATCCTCGTCGAGGACGATGTCAATGGTGGCTTCGAACAGGAGTGACGAGTCTGGGGCTGTTGGGAGACCATGCGCAGGCGCACCGGCCAAGGTCAAGGCGGCGGATACGGTCAGAACGAAGAGGCTCGCCAGCACGGAGCGCGGCGCGGAGATAGGGCGGGCGAAGACATGAGGCATGTCCACACCGTATCGCCTCCTGTATCTGTTGGTGGGGGACACCGGTGGGGATCTCTCCACCCGGCTCCGGTAGGCTAGAGGACGGTGTGTCCACCGGCACGCCGTCACTGAAGTCAGGGAGCAGCCATGCCAGCCGTTGTCGTCGTCGGGACCCAGTGGGGAGACGAGGGAAAGGGCAAGGCGACTGACCAGCTCGGTCAGGACGTCGACTACGTCGTGAAGTTCAACGGCGGCAACAACGCCGGACACACCGTCGTCATCGACGGCGAGAAGTTCGCCTTCCACCTCCTGCCGGCCGGTGTGCTCACTCCCGGGGTCACCCCCATCATCGGTAACGGCGTCGTCGTCGACCTGGAGGTCCTCTTCAACGAGATCGCTGAGATCACCTCCCGTGGCAAGGACGCCTCCAGCCTCCTCATCAGCGCCAACGCCCACATCATCCCCTCCTACAACCGGGTTCTGGACCGCACCACCGAGCGCTTCCTGGGCGCGCGCCAGCTGGGCACCACCGGCCGTGGGATCGGACCGACGTATGCGGACAAGATGAACCGCGTGGGCATCCGCGTCCAGGACCTCTTCGACGAGTCGATCCTGCGTCAGAAGGTGCACTCCGCCCTGGACCAGAAGAACAGCCTCTTCCTCAAGGTCTTCAACCGGGCCGCCATCGATGCCGACGCCGTTGCCGACGAGCTGCTGTCCTACGCGGATCGGGTCCGGCCCATGGTCGTCGACTGCTCCCTGGTACTCAACCACGCCCTCGATCAGGGCAAGACCGTCCTGTTCGAGGCCGGCCAGGCCACGATGCTCGACATCGACCACGGCACCTACCCCTTCGTCACCTCCTCCAACCCCACTGCCGGCGGCGCCTGCACGGGTACCGGTGTGGGACCCACCCGGATCGACTCGGTCGTCGGTGTCGTCAAGGCCTACACGACCCGCGTGGGCGAGGGGCCCTTCCCCACCGAGCTGCTTGACGACATGGGGGAGCGTCTTCGCACCGAGGGCGGTGAGTACGGGGTCACCACCGGCAGGCCGCGGCGCTGCGGCTGGCACGACGCCGTCGTCACCCGCTACGCGGCACGCGTCAACGGGCTGACCGACCTGGTGATGACCAAGCTCGACGTCCTCACCGGGCACGAGACCATTCCCGTGTGTGTCGCCTATGACATCGACGGCACCGTCACCCAGGAGATGCCGCTGACCCAGTCCGGCTTCCACCACGCCGTCCCCGTCTACGAGGAGCTGCCCGGCTGGAGCGAGGACATCAGTGAGGTCCGCAGCTTCGCCGACCTGCCTCAGGCGGCCCAGGACTACGTGCTGCGCATTGAGGAGCTGGCCCGCTGCCGTATCTCCGCCATCGGCGTCGGGCCGGGTCGCGAGGCCACGATCTCACGTCACTCGCTCATCGGGTGACGTGAGGGCGCGGCGTCAGCGATAGCGGCTGCTCGACGGCGCCGCGCTCAGGAAGCGGAATAGAGAGCTTCCGGGAGCGTGCCCACCGTGGGCCGGCCGTGGTGCTGCCCGCATGATGACCATTGTGATGCGTGCAGGGCAGTTCAGGAGCGATGTCCCTTTCCGGGTCCGATCCTTCTCCGATGTCCTCGTCGTGGTCCGCGTCGATCCGGACCTGCTGTCGGGGGAGTCATCATGCGAGCGGATTGACGCCCACCCGAGTCTGAGCCTCAGTAGCCTCCGTAGCCGTTGTGGTTCGGTGGAAAGTGCGGAGCGGGGGCCGGTCCCTGAGACTGCGGCGGCTGATACTGCTGAGGGGCAGGTGAGTAGCCGGGTTGGGCGGGAGGTGGGCCTGCCTGTGCTGGAGAGGGGAAGGCGGCCGGATGGGAAGTGGGCATAAGAGTGCTTGCCTGAAGCGACTGCTGCCCCAGCGCATCCAGGTACTTCTTCTCCCGGTTCTTCTTGAGCGTGTTGCTGACGATAGCGACAACTCCTCCGACCACAGCAATCACAATGAGTGTGACGACGATAGCTCCCTTTCCGCCCGATGACTGCGACGAGGACGTAGAACCGGGGGTGGCCGTTGAACTGGATGAGGGTGCGGAGCTGGATGCGGGCGTCGAACTGGGCGAGGGTGTCGAACTGGGCTGAGACGCCGCCTGGGCGGTGTCCTTGCCGCGGGCCTTCTGATTGTAGAAGCTGCTGAAGGAGACCTTGTTCTGTTGATCTCCCTCAACCTTGCCCCCTCCGGATTCCGTCACCTCACCGGGGAAGACGACTGTGAGGGAGAAGGTGTCGGCGCTGCCGTCCTTGGGTGCGGAGTCATCATGGGTGTCGACGACGTACTCGTCTCCGTCATGAGTCACGTAGTTGTTCCTGGATACGGGGGTGGTGTACGTGGCCTTGCAGGTCGGAGTCCCGTTGTCGTTGGTGAACGTAATGTCGGGTGGGGTGGCGGCCTGTGAGAACGTCTCTTGGACGCAGTCCTCCTTCAGGCTCTTTTCTCTGGAGGCCGGTGACGTGATCGTGATGGTGGTCGTCAGCTCTTCATCGGACTTGATGGCAAGCTCGAAGTTGATTTTCTCCTTGCTCGTGAGCTGTGCAGGTAGCGCGGCGCTGGTGGGGCTTGCCGCCACCGCCAGGAAGAGCGAGGCGGCCAGACAGAGCATCCCGGCGAGACTCGTCGCGGGGTTGTGTCTCAGGGCGAGATAACGCATGTACAGCCTTCGAATGGTGCGGGTCGGGTTGACTGCATGGCGGTGCGGAGGGCGTCGCCACTCGGTGCGACGCCCTCCGCACCGCCGTCGGAGCTCAGCCCCAGCTGGAGGGCGGGGGTGCTGACGGGTAGCCAGGGGGAGGCGGTACGGCCCCCGGAGGCATCGTGCCGTCCGGTCCGGGCTGGTTGTCACCTTGGGCGACGAAGCCGGAGGGGGACGGAGGCATGGCGCCGGGAGCCTGCATCTGGCCAGGAGTTTGCATCTGGCCAGGAGCGTAGGGCTGCTGCTGCGGTGCGTATCCCGGGGCGCTGACCGCGTAGGCCTGCTGCTGCGCCGTCTTCTTGCGCTTGAGGAACCAGAAGAGGCCGCCGCCGATCGCTCCGACCACCACAACCCCCACGATCACCCATACCCAGGGGAAGGCGGGAGTGTCCTTGCCGCTGACTCGGTACCTTCCCGGCTCGGTGAAGGTCACCGTGTTCCCACTGACCTTGCCGCCGTCGGCATCCGTGACCTGGCCCGGGAACGTGACGGAGAGCGTGTACTCACTGTCGAGTCCGGAAGACGAGGAGGGAAGGTTGCCCTTCTTGGTGTCGAGGACGTACTCGTCGTCCTTGTGCTCGATGAAGCCATCGACCTCGGAGATGTCGATCGACTTGCCTGAGAGTGTGCAGGTGGGGAAGCCGTCGCGCTCGGAGTAGGAGGCCTTCAGGTCTTTGAACGGCCCTCCGCCGTCAGAAGAGTTGCAGCCGTCCTTCAAGTTCCGCCTGGCGGACGAGGACTTGCTCTTGACTTGCCCGACGACGGTCATGTTGTAGGTGTCATCCTGGTTGATGACGATCCGCACGGAAATCGAGGGGTCGGAATCGTCACTCGCGGCGGAGGTGACCGCGTGACTTGGAGGGATCAGGAGTGTCAGAGACAAGAGAAACGCCAGAAAGACGGGCGTTCCCACGGAGCGGTGTTTGGGGACGGTCACGGCCATAGTTCTCACCCTAGTTGGTCGGTGTTGATGGGATCTCCGCATGGGGAGTGAAGGTGCGGAGAAAGATGTTGTGGCCCCGGGATCGTCAGATCTGAGGGCCACAACAACGCGAGGGGTCAATGGGGTCAGTAGGAGCCTTGTCCAGGAGCGCCGTAGCCGGTCTGCTGGCCGGGCTGGGCCTGGGGGGCGCCGTAGCCCGCCTGCTGGTCGGGAGCGCCATAGCCGGGCTGGGCCTGGGGAGCGCCGTAGCCCGCCTGCTGGCCGGGCTGAGCCGGGAAGGCCTGGTTCGGGTCATAGCCCTGGACGGGCGTTCCGTAAGGAGCCTGGGGCTTGTTCTTCTTGCTGCGGATGACGAGGAAGGCGACCAGGCCGCCGATCAGTGCCAGGGCGCCGACTCCGACGATGATCCAGACCCACATGGGGATGGAGCCGTCTCCGCCCTTCACGGTGTGGGACTTGATGTCGGTAAAGGTGACCTTGTTGCCATCGACCTTGCCGCCGTCGGCCTCTGTGACCTTTCCAGGGAAGGTGATGGACTGGGTGACGTCGAGCTGGTCCATGTCACCGATTGCCTCGTCGGTGCCGATCTTGACGACGTACTCGCTGCCCTGATGCTTAATTGTGCCGTCGCTGTCCTTGATGGAAGCGGAGCCTTCAATCGTGCAGATAGTCGAGTCGCCATCCTCCTTGAACGTGGCCTTGGCGTTCTTGGAGTTCTTGCCGAACTGCGTCTGCGAGAAATCGTCGACTTTACAGTTGTCTTCGCTGAAGATGCCGAAACCGCTGTTGTCGGTCATCACCGCTTTCACGGAGTAGGTGTCGTCGGACTTGATGACGATGTCGGAGGTGATCTTCAGGCCGGGGTTTGAGGAGTCGTCGTCCATGGGGGCGGCGTGTCCCGGGGTGCCGAGCAGCGCGAGGGGTGCGGACAGAGCGAGCACCGCAAGAGCCGTCAAGACGGACAGGGGCCTAGGGATGCGATGGGCGATGGCAGGTGTCATGCCCACACAGTAGCGGGTCGGATGCCAGGTTGTAACCGGATCGTCATGGGTATCGTTCCCCGCTCCGGGCAGACCGTCACTGGGGCTGCTGAGACGGGGGCTGGAAGTCGGTGTGACCGTGCCCCTCCTGGTAGGGCATCTGCGTGTATCCCGGTCCGGGCGCCTGGGGTCCCCACTGCTGGGCGCCATAGGTGCTGAAGACGCCGGCGCCTCCAGGGGACTGAGGTGGAGGGAGAACGCTGGTGTCCTGGCCCGAGTCGACGTAGGGGGCGTAGCCGTCGCGAAGGTTGGTGACGGGATAGGGGTGGGTCGATCCCGGCATCGGCGGCAGGGGGCTAGGGGGAGACTGGTACGGGCCGCCGGTATAGACCTCCGGAGGCATGGTGCTGGTCGCCTCGGCCCCCTGAAAGGCTTGACCATAGACCTGGCCGTAGGGCGGTGCTGGAGCCAGCTGATTGGCCCGACGAGTCTTGAGGAGATACACCACGACGCCGACAACGATGAGGAGGACGACGGCGACGGCCGTCGCGATCATCCACCACTGCAGATGGAACGTGCCGTCCCCGCCCTCGGCGTGGAGAGCCTCAGAGCTCTCCATCACGTTGTCCCAGGTGACCTTGTTGTCGTCATTCCTCCCGTTGGACTTCGTCACCTCTTCGGGAAAGGTCACGGATACTGAGATCTTCATTCCTCCCGAGGTGCCCGGGGAGGTGGGCAGGGAGTCGTCCTTGCCGAGCTTGCTCAGTGCCTCGGGGGACAGGTCGAAGACGTACTTCCCGCCCTGGTGCTTGATCGTCCAGATGTCGGTCTGCAGGTTCTTGAGGGGAACCGACTTGGCTGTGACCTGGCACGCCGGCTGGCCGTTGTGGGACGTGAAGGTGTAGTTCGCCTTGACTCCCTTGGGCAGGGGGGTGGACTTCTCGAGCTTCGCCTGGGTGCAGCTCTCCCTGCTGATGAGCGACAGCCCCGACGAGTCCCACATGACGTAGGACAGGTCGGCGGTCTCGTTGTCATGGATGACGAAGTCGTAGTGAGCCCCGCATCCGGCCAGCAGCAGTGCGAGGCCCGTCAGTACCGCCACGGCCACTCGTCGCCTGACAGTGCGGGAGTCATGATTCATGTGTCGAGTCTAAATCGGTGCTGTGACAACGTGGAATAGTCGGAGTGCTCAGTGTCGCCCCGGCGCCGCCTTGCGGGGTGCGCGTCCGCTGCTGCGCCGTCGTAGGACGGCCACTGTCAGGACGCCGCCGAGCAGGGCCAGCCCCGCGGTCAGCCAGATGCGGGAACGAGTCCACCACGATACCCCCCGCGAGTCCTGGGCGTAGCCCGAGGCGCTCACGCCCTTGGCCACCGTGTCCGGGTCGTCCCAGGTGACCGTGGTGCCCGAGACCTTCCCCCCGCCTGACTGCGTCACCGCGCCGGGAAAGGTAACGGAGACCTTGGTGTCGACCAGGCCCTTGAAGGACGTGCTGCTCGGCTGGGCTCCGCCTGGGCCACCCGAGTCGCCCGATGGCGCGGCAGGGGTCTGAGATGCGTTGCCCTGCGCGCCTGCGGCCCCGTTGGCGTCCTGGGAGGGGTCGGAGGGGAAGGGCTGGATCGTCACCTTGTAGACCTCGCCGTCGCGCACGACGATCGTGTTGGGCTCGGCCTGTGAGGCCTGGGGGACCTTGACCCCGCTGATGCTGACCTGGCAGCCGATTCCGTCGTCGCCGGTGATCGGGGTGGCCTTGACCGTGGTGCCCTCGGGCACGCCCAGGGCGGTGGGGTCGGAGTAGGTCGAGCAGTCGGGGGCCTTTCCCTTCGGGAAGACGGTTCCGCTGGTATCGCGCATCTCCAGGGCGACGTCGTAGCTGCCCTGAGAGCGGATGGTCATGTCCATGTGGGCGGTGCAGGCCGACAGCGCCAGGCAGGCGGCGGTCGCCACGACGGCCGGTCGAAGCGCCCGGAGCGCCGGCGGGCGGGGCAGAGGACGCGAGACGGGGCTCGTGGGACTGGACGCGGAGGACGGCGCGACGGACATGCGGGCACGCTACACGCTCGCACTGGACCTTCACTGAGGGCGGAACGACGCCGTTTCAAAGGCGGCAAAAGCCGCCATCCTCCCGAATGTGGCCGATCACATGCCGGTCCGGCCGGGCAGAGAGGCCCAGTTGGGACCTTCGGCGATGTGACCTGGGGCGCCCGGTGGGGGAGGATTGCTCTCGACCGAGCGAGTCGGCAACGGCGCGCTCACCGGATCAACATACCCAAGGAAGGGACTCGCATGACTGTGTCTGAGAAGGACGTCCGCGCCGCCGCGCCGGCTAACGCCCCTGAGGATGTCATCGAATTCGTCACACGCATCGCCGAGCTGGCCAAGCCCGAGAACGTCTACTTCGCGGACGGTTCACAGGAGGAGTGGGACCGCCTCACCACCGAGATGGTGGAGTCCGGCGTGTTCACGCGCCTCAACCCCGACAAGCGCCCCAACTCCTTCCTCGCGCGCTCCCTGCCCAGCGACGTCGCCCGTGTGGAGTCCAGGACCTTCATCTGCTCCGAGAAGGAAGAGGACGCCGGCCCGACCAACAACTGGTACGACCCGGCCGAGATGAAGAAGATCCTCCACGAGAAGTTCGACGGCGCCATGCGCGGCCGGACCCTCTACGTGATCCCCTTCTCCATGGGTCCGCTGGGCGGCCCCATCTCCCAGCTCGGCATCGAGCTGACCGACTCCCCCTACGTGGTAGTCAACATGCGGATCATGACCCGCATGGGTGCGGCCGCCATGGACCTCATCGCTGAGGGCCGCCCCTGGGTCCCGGCCGTCCACTCTGTCGGCGCCCCGCTGGCCGAGCACGAGAAGGACACCACCTGGCCTTGCAACGACGAGAAGTACATCACCCACTTCCCGGAGACCAACGAGATCTGGTCCTTCGGCTCCGGCTACGGCGGCAACGCCCTGCTGGGCAAGAAGTGCTACGCACTGCGCATCGCATCGACCATGGCCCGCCGCGACGGCTGGATGGCCGAGCACATGCTCATCCTGCGTCTGACCGACGAGAAGAGCGGCAAGCAGTACCACGTCACCGCCGCCTTCCCGAGCGCCTGCGGCAAGACCAACCTCGCCATGCTCCAGCCCACCATCCCGGGCTACAAGGTCGAGACCGTCGGTGACGACATCGCCTGGATGCGCCCCGGCCCCGACGGCCGCCTGCGCGCCATCAACCCCGAGGCCGGCTTCTTCGGTGTCGCCCCCGGCACCTCCTACGACACCAACCCCATGGCCATGGACACCATGAAGGCCAACACCATCTTCACCAACGTCGCCCTGACCGACGACGGTGACGTGTGGTGGGAGGGCATCGACGCCCCGATGCCGGAGCACCTCATCGACTGGCAGGGCAACGACTTCACCCCGGCCGACGCCGCCGAGGGCAAGAAGGCCGCTCACCCCAACAGCCGCTTCACCACCCCGGCCTCGCAGTGCCCGATCATCTGCCCCGACTGGGAGGCCCCCGAGGGCGTGGCCATCGACGCCATCCTCTTCGGCGGTCGCCGCGCCACCAACGTGCCGCTGGTCGCCGAGCAGTACGAGAATGCCCACGGCGTGTTCATCGGCTCCGCCGTGGCCTCTGAGGTCACCGCCGCCGCCCTGGACGCCAAGGTCGGCTCCCTGCGTCACGACCCCATGGCCATGCTGCCCTTCTGCGGCTACCACATGGCCGACTACTGGTCGCACTGGCTGGAGATGCAGGAGAAGCTGGGCGACAAGTTCCCCAAGGTCTACCAGGTCAACTGGTTCCGCAAGGACGAGAACGGCAAGTTCATCTGGCCCGGCTACGGCGACAACTCCCGCGTGCTCGACTGGATCGTGCGCCGTGCCTCCGGTGAGGTTGAGGCCGTCGACGGCGTCACCGGCCGCTACCCCAAGTTCGAGGACTTCAACCTCGAGGGCCTCGACCTGGGCGAGGAGGAGTGGGCCAAGATGTACGACATCGACCCCGAGGCCTGGGCCGCCGAGATGGACGACACCGAGGAGTACTACAAGCAGTTCGGTGACAAGCTGCCCGAGGCCATCAAGGAGCAGCTCGCCAAGTTCCGTGCGCGCATCGATGAGGCCAAGAAGGCCTGATCTCAGCTGAGGTCCTTCCCTGAGGAGGACTGAGACGGGGGCTCCGACCGGTTCGCCGGTCGGAGCCCCCGCTGGTTGCTGCTGTTGCCACCCTCGCCGCCGGCTGGGTGGCTGCTACGCGCCGTGTCGGTGTCGAGGAGGCGCCCTCAGGCTCGAGAGCTGAGCGCCGGGGGCATGTTGACTGTCCTGTCGGCGACGAAGCGCCGAAGGGAAGAGGCCTGGCGGGTCCTGGCAGGTCGCTGGTGTCCACAGCGCTGACATTAACCCCGTATCGGCGCTGCACGCCGGAGAGAAACCGCAGTATTCCAACGATCCCCGCTGGGTGCACCGACGTCTGGCCCGCTAATGTCAGCGCTGTGGACACCGGCCTCGTAGGAGTGAGTTCGGGGTTCTTGCGGCACGGCCCGGCGCCCGGTCACAGGTCCGCCCCCACCGTCCCCTGCCCGCCGCCTGCGCAGGGTCTGGTGGTCAGGGTTCGGCTTCGGCCCCTCCCAGAGTTGGCCCGATTTGGCTCGAGCCGGCCTGCTCCACGAGGGTCGGGATCCACTGGCCAAGGGTTGTGCCTACTGCACGAAGGCCCCACCTACCCCCAGTACTCCCAACTCTCGTCCAGTAGCACCCCATCCTCGTGCAGTGCATCCAGACGACGCCGGCAGCCACCACAGTGACCAAGGCACCCCTCCGGCAGGGAGAATCAGCAGCTCTCCCATCTGGCAGACGCACTCACCGGTGTCGTGAGATGTCATGACATCCGAAAGTCTCAGAAGGCATGAGACAACACATGAGCGCCGGGCACAGGCCTCGAACCGTGTGGCGCGTCCACGCGGGACGACGTCGTAGACGGGATGGTGAACGGTGCCCATCGGAGAACGCGAATCGGCGCCGCGGCCGCTACTACAGTGACGAAGGGCCGATGGTGGGCGCGTGGATTGCTCTCCCATCGTGCCGGCGACCTGCAGCGGCGTGGAAGGTGCGGAGCATGAAATGGCAGGACAACGACCTCGGTGGCGGTCGGGGGGACCTGTTCGACGAGACGCTCGGGAAGTCGATGCGGTGGTGGGCCACGGAGACGTCTGATGGGCGCCTGCTCCTACGGCGCTCAGTGATGATCCGCTGCTGTGCGCTGCTGGTGCTCGCGGTGGGGGCGCCCGGCGTGGTCTACAACACTCTGCCGTTGATGAGCCCCTACATCACCGAGTTTGAAGCCAATGACGCCATGATCTGGGTGATCATGTTCGGCATTCCGGTGGTCTGGGCGATCAATACCCTGCGGCGTCGGACGGTGCTGAGCCAGGACGGCATCGCCATGCGCCGCCTGCTGTTCACCGAGCGGCGCCCCTGGGAGTCGGTGGCCTCGAGGTTCACGCTGTCGACGCTCAACCTGACTGACGGGCCGTCGTCGTACGGCGGATTCATTGAGCGGACTCGGATCTCCATCGAGAACGGCGACGGCGATGATGCCATTCGGCTTCCCGGATGCGTCATCGGGATGACATGGGGGAGCTCTGAGGACCGCGCCGCTGCGGCTGTGGGGGACTTGCAGTACTACATCTATGCGCGGGGATGGGGTGTCTCGGAGGAGGCCGCTGTCAGCGAGGACCCTCATCTCGTGGCGGCCCGGGGCCGCCACGGGGCGGAGAAGATGCTGCAGCGCAGCCGCCTGGTGTTCTGCACCCCGCTCTGGCGCAGAGTCAAGGAGCACCTGTGCAACGGTGGGCTCTTCCTCATCGGCATGGGGGTGCTGTTCCTGGTGATCGGTGGTCAGCAGCTGTTCTTCGAGACCAAGCCGCTCAGCGGATCGGATATGGCTTTCGCGGTGCTCTTCCTTCTGCTCGGACCGGTGACCATGGCGTATCCGCTCTACAAGATCTACGAGTGCTTCCCTCGAGTTGTTGTGGACGAGCAGGGGATTCGCGTGGGAAGACGCTCGTGCGTCTGGCCGGAGTCCCGCTCCGGATTGTTCGTTGCGGGGGACCGGATCTTCGTCGTCTATGGCAACGGGAAGCACCTGGCCCTGGATGGCGCCGGTGTCACGTGGGGGAGCTTTCAGCGCCGGCAGGAACAGCTGGTCGCCAGGTGTGAGGCGATCTGGCTCTGGGGGGTCGCCCACGGCGCGACCCGGGAGACCGGCCGTTATGTCCCCCTTGGGAATGCCGGCATGCAGGAGGAGCGCGAGACCCTCGAACGCGGGATCGGTTTAGCGGTTCCTCACCGGGGTCAGCCTGCCTGATTCTGGGTGGCCAGGGCCCGGTGGCGCCAGATCAGCAGGATGGTGGCAAGGATCCAGCAGATCGCCCCTGCGGCCAGGCCGGCGACGAGGGGCACCACGAACTTGCTGAACGTGATGGTGGGGCCCACGAGGATCGCGTCAGTGCCATCCAGACCCTCACATGAGACCCGGTAGCCTCCCGACTTGTCGGCTTTGAAGGTGAGAACCGAACTGAACTCGCCGTCGTTGTTGGAGATGTTCATCCCGCCGTTGGGGGAGGTGCGGACATCCTTGCCGTCAGGGTCCACAACGGTGCAGTTGTTGGCGGCGGCGGTTCTCGATACGTACAGAGCGCGTTCGTCATTGCTGCTCAGGCTGACCTGCTGACCGTTGGTGACGACGTCACCACTGGTGGCGATGCTGGCGACGGTGATGACCGACCCGATGCCCCAGATGGCCAGTCCCATCAATGGGCCGATGACGAACAGGATGATCGCCACGACCAGCTTTCCGACGTGCGTCTGGCGGGGGCGCTGCTGCCCGTAGGGAGGCGCGGCCTGATACTGGGGCTGGTACGGCGGCTGGTACGGGGGCTGATTCTGGGGAGCTGACATCGGTCCGTGTTTCTGAGCGTACTTCGACTGCCGTTGTAGCGTAGCAAGTCAGGTATTCAGTGACCCGGCCTGTTTCAGGGCCTCAGCAGGCGGTTCCTTCGGTGAAGGAGACTCCGCGCTCTTCGGCAGCGCGGAGCAATCGCTTGTCGCGTGTCCACAGGCGGGCGCCGGGGACCAGCATGACGGAGCCGAGCAGGTGTGCATCGACTGGGCTGAGTCCCCGGCCCCACAGTGCATGAGCTGCGACCAGAGCCAGTAACTCGTCATGTGAGAGGGCTGGGAACTGGCGGAGGTGCGCTAAGTGCTTGAGGACGTCATCTCTGGACCTGAGTGATCCCATCGCCAGCTCCTCCGCCACGAGTGGATGGGCCCCAATCTCGTCCTCGTGCAGCAGGCTGACGAGTACTGGGTCCGAGTGGTGGAAGTGATCGATCCATACCGAGGTGTCGACAAGGATCACTGGCTGGCGCTCCGACGTCGTGGAGCGGCGCTCGCCGTCCGATCAGAGCCGCCGAGGGCTGCAAGGCGACGCGCGCTCTCCACTCTGACCAGGGTCTCCAGGCCGGCCCGCAGCAGCTCGGTGCGCTCAGTGATGCCTGTGAGCTCCTGAGCGTTGGCAATGAGGTCGTCACTGAGTGTCACGGTGGTTCGCACGATACCTCCTACACCAGAATCATCACCAGATGATGCAGATTCTAGTGCATCTGCCATGTGATGACCAGTGATCGGTCATGAGCTGACCGATCTCGCTCGACGGAGCGGGCAGCCACTTCGGGCCGGCGACGATGCCGGACAGTGGGTTGGAGATGAATAGGAAGAGATGGGCCCTCGTTCTGGAAGTCACCGCTGTGTAACGTGCTGTTCATGTGCCAGCACCCACCTGACGGGCTCATGTCGCCAGGATCGGCCTGCTCGGTTCCGGCCGTCGACGACGTACAGACGGGTCCACCTCTTGACGCGCCCGCCGCTGACCTGGCGTTAAGTGCCACCCGGTACCTGCGCACCCGTTTCCGTGAACGTGTCACCGTCGGGGACCTCTCCGAGCACCTCGCCTACAGTCCCTCCCATCTCACCCGGGTCTTCACGTCCGTCGTCGGCACCTCGCCCATGGACTACCTGGCTGCTTGGAGACTGCAGGAGGCCAAGCACCTCCTCATCACCCACCGACTGGGCGTGGTCGAGACCTGCCACGAAGTCGGCTACAGCTCAGTGGGTACCTTCAGCCGCCGTTTCCTGCGCGACGTCGGAACCCCACCCGGTTCTCTGCGTCGCATCGCCGACCGGGTCGCCGAGCGCACCCAACCGGCCGTGAGCCTCCTGGTCCCGTCGGCTGGAAGAATCCGCATCCGCCTTGATGTCCCCGAGGAGAAGCGTCGCGCGCTCGGGCCGGCCCCCTATCAGTGGGTCGGCACCTTTCCCCGTCCCGTCCCCAGCGGGCTGCCGACCAGCGGCACACTGCGCCGACACATCGACGAGGTGGAGCTGCCCATAGTCCCGGGCTCTCCCTGGATTCTTGCCACCATCTTTCCCGACGGCGCCGACGTCCACGAACAGCTGGCCCCCACAAGCCCCCTCGTTGCGCGGCTGCATGTTCCAGTGGAGCCCGTCCCCGGCCCCATCACCCTGCCGGTGCGCGCCGCTCTCCCATGGGACCCGGCGGTCCTCGTGGCGCTGGCGGCGATGGTGGTCTGACGGTCGTCTGAGATGGCCTGAAAAGGGCGTCGCTCAAGAGAGCAGGATCGGAGTCGTCCGCTGTGTGCCGGTCGGTCTACCGTCATGGAACGTCAAGATGTCCCCCGACATGCAGCTGGATACGCAAAGGAGCCACCGATGACCGACGCCACCGCCAATGCCCTGCCTACCGAGCGCCTTGCCGGCTTTCCCTGCTGGATCGAGCTGTACACCCCGGACATCGATGCCTCGGCCGCGTTCTACCGGGACCTTCTCGGCTGGGAGATCACCCGCGCCGAACCGGGCGAGCCGCTGACCACCGAGGTGCATCACGGAGGCCGGCTCATTGGCTCCTTCGAGCCTGCTGACGCGGCGCCCGGGGACCCTGGCTGGAGGGTGAGCTTCCTGGTCGACGACGTCCGCACCGCAGCCGCAGGCGCTGAGATGAGCGGCGGGAGCGTCGTTGTGGAGCCCACTGGCGTCACGGAGACCATGGCCTACGCCCTCGCCGCAGACCTCGACGGCAACGTCGTCGGACTCCTGCAGGACGAGGACTGCGAGGGGCCCTACCCCTACCAGGCCGGGATGCCGGTGTGGTTCGACGTCCTGGCCAGTGACCTGGAGCCGGCCGAGCGCTTCTACCGGGAGGTCGCCGGGTGGCCCACCCGCCGGCTGACGATCGCCGACCAGGAACAGGACTTCTACACAAGCGTCGTCGGGGGCAGATCTGTGTGCGGCGTTGGTCGGGCCGGCTACTTCGGGCGAGAGGAAATCCCTTCGCACTGGCGCATCTACTTCGGGGTTGAGGACGCCGACGCCGCCGCCCAGCGCGTGTGCGAGCTGAGAGGAACTGTCATCGTCGAGCCCTTCGACTTCACGTTCGGGCGCATGGTGGAGGTGGCAGACCCGCACGGTGCGCGCTTCCTGCTTACCACTTTCTGATCCTCACGCAGCAATAGTCGGGCGGGGCCACTGATGGCCCCGCCCGACTGCGTCCGGGAAGCGAAGGCGCTGGGAGAAATGTGAAGGCAGAAGGAAGCACCCTCATGGCCGGACGCGGCCCAGGTTACTCCGCCTGCCGGCCCTTGGCGTCCCCGTCCGATCCAGAGGTTGCCTCCGCCGTGACCTCCGCGGGGCCCAGCAGCGCCAGGATCCGCTCGGTCTGCCACGGCAGGATCCCGCCCTCACCGAAGACCATCTCGGCCTCATTGGGGTCCTCGACGACGTCGTCGGCCAGGAGCCCCAGCAGGTGCGCCAGCGGCATGCGCCGCCCCTCCAGCAGGTCGAGCAGGTGCGCCAGGACCCGGTTGCTGCTGCGATCCAGGTTCGCCACCTGGTGCTCGCCCACCCCCACGGGCAGGTCCCACCAGATGAGGCGGCGCTCGGCGAGGTCGATGACAAAGGGCGTTGCGTTGAACGTGGGAGAGACCAGGTCGAGGCGCTGCATGACGGTGGAGGCCTCGAAGACCTCCCCGCTCTGCGGATCCGCGCCGCGGGCCATCGCCCCCGCCCAGCACTCGGGCACCTCACTGAGCCGGTGGTGGGAGAAGGAGTGGACCGTCATGACGACGTAGCGCCACCCCTGCCGCAGCGCCTCGGCCAGGGTGACGTCGATGAACTCGGCCGCCCCGTCGGGCGCTGAGGTGAGGTCCCCGGAGTGCACGGCCGCCGTCGAGCGCAGGTTGTAGTAGGCGATCTGCTCGGTGCGCGTGAAGTCCTCGGAGACGAAGAAGGCCGACAGGTCCAGGTCCACGCGGGTGTCCCTGTCCTCGGCGGCAGCAGGTCCGGCAGGCCCCGGGGCCTTGGGAGGGGCCTCCGGCAGGTCGCGCCAGTGCAAGAAGAAACGGATCGTCTCGCCCTCGGGCAGCGGCAGTCGGGTGCCGCGCCCGGCCGTGCGCATACCCGGTGAGGCCGAGCGCAGTCCCACCGGAGTCGTGTAGCCCTCGTACATCCCCTGGTCGACGGCGATCCGCCCCAGGCGCTTCCGCTGCCGTAGGGCTTCCTCGACGGCGCGAACCACCGCCGCGTCGGCCGGGCCTGGTCGGCGGGTGGAGGGGATGAGCGTCGTCTTGGTGCCCGTGGCCGCCTTGATGGCAACCACCCGCCACGGCAGGGCGTCCGGCCCGGGGGAGGCGAAGTACTCCCACAGGCGCACCAGAACCGGCAGGGCGACCTCGGGCGCGACCCGGGCGAACTCGGCGACCACGCGCTCGCGGGCGGCCTCATCGGCGCACAGTCGCAGCAGATGGTTGAGACGGCGAGCGAAGACCCCGGGGCGGGCGGACAACAGGCGAAGAGCGCCATCGACGTCGCGGCGCGCCAGGGCCTCCTCCAAGCGTGAGGTGAAACCCGCTTCGGCGTCCCCGGAGGCGACCTGGTGCAGCAGCTTGGTGGCGCGCGGGAAGCGACGCGCGTAGTCGCCGGGGCGCAGGTGGCGGGCCAGCCGCTTCCACCGCTCGCAGCGCCGAGCCATCTCCTCGGCCGAGTCCCGGCTGTCCTGGGCCTGCCCGACGGCGTCGAGCAGCCCCAGCAGCCGGCGCCGCTGCGCACGGGAGAAGGAGGGGAACCTGCACGGCTCAGCCAGGGAGACGTCGCCGCCCGCCAGGGCGACCGCCAGGCGCAGCACGTCGGTGACGGTGCGGTAGGAGGCGGAGAAGTCCAGGCCCGGGAAGACGACGGTGAGGACGGCGAGGTTCTCCTTGACCGCCACGTGTGGCGCCGCCTCGGGGCCGAAGTCGCGCAGGGCCGTCAGGTCCGCGCGGTCCTGGGCGCTGAAGGGGGTCGCCTGGGCGACGAGGTCGGCCACGATCCGCTCCAGGTCCTGCACCGTGGCCAGGCCCAGCTCGGTGAGGGCGCCGTCGTCTCCCGGCAGGGGCTCGCGGGGGCTGGGCCGGTAGTCCGGCAGGATCCGGACCCCGACGACGTCGCCCAGGTAGTGCAGGGCGGCGTTGACCAGCAGCGTCGCCTCGGAGGCGGTGCGGACCTGGATGGGGAAGTCGGGGTAGAAGGGCCGGTACTCGGCGGCCGGTGAGCCGGAGGTAAGGCGGGCGACGGCATTGACCAGCGCCCAGGCCTGCTCGGGGTGGGCGAGGGCCTTCCGGGCCGGGTCGGAGAGCCGGTAGCCCAGGGCGCGCAGCGTGGTCAGGGCCGTGTCGACACCCGCGTCGCTGCCCCGCTGCGGCGTGGGCTCCGCACCCTGCGGTGAGGCGGAGTACGACGGCGCCGGCCCGTCAGCGGCCGGCGGGACATAGACGGCCCCGAGCCGGCGGATCGTCACCGCGTTGAGCTCCGCGGTCGCCTCAGCGCCAGGGGCGGAGGCGGTGGCCGCGCCGGCTCCTGCGTCGGTCGCCGTCGTCGCAGAGGACTGATTGACTCCCACGGGACCTCCTGACGTATCGCCCTCCGGGGACTCCGCGTCCCGGAAGTGACGTGAGCCTACCGGAGCGTCGCTCCTCGCACTGGGGGTGGAAGGCGGCTGGGTGACTCAGTAGCGTCCGTACGAGTTCTCCAGCAGCGTCCGGAAGGAGTCGATCTCAACCTCAACCTTGCTGAATCCGCTGGTCACCTCGACTCCGTGGTCCCCGACCTGGAACAGGCGCATGAGGAACCCGTCGTTCGTGGTGCGTATCCCGTAGGGGAATCCATAGCGCTGCTCCAGGGCCTGGGCAATTCGCCAGGTGTAGTCGGCCACGTGGCGGTCGTCGAAGCGCAGCCGCTCCTCCTCATCCCCCTCAGGCTTAGTGACCACCTCGATGCCCCAGGTGCCGGAGAATCGCGATTTCTCCGCGAGCCAGCCGTCTCCGCGCAGAATAGGGCGGTCCAACCTGATGCCCGGGCGGCCGCCGAGCCGCTTGAGAACGCTCGTGATGGCGGCGCCGTCGAGGACCTGCTCGACGACGGAGAGGATCTGGGGGATGGACAGTCCGATCCGCATCGGTACGGCCTGCCAGTTCACCGGTGGCCGGTCGGGACCGGTGGGCGCGGGCGTGGAGGCAGCCAGCCTGCGAAGCTCGTCCATCGTCATCGCCGGTCCGGGCGAGTCCTTCCCCCGATCCTCCAGGAGGAACTCGATATCGTCCCTTTCCATATCGTTCTCGTCTCCGCTGGGGCTGGCGGCGATGAGACCATAGTCGCCGAAGCCCTCGGAGCCGGCGAAGCGAATATCACTGAGGGGGCGCCCACCGGCCAGGCCGGCGACGACGTCGCGTATACTGATCTGGCTTCGCTCGCTGCCGAGGAGATTGCGGGGGATGAGGACCTCTTCCCCGGTGGCCTCGACGGTGACCGTGAGGCCCTCGACCGTGCCGGTGAAGGAGACCAGCCCCAGCCCGGAGGCGCCCATGTCCCAGCGAAGAGTGAAGGGACGGCGCCACTGCGGCGGCATGAGGGCCAGGTTGTCGGGAAGGCCGCCGAGAGTCTTCGCCGTGGTCTCCTCGAACATCTCCCAGTTGACGACGTGGGCCTCTCCTGGGCCCCAGTCGCTGACCGGGGCCCTCCCCAGCTCTACCGTCCAAAGGTACGGATAGTCCTCGGCCTCGCCCCACTTGAAGCTCTGATACTCGTCGGTATCGATGGGGTAGGTGGGGTTGTAGGAGTCGACAGTCAGCTCGTACTCGCCTTTCAGCGGGCGATAGTCCGGCTCGATCTCGACGATCCGCTCCCCGATTCTCCAACGGAAGAAGAGATCCGGGCCGTAGACGGCGAAGGACTCGGTGCCCAGGATGGCGGCGGCGTCGAGCAGGAACTGGTGCACGTCCGCCTCGGTCAAGGTGGTTCCCAGGAGTGCAGCCACGCGATTGGACAACTCCACCTCAGGGTTCACCGCACCGTTCACAGTGCTGATCGCCGCGCTGGTCACAAGATCTCTCCGTTCAACGTCGTCAGCCACTGTGTGCTGAATGCCTACTCCTCAGCATATTTTCTCGCGCTGACGATTTCTTAGGTTTGCTCTTCACGGTAGGAGAGGAGTCATCCCGGAGAGACCCGACCGTAGCTCGTCCGCCGATCGGAGATATCCTCCGGGCGTAGGCGCGCGGGGCCCGTGATTCCGGGCCTCATGCGGCCTCCATCATCTAGGCTGTCGCCGTGAAGATCCTGCTCCTCGGCTCCGGCGCGCGCGAGCACGCCCTGGCCCGTGCCCTCGCCCGTGATCCGCAGACCTCCGAGCTCATCGTCGCTCCGGGAAACCCCGGCACCTCAGCCATTGCCACGAACCTCAACATCGACCCCAGTGTCCCCGAGGAGGTCGTGGCCCTGGCCACGCAGATGAAGGCGGATCTCGTCGTCGTCGGCCCCGAGGCGCCCCTGGTCGCTGGTGTCGCCGACGCCGTGCGCGACGCCGGGATCCCCTGCTTCGGCCCCGGCGCGGAGGCCGCCCGCCTGGAGGGCTCGAAGGCTTTCGCCAAGGAGATCATGACCGCCGCGGGCGTCCCCACCGCCGAGGCCGCCGTGTGCACCACCGAGGCCGAGCTGTCTGCAGCCCTGGACCGCTTCGGGGCCCCCTACGTCGTCAAGGAGGACGGCCTGGCCGCCGGTAAGGGCGTCGTCGTCACCGACGAGCGCCCCGTCGCCCTGGCCCACGGCCACGCCTGCCTGACTCGCGGCAGCGGTCGCGTCGTCGTCGAGGACTACCTCGACGGCCCCGAGGCCTCTGTGTTCTGCGTGTGCGACGGCGCCACCGTCCGCCCCCTGGCCCCCGCCCAGGACTTCAAGCGCCTCCTCAACGACGACGCCGGCCCCAACACCGGCGGCATGGGCGCCTACTCGCCCCTGTCCTGGGCCCCGGCGGACCTCACCGAGCAGGTGGTGCGCGAGGTCGCTCAACCCGTCGTCGACGAGATGGCCCGCCGCGGCACCAGCTTCATCGGCCTGCTCTACTGCGGCCTGGCCCTGACCAGCCGCGGCCTGCGCGTCGTCGAGTTCAACGTGCGCTTCGGCGACCCCGAGACCCAGGCCGTCCTGGCCCGCCTGACCTCCTCCCTGCCCGAGCTCCTCCACGCCGCCGCCACCGGCCGCCTCGCCGAGGCCCCCGAGCCCACCTGGTCCGAGCAGAGCGCCGTCGACGTCGTCATCGCCGCCCCCGGCTACCCCGGGACCGTCACCACCGGCGGCACCATCACCGGGATCGAGGCCGCCGAGGAGCTCGACGACGTCCACGTGCTGCACGCCGGCACCGGCACCACCGAGCGCGGGGAGCTGGTCGCCGTCGGCGGGCGGGTCCTGTCCGTCGTCGCCCTGGGAGCAACCCTCGAGGCGGCGCGGGAACGCGCCTACGAGGCCGTCGAGCGCATCAACCTTGAGGGCGCCCAGTACCGCACCGACATCGCCCAGGCGGCGAGTGAAGGCAGAGTTAGCAGCGTTAGCAGCGTCGGCAGCGCTGCCAGCGCCGACGGGGCCGAGTAGAGTTCCTCGCCGTCGCAACCACGGCGCGCGGCTCGCCCTGCGCTGAACCTAGGAAGACCGCGCCGTCAGACCCGGCCGCTGGAGGCGGTGCCCGTGACGCACGCACTTCTTCCGAGACCAAACGCACACTGCACCGCTCTTTCCTGAGGGGGGCCCGTGCCCCCTCGCCGGATGGGAGGGGCGGGTTCCGGCGCCGGTGTTGACCCACGTCAGCCCCTTGTCCGGCCGACCGGAGCGGGTGGGAGGTGAGAGCCGCTCCCATCCCGTCGGTGGGATTTACTCCGGTAGCTCCCCGACTCCCACCGACGACCCGACCCGGACAAATGCGTGCAATGGCGCGGTATTTGGATGATCCTCCAAGGGTGAACCCTGCGGGCGCCGCCGCGGCCCGGGACCGGACACAGGGTGCCCGCCGATGGCAGGATGGGGGCATGACTCAGTCCGCGAGTTCCGCCTCAGTCGGTCCCAGTGCCTCAGCAGCCGGCTCCCTGCCTCCCACCGTCCCCGGGTGGGAGCACCGCTCCAGCGGCAAGGTCCGGGACGTCTACGCCCCCACCTCCGATGGCCCGTGGGGTGGGCAGGACGTGCTCCTCGTGGTCGCCTCGGACCGCATCAGCGCCTACGACCACATCCTGGCGACCCCGATCCCGGACAAGGGCAAGGTCCTCACGGCCCTGAGCGCCTGGTGGTTCGAGCAGCTCGCCGACGTCGTCCCGAACCACCTCGTCTCCCTCGACGTTCCCGCCCAGGTCGCCGGACGCGCCATGATCTGCCGGCGGCTGGAGATGTACCCGGTCGAGTGCGTGGCCCGCGGCTACCTCACCGGCTCCGGCCTGGTCGAGTACCGACAGGGCCGCTCCGTGTGCGGCGTCGCCCTGCCCGAGGGCCTGACCGAGGCCTCCCGCCTGCCCGAGCCGATCTTCACCCCCGCCGCCAAGGCCGAGCTCGGGGAGCACGACGAGAACGTCACCTTCGAGCGCGTCGTCCAGATGGTGGGGGAGGGGCCCGCCACCGCCCTGCGCGAGACCACTCTGGCCCTCTACTCCCGGGCCGCCGAGATCGCCTGGGACCGCGGCATCATCCTGGCCGACACCAAGTTCGAGCTCGGCACCGACGCCGACGGCGACCTGGTTCTGGGCGACGAGGTCCTCACCCCCGACTCCTCCCGCTTCTGGCCAGCCGACGCCTGGGAGCCCGGCCGGGTCACGCCCTCCTTCGACAAGCAGTACGTGCGCGACTGGCTCACCTCCCCGGCCTCCGGCTGGGACCGGGACGGCGGCCAGGAGCCTCCGGCCCTGCCCGCCGACGTCGTCGAACGGACCCGAGCCCGCTACCTCGAGGCCTACGAGCGGCTGACCGGCCACCCCCTGGAGCTGTCATGACCACGACCTCACCCGCATCGGAGCTTCCCGATACCGGGAGCACCACCCGCGCCTTCAAACCGGGGCCGGGCTTCTACGTCCTGGTCGGTCTCATCGTCCTGACGGTCGTGCTGGCACTGTCGGCCGCCATCACCTCAGCCCTCGGGGCGGCCGGGACCTCCCGGGTCCTGGGTGGTATCGCCCTGGTCCTCGTGGGGCTGGGCATGCTGGCCTCCTTGAGGCTCTCCGCCCGCTCCCTGGTGGTCAATGCCCCCCGCCTGCGGCTGGAGCGCAACCGGGTCCGGGCGGCCCGGGCCCGGCAGGGCGACGAGTCCTCCAAGAAGGGAGGCAGTGCCAAGGGCGCCCGCAGCAAGGGGGCCAAGGGCTCCCAGTCCTCCCAGCGGGGCTCGGGAACCGACGGCGCAGCCCTTCCCGGCACCGATCTGGCAACGCTCACCGTGCCGGGAACCAAGGTGCTCGTGCCCGAGTCGACCGGCCGGCGTGAGCTGACCACCCTCGACGTGGTCTCCGGCCCCCTCACCACCGCGCTGGCCGCGACGTCGTTCGGGCGTGCGGCCGACGAGCGCCTGGCCGGGACCTCCACCGGCGAGACCCTCATCCGTGTCGGCCAGCTCCTGCTCGGCGCCACCGGCTTCGTGCTCGTGGCCCTGGGGCTCGCCTCCATCCTGGGACAGGTGATCTCATGACCCCTCGTGACCGACGTCCCGACAACGAGCAGGGGTCCGTCAACTGGGGCATCATGCCCAAGCGGACCCCACGGCCGAAGAGCGCCTCCGCCCGGCCCGGCGGCAACGGGCTGCTGGAGGTCGTCCGCTCCGGCAACAACCCGGCCCCCACCGGCTCGTCCGCCTCGGCTACCTCATCCGCCTCGGGAGTCTCCGCGGCCTCCGCCGCCGGCTCGGCCGCCAGCTCCGCCGGCGCCCATGATGCGAGCGGTGCGGCAGTCATGACGGAGGAGGACCTGCGCTCGGCCGCGGCCCAGGCCATCGCCTCAGGAACCGCTGACGCCGTCGACGCCGCCATCGCCATCGACCTGGCCGACGTGTCCGACGAGCCCACCGGCTGGGCCGGCTCTGCCCTGTCCGCCGGTTCGCCCGCCTCCCCGGTCGCCCTGCGCGCCGTCGGCGGACCTGCTGACACCCCCGGGGGCCACGGTGCGTCCGTCCCGACGGGCGACCCGGACTCGCTCCCCGCCAGGGCCGCCGGCACCGCTGGCGCCCCCTCCTCCCCGGCGACCCAGCGGCAGCGGACTGCGGCCGCCAACGGCGCCGAGAGCCGTTCACCGCGACCCGTCGTGCGCCCCACCGCCGTCGACGGGCCCGGCAGCGCACCCCAGACGGGAACCACCACCACCCGCGTCTTCACCATCTCCCAGGGCAAGCCCGAGGCCGTGCCCAGCAGTGCCTCCACGGCATCCGCGGCATCTGCGGCCTCTGTGGCGGCTGCGCCGCCGCCGTCGGCGACCGCAGCACCGGCCGCACCCGCACCCGCACCCGCACCAGCGGCACCGGCCGCCTCGGCCCCCAGCGCCGCAGCCCCCTCCGCCCGCGGCCGCGGCTACCAGACACGCCCCAGTGCCGCCACCGCTTCCCCCGCAGCGCCCACGAGCCCTGCGGCCCAGCCCGAGGAGGACGCCGGCATCCTGGCCGAGTCCAGTGCTTGGGAGGCGGCCACCAACGCCCTGGACGCCGACGAGATCAAAGCCCAGGGAGGCACTGACTGGGGGGTGGGCGCGGCCCCGCCAAGGGACGCGGACCCCGTCGCCCCTCCTCGGGCACTGACTGGGGCGTGGGGCGCGGAAGCGCCAAGAGCTCCAGCGCCCGGACCCGCTCCCCGTGGCCGGCGGCCGTGCGCCGCCAGCGCCTGGCCGGCGTGGCCTTCGCCCTGCTCGGCCTGGTCCTGGCCACCGCCTCGGCCATGAACCTGGCCCGTAACGCCGAGGCCGGACACCCGTGGATCCCGCCGTGGCTCGTCGCAGTCCTCGGCGGTGCCGGGCTGGTGGCCGCCGCCGGGTACCTGGCCTGGGCCGGAGGCACGCCTGTGCGCCGTGAGGCCGAGCGTTGGAAGCCCGGTGTGCTCGACGCCGCCGCCGGCCTGACCACCGGGTCCGTCAAGGTCCACGACCCCGCCCGACTGGTGGCCCGCGCTCGCGGACCGCTCCTTCCGGGCACCTCCGGGCGCGGCGACGAGACGGCCCCCACTGTGGACTCCGGTCCCACACCGGTCATGGGCACCTCCACCGTCGACCAGTCCCTCCACGCCCCCGCCGGTGTTGCCGGCGCCGTGGGCGGGTTCATGCTCGCCAGCGCCGTGGTCTGCGCCGTCGTCGCCCTCATCCTGGGCTCCAGCTGGCTCATCGCCACGGCCGCCCTCACCCTGGGTGGAGTCGTGGCGATTCGGTTGGCAGGCGAGTGGCTCGGCCAGGTCTGAGCCACTTCGAGACCGCAGGCAGTGTCCCGGGCTGCATACGGGTAGTCTTGGGCTGCGCACTCATCCCGCCTGATCCGAGGAGCACCCATGGGACGCATCGTCGTCGAGGTCATGCCCAAGCCCGAGATTCTTGACCCCCAGGGCAAGGCGGTGGTCAGAAGCCTTCCCCGCCTCGGCTTCGAGCAGTTCACCGGGGTGCGGCAGGGCCGTCGCTTCGAGCTGACCGTGGACGGTCCCGTCACCGAGGAGCACCTGGCCGCCGCCCGCGAGGCCGCCGACACCCTCCTGTCCAACCCGATCATCGAGGACGTCGTCTCCGTCGCCGCTGACGAGGAGGCCTGAGCCGTGAGTGACTCGCTCAGCAGCTCTCCTGCTGCCCGCATCGGCGTTATCACCTTCCCAGGGACGCTCGACGACGTCGACGCCGCCCGCGCCGTGCGCCTGGCCGGCGCTGAGGCAGTGAGCCTCTGGCACAAGGACGCCGACCTGCGCGGGGTCGATGCCGTCGTCGTGCCCGGAGGCTTCTCCTACGGCGACTACCTGCGCTGCGGCGCCATCGCCCGCTTCGCCCCCGTCATGGAGGAGGTCGTGGCCGCCGCCGAGCGCGGCATGCCGGTGCTCGGCATCTGCAACGGCTTCCAGATCCTCGCCGAGGCCCACCTCCTGCCCGGCGCCCTCCTGCGCAACGCGAACCAGCGCTTCTTCTGCTTCGAGCAGCGCCTGCGCGTGGAGACCACGCAGACCGCCTGGACCAACCGGTACGCGGAGGGGGAGGAGATCGTCGTTCCCATGAAGAACGGCGAGGGCAACTTCATCGCCTCGCCCGAGGAGCTCGACCGCCTCGAGGGGGAGGGCCTCGTCGTCTTCCGCTACGTGGGCAACCCCAACGGCTCGGCCCGCGACATCGCCGGCGTACGCAATGAACGCGGCAACGTCGTCGGACTCATGCCCCACCCCGAGCACGCCGTGGAGCCCGGTTTCGGTCCCGACTCGCAGGCCGGTCCGCGCACCGGGACCGACGGTCTGGGAGTCTTCCGCTCCGCCATCGACTCGCTGCTGGCCGTCTGACGACCCCGTATCCGGCACCCACCCCTGACAGCCCTCAGGGGTGGGTGCCGAATCATTCCCTGCCGCGTTATCCACAGATCCGCCTCGCGCCTGTGTAGAACTGTGGAGAGAACCGGGCCGCCCCTTGCTCGGCGGACCTGGTCGTGACCGTGCTCAAGTTGCATGGCGATGAGGAATGTGCTGTGGCGGCTTCCGGGGGCTCCGCCTCGGGATGACCGAGAGGGCGAGTGCGACTGATTGGATGATTGTCCCGGATTTTCAGCCAAAACTCGGTGTGTAGAGATGTCTCGTCAAGGTGGAGTGGGCGCTGCGCGGGGAGGTGTCTGCGGGGGTGTCCGCCCGGGGTGCTGGCACCGAGCGGGTGTTGTGCACAGGTGGAATGGCGACATCCCACAAGCCCCCACAGTCATGCACAAGCCTGTGGACACGACCTGTGGATAACTCGGCCCGCGATGTGATGAAGTCCCCTGGGCCGGCCCCTCCAGTGCGCGACTGCTGTCCGCTCCCCGATCAGTGATCGTGGGGTGAGACGTTCTCGTCGAGCCATGCCCTGAGAGGCTCGACGGCGGCCCAGGTGTCTCGAATCCTCTCGTGTACCTGGGGAGTGTGCATCCAAGTGTCGGTGGGCCAGTCCTGAACGACTGCGGCCCCTTTCCATCTGAGGAAATTGATACGGGGGTGGTCGGTCGACCAGCCTCGCGGTGCGTTTTTCAATGGCTGGTCGGCGCCGGGTGAGACGGGCAGCCCCTGTGCGGCGAGCTCTTGGGTGAGCTCCTCGAAGCGGATTCCGCTGATGTCGGCATCGATGGCGCCCCTGAAGCGGCGAAGTTGGTCGGCGGTCATCCGCATGGCTCCGTAGCCGGTGGTGATACCGGTGGTCGACACACTGAGGTAGTAGCCGATTCCGCCGGTGGCCTGAGGGGTGCTGGTAGCGCCTGTCCAGAGCTTGTAAGGGGCCTTGTCGCGGGCGAAACGCAGGTCACGGTTGGGGCGGAACATGCGCAAAGGACCGAACTCTGCGGAGAGCTCGTCAACCAATGCACTCATAGGGGCTTTCACGTCCCGCTGCCAACGTTGCTTGTTGGCGTCCCAGAAGTCCTTCGAGTTGTCCTGCGCCAGGTCGGCGAAGAACTCGAAAAGGGCTGTCGGTAGCCCTTGGAAGGTGCTCATGATTCGTCGCTTCCCGATTGCCCGCCAGTGACGGCACGGTTGTGCTGCATCGCGGCGTCAACCCAGAAGGTGAGGCGGTCGTCGTCGGCGATGGCCTCGGGTGCGACGGTGATCCATCCGGCTCCCATCTCTCGCCCGGCGCCCATGTGGGCCTGCTCGGCGCCCGGCTCGCCCAGGAGCGTCTCGTGGCGGTCCGCGGCGACGCGCACCAGGAGGTCCCCGGTCTTCCCGGCGCTGACGATCATCTTGTCGTTGACCATGATCGCGCGGCCTCCGAACATGGGGACCTCGCGCACATCCGGTTTGTCATCGACCAGCGCGCGGACGCGCTGAACGAGGTGGTGTTGCTTGGGTGTCATGGCTGCCATCGCTTCGTCTCCTGTTGGCGGTCAGTTGGTCAAGGGCTGCCAGTTGTCCGGGCCGGCGTCTCCGCCCGCACCGGCAACCTTGAGGCGAGGCATGAAGTGGGCCCAGCCGTGCGCGTGCCCGCGGACCTCGGACTCCGGCAGGTCGAGGTGGCGCAGGTCCACACGCGTGCCACCAGTGATCGGAGTCAGGAGGAACTCGACCTTGGAGGTGCCGGCGGGCAGCTCGTCGCTGCCGGCGAATCCCCACGAGACCACCACGCGCTGGAAGGGCTCGACCACGAGGTACTCACCCCGCACGGGGTAGCCGGCGATGTCGACCGCGAATCGGCCGCCCGGCGTCGGATCGAGATCGGCGTACTGCCCCATCCACGCCGTCATGCCCTCGTTGGTGGTGAGGTACTTGAAGACCGCCTGCGGGGGTGCCTCGATCTCGATGGAGTCCTGAAACTCAGCCATGCTGCTTCTCCTCTCGCTGCTCGACGGCGGACTTGAGGGCCGTCAGCCTCTCGGGCCAGAAGTCGTCGAGGTAAGAGCGCACGGCTGCAAGTCCATCCGTGTTGAGTGCGTACAGGCGGCGCGTGTGATCGGTGGTGACGGTCGCCAGTCCCGCTTTCTGAAGAGTCCGGAGATGGTGCGAGGCGGTCTGCTGCGACAGTCCAACTGCCTGTGCGACGGCGCCGACCGGCTGCGGCCCTGAACGGATGACGCGTAGGATTGCCCGACGGTTGCCGTCAGCCAGCGCTCGCAGCGTCATGTCGACGTCGATCGTCTCTGGTGCTC
Organism: Actinomyces sp. oral taxon 175 str. F0384; assembly: GCF_000223355.1. NCBI lineage: Bacteria > Bacillati > Actinomycetota > Actinomycetes > Actinomycetales > Actinomycetaceae > Actinomyces > Actinomyces sp. oral taxon 175. The sequence goes on from NZ_AFUR01000001.1 coordinate 143,393, forward strand.
CCACGCGCTCCTCCTCGGCTGACGTCCCCACACTAACACAAATGGATATTTGTACTCATGAGCGCTTGTGTGCCGGTATGGGTCGCCACGGCTGCTGGTCGGTTCTTCTGAGGTGCCTCAGGCGACGGCGGTCGGCCGCCCCTCGGAGCGACCGACCGCCGAGTGTCTCGTTGCTGGCTCATCAGCCCACCAGGTCGGCCACGATCTGCAGGAGGTCCTGCAGGTGCCGGTTGGACAGGAACTCCCGGCGCACGGACTCGTGGGCGGCCAGCCCCATCTCCTGGGCCCGCTCGGGGAAGAGCAGCAGGTCGCGCACGGCTTCCGCCCAGGCGGCGCCGTCGGCCGGGTCGACCAGGACGCCGTCGACGCCGTCGTCGATCTGGTCGCGGATGCCGCCCACCGCGGAGGCGACTACCGGGGCCTTCTTCCACATCGCCTCGGCCACGGTCAGTCCGAAGGCCTCGATGAGGGAGCGCTGGGTGACGACCGAGCTGACTCGCTGGACGGCGTTGACGACGGTGGCGTTGACCTCCCGGTCCTCCATGCTCACCGCGGCCACGTGGATCCGCGAGGCGACCGATTCCGGCAGCACCGAGCAGCGCTCCACGATCTGGGTGAGGGTGGCCTGCGACTCGGGACCGTCCGGGGTCGGGCCGACCAGCAGCAGGTGGGCGTCCTCGGGCAGCACGGCGATGTTCTCGGCGAAGGCCTCCACCAGCTCCAGGCCGCCCTTGAGACGGTCCCAGCGGTTGACCTGGGTGACGACCCGGGCACCCAGCGGCACCGGACCACCGGCCAGGACCGGTTCGTCGGCCAGGCCGCGGAAGGCGTCGGCGCGCCCGTCGTGACGCATGAAGGGCACCGCCTCGAAGGGCGGCTCGCCGGCGAAGAGCCCGGACAGGCGCGCCACCGACCAGGCCTCGTCCAGGTCCAGGACCCGGTTCTTGGGGGAGTCGGCGTCGATGGAGGGAGCCAGGACCGCGCAGCGCTCGGCCTCGATGTAGGGCGGCCGGTACTCGGGGCGGGAGACGATGACGAGGTCCACGTCCTCCAGGTAGCGGTCCAGGAAGGCCCAGGCGTAGTCGGCGGCCTCGCCCGCGCCCTCGGCCCCGGCGTGGCAGCGCCAGATGACCGTGGCGCCCGCCGCCTTGAGAGCCTTGGCCAGCCCCGCCGTGGGTGGGTCGTGAAGGATGACGACGTCGTCGGGGCGGACCTCCTCGACGATGTTCTCCGCGTTGGAGGCCAGGACGTGCTCGTAGATGTCGCGCTGCTTGTCCCCGAGCTTGCCGCCGTCGCCGTGGTCCCCGTGGATGCCGGCATGCAGGCGGGCCGCGATCCGGGTGAACTCCTCGGGGGCGTCCAGGGTCAGCCAGCGCACGTTGAGGCCTGCACCCAGGGAGTAGCCCACGAGGGGGGCGACCGTCTCCGCCGGCCCCGAGCCGGCGGCTGCCGACGGCGTGACCGTCCACACGGTGCGCCCCTCCAGCAGGGCCTCGGCCCCCGTCAGGCTCGTGTGCAGTCGTTTGATGGCCACCTCGTCCAGGTGGCTCTCCAAGTGCGACAGGGGCAGCGGGGCGACGTCGATGTCTCTCATGACACGATCTTCCCCCGAAATCCTGTGAGGCGCAGCACTTTGGGTGTGGGCGTGGCGTCTTGTTGCTGTTTCGGCATTCTTCTGGCTGGATTCCGCAGAGCGCCGATCGGGCTCGCGTGGAGTGCTCGGGGTGTGCGGGGCTCGGTCCCGCGCGGGTGGTGGTGTGAGGTTCCGTGGGCGTGGGTAGGCTTGGCCCGGCCGCACTCCCTCGTCAACCAGGAGCCCCCATGGCGTCCGAGCCCATGATCCCAGCCGCCCACCCCGACACCGTCGCCGACGCCGCCGCGACGCCCGAACGCGAGATGCCCTGGAAGGAGCTGGGCCTCAAGGCCGACGAGTACGAGTCCATCCGCGAGCTGCTGGGGCGCCGCCCCACCAACGCCGAGCTGGCCATGTACTCGGTTATGTGGTCCGAGCACTGCTCCTACAAGTCCTCCAAGATTCACCTGCGCCAGTTCGGCGCCAAGACCACCCCCGAGATGCGCGAGCACCTCCTGGTCGGCATGGGGGAGAACGCCGGTGTCGTCGACATCGGTGACGGCTGGGCCGTGACCTACAAGGTCGAGTCCCACAACCACCCCAGCTACGTCGAGCCCTACCAGGGGGCCGCCACCGGAGTGGGCGGCATCGTGCGCGACATCATCTCCATGGGCGCGCGGCCCGTGGCCGTCATGGACCAGCTGCGCTTCGGCGCCGTCGACCACCCCGACACCGCGCGCGTCGTCCACGGCGTCGTGGCCGGCGTGGGCACCTACGGCAACTCCCTGGGCCTGCCCAACATCGGCGGCGAGACCGAGTTCGACTCCTCCTACCAGGAGAACCCACTGGTCAACGCCTTGTGCGTGGGCGTGCTGCGCCACGAGGACATCCACCTGGCCAACGCCACCGGCGCCGGCAACAAGGTGGTGCTCTTCGGTGCCCGCACCGGCGGGGACGGCATCGGCGGGGCCTCCATCCTGGCCTCGGAGTCCTTCGAGGACGGCATGCCCGCCAAGCGCCCCAGCGTCCAGGTGGGCGACCCCTTCATGGAGAAGGTCCTCATCGAGTGCTGCCTCGACCTGTTCGGCGCCGGGCTCGTGCTCGGCATCCAGGACCTGGGCGCCGCCGGCATCTCCTGCGCCACCTCCGAGCTGGCCTCCAACGGCGACGGCGGCATGCACGTCGACCTGGAGAAGGTGCTCCTGCGCGACCCCACCCTGACCGCCGGGGAGATCCTCATGAGCGAGTCCCAGGAGCGCATGATGGCCGTCGTCGCGCCCGACAAGCTCGAGGAGTTCATGGCCGTCATCGACAAGTGGGACGTCGAGGCCGCCGTCATCGGGGAGGTCAACGGCTCGGGCCGCCTGACCATCGACCACTTCGGGGAGCGGATCGTCGACGTCGACCCGCGCACCGTGGCCCACGAGGGCCCCACCTACGAGCGCCCCTACGCCCGCCCCGCCTGGCAGGACGCGCTCAACGCCGACACCACTGAGCGCCTGGCCCGCCCCGAGTCCACCACCGAGCTGGCCGAGCAGGTGCGCGCCGTCGTCACCAGTCCCAACCAGGCCTCCACCGCCTGGGTGACCGACCAGTACGACCGCTTTGTGCGTGGCGACACCGCCCTGTGCCAGCCCGACGACGCCGGCGTCATCCGCGTCGATGAGGCCTCCGGCCGCGGCGTGGCCATCTCCACCGACGCCAACGGCCGCTTCACCAAGCTCGACCCCGCCACCGGCGCCGCCCAGGCCCTGGCCGAGTCCTACCGCAACGTGTGCACCGTGGGCGCCCGGCCCCTGGCCGTCACCGACTGCCTCAACTTCGGCTCGCCGGAGGACCCCGACGCCATGTGGCAGCTCGTCGAGGCCATCACCGGCCTGGCCGACGCCTGCGCCGTCATGGGCGTGCCGGTCACCGGCGGCAACGTCTCCCTCTACAACTCCCACGGCAAGGTCAAGGGGCAGATCGACTCCTCGATCAACCCCACGCCCGTCGTCGGCGTCCTGGGCGTCATGGACGACGTGCGCCGTGCCAACCCCTCGGGCTGGCACGAGGAGGGCCTGGCCATCATGGCCCTGGGCACCACCGCCGACGAGCTCGACGGCTCGGCCTGGTCCCGCGTGGTCCACGACCACCTCGGTGGGCTGCCCCCGCGCGTCGACCTCGAGGCGGAGATGGCGCTCGGGCGGGTCCTGCTGGCCCTGAGCGAGGCGGAGGGCCCCGGCGGCGAGCCGCTGGTGCGCGCCGCCCACGACTGCTCGACCGGCGGCCTCATCCAGACCCTCGTGGACTCCTGCCTGCGCTGCGGCGTCGGCGCCAGCGTGGACCTGACCGCCATCCAGGAGGAGGGCGTGGACGACTTCACCGCCCTGTTCTCCGAGTCCGGGGCCCGCGCGATCGTCGCCGTGCGCGAGGAGCTCGTGCCCGCCGTCACCGCGGCCGCCGAGGCCGAGGACGTCGCCGTGGCGCGCCTGGGGACCACCGGCGGCGACCTGCTCGTCGTGGCCGGCAGTGACCTGCTCTCCGACGGCGGTGCCGGGCGTCCCCTCGTCCTGGACCTGGCCGAGCTCGGGGCCGACGTCGAGGGTGTCCTGCCGGCGCTGTTCTGAGACCCGTTCGCCGTCGGGGACATTCTCGTGCAGCCGGGGACCTTCGACGCCGTCGGGGACGGGAATCCTGTCCCCGGACGCGCAGGATGGCCCCGCCCGGAGTGACACGCACCCGGCCGCGTGGAATGCCCCCGTCGGTCAGCATGTCCCCGTCGGTCAGCCCCGCTGCGTCGGCGACGTGCCTCCTTACCGCGCCACCTCAGGTGTCGACGCATGCCGGTCGAGCGTCACAGCCGAGGCCAGGAGCACCACCGCGGGCAGGACGTTCACCAGGTAGCGCCCGTCGTACCAGATGACGTGGTCGGGCGCCGCTGACATGACGAGGTAGGTCAGAGAGACCGACAGGGAGATGCCGGCCAGAACCATGCTGAGTGCGGCCGCGCCCACTGCTCGGTCGGTCGTGGCGAGGTATATCGCTATGAGAACACCCATCAAGGCCAGGAACAGGACCACGCCACTGATCGCCTGCGGGAAGGCAAGATCGACAGAGCTCGTCAGTCCGTTTTCGTAGTCCTGAGTAGGCTTGGCGGAGCCATTGCTGGAACCAAGGGACATCGTGGCGCTCACCATCTGAACTCCCCAAGCGATCAATGGGATCGAGGCCCACACGGTGGTCGATCGCGTGCGTCGCGAGGAGGGGGTGGCTGTGTCATCGGAGGGCGAGGAGGTTGGGGAGTTCTCGGAGGAGGGGGCTGCGGAAGATGTCATGGCTGAAGCCTGTCAATGCGCCCGCCGTGTATCAACCAGTGGGTAGCCTGGAGGCATGATCGATCATGCCTCTGTGAATGTCAGTGATCCGGCGGCCTCGAAGGCCTTCTATGAGGCGGCGCTCGCGCCGCTGGGCTACCGCGTCGTCATGGAGTTCGGGCCCGTCACCGGACTGGGCGGGCCGATGCCCGGCGCGCCGGAGGACGCCCCGATCCACGCCGACCTGTGGCTGGCCCCGGCGGAGAACCCGACGCCCTGCCATATCGCGCTGGCGGCGTCCTCGACGGCGCAGGTGGACGCCTTCCATGAGGCGGCCCTGGCGGCGGGCGGCACCGACAACGGCGGTCCCGGCGAGCGCCCGCACTACCACCCCGGCTACTACGGGGCCTTCGTCCTCGACCCCGACGGCAACAACCTCGAGGCCGTCTTCCACGGCGCCGGCTACTGACCGCCGCCTGCGCGCCTCACCTCCGCTGGGTGAGCCCGCCGTCGGGGACATTCCTCTACAGCCGGGGACATTTCTGTACGGACGGGGACATTCGACGCCGTCGGGGGACGGGAATCCTGTCCCCAAACGCGCAGGATGCCCCCGCCCGGAAGGACACGCACCCGGCCGCGTGGAATGTCCCCGTCAGTGTTGGTGGCAGGCCCGGAGATGGTGGGGAGGAGGAGTCTGCGGTACGGGAGGCGGCGGTGTTGGGCTCGCGCGGCGCCTGAATTGACATCGAGGCCGCCCCGGAGACAATTCCCGCCAATTCCCCGGGAGTCTCAGGAAGATATCGAAGCGGCGGGCGCGCCGGCCGAGGCAGGCAGTGCAACGCCCTCCCGCACCCGCCCGAACGGGGCGCGGTGGTGCGGAAGGCGGCGTCTCAGCGTGTCGCGCACCCGGCGTGGCGCCCTCTCAGCCGCGGATTTGCCAGATATCACTCAGGTAACTGCTCGCAATCGGCTCAAGATGCCGCAGATACCTCGCAGAGATCTCTAGACTTCAACCATGACTGTGCCTTCAGAGACCTCGACGACGATCGACCCTCGTGAGGTGTCACTGTATGCCGGCCACTTCGACGCGCTGTGGGGTGTGGCCTGGAGCCCGGACGGCACGCGGCTCCTGTCCGGATCGCACGACGGCACGGCCCGCGTCTGGGACGCGAACCGCGGCACCGAGCTGTTCGCCCTGGCCGGCCCCAGCCTGTCCATCAGCGCAGTGGCCTGGAGCCCCGATGGCACGCGGCTGCTCACTGCGGCGGAGGACCACAGCGTGCGCGTCTGGGATGCGACCACCGGCGCCGACCTGCTGACCCTGGGGGTCGGCGGCTCCGGCGTGGGCGGGGCGGTGGCCTGGAGCCCCGACTCCACCCGCATCCTCACCAGCTTCGACGACGCCTCGGCCCGCATCTGGGACGCCACCAGCGGTCAGGTGGTACGCACCCTGTCAGGGCACACCGAGCACCTCACTGCGGTGTCGTGGAGCCCGGACGGGACCCGCGTGGCCACCGCCTCCGACGACGGCACCGCCCGCGTCTGGGACGTCACCACCGGCACCGAGCTGCTGCGAGTGGGCCCCATGGCCTTCGTGGGGCGCGGCGCCACCATGGGCCCCGACGGCAGGCCGACCCACGTCGGCCCGATCGAGCCGATGACCGGCCTGTCATGGAGCCCGGACTCGCGCCGCATCATCACCGCCTTCGACTCGGCCGAGCCCCGGGTCTGGGACGCCGCTACCGGCGAGGAGGTCCTCAGCCTCCATGGCCGTGAGCGCCGCTGGGTCAGCGTCGTCTCCTGGAGCCCCGACGGCAGCCGCATCATCACCGACGACATCTCCGGCACCACCGCCCACATCTGGGACGCCGCCACCGGCGAGGAGCTGCTCAGCCTGCGCGGCCACAACCAGTGGGCCTGTGCCCTGGCCTGGAGCCCGGACTCGAGCCGTGTGGCCACCGGCTCGCACGATGACACCGTGCGCGTCTGGGACGCCGCCACCGGCCAGACCCAGCTCGTCCTGGGGGCCGGTAACTCCGTGGAGACCGTCTCCTGGAGCCCGGACGGCACCAGGCTCAGCATCGGCGCCAAGATCGGCGGCAACCGCGTCTGGGACGCCGCCACCGGTCAGCCGCGCCTCACCGTCGACAACGGTGCCCGGGAGCTGAGCGAGGTCGTCTGGAGCCCGGACGGCACCCGCCTGGCCACCTCCTCCTACCTCTCGCCGCGCGTCCTCATCCTGGATGCCTCCACCGGCGACGTCGTCCAGGCCCTGACCGCCGGGGAGGACGACGTCAACGACATCGCCTGGAGTCCGGACAGCGAGCGCATCCTCACCGGACTGGGGGACGACCGCGCCGCGATCTGGGACGCCGCCCGCGGCGAGCGCCTCCTGACCCTCGAGGGCCACAGTGACATGATTACCTCGGTCGCCTGGAGCCCCAACGGCCAGCGCGCCCTGACCGGCTCCCAGGATGGGACAGCCCGCATCTGGGACGCCGCCACCGGCGAGGTCATCCACACCTACACCGGCAACTGGGTGCGCGACGTCGTGTGGACTCAAGGGGGCCCGCGTGTCGTCACCGGCAGCGCCGACGGCGCCGCCCACGTCTGGGACGTCATCACCTCCGGCGAGCTCGTGACGCTGCGCGACGCCGCCGCCATGGTCCGCTCCTACGCCTGGAGCCCCGACGGCACCAAGGTGCTGGCCGGCTTCGACGACGGCGTCGTGCGCGTGTGGGACGAGGTCTCCGGCAAGGTCGTCCTGTCCCTGGCCGGCCACCGTTTCGGCGTCACCGACGCGCAGTGGAGCCCCGACGGCACCAGGATTCTCACCGGCTCCGAGGACGGCACCGTGCGCCTGTGGGACGCCACCACCGGCGAGATGACCGGGCTGTTCCTGTGCTTCCTGCCCGACGGCGGGGTCGCCATCCTCGACGCTCCCTCCCTGAGTCTGCGCTCGGGCCCCGGGGAGGTTTGGGACTACCTCGGCCGCCCCGAGATCCTTGCCGGCCAGCTCACCCGCGTGGGCGTGGAGCGGCGCCAGTTCCTCAACCACGACCCGTTGCCCGAGGCCGTCGCGGAGCCGTCCCCGGCCGAGGCCGCTGACGAGGACCCGACGGCGCCCGAGCCGGTTGATGAGCCCCAGGTTCCCGAGGAGTCTCCGGCTCCCGAGAACACCGAGCCCTCCGAGGCGCCGGAGGTGCCGGAGGCCGACGCGCTCGGCGAGCCCGCCGTTGCCCCCTCCGTCTTCGCCGCACCCGCGCAGCAGGAGACCGAGCCTGCCCCGGCCCAGTCCGGTGCCGACGTCGAGCAGCCCGTCGCTTCCCAGTCCCCTGATGACGCCCCCGCCCAGGCGGATGCCCCCGCCCAGGCCCCGGAGCCGTCGGCCCCCGCTGGTGATCCCCTCATCGAGGAGGCTCCCGCCCAGGCGCAGGACCCGCAGGTCGAGGAGTCCGGCTCCACCGAGGCCGAGGACTCCGAGATCCCCGCACCGGCCCCCGCCCCCGAGGCGGTGGATCCGGCCGCAGCCCACCAGGCCCGGCACGCGGCGGAGACCGCTCACACGCCGGCCGAGGCCGCTGAGACCCCTGAGGCCCCCGATGCCCTCGGGCAGCCGGTCGCGCCGGCCGAGACCGAACCGGTCGCCGCGCCGACGGGGGAGACCCTCCTTGTCCAGCCCTTCCCCGTGGACCAGGGCCTCGTGGACGGTGAGGTGAGCGCCCCGGCCGTGACGCCGCCCGCGATGGTTGAGATGCCGCAGAGCTTGACCGCTCCCGAGAAGGAGCAGCAGCCCGTGCTGAGCACCTCAGAGGCCAGCCAGGAGGTCGACGCTGAGGCCGGTGCCGACGCGCTCGCCGTCCCGGCTCCCGTCACGGAGCCCGCTGACAACGCGCGCCGGGCCCGGCATGCCGCCGCCACGGCTCAGACCCCGGCCGACGCCGCCTCGGAGCACGTCGTCGAGGACGGCGCTGAAGCGGCCGTGACCGCCGAGCCTGAGCTGGCTCTGCCGACCGAGGTGGCCCAGTCCTCCGGCACGGCCGAGTCCGCCTATGAGCCGGTGGCGATCCCCGCCGTCGAGCATGCCGGTGGTGAGCCTGTGGCCGCGCCCACCGGTGAGACTGTCGCCCCCGACCAGCTCGAGCTCTCCCTGACCCCGGCCGACGCCGCCGGCCACGAGGGCGATGAGGTCACCCTCGACCTCTCCGAGGAGGCCGGTGGGCCGGCGCCGAAGCAGGCCCCCGAGGTCGTTGCCCCAGTCGAGGCGACGGTGCCGCCCGTCGCGGACACCGCTGAGACGGCGCGCGCCGCTGGCCCTGTGGACGTCACCGACGTCGCCGAGGCTACCGATGTGGCCGACGCGGCGGCCCCCGAGGTGCCGGTGCCCTCCGGCGCTGAGGCCACCTCCGCGCCGACCGTTTCAACGCCTGAGGGCGAGCTCGAGGACCACGCGGTGCCGCCAGAGGTCCAGGCTGAGCAGGCCCCGGCCGAGCAGGTCCCCGCCGAGCGCCCGCAGGGCCAGGAGAACTCGGACAGGCCGCTCGAGTCCGCGGAGACTGAGGCCGCTCAGACCGCGCAGGCCGAGGCTGCCGCCGAGGACCGGCCGAGCGCCGAGGAAGAGCCGGCCGAGCCCGCTGAGCCGGCCGAGCCCGCTGAGCCTGCCGAGCTGACTGAGCCGACCCCGGCGCCCTGGGGGAGCGCGGACCTGCGCCAGCGGATCTACACCGAGGTCCAGGAGTTCGTCGCCGCCATCGCGCGCCGTGACGTCAACGAGCTGGCCAGTCGCTACGGCATGGCCGGCAACGACCTGGCCGGCCTCGATGAGCAGCTGGCGGGCCTGTCGAGCCCCGCGTCGGACCTGACCCTCTACCCCCTTGAGCAGGCCGACGACTACGTCGACGGCCACCACCGCCTCGACCTCAGCGAGCTGGAGGGCGGCGGCGTCGTCATCAGCAGCGAGCTGTGGGCCCACGATCGGCCCTGCGGTGCGCGCCTCATCGCCCACTGGAACCCCATGGGGATCTACCCCTTCGACTTCCGCAACGTGAGCATGTGAGTCATCTCCCGTGCGCCTCCCCGGCGCCCGGCACATCGAGTGCGCCCCCGACCGGCAGGTACGGGGGCGCACTCGCCTCTCGAGCGGTCCGAGGGAGACGGGGATCGCTCAAGAGTGGCGCCGGGGGATAGGTGCCGGGGCTGTGAACCGCATAGACTTCCGGCCGTCAGTGTTATCCACCGAGAGGGGACGTCTGTGTCGACGGCGCAGTACCCGGCACGGGCCCGTGTCGCCGCCTGGGCAGTGCACATCTTGACCATGTCCGGACTGGTGTGGGCCAGCCTGGCCATGCTCGCCACCATCCACCCCCGCCGGGAGTTCACGTGGATGTGGGTCTGGCTGCTCGTCGCCCTCGTCGTCGACGGCGTCGACGGCACCCTGGCCCGGCGCGCCCGGGTCTCCGAGATCATCCCCTGGTTCGACGGCGGCATCGTCGACATCGTCGTCGACTACCTCACCTGGACCTTCATCCCGGCGGTCTTCATGTACGTGGCCCTGCCAATGGGCCCCAGACCGTTGGCGGGACTGCTCATGGCCCTCGTCCTGAGCTCGTCGATGTTCTGCTACGCCAACAAGCAGTGGAAGTCCACCGACTACTACTTCGTGGGCTTCCCGGCCGCCTGGAACATCGTGGCCCTCATGTTCTACGTGCTTCAGACCCCGGCGGTCTTCAACATCATCGTCACCCTCATCTTCGTGGTGCTGACCCTGGTGCCCACGCACTACGCGCACCCGGCCCGCGTCAAGCGCTTCCGCGCCCTCAACATCGGTGCGGTGGCCGTATGGTTCCTGGCCACCTGCTGGCTGGTGGCGATCTACCCCTACCGGCCGCTCAGCCTGGTCGCTGTCCTCATCGTCTCGGGCGGGTGGTTCCTGCTTGCCGGGGTGCTGCGCTCGATCCGCGGGGAGGAATCGACTGCGGCAGCGGCGTAGGCCGGACTAACCGTCCCCGGGGGCGCGCAGCCCCCGGGCGACCGCCACGTCGCGCAGCCAGCGGCCGCCCTCCAGCAGGAAGGTGGCCAGCACCAGGCCGATGACCACCATGATGACCCAGCCGGGGTACTGGTTGCCGTGCCCGTCGTCGCCGGCCAGGAAGAAGTACACGTAGGGCGCCACGAAGGTGATGAGGGTGACGAGGAAGCCGGCGAAGCGGATGCGGCGCCGCTTACCCGCCACCATGGCGATGATCCCCCACGTGTAGGGCACCGCAGTGACGATGTCGATGGCCCACAGCACCCAGGGGTTGCCGCGGAAGCCGGGGGCGTAGACGGCCGGGAGCGCCCGCAGCGAGGAGTAGATGAACACCGTCGCGTAGGCCAGGAAACGGGGGTTGTGCAGCAGGCGGACGATGCCGGCGCGCGGCACCAGGTCCACCTTCGCCTCCTGCAGGGCAGCCAGGGTGTGCCGGGAGACGCGCAACGGGTCCGTCCCCTCCAGCACAGTGCGCAGGTAGCGGATCTGCTCAGGCGTCCCGGTGGCCCACTCGTCCAGGAGACGGCGCGGGCTCACGGCGACGACGACGCTGCCCTCGCCCTGAGCGGCCCCGTCGGTCCGCGGTGCCTCGACGCCGTCGGGCGCCTGCGGGGAGGCGACGTGGACGAGGTGCTCACCCAGGACGCTCCGCAGCAGCCCTAGTCGCTGCGTGGGAACCTCGCTCAGCCACAGGCGCTGCCCGTGCTCCACGGCCAGAGACAGGGCGTGCCCCAGGGCCCAGCCGCGCTCGTCGGGCGCCAGCAGCTCCTCAGGGGCGGAGAGCTGGGCCAGCTCGGGCACCTCAGCGACGTTGAAGCGCGTCAGGTCGCCGACCCGGTCGACGGCCGCCACCGTCCGCAGGACCTCGGGGTCCAGGACATGGCGCCGGGTGACGGGAAGCTCCGTGACGGAGCGCAGAGCCATCAGATCCATCACGGAGGAGCGGGAAGCGGGGGTGTGTTCGGGCATTGGGAAGAGCCTAAAGGAGTGGGTGCCCGTTGTGTGCATCCTGTGAACCGATACGGCTCACTCCTGGCCAGAAGAGAGCGGAAACCCGCCTCCTCTTGCGTCGTCGGTAGGGGCGCGGCCGGGACCGGGGCCCGTGGGGCGGCCGAGCGCCTAGGCTGAGTACATGAGTACTCACGCCACCCCCTCAGAGCGGTCCAGCCGGCGCGGCGACCCGGGGTTGCTCGTCGTGGCCGGAGCGGGCCTCATCGGATCCCGCCTGGCGGACCTGGCCCGGGACAGCGGCTGGAGGATCCGGATCCTCCACCGCAGCGCAGCGGGCCAGGCGCCGCGGGAGGGCATCGAGGTCGATGACTCCGGCAGGGAGCACGCCTGGTGGGCACCCGCCGAGCGCCTCCTGCCGCCCAGCGCCCTGGAGGGCGCCAGGGCCGTGGTCTGCCTGTCGGGCGCCCCGATCGCGCCGCGCCCCTGGACACCGGCGCGCCGTCGCGAGCTGGCGGCCTCACGCCTGTCCACCACCGCCCTCATCGCCCGGGTCGCCGCGGGCCTGCCCCCGGCCGGGCGGCCCGAGGTCCTGCTGAGCGGATCGGCCACCGGCTTCTACGGGGACCGGGGCGACGAGATCCTCACCGAGGCCAGCGGCCCTGGTGAGGGATTCCTGTCCGAGCTGTGCCGGCGCTGGGAGTCCGTTGCGGGCCCGGCGGCGAGAGCCGGTCTGCGCACGGTCCAGTCCCGCACGGGCCTGGTGGTCAGCTCCTCGGGCGGGCTGGGGAGGATCCTCGGTGCCGCCTACCGGGTCGGGGCGGGGGCCCGGCTGGGCCGCGGTGACCAGTGGCAGCCGTGGATCGCCCTGGAGGATGCCGCGGCCGGGCTCCTGTGGGCCATCGAGCACGACGACGTCCGCGGGCCGGTCAACCTGACCGCGCCCGAGCCGCTGCGCAACCGCGACCTCCACCGGCTGCTGTCGCGCGCCGGCGGCCCGCCCTCGGTGGCGGTGGTGCCCCAGCTCCTGCTGGACCGGGCGGGCAGGGCCGGGGCGGCCGGGGGTGCCGGAAGCGTCGGCGGCATGCTCGCCGAGCTGCTCGGTGCCTCCCAGCGCGCAGTGCCTCAGGCGCTGCTCGCCTCCGGATTCCGCTTCACCGCGCCGGACGCGGCCTCGATCTGGGCGCTGGGCACCTGACGCCCGCCCGGTGCCGGTCGATCCCGCGCACCCGCACTCAACTCAGACGCGCGCCAGGACCTCACCGTGCACGACGACGAACCAGGCGTCCTCGCTGTCTCCCCACTGCCGCCACGCCTGGGCCATCGCCTCCAGGTCGGCCCCGTCCGCCAGTCCCAGCTCGACGGCCCGCGGACCGAAAGAGGTCAGGCACCGCTGCGCCCAGGTCTGCGACTGCCAGGCCCGATCGGCGGGCGTGGCGTAGCACCAGGTGGAGGCCGAGGCCGTCACGTCGGTGAAGCCCGCCGCCCGGGCCCAGGACAGTAGCCGGCTCCCGGCGTCGGGCTCGCCGCCGTTGGCCCGGGCGGTGGCCATGTAGACCGAGCGCCACTGCTCCATACCCGTGGGCTCGGGGAACCAGGTCATGGCGGAGTAGACGGCGTCGCGCACGGCCACGATCCCGCCGGGGCGGGTGACGCGGCGCATCTCGGCCAGGGCGCCCACCGGGTCCGCGAGGTGCTGAAGGACCTGGTGGGCGTGGACGACGTCGAAGGAGGCGTCCTCGAAGGGCAGGGCCATGACGTCCCCGCAGGTCAGCTCCACCTGCTCGGACAGGCCCCGTTCGCGAAGCGTCGCCCGAGCCGCCTCCAGGGCGCCGGCCGCGGCATCGAGGGCCACGACCCGCCCCGGGGCGACGCGCTCGGCGAGATCCGCAGTGATGGACGCCGGCCCGCAGCCGACGTCGAGCAGGTCCATGCCCGTATGCAGGTGGGCAAGCAGGTAGGCGGCCGAGTCCGCCGCGCCGCGCCGCGAGTGCGCGCTGAGCACCGCCGCGCTGTGGCCGTGGGTGTAGCGGGCCGTCTCGCCTGAACCGTCTGGAAGCTGTTCACTATTCATGTCTCCAGATCCTCCAGGAATGTGATCTGTGTTGCGTGAATGTCCGGAATGCGGCCTTTGCGACGGCTATGTTTCCTCCGGATCGCGAGATGTTTCGTCTCAGTGAACGTCTCGGTGGAAGTCTTCTCGCGGCGCCGCGGCGACCAGCCAGGTGCTGAGCTTATTCCGCTAGGCGAAGGAGTCCCCCATGCAGGACGTTGTCGAAAAGGTCTATGAGCAGGTTGTGGCTCGCAACCGTGGAGAGGTCGAGTTCCATCAGGCCGTCCACGAGGTGCTCGAGTCCCTCGATCCCGTCATCGCCAAGCACCCCCACTACGCCGAGGGCGCCCTCCTGGAGCGCATCGTCGAGCCCGAGCGCCAGATCATGTTCCGGGTTCCCTGGGTCGACGACGCCGGCCAGGTCCACGTCAACCGCGGCTTCCGCATCGAGTTCAACTCCGCGCTGGGCCCCTACAAGGGCGGCCTGCGCTTCCACCCCTCGGTCAACGCCGGCATCATCAAGTTCCTCGGCTTCGAGCAGATCTTCAAGAACGCCCTGACCGCCCAGGGCATCGGCGGCGGCAAGGGCGGCTCCGACTTCGACCCGCACGGCCGCTCCGACGCCGAGGTCATGCGCTTCTGCCAGTCCTTCATGACCGAGCTGGCCCGCCACATCGGCCCCTCCACCGACGTGCCCGCCGGCGACATCGGCGTGGGCGGCCGCGAGATCGGCTACATGTTCGGCCAGTACAAGCGCCTGCGGAACTCCTACGACGCCGGCGTTCTCACCGGTAAGGGCCTGGCCTGGGGCGGCTCCCTCGTGCGCACCGAGGCCACCGGCTACGGCACCGTGCTCTTCGCCCAGTCCATGCTCGCCACCAAGGGCGAGTCCCTCGAGGGCAAGAAGGTCCTCGTCTCCGGTGCCGGGAACGTGGCGATCTACGCCATCGAGAAGGCCCAGCAGCTCGGCGCCACCCCCATCACCTTCTCCGACTCCTCCGGCTACGTTGTCGACGAGGCCGGGGTGGACCTCGAGCTGCTCAAGCAGGTCAAGGAGGTCGAGCGCGGCCGCGTGGCCGACTACGTCGAGCGTCGCCCCGGTGCCCGCCTCGTGACCGGCGGCTCCGTGTGGGACGTCCCCGGCGACGTCGCCCTGCCCTGCGCCACCCAGAACGAGCTCGACGGCGACGCCGCGAACACCCTGCTGCGGGGCGGCTGCGGCGTGGTCTCCGAGGGCGCCAACATGCCCTCCACCCCGGAGGCCGTCGAGGCCTTCCAGAAGGCCGGCATCCTCTTCGGTCCCGGTAAGGCCGCCAACGCCGGTGGCGTGGCGACCTCTGCCCTCGAGATGGAGCAGAACGCCGGCCGCACCCGCTGGGACTTCGCCACCGCCGAGGCCAAGCTGACCGGCATCATGGCCGACATCCACGACTCCTGCGTCGCCGCGGCCGAGGAGTACGGCCGCCCCGGCGACTACGTGCTCGGCGCCAACGCGGCCGGTTTCACCCGCGTTGCCGACGTCATGATCGCCCACGGCATCGTCTGATACCTGGCTGATCGGGGCTCGCGCCCACAGCGACGGCGTCCGTCGCCTCTGAGAACGAGGCGGCGGACGCCGTCGTTGTCGCGTGGGACGGGGCGTGGGCATGGGAGGGGAGTGGGATCGACGCTCATGGCAACCATCCGCGCGGCTCGTTCCTCGCCTCGCTCCCGCGGTGGAGGCATGGCCCGACGGCGTGGACGGGCACCCGGGGGAGGCGGGTACGAGCGCCGTCTGATGAATGTCAGTGAGTGCCACGAAAAATAATGCCCCGTATCGCAGGGGCGCATACGGTGACCCATGTTCCTCTCCTCACCTTCTCCCGGGTCACCATCCCTCCGCCTGACAAGGAACGACATGCGACTGCGCCCCACGCGGGCCGTCAGGGTCAGCGCCGTCATGTGCGCGCTGACTCTGACAGCCCTCAGTCCCTTCCCGCTCAACCCTCCTGCCGGTGCTGACGAGGCGGCCGCCCCGGCCGACTCTCCGGCCGCCGGCGCCACCACCATCGACCTGCTGGGCATCACCGACCTGCACGGCCACATCTCCCGAACCACTCAGACGGACAGCGCCACCGGACAGACATCCGTTGAGGACCCCGGTGCTGTCACGCTGGCCTGCGAGGTCTCCTCCGCCCGCGCCGCCAACCCCAACACGCTGTTCGTCTCCGCCGGAGACTCCGTGGGCGGATCGGCCTACGTCTCCTCCATCCTCCAGGACCGCCCCACCATGGAGGCGCTCAACGCGATGTCCCTGGATGTCTCCGCCCTGGGCAACCACGAGCTCGACCAGGGCCTGACCGACCTGGAGACCCGCATCCTGCCCGCGTCGAACTTCCCGATCCTGGCCGCCAACGTCTCCGGCTCGACTCCCTTGAGCGCCGAGGGCGGCGGCAAGGGGACCTTCATCAAGGAGGTCGGCGGTGTGCGCGTCGGCTTCGTCGGCGTCGTCACCGATGAGCTTCCCACCCTCGTGTCACCCTCTGCCCTGTCCACCCTCACTCTGAGCCCAGCGGTCGCCGCCGCCAACGCCCGTGCCGCCGACCTCAAGGACGGCGACCCGGCCAACGGTGAGGCCGACGTCGTCGTCGTGCTCAGCCATGAGGACGCGGCCTCCACGGCCACGAGCTTCTCCAAGAATGTCGACGCCGTCTTCTCCGGGCACACCCACGTGCCCTTCGCCAAGACCGTCACCGGCGCCGAGGGCAACCAGATCGCCGTCGTCCAGGCCGACCACTACGGCTGGGCGCTGGGACGCATCCGCCTGAGCTATGACCCCGCCAGCCGGAAGACCTCAGTGGTCAGTGCTGACAACGAGGACCTGCGCAGCTCGAGCTGCACCACCGATGCCTACGGCGTCGCCGGAATCGTGTCCCAGGCGGAGAAGGACTCCGCCGCCGAGGGCGGCAAGCCGCTGGCCAAGATCGGCTCGGACTTCCTGCGCGGCTCGGACGGCTCGGGCCCCGGCGCCAACCGCGGCACCGAGTCCACCGCATCCAACCTCATCGCTGAGTCCTTCCGCAGCTGGGTCGCCACCGACATCCAGCCCACCGGCTCCACCCGCTACGTGGGCATCATGAACCCCGGCGGCGTGCGCGCCGACCTGCTCTACGCCGCCTCCGGCTCGGAGGGTGATGGGGTCCTGACCTCGGGGGAGGCCTACACCGTCCAGCCCTTCGGCAACGAGATGGCCTACACGACCCTCACCGGCGCCGAGCTCAAGGCTCTGCTGTCCCAACAGTGGCAGCCCGGCTCCAGCCGCCCCGTGCTCACCCTGGGGCTGTCCAGGAACGTCGACGTCCTCACCGAGGCCACCACCGATCCCGCATACGGGGGCGAGCCCGGAGCTGCCCCCGCGATCCGCGAGATCCTCGTCGACGGCAAGCCGCTGGCCGACGGCGACAGCGTCGTCGTCGCCTCCAACTCCTTCCTGCTGGCAGGAGGCGACGGCTACACCGTCCTGAAGGACAAGCCCGCGACCAACACCGGCGTCCTCGACCGCGACGTCACCTCCGCCTACCTGGCCTCCTTCGGCGACAAGCCCGTCACAGCCGACTACTCCAAGCGGCAGACCGCGATGACTGTGGGGCCCGTGTACATCAGCTCAGGTGGCGCGCGCAGCACCGACACGGTCTCCGTGACCCTGGACTCCCTGGCCTACACCAACCCCACCGAGCAGGCCGCCGGCGCCCGGCGCGTGCGCGTCAGCGCGGGGGATCAGGAGATCCTGACCAAGGACCTCGACCTCACCGTCAACCCCACCGGCCCGACCACCGGGCGGGTCGACTTCAACCTCACCTTCCCGGCCGACGCCCCCACGCGCGCCTGCCGCACGGTCCAGGCCACCACCTGCCGCTGGGCCTCAGTCGAGACCCTCGACGCCGCAGGCACGGTTCTCAATCGCTTCTCGGTCGAGATCGAGGATGAGGATGCGGCTGACCCTGGAGCGGACTCGGGAGACAGCACGGCGACGGGCGCTGACGCTGCGGCGGACGGGGCCGGCGGCAAGGCGGCATCCACCCCACAGGGCGGCCCTGGTGCTGGTGAGACCTCTGTGGGCGGCGGCACCGAGCCGTCTGCGGGGAGCGGCGCGCAGCCCGCAGCCACCGCCACTCCGACCGCGTCCGGAGCGCCCGCCCAGGCGGCCGGAGCCGAGCGTCCGAACCAGGCGGCCGGCGATAGTCCTCTGGCCCGCACCGGCGCCTCACTCGGTGCGGGGGTACTCGCCCTCGCCCTGCTCGTCGTCGGCGGCTACCTCATCCTGCGCCGCAGACGGCAGGTCGCCTGACGCTGCCTGACGCCGGCTGACTCGGCTGATGCCGGCTGGGTCAGGCTGACGCAGACCGCTCCAGGCTGACCCGCAGCGACACGCGGATCGAGACTCGTGCCCGCCTCCCCACTCGGGGGGGCGGGCACGAGTGCTGTCTGCGGGGCGTCGACGACGGGGCGTCACCGGGGATGGTTCGGGCGGCCCGGGCGGCCGGGGTTGTGGGGACTGCGGTTCGCGCCGAGGACGTACTTTCCGGTCGGGGACTGCGTTCTCCTCCAGGCTACTGGGATCTCACCGTCGTCTTTTGGGGGAGAACGCAGTCCTGGTCGCAGAAGGACGTCCTCGATGGGGCGGTGGTGCCCGTTGGGCGGACCCTGTTCTCAAAACAACCTATGGATTGTATTGTGGATCACAAAGGGGTAGACGTGTATGTCTGAACGGACATACTCTTACGTCTGTTCAAACATTCAGGGTCGAGTGGATGCCCGAACGGGCGTACTGGGCTTACGGCACGGACCTTCCAGGAGGTGAACATGCGCATTGAGGACAGGCACCGCCAGATCGTGGAGCAGGTACGCGGTGCAGGGCGGGTTCTCGTCACCGAGCTCGCCGAGCACTTCGACGTCACCCCCGAGACGATCCGCCGCGACCTGACCGCCCTGGACCGCAGTGGCGCCCTGCGCAAGGTCCACGGCGGCGCCATCCCCGCCCCCGCCCTGCCGGAGACCGGCGTGACCCAGCGCGAGCAGGTCAACCCCACCGCCAAGCAGGCCATCGCCCGAGCCGCCCTGGCGCGGCTCGCACCGAAGCCCGGCACTACCCTCCTCATCGACGCCGGAACCACCACCGGCTCGCTCGCCCGCCTCCTGCCGGGCGACACCGACCTGACCGTCATCACCAACTCCGTCCTGACCGCCGCCTGGTTGGCCGGCGCCGGACGCACCCGGGTACGGATCCTCGGCGGCCAGCTACGCGGACTCACCCAGGCCGCCGTCGGCCCCGAAGCCGTCGAGGCCCTGTCCACCCTGAGGGTCGACGTCGCCGTCCTGGGAGCCAACGGCCTGAGCGCAGCCCACGGACTGTCCACGCCCGACCCCGACGAAGCCACCGTCAAACGCGCCATGGTGCGCAGCGCCCGCCAGGTGGTGGCCCTGGTCGACTCCACCAAGATCGGCCAGGAGCACCTGGTCTCCTTCGCCTCCCTCGACGACATCGACCTCCTGGTCACCGACGTCGAGCTCCCGCCCGCACTCATCGACCAGCTCACCGCCACCGAAACCGAGGTCCTTGTCGCATGATCCTGACCCTCACACCCAACCCGTCCCTCGACCGCACCGTCTCCCTGCCCGGACCCCTCCAGCGCGGCGCCGTCCAGCGCCTGACCGGCGTCGTCATGGAACCGGGAGGCAAGGGCGTCAACGTCGCCCGCGTCCTGTCCAACGCCGGGCGTGCGGCCACCGCCGTCCTGCCCGCCGCAGAGAACGACCCCATCCTCACCGCCCTGGGCGCCCTCGAGCTGCCCGGCCTCACCGTGCGATCCGTGCCCGTGGCCGGACCCGCCCGCATCAACACCGCCGTCACCGAGCCCGACGGCACCACCACCAAGCTCAACGAGCTGGGGGCGGGCCTGAGTGGGGAGGAGATCGACGCCGTCGAGCAGGCCCTCCTGGAGACCCTCACCCTCACGGGGGTGTCGGCCGAAGCCGACACCCACCACTGGGCGGTCCTGTCCGGCTCCCTGCCGCCGGGTGCGCCGGCCAGGTGGTACGCCCGCCTCGTGGGGCTCCTGCGGGAGGCCGCTCCGGGGCTGCGCATCGCCGTCGACACCTCCGACGAGCCCCTGGCGGCCCTGGCCGCCGAGCTGCCCGCATCGGCCCCCGACCTCATCAAGCCCAACGGTGAGGAGCTCGGTCAGCTCGCCGGCCTGCCCGCCGAGCGCGCCATGGCCCTCGAGGAGGGTGCCGTCCAGGGGAACTACGGTCCCGTCGTCGACGCCGCCCGCCTCCTGGTGGGCCTGGGGCTCGGCGCCGTCATGGTGACCCTCGGCCCCGCCGGCGCCGTCCTGGTGACCGCCGACGGCGCCTGGCACGCCACCGCCCCCGAGGTCCCGGTGGTCTCCACCGTCGGCGCCGGGGACTCCTCAGTGGCCGGCTACATCCTGGCCGACGTCAACGGCGGCGACGAGGCCGAGCGCCTGCGCACCGCCATGGCCTACGGCTCGGCCGCCGCCTCCCTGCCCGGAACCACCCTGCCCACGCCCGCTGACCTGCCCGAGCAGGCGGCCGTCGTCACCCGGCTCTCCTGAGTTGGGGCACCCGCAGGCGCCGGGGCCGCGGACCCGCGAGCCCGCGGCCCCCGCATGCGCCGGCGGCTGCAGGCTGCGGCTACCGGCCGCCGAACCGGCTCCGCCACTGACCGTCCACTGACCTGTTCACCACCCGCCCGCCGACCCACCGCATCACCATCACCGACCGCATGACCGCCGCCCACCACCCTTGACCACCTGTGACCCGCCGCAGCCCACCGGGCGACGGCACCTCGGACACCAAGGAAGACCATGACCGAGAACAAGCCCCTCATCATCCCCGAGCTGGTCGCGCTCGACGCCGACGCCGGCCCGGGCAAGGAAGACGTCATCGAGTTCCTGGCCGCCACCGTGGCCGGCGCCGGCCGGGCCTCCAGCCCCGACGGCCTGGCCGCCGACGCCAAGAAGCGCGAGTCCACCGCTCCCACCGGGATCCCCGGCGGCATCGCCATCCCGCACTGCCGCAGCCCCCACGTCCTGGCCCCCAGCCTCGGCTTCGCCCGCCTGGCCGAGCCGGTCGACTTCGGGGCCGCCGACGGACAGGCCGCCGACCTCATCTTCATGATCGCCGCCCCCGACGGTGCCGACGACTTCCACCTCCAGCTCCTGGCCAAGCTCGCCCGCGGACTCATGCAGACCGAGTTCACCGACGCCCTGCGCCAGGCCGCCGACGCCGAGGAGATCACCCGAATCGTCACCGGGCAGGTCCAGCCCGAGCTTCTCGACGGCGGGGAGGGCGCCGAGGACAGCGAGGCCGGCAAGGCTGGAAGCGCCGCGGACTCAGCCGCAGGGGTTGGTGCCGCGCAGACCAAGGCCGCTGCGGCGTCGTCGGTTCAGGCGGAGGGTGAGACCGTCATCGTGGGGGTCTCCTCGTGCCCCACCGGCATCGCCCACACCTTCATGGCCGCCGAGGCCCTGGAGCAGGCCGGCAAGGACCGCGGCATCACCGTGGCCATCGAGGGCCAGGGCTCGGGCAAGATCGACGCCCTCGACCCCGAGCTCATCAAGCGGGCCAGCGCCGTCATCTTCGCCCACGACCTGCCCGTCAAGGGCCGCGAGCGCTTCGCCGGCAAGCCCGTCATCGACGTCGGCGTCAAGGCCGCCGTGAACGATGCCGGCTCCCTGGTGGACAAGGCCCTGGCCGCCGTCGACGACCCGAGCGCCGCCCGAGTGCCGGCCGGCGGCGAGTCCGCCGAGGAGAGTGAGGAGGGCTCCGAGCACTGGGCCCGGCGCCTCCAGAGGTCCGTCATGACCGGGGTGTCCTACATGATCCCCTTCGTGGCCGCCGGCGGTCTGCTCATTGCGCTGGGCTTCCTCCTGGCCGGGTACGACGTGGCCAACCTCTACGAGAAGATCTCCATCAGCGACTACTCCCTGTGGAACCTGCCCGGCAACGAGTTCGTCCACGAGATCAAGAACTCGGCCGGCGACGTCGTCGGCACCGAGACGATCACCGTCTCCCAGTCCGGGCTGCTGCTGTACATCGGGTGGACGCTGTTCCTGCTGGGGCAGGCGGCCATGAGCTTCCTCGTCCCGGCGCTGGCCGGCTACATCTCCTTCGGGCTGGCCGGCAGGCCCGGGATCGCGCCCGGATTCGTCATGGGGGTCGTCGCGGTCGAGGTCGGTGCCGGGTTCATCGGCGGCCTGGTCGGCGGCATCCTCGCGGGCTACTTCGCGGCCTGGCTCGCCGGGCTCGGCGTGCCGGCCTGGCTGCGGGGGCTCATGCCCGTGGTCATCATCCCGTTGGGCACCACGCTGGTGGTCGGCGCCGTCATGTACCTGGTCCTCGGGCTGCCGCTTGCCGCCCTCATGACCGCGCTGCAGGACGGGCTGACCTCCATGTCCGGGGGCGGGTCGGCCGTGCTGCTCGGCGTCATCCTCGGGCTCATGATGTGCTTCGACCTGGGCGGGCCGGTCAACAAGGCCGCCTACCTGTTCGGCACCGCGGGACTGTCCGCGGCCAGCGCCAGCAACACTGCTCCCTACGAGATCATGGCCACCGTCATGGCCGCCGGCATGGTGCCGCCGCTGGCGATGTCCGCCGCGACCTTCCTGCGCTCGCGGCTGTTCACCAAGGCCGAGGTCGAGAACGGGCGCAGCGCCTGGCTGCTGGGGCTGTCCTTCATCTCCGAGGGAGCCATCCCCTTCGCCGCCGCCGACCCGCTGCGCGTCATCCCGGCCACCATGGCCGGCGGGGCGATCACCGGTGCGATGACCATGGCGATGCACGTCGGCTCCCGTGCGCCCCACGGCGGTGTGTTCGTCGCCTTCGCCATCACCAACTTCGGTGGCTTCCTTCTGGCGATCCTGGCCGGGACGGTGGTGAGCACCGCGCTGGTCATCGTCCTCAAGGGGCTGGGGCGCAACGCGGACGGCAAGAAGGGCGTTGAGGCGCAGGCCGCGGCTGCCGCTTGAGCCGGCGAGCCTCATCGCCGCGTCGTGCGGGGTCCCGCCAGGTGTGGGGCCTCGCATGATGCGTGTGAGGACCTCAGGGGCCGGGGTCGTGGGGCTCGGTGGCCCTCGGCGGGGACGCTTCACGCGGCCGGGGACGCACCCCTCCCGTCGGGGACATCTCGCGCGCACGGGGACGCTCTCCTCCCGTCGGGTGCGATCCGCGCGTGCGGGGACAGGAATCCTGTCCCCGACGGCGTCGAATGCCCCCGGCCGGGACGACACGCACCCCGCCGCGCAGGATGCCCCCGGCTGCGCGGAACGTTCCTGTGGACTGTGCCGCCCCGGATCGAGGACGTACTTTTCGGTCGAGGACTGCGTTCTCCTACAGAAGGTGACGGCCCGGGCGCAGTCGTTTGGGGGAGAAGTACGTCCTGGGCGCAGAACGCAGTCCCCGATGGGCCAGGCCTGGCGCGAGGTGCCGTCGGGCTGGGATCGCCTGTCAGTTCCGGGCTGCTCCGGCATAGGCTTCGCGCCATGGCTGCAAGACGACGCATCGACCCCGACGCCGGCGCCCAGGCCCTGCGCCAGTGGGCCCAGGAGCAGGGCACGTCCGACGACGAACCGGCCGGAGCTGGGAACGGTGCCGACTCCGCCAGTCCCACTGACCGGGCCGCCCGACGTCGGATGACCGCCACCGCCGTGCGCTACACCCTCGAGGAGCTCGCCGCCTGCGCGCCCGGGCGCTCGGTCGAGGTGCGGGTCCCGCCCTTCGGTGTCACCCAGGCCGTCGCCGGCACCGTCCACCGCCGGGGCACCCCGCCCAGCGTCGTCGAGACCGACGCCGCCACCTGGCTGGCCCTGGCTACCGGCCGACTCGCCTGGCAGGACGCCCTGGCCGGCGGCGCCCTGCACGCCTCCGGTGAGCGCTGCGACCTGTCCGCCTACCTGCCCCTGGTCCGGCTCCCCGGGTAAACATCAACATTTTCTTCAAAAACGACCCGGAGCCGCGTCGATTCTGAAGTTTTGGTCGATGTGTGGGGCGCGCTGGGGCTGTGCGCGCCCGTTGGGCACTGCCCCGAGGACCGGTGCCGGTATGGCCGTCGCCGTGCCGCCGTAGCACCGCTCCGATTCTGACTGTCGCTTTGGGAGCCGGGGCTGCTCCGCGGACTCGTTGGGGCCGGTTACCCCATGTCCTGAGGCTTCGCGGACTGTTGTGCCAACCGCGCAGAGGACGAAAGTGTCACGAATGGCGACTTTTCAACGCGTGCTGTCGGGGCAGGCGTCAGGGCGCAAGGTCCTGACCAGCGTTAATGCGTTCTGACTGGTCGTCTGCGGAGCGCACTCGGTCCTAAAAGTCGCCGCCCGTGACAGATTGGGCCGATTCTGCCCCATCCGCCCGTTGGTTGCTGCGCTGAGGGCCCGCGCCGGTAGGTTCATCCCATGAGTCGCACGCGCCTGAGCACCTACACCGCCCCGCCCGCCGAGGTCGCCCGGACCTTGGACGCGTTGCGCGCGCACTACGAGGTGCCTGCCGCCTTCCCGCCCGAGGCCCTCGCCGAGGCGGAGGCCGCCGCCGGCGCCTGGGCCCAGGACGGCCCCGCCCGTCTCCTGGCCGACGGCGCCCGCGACGCCCGCGACCTGGAGCTGGTCACCATCGACCCGCCCGGCTCCATGGACCTTGACCAGGCGGTGCTCCTGGAGCGCCTGCCCGCACAGGCCGGTGTGGGGACCGGGGCCGCCCCCGAGCCGTCGGCCACCTACCGAGTCCACTACGCCATCGCTTCCCTGGCCACCTTCGTCACCCCCGGCGGCGCCCTGGACGTCGAGCTGCGCCGCCGCGGCGAGACCATCTACGCCCCCGACACGGCCACGCCCCTGCACCCCGAGGTCCTCTCCCACGGCGCCGCCTCCCTCCTGGAGGATGCGGAGCGCCCGGCCTGCCTGTGGACCATCGACCTCGACGAACGCGGAGAGGTCGTCTCCGCCCGCGTCGAGCGGGCCCTCGTGCGCTCGCGGGCGCGCCTCAGCTACGCCCAGGTCCAGGACGCCATCGACGGACAGGGAGCCCTGCCCCAGGAGGCACCCGCCGACCTGCCCGAGCTCCTGGCCGAAATCGGCCGCCTGCGCCTGGAGCGCGAGGCCGCCCGCGGCGGCATCAGCATGACCACGCCCGAGCAGGTCGTCGAGGTGACCGAGGCAGCAGAAGCAACAGAGGTAGCAGGGGAGCCGTCGCCGTCGGGTGACGCCGAGCCCGCCGAGCCCGCCAAGAGCGCCGGCCCGGCCGGCTACCGGCTCGCCTACCGCGTGCCCGTGCCCGCCGAGCAGTACAACGCCCAGATCTCCCTGCTCACCGGCATGTGCGCCGCCCGGATCATGGTCGAGTGCGGCATCGGCATCCTGCGGACCCTGCCGCCGGCGCGCCCCGAGGACTACGCCCGCCTGCGGCGCGTCGCCGCGGCCCTGGGCATCGACTGGCCGGCCGCCCAGCCCTACCCCGAGCTCGTGCGCGGACTGGACCACGCCATCCCCGCCCACGCCGCATTCCTGGAGCAGGCCATGTCCCTCTTCCGCGGATCGGGCTACCTCGCCTTCGGGGTGGGTGGCGTCGGGGTCCCCGCCGACGACGAGGCCGCCGACTCCGAGGAGGCCGTCCACTCCGCGATCGCCGCCCGCTACGCCCACGTCACCGCGCCGCTGCGACGACTCGTGGACCGCTACGGCGAGGAGGTCTGCATCGCCGCCTGCGCCCAGGCGCCCGTGCCCGAGTGGGTCCTCCAGGCGCTGCCCGACCTGCCGGGCGTCATGGAGCAGACCGGTAAGCGCGCCCGCGCCATCGGCCGCGGGGCCCTGACCGCCCTGGAGGCCCTGGTCCTGCGCGGACACGAGGGCGAGGTCTTCGACGGCGTCATCACCTCCGAGCGCGACGGCCGCGGCGAGCTCGTCCTGGCCGAGCCCGCCGTCGTCACCGAGATCCGCGCCGGCAAGAAGGCCTTAGACGGCGGCCTCCCGGTGGGTGAGCGCGTGCGGGTCCGCCTCCTGTCCGCCGACCCCACCTCCGGCATCCGCTTCCAGCTCCTGACGCACCAGCCCTGAGGCGCCCGATGCGTCAGTCCTGCGGGAGAATCTGATCCAGCAGCTCCTGGGCATCGGTTCCGACCAGGTCCAGCACGCCCCGTGAGGCGAGCGAGGCAACGCCGTGGATGGCCGCCCAGGCGGCGGTCGCGGTGGCGTTGGGAGCGTCCGGGTGCTGCTCCGCGAAGCGGGTCTGCCACTGCTGAAGGAGCGGCAGGGACGTGGCCCGAAGCTCCCGTCCGCTGCCGGCCAGCACGTCGTGACGGGTGATGAGGTCGAATGCGTGGGGGTGCTCGACGGCGTAGGCGACGTAGGCCCTCGCGGTCCCCTTGAGGCTTCCTCCGGCGTCAGCGATGCGCTCGCGGAGCTCTCCGAGGCACACCTCGGCGATCGCGGCCAGTAGCAGCGCGAGGGTGGGGAAGTGGCGTCTCGGTGCTCCGTGGGAGACGCCGCAGCGCCGAGCCACCTCCCGCACCGTCACCGCGCTGATGCCGTCGTCTTCGAGCAGCTGCCGCCCTGCTTGGATCAGACGGTCCTCCGTTGTCTGGCTCATGGCCCTAGCCTGCCTCTTGTAGACGGCGTCTACAACATGGTAGACAACGTCTACATGATGGCTTTCGGATACTCCCTCGCCCTGGTCTCGGCCGGGTCCGCCCTGCACGCCCTGTGGAACGTGCTGGTGAAGAGGTCCGGTACCTCGGATGTCGCCTTCGTGTGGGTCTACAGCGCCATCACCGCACCGCTGTGGCTCGTGGTACTGACAGTGGGGGCGATATGGGGAGGTCTGGGGCCGGCCTGGTGGGCGGCCCTCGTCAGCACGGCGCTGCACACGGCCTACGCGGCGGTTCTCCAACGCGCCTACTCGGCGGCGGACCTGTCAGTGGTCTACCCGGTCTCACGCGGACTGGCGCCGGTTCTGGTGACGGCGGTGGTGGCGCCGTGGACCGGGGGCCCGAGTGCCATCCAGACGCTCGCGCTGATGGCGGTCCTCGTCGGCGTCGTCCTCGCCTCGAGGGTCACCTGGCGGAATCTGACCCGGGCCCGAGGCCTCTGGGCGGGCGGCGCCGTCGCTTCCTGCACCGCCGCCTACACCCTGTGGGACGCTTTTGCCGTCGCGGAGCTGCACGTCGCGGTCGTGCCCTACATGGCGCTGTCCAGTCTGGCTCAGTTCGTGCTGCTCACCATCGTGCTGGGCCGGCGTCGTCGCGAGCTGCCCGCTGCTTTGGCTGCAGGCTGGACCCGAGCCCTCCCGATCGCGGTGCTGGTGCCGGCGAGCTACGCGCTGGTGCTTGTCGCCATGCGCTTCGGGCCTCCGTCCGTCGTCGCCACCTCCCGGAGCCTCAACGTCGTCTTCGGTGTCATCGCCGGCGTGTGGCTCCTACGTGAGCCCTTCACCAGGCGATCCATACTGGGCGTCTCGATGATCGTCGTCGGAGTCCTGATGGGCGCCAGCTGATTCCGAAGCCGCCCGCGCTGACCGGCTCCGGCGGACGCAATGGTCAGACGGCGCCCGGGCGTGACAGACTGTGCGTGTGCGCACCGGTGAGAACCCCTCGCAGATCACCTTCGACCATCCCGACGGCGCCCGCCCCACACCGCGGGCCGACTCCTCCGAGCCCCTGGGGCGGACCAGCCGTCCGAGCCCGCCCGACCCGGCGGCCCCTGAGGCCCCCGGGGCTCCTGCGGCTTCCGCAGCGCCCACCGGCGTCCCCGGCCTGACCGCCCTGCCCGACGACCACTCCAATGAGCTCGAGCCCTCGCCGCGTGAGGAGTGCGGTGTCTTCGGCGTCTGGGCCCCCGGCGAGGAGGTCTCCCGCCTGACCTACTTCGGCCTGTACGCCCTCCAGCACCGCGGCCAGGAGTCGGCCGGCATCGCCACCTCCAACGGCTCCCAGATCCTCGTCTACAAGGACCTCGGCCTGGTCTCCCAGGTCTTCGACGACCAGGCCCTGTCCAACCTCACCGGCCATATCGCCGTCGGCCACGTCCGTTACGCCACCCAGGGCGCCACCACCTGGGAGAACGCCCAGCCGATGCTCGGCCCGGCGGCCGGCTCCACCCTCGCCCTGGCCCACAACGGCAACCTCACCAACACCCGCGAGCTCATGGACGCCGTGCACGCCACCTCCGGGGAGGACCTCAGCGGCGAGCTCGGCCGCGGCTCCTCCACCGACACCGCCGTCCTGGCCGCCCTGCTCAACCTCGTCTCCGAGCGCGGCGCCCTGGAGGGCTGGGACTCGGCCGCCGACATCCTCACCTCCGGCATCACCGACGACGCCGAGCTCGACGCCGTCTACAGCGCACCGGCACCCTTGAGCGTCCACCAGGCCGCCCGCCGGGTCCTGCCCATGCTGCGCGGCGCCTTCTCCCTGGTCTTCATGGACGAGCGCACCCTCTACGCCGCCCGCGACCCCCACGGGGTGCGCCCCCTGGTGCTCGGGCGACTGGGCAACGGGTGGGCCGTGGCATCCGAGACCGCCGCCCTGGACATCGTCGGCGCCGCCTTCGTGCGCGAGATCGAGCCCGGCGAGCTCATCGAGATCGACGAGGACGGCGTGCGCTCCACTCGCTTCGCCACCGCCCGCCGGGCCGGCTGCGTCTTCGAGTACGTCTACCTGGCCCGCCCCGACACCCGCATCGCCGGGCGCAGCGTCATCACCTCACGCAACGAGATGGGCGCGGCCCTGGCCCGCGAGCACCCGGTGGAAGCCGACCTCGTCATCGCCACGCCGGAGTCGGGCACCCCGGCCGCCATCGGCTACGCCCAGGCCTCCGGCATCCCCTACGGGCAGGGCCTGGTGAAGAACGCCTACGTGGGGCGCACCTTCATCCAGCCCACCCAGACCCTGCGCCAGCTCGGCATCCGCCTCAAGCTCAACCCCCTGCGCGAGGTCATCGAAGGCAAGCGCCTCGTCGTCGTCGACGACTCCATCGTGCGCGGCAACACCCAGCGGGCCCTGGTGCGGATGCTGCGCGAGGCCGGCGCCGCCGAGGTCCACGTGCGCATCTCCTCCCCGCCGGTCATGTGGCCCTGCTTCTACGGCATCGACTTCGCCACCCGCGCCGAGCTCATCGCCACCGGCATGAGCGTGGAGGAGATCGGTCAATCCATCGGCGCCGACTCCCTGGGCTTCCTGTCCGTCGAGGGCATGGTGGCCGCCAGCGGCCAGAAGGCCGACGAGCTGTGCCTGGCCTGCTTCACCGGCGACTACCCGATCCCGCCGCCCGTGCGCAGCCTGACGGGCGCCGCCATCCCGGTGCGCCGTGTCCCCACCGCCTACCGCGGTCGGCGCCGCGATCAGGCCGACGACGCCGGCCGTACCGTGCCGCCGGGCAGCATCACCCGCCCGGACCTGGCCTCCGGCAGCCCCCTGGGATCGACGACCTAGTCCGGGGCCCGGCGCCCGCCGCGCCCCGGCCGGCCCCGGTCCTCCCGGTCCGACGTCGGCGATGCGCACCGGCCACCCGCCGCGCCCTCGCCCCATTCCACCCGCCACCGCACCTTCGACCCGAGTCCACAAGGAGCCCCCACATGACCCAGCAGCCCGAGCAGCCTGAGCAGCCCGCCCCCGCCATCACCTACGCCGACGCCGGCGTGGACACCGCCGCCGGGGACCGGGCCGTCGCGCTCATGAAGGACGCCGTGGCCTCCACCATGACCCCGGCCGTCGTCGGCGGCGTCGGGGGCTTCGCCGGGCTCGTGGACGTCTCCACCCTGCGCGACTACCGCCGCCCCCTGCTGGCCACCTCCACCGACGGAGTGGGCACCAAGGTCGCCATCGCCCAGGCCCTCGACATCCACGACACCATCGGCCAGGACCTGGTGGGCATGGTCGTCGACGACATCGTCGTGGTCGGGGCCCGCCCCCTGCTCATGACCGACTACATCGCCTGCGGGCACGTCGTCCCCGAGCGGATCGCCGACATCGTGCGCGGCATCGCCCAGGCCTGCGCCGCCATCGGCACCCCGCTGCTGGGCGGGGAGACCGCCGAGCACCCCGGCCTCATGGCCCCAGACGAGTACGACGTCGCCGGGGCCGCCACCGGCGTCGTCGAGGCCGACCGCATGCTCGGTGCCGAGAAGGTGCGCGCCGGCGACGTCCTGGTCGCCCTGGGCGCCTCCGGGCTGCACTCCAACGGCTACTCCCTGGTGCGCCGCGTCATCGAGCACGCCGGCTGGGGCCTGGAGCGCGAGGTCCCTGAGTTCGGCCGCACCCTGGGACAGGAGCTGCTCGAGCCCACACGCCTGTACACCCGAGTGTGCCTGGCCATGCTGGAGACCCTCTCCTCGCCGGCCGCTCCGGGTCCGATCCACGCCCTGTCCCACATCACCGGTGGGGGGCTGGCCGCCAACGTCGCCCGGGTCCTACCGGATGGGCTCATCGCCGACGTCGACCGCTCCTCCTGGACGGTGCCGCCGGTCTTCTCCACCGTGCGCGAGCTCGGCTCGGTGCCGTGGGAGGACCTCGAGGGCACCCTCAACCTGGGCGTGGGAATGGTGGCCGTTGTCGAGCCGGGCGTGGTCGACGCCGTCCTGCGGGTCGCCGAGGGCTCTGAGATTCCCGCCTGGGTGCTGGGCGAGGTGCACGACGCCGGGAAGTATGAGGCTCAGGGCCGGGTCGTCTCCGGCACGAAGGGCGTCGACGGGGGAGCGGTCGACATCCACGGCACCTACACCGCCTGAGCCACGGCGAACGCCCCGCTGTGCCAGCGGGGCGTTCGCGTCGCGAGGTGTCACGGATGGCGACTATTCACACCCCACCGGGCCGGTTCTGGAGAAACGGGTCAGGGCAGCACCGCCCTGACCTGGGTCGATGCGACACAGGTGTTTCGGTTCGGGAGTGAAAAGTCGCCGAGAGTGACACGGATGGCCGCCCGACGGCCTCGACGTGCGCGTTCGTAGGCGCGAGGAAGGGCCGGCAGGTGCATTCCTCCGGCCCTCACTGGGTGGGGCTACTTGCCGCCCTCGTCCCAGTCATCGTCGTCGACGGCATACTTGGCGGCCAGCTCCTCGTAGTCGATCTCGTCGTCAGGCTCAGATCCCGAGGACGCTGAGACGAGCTCCCGCTCCAGAGCCTTGTAATCAGTCTCCGGGCTGAAGTACTTGAGCTTACGGGCAACCTTGGTTGCCTTGGCCTTCTGACGGCCGCGCCCCATAGGCTCGACCCCCTCCAACGTGTCACGGCGCGCACGTGGGCGCGCTCTTCCTGGTCAAATATGTCGTGGGGCAACCGTACAACGTCAACGGTCACGAGCACCATTCAGACACCGGGGGAGAGTCGTGGTGACGCACACCCCACATGTTGGACACGGGGTCCAAGAGTCCCATAGGGATTGCCCAGAGGGTCTTCGGTAGGCCCTCAGTGGGCCTGCGGATGCTGCCCAATATCGGCCCGACGTTCCTTCAGAGAGGCAGGGAATCTCAAGGGTGCGGGGCTGCTGGCTCGGGGACTCCTGGGAACGGGAAGGGAGGCTGCCTGGTGAGTCGGGGCAGGCACTTCGCCGGGGGCGTACGCGAAGGGCCTGACATGTGCGGGGGGTGGCGGCCCTGACGGGTGCGCGGGTGGCGGCCCTGACCGGCCGAGCCGCGAGGACGCACCCTAGGGGCCGAGGACTGACCCTGGGGGTGCAGTCCACGAGCCCGATGGTGCGTCCTCGGCTGGTGGGCCTGGGTGCCCAACTTGTGAAAACGCAGCTGAGAGGCTACAACCTACGGCGCGAGGGCGGTGATGAGGGGGCTGGCCTCGCCGCTCCAGGAGATGGCGAGCTGGTCTCGGGCGCGGGTCGCGGCCACGTACAGCAAGGAACGCTCCCGCAGGAGGGCGTCGTCGCTGTCTGCGTCGGAGTACTGCTGGTCCCGCAGCGGCCGAGGGATCGCGTTCTTCGAGACGTCGAAGAGCAGGACCTTGCGGAACTCCAGGCCCTTGGCGCGGTGCATCGTCATGACCACGGGCCTGCCCCGACCGGCCGCCTCCCGGTCCACGGCGCGCACCTCTACCCCGTGCTGTGCCAGACCGTTGACGACGGCGTCGCGCTGGTAGCGGTCACGCACGAGGATGGCGATGCTCTCCGGGGCGCTGTCCTCACTGTCTCGGTCCTGCTCCAGCCACACTGTCAGCAGCTCAGCGGCCTTGCTCAGCTCGTCGGCGCGGTCGGTGGCGTGTAGCAGCAGCGGCTCGGGCCCGGAGCGCGGTGAGACGTAGTGGTGCTCCTCGGCCTGCCCCTCCATGTCTTCATAGGTGCCGGGATCGAGGATCCCGAAGGCGACATCGAGGTTCTGACGGGTGGTGCGATAGTTGCGCGTCAGCCGCCGCGACCTCCCGCGCACCTGGATCCCGTAGTGGCTCAGCGTGATCTTCTTGCCGTAGATCCGCTGGTGGGAGTCCTCAGCCAGGAACAGGTCGTCTGGGCCAGGTTCCACCAGCGCCCGCAGCAGCTGCAGGTGAGCGGGCGTGAGGTCCTGCGCCTCATCGACGAGTACGTGCCGGAAAGGTCGGGGCGTGCCAAGGGCTGCCTTGTGATCGAGCCAGGCGGCGGCCAGCGCGAGCTGTTCGTCAAAGGAGGTCACGCCCAGGTCGGCGCTGCGGTCCCGGTAGCGCTCCATCGCCTTCCACACGGCGGCCCGCTTGGACCGGTCCAGGGCCACGCCCCGACCGGGGCGGCGCACGCGCAGGTACTGCTTGAGAGTCGTCACGCGCTGGGGGAGCACGATCAGCTCGTACTCGGACTCCAGGAAGTCGGCGGAGCGCAGGCCCTCGGGCAGCTCATCGCCCATGAGGGTGAGGACCTCCTGCCACACGTTCTCCCTGGGGTAGGTGAGCACTCGCCCGCGCGGCTGGCCGATGACCTCCTGGGCGATGGGGGAAATCTTGGCCCCGGCCTGCTGGAGGATCATGCGCGCCACCCGGTCCAGGCCGCTGACCATGACTCCTGGCTCGCTCAGCTTCTCGGTGAAGGGCAGCCGTGGTTCGAGCTGGGCGACCTGACGGCGCAGGTCGTCGGCGAGGTTGCGCGTGTAGGTCGTCAGCAGGATCCGCGGCTCCTGCCCGTCAGCCTTGTCCCGCTTGGCCAGCTCGACGGCGCGGTGCACGGCAATGACGGTCTTCCCGGTTCCGGCGCCGCCCGAGACACGCATGGGGCCGTTCGCGCGCCGCTCCACGAGGGCCCTCTGCTGGGGGTGCAGGAAGAGCTGCCACTCGGCGAAGCTGAGCCCCTCGATGGCGCGGCGCAGGTCCTCGTCACTTTCCAACCAGGTGAAGGTCGAGCGTGCCGCGCGAGTACGCAGACCGGCGATGAGGTCGGCGTCGGTGGGCTCTGCGGATACGTCACGCGAGGGCCGCAGCCCGAAGTCCTCACGGATCTCCTCAATCGTCGCCCCCGTGGCCAGGTTGAGCAGCGCCTCGCCCTGCCAGGCGACCCGGGCGGTGGAGGCCAGGTCGAGGAGCTGGGACTCGCGCTGCGCCGCCAGTGCTGCTGCGCCGAGTCGGACGTCAATGCCGAGCTCGTCGTGCAGCATCTCCACGGTGAGTCCGTCGGGCCACACCGGTGCCTGGTCCCGGCTGGGAACGACGACGGCGCCCGGCACAGCGGCGGCCCCGACGGCCACTCCGGCAGCCGTTCCGCCTTCGCCCCGCTGGCCCCCCGCTGCGACCACCTCGGTGCCAGCTGCCTGGGTGGGCGCGGAACCGGCGTCGGCTCCTCTGGCTTCCTCGTTGCGACGGCGCGCCTCAGCGTTGGCGGCCTGGATGCGGGCCGTCTCGCGGGCGAGCTCATCGGCCTCGCGCTGGGCGGCGGCGAGCTCGGCCTGGGCCGTGCGCCGCGCCTCCTCAACGGCACGGGGATCCAGGCCGATGAGGTCCCCGACGTTGACGACCTCGGTGATGCCATTGCGGGGGTTGACGTGGACGGTGACGGATTCGGCGATCTTGATGGCCTCGTCATGTGGCCAGATGCCGTGAATGACGTAGACGACCTCGCCGTCAGCGGCGAGCTCGAATAGGACGGCCCGGTAGAAGTCGGTGACGCGCGCGGTACGCACACGCCGGTCCCGCGATCCACGAATGGGCTCCAGGTGCAGCCCCGAGCTCGTGGCCATGGTGGACAGCTTGCTGATGAACGGCCCGATCTTCGCCCTGAGGGAGGGGTCCTTGGCGGTGGCGTCCTTCGTCTTGCTGCTGGGCAACAGGATCGTGGCCATGTCAGTGTCCTTCCAGGAGCTCGGGGATGAGCGCGCAGATATCGGTGGCGGTGCGGGCCGGATCGTCGCCGGTGACGATGACGCGCCAGCCGGCCGCCGTCAGGGCCTCCTCGTCGCCGTCCAGCGGCTCGGTGAGGACAGCAACCTTGGGAGCAGCCCAGGACAGGTCCGTCATGATGCCGCCAACCTCGATGCCGTCGCCCTCGTGGGGGAGGCCGGCCGCAGCCAGGTGGGGCAGAAGAGCCAGGACAGGCTCGGGAGTGAGGTCCTGGTCGACGTTGTCCCAACCGAGATCGCTCATGGTGGCTGAGCTGCCGGCGACATCCGCCACAGCGACCTCGGCCTGGGCGCGGGCGCGCAGCTCGGCCAGGGCCCGGCTAGTCGTGGTGATGTCCACGGGCACCTGAGCCAGGGCGAGCACGTTGCTGAGCCGCAGCCAGGCCAGCCAGGCCTCCGAGTGCTCGGGAGTCCCCACAGCCTCATCGGAGTCGTCCAGCACGAGGGCCATCCCTGTGGTGGAGGTACCGGTGAGCTGGACCGCCAGGGCAAGGTGGGGGATGGCGAAAACCGAACCGGAGTGCGTCGATGCCGCAGGAGCGCCTGCGGCATCAGCAGCACCAGCCGGCTCGGGCAGCTCGGCCTCAGGCTGCAGCACGCGCAACGCTTCCCACAACGGGTCCGCCCCGGTGCCCTGGGTGGAGGAGTACCGCAGGGACGCGTTTTGTCCCAGGGGCAGGTGGCTGGCGGCGCCGACGATGAGCGGTCCCCAGGCGGAGTCGGCCAAAGCCGCCAGAGCGGCGGTGGTCGGACTGGCCTCGGGGTCCTCGTTGTCATCGCTGAGCATCGTCTCCAGCAGCGCCATTGGCCCGCCGCGCCAGGCGTCGATGGCCTGGTCGGTGACGCCGCCGGCACGCGCGGCCCCCAGGGAGCCGTTCTTGAGCTGGGCGACGGCGGCCTCATTCAGCCAGGCCGGGTTCCACGGCCCGTCCAGGTCCTCGACGCTTACGGAGATGACCCGGTAGCCGGCGGCACGCAGGCGTGCACGTTTGTCGGCGTCGTCGGCGAGACGGTTGTACTTGCGACTGGCGTGGAAATTGTGGCCGTCGGTGAAGATGGCGATGGGACTGCGCCCGCCGGGACGCAGGCAGGTGAAGTCGGGGCGGGTGCCGCGGGCGTCAAGCTGGGGACGGATCCGCCAGCGGCCCCCGTCGATCTCCAACGCGGGCGCACCCGAGGGGTCGCTGGTGGTGCGCACGGCCATCTTCCTGCCCAGGAGCTCGGCGAGTGCGGCGCGGAAGCGCACCTCCAGGGGGCTCTCCCCAGTGCCGGCGCGCACGGCCTCGTCGGTGACCGTCCACTGGGGGAGGTCCGGGTCGAGCTCGGCGAACACGCCCTCGGTGTCCTGGGCGCTGTTGTTCTCCCGTCCCAAGAGCTGGCCGATGGCGTGCAGGGCTGCGGCGCGGGTCACCTCAGCGGAGACGGCGTGGGGCCGCAGACAGTCCGGGCACATGTCCTTGCCCTCGGCGCGGCACGGGCAGTTCTCCAGGCGCTGGCCGGTGCGAATGAGGAGGTTCCAGAGCCGGCTGGAGTCGTCATGGTCGGTGAGGTAGCCGGTGCCCCCGGGCACGGTGTCGTGCAGCAGGAGGGCGGGACGGGTCTCGCCGGGGGCGCCGCCGGCCACGGGGTGGGGGACGGAGGCGATGCCCAGGTGGTCGGGGGAGCCGCCGGTGGTGATCTCCAGCCCCAGGAGGATCGCGGAAGCCAGCGAGTCCACCCCCACCCGGTCGGTGGCGAAACCCAGCGGCAGGACGAAGGCGAGTGCCTCGGTGCTCAGCTCGCGCATGAGATCGACGGCGATCACGTGCTCAGCGGAGTCGCTGCGGTAGCGGCACCAGGGTCGGTGCTCCCGGGCGGAGGTGGCCCGCGTGTCCGTGTCGAGCTTGCCGCAGGCCTCGCACAGGCGGAAGTCCCGCGAGGAGAGGGCGTTGCCGGAGACCCGGTCGACGCTCTGGCCGGCCAGGGGCCGCCCGGTGTTGAGCCAGCGCAGGTTCATGCCGCG
The DNA here is from genome assembly GCF_000223355.1 of Actinomyces sp. oral taxon 175 str. F0384. Classification (NCBI taxonomy): domain Bacteria; kingdom Bacillati; phylum Actinomycetota; class Actinomycetes; order Actinomycetales; family Actinomycetaceae; genus Actinomyces; species Actinomyces sp. oral taxon 175. The sequence goes on from NZ_AFUR01000001.1 coordinate 179,627, forward strand.
GTAGCGGGTCACCCCGAACCCGGAGGCCTCCACGTTCCACTGGCGCACCGCGCGGGTGGGGTCGAAGTCGGCTAGGGGCAGGACCTCGAAGTGGGTGCGGAGCCGCTCGTCGCTGGAGTCCCCGATGCGGGCGTCGTCCTGGGAGACGTCAGCGAAGACCCGGCTCAGGCGCAGGACCCGCCGGGCCCGTCCGACCTCGGCAATGTCGGTGTCGCGGCACCTGGGGCACTCCGTGGGCGCGGCGGGCCGGGTCTCCTGCGGCTCGCGCACGTCGATGTAGCCGCAGGCCTTGCAGCAGAACCACCACTGGGCCTGGTTGTTCAGGTCGGAGGCGTCAATGCCCTCGATCTCCATCTCCAGGCCGCGGGTGTAGAAGGTGGCGCCTGGGGCGAACTCGTGCAGGGCGTGGACGGAGGCTCGATCGACATCGCAGGGCTCGGAGTGGAACTCGTCGTCGTCTGGGTCGCGCCAGGAGACGCGGGCGGACAGGCGCACGGAGTCGTCGATGAGGGTGTAGTTGGGCAGGATGCCGTGGCGCTCCAGGGCCGAGACCCAGTGCTCACGATCCAGGTCGAAGATCCGGGACTCGGCCGCCTTCCGGGCTCCTTCGGCGGAGCGATGGGCCCGCTTGTCCTCCTCGGTGGCGTTGGGGCGCTCGGCGGCGACCTTGAGCTCGGGCAGGGCCTCGCGGATCTGGCGCTCCTGGCGGTGGAGCTGCTCGGACTCGGCGCGGTGCTCGGCCGCGGCGCGCTGGAGCATCTCGCGGGGTCCGGCGCCGGCGTCCTGGGTCACCCAGCTGCTGAGCCGGTCGAGCGCCGGCGTGCGCTCCTGGAAGGCGGTGGTGAAGGCCTGTACCAGCAGGGCGCCGTCGCGCTCGATCCGCTCGCACAGCGTGGTGATGAGCGAGCCCTCGCCGGTGGCACCCAGGGCGGTCTTCGCGGTGCCGCCGCCGTGACCGCCGGAGGGGATGGCCGGGTGGTTCTCGCGGGCGAGGGTGTCGATGACGGAGGCCAGGAACTGGCGGCGCAGGATCTCCTCGGCCCCCAGGTAGGTCGACGGCGGCGCGACAGAGCCGTTGAGGAGCCGATCCGGGGCCTCGAGGATCGGGAGCTGGCTGCGCCTGCCGGGCACGTAGGCCAGGGCGAGCGCCGAGCCGCTGCGGCGGCCCGCGCGGCCCACCCGCTGCACGTAGGAGGCGACGGTGGCCGGCAGGGAACCGAGCATGACGGTGGACAGGTCCCCGATGTCGATACCCATCTCCAGGGTGGGGGTGGCCACGAGGATGTTGGGGTCACCGGGCACCTGTGTGGGGCGCTTGAACCCGGTCTCGACGTCGGCGCGCTCCTTGGCATCGAGCAGGGAGGTGTGCTCGTGGGAGTCGACCCGGCGCACGTGGGCCCCGGCGTACATGCTGCGGTAGAAGCTCTCGGCTGGGTGCGGCTGGGCCCTCAGGTGGCCGGGGCAGGTGGCGGCCAGGCAGGGGGCGCTGTCGAGCTGGTCGACGGTGGCGATGGCGGCGGGCAGCTGGGTGCGGCAGGTGTCGCACACCAGGAGCAGGGCCTCGCGCGTGGTCTCCCGCAGCGGGGAGACGACGACGCGGCCGGCCGGCAGCCCGTAGACGGTGCCTCCGGAGTCGGTGGTGGTGACGCTGAGGATCCCGGCCTCGGCCAGGTGGGCCAGGAGCGCGCAGGCCAGACGGGAGGCGTGGGTGGGCACGACTCCCAGGCACTTGCGGGCCCAGGTGGCGTACCAGGACTTCGAGGAGCCCACTGGCGTGAAGGCCGACTTGCGGGTGTCGAGGCCGCCGCCGACCTGGGGGAAGGCCGGGGCGGCGCGCCCGGTGGGGAAGGCCGGCTGGCCCTGATTGCGGTCGCGCTTGTACCAGATCCACAGGCGCTTGCCGTCGTCGCGCTTGTAGTGCGAGAGCCATTCGTGGTCGATGGCGCCCTCGCGGCGCATGTGCTCCAGGGTGCCGCGCACCCAGGCGAGCAGGTCCGCGTCGCTGGTGTCCTTGAAGCCGTCGAGGACGCCCTGCTGGTCGGTGCCGAGGGCCTGACGGGCAAGGGCCACCAGGGCGTTGGCGCGCCCGGCGCTGACGTGGACGGTGACCGAGCCGGTGGCCTCCAGGGTGCGCCCGTAGGTGGACTGGAGCCCCACCTCCAGGGCGATGTCGAACAGGAGCCGACGGCGCACGTGCGGCTTGGCGCGGCTGCGCTTGGAGGCCGGGGCTTTCGGGTCCCAGTAGGGCTTGAATCGCTGGTGCTCGGACAGGGCCGCGGGGACCAGCCGGTAGCGGTCGAAGGCGCTGGCCTGGGCGTCGTCGAGAGTGGCCTCGGCCCACTCCTCAATGGGCATCTCTGCTCGCAGCGCCCCGCGCAGGGCCGAGCGCAGGCTCATCGTGTGGGAGCGCTGGTTGACGTAGCCGGCGCGGTGGGCGGCGTCCTGCACGGAGTCGGTGAAGATGAGGGCACGCTTTTCGGTGTTGTCGAGGGCGTCGTCGCCGAACAGGGTGGTCAGGGACACCGACAGGAGGGTGGCGACGGCCGAGCCGAGGAAGCGGATGGAGTCCTTGGTCCCGCAGGAGGGGCAGACGTCGTTGGTGGAGTCCTCGGTGATGCTGCGCTCGTCCCCGGTGAGCATGAGGACCGGCAGGACGAGGCCCTCCTTGGCCTCGGTGCTCTCCTGGTCCGGGCGGCGGGTGAGGATTTCGCGGCTGTTGATGGAGTACCAGCGCAGCCCGGGGTGGCGGGCCTCCAGGTTGATCTCGCCGGCCTCGGCGCGGGTGCGGTAGTCGGCGTCCTCCCCGGGGGCGTGCAGGAGGGCCCGGAAGCGGGGGTCGCCGGACTTGCGGTCGCGGCGCACGTGGTTCTGGTCGTCCTTCTCCTTCTGGCCGGTGGGGGCCAGGACGATGCCCCAGCCGGAGCGCCCGCAGGAGCGGCAGTACAGGGCGGGGCGCGCGGGCTCCTCGACCTGTGTCTGCTCGGAGGCGGCGTCGGCCCAGCGGAAGGAGGGCAGGGAGCTCAGGGCCCGGTCGACGCGGGTGACCTCCCGGATCCACAGGGTGACCTCTACGTTGACTGCGCTGCGGTCGGGGTTGCCGTCGAGTCCGGCGCGCACGACGGACAGGGCGGCCAGGATCGCGGAGAGGACCCGCCGGGCCAGGCCCGACTCGGGGATGGGGCCCAGGAGGCCACGGGCGAGGTCGGCCAGTGACGTGGAGTGCTCGGCGGTGCGCACGAGGTCCAGGACGTCGGGGTGGGCCTGGAGGGCGGAGGCGAGGCCGGCGGCGTCCAGGGTGTCCTCCACTTCTTCGGGCAGGTCGTAGAGGTGGGCGACGACGCCGCGGAGCAGTTCCTCGGGGTTGGGGGAGCCGGCCTCGGCGAGGCGCGCCAGGGCCTGCAGGTTCTCACCGGGCAGGGAACGCAGGCGCAGGGCGCGGTCGGCCAGGCCCTTGGACTCGGCCACCTGGCGGTGCGTGGCGGCCCACTGGTCGAGCGCGGCGCGGGTCTCGGTGACGACGGCGCTGGTGGGCAGGTCGGTTCCGAAGACGTCGCGGGCGAAGGCGAGCATCTGGGAGGGGTCGCCGCCGTCCCCGAGGGTGGCGGAGGTTGCCACAGGGCACACGGGGCCGAGTGGGGCGGAGGCGAAGGCCTCCTGGCGGGGGTGATCGGCGGGCAGGTGGGCGCGCAGGGTCAGGCCCAGGCGCCGCAGCAGCATGGCGACGTCGGTGCCCTGGGCGCCGTCGTAGGTGTGGAACTCGTCGAGGACCAGGTAGGTGAGCGACCCGGCTGAGGCCCGCCACAGCTCGCGGTCCTCGGGGCGCAGGAGGAGCTGGTCGAGCATCTTGTAGTTGGTGAGCAGGATGTCCGGCGGGTTGTCGCGGATGACGTAGCGGTCGGTGATGAGGGAGTCGGCGGTGACGTGCTTGCGGGGGCTGGCGGAGGAGTCCCCGGTGTAGATGGCGGCGCGCACGCCGGCCAGGACGGGATCCTTGGTGATGAGGCTGGCGAGGCGGCTGGCCTGGTCAGAGGCCAGGGCGTTCATGGGGTAGAGGATGAGGGCCTTGATGCCGGTGACGCCCTGGGCGCGGGCGCGCAGGACGTGGTCGAGGACGGGGTGGAGGAAGGACTCGGTCTTACCTGAGCCGGTGCCGGTGGTGACGATGGTCGGCTCGGGGTGGTGGCCGCCCTTAGTGGTCAGGCGCCGGTAGGAGTCCTCCTGGTGCTGGTAAGGGGTGAGGCCCGGGTCCCAGTCGAGGGGGCGGTCGGTGGGGTGGGCCGGGTCGGTTGTGCCGGGGCGGGCGCTCGCGGCCAGGTAGGGCAGGCGCAGGCGGACGAAGGGGCCGACGAAGACTCCCTGCTTCTCGTCCTCCAGGAAGTCGGTGAGTACGCGCCGTGGCTCGGCGTCGGTGAGGGCGAAGGTCGTCGAGAGGTAGTCGACGATGGACCGACGGATGCGTTCGGCCTGGAGGCTAGGGAGGAGGAGCGTCATAGCTGGAGCGTGGTGGTGATGGGCGGTGGGGTGGATGCGGCGAATGGTGTTCGGGAGTGGTGTCTGCTGGGGCCGGCGCCACTTCGCGCGGATCGTCGTTGTTCCGGGAGTGATCCCGCAGGTCAGAGGCTACCGCAGGCTACGTGAGGGGTGAGACGCTTGTTAGTAACGGAATGTACATTCCCGCACTTTTCGTCCATAATGTCTTTTATGACTGAAATGACTGTTACCGCTGCGCGCAACAGGCTCGCCGATGTCATCGACGACGCCCGGGTGACCCATGCGCCTGTGTTCCTCACCCGCAGGGGCCGCCGCGTGGCCGCGGTGATCGACGCGGATGACCTGGAGCGGCTTACCCAGGCGGCGGAGGATCTGGCGGACATTGAGGCTGCCGACGCCGCCCGAGCTGAGATCGCAAAGCACGGCACCATCCCCTGGGACGAGGTCAAGGCTGACCTCGGGCTCGCATGACCTACCAGATCCAGTTCAGCCCGGCCTCCGCCCGTCAGCTGCGCAAGCTGGACGGCCGCACCCAACGCCGGATTCAAGCTGTCGTCGAGTTGCTTGCTCAGGAGCCCCGCCCAGCTGGCGCCAAGAAGCTCGTTGGAGGGCATGGTGAATGGCGTGTGCGCACCGGCAACTACCGCATCATTTACGAAATCGATGATGGAGTCTTGGTAGTTCTCGTCCTCGCCGTTGGTCACCGTCGTGAGGTCTATCGCCGAAGGTAGCGACGGGTGCCCCGCACTAGATCATCCGTCAGACTGCTAGCGTCATTATCGTCGAAATCTTTCGTCGGTCGCTTGCTCGAGTTCCGCGCCAATGATAATGAAGATCTTGCGCTTCGTGCTATGGCTGTGCGCGAGAACTTCTTGAGGAAAAAGTGAAGTATGAAGACCGTCGAAGAGATGCTTGACGAGATCGAAAACGCCAACAACGGGGATGGCCCGGATCCTGTGGCTACGGTCGGCGATCCCGCTCTCGCGAGAATTGCGGTCGCGCAGATACGTCTTCGTGCCGCCGAGCGTGAGCTGGATGAGGCTGTGATGGTTGCACGCGATGTTGGCCTGTCATGGCAAGCGATCGGGGATGTATTGGGCATGACTCGCCAAGGTGCGAATAAACGTTTCCACGCCGCCTGAGGTCGTCTGTGAATTCTGCAGGTAGTTCGATCCGAGGTATAAAAAATCGTCGGTGGGTGCTCTTAACAAGTTTATGTCATTGTGAACATTTGAACGTCGCTCCTTTGAATTGGGTGCAGCCTCCCATCTCCTCGCCATTTCTGTTATCCCAAAAACATTGGCGTTGCTGAGAAAGGCGCCACAGGCAGGCATATCCAATGATGTCAACTTACGCCGGGACCCTGAGTTTAGTGCTACGTTGGTCTGATAGTGTAACGACCGGGCGTTTTCTGGAGAGCGGAAAGCATGAATCGCGCCGCCGTGAAATTGCTGAATTCCCGCCCGATGAGGAGTTTGATGATCTTGTCGCAACAGGGAACTTAATATTCGCCGGAAAACCTGATTGTGTGGTTGCGATCCTCGACGAGGGTGATCTGCATACCGCCTTCGCCTCGGATGTGTGTCATACAAGATTTCCGCATTGTAAGAGGAGTTAGGTGAAGCGGTATTATGTGAAGTTTCGTTCTAAAAAATTATGTAACACCAGATCGCTTGCAGAAACAGGCGGTTCGGTTTTGATGGTGAAACCTCCTGTCACTACTTCGTCATTACCATCTTCAGTTAACGTCCATGTGGCCTCTATGTGTTCGGATGAAATGTCTCGAGCAACGAGGATGCATTCTTTGCTTCCGCTGTGCCATGGCGTGTTGGGGCGGAATGATTCTGTGTCAAAGGCCATCCATGCTTTATTGGGGTCATTGCCAAAGGTTGGCTCCCGATGGGGTATATTGATTGAAAGAGTGCCAGTGTCAATCCTGTATCCGAAGGCGTCCGTTTTGTGTATGACTGGCTCAACCAGTTTCTCTAAATCAGCATTATCTGGGTCGTTCCATTCTAAAATCTCGCATCCGTAAAAATGTACTGATAGCTGTGGTTTGGCAATGAACTTGCCGTGGCTAACCACTTGAATGCGAGAGAAATCTAGGCTGACGCCAAGTAAGTGTTGCCGTCCAGTGGAGATGTACTCAGGGCGTGCGTCCTTCCAGGCTCGGAGCGCCTCTTCCATTTCGTTGCCAGTCATCGGTTTCGCGAAAGGGAGGGGTTGCATGAAAGGGAATCGTGACACAGTATTGTTTTCGCGCCTATACTGCTCCGCGATTCTCTCGTTAAAATGTTGCTCTTCTTGATCGTATAATCTATTTAGCGTGTCATCTATTTCGCCTACTCGGTATATTGGTCCGTCTAGACTAACCTCGAGGTCGATCGGAGGCTTCTTTCGGTCTCGTGAACGTTCTACTAAAGCGAGGACCTCCTCGTGCCGGGCCTCCCGAGTACTGCTTGATCCACGTACGTAGATGGCGCCATCGCGGAGGTTGTCGCGCCTTTCTTCGGGTTGGTAATTCTTGCAGCATGGGTAGATCTGTTCTCCATCCTTTGGAGGTGGAGCGATAATAAGTAGCACCTCCCGTTCATCGCTAAGGGTGATTCGTCCCAGTTCGAAATTAGGAAACTTTGGGCCCAGATAAGGACGAAGTGAATTCTCTAAGTCATGCAGTTCTATGCCGCGAGGCACTCCGAGGGCCTGTCCCTTCTCGGCGCCAATGACTAAAACTGCGTATCCCTGAAAATATCGAGCTGCGTCCTTGGGTGATCGGTTTGCGGCGCCGAGTAGAAACTTAGCGATCTTAGCCACTGCGTGCTTGTTGGCGTGTGCTGCTCCTCGAACGCTTTTGATGTCCAGTGCGCTTTTTATCTCCAAGTACGAGGTTTCGGCTTCATCGCCGAATTCCATGACGTGTTGAAGGATTGCGTGCCAGGAGCGCTCGCCTAGGGGTATGGCGTTTGTGTCCAAGGTGGTGGGTTGGGGCGAGGGTGATTTGGGTATTTCTGTCATGGATTCTGTTCCCTGTTGCCGATTAATGGATTAAGTAAATTGTATGATGAAGCATGTATTTGGTCCGTATGTGAACTAATGTTGGTCTTGATGGGGCAGTTTCTATAGATCTCCGATGTAATGCCTGAAGCCTCTAATCTGGTTCATGTGAGGGGAAAGATTAGGGTGTTCAGGCGGATTTCTGGGTGAGGGCGGTGTGGATGCGGCGGAAGTCGGATTCGCGGTCGCGGATGCGGAAGGGGAGGTCGTAGACGTAGGAGACGCCAGAGCCAGGATGGGTGTGAGTACGCTCCGATAATGGCATGTCCTCATTGGCGGTCGGGCGTTGGCGCTTCTCCCAGGCCTGGCGGACTGGAGTCGGTAGCTGACGGCCGTTCGCGTCATAGACGTAGGCGCCCTGGCCGCGGCCATGGTCATAGTCGTACAGCACCGCGAACTGGGTGCGGTAGATCGTGCACAAGTCCTCGATCGGCACGCCCAGCATCATCGCCACCATGACATCGATCTCCGCCTGAGCATTACGACGATCCTCCGCCCGACGCAAGGGCGTATCCGCAGTCCACTCCGGACCAATCGGACGCTTGTCATAACGTTCCAGAATCGGAGAATCAGTCATGAATGACTCATGCCAACATTCGGCCCACAGGTCCGCGTAAACATCGGATATACAGTTGAGACGAAGAGCTCGGAGTATGACCGCCATAGTGAGGAAGTGGCTCGTGTCAAGCGACGGTAGAAGCGAGAAGTCCGCTCCATTAATGTGGCCACGCCCTGCGGCTCGAATCATGAAGTCAGAAATGAGCGATGAAGAAACGCCTGCGATCATCGGGATATAATGCACGCTGCTCGTGGGTGTGGATGTCGATGTCACGGACTGGAGATGCGCGGTTCCTGTAGGGATAATTGATGGAACAAGAGTGCGTTCACCCGTCAGTGGCGCCATGTTGCGCCAAGCTACGCGGTAGTATTCGAAGGCGGAGTGATTGCGCCAGTGGGTGTAGAGGCGGTCGTAGGTGGCATGGTCACCCGCAGGCTTGTACTGGGTAACTGGCTGAATGCTTGAAGGAAGGGACTCCAGGTCGGTTGCAGTCCAGTCGCGCTGATTAGCCATCGTCTGGTTTGGTTGTTTGTATAACGGCGTGGATACATAGAGATGTGATCCTTGAAGGATCGCATTTTTCCAGGATGCTGGTCCCCATTGTTTTGAGAACAGCCCTTTTTGAAAGTCTGTTGTTTCGTTCCAGCCAGTCGAGAACTGGAGGCTGCGAGCACCGATGCGTGGTCGGGAGCCCAGTGTTGCGAGCGTGCGTGATGCTGCGGAATTGACTGTCGACACCATAGGTGTGGACTGCCAGTCGTCGGCTTTGGTCACCGTTCTCCAGGTCGTCAACGTAGATTCGTCAACAGACTGAATTCGGGCTGCGTGTGACCGTAAGTCCCAGGTCCCGGTGTGTGGATCCTTGAATCCTGGTTCCTCTCCGCTGCCATCGTGGACGAGGGAGCGCTGCACAGTCTCGGGATGGTACAGCGATGTCGCGTGAAGGAATAATGGTGCCCGCTCCGTTCCGTAGATGTTGACGCCGTACTGTTTTTGGTTCTGGATTTCGAATAGATGGAGTTCGTTGATGAACTGCCAGTGCCGGCGCAAATGCCGATAGGTAGCGGCGCGGAGTCCTGGAGTCTTGGCGTCGGTGAAGTGGGTCTCCATATGGATGAGTGAAGAGATGCCCCGCCCACTCTGGTGCTCCCAGGCTTGGCACATGAAGGCCCGATAGAGGTCGGGGCGTCCTTCCATGATTGAGTAAACGGTCTGGTCGCTGATGAACTCAGCGAGGACCTCAGTCTCGGCGGCCCCGTCGAGCACTGTGGCGAGGACGCCAGGACGTGCCAGAGTCTGCGGCAGGCGCTCCTGCCGGTCCGCAAGCGACGGCTTCTTCGTGAGCATCCACCAGGGATCGCCATCGGCCAGAAGGGTCTCGACCGAGACGTCGGGCCTCACCCACGGCGGGTTCCCTACCTGAAGGTCGAAGCCGCCGCGGGCGAAGACGGTGGCAAAGTCCAGCTCCCAGTGGAAGAAACCCTGTGCCTCCGCTACCTCCCGAACCACGGTGAACCACTCATGCTCGTCAACAACCGACTGCACTTTGCGGGCTCCGGCGAGACCGAGCTCAACCTCCTCCATGGTCTCCAGCTCCGCCCAAGAGGAAGCATCCACCAGGGTCCCATCGGTGCCCTTGGCGTCCTTGACCTGCTTGCCCAGCAGCCCCTCCAGCGCGCCCAGCCACTCATCGAGACTCGGCGGCGTCACATCCGTGGTCAGCGGCCAGAACCACAGGGCGCACCACGCGTCCATGACCAGCCGCAGCCGCCGGTACGCCGAACCCGGTGCCGCCAGGTAGGCCTCAATCTCCTCACGGGACACCGTTGAACCGGAGCCCTCCTGCGCCTCGCGGCCCCACAGGTCGATACGGCGCGAGGCCTCCGCTTCCGCCACCCGCAGGCGCCGCAAGGTCATCTCCCACAGGACCTCCACGCGTCGGGCCAAGGCCGTCAGCCGCAAGGCCTGAGTCGTGCTCAGTGCCTTCGTGATGTCCTTACGCCATGTCTTGAGGGCCTTGAGCCTGCCGGCATCAACCAGGTCCCGTACCTGCTTGGGGGCCTCCACCGCACTGCCCCAGCCCTTGGCCGGCAGGAGGAAATGATGGATGCACCCAGAGACGTCCAGCGCCCCACCGATCCGGTGCCGTGAGGCGACATCGGCGTCGTCGAGCACAGCCGCCACCTGGCTCAGCGGCTCGGCCACCGGCGTGGCCGACAGCCAGGCCCGCTTCTTCAGCTGGGAGGTCGAGTACAGGGCCCGGCGTGCTCCCACCAGGGAGTTACCGCGCCGCAGCCGCAGCCCGAACCAGGGGGCCGCCAGCCCCTCCACCATCGTGTCCAGCCACAGGGACACCTCCGCCAGCTCCACCGCCGTCGCATTGAGGTCCACCCCGTAGACCTGGTGCAGGGCGAGATATGCCTTCACCTTCGCCAGCTCCCGGGGCCGCTCCTCAGGGTCCACGCGCCGGCCCAGCTCGCGCTCACGCCGCGAGAGGTACTGCTCCGCCAGCTGTCGCACCGCCTCGATCGCGAAGGCCCCCGACCCCAGCGCCGGCTCGCACACCGTCAGATGCAGAATCTCCTCAGCACTCGTCTTCCGCCCATCCTGATCCAGCAGCTCCTCCAGCGCCTGCTGCACCGTGAAACGCGTCAGCACCTCCGGGGTGTAGAAGGAAGCCGAGCGCTGCCGGTCCCGGCCGGAAAGCCGGTAGACGAACTGGCCCTTCTCATAGGTGACGTTGCGGCGCTCGCCCGTCACCTCATCCTCCACCGTCACGAAGTCCTTCTCCTCCAGGCCCTCCATGACGTCCTCGGGCACCACCCACGAGCCCTTCGAGGCGTCCCCGCCCGGCGCCACCTCCCACAGGCGCTCGGTGGCGAAGGAACCCGAGTAGCTCATCAGCCCCTCGTAGACGGCGCCCAGCTGGTTGATACCCAGCTCCACGTAGGAGATGAAGCCACGGCCGCCCTTGCTGTTCTCCTTAGTCAGCAGCAGGTGGCGCAGTACCCGCAGCAGCGCCCCGTTGCCCAGACCCACCTCGTCAATGAGGGCAGTCGCCGCCGGGCGGAAAAGGTCGGCGCGCATCGGCCGGAAGACCAATCCATCGAAGCTGCCCTCCTGCGCGGCCGGCACCTGCTCGTTGTGCCCCTCATCGACCAGGTGGAACAGTCGGTCCAAGGACTCGTAAATGTGCGTGCCCGCCAGGGCCGACTCCTCATGCAACTCCCTCAAGGCCAGCTCGCGCAGACGATCCAGGCCGTAGCCGGCGTCGTACTCGGTGGCGCCCACCGGCAGGACCCCCAGCTCGGGGCTCGCCTCCGCATACAGCAGGAAGATGATCCGGTAGATGTAGCGCAGCGACTGCAGGGCCAGATCCTGCGCCCGCTCCTGGGGCAGCGGCTCCAGCCCCCGCGCAGCGCGACGGCGCACCACCTCATTCGCAAGGATCTCAATCGAGGAGCGCACGCCCTCACGCAGATCCTTCGAGACCCCCACCGTGTGGGCCGCCGAGTCCTCCAAGGTGGCCGCCCACCACGTCTCGCCCTCCGCCGTCGGCAGCAGAGAACGAGCATCCAGGCAGGTCAGCGCCCGCTCCACCTCGCCGCCGCGCGTGGCCTCATGACGCTCGACGACGAGCTGCACGTTCACCGCCAGCCAGCGGCCCTCCGGCCACCGCTCCCGCTCCGCCACCAGCGCCCACTGGCCCGCCAGGACCAGGGCGAAGGCCGGGCTGTGACCATCCGTCATGAGCGTCGACAGTGCCCGGGACACTGACTCGACCGGCTCGGCTCCCTCCAGGACCGGGGCGTCGGGGTCCCCCAGGTCCACGGGCTGCCACTCCTCAGCGAGCGTGGGGGCGTCCTTGACCAGCAGGTCCTCCACCGTCGTCACCGGGCGGGCGCGCAGCAGCGCCAGCGGCGCCGGGCCCTCATCGCCCACCGGCCTCACCAGGGTCACCGGACCCCGCTCGGTCAGCCGGTACTCCGACGACGTGAAGCCCAGAATCTCGCGCAGAAGCGCATCGAGCTCGCCGGCCGCCTCCAGGGCGGCGCCGGTCAGGGAGCCTGCGTCGTCGGCGGGAAGGGCCGCCAGCAGCTCCTCCAAGCGGGAGCGCTCGGAACGGAACCGGGAGCGAGGCGTCGGCGTCGAGGCAGTACCGGGATCGGCCGGCTTCTCCAGGGCCTCCCACTCCTTGCGACGCTCCAGCACGCGCGCCAGGAAGGACTCCTTGGTGGCGTCGGTCGTGAAGTAGTGCTCGCTGATCCAGTCCTCGCCGACGACCAGCGCATCCGACACCGCCATCAGAGATCCCCTTCCATCCCGAAGTCCTGCGGCACCACCACCAGCAGCGGGCGCACCAGCGTGTGCGCGGGCCGGTGCTGTTTCCTGAGCTCGCGCTCCTGAGCCACCGTGATCCGCTGCTCGCGCAGATGGCGGTTCTGGATGAGGCGACCGGCCTCGTCATCCCAGGCATTCGCGCGCTCCGCCCAGGCCTCCACCCGAGCCGTCGCCTGTTCCTCCGCTGCGTCGAGGGTCAGTCTCATGTGGTCCTTAGCCGTATCCACCGCCGGAGGGATGAGCGCCTCCAGCAGACTGGTCTGCGTCACCGGCCCAGAGTTCCGCAGCTGCCGGGAGATGCCCACCGCCTCGAACATGGCGGTGGGGGAGTCGTGCACCTGCCCGATCGGCACCGCCTCGACCGGCCGGCCCGCATCCAGCTCCGACTGCGCGGCCGCCAGGTCCAGGTAGGGGAAGGCGATACTGACACACACCATCGACACCGTCCGGCCCGCCTGGTTCGTCAGAGTCCCCAGAAGCAGGACGGTCGGTGAGTCGACGTCGCCGCGTACCGCGAACACTGAGGAGCGGCCGAGCTTGGCCAGCACCCGGTCGCCGGCCCAGTCCAGCACCGGGTGCAGCGGCCCCAGGTAGTGAGCCTCCGGCCAGGAGGAGTCCGAGGAGTCACTCAGGGCCTCCGTGAGAAGACGTGCGCCCTTCGTCTGCGTCGTCGCCAGCTTGAGGTGCTCCTGGACACGGCGCTCACGCAGGTAGGACTGCGGCAGCACTGACAGGCGATGGCGCAGCCCCGCCGGGGGCACCATCTCCACCACGTGCTGCGTGCCGTGCTCGCGCCAGGAGACGCCCCCGCCGCCGGTCTGGCGCTGCTCGGGCTCCTCGGGGCGCTCATAAAGCTCGGTGAGGGCCTGGCGCAGATAGTCCAGCTGGGTCTCGTACAGCGTCGACGTCGCCAGCGGGGCAGTGGGCTGGGTGGCGGTGGCTGGACCGGCCGGGTCGCTGGGATTGCTTGGAGCAGCAGGAGAGTCCTTGGCATCGGTGGGGGCAGCAGCGCCGTCGCCCTTGGCCTCGGCCGTGCCCGTCAGCTTCGCGAACAGGGCCGCCATCGGATCCAGGTTGAGGGTGTCGTCGGCGTCGGGGACGACGACGTCAATGTCCTTCCCGGCCGCCAGTGCATCGCGGATCGCATTCTCCTCACGCTCGCCCGAGTACAGGCCCATGAGGGAGGCGGCGTCGCCCAGGGCCCGGTGCGCCTGATCCTCCTTCTCCATCAAGCGCTTGAGGACGTGGACATCGCCGGAGAAGTGCGTGTCCGATGGGCTCAGCAGCAGGGTCGTGATCTGCGGTGAGACGGACTGGCCGTAGCGGTCGATGCGGCCGTTGCGCTGCTCGATGCGAATAAGCGACCAGGGGATGTCATAGTGGATGAGCTCATGGCACTGGGCGTGCAGGTTGACGCCCTCCGAGGCGACGTCGCCAGTCACCAGGACGCGCACCGGCGTGTGGGCCTGGCGGAACTGCTCGACGATCTCCTGCTGCTCCACGTCCGACAGGCTCCCGTGCATGACCCGCACCGCATCGTCGGGCAGGCGCAGGTCCTCGCGCAGGTGCTCGGCCAGCCAGGTCAGCGTCGCGATGCGCTCGGCGAAGACGACGACGCGCTCGGTCGACCTGGGGCCGATCCCGATGCGGCGCAGCTCGGCCAGTAGCTCCTGGTACTTGCCCGAGGCCGTCGTGTTGGCCTCCACGGCCAGCTCGCGCAGGCGGGTCAGCGCCTGGGACTGCTCCGAGGGCTCCGGGGTGGAGCCAGCTGCTGCTGCTCGGCTGCGGCGTCGGGCCAGGCGCTCGTCGATCGTCTGGATGAGGGCCGCAGGCGAGGACAGGAAGGACTTGGCGAGGGTCCAGGCGAACAGGGAGTCGCCGCCGCGGGCGGAGGGCTTGGGGCCACCCGGTGCCGAGGCGCCGTCACGGTGTAGCCAGGTGCGTGACAGCTCGCCGGCCACCGCGTCCTCAGCCGGAGAGGGCTTCACCGGCTTGTTGACCGGAGTCAGCCGCTCCTTCCAGCGGCCGCCCACGACGTCGCGCACCTCGTCGGAGTGACGGTGACGGCGGATGACGAGACGACGCACCGCCTCCTCATCGAGGGAGCCGTCCGCGCGCACCGCCGTCGGCTCCAGCAGACGGATGAGCTCGGCGAAGGACTTCGGGTTGCCGTTGTGGGGCGTGGCCGAGGCCAGGATAAGGGCATCGGTCTGACGGGCCAGGATGTCCGCGAGCCGGTTGTTGAGCGTGCCCTTGTTGGTGACGTTGTGCGACTCGTCGATGACGACCGCGTCCCAACGCTGCTTGCGCAGATGGTTGAGGTAGCGGTCCGACTTCAGCGTGTCGATGGAGATGATCGCGCGGTGGAACACCGAGAACGGGTTGCGTGAGGCCGGCACCGAACGGCGCACCCGCTGAATGCCCACCGAGTCCAGGCGCACGAAGGGCAGGGCGAAGCGCGACCACATCTCGTGCTGCATCTGCTCGAGCACGTGACGGGGCGTGACGATGAGAATGCGGTCGCCCCGGCCGCGGCGCACGAGCTCGGCCAGAATCATGCCGATCTCCAGGGTCTTGCCCAGGCCCACGGTGTCAGCCAGGAGGATACGCGGGCGCAGGTTCGCCGGGTCCAGGGCCTGGCGAACCGCCGTCAGCTGGTAGGCCAGCGGGTCGGCGAGGACGTCACTGACCACGGCCAGGTCGGTGGAGGTCGCCGGGAGGGCCGTCTTGCGCAGCGTCGCCTCCAGCCACAGGCGCGAGAGCCGGTGACGGGTGGAGGTGTCCGCGATGACCCGGGTGTGGCGCGGATCCACCGGGACGATGTGGTCAAGACCAGCGGAGAACTGCGCCGTCGTGTCCCGAACCAGCTCGGACAGGCCCTGCACCGTCACCAGCATGCCGTCAGACGTGGTGGAGACCTGAGTTACCAGCCAGTCCTCGTCGCGCACCCGGACCACAGAGCCCGGAGCGACATCAAGAGAAGGGAGGGAAGGAGCAGGATCCGTCACCGCATCCTGGGGAGTCGTGGGCGCCGTTGTCACGGAAGTGATTTTAGGACGCCGGCGCAGGTGGTCGAGACCAATTCGGGGCAGTGACTGATCTGTGACCTGCGGGCCGGTGCGGGATCAGTGAGAGAAGAGCCGGCGGGCCTGTGTCTTCGGGAGGACGCCCGGGCATGTACAGGCCTGCCGCCGTGAGGTGGGCGTTCTGGTAGTCAACGACGACCGCCATTTTGAGGGCCACGAGTAGCCTCCTGCAAAGAAAAATAGACCCCGCCAGTCCCGGAGGACGGCGGGGAGTTATGGGATGAGGTTAGGGGAACTCGAGGTACAGGGCCAGACAGCGTAGGTGCGGCTTGGGACACATCTTGTTTGGTGGGAGCGCGCCCTACTGCCTTGCTCAGGTATGACGGGAAGCTGTTCTCCCAACTATCAGTGCGCGAGGACGCACCCTCGAGGACGTACTTTGTGATCGAGGACTGCGTTCTCCTCCAGGTCACTGAGGTTTGAACACAGTGATCTGGAGGAGAAGTACGTCCCCGGCGGACATCGCAGTTCCCGATGCGGACGACTGGCTCCTGGCGCTGGAGTACGGTGGAACGCCGATGCGAAGCGAGGACGCACCCTAGGGGCTGAGGACTGATCCCAGGGATGCAGTCCGCGAGCCCGATGGTGCGTCCTCGGCGGGTGGGTGATGTGGTTGATGGGGAGAGGCTGCGTGTTCTCGGTGTGCGGCGCTGGCCTCAGCGGCGGGCGAGGCGGGTCAGGACGATGCCGGCGGTCACCACGCCTCCGGCGACGGCGGCCGCCTTGGCGAGTCGAGACGATGCCTCGGAGTCGCCCTGCTTGGCACGCTCCCAGGTCTCCTCCGCCTGCTCGGCCCAGCGTCGGGCCCCCTCGCGCAGTCGGCCGGCGCTGGCCTCCGCCTGCTCACGCAAACGACCGGCCCCGGCCGCAGCCTGCTCACGCAGATGCTCGGCCTTGGCGCTCGCCTGCTCGCGCAGGTGCTCCCCGGCCTCCCTCGCCTGCGTGCGCGGGTCGACCCGGGAGGCGAACTCGTCGACGCTCGCCGCCAGGGCCTCGCGCTGAGCGCGCAGCCGCTCCTCGATCTGCTCGGGGCTCAGCGACCCAGACCCTGCGGCCCCGGCACCCTCAGCGCCGGAGGCGCCGGCCTGCTGCCCGCTGGTCATGCCCGAGCCGCCCGGGCGCGGAAGGCCTTGACCGCGGCGACGGTCGCCGTCACGCTGAGGCCCGCCAGGGCGAGTCCCGCAACCGTGACGATCCCCAGGGAGGCGGGGTCGCCGTCGCGGGCGTCGTCGAACAGCCGGGAGACGCGCTGGCCGAGGGTCCGCGTGCTGGGGTCGTAGGTGTCGACCCCGCCCTCGGGGTCGGTGCCGCCGCCGGCCAGGGAGGCCAGGCGGTTCTTGACCTGCCCGGCTGTGTCCTGGACCTTGCTGACGGCCTGGCTGCGCAGCTCCTGGACCTTCTCGCGGGCCTTGTGCTTGGCGACCTTGGCCAGGTTGTTCGGGGCCAGGCGCGCGGCGAGCTCGTCGACGTCGGCGGCCAGCGCCAGACGCCTGGCCGCCAGGTCGGACAGGACGTCGTCAGCCGACGGCGCCGCCTGTGCGGCCTCCACGGCGGGCGCGGCCGACGCGGCGGGGACGGGCGTGGGTGCGGCGTGGGTGCTCACTGGGCGTTCCCCCTCTGCAGGCCGGAGGTCACGGCCCCCTTGACGGCGTTGACGGACTCCTTCAGCCCCTCCTGCGGCGTCGGCGTGTCGGCCTTGGCGGCCTTGAGGCGCTTGATGCCGATGAGGGCCATCGGCACGGCGATGAGGGTGAGGATCAGCGCCACCACGAGGAAGGCGGCCCACAGCGGCATGACGTGGGACAGCCCGGTCGTCAGGGCACCCAGCAGCAGCCCGAAGATGAACAGGGCCAGCACCCCGGCGGCGGCGAGCAGCCCGGCCCCCAGCCCCATCTCCTTGGCCATGCGCTGGCCCTTGGCCTTGGCCAGGTCGATCTCGCCGCGCACCAGCGCGGAGATGTTCTCCGAGATGCGGGCGATGAGCTCCCCGAGCGTGGGCTGGGCGCTGCCGGCGGCCCTGCGAGGAGGCGTGGTGGAGGCCGACGACGTCGCCTGCGACGGCGGGGGAGGTGGCTGGTTGTTGGGCATGAACGAACCTTCTTGTGTGAGGCACGGCGTTGGACGCAGTCAGCTGACTGCGAGGCGGCGGGATCGCGACAGTGGGACGACTCGCCACCCTAAGAATCTCACAGCCTGCGCCCTCGTGGAACAACGCAGGCCCGAGCGGGTTTGTAGGTTTGGGTGATAAGGGCCGGCTTTCGCCACCGGCGATCTGTGAAGGGCCGCCATCGTCGCCCTGATCGGCAGGGTGGCCTGAACCGTACCGGCGGCCCTAACCGTGCCGACGGCGCGGACCGGCCCGGTGCCCGACGTCGGCACGGCCGACTCACGGGTCTCCCCACCGCACCTCCGCCCGGCTACTCCTGGTTCCAGGCCTGCCAGAGGCGCGCGTACTCCCCGCCGAGGGCCACGAGCTCGTCGTGGGTGCCGAGCTCCACGATCCGCCCGTCCATGACGACGGCGACCCGGTCGGCGTCGGCGGCCGTGTAGAGACGATGGGCCACCTCGATGACGGTGCGCCCGGCCAGCGCCGTGGACAGGGTCCGCTCCAGGGTGCGGGCGGCGCGCGGGTCCAGCAGTGAGGTGGCCTCGTCCAGGATGAGCGTGTGCGGGTCCAGCAGCACCAGCCGGGCCAGCGCCACTTCCTGGGCCTGGGCGGGGCTCAGCTCGAGGTGCCCCGAGCCGACCATCGTGTCCATCCCCTCGGGCAGCCCGTCCACCCAGGCATCGGCCCCTATGGCCTCGATCGCCTCGCGGATCGTGTCGTCGGAGGCGCCCGGTCGCCCCAGGCGCACGTTGTCCGCCACGGTGCCGACGAACACGTGGTGCTCCTGAGTCACCAGGGCCACGTGGCGGCGCAGCTCGTCCTCGGTCAGGTCCGTCAGCGACACCCCGCCCACGGTGACGCTCCCGGAGGTGGGCGGGTTGATGCCCGCCAGCATCCGCCCCAGCGTGGACTTGCCCGACCCCGAGGGCCCGACGACGGCCAGCCGCTCCCCGGGCACGAGCTCCAGGTCGATCCCGTGGAGCACCTCGACGCCCTCCCGGTAGGAGAAGCGCACGTCGTCGAGCACGATCCGCGTGCCCTGGGGCTCCTGGCCGGTGGGGGTACGGTCGTCGGGGACCTCCTCCACCCCCAGGATGCGGGACAGGGAGGCCTGGGCGATCTGGACCTGGTCGACCCAGAACATGAGCTGGCCCACCGGCTTGCGCAGCTCCATGGAGTACAGGGCGACCGTGGTGATCGCCTCCAGGGTCGCGTAGCCGCGGCCGGCCAGGAACCCTCCCCACAGGAGGACGGCGACGACGGGTGCCCGCCAAGCGACGTCGAGTACCATGAACAGGCGCACCCGCAGCGCCGCCGTGTAGCGCTCCAGGGACCAGGCCTCCTTGATGGAGGCCATGATGGCCCGCTCGCGGCGCGCCCCGATGCCCAGCGCGTCCACGGTCTCGGCGTGCTCGACCGTCTCGGAGACCGCCCCGTTGAGGCGGGCCTGGGCGGCCGACTCGGCTCGGTAGGCGGGGATGGAGATCGGCAGGTACCAGCGCATCATCGACCACACGGGCGGGGCGATGACGAGCAGCCCGAGCGCCAGAAGGGGGTCGGCGACGGCGGCGGCAAGGAGAGTGAAGACGATCGTCACCACGCACACGAGGATCTGGGGGATCCCCACCCGCACGAGGAACTCGATGCGGGAGACGTCGGTGGTGGTGCGCCCCACGAGGTCGCCGGTGCCGGCGGACTCCACGGCGCTCAGCGGCAGGTGCACCACCCGGTTCATCATGCGCTCGCGCAGGTCCGCGAAGACCGACTCGCCCAGGGTGCGGGCGTGCTTCTGGGCGAAGCGGTTGATGAGCGCCCCCACGAGCGTGACCGCGATGATGGTCAGCACGATCCGGTCCACGTAGCCGGCGTCGGCCCGCCCGGCCGAGACCCGCCCGACCAGCCGCCCCAGCAGCTGGGGGGCCACGAGCGTGGACAGGACCGCCGTGATCTGGAGGGCCAGGACGACGGCGAAGCGCCCCCGGTAGGAGGCCATGATGCGGAAGGTCTTGCGCAGGGCGACGGGCCCGGGCGCGACGGGAAGTGCCATCAGCAGCTCGCCTCCGCATCCTCACCCATGGCCCGTGAGACGACGGCGCGGTAGTCGGCCGCCTGCGCGTGGCCGTCGCGGGCCATCGCCATGAGCTCGCGGTGCGTGGAGCGCAGCAGCTCGGTCCCGCTGGAGTCCAGGAGGACGACCTCGTCGCAGGCCTCCAGGACCAGCGGCGAGGCGGTGACGACGACGGTCGTGCGCCCGGCGCGCGCCCGGTGCACCTGGGCGGCCACCCGGGCCTCGGTGTGGGAGTCCAGGGCGGAGGTCGGCTCGATGAGCACGAGCGTGGGCGCCTCGGTCAGCAGCGCCCGGGCCAGGGCCACGCGCTGACGCTGCCCGCCGGATAGGGACCGGCCCTTCTCCGTAATCATTCCGGCCAGGCCCTCGCTCAGGGAGGTCAGGACGTCACCGGCGTCGGCGATCCCGATGGCCTCGATGAGTCGGTCGTCGCCGGGGGCCTCGCGCTCCTGGGGGCGGACCTGCTGGTCGACGTCGGCCCCGGTGGTGCGCTCGGTCTCGGCGCGCACGAGGTCCTCCAGGCCCGCCGGCTGCGGGTCGGGGCCGCCGCGCACGTCGAGGGCCTCACGCAGGGTCCCGGTGAAGAGCTGGGCGGTGGCGCCGGAGACGACGACGCTGGCGCGCACCTGCTCCAGGGGCATGGTGGTCAGTGGCCGGCCCGCCAGGGTCACGGTGGGGCCGGCGTCGGTGAAGCGCCCCAGGCGCATGGCCAGGTCGGCGGAGACCTGCGGGTCGGGGCACACGAGGGCCGTCATGCGGCCCTCCTCCAGGCGCAGGCCGCTGCCGGTGTCCACCAGGTCGCCGCTGACGGGGTGGGCGGCGGCCGGGTCCAGGCTGAGGCGCTCCACGAGGCTGCCGGCGGCCGGCGCCACCTCCAGCAGGCGGCTCAGGCGCCGGGCGCCGACGACAGCCCGGGTGTAGTCCTGCACGGAGCTGGTGAACACCCACAGCGGCCAGGACAGGTAGGCGGTATAGCCGTAGAAGGTGATGAGCCCGCCGGGGGTGAGGCTGCCGGCCACGGCCATGCGCGCCGCCACCCACACGACGATCGCGGCGAAGAGCCCGGGCAGCAGCACCTGGAGGGTCATGAGAGTGGCCTGCGAGGAGGCCACCTCGACGCCGCGGCGCCGCAGCTCCTGGGAGGCGTCCCGGTAGCGGCGGGCGAAGACGTCCTCCCCGCCGATGCCCCGCAGGATCCGCAGCCCCGCCACCGTGTCCGTGGTGATCGTGGTGACCGCGGACTGGGCCTCGCGCTGGACGGCCTGACGCTTCTGCAGGGGGCGGATGACCAGGGTGACGATGGCCGCCACCAGCGGCATGCCCAGGATGACGATGAGCCCCAGGCTCACCGAGGTGCGCAGCATGAGGACGGCCACGACGAGGAAGCTTGCCGCCGCCCCCAGCAGGGCCGGCACGTACTCGATGAGCTTGCCCAGGTAGTCGGCGTCGGAGGCGATGATGGTGGCGACCTCACCGGTGGAGACCTGCCGGGACAGGTCCTTGCCGGTGGCGGAGATCTGCCGGCCCACGATCCGGTCGACGTCGAAGGCGGTGCGCATCCAGGCCGTCACCCCGAAGTAGGACAGCATCGTGTCCCCGATGGCGTAGACGACGAACAGCACCAGCAGCAGCGCGCCGATGCCCCAGACGCGGCCGTTGAGACCGTTCTCGATGCCGGCGTCCAGGGCCTGCCCCAGGAAGGCCGGCACGATCGCCTGGATGATGTTGGAGGTGCAGGCCGCCAGGGTCGCCAGGGTGACCGGGACGGCGGCGCGGCGCAGCAGCCAGCGCAGAAGCGCCCCGGCCCCCAAGGACGGGGGATGGGGCAGCGGGGCGTCGGGGGTCATGGACTGTGCGGTCAGGGCGGACAGCGCGGTCGGGACGGTCGGGAACGACCGGGAGGACGATTCGGGCATGATCGCATGAGGCTATCGGAGGGGAAGCCGGCGCGGCAGAGGCAGAGGCGGTGACAAGGAAGATACCGGGCGCGGGAATACGCGCCGGGCGCGACTCGGGCAGCTGCCGGACGGGCCGCGCAGACGTGCCGGCGCCCCGGCCCGCCCCTCTCGGGGGTCGGCCGGGGCGCCGGGCTTGCTCGGCTTACTCGGCGAACGCCGCTCACTCGGTGGCGATGGCGTCCAGGACGGGAATCCGGGAGGCGCGCAGTGCCGGCCACAGGGCCGCGATGACGCCGACCACCACGGAGAGTACGAGCATGCCCACCATCTGGCCCCAGGGGATGCTGAGGCTCGTCAGCCCCTGATCCTCCAGGACCTCCTTGAGGGCGGCGGCCAGGACCACCCCGGTCGCCCCGCCCAGGACAGTGCCGTACAGGGAGGTGAGGACCGACTCGGTGATGATCTCCCCGGACAGCTGGGCCTTGCCCAGGCCGACGGCGCGCATGAGCCCGATCTCTCGGGTGCGCTCCGAGACCGAGAGCACCAGGGTGTTGACGATGCCCAGGATGGCGATGGCGATGCTCAGTCCCAGCAGGCCGTAGAGGACGGCGAGCATCCGGTTGATCTGCTGACCGACCTGGTCGGAGATCTCGCTGGCGTCGCGCACCGCGTACTGGTAGGTGCCAGCCACGATGTCGCGGGCCTTGCCCCGCACCGTGTCGAGGTCGGTGCCCTCCTTGAGGGTCAGGAGCATGCCCTGCGGCGAGTCCAGGACGTGGGTCGGGTCCGTGGTGGTGCCCGGGGAGTTCCAGGAGCCCACTGCCGCAGCCAGCTCGGGGGCGATGTAGTAGTTCCCGCCGGTTCCCTTCGGGTCGACGACGGCGCTGACCGTGGCCTCAACCGACCCGGTGGGGCCGGTGACGGAGACCTTGTCCCCGAGCTTGAGGCCCTCGTCCTTCTTCGCGGCCACGTGGGTGGCGTCCAGATCCTTCATCGACCCGGCGCTCGCGGAGACGTCGTAGGCCTTGGAGTAGGTGGCGGGATCGACGACGATGACGGTGGCGGTGGGGGTCTGGCTGCCGTCGGGCTTGGTGACGGAGTCGACGTAGATGGAGTAGGAGGAGGTCTCCTTGACCCCGTCGATGGCGGCGATCTCCTTGGCCTTGTCGGCCGAGAGCCGGGTGCCCAGGCTGCCGATGGTGGCCGGCTGGACCACGAGGTCGGCCTTGAGGGACTTGTCGATCTCGTCGGAGGTCGAGGACTGGAAGGAGGCGGCCAGCGTGGCGCCGGCGCACACCAGGGCCATACCCACCATGAGGGCGCCGGAGGTGTTGGCCGTGCGGCGCGGGTTGTGGACGATGTTGCGCACCGCCAGGCGGCCGGCGGGCCGCAGCAGCCGGAAGGGCAGGCCCAGCACCGCCACCACTGGGCGGGCCAGGGTCGGGGAGACGATGAGCAGCCCCAGGACGGTGCCGCCCGCGCCCAGCCCCATGATGAGACCGCGCTGCGTCAGGTCCGCGTTCACCCACGCGGCGGCGATCGCGGCCGCTCCGGCCGCCAGCAGCAGCCCGCCCAGGATCGTGCGCAGCACCAGGGACTTCTCCCGGGAACCTGACACGCCGCGCATGGCCTCGACCGGGTGGGTCAGGGCGGCCTCCCGAGCCGGCAGCAGAGCGCCGACGACGGTGACAGCCAGCCCCACCGCCAGTGAGATCGCGATGATCGTCCCGCTCAGGCCTGTGCCCTCCAGCAGCGGCATGCCGGCGGCGTCGAGCAGCGCGGACAGTCCGGCCAGCAGCCCCGCACCCGCGGCCACGCCCAGGGCGGAGCCGACGACGCCGATGACGACCGCCTGCAGGAACACCACGCCGAACACGGAGGCCGGCGAGGCCCCGACCGCCCGCAGCAGGGCGAACTCCTTGACCCGCTGACGCACGCTCATCGCGAAGGAGTTCATGATGATGAAGGAGCCCACGAACATCGCGACGACGACGAAGACCAGCAGGAAGACCTGAACGAAGCCCAGCTGCTCCTCAATGGCCTTGTTCTGCTCCTTGATGACCTCGGCGCGGGTCTGGACCTGGGCGCCGTCGGGAAGGATCTTGGTGATCTCGGACTTGACGGTGTCCACTGAGGAGCCCTGAGCGACGTCGACGGCGATGGTCGTCACCTTCCCGTCCGGGGCGGCGATGGGCATGAGCCAGTTCGGGTCCACGCCCACGACCGTCGCGCTGGCCATGGAGGACTCGTAGTGGAACTCGCCGACCACGGTGACCTCGCTGGGTGAGCCCTGCACCACGATGTGGGTCTTGTCCCCGACCTTGAGACCGGAGTTCTTCAGGGCTCCGGACTCCAGGGTGATCTCACCGGCCCCTTGAGGCTTGTGGCCCTGGGCCCAGGTCAGGCCCTTCTCGTTGTCGTACAGCGGTATGAAGAGTGTGGGGGCGCCGGTGGTGGTCACCGGGGCGTCGTTGGAGCCCACGAGGACCCCGACCATCTGGACGCCGGGGTTGGCGGCCTCGACGCCGTCGATCTGCTTGATCTGCTCGGTCAGGGAGCTGTCGATGGGCTTGGTCTGCGTCGAGTTGGAGGAGCCGCTGCCGGCGATCTTGGGGCCTTGGGCGTACAGGTCCGAGGTGACGGTGGAGGAGGTCAGATTGGAGAAGGTCTCCGACATGGAGGCGCGCAGGGCGAGCGTGCCCGACAGGAACGCCACCCCGAGCATGACGGCGAAGGTGGTCAGGAAGAATTGTTTGGCGTGGGCGCGCACAGAGCGCCAGGCGACTCGTCTCATGGCTCAGGCCCCCTTGACGGCCGAGCCGGACTGCGGGGCGGCTGCGGGGGTGGGCTCGGTCTCGCTCAGCTCGCGCAGGGCGTCCAGGACCCGGTCGCGGTCGGGGTCGTCCAGCTGGGCGACGACGTGCCCGTCGCGCAGGAAGATGACGGTGTCGGCCCAGGCGGCCGCCTCCGGCTCGTGGGTCACCATGACCACCGACTGCCCCAGGTCGTCGACGCTGCGGCGCAGGATCTCCAGGACCTGGTCGGTGGAGTGGGAGTCCAGGTTGCCGGTGGGCTCGTCGGCGAAGACGACCGCCGGCTCGCCCACGAGCGCCCGGGCGCAGGCCACGCGCTGGACCTGGCCGCCCGAGAGCTCGGCGGGCCGGTGGGACAGGCGCTCCCTGAGGCCGACGGCGTCGATGACCTGGTCGAAGCGCTGCGGGTTGACCTTCTTGCGGGCGATATCCAGGGGCAGGGTGATGTTCTCTGCCGCCGTGAGGGTGGGGACCAGGTTGAAGGACTGGAAGATGAAGCCGATGCGCTCGCGGCGCAGGCGGGTGAGGCGACGCTGATTCATGGAGGAGACCATGTCGCCGTCGAGCATGATCTCCCCGGAGGTGATCGAGTCCAGGCCGGCCAGGCAGTGCATGAGTGTGGACTTGCCGGAGCCGGACGGCCCCATGATGGCGGTGAAGCGGGCACGGGCGATGTCGACGTTGACCGAGTCGAGCGCTGTGACGGCGCCCGATCCACGGCCGTAGACCTTGGTGAGGTTGCGTGCGGAGACCACGGGGTCATCCACCGGATGGTGAGGTGTGAGGACGGAGGATGCGGCGACGGGGGTGGAACTACTCATAGGTTCAGTCTGGCAGTGGCATGGGGCGGGTGAATCCTCCTGGCGGAGGACAGGTCCCCTGAGCGCGTGGAGGCTCGACCCTGAGCCGGGGTCGGGGAGGTCCCTGAGACGCGGGGTGGAATGGGCGCTTGGAGGATGCGGGCGTTCGTCGAGGTGGAGTCCGTTTTCTAACTTTTCCGACGATTCGTGATTACCATCGGGGATGATCGGAGCCTGGTGAAGGACCCGGGATGGGTTGGCTGCGCGCCCGATCAGTCGAGGTCACCCATACGTTCTCCCGGAAAGGCTCTGCATGGATCCGGTTCAGCTCATGATGGCGGCGCATCAGGCCGATGCGACGGTTGCCGCTCAGACTCCGGACCAGGCCCTGCAGGCCGCCATCGCACAGAGCCGGCCCGACCTGTGGGCGCCGCTGTCGACCAACCCGGCCGCCTATCCCGACCTGCTCGGCTGGCTGGCTAGTACCGGGAACGTCGAGGTCCTCGCCAATCTCCGGGCGCGCGGCTACCTGACCGACGACGCGGCCGCCAGTGCTGCTGGTGGCGTGGGTGACGCAGGGGCTGCGGCTGTTAGTGCGGCCGGCGAGCCCACTGTGGACCCTGCTTTCAGTCAGGGGGACCCGGCGCAGACGGAGCCGACGGAGCCGACCGAGTCGGCCGGAGACGGCGGCACGCCGGTGGACGAGGACGAGGCGGCCGATGAGCCCGGGCCGGTTGACGGCGATGAGGTCGAAGGTGTCGCTGGCGCCGACTTTGGCGAGGCTGGTGACAACCAGGACGCAGAAGAACCCGTCGAGAGTCCTGATGCGGTTGAGGACGCCCAGGTCACGGAGTCTGCGGCTGAGGCTGCCATCGAGCCCGATGCGGAGGACGCCGCCGAGGAGACCGTGGATGCCGAGGACCCTGGCGAGGCTGGTGACGACCAGAAGACGGACGAGCCTGCCGAGGACTCCGAGGGCGCTGAGGATGCCGAGGCTGAGAGCCAGGCTTCGGAGGACCCGCACGTCAAGGACGCCGCCGTTGACGAGTCTGCCGATGAGCGCAGCGCGGAGCCTGCCGATGAGGCCGAGGAACCGGGGACTGACGAGTCTGACGAGGACTCCGAAGACGTTGAGGATGCCGAGGCTGAGAGCCCGGATTCGGAAGACCAGCCTGCCGAGGACTCCGGCGCGGCTGAGGATGCTGCCGATGGCGGCTCTGGCGAGGCCGGTGTCGAGCCGGAGACAGAGGAGTCTGCCGAGCACTCCGAAGACACCGAGGGGGCTGAGACTGCCACTGAGCCCGACGCAGAGCCGGAGGTCGCCGACGAGGTGGCCGCGGATGCCGACGAGGTTCGGGAGTCGGGGACCGATCAGCCTGAGGACGAGGCCTCTGGAGAGCAGGCAGTTGAGGAAACCGCCGTCGACGAGTCTGCCGACGAGCGCGTCGCGGAGCCCTCTGATGCGGCCGAGGAACCGGGAACTGACGAACCCGCTGAGGACTCCGATGCGGCTGAGGCTGCCACTGAGCCCGATGCGGAGGCGGAGGGCGCCGTCGACGAGGCTGCGGACTCCGACAACAACGACACGACCGTCCTCGCCCCCGCATCGCAGTGGCACGAGGTCGACTCGGCTGACACGACTGACGTCACGGCGTCAGCCCAGTCCGCGGCCGTGACCTCCGGCTGGACAGCGGGCTCGGCCGAGTCGGTGGCCTTCCCCGTGCCCCCGCCGCCGTCGGCCGAGGACATCGCCGCCTGGGCCGAGACCCCCAGTGGGGCGCCGTCGGGCTTCTCCGCCGCTCAGCCGGCCGTGGAACTGGACATGTTCGGCCCCCAGATGGTGGCTCAGATGCCGCCTCCCCAGCAGAAGCAGCCGTCGAAGTCCAGCAGCGGTCGCCTGGTCGCGATCATCGTGGTCCTCCTGCTCGTCATCGTCGGCGGAGGCGGCCTGTGGGCCGGCAGCCACTTCGCCAACAAGGACAAGAGTGGGGACACCTCCCAGGACAAGGCCGACAGCAACGGGGGCGAGGACGGCAAGCAGAACGGTCAGGCCGACGCCGCGGCCACGTCGACCGCCGCGGCCCTGCCCTCGGGCGCGGTCAAGGCCTGCTCCAGCATGCCCACCTTCACGATCACCTCGGTGGAGGACGGCCAGGGCGAGCTCAAGGTCCACGGCAACATGGCGACCTCCTGCGCCGAGGGCGACTTCCTGGCCGGATCGTCCAGCCAGGTCCTCGTCTACAGCTCCACCAGCCCCACCGGCGGCGCCGACGTCGACCACCTTGTGGCCTCGGGAACCTTCGACCTTTCCAGCGACCCGCTCATCATCCCCAACGGCGGCCGGGCGGTGACGCTGCGCTTCGGCGAGCAGCACTACTTCCGCACCGCCAAGGACCTCGACCTCAAGGGCCTGACGGTCCGGCCCTCCTTCGACCGCGGCTCCTCATCGACCGCCACCGCGAAGAGCTCGACGAACTCCGCGATGACCATCGCCTCCTCCGCGAGCTCCAACGCCAACCAGGAGGCGCAGGACGAGCAGGCCGCCGGAGACGCCATCCAGTGGCAGATCAAGCACGACTACCCCATCGTCATGAACAGCTTGCGGGGCAAGTGGACCCCGCAGCTGTCCTCCAAGCAGGTGGGGCTCGTGGCCGACGGGCAGACCTGGACCAAACGCTCGATCCTCGCCGAGTACCTCAAGACGCAGCAGACCAACCCGAAGGCCGTCATCATCGACACCAGCCAGTGGCCGGTCTACGACACCGGCGGCTGGTGGGTGACCCTGCAGGGTGATACCTACTCCGACGGCGACCAGGCCAATGCCTGGTGCGACGCCCAGGGCTACGACTCCGACCACTGTCTGGCCAAGCGCATCGAGTCCAACGGAACCTCCCAGGGCACCACCAAGCTTCGCTGAGACCTGAGCCGGCTCGCCCGACAACGTGATCGGCCCGCCCCGAGCCACTGGCTCAAGGCGGGCCGATGCGCATCTCGGCGCGTGTCAGGACTGCAGGCTCTTCTTCAGGTTCAGCACCCGCGTGGCCGACTCGTCCACCCGCGCCGCGAAGGCCGGATCGGACCGGGCGGTGGCGATGAGGGCCTTGACCATGTCTGCGGCCACTGTCGGGTCCGCCGAGGCCAGCACGATGTCGCAGCCGGCCCGGATCGCCCGCACGGCCCGATCGCCCGCGCTCACGTCCTGGACCTGGACGGCGGCGGAGACGTCGTCGGTGATGACCACCCCGGAGAAGCCCATCTCCCTGCGCAGCATGTCGGTGACGATCGTCGAGGAGAAGACCGCCGGCGCTGAGGGGTCGATGAGGGAGTATGTGGCCGAGGAGACCATGATGACCGGCGCCCCGGCGGCGATGGCGGCGCCAAAGATGACACTGACGGCGGTGTCGGCGCTGCGGGTCGTGGTGGAGTCGACGACGCCCGCAGAGGTGTCCGTGTTGTCCTTCACCCGCCCCAGGCCCGGGAAGTGCTTGTAGGTGGGGATGACCTTCGAGGCCTGCATCCCCTCGGCGAAGGCGCCGGCCTGGGAGGAGACCGTGGCGGCGTCGTGCCCGTACTCCCGCCCCCAGCGGCCGATGGGCTCGTTGGAGGCCGGCCGGGCAATGTCGACCAGGTCGGCGACCGGGGCCAGGTTCATGTTGACGCCGACGTCGGCCAGCTCCTTGCCCCAGGTGCGCGCCGAGGCCACCAGCTGGTCGCGCGGCTGAGCCGACTGGTCCAGCGCCGAGGGGATGTCGGAGAAGCCCGATCCGGCCAGGACCTGGACCTCGCCGCCCTCCTGGTCGGTGGCCACGAGCATCGGGGTGGCGTGGGTCGTGCCCGGGCCGACCTTGGAGGTGAAGGAGCTGATGACCTTCTGGGTCGCCTGGCTGCCCGCCGTGGTGCGTCCGGCGATGAAGATGTTGCCGACATGGTGGGTGTCAACGGCCTCGTTGGAGGACTGCTTGGGGGCCTGGGCGTCCACCCCGACCATCATGAGCTGGCCGACCTTCTCCTCCAGGCTCCAACCCGCCAGCGCTCCGTCGGTGGCCGTTGCCGTCGCCGTGGCCGACGGAGCCGGGCTCGCGGCCGCGGTGGGCGAGGGGGCGGCGCTCGACGTCGCCGGCTCTGGGGCCTGGGGCTTCGCACTGGGGGAGGAGCCGGCCGACGAGGAGCCGGGGATGAGGGAGCATCCCGCCAGGGACCCGGCGCCCACCAGGGCCGCCAGGAGCACTGGTCGTCGACTCATGTGGTGCTGCGGGGACGTGCTCGGGTCGGCGGGGGTGGGAGTCTCCCCGGCATCCGGAGCTGCAGGCCGATGACGGTCGTTCATGTCGGCCACACTAAGACAGGTCCCTGGGTGCTCGCGAGGTCATGACCCTGACGGTCTGTTCATGCACTGCTCGCGGCGCTACTCCCAGCCCAGCTCGTGGAGGCGCTCGTCGGGGATGCCGAAGTGGTGGGCCACCTCGTGGATGACGGTCACGGTGATCTCCTCCTCCAGCTCCTCGCGACTCGTGCACCAGCGCTCCAAGGGGCCGCGGAAGATGAGGATGCGGTCGGGCAGCACCATGGACCAGCCCTCATCGCGCTCGGTCAGGGGAACGCCGTCGTACAGACCCAGGAGCGTGGGCATGCCGGAATCGTCGTAGTCATCCTCGGTGAGCATCTCCGGATCGGGCTCGTCCTGAACGAGGACGACGACGTTATCCATCACCTCGGCCAGGTCCTCCGGGATCCGGTCGAGGGCGTCGCTGACGACGTCCTCGAAGTCCTGATGCGACATCCTGACAGGCTGCGGCTCCCGGGGGCGGTCAGGCTCCTGCTGCTGCTCGTGGCTCACGGGCACAGCCTGCCAGACCGCCCGGCTCCGGCCCGGCAGTCCTCGCGGGCCGGAATTCCGCCGAAAACCGAGCGGTGAGGAGGGTCACGCTCCTGGGATTTGCGCTGCGGAAGACTGTCCCCTTAGTGTTCATCCCGGTTCGAGGCGCGACGACGTCGAAGGCCCCTGGCCCCCATCGTCTAGCGGCCTAGGACCCCGCCCTTTCACGGCGGTAGCACGGGTTCGAATCCCGTTGGGGGTACGGATTCGCACAAGTGAATAACACAGTGAATTCACACTGGCCTCGTGGCGCAGTTGGTTAGCGCGCCGCCCTGTCACGGCGGAGGTCGCGGGTTCAAGTCCCGTCGAGGTCGCGGAACGGTCGGTCCGATCAGAAATGGTCGGGCCGATTCCATCCCGAGGCTCTGTAGCTCAGTTGGTAGAGCGTTCGACTGAAAATCGAAAGGTCACCGGATCGACGCCGGTCGGAGCCACTGCGAAAGGCCCGGAACCCACAAGGTTCCGGGCCTTCGCTCATGACCAGGTGAGCCCCGCGCCGGGGCGGAGGGACTCACTGGCGGTCGCGCCGGTAGCGGCGCACGGTGGCGAAGATGCCGAAGGCGACGGCGGCCACCGGCCAGATGATCCAGGAGATGTCCCAGGCGCTGAACAGGAAGCTCCACAGCAGGTAGATGATGAGAGTGGCCGGCCAGTAGATCCCGGCCACGAGGGTGGTGAAGGGATCGTCATCGTCCTGCTCTCCCTGCCAGGAGGACGGCTGGCCGACAGGGGCGGGGGTGGTGGGACGATTGGGGGCGAATGTCGTCGGGGCGCCGGCGGGGGCCACCTGCGGAGCGCCGCCGGGCTGGATGTCCTGAGCGATGCCCAGGACCGGGGCCAGCTCGTGAAGGTTGCCGAAGTCGGTGATGACCTGCCCGACCGCCTCATTGTGGGTCTTGCCCTGGGCGATGGCGTCGTTGTAGGCGTCCTCCATCATGGCGCGCAGCTCGGAGCGGGCCTCGATCAGGCGAGGGGTGGCGGGGTAGGGGGCGAACATGTTGTCGAGGAAGGTCTCGATGGTGTCCATCAGTGGGCTCCTTTCGCGAAGCGGTCGATGAGGGTCTTGGTGTCCTCCCACTCGGCGACCTTGGCGGTCAGGTGGGTGGTGCCTTCGGAGGTGAGGCGGTAGTAGGTGCGGGACTTGCCGGAGTCGGACACTCCCGAGTAGGAGGCCGCCAGGCCGGTGGACTCCAGGCGCTTGAGGGCCGTGTAGAGCGTGGTCTGCTTGATGGTGTACTCGCCGTCGGAGACCTCGGTGATGGTCTTGGCCAGATCGTAGGCGTAGGACGGCTGTCGCTTGAGCAGGGACAGGACGATGAGGTCGATGTAGCCGCGAATGGCGTCTGCGCTAATCATGTGAACCCTCCTTCCTTGGTTCGTGATGACGGGGCCCTGAGGTCCTTGTGTGCATCTAACGTACTACGGCACACGTAGTACGTCAAGCGGGTGTTGGAGGGGGATGCTTCCGCTGGCGGCCATACGTCACAGCCCAGGCACAGCCGGGCTGCTTAAGGTGGCTTCATGCTCGTCGCAGCCACCACCCCTCCCGCGACCCCCAGCGCAGATCCCAGTGCGAGTGCCTCGACCACGCCCACTCCCACGGGTGTGCCCGAAGTCAACGTCGACGAGACCGTCAAGGCGGTGACCAAGACGACCAACGACCTGGTCACCATCGCCTGGCAGGCCGGCGTGGGAGTCGTCATCGGCCTGGTCATCGCCTTCGTGGTGGTGGCGATCCTGACGTTCATGGGCCGGCGGCGCCTCCTGTACCGCGAGATCGTGGACTTCGGACGCCGGCCGATCGTCGCCGTCGGCGCCATGACCGGAGCCTTCCTGGGCTCCCAGCTCGCCCTGACCGGGCTGCGGCACACCAAGAGCGACTCCACGACGATGGTGGTCATCGAACGCGGGGTCACCATTGCCCTCATCTTCGCGGTGACCTGGCTCGTCGTTGCCTTCGCCAAGGCCATCGAGTCCACCGTCGTCAAGGGGGCGCAGGCCGGCGGGAACCAGGGGCGCGCCAACCGGGTGACCACCCAGAGCCAGATCATCCGGCGCGTCGCCCAGGTCGTCATCGTCATCGCCGGGCTCGTCAGCGCCATCATGACCTTCCCCAGCGTCCAGTTCGCCATGGGCTCGCTGCTCGCCTCGGCCGGCCTGGCCTCCGTCATCGCCGGTATGGCCGCCCGCTCCATGCTCGGCAACGTCTTCGCCGGCCTCCAGCTGGCCACCACCGACGCCATCCGGGTGGACGACATCGTCGTCGTCGATAACGAGCAGGGCACCATCGAGGAGATCACCCTGACCTACGTGGTCATGCGCACCTGGGACGACCGGCGGCTCATCCTGCCCTCGACCCACTTCACCGAGAACCCCTTCGCCAACTGGACGCGCGGAGGCTCCCAGGCCACCGGCTCCTTCACCCTCGACCTGGACTGGCGCGTGCCCATCGCCTCGCTGCGCGCCGAGCTGGCCCGCCTCGTGGCCGCCTCGCCGGTCTGGGACGGGCGCCAGGCCTCCCTGGAGGTCTTCGACGCCGTCGGCGGCCACGTCACCGTGCGCATCGTCCTGACGGGGGACGACCCCGGCGACGTCGGCGCCCTCAAGTCCTACGTGCGCGAAGAGCTGGTTTCCTGGCTCCAGCGGGAGGCCCCCTATGCCCTGCCGCGCACGCGAGTGGAGGTTGAGCAGGTCGAGGTCACCCAGGACCTCGGCCCCGAGGAGGTGGCCCGCGCCGCTGAGCAGATCGTCGCCAAGCAGAAGGTCGGCCCCGCCAGCGCCACCACGGCCGCTCCAGACAACGGAGGCGATGGCGCCGCGACCACGGAGGCCGAGGGGGAGAGCGCCGCCCACGGGCTGGGGGCCCGGCGGGCCGTCACCCTGGGGCGGGCCATGGGGCGCTCCCTGCTGCACCGCGCCCGGCGCGGGGGCCTGGGACCCAGGTGAGCCGAGCCGCTACGTGGCCGACGCCCCGGCGGATGGGTGAGTTTTCGCTGCGTGAACGCAGGTCGCCCGGCGTCGTCGGGCGGGTGACGATGAGCCCATGACTACGAACGCCAGCAGCGACCCCTCCGTGACGCCCGCCTCCGAGCCCTCCGGCCCGGCCCTCGACGGCCCGATCCTCGACCTGGAGGCCGCCGCGCGCACCGACGCCCAGTGGCGCGCCGCCCTGACCCCCATGGAGTACCACGTGCTGCGCGAGGCCGGCACCGAGCGCCCCTTCACCGGAGCCCTGCTCGACGAGCACCGCGAGGGCGTCTACCGCTGCCGCGGCTGCGGCGCCGAGCTGTTCCGCTCCACCACCAAGTTCGACTCCCACTGCGGCTGGCCCTCCTTCTACGACCCCTCCGACTCCGAGGCGGTCACCCTGAGCACCGACACCTCCCACGGCATGGTGCGCACCGAGGTCCGCTGCGCCACCTGCCACAGCCACCTGGGACACGTCTTCGACGACGCCCCCCAGACCCCCACCGGCCAGCGCTACTGTATGAACTCCGTGAGCCTGACCTTCGAGGAGGAGCAAGCATGATCCGGGTCCTGAGCCTCAACCTCCAGCATGGCCTGCCTGGCGCCGGGGCCGGTGACGGCAGCGCCTCGACCGGCTCGCTGGCCGGCGCCGACATCTCCGACCCCGCCACCGCCCGTGCCGTTATGCGGGCCACGGCCGAGCAGATCGCCGAGCTGGCCCCCGACATCATCGCCCTCCAGGAGGTGGACCTGGGGCAGGCCCGCTCCGGGCGCCTCCACCAGGCGGCCTTCCTCGCCGAGGAGCTGGGCATGCCGACCTGTCGTTTCTCCGCCAGCTACGCCGGGCCGGTGGTGGGGCTGCGCCGTCGGCCCCTGCGCACCGCGCTGAGCTCGCCGACCGATGACGTCCTGGGGCCGCTGCGCGCCGCCGTCGGGGCCGGGCCGATCGGCTACGGCAACGCCCTCCTGTCGCGCTTCCCGGTCTCCGGCTGGCACGTCAAGCGCCTGGGGCGCGGGGCCTCCAGCGTGGAGAAGCGCGGCAAGCGGGCCTGGGACCCGCGCTCCTACCACGTGTCCACCGCCTCCCAGCGCGTCATGGTGGCCGCCACCCTCGAGGTGCCCGAAGGCGCTGGCGGGCCGATCCGGCAGCTCTCGGTCGCCTCCACCCACCTGGCGACCCGCGAGTCCATGGCGGCGCGCCAGCTCGCCGCCGCCTGGGGGGCGCTCGCCGGGCTGCCCGGGCCGCACCTGCTCGTGGGCGACTACAACCTCTCCGCCGAGCAGGTCGACGTCCTGGGGCTCGGGCGGACCGTGGGGGAGGGGCTCACCTTCCCAGCAGCCGACCCCAAGCGGCGCATCGACCACGTGCTGACCGACCTGTGGCCCACCGGCCCCGACGGCCTGCCGCTGACCGATGAGGCCGCCGCGGCCGACGGGAGCCCGCTCCTGCGTGCCGTGGAGTGGGGCACGAGCTCCTTCATCATCTCCGACCACGTCGGCACCTGGGTGGACCTCGAGCCGGTCGGCTGAGGGGCGTCCGCCAGGGCCCAGTACCCGCGAGGTCGTACTGCCGGCTTCGTCGTTGTCGGGCCCCGCCGCAGCCCTGCCCGCACGGTCGTACTGTAGGCCGCGCGGTCGAGGGGTAAAGGGTGCGACCGCGCGGGCTACCCTACGACCTCGGTGCGGCGGGGCCCATGAGAGGGGGAGACCATGGCTGATGTGGTGGCGGGACTGGCCGTCTTCGGCGCGGTCATCGCCGTCGGTTGGCTGCTGGTGCGCACCCGCGCCGTGCCCGCTGACGCCGACGGGGTCCTCACCCGCGTCTGCTTCTTCGCCGCCACCCCGGCCCTACTCGTGACCACGCTGAGCCGCGCTGACCTGACGGCGGTCCTCTCCCGCTCCACCGCTGTGGCCGTGGCCGCCGAGCTCACGGCCATCGTCTCGGCCTGGTGCCTCCACCGCCTCGTGCTGCGCCGCCCCACCGCCGAGGCCACCATCGGCGCGCTCGCCTCCGGCTACGTCAATGCCGCGAACCTGGGGATCCCGGTGGCCGTCCTCGTCCTGGGGGATGCGGCCACCATCGCCCCGATCCTCCTGCTCCAGCTCCTCGTGCTCACCCCGGCCACCTTCACCGTGCTCGACGCCGTCACCCGCCGCGGCAACCCGTCCCGCCTGGCGACCCTGACCGTACCGCTGCGCAACCCGCTGCTGTGGGGAGTCGTGGCCGGGACCGCGGCGAACCTGGGTGGGGTGGACCTCAAGGAGTGGGGCGGCGGCTACCCGGCCCAGGGCCTGGAGATGCTCGGGCGCGTCGCCGTGCCGCTCATGATGCTGGCCCTGGGGATGAGCCTGGCCGGGGCGCCCCGGCCCCTGCGCAATCCCGCGCCGGAGGAGGCGTCCCCGTCCCCGCAGGGCTCGCCGGCCCAGTCAGCCCGCCAGGGGAAGGACCGTCAGGGTCAGGAGCTACCGGCGGCGGAGGCCGGATCGGAGGCGCACGAGATCGACACCGCGGGAGGCCGACTTCTCCGGGTGGAGGAGGAGCCGGCGCACGGGGTGAGGTCGACGTCCCAGCGTGGCGCGGGTCGGCGCAGCGGCCTGTGGCTGGCCGTGGGCTGGAAGCTTGCCGTCATGCCGGGGCTGGCCGTCGTCGTCGGACTGGCGGCGGGACTCAGCGGAGGCCAGCTGCTTGCCCCGGTCGTCACCGCCGCCCTGCCCACGGCGCAGAACGTCTTCATGTACGCCTCGCGCTACGGAGCGGCCAAGGACCTGGCCCGCGACGCCGTCCTGCTGACGACGGCCGGATTCGTGCCCGTGGTCCTGCTGGCCGCTGCGCTCCTGCACTGAGCCCGCGGCTAGCACTGCCCGGTGCCGGCGTTTCCCTCATCCGCGCAGTCGTGCCTGAGGTCGCGCTGTCGAGGGTTCAGGGTGCGATCTCGCGGGTTAATCCACGACCTCGTCGCGGCGGGGCCTGTCAGGGAAGCTCGTCGCGAGTGGGAGGGTTGGCTCCGGCCCGCGAGACCGTGATGTCGGCGATGGCCGCGGCGTGGCGCACGATCCGTTCCAGGGTCGCGGTGTCCACCGCGCGCAGCGCCTCGCGCCGGTCCGCACCCACGAGGTCCTCGCTCCACAGGGCATCCTCCAGACCGCCCATGAAGGAGTCGCCGGCGCCCACCGTGTCCGCCACCACGACGCTCGGGTCGGCGGGCACCTCGAGGCGCACCCCCGAGGCGGACAGGGCCAGGGCCCCCTGCTTGCCGCGCGTGACGACCACGACGGCCGCGCCCTTCTCCAGCCAGGAGCGCAGCACCGTCTCCAGGTCCGCGTCCTGGCCGTAGAGCCAGGCGATGTCCTCATCGGAGCACTTGACCAGGTCCGACAAGCCCACCAGGCGCTCGACGACCTCTCGGGCGTCCTCGGGCTCACCCATGAGCTGAGGCCGGGCATTGGGGTCGTAGGCAATGGTGGAGGTGGCTCGGGTCTCGCGCAGCACCTGCTCCACGGTGGCGGCGCCGGGCGCCAGGATCGCGGCGATCGAGCCGGTGTGCACCAGCAGCGGCGCCTGCCCGTCGGGCAGTGTCGGGCGCGGCGGGTTCCAGTCCAGGTCGAAGACGTAGCTGGCGGCGCGGTCCTCGCCGATGGTGGCCTGTGCCGTGGAGGTGCGCGCCGCACCGTCGGCGCCCGGAGCCAGACGGACCCCGGAGGCCTCCAGGTGGGAGCGCACGGCCTGGCCGCGCTCGTCGGTGCCGATCCAGCAGTGCAGCTCGGCGTCGCGGCCCAGGCGCGCCAGTCCCAGGGCGACGTTGGCAGGCGAGCCGCCGGGGATGTCCACGGGCTCCTGCCCGGGGTGGATGACGACATCAACCAGGGCCTCGCCGATGACGAGAGCGGATCCTGGGCGGCCGGGTGCGGTCATGGGTGACTCCTTCGTGCAGGACCGGGGTCCGGTGGTAGTGAGCTGAGACGTGCGAGGGGTGGAGAGCTGGCCGGAGTGGTGGACCGGGAGATGGCAAGAGGCGGTGAGGGGACTCGGGCGGATGAGGAACGCGGCGGCGCCACACTGCCCGGAAGCGGCCGGCGCGCTGGTCGATGCGCGCGTCCGGGGGTGAATGCCCACAGACTACCGATCCGGCGCCGCCCACAGGGCTCGTCTCGCCCAAGAATGTCCAAATCGGATACAAAGGGCTTTCAGCGCACAGGCCGCATGAATGAAAACCTTGGAATCATGCGGTTGTGTTTCGACCGGATGAGTGCGACCCAAGCCTTTGTGTCCGATTTGGACATCCACGGCTCCTTCCGGGCTCCTGCGCTGGTTCCCAGCGGCCCTCGATGGGGGCGCCACCGCCAGAGGGGCCCGGGCAACTCGGTCAGTCCGCCGCGCAGGCGGGCGCATGCCAGGCCCCCGGACAAACGGCCACGTTGCCACGACGGTCGATTCGTCGCGCGTGCGGGCACGCGCGGCCTGGAACTGCTGGCCCGGCGGGTCATGCCTGGTCAGTCCCAGGTCGCGTCAGTCTTCAGGGTCCTCCTGCGCGACCGCGGCCAGGCGGGCGCGGGCCTCATCGAGCCAGGTCTGGCAGCGCTGGGCCAGGGCCTCACCGCGCTCCCACAGCGCCAAGGAGTCCTCCAGGGGGACGGAGCCCGCCTCAAGGCGTTGCACGACAGCCACCAGCTCCTCACGGGCCCGCTCATAGCTGAGCGAGGCGACGTCCTCATTGGCGCCGGACGCCCCGCCTGCGGCAGGGGCAGACGACGCTGAAGACCCTGACGCCCCTGAGGACGCCGAGTAGGGGCTGCTCTGGGGTGAGTACTCGTCTGGGTACTGGTCGGAGTACGGGCCGGGGTTCATCTCGGAGCTCACACCCCGATTCTCGCACGGACCGGCCCGGGGGCGGAGTGGACAAGGCGGGCCCAGGTGATGTCCTCGGCGCGAAAGTGCCCAGACCGACACGTCAGACCGCTACCCGGCTGCGTCGTTGGAGGCCGTTTCATCGAGGCGTGTCAGCACTCCCTCCAAACCTGCCTGCGCCAGTGCCTCGCGGCCGGCCTCTGTGAGTTTCACCGCCCGGGTCCGCCCGATGCGCGCGATCCAGGCGCGATTGACTAGCGCTTGTGTCGGCGCGGTGCCCGAAGTGCAGCCGGCACTTAGCTGCCGCTCAGTCGATATCGGCGGGCCGGGGCTTGGTGGCGCCGACTACCTGGGCGACGAGCCGCCCCGAAGCCAGGACCCCCTCGATGAGATCGCCCTTCTTGACGTCCTCGGCGCTGGTGATGACCTTGCCGCCGGGAGTGCGCAGAATCGTGTAGCCGCGATCCAGGACCCCCTGCGGCGACAGGGCCGTCAGCCGGGCGCGGTCGGCGCGCAGATCCGCGGCCGCCAGCGACAGGCGATGCTCCACGGCCCGGCGCATCCTGTCGCGGGCCTGCCCCAGCTCGATCACCCGGTCGCGCACGATCGAGGTGGGGTCGGCCATGACCGGCCGGGCCCGCAGCTGGTCCAGGGCCGCCTGCTCGGCATCCAGCCGCGAGGCGAGCACGCTGCGCAGGCGCTCGCGGGCCGAGTCCAGGCCCACGGTCTCCTGGGCGAGGTCGGGGACGATCCGGCGGGCGGCGTCGGTGGGGGTGGAGGCCCGGTAGTCGGCCACCAGGTCCAGCAGGGGGCAGTCGGTCTCGTGGCCGATCGCCGAGACCAGCGGCGTGCGGCAGGCGGCCGCGGCGCGCACGAGCCCCTCATCGGAGAAGGGCAGCAGGTCCTCGACGGCGCCGCCCCCGCGGGCCACGACGATGACGTCGATCTGCGCATCGGTGTCGAGCTCCTGGATGGCCCGAGTGACCTCGCCGACGGCGCGCGCCCCCTGGACGGCGACCTCGCGCACCTCGAAGGGCAGGCCGGGCCAGCGCAGGCGGGCGTTGACGAGCACGTCGTCCTTGGCCTTGGCCTGGCGCCCGCACACGAGGCCCACCTTGCGCGGCAGGAAGGGCAGGGGTCGCTTGCGCTCGGCGTCGAACAGGCCCTCGGCGGCCAGGATGCGGCGCAGCTGCTCAATGCGCGCCAGCAGGTCGCCGACGCCGACGGGCCGGATGTCGTCGGCCTGCAGCTGGAGCGAGCCCCGCTTGGCCCAGAAGGTGGGCTTGGCGCGCACCACCACGCGGGCTCCTTCGCCAAGCTCGGCGCCGGTGCGGGCCAGAACGGCGTCGAGGACCCGGGCGTAGATGGACACCGACATGGAGATATCGGCGTCCGTGTCCCTCAGGGTGAGGAAGGCCATGCCGGCGCCGGGGCGGCGGTTGAGCTGAATGACCTGCCCCTCCACCCACACCTGGCTCATGCGGGCCACGTACTGGTCGATCTTGGAGGACAGCAGCCGCAGCGGCCACGGGTTCTCCGCGGTGGTGAGGTTCGCTCGCGGCGCCAGCTCCCGGGGGCTGTCGGGGCTGCCGGAGTTGCCGGGGCCGCCGCCCGCGTCGGGGCCGGACGCGCGGCCGGCACCGGGGGAGGGCTGCGGGCTGGGCTGGGAGGGGCTCTGGCCTGTCACATGCACCACTGTGCCACGTCCACCACTGGGGACCTGGGTCCCACTGTGGCACAGTGGTGACCGTGACGACCATCGAGCTCTCCAGTGAGCACACCGACGCCGCGGCCCCCTCTCCCAAGGGCGGCAAGCGGATCCTCATGGCCTCCCCGCGCGGCTACTGCGCCGGCGTGGACCGCGCCGTCGACGCCGTGGAGCAGGCCCTGGCCCACTACGGGGCGCCGATCTACGTGCGCAAGGAGATCGTCCACAACAAGTACGTCGTGGAGACCCTCTCCAAGCGCGGCGCCATCTTCGTCTCCGAGACCGACGAGGTGCCGGTGGGCGCCCGCGTCGTCTTCTCCGCCCACGGCGTCTCCCCGGCGGTCCACGCCGAGGCCGCCGAGCGCCGGCTGGACACGATTGACGCGACCTGCCCGCTGGTGACCAAGGTGCACAAGCAGGCGGTGCGCTTCGCGGACAAGGACTACGACATCATCCTCGTGGGCCACACCGGCCACGAGGAGGTCGAGGGCACCCAGGGCGAGGCCCCCGACCACATCCAGGTCGTCAACGGCCCCCACGAGGTGGACCAGGTCGAGGTGCGCGACCCCTCCAAGGTCGTGTGGATCAGCCAGACCACCCTGAGCGTCGACGAGACCCTGGAGACGGTGCGCCTGCTGCGCGAGCGCTTCCCGGAGATGATCGATCCGCCCGGTGAGGACATCTGCTACGCCACCCAGAACCGTCAGGCCGCGGTCAAGAAGATCGCCCCGAGGGTGGACCTCATGATCGTGGTCGGCTCCGGCAACTCCTCGAACTCGGTGCGCCTCAAGGAGGTGGCCCTTGAGGCCGGTGCGGGCGCCGCCCACCGGGTGGACTTCGCCAGCGAGATCGACCCGTCCTGGTTCGACGGCGTGGAGACGGTCGGCCTGACCTCGGGCGCCTCGGTGCCGGAGATCCTGGTGCGCGAGGTGGTGGAGCGCCTGGCCGAGTTCGGCTTCGACGACGTCGAGGAAGTGCGCACCACCACGGAGAAGATCTCCTTCTCTCTGCCCAAGAACCTGCGCGCCGACCTCATGGCGGCCCAGGGGGCCGCCTCAGCTCACAAGCGCCGTGAGCCGGCCGCCGACCACACCTGCTGAGGCCGCGTCGCCCCTGGTGACGGGGCCGTCCGCAGGGCCGGCCGTGAGCGTCAGCACACGCCCGGCTGCGTGAGACAGGCCGAAGGTGAACGCCGGGTTGCGTAGGTGACCATTACCCTCGGTCGGGTGACACATTCTCATGACGAGTCGGCCCCCAGTGGCCCTGCCCCCGCCGCGTCGGGTGGGCGGCCCGCTGCCGACGGCGCCGGCAGCTCCGACAGTGCTGACCCTGTGACCTCCGCAGACCCCGTGGGCGCGGTGGTCTCCGGCGGCTCCGGCCAGGTCTCCAACGAGACCCTGGAGGAGGACGGCGGGCTGCACCGGAGCCTGACCAACAGGCACATGCAGATGATCGCTATCGGCGGCGCCATCGGCACGGGGCTGTTCGTGGCCTCGGGCGCCACGGTCTCTACGGCCGGCCCGGGCGGCGCCCTGGTCGCCTACGCGGCCATCGGCCTCATGGTGCTGCTGCTCATGCAGTCCCTGGGCGAGATGACGGCGCACATGCCGGTGGCCGGCTCCTTCCAGACCTACGCCACCAGGTTCGTCAGCCCCTCCTTCGGCTTCGCCATGGGCTGGAACTACTGGTTCAACTGGGCGATCACGGTGGCGGCCGAGCTGGTGGCCGCCGGAATCGTCATGGGCTACTGGCTGCCGGGGGTGCCCTCGTGGATCTGGGCGGCACTGTTCCTAGCACTGCTGACGACGCTCAACGCTCTGTCCGCCCGCGCCTTCGGGGAGGGGGAGTTCTGGCTGTCGGCCATCAAGGTGGTCACGGTCATCGTCTTCCTCGTGGCAGGCCTGGCGATGATCGCCGGCATCATCGGTGGGACGTCCCCGGGCTTCAGCAACTGGACCACCGGCGACGCCCCCTTCCACGGCGGGATGCTGGCCATCGTGTCGGTGTTCATGGTGGCCGGGTTCTCCTTCCAGGGCACCGAGCTGGTGGGCGTGGCGGCCGGTGAGGCCCGCAACCCGCGCCGGGACGTGCCCAAGGCGATCCACACGGTGTTCTGGCGGATCATGATCTTCTACATCGGGGCGATCACGGTGGTCGGCTTCCTGGTTCCGTACACCGACCCCAACCTGCTGCGTTCGGATACCTCCGACATCTCCTACTCGCCCTTCACCCTGGTCTTCGAGCGGGCGGGGATCGGGATCGCGGCCGCCATCATGAACGCGGTCATCCTCACCGCCGTGCTCAGCGCCGGGAACTCGGGCCTGTACGCCTCGACCCGCATGCTGCACTCGATGGCCCTGCAGGGCCAGGCACCGGCCTGGTTCGCCTATGTCAACCGCCATGGGGTCCCGGTGCGGGCCCTGGGGGCGACGGCGCTGGTGGGGGCCGCCGGCTTCCTGACCGCCGTGGTGGGACAGGACACCGCCTACACGTGGCTGCTCAACGTCTCCGCCCTGTGCGGCTTCATCGTGTGGTTGGGTATCGCCGTGTGCCACTTCCGCTTCCGGCGCGCCTACGTGCTCCAGGGCAACGACCCGGCCGACCTCCCCTACCAGGCGCCCTGGTTCCCGCTGGGGCCGGTCCTGGCCTTCACCCTGTGCGCCCTGGTGATCCTGGGCCAGAACTACGAGGCGGTCTTCAAGGGCCAGCTGGTGGAGGTGCTCTCCTCCTACATCGGACTGCCGGTCTTTGGGGCCATCTGGCTGGGGCACCGCCTGGTGACCGGGTCGCGCATGGTGCGCCTGGAGGAGGCCGACGTCTCGGGCGCCGTTGTTGACGAGCGCAGCTGAGCCTGGCTGAGCCCGGCCGAACCTCCGTGGCCGCTGGGCTCGCCCCTTGTACCCCATGACCGACGTCGGGGCACCGATCATCTGACCGGTGCCCCGACGTCGTCTCGTGCTGGAACCTGCACGAGGTTGGTGCTGCTGTGGGCTGAGCGCCTACAGCAGGGACTGGACCCGCACCGTGACCTGAGGCATGTTCTCCTCCCCGACGTCGGAGGAGCCGGAGCCCTCCTGGGCCTCGGAGGCGCCGTCGGACTCGTTCGCCTGGGACAGGGAGCCGATGATGGCCTCCTGGACGTCGCGCACGATGTCCTTGACGGGCCGTGAGCCATCGATACCGATCTCGATGACGGCCCGGCTCGAGCCCTCCTCGACGATCACTCCGAAGCGGGCCTGCTGAGGATCCTGCTGGCGCATGCGGCTATCGAGCG
The DNA here is from genome assembly GCF_000223355.1 of Actinomyces sp. oral taxon 175 str. F0384. Classification (NCBI taxonomy): domain Bacteria; kingdom Bacillati; phylum Actinomycetota; class Actinomycetes; order Actinomycetales; family Actinomycetaceae; genus Actinomyces; species Actinomyces sp. oral taxon 175. The sequence continues at coordinate 222,515 of NZ_AFUR01000001.1, forward strand.
CCCTCAACGTGCTGCCGATCCCCGGCTCGATTGCTCGGACGCCGGGGACAGCAGTGACCAGGTGGGCCAGCTCGGCCGCTGAGAGACTAGTCGTCATCGTGGAGATCCTCGATGTGGACGTTGACGGTTGGGGACACCCTAAGGTTCTCATGGCAGGCGGCCCGAACGGCGTCGCGCACCTGCTGGCCGAGCTGCGGCAGGCTGTCCACGCTGAGGTGGGCGGAGATCCGGCAGGAGATGGTCTGTGGAACCCCCAGGCCGCGGTGACCCTCGCCTGAGGGCGCGTGCTCGCAGGCGGAGCACAGGGCGCGCGCCCCGGGCACGCCGTCCACGGTGCGTCGGATGAGCGCCCGCAGCGAGAACTCGGACATGCTGTAGGGGCCCAGGTCGGTGGCGGGCATCTCCACCTGGGCGCCGTGACGGGTCTCGGCGAGGATGGCATCCATCAGGTGGCGCTTGGGCATGACCGAGGCGCTCGCCTGAGACTCCAGCCGGTCCCACTCCTCGTGCAGGGAGGCGATCAGACGCTGGTACTCCCGCGTGTCGGCGTCGTCCTGCTCATGAGACCGGGCGAAGGACTTGGTGGCCGACGCCGTCGCGCGTCGGACGCTGTGTGAGAGCTGGTTGACGGTGCTCATGCCCACTCCTTCATCTGGCGCATGACGAGAGAACGGGCGCGTGCCAGCCTCCCTCGGACGGTGGACTCGGTCAGGTTCAGGGTCTGGGCGATCTCTTCGTAGGACATGTCGTCGACCTCTCGGAGCACCCAGACGATGCGCAGCTCGGGCTGCACGGAGGCCAACAGGTCGGCCAGCGCCTCGATCTGGGCGTTGACCTCGCTGGAATCGGCCGGGTCAGCGGTGCTGTTCGACGTCGTCTCCGCCATGGCGCTCGCGGTCTCCAGGCCCTCGGCGTCGTAGGCGTCGGTGGCCCGGCGCTGACGCTTGCGCGCCATGCTGGTGGCTTTGTTGGTGCAGATCCGCATGAGCCAGCCCCGGAAGGCGGCGGGCTCCCTGACGAGGTGAAGACTGCGCCAGGCCTGGATGAGGGTGTCCTGGACGATGTCCTCACTGTCGTGACGGTTGCGCACGATCATGTAGGCGGTGCGGAACAGGCGGCCCTGATAACGCTCGACGAGCTGCTCGAAGGCGTTGATGTCTCCGTCCTGGGCGCGCAGGACCAGGTAGCGGTCCTTGTCATGCGACGCGGTGGACGAGACGCTCGATTGTGCGGCGTGGTCTGGACGCGGGCGATGCGCCGCTGCGGCCTCGTCCCGCGTCTCACGCGCCATCGCCGTTCCCGATGGTCTTGGGCGAGTGCTGCCCCGTGACGGTCTGCGAGACGCTGCGCTTGCTCGTGGAGCGCTCCAGCCCCACCAGGACGTCGACCTGCCGGGGGCGCGTGCCCAGGGACGTGGTCACGTCATCCTCGAGCCGGCCCCTGAGCTCCGCCACGGCCCATGCGACCTCGCAGTCCTGGGACACGGTGGCGTCCGCCTGCACCCACAGACTGCTGGGGGAACCGGTGACCCACACGGCGCACTGCTCCACCCCGGGGACGTCCTCGGCCCGCTCGGACAGGGCCTGTGACAGGACCTCGGGGGCGACGGTGGCCATGAGGACGCCCTCGGAGTCGCTAAGCCTCAGGGGGGAGGCGGCCGCTTTGCGGGGGATCTGCATGGCGAGCAGGACCAACCCGGCGATGACGGCGAGCACGGAGACCAGCGCGGCCACCGGCAGGAGCCAGTGCGCCTGGGCTGCGATGAGGCCGCCGACTCGGTCCTGCGCCGTGGCCAGGTAGGGGGCGGCATCGGGCCAGGAGCGACCGGCACTGAGGCCGGAGGCCAGGACCCAGGATGACGCCGCCGCGATGAGAAGCCCGCAGCCGGCCAGGGCCGTCCGGTTGAGGACACCAGAAACTGAACGCATGGTCGTATCTCCTTCAGCTCGTGCGCTTGATCCGCACGCGGCTGCGCGTGATGCCCGCGGGCTGGAGTGTCTCCAGGGCCTCGTCGGTCGTCTTACGGGCGGCTTCCTGCACCGGGGCGAGGTCGTCCAGGACACTGAGGACGACGACGTCGACCCTGGAGCGACGGGTGGTGACGGTGGCGGAGTGGACCCCGCCGATCTGCTCGACCTGGGTCCTCACCAGGCTGGCCAGGTCACGGCGCCTCACCGCGGTCTGGCCGGGGACGGTGTCTGGGAGGAGCGCGACGCGCTCGGGCAGACCCGGCCACAGGGCCGCGAGGATCATGGCCAGGGCGCACACCGCGGCGATCCCGGCGGCGGCGAGCACCGCGACGGAGCCGAGGATGGCAGAGCCGATGGCGTCGAGCGTGGTGACGGTGCGGTCCGGCCAGGTGCCGGTGATGATCCGGTGCCCCGCCAGCCAGGCCCCCAGGCCTCCGGCCGTGAGCAGCAGCAGTGCCAGGATGACACTGGGGGTGCTGCGAGAGGGGCGACGAATGAGTTTCGGGACGGGTGTTCTCATTTCAGGCTCTTCCTGACGTGGCTGCTCGGATTGAGCCAGGAGATCTCGATGGTGATCTTGCCGACGCTCAGCCCGGTGAGGTGCTCGACGCGGCCGCGCACGTGGGCGCGCAGATCGTCAACGGTGGAGGACAGTGGCGTGGGAAAGACCAGGCCGAGGTCCAGGTGGAGGACGGCGACCTGCCCGTAGAGCTCGCACTGGGCCTCCGGCCGGGAGGCGAAGTTGCGGCGGGCGCCGATTCCCAGGAGCCCCCCGGCGTTGGAGCCGACGTTGCCGGTCTCATAGGCGGCCTGGGCGGCGATCTGGGCGACGACCTTGGCCGGAATGGTGGTGGTGCCGCGCTGCTCCCAGGAGGAGGCCTCGTCCTGGGCGGGCCCCGGCTGCGTGATGGCGGGCTGGGTAGCGGTCGCCATCGTCACTTCTTTCGCCGATCCAGGATGCTGTGGACATCGACCCGGCCCTCCAGGTAGAGGCCCACCCCCAGTCCGGCCGCGCCGCACAGGGCCACCAGGACGAAGTCGGCGAAAGAGCCGAAGGCGAGAATGGTGCCAAGGAACAGGCCCACCAGGAGGGCCAGGTACGTTGTCTTCATTGAGAGCTCCTCAGATCAGGGCGTCAGGACGGGTCACTTGAGGTCGGCGGCCTCGGAGCTGCCGGAGTCGTCGTCGGGCAGGTGGACGTCGGTGACGTTGATGTTGACCTCGACGACCTCCAGGCCGGTGGTGCCCTCGATCTGCTCGATGATATTGCGGCGGATGGCGTCAGAGACCTCGACGATGGAGACACCGTACTCAACGACCACGGTGACCTCGACGGCGGCCTGGGTCTCGCCCTTCTGGACGCTGATGCCGCCGGCGACGTTGGTCTGGGCGTTGGGGATGCGGTCGGTCACGGCGCTGAAGGCGCGACGCACGGCGTTGCCCATGTCGTAGACGCCGGGCACCTCACGAGCGGCCATACCGGCGATCTTGGCGACGACGTTCTCCTCAATGGTGGTCACGCCGTGCGAGGTCTGGAGGGGGCCGCGGGGGGTCTTGTCCTCCTCGGCCTGCTCGTTGCGCTCGCGCTGCTGACCGGTCTGGGGGATGGCGTTGTTGCTCATAGGAGCCTCTTTCGTTGATCCGTGAATGGATGGTGACGGGATGTGTGGCGCGCGGCCCAGCAACTGGTCCGTCACGGCGCCGTAGTGGCTGCCGTGGCCCGCTCGGGTGAGTGGCCGACGTGACTGACTGGTGTTGCTACCCGTCTTGATTGCCGCGCTGTAGGTAGGACGCCGCAAGCTGGGGAATCCTCACGACCTTGCGTCATGGCTTGCGTCACAAAAATTGAAGCGGGTTCCGTGGAGGCGGTGGCTGCCTCTGCGGAACCCGCTTCAGGGCGCTGAAGGGCTACTTGCGGCCGGTGACGCCCAGGTAGACGGAGATCGCCACGATGGCGGCGACGAGGGACAGGGCCCAACGGATCCAGTCGATGCCGTTGGTGTGGGCGACGCCGAAGAAGCTGGCGACCGCGCCTCCGACGAGTGCGCCCACGGCGCCCAGCACGATGGTCCAGAGGACCGAGATGTTCTGCTCGCCCCGCATGACGAGGCGGGCGAGGGCGCCGAGCACGGCACCGGCGATAATCATTCCGATGAATGACAGCATGATGACTTCCTCCGAGAAGGTCCGATGAGGGGAGGCATCCGCCCACCGGGTATGGAAACGTTCTGGCAGCGTGTCAGCCAGTCATGAGATGGCAGGCAACGCTGCCTGATAGACGCCATGGAAGCGTCAATCGTCACGGACTGAGAGTGTGGCATGCGTTACGACATGGAGATGGGGTGCCCGTCGGCGGTGAGCTCGGGTGCGGTGAAGGTGCGTATCTGGGCGGCGTCGGCACTGATGAGCGTGGGGGAGTCCACCTGCTCCCCGAGGGTCTCCAGGGAGCGGGCGGTTACCAGGAGGCGGTTCTCCATGGAGCCGACCGCCTTGTTGTAGGCGGTGACGCTGCGCCGCAGTGCCCCACCGAGGGTGTCGAGGTGACCGGCGACGGTCCCCAGGCGCTCGTAGAGGGTGCGGCCGAGCTCCAGCAGCTCGCGGGCGTCGTCGTTGACGGCAGTGCGGGCCCAGGCCGTGGCGCAGGTGCGCAGCAGGGTCAGCAGCGACACGGGCGAGGCCAGGGCGACGCCGCGCCCCAGCGCGTGCTCCAGGAGTGCGGGATCCGCCTCCAGGGCGGCCGAGAGCACCGCCTCCGCCGGGACGAAGAGGACCACGAGCTCGGGGGAGTCCCCCAGTGCCCGGTCGTAGCGGTGCGCGGCGAGCTGGTCGACGTGCCCGCGTAGCGCCCGGGCATGAGCTTCCAGAAGCTGCCCGCGCCGCTCCTCGTCCTCGGGGCCGGAGCCCTGGACGGTGGTGGCCGCCAGGTAGGAGTCCATGGGCGCCTTCGCGTCCACGGCCAGGTATCCCTCCCCGGGCAGATGGACGACGACGTCCGGACGGGAGCGGCCGGCAGCACCCTCACCGGCGGCCGAGCCCACCGAACCCGCCGAGCCCACTGAGCCCACTGCGCCCGGTGCGCCGGCCGGGCCACCGCGCCGCTGGACCAGAGCCCCGATGGTGCGCTGCTCGGAGAAGTCCACGTGCCGCATCATCCCGGAGGCCTCCAGGACCCGGGCCAGCTCGACCTCACCCCACATGCCGCGTGCCGAGCGTGAGCGCAGCGCCCCCTCCAGAGAGGCCGTGGAGCGGGCCAGGTCCTGCTCGCGCAGGGCGGTGGCCCTCAGCTGCTCGGCCAGGGCCGCGTGCTGCTCGGCCCGCTGCTTCTCCAAGGACTCCACCCGGGCCCCCACCTGCTCCAGCTGGCTGCGTACAGGTGCGAGCGCCCGCAGCACGGAGCCGTCCCGCTCGGCGCGTTCCTCGGCCACCTGGGTGCGCGAGGACAGCTCCTCGGCCCGGGCCTGCCACTGGGCGGCCTGCGCTCGCAGCTCGGCCACCTGCTCGCCCTCGGACTGGTGCGCGGTGGTGCGCCGGGCGAGCGCACCGAGGTAGCCGATGACCGCGCCGATCACCAGGCCGACGAGGAGCAGCAGGATGGGAAGAAGGACCGCTGAGGAGCTCATGAACTGATGGTGCCCCAGAGGTGCGACATCTATTCGGCGCCCTTAAGCCCCCCGGAGCCCCGCCTGCGCAGATCGCCCCGCCTGGCTGGTTCGACCGGCCCGTCCGTCCGTCGAACGGACCGGCACGACCCCGCCTCGCCGATCCGGCCCACCCGCCTGCTCGCCGATCCGGCCCACCCGCCTGCTCGCCGATCCGGCCCACCGGCCCGCTCCTGCGGCGTCGTCGGGCATATTTCTCCCGGGCATGTACCAACCGACCGTTCGGACCTGGGGCAACAGTCCTGGGTCCTGCCCGATCCTGCCTACGGCGGAGGGGAGGAGACCAAGAGCACGGTCCTTCTGCGACTCCTGGATGATGGGTATTTGGGCAGGTGGTGCCATGCTTATCGGACGTGAGCCTCTTGCGCAGCATCCCGCTGACCAGCCTCCGAACGATCGCAGTCGTGCTGGTCCTTGCCGTTCTGACCACCATCGTCGCCGCGGTCCTTCTGCCGCGAACTGTTCCGGCCACCACGCGTGCCAGCGGCGCGGACAGTCCCACCCGACTCGCCCGCCCCACGCTGCGCGCGGTACTGCGGGCCGTGGGCCGCTACACGGCGCGCACCGTCATGGTGGGCGTGCCGGTGGTGCTCGTCATCGTGCTTGGGGGCCTGCTCATCAACCGGCCCATGCACTACGTGCGCAACGTCGGCGACGTCGTCAAAGCCCTGACCCCTCGCACCCAGGCCACCTCTCGCATCGCGCCCCTGCCGCAGGCATCCGCCTACGGTGCCGTCCCGGCCTCGGCCTGGAAGGCTTCCTTCCACGACGTCGGCGACGGTTCGAAGGAGGCCACCTGGACCGGCCCGGTCAGCGGCATCAAGCTGCCGGTGCGCGTCGTCCTGCCGGCGGGCTACCGGCCCGACGACGGCCGCACCTACAACGTCCTCGAGGGGCTCCACGGCTGGGTCGGTGACCCGCAGTCCCTGGTGACGGGCATCGCCTCACCTCAGCGGCTCCAGGAGGCGATCGACGCCGGCCGCATCCCGCCGTCGATCCTGGTGTTCCCCTCGCTCAACGTGGACGGCGGCCAGCCCGACTGCGTCAACATCGCCGGCCGCCCGGCCGTGGGGACCTGGACCGCGGAGGAGATTCCCCGCATGATCCAGGCGACCTTCCCCAACGTCACCACGCAGCGGGCCGGCTGGATGATTATGGGGATTTCTGCGGGCGCCTACTGCGCGGCCCGGACCGCCTACGACGTCCCGCAGCGCTTCGGCGCGGTGGGGGTCATGTCGTCCTACGACCTGCCCGGTGAGGGCTCGCTGGCGCACAGCGGCAAGACGCTCCAGGCGCAGAACGGGCTGTCCACCATGCTGGGGAAGCGCAAGCCCGACGGCATGCGCTTCTACGTCCTGGGGGCGCAGGACGACTCCTCCGGTGCGGCCCGGGCCGCCTGGCTCATGGATGACGCGGTGCGCAAGCCGGACTCGTTGACGGTCGACACCCCGGCCTCGGGTGGGCACTCCTGGACCCTGTGGAACAACTACTTCCCGTCGCTGCTGACGTGGTGGGGCTCGGACCCGGCCGTGTTCAAGGCGGCCGGCGTGACGGCGCCCCAGGGCGATACCTGGGCCAAGGCCACCGCCGCCGGTGTGAAGCCCCTGTCGGAGACGCCCAAGGACCAGCGCGTGGTGGGGTCGGTCTCGCCGGTGCGCGCCATGCCGTTCGAGATCAACGGTCTGGGCACGATCATCGTGGCCGTGGTCGCCTCGCTGGGGGCGCTGGGGGTGGTCATGTTCTGGTCACCCCGCTGGGGCCGACGGCGCGATGGCGGTAGGCGGTCGGTGGCGCGGCTGGGCGGCGCGATCCTGGGGCGGGTCGTGGTGATCCTGGTGGCGGCGGGCCTGGTTGCGGTCACGGCCGGGATCGGGGCCAACGCCAGCGGGGGCTTCTACACCTCGTGGCGTGATCTGCGGGCCTCGGTCCGGGTGAACGAGAGGGCCGGTAAGTAAGCGGGGTGCCGACGGCGTGACCCGGCCCGGAGACGCCGTCGGGGCGCACAGTGTCACAGGGGCCGTCTAAACTCTCCTGCGTGGCACTTACCATCGGAATCGTCGGACTGCCCAACGTCGGCAAGTCCACCCTGTTCAATGCTCTGACCCGCGCGACCGTCCTGGCCGCCAACTACCCGTTCGCGACCATTGAGCCGAACGTGGGGGTTGTGCCCCTGCCGGACGCGCGCCTGGACAAGCTCGCCGAGCTGTTCCACTCCGCGAGGGTGGTGCCGGCGACGGTCTCCTTCGTGGACATCGCCGGGATCGTGCGCGGCGCCAGCGAGGGCGAGGGGCTGGGCAACCAGTTCCTGGCCAACATCCGCGAGGCGGACGCCATCTGCATGGTGACGCGCGCCTTCGAGGACCCGGACGTGGTCCACGTGGATGGGAAGGTGGAGCCGGCCGGGGACATCGAGACGATCAGCACCGAGCTGGTGCTGGCGGATATGCAGACCCTGGAGAAGGCGATCCCGCGCCTGGAGAAGGAGGTGCGGGGTAGGAAGACTGAGCCGGTGGTGCTGGAGACGGCGCAGGCGGCCCTCAAGGTCCTGGAGGAGGGGACGCTGCTGTCCGCCGGGGCCGAGGCGGCAGGGATTGACGCGGAGGTGCTCAAGACCTTCCAGCTCATGACCACCAAGCCCTTCATCTATGTGTTCAACATGGACGACGCCGGGATGAACGACGAGGCCCGCCAGGCCGAGCTGCGCGAGCTAGTGGCGCCGGCGGAGGCGATCTTCCTGGACGCCCAGTTCGAGGCCGAGCTCGTGGAGCTGGAGCCCGAGGAGGCGGCGGAGATGCTGCACGACAACGGGCAGGAGGAGTCCGGCCTGGACAAGCTGGCCCGGGTTGGGTTTGACACGCTGGGGCTGCAGACGTATCTGACGGCGGGGGAGAAGGAGTCCCGCGCGTGGACGATCCGCAAGGGCGCGACGGCGCCCCAGGCGGCGGGCGTCATCCACACGGACTTCGAGCGAGGCTTTATCAAGGCCGAGATCGTGAGCTACGATGACCTGGTCCAGTACGGCAGCGTTGCCGAAGCCCGCGCTCACGGCCGAGTGCGCATGGAAGGAAAGGACTACGTCATGGCAGACGGAGACGTGGTCGAGTTTAGGACAGGACTTACGTTTGGTGGCAAGAATTGAAGCGTCTCAGGAAAGGGGTCGTGCGGTTCTTTACTTGGGCGCGGGTGGCCAACCTGCTGGAGTTCTGGCCGCCGATGGTGGCGTGCGTCTTAGGGCTAGGAGCTGTGCTGGCTGACCTCTTTTGGGCTCGGTTCCAGGTATTCGCGTTGGGTCATGCCATGATTACGGCGCTGTTCTCCATGGTGATCTTCGCCGTGCTCACCGCGTGGTTTACTGATTGGCTTGCGGTAAGGCGTGAGCGCTCAAAGCGGACCGCTGTTACTGGTAATGCGGTGCGGGTGACTGCTGAAATGGGGTGGGAAGCTGTTAGTCACGCGGGGATGTCGTGGCAGAATCTCAAAAACCCGCAAGTTCGAGAGGAGCTCATGCGGTGCCTGCGAGCATATAATTCACAGGTGGCAATCCTTGCGTTGACTCCAAATGCCGATACAAATTTCTTAGCGCTTCTAGCCTGTCATGACCGCCTGGGAGCAGCGCTGGACTCATTCTTCCTTGCGCGTTCCGGATCCAGACAGGAAGAGTCTGAAAAGTTCGAAGAGATTCGCCAGCTCCAAGCGGCCGTAGATGCTGCTTCATGGCCGTATATTGAAGCCTATATGCCGTCCTACTGGGATGATCCGGGTAAGTTTACACCCCCCTTTTATGAGCCGCCGCCCTGGTATCGCATGATGCCGAAGCGCCCAGTGCGGATTCCCCCCTTTGGGAAATATCTGGAACCTTCATCAGAGCGTAGCGCGCCTATGGTTAATCTTGGGGGTCATGAAGTATCAAAATTTATCGACGAAGTCTTCGTGACAATGAAACCCGAGCCGGAAGTATCTCCCATTGAGGAGGCGGAATGAAATTTTCTGATCTCGCACAAGTCCGCGCGACACTATGGTCCGCGGCAGATGAGCTTCGCGCTAACTCCAAGCTCACACCTATGCAGTACCGAGATCCAGTGCTGGGCCTCGTGTTCTTGGCGTACGCGGAGAACAGGTTCGATACGGTGCGTGCTGCAGTCGAGGCTGGCGCCACGAGGCGCAACCCGGCCACCGTCGCGGATTACAAGGCGAAGTCCGTGCTCTATGTGCCCTATGAGTCTCGCCTGTCCTACATAGTGAACCTGCCAGAGGGGGAGGACATTGGCAAGGCGACTGACGACGCGATCAAGGGTATCGAAGAGACAAACCCAGAGCTGGAGGACGTCCTGCCACGCGGGTATCAGAAGCTTGAACGCTCGACCCTTATCGAACTCCTTCGCCTGTTTGCCCCACTACCCACCCAGCTTGAAGGCGACGCGTTCGGGTTCATCTACGAGGATTTTCTCTCCAACTTCGCTGCCCAGGAAGGAAAGGGTGGTGGCGAGTACTTCACCCCGTACTCGATCGTGCGTCTGATCGTCGAGATCCTGCAGCCCTTCCAGGGGCGCGTGTTCGACCCGGCCTGTGGGTCGGGCGGAATGTTCGTCCAGTGTGCGAAGTTCGTCGAGCGCCACCACGAGACAGCCAATTACAAGTTGTCGATCTTCGGCACCGAGAAGACCGAGGACACCGTGCCTTTGGCGAAGATGAATCTCGCCCTGCACGGCCTGTCTGGTGACATTCGCCAGGCCAACAGCTACTACGAGGACCCACACAAGGCCGTCGGCTCATTCGATTTCGTCATGGCCAACCCGCCGTTCAACGTCGACAAGATCAAGAAGGACCAGCTCGCAGGCGACAAGCGCTTCCCTTTCGGTGTGCCCAAGGCTGACAATGGCAACTTCATCTGGATCCAGCAGTTCTACGCCGCTCTCTCGACCAAGGGGCGCGCCGGATTTGTCATGGCCAACTCCGCGGGCGACGCCGGATACTCTGAGAAGGAGATCCGTCAGCAGCTCATTGAGTCCGGCACCGTCGATGTGATGGTGGCTGTCGGGCCGAATTTTTTCTACACGGTCACCCTGCCGGTGACGCTGTGGTTCCTTGACAAAGGAAAGCTGGGCACTGAACGGGAGGACACAGTGCTCTTCATCGACGCCCGGCACATCTTCCACCAGATCGACCGCGCCCACCGCGACTTCACCGCGGAACATATCGAGTTCATTTCCAACATCGTGAGGCTCTATCGCGGCGAAGAAGTCCAGACTGTTGACGGCGGTAACAAACTCCTTGAGCAGAACTTCCCTGGCGGCCAGTACGTCGACGTCGGCGGCCTGTGCAAAATCGCCACCCGCGCCGAGATTGAGGAACAGGGCTGGAGCCTCAACCCTGGCCGCTACACCGGCACCGCCGCCGTCGACGAAGAAGACGTCGACTTCTTGGGCGACCTACGACGCCTACATGAGGAGTTCACTCAACTCAGCGATGAGGCCGACGCCCTCCGTATCCAGGTCGACGCGGCGATCAACGGGGTTCTTGGATCATGACCGTCAGGTTTGGTGGCATCGTTTCCCACCACATTGGGGGCGGGTGGGGTACCGAGACTCCGAATCCAACCTCGGATACACCCGCTTACGTCATTCGCGGCACCGACATACCCAGGGTGGCTGTTGGCGATTTGAGATCGGTGCCGCTTCGTTTTCACAAGTCGTCCAACCTTGCTTCCCGCAGCCTCCAGGCAGGGGACATCGTTTTCGAGGTGTCCGGGGGTAGTAAGGGGCAGCCGGTGGGGCGCGCCTTGTACGTGACGGATGAGTTGCTTGCTCGCTTCGATCATCCAGTCATGTGCGCGAGCTTTTGCAAGCTTGTTCGGATAGATCCTGAGTTGGCTGTACCTGCGTACGTTTTCCGAGACCTCCAGCTGGGATATCGTGACGGCAGGCTTGAAAGCTTCCAGGTTCAGTCGACGGGCATAACGAACTTCAAGTGGAAGCCTTTCTTGGAACACTTCGACGTTTCGCTCCCGCCGGTCGGCATCCAGCGCCGCGTAGCCGAAGTTCTGACCTCGATGGATGACCTGATCGAGAAGAACTGGAGGCGGATCGAGGTGCTGGAGGAGATGGCGCGGGCCATCTACCGCGAGTGGTTCGTGAAGCTCCGCTTCCCGGGCCACCAGGACGTCCCCATCGTCGACTCACCGCTCGGCCCAGTTCCAGAGGGTTGGCAGGTTTGCCAGCTGGGTGACATATCCTCCGTTCTGGCACGCGGGATCGCACCGAAGTACTCGGAGGACGGCGAGTGGCGAGTCATCAACCAAAGGTGTATTCGAGATGGGCGGGTGACGCTCGATCTCGCGCGGCGGCATGGTCGGGGCGTTGCGGGAGCGAAGCAAGTTCGTCCGGGTGACGTTCTTATCAACTCTACCGGTGTGGGTACCCTTGGCCGTGTCGGCGTCTACCGGGGGCCTCGGGAAGGTGTCACCGTCGATTCTCACGTAACGATCTGTCGCGCCACTGACGAAGCATATGTCTGTTGGTATGGTATGTCGTTGATGTCAGAGCAGCCCACGCTTGAACGGTTGGGGACTGGAGCAACAGGACAGACCGAACTTCGGCGTTCCGACGTCGAGCAATTGAGTCTCGCCCAGCCGAGTCGCCCGGTCGCCCAGGCGTTTGCAGAGTTGATCGACCCGATGCATAAGACGGGCAACATACTTGCGGGGCAGATCTCAGCGTTGTCGGCGGCCCGCGACCTCCTGCTCCCCAAACTCGTGACGGGTCAGATCGATGTGTCCGGGCTAGACCTGGACGCGGTGGTTGCAAAGGAGGTAGTCGGATGACACCTACCGGTCCGGAGTACTGGTACGTGGAGAAACCCAGTGTAGACCTGTTGGTGCAGCTGGGGTGGTCCACTGTCGATGCGTACGCTGAGGAGTTGGGTCGGGCGGGAACACTCGGACGTGACTCACACCGAGACGTTGTGCTCACCTACCGGCTGCGGTCGGCAATGCGTGACCTCAACCCAGCGTACGTGCCGCTCTCTGCGATCGAGGAAGCGATCGAGACACTCACCAAGGACCGCTCGGCAATGGACCCGGTGCGTGCCAACCAGGAGGTCCGAGACCTTGTCTGCGACGGTTACCATGCCGAGTGGGTGGACAAACTCGGGGAGAAACAGATCGAAACGCTTCGCTTCATCGACCTCGCCCGGCCCACGGTGAATGACCTGCTGGCTGCAGAACAGGTGTGGGTCAAGGGCAACCTGCACAGCCGCAGGCTCGATCTCGTGCTCTTCGTCAACGGTATTCCGCTCGTGCTCATGGAGTTCAAGAAGCCGAACGAGGCGGTGAAAGCCGCGTACGAGGAGAACATCACCGACTACCGTGACACAATTCCGCAGCTGTTCGTGCCGAACCTGTTCGTGCTGCTGTCCAACGGTGCGGAGGCTAAGGTTGGATCAACGTACTCGCCGTACAACTTCTTCAACGACTGGTTGGTGCTCGACGCCAAGGGCACCCGCGCGAAGTCCAACCAGAGCGAGGTAGCGCTGGCCACAGCGTTGCGTGGTACGTGTGACCCGCGGGTGCTGCTCGACCTACTGGAGAACTTTGTTGCCTACTTAGAACGGCCGGGCGGGCTCATCAAGGTGGTCGCGCGATCGCATCAGTACCTCGGCGTCAACGCCGCGATCGACAACCTGCAACGGGCGCGCGCCGACCACGAGAAGCGTCTGGGGGTCTTCTGGCATACCCAAGGATCGGGCAAATCGTTGTCGATGCTGTGGTTCACGCAGAAGGTGCTGCGTCAGCTGCCAGGCAAGTGGACCTTCGTTATGGTCACCGACCGTACCGAGCTCGACACGCAGCTGCACGGCGAATTCGCTGACGCTGGTGCGATCTCGCCTGAGGCGCGCGTACACGCCGAGTCCGTGGCGCACCTGCGCGAGCTGCTCGCCGCCGACCACCGGTACGTTTTCACGCTGATCCACAAGTTCCAGGTGTCGAAGGCCAAGGGTGAGCAACAGATTCCGGTGCTGTCGGATCGCTCGGACATCATCGTTATCACCGACGAGGCGCACCGCAGCCAGTACGACACTCTCGCGCTCAACATGCGCACCGCCCTGCCGAACGCATCCATGATGGGATTCACCGGTACCCCGCTCATCGCGGGGGAGGAGCAGGCCACTCGGGAGCAGTTCGGCGACTACGTCAGCATCTATAACTTCCGCGACGCTATCGCCGACGGCGCGACCGTGCCGCTGTACTACGAGAATCGCATTCCCGAGCTGCAGCTGGTCAACGAGAACTTCTCCGAGGAGCTCAACGAGCTGCTCGAAGAGGCCGAGATCGACGACGAGGCCGAGGGACAGCTGGCGCGCCAGTTCGCCACCCAATACGCGCTGTTGACCCGCCCCGAGCGACTCAAGGCCATCGCGAAGGACCTGGTGCAGCACTTCGTCGGCCGCGGATTCGCCGGGAAGGCGATGTACGTCGGACTGGAAAAGGCGGCGGCCGTGCGGATGTACGACCTCGTCCAGACGGCGTGGGTGGAGCATCTAACCGAGCTTAAGGCGCAGCATGACGCGCTGCCTGAACTGGAGCGGGCGTGGTTGGCGTCCCGGATCGACCTCATGGAGTCGACGGATATGGCTGTGGTGGTCTCACCCAGTCAGAACGAATTGAAGACGCTCGACGACCGCGGCCTCGACATCCGGCCGCACCGCGAACGGATGAACCGTGAGGACCTCGCGGAGAGGTTCAAAGACTCGAAGGACCCGCTTCGCATTGTGTTCGTCTGCGCGATGTGGATTACCGGGTTCGACGCGCCCAGTGTCTCAACGGTCTACCTCGACCGACCCATGCGCAACCACACGCTCATGCAGACGCTTGCCCGTGCGAATCGCGTCTTTCCCGATAAGGAGAACGGTCTGATCGTCGACTACGTCGGCGTCTTCCGGAACCTAGAGAAGGCCCTCGCTGTGTATGGAGCGGGGGATGGCGGCGACGCGCCGATCGAGATCATCGATGCCCTGGCCGGAGAACTCGACGCAGCCGTCAGCAAACTGTCCGGTTTCTGCTCGAGTGTCGGGGTTGACCTCGCGGCCATGCGGGACGCCAGGGGTTTCGAGCACATCGTTCAGCGCGACCTCGCCGTTGAAGCACTGCTGGTGGACGAGGAGACGCGCACCGAGTTTCAGCAGCAGGCGCGGCAGGTACGAAAGCTATTCAAGGCACTGCTTCCGAATCCGGCGGCGGTGAAGCAGCAAAGTACCGTCGCTGCCGTGCGAGTTCTCTCTGAACGGATCGCCGAGGTAACCCGTCCGCCGTCGCCGAACCTCGGAGGCCTCAGCGACGAGGTGGACGCCCTGCTCGATCGCTCCCTAGGGGCCGAGGAGTACCTTATTTGCGCCGTGGCAGAAGGCGACACTCCTGACCTGCTCATCGATCTCGGCCAGATTGATTTCGATGGATTGGCGGCCAAGTTCGGCAAGCGAAAGCGTGCTGAGACCAACCGCCTCGCCCAGCTACTGCGGCAACAGGTGATCTCATCCGTCATGCGTAATCCGACCCGGTACGAGTTGGTAGAGCGAATCGAGAAACTCATCGCGGCTTATAATGCAGGCAGTGTGAACATCGACGAGTACCTCAAACGTCTCATCAACCTATCGCAGACTCTGTCGGCCGAGGAGGAGCGCAGCGTCCGCGAAGGCCTCAACGAGGAAGAGCTCGCGATCTTCGACCTGCTGACCCAGCCCGAGCCGGAGCTCACCGACGAGGAGCGCGAGCGGGTGAAGGTTAGCGCTAGGAAGTTGCTGGAGCACCTGCACGAGAAACTTATCCAGGACTGGCGCCGTAAGATCGACGTACTTAACGACGTTGATAGTACTATCCGCCGAGTACTCGACCAGAATCTTCCCGATGATCCGTATACTACCGAAATCTTCAACGAGAAGGTTGAGCTGGTGTTGGAGCACGTGCTTACGGCATACGGTGACAACGGAGAGAGTGCTTACACTGCCTGAACTGATGTTGTCTGGCCGAAGACTCCTATCGTCGTGGACGGGTCGCTAGATCTAGCCGGCATGATCTATCGCGATGTACGGGCTATACGCGAAAATTCGGTGCTGGCATCGAGGGCTTCGGTGAGGCTGTCCAGTAGAACAACGTGACGCCTATTTGTGGGTGGCGCGACGTGTGTTGTTTCGGGCAGTGCCAACGTCTGAGCGTCTATCGTGTGCCCCATGCCATTTCCATCACTGCGTAGGGCTGCGGTTACCTACGCATCAGCCAGGATCGCGAGACGGACGGGCTCGCTATCGACCGCCAGTGTGAGGATTGTGAGAACTACGGCCCGGTCCGGTGCTGGGTGCTCGTTGAGATCAAGGCGGCCCAGTAGAGGAACTCCATCGACCGAACCAAGGCGAGGCCCGACTATGACCGCATAGTTGCTGGTAGCCGCGCCCGCTGTCGTTACGTCTCGCTCAGCACGATACCAACACCGGCTGGACTTCTCTGGGCTGGACCGTCACGGAGCTCGGGCCGTGGAAGGCCTGCTGAAAGGACTCGCCCGAGTTGCGGCCAATGAGAGGGGCGCCTCGAAGCCGCTCATGAGCCGAGGCTGCAGGTTCGTCGGCTGGCAGATCGCCGCCTGTGGGTCAACGAAAGTCGGCTGCCGCGAGCAGTCCAGAAACAACGGCGGACCGTCGTCGGACAAGGTCATCACGCCCTGTCCCTGAACCACGAGGTGGACAGCCCGCCGGCGAGCGGTCCAAGCGACTGGGGAACGATCATCAGTTGCCGCAACCGTTGTCCACCCCACGTTCGCTGAACCATACGACGAGCAACATCGCCACAACTGTCGGTTCTGGCCACGATAGTCGCCATAGCGAACGGGGGGAACATGTCGGGCTACAGGATCCACCGTCAGGTGACGGAGTTCGGAGAGCATGTGCGCGGGTGGCGCATGGTGCTCGGCCTGACCGCACAGCAGGTCTCCGAGCGGGCTGGTATCACCCGTGACACCCTGCGCAAGATCGAATCGGGCAACCCCAACGTCAGCTTCAACAGCGTCACCCAGGTGCTGCGCGCTCTGGGCATCCTCGACCAGCTTGTCGACGCGGCCGATCCCCTGGCCAGCGACATCGGCCGCCTCCGCGCCGGCCGCCTCACCAGAAAGCGCGCCCGATGATCACTATCGAGATTGTCTCCGATGCCAATGGCTCCCACCGGCTGGTCGGCCAAGCGCACGTCACCCGATCGCGCGGCCAGGTCTCCACAACCTTTCTCTACGACCCCACCTACCTCGCCGAGCGTGAGCATCGGTCACGCACGCGAATCGAGTATCCCCAGGGGCGCTGAAGGAAGCGTCTGTAGGCTGCGCCCGGCCTAGCCTGGCCTGGGCCTGACACAGACCTGGCCCCAAGCCGGACTTGACTGCGCCCCTCTCCCGGGCCGACCGCAGTCCGCCCGCCACACTCATCCCAGGAAGGGAACCCGGCAGCCTCATGACCATCGAGATGATCGTCGCCCTCATCGGCGCCTCGGTTGTCGCCTACGCGATCGCCAACAGATTCCGCCTCATCGCCCCGGTACTTCTCATCGCCTCCGGTGTGGGCATCGCCCTGCTCCCGGTGGGGGAGGAGATGTCCCTGCCCAGCGCCGTGGTGCTCACGATCTTCCTGCCGATCCTCCTGTACTGGGAATCGCTGTCAGTCTCCCTCAACCGCATGCGGCGAAGCCTGCGCGGCATCATCCTCAGCGCCACGGTCCTCGTCGCCATCACAGCCGCCCTCATCACCCTCATCGGCGTCCTCACGGGGCTGAGCGTGGGAGCCGCCCTCCTCATCGGCGCCTGCCTCGGCCCCACCGACGCCACCGCCGTCTCCAGCCTGGGACGAGGCATCAACCCCAACGGCCGCACCATTCTTCAGGCCGAGTCACTCCTCAACGACGGCACCGCCCTGGTCATCTTCGCCATCGCCCTCCAAGCCGCGCAGGACTCCTCCGGCGTCACCGCCGGCCTCGTCGCACATCAGCTCCTTCTATCCTTCGGGGGAGGAATCGGTGCAGGAGTCCTCGTCGGCGCGGCAGTCACGAAGATCGGCATCCGGGTCCGCACCATCACCGACGACCCCATGCTGGCGACGATCACCGCCCTGGCAACCCCTTTCGTTACCTTCTTCCTCGCTGAGGAGATCGGCGGCTCGGGCGTGCTCGCCGTCGTCACCTGCGGAATCGTCATCTCCCGCTTCGCCGCGCCGCACATGTCCCTGGGCTCGCGAGTCCTCGGCATCCCCTTCTGGACGATCCTCACCCACATCCTCAACACCATCCTCTTCGTCATGGTGGGAGTGGCACTCCCCGGCATCGTCGCCGAGCTCCCTCACGCCGACCTCGTGCGCGGCCTCATCCTCATCCCCATCATCTACATCGCCATGGTCGCGGGAAGATTCGCAGGCCAGCACCTCATCATCTACTCCATCCGCGCCCTCGACCGCCGCCCCGAGCAGCGCCTGCGCCGCACCAATTTCCGCGGCCGCGTCGTCTCCACGGTCGCCGGCTTCCGCGGCGCGATCTCACTTGCGATGGCGTTGTCCATCCCCGTCTCCTTCGACGGCGCCGCCTACGCCGAGCGCAACCTCATCATCCTCGTCGTCGCCGGCGCGACCCTCCTGTCCCTCCTCATCCAGGGCCTCGCCCTGCCCTACGTGGTCCGCTGGGCCAACGCCAGGCCCTCGGCCGGCACGCAGACCGCCGAGTCCGTCGAGTCGCAGGAGACCGAGGCCCTCGCCGAGATCCTCGCCGACGCCATCAGTCAGCTCGATGCCATCGCCGAACGCGCGGGCGTCGACGACGACGCAGCCATCGAGGCGGTGCGCGCCGACTATGCACGTCGTCACCAGTCCGTGCTCAACTCGGCCACAGAGAGCGAGGCGGATGTGTACTGCGGCCCGGAAAGCGCCCTGCGGCTCGCCGTCATCGAGCACCTGCGCGAGCGCGTACACGGCCTGCGCTTCTCTGGCCGCATCGACGACTCCACCGCCTCGCGAGTCAACCGACGCCTTGACGTCGAGACCCTCCACATCAACGGCCCCATCGACGTCGAGTAAACCGGCGACCCGCCGGTCGGTGATATCGATCGCCTCCGTAGCGTTCGCCTCGTCGAAGCGTGTTCGGCGAGTATCTGCGGTCCTGTCACCCCCGCCCGAACCGCACCGGCGCACCTCACCGGAGGTGAACGTCGGTCACGCATGCACGGTGAAGTTGTTGGACTCTCTTGCTGGCGGCTTCGGCAACTCTTGCCACCTTGCCACCATCCGAGGCGAAGGGACCGATACGATACTCCAATGCCGTGTGAAGCCAGGGGAGCGACGGTGAGCGTCAGTGCCGACGAAGCGAGTCGGATGCTGCCAGCGCTCATTGACCGCATCGCCACCAGTCACCATGCCGTCGAGATCGTCTCGAGCAACGGTCGAGCGGTTCTCATGCCTGCTGACGAGTACGCGAGCTGGCAGGAGACCGCCTACCTCTTCCGGTCGACCAAGAATGCCCGTCGTCTGCTCTACGCATACGAACGGGCTCTCACGGGCTCTCGCGCTCGAACCTGACCGCATTGCAGGGGCGCAGGAGGGTGTCGGTGTCCAAATTGGATACAAAGGAGCCCCGGTGTTGCCAGACCGTGAAACAGAACGTTGGAATCATGCGGTTTCTTCTCGCCAGTTCTGTCCCGTTCTGGGCCTTTGTGTCCGATTTGGACACTGTCGGACGCCTCGTTGGTGAGGACGGAGGGCCGCTGGGGCCCTTCAGCAACTCCGGGTCCACCTGGGCTCGATTCTTACCGGCTCACTTCTCCGGAGGCGAGCGTCGGTCATGTATGCCGTCTGCGTTGTCTACGCCACCGGCTGCAGCGGCACGATGTGGTCGAGTTGCTCGCGCAGGGCCTGGCGCTCGAGCCTGAGCTCGAAGTGGCTCTGCAGGTTCATCCAGAGTTCGGCAGAGGTGCCGAAGTACTTGGCCAGGCGTACCGCGGTGTCCGCAGTGATGCCGCGCTTGCCGTGCACGATCTCGTTGATGCGGCGCGGGGGCACGCCGATGGCCGTGGCGAGCTTGTTCTGGGTGATCCCGAACCCCTCGATGAAGTCCTCCATGAGGACCTCGCCCGGGTGAATCGGGTCGATCCGGTCAGCATCAGTGGTAGTCGACGAGCTCGACATCATCCGCACCTCCTTCATGCCAGGTGAAGCAGAGTCGCCACTGGGCGTTGACCCGAATGCTGTACTGGCCACGTCGATCGCCAGTCAGCCGCTCGAGCCGGTTGCCCGGTGGGATGCGCAGGTCTTCGACATCGGCTGCTGCGTGCAGAAGCTCCAGCTTGCGTAGCACGGCGCGCTGGAGCGACCTGTCGAGGGCACGAATGTACTCCTCGCGCCACATTCGCTGGGTCGCCTTGTCCGCGAAGGACCTGATCACAACGACAGGGTATAACGGAGGCCGTTAATAACGCTAGTAGTTAAGAGGGGATAGCAGGGTGGCGATGTTGATCCGGGCGTGTGAGTGCGTCTGGCGGGCCTTGATGCCATCGATTGTCTGCGGTGGCGGCCGATGGCTCATCCGTGGGCTCACAGGTTGATCCTCTTGGTGTTGCGCAGGTGGTTCGGTGTCCAAATCGGATACAAAGGAGGCCCGGCGTTGCCAACCCGGGAAACAGAACGTTGGAATCGTGCGGTTTCTTCTCGCCGGTTCTGTCCCGTTCTAGGCCTTTGTGTCCGATTTGGACATCGCTGGGCGTTCTGCGCCTGAGGAAGGTCGGGCCGCGCTGCTGAGGCGGTCAGCGTCGCCGCGCGGAACAGCACTGAGGGGTGGGACGCGTCGGCGTCCCACCCCTCAGTCAGTGCTCAGAGCCGGCTGGTCGGCTCGTCGCGTGTTCAGTTCTTCGAGCGACGAGCCCGCAGCAGCAGGTACCCACCGACAACCGCGACACCCGCAAGGCCCAAGACCAGCAGCGCGTTGGTCCCCGTGCGAGACAGCCTGCTGCCGGCCTTCGCCGCCTGCGTCGGCGCAGCGCTCGGCGCGCTGGCACCACCGGTCGGCTGCGCCATGGCGCCGTCAGACGGCCGATCAATCTCATCGGGCTCCATGCCCGGCTTCGACGTTGCCGTCGCGCTCCGGCTCGGCGCCGGGCTCGCGCTCGACGACGGCTTCCCCGACTGCGTCGCCGCGGCGGTTGCCTTCGGGTTCGCCACCGACGGCGCTTGACTCGTCGCACCCGGCTTGGGGGCCGAGCTCGGCTGTGCTCCCGGCTTCTCCGACGGCGCGGCGCTCGGCTGCGCACCCGGCGCCTGCGTGGACTCAGCAGAAGGCGCCACCGTCGGGGCCTGCGTCGGCTCAGCGGCCGGAGCAGAGGACGTCTCCGGTGCGGGCGCAGCGGTCGGTGCAGTGCTCGGCTCAGGCGCGGAGCTCGGTGCGGGAGCCTGCGTGGGCTCAGTGCTCGGGGCGGTCGTGGGCTCCGGAGCCGGGGCGCTGCTCGGCTCAGGGGCAGCACTCGGCTCAGGCGCGGAGGACGGTGCCGGGGCCTGAGTGGGCTCGGCGCTCGGCGCGGCCGACGGGGCCGGCTTCTCCGTCGGTGCCGCCGAGGGCGCTGCCGTCGGCGACGGTGCCGGGCTCGGCTCGGCCGGCTTCTGGCCGCACTGCTCGCCGAGCCAGTTCATCGTGAAGTTGCGGTACCAGATGCCGCCGTAGTTCGCGCCGTCATGGGCATCCTCGCTGAGCAGGCCGATGCTGCCATCGGACTGCACCGCGATCGTCGTGTATCCGACGAAGGGCTCGTGGAAGATCTTGCTGGTCGTCCAGGAGGCGCCGTCGTCGCAGGACATCGAGATGGTGCCGCGGTCGCGCGACCACGGCTTCGGGTTCGGCGAGTGGCTCAGCAGCAGCACCTTGGCGCGCGGGTCGTCCGGCGCGGCGTTGGGGAAGGCCCGAATGATCTGGGCGTTGTCCACCGAGTCGGGCAGGTTCTGGTCGGACACCGGCTCGCTCCAGGTCTGCCCGCCGTCGGTGGAGTGGGCCACCTTGCGGAAGCCGGAGCCGTCCGAGGCGCGCGAGTTGAGCATGAGGGAGCCGTCGGAGAGCTCGACGACCTTGTTCTCATCCATGCCGGTCCCGATCGGCGTGCCGGCCTGCCAGGTCTTCCCGTGGTCGTCGGAGTAGACCGAGACGGCTTGCACCGCGCCGCCGGCGGTCCTGATCGTGTACTGCTGCACCAGGCGCCCGGCGTGAGGGCCGTGCTGAATCTGGATGCCCTGGCCTGAGGCCGCGAAGCGCGCGGTCCACGGGTTGTCCTTCGTGATGTCCGCGGTGATCGTGCGGTGCGTCCAGGTCCAGCCGTTGTCCGTGGAGGTCGACACCTCGGCCTGGATGATGCCCCGGTTGTCCGGGTCGGTGCCGGCCTGCGAGCCGCCCCAGCCCTGGTCGTAGGACTTGACGTGGAAGTTGAAGATCGTGCCCGTCTGGTGGTCGACGACGTAGCTCGGGTCGGAGTAGCCGACCTTCTTGCCGGTCTCCGTGCCCTGGTGGATGTAGGTGGGCGCCGACCAGGTCTTGCCGCCGTCGGTGGAGCGGCGCTGGACGATGTGGTTCGGGTTGGGGGCGTCGCTGCCGCCGTTGCCGTTGCCGTTGTCCTTCGGGCGCTCGTCGTAGGAGATGAGCAGGTCCCCGTTGGGGGCGGTGGTGATCGCCGGGATGCGGTAGTTGTCGGTGGCCGTGTTGGGGGCCACGTGCTGAGCCTGGCTCATTGAGGCCGGCAGCTCCGTGCTCGCGTCGGGCGCCGGTGCGGGCGTGGCCTGCGGGTGGTCGCCGACGACGTTGATCGGGTTGCCGGTGGCGGTGAGCGTCTGGAGGGCGGCGCCGTCGGTGCCGGTGGCCGTCAGGGCGATCGACGGCGTCCAGCGGCCGGCGTCGATGTCGGCCTGCGTGATCGTGTGGGTGAGCGGCTTGCAGTTGTAGACGGCGCCCTTGCCCGGCTTGAGGCCGCCCCAGTGGCACTGGCGGCCCAGGTCGTCGAAGGAGGACTCGGTGGCGGCGACGTTGATCGTCTTGTCCGACACCGAGCGCACGCGCACCGTGTAGGTGACGGTGTCGCCCAGCTTGTAGTTCTCCTGGCTCGACGACGGCGTGATCGACTCGACCCGCAGCGAGTTGGCCTTGACCGGGCTCGTCGCGCCCTTGATCGTCTCCGGGGTGCTCAGGGCCTTCCCGGCGTACTCCACGGCCTTGACCTCGTAGGCGATCTGCGGGGTGAAGCCGCCGGCCTTGAGGTCCTCGGCGGTCACCGTATGCGTGGCCAGGCCGGTGCAGTCGGTCTTAGTCGTCCCGGCCGGGACGTTGCGCCACCGGCACTTGGAGACGTTCCCGGACAGGTTCGTCGAGGCCGGGGCGTAGGAGTGGGCCTCGCCGCTGGTGTTGGTGAGGGTGATGTTGAAGGTCATGACGTCGCCGACGGAGTAGAGGCCGTCCGCGGGTGCGTTCACCTGCGTGATGGTGACGTCGGCCAGGCCGTCAGAGGTGGGAACGGCGTGCGCCGGGGGTGCGGCGGCGATCAGGCCGGTGGCGGCCAGTGGCAGGGAGCCCAGGAGGGCCGGCAGGCGCCTCCGGGAAAAAGGACTGTGCGATGTCATAGGTGTTCCGTTCTAGGGTGCCGAGGCGGCCTTGCCTTCAACAGGAGACGTAGACGGTAGATGTCAGACGTCTCACGATAAGGTAACGGAACATCTCGATTCTGCAAAGTCGGGCGAGTCGCCGGATGCCGACCGCTCGGTCCCTGATGGCCCGACCGCTCGACCCCTGTCGCCGCGGCCGCTCGGCCTCTGACGGCGCGGCGCACGCCACACACTTCGACAAAAACTTCAGAAACGACCCGGAGCCGCGTCGTTTCTGAAGTTTTTGTCGGTTTGTCGAAGTCTATGCGCCGGCCAGGAAGTCGCGCAGGATCGCGTCCATCTGCTCGGCCTCAGTTGGGGATGCTGTCACGGTGATGGTGACGGCCATGGTTTCAGGGGTGTGGCGCCGCCGTCGTGAATTCCTAGCACTCGAGCGGTATCTTCGTTTGGTGGGTAGAAGGTCAGCTTCTGCGTGGGGCCCGCAGCCACCTGGGGGACATGTGGGGCGAAGAGTTCAGTGATGGACTTAGCGATGGAACCGCCGCTGGCTATCTTCTCGACATCCGATTTTCGTTTAATGAGGACAGTGAGGATAGTGGTGTCCGGGTATCTCCATACTGCCGCCCAGTTACCGGTTTCCAAAGGGATTGTCACTCCTTCACCTGGGATGCCGTTCAGGGTGAATCGGGTTGCACGCTCCAAGGCTGCCGCTTCTGCGTAGGTGTGAGCGTCGTACAGTGCCGGAACATCCACTTCATCGAGCGCTGTCTTCTGTTGGTATTTAACCTGGAATCCTTCTGCTTCGCCTTTCTGTCCAACGAAGCTATATATATAACATCCGTAGGAGGATCCCAAGGAGGAGTCATTGTTGTGCTCGTAGAAGAACATTTCTACCTGCTGGCCCAGCCTCCGCTCGACGGCCCCTGTGGTCGTGACTTCGCATACTGGAATATTAGCAGCAACGGCGGCCGTGCTTGAGGCGGAGACTCTCGCATTTTTGATGGACTTAATTGTGGAGCAACTACTCAAAAGGAGAAATGTCGTCAAAATGTAGCACAGTGTTCGTAGTGTCGTGGAGCTTTCCTTCATTTAACTCACCCCTGGCTTTTCTCGACTTGCCGCGTCGTTGTGACCGTCTTTGTGGCCATCGGAAGATTTTCCATTAAAATTCTTGGCTAATGTCTCAAATGCAGGATCTCCCGGAACTACAGTTTTCCCGCTAGATGAATTCGCGTCAGGTTTCTCAGACTTTAATTTTTCATGAACGGTGTCGGTCCAAGATTTCACATCTTTCAGGTCCTCTTGTGATGCTTTTGATAAATCAATTCGGTGTTTTCCGTCGCTATTCTCGACGATCCAAGAGTAATTTTCGGAACCTGGCGCAGAGAAGTCATTCTCGTTGAGTAGTTCTGCGTTTGCTGCATCGCGTACAGCGTAGGCCCACATTTGCTCATCGGGATTAGTGTTCATGGTTGACTTAACCTTATCGGCACCGAACACCTTGTCGGTGATGATGGGAGATGTCAGGGTTGTTGTGGCGACGGATGCTCCTATTTGGAACGGAGCGCTAAGTCCGCCCGTAGCCACTGCCGTAAATGCTGTTAAAGCAGCAGAGGAAGCAGCCGTCTTAACGCTGGCATCATTCTCGCTAGCCTTGGTATTATCGTCTGCTCTTACGTCAGCGATGGCAGTAAGGTGGTTAAGTGCGCTCGACCCCTGGGAGTATGCTTGGTTAATGTGTTGGAGTTGCGCTTCCTTGTTTCCGGCATTCTCCGCTATCAGTTCTGCCGATCTTTCGGTTGCATGCTTGGCAATGCCGGCAGCAATTGTTGCAGTTGCATTCTCGTTATCTGCAACACGATAAGTTAATTTATTGAAGTCATCTTCGGTGGTCCTTGGGAGTTTCTCCCCAGTTGATGGATTGACAGCCGAACCGTTGTCCCATGCTTCAGTTAGTTCAGGTGCACAGTTCGCCAGTAACTGTGCGATGTGAACCTTTGCCGCATTGTCGTAGCTGGTGGTTCCCTTCGGATATTTTGCGCGATCCCACGCCCAGTCGTGTGGATTGGCTTGGGGTACATTTGCTGCAATTTCGTGAACGGCAACACCGGCTAGTTGGCGAGCTCTTTCGCTTTCGGAGGGACCGCCAGACGGGTTGGTTGCAGTTGATGATCGTTTGCTGGATGCTGCGGCGATAGCTGAAGTGAGCCCCCCGAATCCGGTCGGATCCCAGCTCCAGTCGTACTTGGTCAATTTATCTACTCGACTTGTGTCAACCTGGCCATTTTTCCCGGAAGGTGCCAGGTATTTCAATGCGGCATCCGCATTGCCTCCCATTGCGTCTAGGACTCCGCTCATTGGGTTGAAGGAGAGCCCCTTCTCGTACATTGCGTAAAATGCTTTGTCCTCATTGGAAAACTTAGCGTTGAGACGTAGAGTCTCGATTTTTCCGGGATCAATTTTTTCTAACCCTTCCGCCATTCTGACGAGAAAGTCGGTGCCGAAGCGTAGGTCGTTGACGTAGTTGCCGTCATTATCGTGGCTTCCGAGTATGTAGTTTAGTGCAACTAGTTGCTTCGCCTCATTTATTTGTTCGGCGCGATAGGTGGTTGGATCCTTCTCGCTATTCTCGCAATCAACGGTTTGAAGTATCTTATCCGACACTTCCTTATTCTTTTCGCTGCTCCATGAACTTGTTGCGGCTGCTAGTATATTTCCGAGAGTTGAAGCAAGTTGTGTATTGAATCCGCTCTCTTCTTTCTGTTGTTCTGAGGCGAATGTAATTGGGAGTTTTGTGATATTCTCCGGTCCAACTCCGTCGATGAAGGCTGTCGCGTAGGAAGACTTATCTTTGTTCGCCTCCATTGAGGCTTGAACTTCACTGGGTGTGCGACCGCTTTTTGGTGTTCCTCCGTTGGCGAGAGTCTGCGCGTCTTTTCCGTCCAGGGCGCCTTGGCTCCAGGCGTCGAACTCGTTCTTTCCTCCTTTAAGCACCGTGTCGGGAACGTTCTCCACGGTTATCGTTCCGCCGTTCATGGTGGCTATGCCATTTTGATTGAGTTCGATGATGCGGTTCATGTCGCTCTCGATTCGATTAGCGCAAGCGCGAACATCATTGATATGGGTGGCAGAGTTATTGCAGAACGTATCAACAGCTTTTGAGGGTGAAGGGTCTCCCAGCCTCTCACTCTCCGTGTCGATGCTCGCTCGGGCACGTCCCGCCTCGTCGGACTTGTCACGAAGCCCCTTGATCTTCTTTTTCAGCTTGTCGGGATTAAGCTTGATGGTGCCCATTTGCGAATCTTTCTTCGGTGCTGGTTGTGATTGAAGTACTAAGGTGTTGGTCGAATTAGTCGTCTTTTAGGGCGTCAGAGTTTATTTCTTGATTGAGTAAGCCGTAAAGATCGGCAAAGTCGCCTGCTAGTTTGTTCAGAGGCTCCTTGACCGAGGCTGCCTCCTGATCTGCGAGAGTGGATGTCCATGTGTCCCCTGCATTGATGCCCTGGGCGTACGTGCTCCCAGGGTTGGCTGCTTCGCCGTTTGGTCCGTCTTCGAAACCCAGGGACCTGGTCTTGGTACCTACAAAGTCGGCAAGCTTCTGAAGATTCTCGCGCTTCTTGGCGTTATCAGACATACATGTCTCCATCAAACTAGTGACCGGTTGATTAGATGTCGTCCACTATATGCGCGGCGGCGAGAACGTTCAAGCGGCTTCAAGGTCAAGTCCTCGCCATCGGGCGCTTCGGAGGCCCGCTGGGTGGCCGGTCCTTCTGGGCTCTCAGGGTGCCCCGGCCAGGAAGTCGCGCAGGATCGCGTCCATCTGCTCGGCCTCGATGAGGAAGCCGTCGTGCCCGTGCAGGGAGGTGATGGTCTCGCGCCTCGCGCCGGGGATGCCGCCGGCCAGCTCCTCGGCCTGGGCGGGCAGGAAGAGTCGGTCGGAGTCCACGTCCACCACGAGCGTGCGCGCCTGCACCCTGGCCAGCGCCGCCTCGATGCCGCCGCGCCCGGTACCGACGTCGTGCACCATCATCGAGTGGGTGACGATGAGGTAGGTGTTGGCGTCGAAGCGCGCCAGCAGCTTGCCGGCGTGGTAGTCCAGGTAGGACTCCACCTGGTAACGCCCGCCCACCGCCGGGTCCTCCTCTCCCTGGTGGCGCCGCCCGAAGCGCTCGTCGAGCTCGGCGGCGCTGCGGTAGGTCGTGTGCGCCAGCGCCCGCGCCAGCCCCAGCCCTCGCACCGGTCCCACCGAGTGGGAGTAGTAGTCGCCGTCGAAGAAGAAGGGGTCGGCCACGATCGCCAGCTCCTGCAGGTGGCACCAGGCCAGCTGGTCGGCGGTCGTCGAGGCGCCGGTGGCCACTAGCGCCAGGTTGCGCACCCGCTGCGGGTGGGTGACCCCCCACTCGATCGCCCGGTGCCCGCCCAGTGAGGCCCCGATGACCAGGTGGAAGACCTCGATCCCCAGGGCGTCGGCCAGGCGCGCCTCGGCCTCGACGGCGTCGCGCGTGGTCAGCCACGGGAAGCGCGACCCCCAGGGGCGCCCGTCCGGCGCCGTCGACGACGGCCCCGTCGAGCCCTGGCAGCCGCCCAGGATGTTGGCGGCCACCACGAAGTAGCGCTCGGTGTCGATGGCCCGCCCCGGCCCCACCAGGTCCGACCACCAGCCCGGCGTCGGGTGCCCGGGCCCCGCCTCACCGGTGACGTGGGAGTCGCCGGTGAGCGCATGCAGCACGAGGACCGCGTTGTCGCGCTGCGGGCTCAGCTCCCCCCAGGTCTCGAAGGCCAGGACCGTGTTGGGCAGGACCTCCCCGGACTCCAGGGGCAGGTCCCCGATCTCCAGGAACCGGCGGTGCCCCGGCTCGTCGCCTGGCCGCCAGGCGCCCGTGGGGGAGCCGGCCTTGCGGTCCACCAGCTTGGAGGAGGCCGTCCCCA
Source organism: Actinomyces sp. oral taxon 175 str. F0384 (assembly GCF_000223355.1). Taxonomy (NCBI): domain Bacteria; kingdom Bacillati; phylum Actinomycetota; class Actinomycetes; order Actinomycetales; family Actinomycetaceae; genus Actinomyces; species Actinomyces sp. oral taxon 175. The sequence continues at coordinate 250,707 of NZ_AFUR01000001.1, forward strand.
CGCCGTAGGCGGCCGGCTCGGTCTCGGTGCTGCCGCTGGAGACGGGGTAGGAGGAGGACGTGGTCGCACTCATGACAGACCGCCTCAGGCCCCGGCCGCCGCGCTCGGCTCGCCCGCCCCGACGGCCCGGGCCGCCGCCAGACCGCGCTCGAGGTCGGCCAGGATGTCGTCGATGTGCTCGATCCCCACGCTCAGGCGCACGGTCCCGGCGCTGATCCCGGCCGCGGCCAGGCCGGCGTCGTCGAGCTGGGAGTGCGTCGTGGTGGCCGGGTGGATCGCCAGCGAGCGCACGTCCCCGATGTTGGCCAGGTTGGAGAACAGGCTCAGGGCGTCAATGAAGGCCGCCCCCGCCTCGCGCCCACCGGCCAGGTCGAAGGCGAGGATCGAGCCCGCCCCGCGCGGACAGTACTTGCGGTGCCGCTCGTAGTAGGGGCTGGAGGCCAGCCCCGAGTAGCGCACCGAGGCGACGTCGTCGCGCCCCTCCAGCCAGGTGGCCACCGCCAGAGCGTTGTCCACGTGCCGCTCCATGCGCAGCGAGAGCGTCTCAATGCCCTGGGCGATGAGGAAGGCCGAGTGCGGCGCCAGCGCGAAGCCGAGGTCGCGCTGCCCCTCTGCGCGCGCCTTGAGGATGAAGGCCAGGTTCGCACCCAGCGGGCTGCCCACCCCCAGGTCCCGGGCGTAGACCAGGCCGTGGTAGGACTCGTCGGGCGTGTTGAAGCCCGGGAAACGCTCGGGCTGGGCCGCGAAGTCGAAGCTGCCGGAGTCCACGATCACGCCCGCCACGGAGGAGCCGTGCCCGCCCAGGAACTTCGTCGCCGAGGCCACCACGATGTCAGCGCCCCACTCGAAGGGGCGGGTCAGGAAGGGTGAGGCCACCGTGTTGTCCACGACCAGCGGGATGCCCAGCTCGTGCGCGGCCGCCGAGATCGCCTCGATGTCGAGGATGTCGCCGCGCGGGTTGGGGATCGTCTCCCCGAAGAAGGCGACGGTGCGCTCATCGGCCAGCGTCGCCCAGGCCGCCGGGTCGCCCGGGTCGTCCACGAAGCGGGTCTCGATGCCCAGGCGCGGCAGGGTGTGGGTGAGTAGGTTCGTGGTGCCGCCGTACAGGGAGGGCGAGGCCACGATGTTGTTCCCGGCCCCGCCCAGCGTCACGAGGGCCAGGGTCGTGGCCGCCTGTCCCGACGACGTCAGCAGCGCCCCGACGCCGCCCTCCAGGGCCGCGATCCGCTGCTCGACGATGTCGTTGGTGGGGTTGTTCAGGCGCGTGTAGATCGGGCCGAGGTCACTCAGGGCGAAGCGGGCGGCCGCCTGCTCGGCCGACTCGAAGACGTAGGAGGAGGTCTGGTAGATCGGGATGGCCCGGGCGTGGGCGGGCTCGGCCAGGGGGTCGTGCCCGGCCTGGACCTGCTTGGTCTCGAAGCGCCAGCCCGCCGGGCTGGTGGGGGAGGGGATCGGCTCCGCGCTCTGGGGGGTGGCCTCGGGGGCGGTGGGGTGCTGGTCGGTCATGAGGGCTCCTTGGTGATTCCCGGTGACCGGCGGCGATGTCAGCGTCACGAGCGGTGCCTGCCTCGCGCCGGCGGTTGCGGCGCGCTGGTGGGCGGCTGCCCGGGGCCCGCTGGGGCCGGCGTCGGAGCCGGTCCGGCTGCAGGAGGGGGCGAGGCGTCGTGCTGCTGAGTCGTCCGCCGTCACCGTTGCTGCAACTTCTGTGATGGTGCGGGTGAGGGCGGGGACGCGCACGTGGGCCGACGGCGGCGTGCGCGTCAGCTGCGCATTCGCCCCGTGGTGGGGGTGTCCGGCCGAAGGGCCTCAGGACGACGGAACATGCTCCGACTTTAGCGGTTTCCTCCGCGGGTGGTCCAAACGGGCGTCCGCCACGCGGCCGCGGTGAGAGCTCGGTGCGGGTGCGGCGTCGGTGCGGTGCCCTCGCGGCGCCCCCTTGACGCGGGGTGGTGCCGGCGCGGTCGACCGCCTTGCCTAAGCGACGATCCGGCCGTTTAAACCCGCGACGACCTGCACAAACGGTCGTTTGTGCTGGATGCCATATCGATCACAGAAATATGACGACGGCTGGGAGCCCCGCCAATGCAGGCACAACCCCCTAACTACAGGGGCGTAAGTTACGATTGTGAATAGTGTGAAATCTGTTTTCAGGTGGGACCAAAGCGACTAGTGTGGCTTTGTCGCATCCGGGCTGACGCTGCCTGCCGTCTTGGTCCCCTGATCCGCTCCGCGCCCCCTGATTCCGCGGAACGGATCCCGACGGCGGGCCGACGTCGGTCCCCGGGTGAGGCGTCATCCTCACGTTCAGCCCCATCACGACGGAGAACCCCTGTGAGCCCGATCCCCTCAAGACGGCACGGACACGGTGTCGTCGCCACCGCAGTCGTGGCCCTGGCATGCACCCTGGCGCCGTCGGTGCTGGCCGACCCCGTGGACCAGAGCGATATCGATCGCTCCAAGGCCTCCGAGCGCTCGACCTCCACCTCCATCGCCTCCCTGGAGGCCCGGCTCGCCCAGGAGAGCAGCAACCTGGAGGAGGCACAGATCAAGGCCCAGGCCGCCAATGAGGACTACCTGGCCGCCGTCGACGAGCTCAACAAGGCCACCAAGGACGCCCAGACCGCCCAGGCCAACGCCGACTCCGCCGCCTCCAGCACTACGTCGGCCCGCTCCGACCTCGGCTCGATCGTCGTGCAGACCTACCAGGAGAGCGGCAACCCGCTCGACCCGCTCACCCCGTACCTGACCAGCGAGTCGCTGGCGGACCTGGCCGACGCCGACGTCGCCCTGACCCGAGCCGGGGAGAAGAACAACGCCAAGGTCCAGAACGTCGAGGCCCTCGAGGCGGTGGCCACGAGTATGCAGACCATCGCCGACCAGAAGGTCAAGGCCAAGGAGGCCGCCAAGACCTCCGCCGAGACCGCCAAGACCGACGCCGAGACCGCCGCCAACGAGGCCCAGAGCGCCGTCACCACCACCCGCACCAACCGCCAGAGCCTCATCACTCAGCTGGCCGCGCAGCGCAACACCACCGTCGAGCTCGAGACGAAGTACCAGAACCAGGTCGAGGCCGAGCGCAAGGCCCGCGAGGAGGCCGCCGCCCAGGCCGCAGCCAAGGCGGCCTCGGAGAAGGCCGCCGCCGACCTCGCCCAGAAGCAGGCCGAGCAGGCCGCCGCCCAGCCTCAGGAGTCGGCCCCCGCTCCCCAGGAGCAGGCGAGCCGGCCCAGCCCGGGCCAGCAGCCCTCGGCCCAGGAAGCCGCCACCACCTCCCAGCCGGAGCCCGAGGCAGCCGAAGAGGAGACCGCACCTGCACCTGCACCCGCACCGGCCCCGGAGCCTGCGCCCGCGCCGTCGCGTTCCGGGAGCGCCGCCTCCACTGCCATCAACGCGGCCATGGGCTACCTCGGCACCCCCTACGTGTGGGCCGGGGAGTCGGCCGCGGGCCTGGACTGCTCCGGGCTGACGATGGTCTCCTACGCGGCCGCCGGCGTGGAGCTCACGCACTCCTCACGCGTGCAGTACGGGGAGGGCTCCCTGGTTCCGCTCGACGCCGCCCAGCCCGGGGACCTGGTCTTCTGGTCCTCCGACGGCAGCCAGTCCGGCATCTACCACGTCGCCATCTACCTGGGCGACGACACGATGATCGAGGCGCCGACCTTCGGCATGACCGTGCGCGTCACCTCCATGCGCTACTCCGGCATCATGCCCTACGCGGTGCGCCTCTAAACCTCTTAAGCGGGGCGGGGCGGAGCGCATATGACGCCCCGCCCCGCCCCGTGCGGTTGGTGCGTGTCAGTGGCCCTCGCGGGCGACGCGGTCGGCCTCGCGCCGGAAGGACTGACGGATCTCCTCCTCGGCCTCCTCGCGGCCCACCCAGTGGGCGCCCTCGACGGACTTGCCGGGCTCGAGGTCCTTGTAGACCTCGAAGAAGTGCTGAATCTCCAGGCGGTGGAACTCCGAGACGTCCTCGATGTCGGTACGCCAGGAGGCGCGCTGGTCGGCGCTGGGCACGCACAGGACCTTGTCGTCGCCGCCCTTCTCGTCGCGCATGCGGAACATGCCCAGCGCACGGCAGCGGATGACGCAGCCGGGGAAGGTCGGCTCCTCCAGCAGGACCAGCGCGTCCAGGGGGTCGCCGTCCTCGCCGAGGGTCCCGTCGATGTAGCCGTAGTCGTCGGGGTAGCGCGTCGAGGTGAAGAGCATGCGGTCCAGGCGGATTCGACCGGTCTCGTGATCGATCTCGTACTTGTTGCGGTTGCCCTTGGGGATCTCAATCGTGACGTCGAACTCCACGGGGAGCCTCCTTCGCTCGTGTCTTCAGCTCGTTGGGCGCTGGAGCGGCGCCTGGTGGTCGGCGTCGATCCGGCGGGGCGGGTATTGATGGCACTAGTGTGGCGCACGACAGCGCCTGAGGTCGGTAAACGCGTACTCTGCACGTCGGTGCACGGGTGGCAGTAACCTCCTGGGCGCCCCACCTACTTGATATACAGGCCATCCCAGCCTGTCCACAACCCAGTCCGGAGGACGTATGCGCAAGGTCCAGACCGCTGCCCTGACGGCGGCGAGCCTGCTGGTTTTCAGCGGCTACTACAGCCTGGGCGATGCTCTCGACCTGCTGCCCGGCCCGGTGACGGTCGCCTATGCCGACGTCGCCCCCCGGCCCTTCCCGACGCCGGCCGCCCCCAGCGCCAAGACCGCCGCCCCCTCCGGCCTGGACCAGGGGGCTCCCATGCCCTCCAAGACCGCCCTGAACGGCTACATCCAGGGAGTGGTCTCCGACGCCGCCCTGACCGGAGGGAACGTGACGGCCTCCGTCGTCGACATCGCCACCGGCGAGGAGCTGCTGGACCGCTCGGCCGCCTCCGGGGTGACGCCGGCCTCCACCAACAAGGTGCTCACCGCCTGGGCCGCCCTGTCCTCCATGGGCCCGGGCCACACCCTCCAGACCAAGGCCGTCCTGGAGGGACAGACCCTCACCCTCGTGGGCGGCGGCGACGTGCTGCTGGCCGAGAACGAGGGCAACCCGAGCGCCACGGCCGGTCACGCGGGCCTGGGCGACCTCGCCCGCGCCACCGCCGAGAAGCTCAAGTCCCAGGGGGTGACGTCGGTCTCCCTGAGACTGGACGACACCCTGTTCACCGGCCCTCAGTGGAACGAGAAGTGGGAGGCCGGCAACGAGCAGTACGTGGCCAAGATCCAGCCGATCATGGTGGATGTCTCGGCCACCCAGAACCAGGGCTATCCGGAGGACCCGGCCATGGAGGCCGCCCAGGCCTTCGCCAAGCACCTGAGTGAGGCCGGCATCACGGTCGACGGCGAGCCGACGCGTGCCGCAGCCTCCGGCAGCGCCCGGGAGGTGGCCTCGGTCTCCTCCGCCCCGCTGTCCGACATCCTCGCCGTGTCGCTTAAGACCTCTGACAACACGATGACCGAGGTCGAGGGGCGGCTCGTGGCCGCGCATGCCAAGGAGACCACCGACTTCGCCGGGGCCTCCAAGGCCGTGCTCGCCCAGCTGAGCAAGGACGGCTTCGACACCTCCGGGGTGACGCTCCTGGACTCCTCCGGGCTGGCCAAGGGCAACAAGGTCCCCGCCAGGCTCCTGACCCAGATCATGACCAAGGCCGCCGGAGGCGAGGGCGGCTCGGCCGGACGCACCCTCATCGCCGACCTGCCCGTCGCCGCCCTGGACGGCACCCTGGGCAAGCGTCTGCACGACACCGCCGCGGCCGGGACGGTGCGCGCCAAGACCGGCTCGCTGGAGCAGACCGCCTCCCTGGCTGGGGTCGTCACCACCGCCGACGGGCGCCAGCTGGCCTTCGCGGTCATGACCAACGGCTTCCCCACCAACGGCGGTGGGGCACCCGCAGCCGCAGCCGCGATCGACAACCACTTCGTGGCGCCCCTGGCCTCGTGCGGATGCTCGTAAGGGGTGCGGCGGCGTGTTCAGCGCAGCGGCGAAGGGTATGGGCTCAGACAGTCCGGTGAACTCGGCGAGAAAGGTGTCACGGTGACGACCCAGGGCACAGCGGCGGGACTCGTCGACTGGCGGACGGTGGAGCGCCTGACCGCGCTCATCCCGGCGGGCCCCAGCGCCTCGCGCTCGGCGCGCGCCAGCTCGGTGGCGGTCCTGCGCCGCTCCGCCCAAGAGGCACCGGCCTGGGTCGCCAGGATCACCGGCCTGAACCGGGCGGCCCAGCAGGTCGCCGAGACCACCCGCGTGAGCGTCGTCGACCGGGCAGGGCTCGTGCGCGCCTCGAGTCGGGCACTGCGCGGCCTCATGGAGCAGGTGCCCGCCCCGCCGGCCTCAGAGGCGATCCAGCTCGTCGGGGCCGCCGAGGTTGCCGGGGCGATGAGCCTGCTGGCCACCCGGCTCCTGGGACAGGTGGTGCCCGCTGCTCCGAGCGGGACCGGCGGTCACGGGGGCGGTGCCTCCGGCTCGGCTCGCCCCTCCGGCGAGGGGGACGGTGAGGGCGACGGCGAGAGGAACGACGTCGTGGTGCCCGCGGCCCCACCGGCCTGTGACGTGATAACAGGCGCAGGCTGGGATGGGGCGGCGTCGCCGCACCTCCTGCTCGTGGCCCCCAACGTGCTGGCGGTGCGCCGCCAGATGGACCTGGACATGCTCGACCTGCCCGCCTGGGTCTGCCTGCACGAGATGACCCACGCCGTCCAGCTGGCCGCCGCGCCCTGGCTCGGCCCCTACCTGTCGGACTCCATGCGCATGGTGATCGGCGCCGTCGTCGAGGCCGCATACGGCGGTGCCGACGGTGCCCGAAGCGCCGGCGGCGGGAGCCGGCAGGAGCGGAGGAGTCGGCCGCGGCGAGGCCGGGCGGTGCGCCCTGCGGCGCGCGCCGGCCGCGGGCGGGTGCTCGAAGGTCTGATGAACGTCACGGATCGCGCCGAGGTCGCCTCCCTGGCGGCCGCGCTGACCTTCCTGGAGGGACACGCCGAGGTGGTCCTCGATGACGTGCACCCCAACCGGATGCCCTCGGTCCACCGGCTGCGGGCCGTGCTCTCGCGCAGCCGCGCGGCCGACGGCGGCATCGGCCCCGGTCCCGGACTGGGCTCGCTCCTGCTGCACCGGCTCATGGGGCTGGAGGCCAAGGAGGCCCAGTACGCCGACGGCGCCGCCTTCGTGCGCAGCGTCGTGACCCGCATCGGGCACGAGGGGCTCAACGCGGTGTGGGCCGATCCCGAGCTGCTGCCCACGCCGGCTGAGCTCGCCCGCCCCGACGTGTGGGTACGTCGCGTCAGCTGACGTGTCAGGCCGGGGCCCGTTGTGGCAGGCTTATGGCGTCGGCGCGGACCGGTGGCCTCCCCGGCCCCGGTGGGCCCGCGCAGCCATGACGACACATGAGGAAGGCAGGGCGTATGGACGCCACGGACATGGGATCGGACCTTCAGCAGGTTCTCATCACCGAGGAGCAGATCGGGCAGCGCCTCGATGAGATGGCCGCGCAGATCGACGCGGACTACGTGGGCCGTGACCCTCTGCTCGTCGGTGTGCTCAAGGGGGCCGTCTACGTCATGGCGGACCTGTCTCGCCGGCTGCACATGAGCGCCCCGATGGACTGGATGGCGGTGTCCTCCTACGGCTCGGGCACCAAGTCCTCCGGCGTCGTGCGCATCCTCAAGGACCTGGACACCGACGTCACTGACCGTCACATCCTCATCGTTGAGGACGTCATCGACTCCGGGCTGACCCTGTCCTGGCTGGTGGGCAACCTGTCCTCGCGCGGTGCGGCCTCAGTGGAGATCGCCACGCTGCTGCGCAAGCCCGACGCCGCCAAGGTCGAGGTGGACGTCAAGTACGTCGGCTTCGATATTCCTACGGAGTTCGTCGTCGGCTACGGGCTGGACTACGCCGAGCGGTACCGCAACCTGCCGTTCATCGGTACGCTGCGCCCTGAGGTCTACGGGGGCTGACTGACCCAGGTCAACCTTGACGCAACCTGGGGGCCAGGCGGAAAAATAACGGGATGTGGCGCCTGGGCGCCGTCGTCGGACGGTGGTCAAGGGGTCCCGGAACTGCGATCTTCCCCCTTTTCAAGGTGGTCGGAGTCGCGTACGTTACGTTAAGATAACAAGTGTAGGTCGCTGGTGGATGCTCTCTCCCGGCGGGTGACGTGGAAGGACTGTTGGTAACAGTGAAGAAGACTGTGCGTCGACGCGCCCCGAGGCTGGTCGGCCTCGCCGGCGCGGTGGTGCTGTCGTCCTCGCTGAGCTTCCCCGTGATGGCTCCGGTGGCGGCCGAGCCGACCTCCGGCGGCACATTTAATACGGTCGCTGAGATGGCGCAGGCCAGCGGGGCTTCCGGCACCCTGACCACCCTCGGTGACGAGGCGCCCGGTGACGGCGGTGGCCTGACCTACGACGTGCAGAGCACGAGTCCCGAGGGCGCGCTGGGTGCCGTCTCGGTCATGCTGGCCGATGGTCAGTGGGCCGTGCCGCAGGGGCTCCCGGCCGGCCCGGCCGTTGGCGCGGACGGTACCGCCGCCAACGACGTCGTGGCCCGGACCCAGTCCTTCGTCAACGCCGGCGGGTCCCTGGTGTCGGATGCGTCGCGGCCCACGCCGCTGTCGGGCGCGAACGTGCACGCCGGCGGCTCCGCCCCGTACGCGATCACCTCCTCAGCGCTGGTGGGCATGGTCCTCTCCGGCTGGGACTACTCGCACACCACGTATGCGGCGGACCAGAACACTCAGGTCGGCTACCGGGCCGAGGTCGGGCAGGACCTCTCCGGGGGCTGGAAGCCGGACGACCTGGCCGGCTGGTTCCACTCCCAGGGGCGCCTGTGGCTGAACACGGACGGCTCGATCAGCCCCGGGGACATTGTCTTCTTCTCCAACCCCTTGCCCGGGGGGCAGGGCGAGTCCGGCTCGGCTCCCGCCCAGTCCACGGTGTTCGGGAACGTCTACGACGTCGGCATCTACGTCGGTAACAACCAGGTGGTGCGGGCCTCGATGGGGACGGCCCAGGCGCAGACCCTGGACGCGCAGACTATGGCCGAGGTGGCTCTCGTGGCGCGCCCGCAGTGGTCCGCCCCCGCTGGTGGCGCGCCCGCCCCGGCGGATCAGCAGCGCGCCGGCGCCGGCGGCGGCAGTGCGGGTGCCGGGAGTGGCGCTGCGACGCCGGCCCCGGAGGCCTCGGCGTCGGCCTCGTCCCAGGCGAAGCCTCAGCAGGGCCCGGCCGCGGGGGCCCCGTCCTCCAATGGCGGCTCCGTGCCGGACGGCGCGAGCGCCGGCTCGCAGTCCTCGAGCGGGGCCGGGAGCAGCGACCACAACGAGGTCGTGGTGGGTGCTGGTAGCAGCCAGGACTCGAAGGGGCGCACGAGCGCCGCTGAGCGGCCTTCGGCCCAGAGCGTTCGGGAGCGGTGGCTGCCGGTGACGGGTGTGGCGATCGGCGTGCTGTCCGTGGCCGCGATCCTGCTGTCTGCCGGCCTCATCGTCCTGCGCCTGCGCCGCGCCTGAAGCGGGGGCGGTGCGTGGGGCGGCTTGGCTGGGCTGCCGGCCCGGCGGCCTGGTCGCATGACTGTCTGCCCGCTCGTGGGCGGGTGACGAGTGGGCGTGAGTGGGCGGCTTCCGAGTTTCTCGGGGCCGCTCGCTTTTGTTTGCGTCTGCTTGGTCGGTTCCTGCGGTAGAGGTGTTTCGGCTGCGTGACGTTCGCTGGAGTCCTGGGAGCTCACCTGGCATGAATCCACCTGGGGTGGAGGCCTTGGTTGCCGTCGAGGAGGACGGCGCCCGTGGTGGCGGGGTGGTTCGGGTCGGCTCGGAGGGCCTGTTCAAGGGACTGGCGGTCGGACCGGCCGTTTTTCGGCGCTGTTGGCAGCCACTGCACGGCAAGCCCCGTAAATAGGCGCTTCTGGTGCTGGGTGCTTTCTGACGGTACGTTTCCACCCAGAGTATTTGGAAGAAAGTAAGTCTTAATGCACCTTCTGGTGCTGGGTGCTTTCTGACCCCTGCCTCTGGGAACGGCGTCGTTGCGCCACTCCCAGGGGCTGGAGCGCCACCGGCTCCGCAAGCACCCCGCGGGACCGGCCAGCACCGCCCCTATTTAACCACCTTTCGGCGTCCTGACGCCAAGCGCCACCGACACCCCCTCAGACACCTTCAGCCACCAACTTCCAACGACGTCAAGCCAAAAAACGACCTTCCTGAATGTAGCTGTCGACACGTTCTGCCTCTGTCGTTGGGCAGACGGGCTTCAGTATTCTTCGACTGGGGCGCACAAAGTAGCCGGCAGAAAATGTCTTGATGTACCTTCTGGGTGCTTTCTGACGTTTTCTTTAACCAATACCACTATCTGCTAGAGACGTCTTAATGCACCTTCTGTTGTGAGGTGCTTTCTGATGAGGGATGGCCATGCAGACCAACGACGTTATCGAGTAGTCTTAATGCACCTTCTGGTGCTGGGTGCTTTCTGACAGCTTTTTAGCTCAGAGGCTCGTCTCAAAGAGCGTCTTAATGCACCTTCTGGTGCTGGGGGCTTTCTGACAAACACTTCTTTGGTTGTGATGAGGCTGAGAACTGAAGTCTTAATGCACCTTCTGGTGCTGGGTGCTTTCTGACGCTACAGCGTCGCTGATCTTTACTATTCGGCCCAACAAGTCCTAATGCACCTTGCGGTGCGGGGTGCTTTCTGACCTGTCGGAGGACATCGGGACCGTCGCACTGTTCGCGTCTTAATGCACCTTCTGGTGCTAGGTGCTTTCTGACCGAGAGCTACGTCGAGGCCGCTCGCATCAACCCTGCCCTAATGCACCTTCTGGTGCTGGGTGCTTTCTGACACCTCACGATCTTCAATGAAGGAGGTGGGCGCAATGCGTCTTAATGCACCTTCTGGTGCTGGGTGCTTTCTGACATCTATACAGGGTATGGGTTTGGCAGCCTAGCAGAGAGTCTTAATGCACCTTCTGGTGCTGGGTGCTTTCTGACTGACCAGGATGCTGGGGCGCGAGCCGGACCGGAGAGTCTTAATGCACCTTCTGGTGCTGGGTGCTTTCTGACCCACCACACAGCCCGCCAATCACCACGCCTGATTGTCTTAATGTACCTTCTGGTGCTGGGTGCTTTCTGACTCGTCGAGTCATTCAGGTGGATGACGTACACAGAGAACGTCTTAATGCACCGTCTGGTGCTGGGTGCTTTCTGACGGTTCCATAGACTCCATGTGTATACCCAGGAGCAAATGTCTTAATGCACCGTCTGGTGCTGGGTGCTTTCTGACCCCTGCTTCTGGGAGTGGCGTCGTTGCGCCACTTCCAAGGGCTGGAGCGCCACCGGCTCCGCAAGCACCCCGCGGGACCGGCCAGCACAGCCCCTATTTAACCACCTTTCGGCGTCCTGACGCCAAGCGCCACCGACACCCCCTCAGGCGCCTCCAGCCACCAACTTCCGACGACGTCAAGCCAAAAGGTCGACGTTCCGGACTGTGGCTGTGGACACAACCTACTGCGGTGGAGATGGAGCCGGGCTCTGGACTCGACGTCAGGAGCGTTTCCCACGTCGAGCCGCCTGTCCGTCCAGCTCGTTAAGGAGATGAAGATGGACTGTAAGTTCCGTCAATAGGCTTTCTGGTGCTGGGTGCTTTCTGACGGAAGAGTCAAGTAGCAACACAGCTACTGGCTAAGGTCTTAATGCACCTTCTGATGCTGGGTGCTTTCTGACACTATCTCAGTGTTGGCGAGGGAAGCCTGGCAACCGTCTTAATGCACCTTCTGGTGCTGGGTGCTTTCTGACGTGGGGACATGGAGCCCCCGCACCCAAAGAAATCAAGTCTTAATGCACCTTCTGGTGCTGGGTGCTTTCTGACCTCCCACAAACGCCGAGCCGGAGGCGACCACAATGGTCTTAATGCACCTTCTGGTGCTGGGTGCTTTCTGACGGTGTTCCCACGCGAGTGTCTGCCAGCACCTTCAGGTCTTAATGCACCTTCTGGTGCTGGGTGCTTTCTGACAAGGAGAGAACAATGAGTGACACTCAGGAGTTCATGTCTTAATGCACCTTCTGGTGCTGGGTGCTTTCTGACCCCTGCCTCTCGGAGTGGCGTCGTTGCGCCGTTTCCAGGGGCTGGAGCGCCACCGGCTCCGCAAGCACTCCGCGGAATCGGCTAGCACCGCCCCTATTTAACCACTTTTCGGCGTCCTGACGCCAAGCGCCACCGACGCCCCCTCGGGCGCCTCCAGCCACCAACTTCCGGCGACGTCAAGCCAAAAGGTCGACCTTCCGACCTGTGACTGCGGCCACAACCTACTGTGGTGGAGATGGAGCCGGGCCCTGGACTTGGCGTCAGGAGCGTTTCCCACGCCGAGCCACCCGGCCGCCGACCTTGTCAACGAGCAGCCAGATCCCACCGCCGATGAGGAGTGACCCGAAAAGGCCGAAGCCAAGAATCCAGCCCCATCCTGCGTCCCAGCCACCGATATGCTGGTGGCGGACCGCGATACCCTTGGCGGCCTCCCAGTTGGACCAGATCTCTAGGAACACGCTCAGCGGCAGGCCGATGAAGGTCAGAACCGCCAAGGCGATCTCCATGACCCGTGTGGAGCGGGCGCGCTCCTCCTCGGCCTTCTGGTCGGCGCGGCCGATACGCATCAGCACGTTCTCGCGGAGCCTGTGCGCCTGATCCCTGGCTTCCTCAACCAGTAGAGGAATCCGGTAGGTGTCCAGCAGGTAGGTCAGGAAGGCGTCGAGCTGCCTGTCGGCGTCGGTCATCATGGTCCACTGCTCGGAGACGACGAACCCGACCGCCTCCGAGTCGAGCTCGATGACACGATCCACCTCATCCGCGGCACGCGGCTGAACGTCTGCCAGACGAGCCATGAGCGAGGACGCCCGGTAACGCTGAAGCAGCATGAGCAGAATCGCCTCAATGAAACGCCCCTCAACCTGGGCCAACGGGAAGAACCCTCCCTGCTGAACCTGACAGAAGGAGCACCCATGGGACCCTGCGTAGGCCACCCAAGTCTGCGACAGCCGGTGGAGCTGCTGAGCACGCTGCTCGAAGAGCCCATCCTGGAAGGTCTCGTCGGTGCGTCGAGGAAGATGCCCCCACCGCCACGAACTGACGATGATGCGTTCCCTCGTCATGCCCGATCCGGGATCGGTGACGGACTGCCTGAGCCCCCGGAACTGCCTGTCCGCGGCCCTCTCCTGCTCAGTGCGCACGTCAGAGTCGTCCAGCTCGAAGCCCTCTCCCCGCTCCGAGGCGACGACGTCGTACGGTACGTAGGTGATCGTGTAGGGGTCGACATCCTCATGACCGTTCACGTCAGTGGCGCCGAAGCCGTGGCCGACCTCGTCCAGGCCGTGTCCGGACAGGAGAGAGAGGACTCGACTCACCTCGTAGACGAGTTCCTTCCTCCCCTTCGGTTCCTGAGTGAGGTTACGGACCCAGGAGAACGCCTGAGGGCTCGACGGGTCACGCAGAACCAGGTGCACGGCGATAAGCGCCTTCGTTACCGTCTCCCGGGCTGGGAGGCTGTCGCAGGAGCCTGCGGAGGAGCCGGAGGGGGTGCTCACGGTCTCGACTCTGAGAACGTCCCACGCGAAGGCCCGGAAAGGCGCGGTGCCGTGGCTGGTCCGGTTCTTCTCGCTGACGAATACGGGCGAGAGCTCCTCGTAGACGTAGTGACCGCGGTGCTCAGCGGAGAGCATCCGTTTTCTCACCGGCTCGCGCAACCGGCGAGATGCCCCGTCGAAAACGGTCCGGCCCACTCCTCCCGTGATCGGTACCGGGCCCGGGGCGAAGAGAGGTTGCCACTGCTCCCACTGTCCGGGCAGCTCCCACGGTACGACGACGATGAGGCGCAAGGTGTTGTCATCCTCGGCATCGATCTCTATGAGGTCCGTCGGCGTGCGCTCATCAATCTGACTCATCGGGCCTGCCTCCGACTCGACTCTAAGGGTTGTGAAGAGCCTCCTCGGTAGGAGGCGAGCCGACGTGCCGCGATGACACGCCCCTGCGCGTCGCGGACGAGGTCGTCGGGCCAGACAAGATCAGCCCGCTCAGCGAAGTGCTCGGCAAGTGTACGGCTCGTGATGTACACCGTGCCCGGCCGGGGAGCGGGCAGAGGAGGATCGACGCCGTGAAGCACCGCGCCCACAACGAGGGGCACGGCATGAGCTGCCGTCGGTGAATCCTTGGGGCGTGAGGGATCGACGACGTGAAGCGTCTCCAACCGACCCTCGGACAGGACAAGACGCGGCACCATCCCGGATGCGGGGATGCGCAGTTGTTTCCCCGCACCGAGGTCGAGGACGACGTCATGCGGCGTGAGATTGACGAGGCGCTGCGGATGATCGCAGGAGCACTGTGGGTCGGTGCCGGTCACGGCTTCTCCCCGTAGCCGGTCTTCCCCAGCTCCTCCACCTGGTTTCGAAGTGAATGAAAACGATGGCCCCAGTCCCCAGCCCTTGCCCCGTGCTTACTCCCCACTGCGGCAATCGCCCGCCGTAGAAGAACTGGGTAGGTGTACCGGTTTCCGTCCGAAAAGTTTTGAAGAGAGAGTTCAGTCGCAACCTCAAGAGTGTTCCTGCCATGATTGATGGGAATCTTGTTGCGTACCCGAATAAGCAGGCGAAGAAGGCTTTCTGGGGGCTCGGACTCGAACTGCTTCAACTTCTTCCTGTAATCGCTTCCCTGATCGAACCCTGGAGATGCGCAGGCGAGTGCAACAGGGGCCTTGAACTGGGGGCCCCGATGCCTTTCGTCAGGCGTCCTCAGCAACTCACCCACGATGGTGATGAGCCGCGCCTGCGCGTCCGAAGGAACTGTGTCCACCAAGTCCGCCACTGCGTTCATGGCGCCCAAGACGGTGCTGGAGGCGCCGTCAAGATCGTTTGTGTTCACCGCCTCAATGAGTCGGTCCGCTAGCGTGGTGGCTTCGTTGGAAAGTACCTGCATCGCTGGGTCGCCCAAGGAGAGTAGCCGGCTGGCGGATAGCAGGTCGAAACGGTTGAGGCAGTATGTGGTTGCTTCCAGGAGTGCCTGGCGAACGTCGCGGTCAAGGCCCAGCTGGTGAAACTGAACGGATTCCTTCGACTCGCCTGACCCGGCGTCCTTGCTGTTGACCATTGACAAGAGGAATACGGGAACTCCGTGCTTCGCTCCGAAGGCCTGAGCCGCATGGAGCAAACTGATGGCGGCCGCCTTCTCTCCCAGGACTGTCACGGCAACGGCGCGAGGCTGGGCTGTGCGTTCCTCAAGCCAGTGCTCCGCGGCCCTGCTCAGCTCCTCCATCGTTGAAGATATGGTCTCCGAAGAGACTCCGGGTTGAGTGACCGACTCTCCGTAGTTGTGGACTTTGCTGGAGGCCTCGTCCAGAGTCCAAGGTGAGTATGAGGTCGGGTACCCTCCGCGCTTTACCTCCTTCAGCACTCGTTCCCCCTCGCTGAGACTCGAGCTGGAGCACGCAATGAAGGCGCTCAGCGTCAGGGGCCCGTGAACGGCACATGCTTGCCGTACGGAATCACTCGGTTCCGATGTGAGAAGGGAGGCGATAACAGGCTTTCGCCTTTTTCTGTCAGATGTGTCCGCGCCGGAGGTGAGGGGGGTGTCGTGGGCTACTCTTCCCTGTGCGGTCAGCAGGCATACGTCACCGGACGGCACTGACAACCATTCCGGAGGCTCCCCGACCGCCTGCTCTATCCTCTTCTGGAGGTTGTTGGAGGTGAGGCTCCTCAATGGTGACTTAAGGTTGTGCGTTGCATACTTTCCCAAGTCGTTCAGATCGCCTTGAGCTGCCAGCCAGGATTCCGGCTCCTCCAGGGGGTGATCGTTTTCCTTTCGTTTGAGTTTTCCGATAATCTTTCCCAGCTCGCCTTTAAGGTTGGAGTCCTTGAGTTTCTGGGAGCCGTTGCGATACTGGTGTTTGTCTCGAAGATGTTTATAATTTGCAACCACCCAGGATCGTAGCGTCATCGCGGCGGCAAGGTCGCCGCGGGCGACATCTGCTTGAAGAACCTGAGCGAAGTCCTCGACCGATGGCTCCGAATCCAGCTCGCCCATGACCCGACGAACCGCGTCGGCGGCCTTCCTCACCTCCGCGTCGATGCGATCGGATCGTTCGTAGATATCATCCAGAACCGTCGGCAGCCCGAGGCCCATGAGCCAGCCCCGCAACGGATCGGCGTCGACCGACATCGGGATCAGGGGGAGATCCTGACCGCCCGATCCTTCCTCGACGCGGTCGACGAGCACGAGTGACCACTCATCCTGATGAGTGGCTGCGGCAACTCCGGCCGCCTCGGCGAGAACTGCGGTAGCCCCTCCCGCCACGGCTAGCAGGACGTGCCCGTCGTGCGCGCCGATCCTCCGCTCCAACAGCTCGATGCTCTCGCGGCTCACCGCCAGACTCGGCAGGATGCAGGCGTCGTGGATGATGATCTCGCTTGTCCCAGCGAGATCGGCCGCATCGAAGGATGCGATTCTCAACGCATGGACGAGCGTGCGTGCGAGCCCGTCGGTCGGCGTGTCTCCGCCTTCCACCCCGATGACGAGTACCTCGGTGGTTTCGTCGGTGCCCGTAGCCGCCGAGAGCTGAGAGACTGCTTTGAGCTCTTTTCGCAAGGCGCTTCCCGAGTGGGGTGAATGCGCGGCGTCCGTGTTTTCGTGACTCGGAGTCCGAGTGAAAGAGAGGTCGAAGAGACGCCGTGCGGCCTCATGGGGCGTCATGCAGTTTTGGAGTTCTTCTGCTCTTAATGGGCCAATCTTGTCTGGGTCTTCAAAGGGAGATGGTGCGCCGATATCGGCATGGCCTGCGATGTGAACAAGCAGCATGATTGACTCTTCTCCTTTGAATGGTGCGGGCGCACCCTTGAGGTGCTGGCAATGAGGCTCGCATCAGCATGCTCTGCTGCAGCCTGACTGCTTACTCGGCGGGCTGGTAGCGGGGTGGGTGCCCGTCTCGTAACAGTGCCACACCGGCGGTGGGTCCGCAGAGTTTCTACGGGTATAGAGTTTGGGTCGCATTGCCGAGATGGCGAGGAAAACTGTTAAATGTAGACCTGTATGACTCTCTTTGTCAAGGGCGTCATTGTTCTGCTCGAACGCTCGCCATGCCAACCGGGTGTCTGGTAATACTGTTCCGGGACGCAGAGCCGCGCCACCGTCCGAACGGAGTTGACGATGCACCTTGTCATGCTTGAAACCAACGGGAATCAGCGCTTCATCTTCTCCTCGCCGCGGCTGCGGGACAGCGTCGGAGCGTCCTCCCTGCTGACCAAGCTTGAGCAATGGACTGCGCAGGAGCTTCTCGCTACGGGCGCGGCCGCAGCTTGGTGCGCGGCTCGCGGACTGCCCTACGGCCGGGAACCGCACGAGTCCCAGTGGGTCTCCACGTCCTCCGGCAAAGTCATGTTCCTGGTGGATTCGGCCCAACAGGCCAAGGACGTCATCGGCGCCGTGACGCGCAAGGCCCTCGCTGAGGCGCCGGGCATGGACGTCTCCGGCGTCTTCATCCCTCTGCCAGCGCCGTCGAACCCGCAAGAGTCTGACACCGCCTACGTCACCGAGAGCGCACTCAAGGAGATCCACGCGGAAGCAGCCCGCTACGCCCTCCAACGCCCGCCCGCTGAGGCGCGCTTCTCCCAGCTGCCCTTCCTCGCCCGCGCCAAGGACTCCTCCCTGCCCGCCTCCCCGCCGCTGGCCACCCGGGACGAGGCCAAGGACGATCGCCAGGATGCGCTGTCGCTGGCCTCGCGTGTCCGGCGCTACCAGGCGTACCGGGCACGGCTTGATCTCCTGGACACGGGGGTCAAGCGCAGTTCCGACCTCTCAGACAAACAAGCACTGCTCACCCGAGACCCGACGATGCTGGCCAAGAAGCTCCATCAAGTTTTCGTTGAGGGCATCGAGCCGGTGGGTGATGAGGGCAGGCCTGAGCCTGAGGAGAGTATCTCGCGGGGAGCAGAGGAGCTCCGTCCGCTTGAGCACGCCATCCAGTCCAACCCGGATGCCAGCAGCACCGCCAGCCCGGACACCGACTCCGGCGACTACACCTTCCTGTCCAAGGTCGCCGTCATCCACATCGACGGCAACGGCGTCGGCGGCATCATGAAGGATCTCGAGTCCTCGATGGACCGTGTCGCCCCAGGCGTGTTCAAAGCCGAGGTCGGCTGCGACCGCGACGACCCCGACGCGTTGCGGCGCTTCCTTCGGGCGGTTAACGAGCGCCTGCAAAACGCAGTCGAGCACGCCTTCGCCGCAGCATGGACGCGAATCGACGAGCTGTCCGAACATGATGACGACCGGGCCGGGCGGGGGCACACTGTCATCCCGGTCGTCCCGGTGATTCTCGGTGGCGACGACGTCACCGTCATCACCAGCGGCGACTACGCTCTCCCCTTCGCCGCCGCCTACCTCCGCTACTACGAGGAGGCCACCGGCAACGACCCGATCCTGCGCTACCTCACCCCGCCCGAGGGGCAGGACACCGGCCCCATGACCGCCGCTGCCGGCGTCGCCATCGTCAAACGCAACTTCCCCTTCCACATCGCCTACGAGCTGGCCGAGAAACTGGTCGATCGCGCCAAGAAAGTCGGCAAGACGGCGTGCCCGCCGTGCTCAACACTCGACTACCACGTCCTGTTCGACACCACGGTACTCGACCCCGATGAGGCCATACGCGGCTACGAGCGCTTCACCACCCGTCCCTTCCGCCTGCTCAACGACGACACGCCATCGACCCCGTGTACCTGCAACGCCGGCTCCAGAACCGCCGACTCCGGCGACGGCGAGCACAGCACATCCGCCGACTCCTCGCCGAACGACCTTCGCCACGAGCCCTGGGAAGCGACCTGCCAGCGCGTCGCCCGGTTCAAAGGCGTGCCCCTCGGCAGCACCGACGAGAGCCGGAACGAGACCGACCTCGAACCGTTCCCACGTACCCGGGCGGCGCGCATCCGCGGGCTGCTGTCCGCCGCGGTGCGGGAACGAGCCGCTCATCGTGGCGACGACGCGACGGACGTCCCGACCGCTGAGGGCGCGGACCGCGAGACTCCGGGCTCCGAGGCGTCTGACAACAAGGAGGCCTGGGTTCCGCCGTCGCTCGTCAGTGCCTGGAACGAATGGGAGGCGGCGCGCAAGGAGGTCGGCACCTGGATCGACACCGAGCTGGGCGGCCTGGGCGCCGTGTTCGACCTCCTGGAACTCTCCGACCTCCTCCCGCCCTCCTTCTTCGAGCTCCCCCTCTCCAGCCTGGCGGAGCCCCCCAACACAGCATCGGAGGCCACCGAATGAGCCCTTCATCCCCGACCTCCTTCCCCCTGTCGGTCACCTTCCACTCCGACTGGGGCGTCACCACCGGAACCGGTGTCGCCGGCGGCGTGGACTCCGTCGTCGAGAAGGACGAGCGCGGCCTGCCGATCGTGCGCGCGACCGTGCTCGCCGGCGTCGTGCGGGAGCAGTCGCTCCTCGCGGCCCAGGCACTTGACGACGGCTCCGGCCGCTCCTGGCGCGCCTTCGCCTCCGCCCTGTTCGGCTCCGACCTGGCGCCGCGACTCGTCACCTTCTCCGACGCCAGGCTCATCGACCCACCGGACGACCCCACCGACCTCATCCACGAGGTCGTCTCCCTGTCCATCGACGAGAAGACCGGCACAGCGCGCGAGGACTTCCTGAGGATCTTCGAACGCACCGGCGCCTGCCGGCTGCGCGGCGAGGTCACCTTGTCCGACGTCGACAGGGACGGACGCCCCCTGACCTGGAGCGACGAGCAGCGCGACGCCGCCGAGCTCCTCCTGGCCCTCTCGGGCTTGCTGGTGCGCGCAATCGGCTCGAACCGGGCGGCCGGCGACGGCGTCTGCGACGTCCTCATCCACGCCGACCACGAGCCCGGCGACACCCGGGCCGTCAAGGACTGGTGCCGCACACAGCTGGGCAGGTGGAAGGGACGCGGCGCCCCGCAGGTCCCCGCGGCGGACGCTGCCGCTGCGGCGCCCCCGGTCCTTCAGGCGAGCCGTGCATCCACCGCCGCCGGCGCCTTCCACGAGGCGACCCTGACGATCGACCTGCGAACCCCGGTGGTCTCCTACGAGGTCCCCATGTCCAACGAGATCCGCTCCCTGGACTTCCTGCGTGGCACCGTGCTGCTGCCCTGGGTGCACCGGCTTATCACGCGCACCGTCGCCCAAGCCCCCGGCGCATCGGAGGCCCTCGTCCGGGAGGTCCGCGACGCCGTCGTCAACGGGGAGCTGCTCGTCTCCGACGGCGTCGTCTCCTACCAGGGGGAGCGCGGGCTGGCGATGCCCCTGGTGTTCTCCAGCCCCAAGGTCGGCCAAGGAGCCACAAGCCAGGAGCTCAAGACGGCTGAGGGCGAGGGCGACGAGGAGACGTGCGTCTGCAACCGGATGCGAGCCGAGGAGCCCGAGCACGAGGTCCACAAGCCGCTGCGCAACGGATACGTCTTCCCGACCGTCGGCGCGAAGGGCGCCCCGGCGCTCATCGGGCGGCAGTCCACGGCGCACGACGCCGCCACCGGGGCGGCCAGGGACGGTCAGCTCTACCTGGTGCGGGCGCTCCCTGCGGGCCTGAGCCTCCAGGCGACGGTGACGGTCTCGACCCGCCTGTACCAGCGGATCGGTGAGCAGCTGGAGGCCCTCGCCGGCACCGGGCACCGGGCCCGCCTCGGGGCGCGTCGCCTCAGCGGCACCTTCGGGGAGACCGAGTGCACGCTCTCGGCCTTCGCACCGAGCCCGGCGCCCCAGGTGGTCGACGCCGAGGACACGACGATCTGGTTCACCTCCGACGTGCTGGCCCGCTCAGCCCGGCTTGGCCCGGGCGGGAGTCTGACCGACCTGCTCGCCGCCTTCGAGCGGGCCGGTGCCCCCATCGAGCTCGCCGAGGCGGACGGGACTCGCTTCAACGCCGGGGTCAGGCACCGGCGCGTGGACTCCTGGTCCGCGGCGAGCCACCAGCCCCGGGCCACCCGCATGGCCATCCAGGCCGGCTCGGTCCTCAAGGTGAGAACCACCGTCCCGGAGAAGCTGGCCGCCCTGGCGGCCGTCGGCATCGGGGAACTGCGGGCGCAGGGCTTCGGGCGGTTCGTTGTCGGGCATCCCCTGCTGGAGAAGGAGACGTTCACACTGAGGAGCCTTCACGGGGAGGACCTCGCACCAACCGCTGATGGTGCTGCGGCATCGGAGGAGGCTCAGCGATGAGAGTGACCCGCTATGAGCTCACCGTCCACCTGGTGACGGACGCGCCCCTCCACTCGGGAGGCGTCGACGAGGTGGTCGACCGCAGCCGTGACCCAGAGGATAGGACCACCGTCGCCCGGCGATTCGCGCGCGACGGTCGCGGCCGGCCGGTCCTCACCGGGCGCTCCGTCAAGGGCGCCCTGAGAGCGGCCTGCCAGCGATTCCTTGAGGAGCACGGCGGCGCCGTCGGACCGACCGAACGCGAGCTGCGGCAGCTCTGGGGGGATGACGGAACGCGCGGGGCCGGTTCAGCGGCGCCGCTGCGGGCCTCGGCGATCACCGTGCACACGGTCGAGCTGCCCACCGAGGGCTATGAAGGGGATGAGGAGCACAAGGTCATGCTCCCGACCCGGATGGGCAACGCCATCGACCGGTACTGGGGCTCAGCCGGCGATACCGCGCTGTTCGAGCACGAGTACCTGCCCCGCGGCAAGGAACTCGCCCTGACCATCACCGCGGAGGCCGGGCTGCCCGACGGCGTCGAGGTGCCTCAGGGCGATGTCGCCCCGCCCGGGCCGGAGCAGGTCGAGAAGCTCTTCGCGCTCATCATCGGGCTCATCAAGGACGGCAGGGTCGCCTTCGGCGGCCGGCAGAACGCCGGGTGGGGGAGAGTCGCGCTCAGCGACTCGGAGAAGGCCTGGACCCTCACCAAGGCCGAACCGGGCAGCCGGGCAGGACTGGAGGAGTGGCTCTCCGGGGCCGGCGGGCGCTCGGTCGACGTCGCCCCCGTGGACTGCGGGGGCGGCGGTCGGATGCGGATCGAGATCACCTGGGATAGCCCCACCGGGATCCTCGTGGCCGAGCCCCAGAAAGACGGTCCCGGGGAGGGAGCCGACGCCGGGGCCGCAGACGGATCGCTGGAGGGCGCGGACTCTGAGGAGACGAAGCCGGCGCGTCCCCTGCGCGCCGGCCCGGAGGAGACCGACCCGATCGTGCTGCCCGGAAGCTCCGTCCGCGGCGCGCTGCGGACCCGGGCGACGCGGATCGCCCGCACCATCCTGCTGGCGAAGAAGGACCCGAGCACGGGGGCCGACTGGTCGGGCGCCGGCGTCCACGAGCAGCTGGCGCAGGATCCGAGCCTGGTGCGGGACCTGTTCGGGTCGACGACGCACCGCGGTGCGCTGACGGTCCTCGACACGCTCACAGCCGAGGATGGTCCAAGCCGCAAGGTCACGCACAATGCCGGCGACCGGTGGACCGGCGGCGTCGCGGATGGGTTGCTCTACAGCGAGGAGGTCTATGACTCCACCTGGAACAGCGTCGTCCTGGAGCTCGACCTCGACCGGCTTCTGACCAACGCGAAGGCGGGCCTGGAGGAACCGGATGGGCAGGAGGGCAGCCGGGGCGAGGACCGCAGCCGCGCCGCCTTCTGCCTCCTGGGGCTGGTGCTCGCCGAGCTGGCCGCCGGGACGCTCCCGCTGGGGAGCCGCGGCACCCGGGGCATGGGGCAGGTCGAGGTCAAGGCCATGGCCGTGACCGGCGGTAAGGGCCTGGGGATCGAGGACTGGGCACTCAAGGCGGAGGACGGTGCTGGCGAGTCGCTTCCTCGGCTGATTCTGAAGGGGCTCAGAGACGTGAGCTCCGGGATCGAGAGGAATCCGAGAGCCGGAGCCGGCTGGGAGGGATGGTCCTCCTACCTGGTGAGCAGCAGCGAGAGGCCGCTTGAGGATAAGGAGGAGCGGGATGCCTGAGAAGACGTGGGAGCCGGAGCCGTTGCGAGAGGCGGTCTGGAAGGACATGCCCGGCGCGGGAGCGGAGCAGCCCGGGGGCGCTGGGCTTCAACGGGTTCTTGAACGCGCCGAGGACCTGGGAGGCGAGATGAACGGCGTGGCCTACACGACCAGCGGCGCCTACTCGGTGAGAAGGGCGGGGGCTTCCGGCCTCACCACCCTGATCGAGAAGGATGGCCAGACCGGTTCCCGGGAGCAGGAGATCGACCTGGACACGGTCTTCGAGCTGCGCCTGTGGCGGGTGATGGGCAAGAAGACCGACGACGGCGGCAGTGTCGCCGGCGAGGATGGCGTCCTGGCCCATGAGCTGCGGTGGCTCAACGGCAGTGGGGCCGCAGAGATCGTGGTCGGCGCGTCCCGCGAGGGTCTCCCGGGCGGCAGCGACTGCTGGGTTCGGGACAACAGCTACCTCCAGCACGGAGAGAAAGGCGACGTCATGGACAGCATCGAGGTCTTCACCGTGGAGGAGACGTACGGAAACACCGTATTCTCCGACGAGCTCATGACCGGAAGGTGGGGCTGATATGACCGCGTTCCAACCGTTCCACTCCGCTGTCAACCGGATTCCGGTGCCGAGAGAACAAGCTCAGAAAAAAGGTTACTCCTCCGACCTCTTCGAGGATGATGTCGCGCCTGCCCATGATCATCTTGCCGCTGAGAGATGGACAGGATCAGTTGATCTGAAAATCACCGTTAAGACACCTCTTGTGTTTGGTGAACAGAGTGCTGAGCCCTCATCGAGCCGTGAGGTCAATAAGCAAGGTAGGCCATGCGTCTCTCTTCCTGTTGACGTAAACGGAAAAGTGATAGTTCCGCCAACAATGATCAAAGGGATGATATCTCGCGCATTTGAGACGCTAACCTGCTCCCGCTTCAGGGTGTTTGCCGGACATGATGAGCCCCTTACGTACCGCGTCGATCTCGCACAGGCCAACGGCCTCTTCCCGGGCGTCGTATATTATGATGATGAGATCCAGGGGTGGGCGGTCGAAATTCTGAATGGAACTGGAACCAAGAACGAGAGTGCCTTGCTGAGAGATTCGGCGCGGGAGGGAGTTGGAAGAGTCTATCTTGAAGAGCATTTTGAGATTAAGCCGAGAAATGGAGGAAAGTACCCCGATGAAGATCAGGTCTTATCGGAGTTCAGAAGGAGGACTCCGCATGGCCAGTGGACTCGCGCCATTGTGACGAAATGGAGGGGTAAATCGGGGCCGGTTACCCTGGTGACTCACCTCTGGAATGAGAGGCGAAAGCAATTTGAGCGTTTCTTTGAACCGCCAAAAGGTGTAGGGTCTGCCAATAAAATAGAGGTGTATGGTTTCCCGTGCAGGACCGCCCCTCCCGGAAAATATGCTAGAGACCTGTATCAAGACAAAAAGTATGAGCGATTCTTCTTCAAGGCACAGAGAACTAAAGATGATTTGATAGTCCGGGGTACCGCACTGGAGTTACCCTCCGATGTCATCGAAAAGTATGTGAATGTGATTCGTTCGTATATCGAGATGGGCGGGCAGGAAAAGGGTCGCCATCTACTGAATCGTGCCGCATCCTGCGTTGATCGCGACAAAGTTGGTGAACTGTCAGAGAACGACCTAGTGTTTGCGGTCCTCGATCGAAAAGAACTGGAAAGCACGAACGGAGAGGTTGCTCGCAATGTTGAGGTGAAAGCCATACTGCCTACGATGGTGGGTAGGCGCGCATATGAATGCTCGCCCACTGAACTGGCAGCGCAACAAGGTGTGCTTCCTGTTGGCAGCAAGGATCGTGCATCTGCGGCAGACAGGGTGTTTGGATATGTTGTTCCCAGCCCTGAGTTGGGCGCCGTCGGAGGGGATGTTGCGTCGCGTGGGCGCATCAGTATAAGTGCGGTAGATTCGTCCAATGCCGTCGTCAGCAGGGACAGGAGAGATCTTCCTCCTCTGCTTTCTCCTAAGGTATCGTCAGCTCGTCGTTTCCTTACGGACAGTTCGGGGAAGACTCCGCTTACCTCCTCCGGTGGCCCTCTGAGGCGCGGTGATTACTTTAGAGAAGGGCAGTACTTGGGTTCTGCCTGCTATCCGGTTCATCGGAACCAGTTGGGTAAGAACGAATTTCCTAAAGGTAATCAAGAGGAACTGGGTGCGAAAGACGGGGAGTCTAGTAACGATGCGGTTCGGCTGGCGGTGAAGTCCTGGATTAAGGCGGGAAGTGATTTCAAGTGCACTCTTCGCTACCAGAATCTTTCCCGAGATGAGCTCGCCGCATTGCTGTGGGTGCTTACCCCTGAGAACCTCGTTCCTGAGGAAGAGCGAGATTCCAGTAGCAGTAAAGTTGGATACTTGCGCATGGGCCTCGGCAAACCTTACGGTCTGGGCGTTGTTGAGGTTCGCATTGTGGGACACTCCCTGAAGGCTAGATCTGGTGCAGATCTGGCGAATGATTATGTGTTACTAGAGAGTTGTGACGGACTTGATCGTCAGGATACTTCTCCGGTTGACTTCTCGCTCCCGAAGGAAGACCTCCTGATGAAGGAACCTTGGGTTCGTGCTATGCAACGTTCCGCCTACGGTTATGCGGGTAGGCGTGAAGTTCGTTACATGACTCTAGATGAAAACAGGGCGAATAACTTGACTGATGCTCGGACTAGTGAGCCAAAGCGAGGGAGGGGGATTTCGCCAAGAGAGCTGTTTGGGGAAGATGCGGGAGTGCCTTTGACCATTCAAGACCCGGATAGAAATGACAAAAAGAACAACCGCAACGGGGGACGGCAGCATCGTGGAGGGCGCCAAGGCGGCCATCACGGCAACACTCATCACCACGGCCGGCGGCACTGATCGTCGCACAAGATACGGGCGTTGTCGCCGGGCGGGGTGCGTTGGTGAGCTGCGCGTACTCGGCGTGCCGCCGGCTCACCACACCCCTCGGTACAGCCCGGCGTCGTCGAGCGCGGGCGCGGTCCCGTGGACCTCGCTGCGCGCCAGGCAGGAGTCGCACAGCGGGTAGAGGTGGATGACGTCGTCGGCCTGGTTGATGATCTCGGTGACTTGCCGGCGCACCTCGTCGAGCTCGGCGGGCTCCAGCCGCAGCTGGAAGACGGATTCCTGGAGCCGGTAGCCCCAGCCCTCCAGCGCGGCCGCCAGGCGGGCCCGCCGCGTATCGGAGGCGATGTCGTAGGCGAGGATGACGATCATCGCCATGACGCGCCGGTCCACTCGTAGCCGGGTTCGGTGATGGCCCTCCCGAGGAGCTGGGCACCATGGTGGATGTGGCGGCGCCAGGTGCCCGAGAAGCCGGGCATGGCGCCCTTGACCTGCCGCTGGAGCGTCGCCTCGTACCCGTCGACGAGCGTCTTCTTGTTCTTGCTGTTCAGCCACACGCCCTCGCCGTCGGGAGAGGTGGTGGCGTGCTCCGGGCGGAGTCGCTTCGAGCGCAGCAGGGACAGGACGGTGCGGTCCACCAGGAGCGGCCGGAACTCCTCCATGAGGTCCAGGGAGAGGCTGGGGCGCTTGTCGGTGGAGGCGTGCAGCACCCCGAGCGAGGGCTCGAGCCCGACAGCCAGCAGGGCTCCCGTGCACTCGGCCAGCAGGATCGCGTAGGCGTAGGAGAGGGCGGCGTTGGCCAGGTCCTTGGGCGGACGGCGGCTGCGGCCGTCGAAGGCGACGTCCGGTGGGACCAGCCCGGACAGGCAGCCGAAGTATGCCGTTGAGGCGGCGCCCTCCAGCCCCATGAGCTCGTCGACGTCCGCGGCCTGCTTGGCGTCGTCGGCCAGCTGCCGAATGGTGGTGCAAGGCGTCTCGACGCCGCTTCCCCGGCTGCGCCGGCCGGTGCGGTGCAGCACGGAGACCTGGTGGCGCATCTTGGCCCGCACGATGGCGCGCGCCAGTGGGAGGCGGGCATCGTCGTCGGTGGCGAAGGACGCCTGGGTCAGGAGCCGGCGGACGCTGGCCGTCGAGCGGGGGCCGGCGAGCTGGCCCAGGTAGCCACTGTGGCGGGAGAGGAAGATGACGTCGATGTCGTTGTACAGCGCCCAGGACCGGGCTCCGGATGAGAGCCCGACGGCGCCGGTGAGGACTATCCGGCTGACGGCCCGGCGGGGGATGGAGACCTGCGGCAGGCCGTCGGCGCCGTCGACGATGAGACGGTTCTGGCTGACGTGGACGCGGGCGCTGTCGCGGCCGACGTAGACCACCTGGTCCGGGTCGGGGCGGCCCTTGATGTCGTGGCGGGGGTCGACGGGCGGGAAGCTGCGGGAGAAGTCCGTCCCCAGGTAGCAGAAGCCCTCATCGAAGCTGGTCATGGCGGTTTTCTTCTGGTTGAGTCGGAGTCCTCTGGGCGTCAGAAGGGAGTCGAGGAGCTCGAGGGCCTCCAGCAGGTCGGGTTCATGGGGGCTGCCGATGACGATGTCATCGGCGAAGCGGGCATAGCCGTAGCCCGCGTCGCCCATGGCCCGGTCGACGTCGGTCAGGGCCAGGTTGGCCAGGAGCGGGGACAGGCAGGAGCCCTGGGCGATGCCTCGGTTGCGGGTACGCCGCTCGCCCCTGGCGCGCCGAGGCCGGGCAATGAGCCGGATGAGGTCGATGGTGCGCGGGCAGCAGGCAATGGGGGAGAGGGCGGCCAGGGCGTCCTCGATGTTGAGGTTGGAGAAGTAGTCCTCGATGTCGGTGCGCAGGACGTAGCATTAGCCTGCGTCCCGCAGCCTGGCGAGGTGGTCGACGGCGTC
This sequence comes from Actinomyces sp. oral taxon 175 str. F0384, assembly GCF_000223355.1. Classification (NCBI taxonomy): domain Bacteria; kingdom Bacillati; phylum Actinomycetota; class Actinomycetes; order Actinomycetales; family Actinomycetaceae; genus Actinomyces; species Actinomyces sp. oral taxon 175. The sequence continues at coordinate 278,333 of NZ_AFUR01000001.1, forward strand.
GTCGGTGCCGACACCCGTCCGGTAGGCGAAGGAGCATGGGGACATGGCGAGATCGGCCCTGTGGGTGATCGTGTTGACGACCGCGCGCTCGACGACCCGGTCCCGGATCGAGGGGATGTGCAGGATGCGGACCTCCCCAGAGGTGCCCTTAGGGATGCCGAAGCTCAGGAGCGGGTCGGGCTCGTAGGTTCCTGATCGCAGGAACTCGGAGAGCTCGGTGAGGAACTCATCGAGATGCTCGGCGAACTCCTTGGTCTTCTTTTGCAGAATGCCGTCGGAGGCGTCCTTGGCGAGGACCATGCGCCAGCCGTCCTCCAGGCCCTCGCGGGAGCTGATGCGCTCGAACGGGGTGCCGGTGCCCGACTCGGACAACGTAAACCCGGCTGCGTGCTGGAGCGGGTGAATGTCCTCCCCGAGGTACTGGCCCGGTTTCGCGCAATCGGAACGGCGACGACGACGGTGCGGGCGGGATGGGGGTGGCGGTGTCGTTGACGATGGTGGTGGTAATGGCGGGTCTGGACGCATCATTGCGGCCTTTCAAGGGCGGGAACGTGAAGAGGCTCTGAGGACAGGATATCGAAATATGTGGTGGTGAAGTATGGAGGTTGGTGATCTGTGGTGGCCCGGACATATAGCCATGTGCAAATTTTAATGCACCTTGTGGTGCTGAGTGCTTTCTGGCGAGAGAAGGCACTTGGTCTACAAGTGCTCTAGAAGTGTCTTAATGCACCTTCTGGTGCTGAGTGCTTTCTGACCTGCGCTGGGCTGTCCATGGCCCCGGGCTGGGTCCCGTCTTAATGCACCTTCTGGTGCTGGGTGCTTTCTGACTCATGGCCTTCAAGAAAGCAAGACACTACCCCAAGCCGTCTTAATGCACCTTCTGGTGCTGGGTGCTTTCTGGTCGGCCCTCACCCTGGCCGGCTGCTCGGCCGCCGAAACGTCTTAATGCGCCTTGTGGTGCTGAGTGCTTTCTGACAGGGAACTGTCAAGATCAGCCCGCTGATCGTCGGCACGTCTTAATGCACCTTCGGATGCTGAGTGCTTTCTGGCCAGGTTCTATGCGCTCGCCGAGGAGGTGGGGGAGGTGTCTTAATTCACCTTGTGGTGGTGGGTGCTTTCTGACAGAGGAGGAGAGCGATGTTCATCGACTGCAGCGAGTGGTCTTAATGCACGTTGTGGTGCTGGGTGCTTTCTGACTTGCTGCTTCTTTTTTGCAAGCAGCAGCAGAACGTGGGTCTTAATGCACCTTCTGGTGCTGGGTGCTTTCTGACCTGTCCCTTGAGGACGGGCACTGTGAAGGTGATAGGTCTTAATGCACCTTGTGGTGCTGGGTGCTTTCTGACTCGAAGGACACGCCTGGTGGAGGATGTCCATGAAGGACGTCTTAATGCACCTTGTGGTGCTGGGTGCTTTCTGGCGGTTGTGTACTCACCAGGAGAGGTATATATGTCAACGTCTTAATGCACCTTCTGGTGCTGGGGCTGTCTGCCTAGTAATAGACGAAGGCATTGCAGAACTTGATCTCATGTCTTAATGCACCTTCTGGTGCTGGGTGCTTTCTGACAGGAGATCCCATGTTATCGAAGCGACATGGGCTAGCGTCTTAATGCACCTTGTGGTGCTGGGTGCTTTCTGACGCTCGAGATGTTCTCTTTCTGCATCGAGGACATGAAGTCTTAATGCACCTTCTGGTGCTGGGTACTTTCTGATATCACAACAACGGAGCGGCGACAACGTGCCAGCTGGTCTTAATGCGCCTTCTGGTGCTGGGGGCCTTCTGCCTACGAGGCCATTGACGGGGCTGAGAGCGGCCTCTGTCTTAATGCACCTTCTGGTGCTGGGTGCCTTCTGCCCCCTGCCTCTGGGAGGGGTGTCGTTGCGCCACTTCCGGGGGCTGGAGCGCCACCGGCTCCGCAGACACCCCGCGGGGCCGGACGGCAGCGCCCCTATTTAACCACTTTTCGGCGTCCTGACGCCAAGCGCCACCGACGCCACCTCAGGCACCTTCAGCCACCAGCTTCCGACGACGTCAAGCCAAAAGATCGACGTTCCCGCCTGTGACTGCGGGCACATCCTGGTGTGGTGGTGGAGGAGTCGAGCCCGTGCGACATCGGGAGCGCTTCCTCCGCCGAGCCGTCTGGCCGCTCAGCTCGTAAACGAGATGAGGGTGGACTGTAAGTCCCGTCAATAGGCCTCCTGGTGCTGGGTGCCTTCTGGCCTCCGGCAGTGTGGAGCATTGGCTGGAGAGTGTGAAGTCTTAATGCACCTTCTGGTGCTGGGTGCTTTCTGACGGGGACAGCATTTGGCACTCACGAGCTGCCTTGGCTCGGTCTTAATGCACCTTCTGATGCTGGGTGCTTTCTGACGCTTCGTGATGCCCTGCAACCAACTCGCCGACGAGTCCTAATGCACCTTCTGGTGCTGGGTGCTTTCTGACGAGATTCTTGCTCTGTGGTCTAGTGCTGTACGAAAGTGTCTTAATGCACCTTCTGGTGCTGGGTGCTTTCTGACCCACCATGTTGCGTATAGGCGTCCTGGAGATGCCGGTCTTAATGCACCTTGTGGTGCTGGGTGCTTTCTGACCAGGTTATGTCTGTGCCTGCGGCCGACCAAACGGGTCTTAATGCACCTTGTGGTGCTGGGTGCTTTCTGACCCCTGCCTCTGGGAGGGGCGTCGTTGCGCCACTTCCGGGGCTGGAGCGCCACCGGCTCCGCAAGCACCCCGCGGGACCGGCCAGCACTGCCCCCATTTAACCACCTTTCGGCGTCCTGACGCCAAGCGCCACCGACACCCCCTCAGGCCATTCCAGCCACCAACTTCCAACGACGTCAAGCCAGAAGGTCGACGTTCCTAGCCGTGACTGTCGACACATTGTGCTTCCGTGGCCCGTCCGGCGCGCCGCCGGCTCTCGCCCTCTCCGCCTCCTCCTGGCCCTCGATGCTGAAGAACGTCGACCTCTCGAACTCCCCATACAGGCCGCCTCCCCTCCGGTAGTGTCGCCAGAAGTAAGGGGTAGACGGCCATGTCCGCCACTCATCACGCCGCAAAGGAGCCCCGTCGAGTGCCCGCCACCGTATTCGTCCGCTTCGATGCGCCCGGCCCGGTCGAGGCCACACCCCGCCGCCTTCACGCCGCCTGGGGCAGAGTCCTCGATCTCCCCGAAGGAGTCAGCCCCGAGCGCGCCGCCCGCCTGCCCGCCCTCGCCCACCGCCCACCCCACGATCAGCCCGGCCCCAAGCCCTACTGCCTGGGCGACATGACTCAGACCCCGGACGGCCTCGGCGTCGAGCTGCGATTCCTCGACGACCGCCTCCTGGACACGCTCGACGCCTGGCTCGCCTGGGGTGGCGTCCTGCCCATCGGCGACGGCGGCCAGGCCACCACTATGCTCGCCGCCGTCGAGGCCCAGGTCCTCGAACAGGCCGACTGGGAGGACCTCGCCGCCCAGACCGCGTCCACCGCCTGGGACATCCGCCTGCTCACCCCCACCGTCTTCACCTCCCGCGGCCACCACGTCCCCGAGGTCACCGCCGCCTCCCTGGCCACCAGCCTCCACGCGCGCTGGCGCCACTGGTGCCGCCCCCTGGCCCCCGAGCTCCCTGAGCGCGAGCGCCTCACCTCCGTCCTCATCACCCAGGACCGCACCCGCCGCACCGTCATCGGCCTGGGCATGCCGCGTGCCGACCGCCGCGGACGCCTCTCCAGCCGCCGTATCCCCGCCAGCGTCGGCACCCTGCGCATCAGCGCCCCCGCCGCCGGCCCCATCACCGCCGTCTTCTCCCAGCTCATGGCCCTGGCCCGCTACACGAGCGTCGGCTCCCACAGCGCCTACGGGATGGGCGTCATCGACGTCGTCGCGGACACACCATAAGGGCCGCGGACTCACCCCTGGGCCGCAGTCCTCGGGCCCTATGGTGCGTCCTCGCGGCCAGGCAGCCTCCAATCGGCCCACTCGGCCGGATCTTCCCGGCCACGCCCGGCGCGAACGTGAGCAAGCGCAATGGGACCTTTGCCGTGCTATCCGCTAACGTCTGAGGAATCAGTATGTTGAAGGGACCTACCGCACGATGAAAGATTCTGGGCGCGAGCCCGGCCGCAAGGACTCGGGGAAGCCGGGCAAGGCCGGTAAGAACGACCGCAGCAAGCGCGACCGCAAGCTCCGCGACACCCTGGGCAACCCGTTCCTGTGGTTGGTGCCCTTCCTCCTGGTTGTCATCCTCGGCTGGGCCGTCTTCTCCTCGATGTTCGGCTACCGCACCATCGACACCTCCGACGGCCTGACGCTCCTGCGGGACAAGCCGGACACGATCAAGTCGATCACCGTCGTCGACGGCAATCAGCGCGTCGAGCTGGACCTCACCACCACCTACGTCCAGCCCAAGAAGAAGGGCATCGAGTCGCGCCCGGTGGGCAAGAAGGTCGAGTTCTCCTACACCGACGCCCAGGCCGAGCAGGTCGACCGCCTCGTGCAGGCCGCCGCCCCCAAGGAGGGCTTCAACTCCGTGGTGCCCACCACCAGCTGGTGGTCCTCCCTCATCCAGCTGCTCGTGCCGGCCCTGCTGCTGGGCGGCTTCATGTGGTGGATGCTGAGCCGCATGGGCGGCGGGCGCGGCGGCGCCATGGGCTTCGGCCGCTCCAAGGCGAAAGTCGGTTCCAAGGAGATGCCCGACGTCACCTTCGCCGACGTCGCCGGCGAGGACGAGGCCGTCGAGGAGCTCGAGGAGATCCGCGAGTTCCTCTCCGAGCCTGAGAAGTTCCGCGCCGTCGGCGCCAAGATCCCCAAGGGCGTCCTCCTCTACGGCCCGCCCGGAACCGGTAAGACCCTCCTGGCCAAGGCCGTCGCCGGCGAGGCCGGTGTGCCCTTCTTCTCCATGGCCGCCTCCGAGTTCGTCGAGATGTTCGTCGGCGTGGGCGCCTCGCGCGTGCGCGACCTGTTCGACCAAGCCAAGGAGAACGCCCCCGCCATCATTTTCGTCGACGAGATCGACGCCGTCGGCCGCCACCGCGGCTCCGGAACCGGTGGCGGGCACGACGAGCGCGAGCAGACCCTCAACCAGCTCCTCGTCGAGATGGACGGCTTCGACGCCAACACCAACGTCATCCTCATCGCCGCCACCAACCGCCCCGACGTCCTGGACCCGGCCCTCCTGCGCCCGGGCCGCTTCGACCGGCAGGTCAGCGTCGAGGCCCCCGACATGGCCGGGCGCGCCGCCATCCTCAAGGTCCACGCCCAGGGCAAGCCCCTCAACGACGACGTCGACCTCGAGCTCGTGGCCAAGCGGACCCCCGGCTTCACGGGCGCGGACCTGGCCAACGTCCTCAACGAGGCCGCCCTGCTCACCGCCCGCTCCAACGCCCACCTCATCGACAACCGGGCCCTGGACGAGGCCATCGACCGCGTCATCGCCGGCCCGCAGAAGCGCACCCGCGTCATGCGTGACCACGAGAAGCGCGTCACCGCCTACCACGAGGCCGGTCACGCCCTGTGCGCCGCCGCCGGCGCCTACTCCGACCCGGTCACCAAGGTGACGATCCTGCCGCGCGGGCGCGCCCTGGGCTACACGCAGGTCATGCCCCAGGACGACAAGTACTCCACCACCCGCAACGAGCTGCTCGACCAGCTCGTCTACGCCATGGGCGGGCGGGCCGCCGAGGAGATCATCTTCCGCGACCCCACCACCGGCGCCTCCAACGACATCGAGAAGGCCACCGCCACGGCCCGCAAGATGGTCACCGACTACGGCATGACCAGCGCGGTGGGCGCCGTCAAGCTCGGCACCACCGAGAGCGAGACGGTCCTGGGGCTCAACGCCACCAGCCGCGACTTCTCCGAGCAGGTCGCCGCCACCGTCGACACCGAGGTCCGCAACCTGCTGGACACCGCCCACCGGGAGGCCTGGGAGATCCTCACCCGCAACCGCGCCGTGCTCGACCAGCTGGCCGAGGAGCTCCTCACCCGCGAGACGCTCCTGGAGAAGGACCTGGAGAGGATCTTCGAGGGCGTCATCAAGCAGCCCGAGCGGCCCCTGTGGCGCAGCGACGAGTCGCTGCCCGTCGTCGAGGCCGCCTCCGCCCCTGGCGGTGAGTCCGACGACTCCCACAACAGCGACGACTTCTGGGGCTACAACCATTGAGCCGGCCCGGGCCCCGGCGGGCCCGGCAGGCACAGAGAGACAGAGGCTGACCATGAGCTATGACGCCGAGGGCGTGCGGCGGGCGGTGCACGACCTGCTCGTCGCCATCGGGGAGGACCCCGAGCGCGACGGGCTGCGTGACACCCCCGAGCGCATGGCGCGCGCCTACGCGGAGATGTTCGCCGGCCTCGACCAGGACCCGGCCGAGCACGTCGAGCGGGTCTTCGACGTCGGGCACGAGGAGATGGTCCTCGTACGCGACATCCCCATGTACTCGGTGTGCGAGCACCACCTGCTGCCCTTCCACGGGTCGGCGCACGTGGGCTACATCCCCAGCGAGGACGGGCGCGTCACCGGCCTGTCCAAGGTGGCGCGCCTCGTGGACGGCTACGCCCGGCGCCCCCAGGTCCAGGAGCGGCTCACCCGGCAGATCGCCGACGCCCTCGTCGAGCGCCTCCAGTGCCGGGGGGTGCTGGTGGTCGTTGAGGCCGAGCACCTGTGCATGTCGATGAGGGGCGTGCGCAAGCCCGGCTCCAACACGGTCACCTCCGCGGTGCGCGGCATCATGCGCAACGCCGCCACCCGCTCCGAGGCCATGAGTCTGGTCCTGGGTCAGCGGTCCTGAGTGCCGGCTGACGGCCACGAGATCTCGACACCGGAGACGGCCGGTGAAATAGTGGGGCGATGAGTCCCACGTACAAGAGGCTGCTGGTGGCGGTCGATGCCGGGCTGCTGCTCTACTGGGCGGCCGTCTTCCTCAATCTCATTCCCGAGCACCTGCGTTTCAAGGACTACTCCAACCAGGTCATCCAGGCCTGGAACTGGTCCTTCTTGCCGCTCGACGTGGCCGCCGCACTGACCGTCTTCCTCGGCGCCCACCTGACGCGCGTGGGCAGCAGGATCGGGGACCTGGTGCTGACGGTCGGGCTCATACTCACCTTCTGCGCCGGGTTCATGGCGATCTCCTTCTGGTCCTTCTACCGCGACTTCGACCCGTTGTGGTGGGGGCCCAACGCTCTGCTCATGATCGTCCCGGTGCTCGCCTTCGGCTCCATGGTCTGCCGGCGGCTCGAGACCGCGGAGAACCGGGCGTGACGGTCAGGGACGTGCTCTGCCCATCGACGTGGGGGAGCGTGTGCCGCCCGGGCGCTCCCACCGGCCGGACGGTGCTCAGTGCGCGGGAGGAGCGTCCGGGGGCGACGGGCCACGGCGTGTGCGCCTGGCCGGCTCTCGGAGGCGCCATCATCTCCGAGGTGTCGGCGACCCTCGCCCTGCGCCAGGCCCTGAACCAGCCGGGCTTCTACGTCATGGTTGGGATCGGGTACGCGCTGGCCTTCATCCTCCTGTCGCTGACGCTCAAAGCCGGCATGCCGCTCGGCGTCGCCTACGGGCTCTGGGGCGCCCTGGGCGTGGCGCTGACCGCCGTGCTGTCCATGCTCGTCTTCGGCGAGCCGATCACGGTGCTCGTCGCCCTCGGCATCGCGCTCATCATGGCCGGGGTGCTCCTCGTGGAGGTCGGGGCGCAGCGCGCAGGCAAGCAGGACAAGGACGGCGAGGCGTCATGAGCGGTCTCTACCTGGTGGCAGCCATCGCCTCCGAGACCACCGGCACACTCTCGCTCAAGCTCGCCTCCGACGGTAGAGGACTGCGATGGTACGGCCTCGTCATGGCCGGCTACCTGGGGGCCTTCGCCCTGTTGACCCTGGCCCTCAAGGAGGGCCTGGCACTTGGTGTTGCCTACGGGATCTGGTCGGCCGGGGGAGTGGCCGTGACGGCAATTGCCTCACGGTTCCTCTTCGGTGAGCCGCTGACCCGCACCATGGTGGCCGGCATCGCGCTCATCATGGCCGGGGTACTCCTCGTCGAGCTCGGCAGCGCGCACTGACAACTTACCGGAGGCGATCGCGGGCCAGAATGTCCAAATCGGTGACAAAGGACCGCCAGCGCTCCTTGGACGTCCATGTGAACCGCGGAATCATGCGTTTTTCTTTCGTCAGCGTGGGTCCGTTCCGAGCCTTTGTATCCGATGTGGACACGATCGGCTCGTTCCCGTCCCGCGCGGACCGGCCGAGCGGCCCTCGTGAGGGACGTGGCGTGGGCAGAAGGCTCTCTCGGCCGGGGACATTCGACATCGACGGGTGCAGTCCACGCGTTCGGGGACAGGATGGCTGTCCCCGAACGCGTGAACTGTCCCCGGCTGGAGTGGTTTGCACCCGGCCGCGCGGAGTGTCCCCGCCAGTGCCTCAGTCGGTGGGCATTGGGGATATGGGTTGGAGGGGGATGGTGAAGATGGCGGTCCAGCGGTTGGTGGTGCGGCTGATGTGGAGGGAGCCGCCGAGGGACTCGATGCGTTGTTGGGCTTGGATGAGGCCGAGCTGGGATGAGGTGGCGGTGCTGGTGGCCTGGCCGGGGTCGATGGGGTTGGTGCACATGCACTCGAGGGTGTTGTCGTCGGCCTCGATGGTGAGGGTGGCGGTGCTGGACGGGGGTGTGTACTTGGCGGCGTTGTTGATGAGCTCGGCGATGATGCGTACGAGCTGTTGGCGGACGCCCGGGCCGATGCAGGGGTTGTCGAGCAGGTCGGTGCCCTGGGTGGTGAGGTGGGCGTCTCGGTGTGTGAGGGCTTCCCGGGCGGTGCGGATGGTGTCAGTCAGGGGTGGTGGGGGTGAGGCGGCCAGCAGAAGGAGGGAGTCGTCTCCTTCGGCGGCACTCATGGCTTTGAGGCTGCGTCGTAGCTGTTCGACGGCGGTGCGCACGGGGGTGATGATGGCTCCGAGCTCTTGGTTGAGGCGGGTGTTGTGAGGGTCGGCCAGGCGGGCTTGCTCGGCGATCATGACGGCGTGGCTGAGGTCGCGTACAACGGTGTCGTGGAGCTCGGAGACGACCAGACGCCGTTGCTGGTCGAGCTTGCGCCGGCGCTCCTGCTCGGCGACGTTGGCCTGGAGGCGGTGATGGCGGACAACCTCACCGATCACAGCACAAGGAACACCGATGATGAGCGTTTGGAGTAGCCCTTGAGACCATGCGGATGCGTGTGAGAAGTGGATCAGTGCCGTTGCGAAGGCGAGGACGTAGATCATGTCGCGTCGGAGCCCCCGGCCCAGAAGCATGATGCAAAGCCCCCAGGGCAGTAGCAAGGCTACAGTTCCTAAATCGTACGGGGAACTGGCGGTGAACCAGGCGATGGCCAGGCTTGCGGCTGCTCCCGCGGCGGGAAGCCGGGATGCCAGGGGCAGGCAGGCCAGGCTCAGGGCAGTGACCAGGAGCGCGGGGGCAGTGAGGGGAACGTTTGCGGACACCGGTGAGATGGCGAGGAGGAAGACGGCAACTCCTGCGTGGAGCAGGTGAGTGCGTCGCGTGGGGTGCCACGTGAAGGATGCCTGAGTGTCGAAGGCGGGGAAAGGCATGTTGGCCACTCTCTTGTTGCCGGGATATCGGGAGATGGATTCTGAGGCGGAGGACGACTGGATGACGGAGGCCAGCTGTCGATGGTGTTGACGGTGCCGACGACTGGCTGTGTCGTGCGGGGCTTAATCGGCGCCATCTCAGGTGGCAGGATGCGAGCGCCGGTCACGCAACCTGATACGACATATCCGGGCTACGGAGCTGTTGAGGGCCTTATGCCCGGCCCGCGGCGCCGGGTGGGTCGTGTGTCCGGGCTGTAGCGCAGGAAGGGTCTTGTGTCAGCCCACGGCGGCGGGACTGTCAGGAGACCGCCTGGAAGGGGACACTGAAGACCGTGGTCCAGCGGCCCTCGCCCTGGCTCACGCTCAGGCTGCCGCCCAGGGCCTCCACGCGGCGCCGTGCCCCCTCCAGGCCCAGGCCCGAGGAGAAGGCGTCATAGCCCGGTACGCCACTGCCCGGCGCGCCGGCGCCCGCCCAGACGCCGCCCACCTGCCCCGGAAAACCGACGTCATTGCTTGCCATCGCCTCCAGGGAGCGCCCGTCGGACTCGATGACCAGCCTCGCCCGCCCCTGCGGAGCCGTGTACTTGGACATGTTCGACACCAGCTCGCCCAGCACCCGCAGCAGCTGGAGGCGCACGCCCGGCGGAATCACCGGGATCCCGAGCAGCTCCAGGCCCTGGACCTCCAGGTGCGCCCCCCGCTGTCCCAGGATGGCCGCGGCATCGGCGATGACCGCCTCCAGGGGGCGCGGCGCGGAGGTCGCCTCGATGTCCAACCGCTCGCCCCCGCGGATGTCGCTCATGGCGCGCAGCGCGTGCCGCATCTGCTCCACCGCCGCGCGCACCGCCACCGTCATCGCGTCCAGTTCGGGCGCCAGCGCCGCGTCCTGGGGGTGCGCGAGTCGGGCCTGCTCGGCCGTCATCACCGCGTGGGTCAGGTCGCGCACCACGGTGTCATGCAGCTCGGTGACCACCAGGAGGCGCTGGCGCTCCATGCTCTCGCGGTAGGTGTGCAAGGAGTGCTCGGCCTGGTCGCGTGGGCTGCGGATGAGCTCGGCCAGAGTGATGGCGCCGCCCCCGACCACCACCCACCACGCCAGCAGCGAGACCCAGCCCTCACTGGTCTCGCCCCACCGGGCGTCGGCGATCGAGAGCACGAGCGAGAAGACCACCAGGCTGTAGGCGGGCATCCGCGGAAACCCGCGCGCCACGAGGACCGCCGTGCACAGCCAGGGAATGATGCCCGGGGAGATGGGCACATCAGTCATCATCAATGTGCCGGCCCACGCCATCGCGCCGCCCAGCAGGGCCCCCGGCCAGGGGAAGCGGCTGCACAGAGCCAGCGCCAGGCCCCCGACGACCTCGAAGACGATCATGGACGTGTACAGCGGCCACGCCGCCGTGACCGAGAACAGAGTAATCAGCGCGGCCAGGAAGGTGTGCGCCAGGTGCAGCCGCCAGGTCGGCCGCCACGTCGTGTACCGCGTGGGCTGCATCAGATTCGCCGCAACAGCTGACACCGTCTCACCACCTTCCCCTGAGCTGATCCGGATAATATCCCTCCATGACGGTTCCCAACGTGACTGATGCTCCGGCTGCTCCCTCGCAGGTCCTGCGCGTGGCCATCGTCGATGACGACCCCTTCGTCCTCCAGGCACTGCGGGCCTACCTCAGCTCCGATGAGCGCATCGAGGTGACCAGCACCTTCTCCCGCGCCGCCGACGCCCTGGCCTTCCTCCACAAGATCCGCGTGGACGTCCTGCTCACCGACGTGCGCATGCCCGAGATGGACGGCCTGGAGCTGCTCACCCGGGTGCGCCGCCAGTGGCCCCGCACGGCCGTCGTCGTGCTGACCTCCTTCGACGACGACGAGGCGATGGTGGCTGCGCTCGCCCAGCACGCCAACGGCTTCCTGCTCAAGGACGCCTCGCCCGAGGAGATCATCCGCGCCGTCATCGCCGCCAGTGCGGGCGGGACCACGATCTCCCCGGCCGCCACCTCCCGGCTCGTCACCCGCCACCTGCGCTCCCCGCAGACGGCCCAGGCCCCCGACGTCACCGAGGCCGAGCAGGCGGTCCTCACCCTCCTGTGCGAGGGCTACTCCAATGCCGAGATCGCCGAGCAGCTCGTCGTCGCCGAGTCCACGGTCAAGACCCACGTCTCTCACCTCATGAAGAAGTACGACGTCCCGTCCCGACTTAAGCTCGTCGTCGCCGTCCACAAGACCCAGGGGGCCTGAGTCCGCCGTCCCGGTCACTGGAGCAGCCCTCACCGCCGGTCTCCTCACTCCTCGGACAGGGCCCTGACCGGCGGCACCGAGGCGGCCCGGCCGGCCGGGCGCACCGAGGCCGCCAGGCCCACGGCCAGCGTCACGGCGAACAGGGCGAGCAGCCAGAGGGAGGGGACGTGCACCGTCATGCCCTCGGCGGACTTGGCCATCGCGAGCGTTTCGGAGACACCCAGCGCCGTGCCGACGAGGAGCCCCAGGCCCCCACCCACGGCCGCCACGAGGACCCCCTCGGTGACGATGAGGCGGCGGATCTCCTGGCGGGAGCTGCCGGTGGCGCGCAGGACCCCGATCTCGCGGACCCGCTCCAGGACCGAGACGTCCGTGATGTTGGCCAGCCCGGACAGGGCGATGACCAGGGCGGCACCCAGAACCAGGCAGACGATGAGGGCCATCTTCATGATCTGGGCCGACATCAGCTCGACACCGGCGGCGTTCCCGCTCACCATGAGCTCCTGGCCCCGGACGGCGGCATGGAGGGCGTGCTCGGTGGCCGGCGTCATGGTGCTTCCGGTGGAGCGCACCCACATGGTGGTGTCGGTGGGGGCGTCCCCGTTGAGGCGCTGCGCCGTCGCCGGGGTGATGACACCGCCCCAGCCCTCGCGAACGCGGGCCGTCAGCTCGACGCTGCCGGCGGCGCCGGTCAGGGTCACCTTGGAACCGTCCGGAATGTCGTAGAGCTCGCCCACGATGAGGGTGCTGTCATCAAGGTCCTCCAGGCCGTTCGTCGTGCGCACTATGGGGGCGATGGCCTTGGTGTCGATGACGTCGACGACGATTCTGTCGGTCTGTCCGTCAACGGCCTGAGTCAGCTCGAGCGTCGGGACGTAGGTGACGTCCTTGACGCCGTCGACCGCCTTGATCTGCTGCGTCAGGCGAGCGGTATCGGTCTGCGGCGTGACCCCGAAGACTCGGGCGTCCACGGGGGAGCTGTGGCCGAGGATGCTCTCGAAGGAGGCGTTCAGGGAGGACAGGCCCACGAAGAGCGCCGACCCCACCAGGACGCAGACGAAGAGCGTGGCGGCGGCCGCGGCGGATCGGCCGGAGTTGCGGGCCAGGTTGCGCGTGGCCAGGTGCAGCACCGGCAGCCGCGTGCCGCTGCTGACACGGCCGATGAGGCTGATGATGGCGGTCACCAGAGCCGGCAGACCGAGGACCGTGCCGAGGACAACGACGGCGCTGCCGCCGGCGGTGACGTAGATGTCGGAGATCTGAATGCCGAGGGCGATCACGGCCGCGCCGGCGCCGGCGACGACGACCCCGGCGACGGCCGCCCACACCCTGGCGCGGCCGGCCTGCTTGACGCTGGCCACCTGCCCGGTGAGGGCCACGAGCGGGGAGATGCGGGTGGCCTTGCGGGCCGGGCGCAGGACCGCGATGAGGGTGACCAGCGTGCCCAGGGCGATGGTCAGGGCCAGCGACACCGGGGAGATGGTCAGCTGATCGGCCTTGAGGTCCGCGAAGCGCCCCGAGGAGATGACGGCGGCGGCGATCCCGGTTCCCGCGGCCGTGCCCAGGACGGACCCGAGCAGGCCGGTGATGAGCCCGGTGCGCAGGACGGCGAGCATCACCTGACGGCGGGTGGTGCCGATGCAGCGCATGAGCCCGATCGTGCGCGTCTGGCGCGCCACGAGGGTGCTGAAGGTGGTGGCGATGACGATGATGGCGACCATCGCGCACACCGGTGCCAGGATGTTGAGGATGGCGGCGATCATCGTGCCGCCCTGCTGGTTCTCGGAGCGCTGGGAGATGACGGTCTCCCTGTCCTGAACCAAGGCGTGGGGCTGGACGGCGTGGGCCGTCTGCTCCACCGCGGACGTCAAGGCGGCGGTGTCGGTTCCCGGCTTCGCGGTGACGTAGAGCTGGTGGTAGCTGGTGTTGGCTCCCATCGCCTTGAGCTGGTCGGTGGTGGCGTAGACCGCTCCGATTCCCTCCACCTCGGTGTCGGGACCGGGGGAGACGATGCCGACGACCGTGGGTGCGCTGTGCGGAGCCTCGGCGTTGTCATCGGCGTCGTTCGTGGTGAGGCGGATCGTGTTGCCGACGCTGAGGCCCTGCTGCTCGGCCAGTAGCGTGCTGATGGCGACCTCGCCGGAGGCGGTGGGCAGGCGGCCGCTGCTCAGGGTGGTGAACCGGCTGAGGGTCGGAACGTCTTGCGCGCTGACGGCGATGTGGGTGGCATTGCGCAGCTGCTTGGGCAGGTCGAGGGCGAGGACGCTCCAGTGGCGGCCCCGCACGGAGGCGACCCCGTCGAGGGCGGAGATCTTCTGGACAAGGGAGTCGTCGAGAGGGCCTTCCGTGCTGTTTGCCCGACGACCTTCCTGTACGACGACGCTCGCGTCCCCCACGGACAGGCGCGCGCCGGTCTGCATCTGGGTGCGGGCGGAGTCGGAGATGATGAAGGCGAAGGCGATGAGGGCGGCGCTCATGGCCACGGCCACGAGGGCGGCGGCGGTTCGCCGGAGGTCGAGCAGCGAGGGCATCAGCGGGCCTCCGTCCGGGGAGTCGGGCCGGTGGTGGTGGGGCCGGGCACCGGACCGGAAGCCGGAGCCGGACCGGAAGCGGGGGAGGGGCCCGCGGCGCGACGGGCACCGGGCGCGGCGGTCGGAGCAGCTGCGGAGGCCGGGGCGGCGTGGCCGCCGGTCGGGCGGCGCACGGCCTCGACCCCGGTGATGCGCCCGTCGCGCAGGCGGATGATGCGGTTGGTAGTGGCCGCTGCCTGCTCGTCGTGGGTGACCATGACAACCGTCTGACCCAGGCGCTCGCACATGCCGGCCAGGGTCTCCAGCAGGGCGGCGGCCGAGGCGGTGTCCAGTGCCCCGGTGGGCTCGTCGGCGAAGACCACCTCGGGGCGGCCCACGAGGGCGCGGGCCACGGCCACGCGCTGCTGCTGGCCGCCGGAGAGCTCGTGGGGGCGGTGGGACAGGCGGTCGCCGATGCCCAGGGTGGAAATGACGGCGTCGTACCAGTCCCGGTCCGGCTTGCGGTGGGCCAGGCGCTGGGGCAGGAGGATGTTCTCCTCGGCGCTCAGGGTGGGCAGCAGGTTGAAGGACTGGAAGATGAAGCCGAGGCGGTCGCGGCGCACGGCGGTGAGCTGCTTGTCCTTCATGCCGGACAGGTCCTGTCCGGCGATGAGGACGCTCCCGGAGGTGGGGGTGTCCAGGCCCGCCAGGCAGTGCAGGAGGGTGGACTTGCCTGACCCTGAGGGGCCCATGATGGCCACGAACTCGCCGCGTCCCACCACCAGGCTCGCCGAGTCCAGGGCGACGACCCGGGCCTCGCCCTCGCCGTAGACCTTGGTCAGACCGCGGGCCTCGACGACCCGCATCGGTGCGGAGGCGGCAGGAGTGGTGGGCGCCGTCGGCGCTCCCGGGGCGGCCGGTGTCGCCTGGGGGATCGGCGCGCGATGGGCGGGGTGGCCGAAGGCCTGCGGCTGGGGCGGATACGTCATCTCATGACCCTTCTCGGTGGCTGACTCGGGTGGCGGGCGGAGCCGGTCGCTGGCATCGCGCTGCGTCCCGCACCGCCCTGGTGACGTGATGAAGCCTAGAAATGGCGCCATTGCGCCGGAATGCGTCGAAGGGACGGACTGCGGCCGGCGTCTCCGCCTTTTGGGTGACGGCGGCCGCTCAGCCGTACTTCGAACGTTGTCCCCACTCACTTCGACCAAAACTTCATAAACGACACGGCTCCGCGTCTTCTATGAAGTTTTGGTCGAAGTGAGGTGCCCTGACCCCGCCGGATCGTGTCCCGGCTCTCAGTGTGAGGTGGGCTGAAGATGTTTCGGTCCTCCCGCTGCGGCGGGCCAACCGTTAGCCTGACCCCGTGACGAATCTTCCCGCCGCCGCCCCGGCCCCCCTGCCGGGGTTCGTGCCCCGCGACCGGACGCTCCTCATGGGCGTCCTCAACGTCACCCCCGACTCCTTCTCCGACGGCGGCCGCTGGGCCGACCCCGAGGCGGCCGTCGCCCATGCTCGCGAGCTCATCGCCCAGGGCGCCGACATCATCGACGTCGGCGGGGAGTCCACCCGCCCCGGCGCCCAGAGGGTCGACGTCGACACCGAGATCTCCCGGGTCCTGCCCGTGGTGCGCGCGCTCCTCGCCGACGGGGCAGGCAGTGCCGACGGGGCCGGCGCCTCCGGCAGCGCCATCGTCTCGGTGGACACCATCCACGCCGCCACCGCCGAGGCCGCCATCGACGCCGGCGCCCACATCATCAACGACGTCTCCGGGGGCCTGGCCGACCCCGCCATGCATGGCCTCATCGCCCGCACCGGCGTCGTCTACGTCTGCCAGCACTGGCGCGGCGACCCCGAGACCATGGACCGGCTCACCGACTACCCCGGCGGCGTCGTCGCCGGAGTCGAGGCCGAGCTGCGTGAGCGCCTGGCCGAGCTGGACGCCGCCGGGGTGGACCGCTCCCAGGTGGTCCTGGACCCCGGCCTCGGCTTCGCCAAGACCCACGCCCAGTCCTGGGAGCTGCTGGCGGCCACCTCCCGCCTCATCGCCGACCTGGGCCGGCCCCTCCTGGTCGGCTCCTCCCGCAAGCGCTTCCTCGCCCAGGCCGCTGAGGCCGAGGCCACCCCCGTCCAGCGCGACGCCGTCACCGCCGCCACCACCGCCCTGGCCGCCGCCGCCGGCGCCTGGGCCGTCAGAGTCCACGAGGTCCCGGCCAACCGGGCCGCCGTCCGCACCGCCTCCCTCTGGAAGGAACACCAGTGAGCACCACCGTCTCCGCGACCACCGACCGGATCAGCCTCATCGGCCTGTCCGCCCGTGGCCACCACGGCGTCCTGCCCTTCGAACGCGAGGAGGGCCAGCTCTTCACGGTCGACGTCATCCTCGACCTGGGGCAGCGCGGCACCGCCGTGGCCGCCGTCACCGACTCGGTGACCGACGCCGTTGACTACTCCCGCGTGGCCAACGGCATCGTGAGCATCATCGAGGGGGAGCCGGTCAACCTCATCGAGTCCCTGGCGGACCGGATCGCCGAGCGGGTCCTGTCCTTCCCTCGCGTCGTGGCCGCCGAGGTCACCGTGCACAAGCCCGAGGCCCCCCTCGACGTCGCCTTCGAGGACGTCTCGGTGACCATCCACCGAGTGGCCGACGCCGCAGCCGGCCACGGCGGAGCCCCCGCCACCAGCCAGGCCGCCTGGGCCGCACAGGCCGAGGCGCCGGTGGCCGTCTCCGCCCAGCCCTACGCCTCCCCCTCCTCCTCGGCCTCCCCGGTGGCTGCAGCCTCCCCAGCGGCGCCCGCCTACGAGCCCCCCGCCGCCCCCGCGGCACCCATCGTCTCGGAGGTCCCCGACTTCTCGGGCGCCTCCTTCACAGGCGGCGACGCCGCTCCGGCCGCCTTGGCCTCCGAGGCCCCCATCACCCCGACGCCCTCGCCGGCCTCGCCGATGGAGGCTCCGGCCCGCTCGCCCTTCGCGGCCGCCGCGCCCTCGGTCCCCACGCCGATGCCGACCGAGCCCGGCAATCCCGGTGGGAGCGCCGAGTCGACCCAGCCGTGGGTGCCGGACTGGGCCACCGAGAGCGCCGACTCCTCCGCCTCAGCGGCCCCCGCCTGGACCCCGGAGGCACCCGAGGCCCCGGAGGCCACCGGCCTGCCCTCCGGTGAGTCCGCCGGTGAGTCTGCCGATTCCTACTCCGCGTCGAGCGCGCTGGATGCCCCCTCGACCAGCGCCCCCACCGCAGCCTCCGCCGGCAGGACCGCCGGCGCCGACGGGTTCGTGAGCCTGGCGGCCGAGGCGCTGGGTGCGGCGCCCGCCCCCAGCGAGCCGGAGCCCAGTGCCCTCAGCTATGCCGAGGAGGTGGCTGCTGACGCCTCCGCAGCGGCCTCGTCCGAACCGGCTCCCGCCGTCGACGGCCTTGCTGTCCAGCTGCCCCACGAGGGCCGCCATGTCGCCTCCTCCGAGGAGGGCGAGGACCAGTCCGCTCCCGCCGTCGAGGGCTCCGCGGACCTTCTGGGCGGGCCCGTCGCCTTCGACGAGTCCGGCTCCTACAGCGGGGCCGCCTCCAGCCAGGTCGGTGAGGCCGGGGACACCGCCCCCGAGGCGGCGGGCGCCGACGCGTCCGGCTTCGCCTTCCCCGCACTGGGCGGGGACGCCACCGCCTCCGGCACCGCCGGCGCCGACGGCCTCATGGGCGCCTCCTCCGTCCCGGCCTCCCAGCCCCTGGGCGAGCCCGGGCCCAGCCCCTTCGCCGGCCCCGGTGAGCTCCCCGGGGCCGCGGGCCAGGAGGACGTGGCCCCGGCCTACTCCGAGCCCTCCTACTCCCAGCCCTCCGTCTCCGAGGACTTCTCCCAGCCCGCTGAGGACTCGTATGCCGCGCCGTCGGCGCAGCCCGACTTCCTGGGCGCCCCCGCCGCACCTGAGGCCCCGGTGGCTCCCGCCGCTCCGGTCGACCCGCTCTCCACGCGGCCCACCCGCCCCGTGGGCGTCGTCTTCGGCCTAGGTGCGAACGTCGGCGGAGTCGTGGACTCCCTGCGCACGGCCGTCCAGAGCCTCAAGGCCACCGAGGGCATCGAGGTCACGCAGGTGGCGCCGCTGGCCCGCACGATCGCCGTCGTCGCCGAGGGCGCCGAGCCCCAGCCCGACTACCTCAACACGGTGGTCACGGCCATGACGACCCTCGCCCCGCGCGAGCTGCTCGAGGTCTGCCAGACCCTGGAGATCGCGGCCGGGCGCGTGCGCACCGAGCCGTGGGGCGTGCGCACCCTGGACGTCGACCTCATCGAGGTCGAGGGCGTCACCTCCTCCGACCCGGCCCTGTCCCTGCCGCACCCGCGTGCCGCCGAGCGCGCCTTCGTCCTCGTGCCGTGGAGCCAGGCCGACCCCTTCGCCGAGCTGGCCGGGCGCTCCGTGTCCGAGCTCGCCGAGAACGCCCCCGACCGCGGTGGCCTGCGCTGGCTGGCCTTCGACTGGCTCGACTCCGAGTCCCTGCCGGACAAGCCCACCGGCCCCTACGTGGAGCCGCCGGTGGAGCAGGACGCCGCAGGCTCCGAGCCGGGCCTGGTCTACGACGCCACCCGGGATGAGTCCTCCGTGGCCGACGCCTCCCTGGCCGCCGACTACGCCGGCAGCATCGCCGAGGCCTCATCGGCCGCCCCGGAGCCGGCCCCCGCGCAGCCCCTCGGTGACCAGGGGCAGGCCGAGTCCTCCCCCTTCGGGCAGCTGCCGTTCGACACCTCCAACGGGGCGGGCTCCTGGGCCGAGCAGGCCCCGCAGGTCGACTCGCCCTACCAGGCGGCCTCGGCCCCCGAGGCGGCCGGACCGCAGGGCTCCTACGCCCCCGGTCTCTCAGCCGGGCCGGACGGGGTCTCCCACGGCCAGCAGGATGAGGCCGCTGGGGACGCCTGGAAGTCCCCGCTCCAGTGGAATGACGTCATCGGTGGTGGCGCCCAGGGGACAGGTCCCCGTCAGGACGTCTGATGCGGCGCACCCGCTGGACCAGTGCCGTCACCTGGTTCATCGCCGCCGCGGTGACCTCCTGGGTGGTCGGTGACCTCCTGCTGCGCCACGTCGGCTGGGTCCCGGTCCTCTCCCCCTGGGGGGCGGTGACCGCGCTGGTCATTGCGGGCATCGTCCTGGTGGCCGGTCTGGCGGTCAGGCGGCTGCGTGCGCGCGAGCGCACCTGGATCACCCCGACCGGTGCCGCCACCACGGCGGCCGCCGCCCAGGCCTCCGCCATCGTGGGGGCGGTGCTCGGCGGCGTCTACGGCGGCGGGATCATCCTGGCGCTGGTGACGCCGCGCTCGCCTGCCATGACCCACCTGGCCTGGACCTCGACCGGCTGCCTGATCGCCTGCCTCCTGTGGTGCGTCGTCGGCTTCGTCGTCGAGCAGTGGTGCTCCATCTCCGGTGACGGCGACGACGACGGCTCGGCCGGTCCCGCCGGGCGGGCCCCCGAAGGACCAGGAGCCCCCGCATGACCAGTCCCGGAACAGGTCCCGGCGCCATGCCCGGTACCAGCCCCGCCGCGTCCGCCGCCCCCGCTGGCCGCGCCCCGGCACCCGTCCGCGCCGGTGAGCCGGCTGCGCGACCCGCCGGCGCCGACCCCTTCGCCCCCGACGGCGTCGTCTTCCACCCGGTCTCCCACCGCCTCATCACCGCCCGCATCCTGGGGGTCGGTCTCCTCTGCGCCGTCGTCATCATCGGCTTCGCCATCCCCGGGGTGCTCGTCTCCTCCGGATACTTCATCCCGGCGGGGGTCTTCGCAGCGCTGTTCCTCTGGCAGCTCTGGCTCATTCCGCGCCAGGTGCGGGCCATGGGCTACGCCCTGGCCGACAACCACCTCCTGTGGCGCCACGGCGTCATGTTCCGCTCCATCACCGTCACCCCCTACGGGCGCATGCAGTTCGTGGACACCTCCCAGGGGCCGCTGGCCCGCTGGCTGGGCATCGCCGAGGTCAAGCTCCACACGGCCTCGGCCAGCACCGACGCCACGATCAACGGGCTACCGGTGGCCGAGGCCGAGCGCCTGCGCCAGGTCCTGTCCCAGCGCGGTGAGGAGAGGATGGCCGGGCTGTGAGCCCCAGCTGGGAGAGCCGGCTGGAGGCCGCCCGCAAGGCGAGGACGGAGGCGCCGGGGGAGAACGGGTCCGCCGCCTCCCGCGACCTCCCCCTGCCCGAGAACGTCACCTGGCACCGGGTCAGCCTCGTCACGCCGGTGCTGGAGGGCTGGAAGATCGTCACCGGTATCCTGGCCTTCGTCACGGTCCAGAACCTCGACGAGCTGGTGCGCGCCTACCGCTTCATCTCCGAGCACGGCTTCACCCTGGGCGGGGGGATCGGCTACTACCTGCTCGGCCTGATCGCGTTCATCGCCCTGTGGGTGGGGCTCGGGCTGCTCAGCTGGTGGCGGCGCGCCTACGCCGTGGATGCCGACGGCGTCTACCTGCGCTCGGGCATCCTCAGCCGCAAGCTGCGCACGGCCCGTCTGCCGCGCATCCAGTCGGTCGACGTCGTCCACCCCCTGCTCGGGCGCATCTTCGGTCTGGGGCAGCTGACCGTCGAGGTCGCCGGGGGCCGGGACTCGCGGGTCGTCATCGGATTCCTCACCACCCGCGAGCTTCAGACCCTGCGCGACCGCATCCTCGACCTGGCCGCCGGACAGATCGACCTGCCCGGCCCCGCTGCAGAGGGTGGCGCCGTTGGGGCGAGTGCAGTGGGCCGCGACACCGGCGGCATCGATAACGCCACGTCCGCCGTCAGTCCCGAGGGCCTCGCGCCGGAAGGGGCCGCCGGCTCTCAGACCGCCCCCGAGCAGCGCGCCACGCCGCTGCAGGCCTCCCACTTCCAGGAGTACCCGCTCTACAGCGTCGAAGGCTCTGTGCTCTTCGGGTCCCTGCTGCGCAGCGTTTCCCTCTACTTGTCTCTGATCCTGCCGACCGTTGTGATCGTGGTCGGCATTATCGCCTACGTCGTCGATGACCCGCCCAGCGGCGGGGTGCTCGCGCTCGCGACCACCTTCATCAGCACGGTCGCCGGTGCGGTTTCCCTGGTGTGGTCCCGGTTCAACAGCGCCTGGAACTTCCAGGCCGCCGCCACCCCCAGCGGCATCCGCATGCGTTACGGGCTCACCTCCGACACCTCCCGCACGCTGCCGCCCGGACGGGTCCACGGCGTCGGGATCGCTCAGCCGATCCTGTGGCGCGGCAAGGACTGGTGGAAGGTGAACGTCACCGTGGCCGGCCGCGAGGACCGGTCCCAGGACGGCCAGAACCGGCAGACCAGCAACCTGCTCCTGCCCGTGGGGGTGCGCGACACCGCCCTGCGCGCGCTGTGGCTCGTGGTCCCCGACCTGGGGGTTCCCGACCCCGACAGACTGCTCGCCCAGGCCCTCATCGGCCGCGACGATGACGGTGTCGGTGACCCGCAGGCCCCGGCGGGCTCGGCCGAGCGCGGCTTCGTGCGCATCAGCCGCCGCGGACGGCTCTTCCGCCCCCTGACCTGGCGGCGCGCGGCCATCGCCCTCACCGACACCTGCGTTATCATTCGCCACGGCCGCTGGCGACGGCGAGTGGCCGTCTTCCCCTACGAGCGCATCCAGTCCCTGCGCGTGCGCCAGGGGCCGCTGGCGCGCCGGCGGGGCCTGGCCTCCCTCAGACTCGACATGGTCGCCCAGGAGGTCCCCGCCTCGATCACCAACCTCGATGCCGCCGACGCCAAGGCTCTGGCGGCGCGGATCAGCCAGCGGGCGCTGCACCGGGCCCGCGCCGAGCAGCTCGACCGGTGGCTCGCGCGCGCCGTCGCCGCCACGCAGCCTGCCGGGCTCTCGTAGTCAGCCCTCGAGTCACTCCGGGCGCTCCGGGCCCAGGATCTCGCGCAGGTGGAGGGCCTGCTCGGCGGTCAGGCGCCCGGTGGCCTCGCATCGCTCGGTGGTGGCCGCGGCCAGCTGCCGGTAGGAGGCGACCACGTCGTCGAGGCCCCGCCCCTGGCTGTCACGCAGCGTGGAGAGTGCCTCCAGGTGGGCGGCCACCGTCCCGACGTCACCCCTCGAGACCGGGCCGGTCAGGCCTGCCTCGCCCTCGTGCAGGGCTCGGTCCAGGGCCGCCGTGAGCAGGGGGCCGAGAGTGGCCGCACCGTCCTCGACCCCGGCGGCCGCCAGCACTCGGACGGCCTGCGTCACCACGGTCAGCAGGTGGTTGGCGCCGTGGGCGAGGGCTGCGTGGTAGATCGGTCGCGCCGACTCCTCCAGGACGAAGGGCTCCCCGCCGAGCTCGACCACCAGCGCCTGCGCGATCGGCAGCACCGCCGCGGGCGCAGTCACAGCCATCGGGCAGTCGACGAGCCGGGCCACATCCGTGGAGAACCCGGAGAAGGTCATCGCCGGGTGGATCGCCAGTGGGATTGCCCCGCAGCGCTGAGCCGGGGCGAGCACGGCGGCGCCGTAGCGCCCCGAGGTGTGGGCCACCAGCTGGCCCGGCTGCCAGCGGCCCAGGTCCGCCAAGCCCTGGACGAGCGGCCCGAGGGCGTCGTCGGGGACGGCCAATAGGACCAGCTCGGCGCGCTCGACGATCTCCTCGACCTCCAGGACCGGCACGCCGGGAAGCAGCATCTCGGCGCGCTCGCGCGACTCCTCCGAGACCGCGTGGACGCCGACGACCTGGTGCTCCACCGCCCGCAGCGCGCAGCCCAGGACCGCCCCGACGCGCCCGGCGGAGATGATGCCAACGCCCAGCCGGCCCGGCCTGCTCGGGCTGGCAGGGGCGGCCGGGGCCCGGCCCGCGTGCTCGCCGCCTGTACCTGGGCCCGTGCCATCGATGTCGCTCATGCCCCGATGCTCTCATGCCTGCCACCTGCCCCGGCCTGGAGTGAGCCATCAAGGCGAATCTGTCAATTTTGGCGACTTTTTCGCCGGCCGCAGGCGGCCCGTCGTTCAAGGCGACCCCGATGACCTGCGGAAACGTGAATCGAGAGGACTTCGGTGCTCGGATTCGGCTCGGAAAAGTCGCCACCGTGGACACTTTCACCTTCCTGCGCGGGTCACCGGTCCGGGTGGGGCGACTAGCGTGGGGCACGTGAGCACTGAACCCGCACCGACGCCCGTTCCCGCCCCCCGATCCGCCGGCGCCGCAACCGTCCTCGCCCGCAGTCGCGCCGACCTCGCCGCCGCCCTGGCCGAGGCCCCGGACCCCCGGGCGGTCGTCATGACGATGGGCGCCCTCCACGAGGGCCACTTCGACCTCGTGCGCGAGGCCGCCCGTCGTGTCGGGCCGACCGGCACCGTCGTGGTCACCATCTTCGTCAACCCCCTGCAGTTCGCCCCCACCGAGGACCTCGACGCCTACCCGCGCGACCTCGAGGGCGACCTGGCCGGACTGGCCCGCACCCTCACCGGCGCCGACGGCACCCTCGGCGTGGGACGGCTCATCGCCTTCGCCCCCACCCCGGAGGTCATCTACCCCTGCGGGCAGCCGGCGGTGCGCATCGACCCCGGCCCCATCGCCACCGTCCTGGAGGGCCGTACCCGCCCCACCCACTTCGCCGGCGTGTGCCAGGTGGTGCTCACCCTCATGCACCTGACCGCCCCGCGCTGGGCGCTGTTCGGCCGCAAGGACGCCCAGCAGCTGGCGATCATCGAGTCCATGGTGCGCGACCTCGCCGTCCCGCTGGAGATCGTGCCGGTTGACATCCGCCGCGAGAGCGATGGCCTGGCCATGAGCTCGCGCAACGCCTACCTCAGCCCCGAGCAGCGCCACCAGGCCCTGGCCCTGTCCCGCGCACTCCAGGCCGGCCGGGACGCCGCTGCGCAGGCCACCGGCTCCCGACCCGACCCCGCCGCCATCCGCCAGGCCGCCCTGGCCTCCCTGGAGGCGGCCGACGGTGTTGAGATCGACTACGTGGCCCTCGTCGCCCCGGACAGCTTCGAGGACCTGGCGGGTGCCGGCCTCGGCCTGCCGCGCAGCGAGCCCGCGGGGGAGGACAAGGGGGAGGGGCTGCCCGCCATGGGGCTGCTGGCCGTTGCCGCGCGTGTGGGCAGCACCCGCCTTATCGACAACACCCTCATCGACCTGCGCCCCTGAGCAGGGCCGCTCAGGCTCGCTCTGGGGGCCCGGCTCGCCCGGGTGCTTGCGCGGGGCCAGTCGCCGTGGACCGGGTTCGGCCCCGCGCGAGGACGCACACGAGTCGCCGAGGACGCACCCTCAAGCAACAGACCCGGCGCCCTATGGCGTGTTCTCGAGAACCGTTGGGCCGGGGCCGGTCCCACTCAGGTCCGACCGTTCCTGTCAGGTCGCTCACCCTGTGCCGCACCGTACAGTGCGCCGGGCCCGGCGCCGTCTACGCTGTGCGGCGATGAGTTCCCGCACCCGGACGATGATGACGTCCAAGATTCACCGCGCCACCGTGACCCAGGCCGACCTCGACTACGTCGGCTCCATCACGGTGGACATCGACCTGCTCGAGGCCGCCGACCTGCTGCCCGGCGAACGCGTCGACATCTGCAACTGCACCAATGGCAACCGCCTGTCCACCTACGTCATCCCCGGCGAGCGCGGCGCGGGCGAGATTTGCGTCAACGGTGCCGCCGCCCACCTGGTCGGCCCCGGAGACGTCGTCATCCTCATCGCCTACTCCCAGATGTCCGACGCCGAGGCCCGCACCTATCTGCCCCGGGTCGTCTTCGTCGACGAGGCCAACCGGATCGTGGAGCGGGGCACCGACCCCGGCCAGATCCCGGCCGACTCCGACGTCGCCCGCCTCCAGGGCCTGCGGCCCACCGGCATCCCCCTGGCCGAGGCCCGCGCCTGACCGGGCCGCGCCTGAGCCGGGTTCCGGCCAAGGGTGAGGCCCTGGGCTCCGCCTGGTTCCCGGCCGAGTACTGCGTGTCCGTGCGCCGCGACAGGAAGGGAGAGGAAGCCGTGACCGGGGCCGCCGTCGTGCCCACCTGGATCTGACCGGAGGAACGGCTGCCCGGTGTGACCAGGATCGGATGTGGATCGGGCGTCGTCAGGCCCCGGGGAGCAACCGGGGAGGGCCGGCGCCGTTAGACTCCTTCACGTGACAGACGAGAGCACCCCCAGCCCCGACCCGACCGCCACCGACGCCGCCGGCGCCCAGTCGCCGAAGGCGGACCAGCCCAAGCAGCCCAAGACCGACCCGGGCCCGGGCGAGCAGTTCGAGGTCCGCGCCGGCAAGCGCGAGCGCCTGCGCAGCGAGGGCTGGGACCCCTACCCGGTCTCCGTGCCCGTCACCACCACCATCGCCGCCGTGCGCGAGGGCTACGCCCACCTCGAGGCCGGGCAGGAGACCGACGACGTCGTCGGTGTGGCCGGCCGCGTCGTCTTCCTGCGCAACACCGGCCGCCTGTGCTTCGTCACCCTCCAGGACGGGGCCGGCACCACCCTGCAGGCCATGCTCTCGGCCAAGGCCCTGCCCGCCGAGGGCCACACCGCGCTCGCGGCCTTCAAGGCCGACGTCGACCTGGGCGACCACCTCTTCGTCCACGGCCGCGTCATCTCCTCGCGCCGCGGCGAGCTGTCCGTCATGGCCGAGCCGGTCCTGCGCGAGGGCGCCGAGGCCGCCTCCGCCGGGGACGACGACGTCGAAGTCCCCGCTTGGCGGATCGCCTCCAAGGCGCTGCGCCCCCTGCCCAAGACCTGGACCAACGAGGCCGGCGAGGCGGTGACGCTCTCGGAGGAGCAGCGCGTGCGCCGTCGTGAGCTCGACCTGCTCACCCGGCCCGCCGCCCGCGACATGGTGCGCACCCGCGCCGCCGTCGTGCGCTCCATCCGCGAGAACTTCTTCCGCCGCGACTACCTGGAGCTGGAGACCCCCATGCTGCAGGTCATTCACGGCGGGGCGGCCGCGCGCCCGTTCATCACCCACATGAATGCCTTCGACATGGATCTCTACCTGCGCATCGCCACGGAGATCTACCTCAAGCGCGCCGTGGTCGGCGGCGTCGACCGCGTCTTCGAGATCAACCGCAACTTCCGCAACGAGGGCGCCGACTCCTCCCACTCCCCGGAGTTCACGGCCCTGGAGGCCTACGAGGCCTACTCCGACTACGACGGCATGGCCGAGCTGACCCGCAACCTCGTCCAGCAGGCGGCCCGGGACGCCTTCGACCTGCCCGAGGGCGGGGAGGTCGTCACGTTGGCCGACGGCACCGAGTACGACCTGTCGGGCGAGTGGGACAAGATCGACCTCTACACCTCCGTCTCCGAGGCCCTCGGTGAGGAGATCACCGTGGAGACCCCGCGCGAGCAGCTGGTCGCCCACGCCGAGAAGATCGGCCTGGAGATCGACGACTACGCCGTGGCCGGCAAGGTCGTGGAGGACATCTTCGAGGAGCTCGTCGGCAACAAGCTGTGGGCGCCCACCTTCGTCTACGACTTCCCCGAGGACACCTCGCCGCTGACCCGCTACCACCGCAGCAAGCCGGGCCTGACTGAGAAGTGGGACCTCTACGTGCGCGGCTTCGAGACCGCCACCGCCTACTCCGAGCTCGCCGACCCCGTGGTTCAGCGCGAGCGCTTCGAGGCCCAGGCCCTGGCGGCCGCCAAGGGCGACCCCGAGGCCATGATCCTGGATGAGGACTTCCTGGTGGCCATGGAGCAGGGCTTCCCGCCCAGCGGCGGCATGGGCATGGGCATCGACCGACTCCTCATGGTGCTCACTGGCCAGGGCATCCGCGAGACCATCACCTTCCCGCTGGTCAAGCGGGGCTGAACCGTACTCTGCCTCCGCGGCCAGCGCCTTGCCGTGGCAGGCCTGTGGGGCTCGATCTCGGCGCTCGAATGGTGAGGTCAGGGCTATGAACTTTGAGTTTTGGGAAAAAACTTCCCAAAACGAGTTGTTCGCACTACGGTGGCGGTATGTTGCTGGACTTCACCGTGGCGAACTACTGCTGCTACGCAGAGGAGGTGACCCTCGATCTCACTCGGGGGTCGCTTAAGACTCTGACGCCGCGCGGCGGCTCCTCCTGGCAGGAGCAGACGTGGCGTGTGGCGGCGATCTTCGGCGCTAACGCTTCAGGTAAGTCGACCCTCCTGGATGCGCTTGACTGCCTCCTCCACGCCATCGGGGGTCAGCGGGACATCCTGTATCAGCCCTTCAATCTCGATCGCGATCACGCGGCACAGCCGTCCCGCTTTACCGTCGGTTTCACTCACGACAACGAGCGCTACAGCTACAGTGTCGAGGCGCATCGCTGGGGAATCTCGCGTGAGGAGCTCTGGGCTGCGGGACAGCGCTGGCGCAAGGTCTTCGTGCGCACCCAGGGGCCCGAGGATGACAAGCCCGCGATCGAGGCTGGTGCCACCCTCAAGGGCGCCACGATCGAGGTCGGTCGGATTACGACGCCCAAGGACCTCTTTCTCGCCGTGGCTCTGAGGTACGAGCACACCACGCTCGCCCCGATCGCGCGCAGCCTGCGATCCATGCGCTTCATCCACCACAGTGATGAGGAGCGCAGTTCGCGTCTGCGGTGGGTGATGAGTCGTCTCGCAGAGGACCCCGAGCAGTGGACTGCTATTGCGAACTCCATTGCTCAGGCTGCCGACCTAGGTGTCGTCGGACTCGAACTCGAGGAGCAAGAGGTTCCTCAGAAGGTGCTTGATATCCTGCGTCTTCTTCCCTGGAGTGAGGACGAGGAGCCTGAGGTTCCCCCTGAGGTGCTCAAGGAGCTCCAGCGGCACCTCGTCTTCCGGCACCGTGGGGCCAATGGGGAGGAGTATCGATTGAATATTGATCAGCAGAGTCAAGGAACTCTCACCTGGTTGGCAACTGTCGGTCCCGCCATCGACGCCTTGCGGCTGGGCCAGGTGCTGTGCATTGACGAGCTCGATGCGAGTCTCCATCCGACGCTGACCGCCACGCTGGTGGACATGTTCAAGGATCCGGACCTCAATACCCTGGGCGCTCAGATCCTCTTCACGACCCATGACACGGCGCTCCTGGACAATTCCCCCGTCCAGCTCCTGGAGGCAGGCGAGGTGTGGCTGACGGAGAAGTCCCCCTTCGGCGCCAGTGAGCTCTTCTCGCTCGCGGACTTCCCTTCCAACCGCAAGGGTACGAACAAGCAGCGCCGCTACCTCGCCGGTGCCTTCGGCGCTATCCCTCGGGTGGACACCTCCAACCTCCGCCGGTACCTCTCAACATCGGCGGAGGCGAAGTGAGATGACGCCACCGAGAAGGAAACGGCGCAGCCAACGGGTCGAACGGCGCACCGTTCTCCTCGTGACCAACGGGCGGGTCACCGAGGATGCGTATCTACGTCAACTCTGCCGACGTGTGAACCATGACGGGATCTCAGCCAAGGTGAAGGTCATCAAGGGTGATCCGCTCACTGTCGTCAAGCAGCTTGGCGGCCCTCGGTCAGACCTCAGCGAATACGAGGAGGTGTGGATCGTCGTCGACCACGATGGCCGGGACCGTCATGACTTTCTGGCCAAATGCCGAAGGCTGAGCAGCAAGCGGACCGTTGTGCACGGTGTTGTTTCCGTGCCCTGCTTCGAGGTCTGGCTCAACGCCCACTACGCTCCCGTGAAGAACTACCAGAACCAGGCAGACGCTCAGGCGCACTACCGGGAGCTGACGGGCCTGAGCAGTAAGGACGCCAAGATGCTTCCGGACGACTTCCCCTGGGACAGGGGAGTGCAGGCCGCGGCCAGGTGCCATCTGCCGACAGACGGCCTCCCCGAGCCCGATACTCAGGGGCCTTGCCCATCGACAACGATGCCCCACCTGCTCCGCAGCCTCGGTCTCCTCTAGTACCCGGTCGTCCCGAGGCGGCGCTGGGCGGACTCGAGCTCGGCGCGAAGGTAGGCGTTCTCCTGCTGGAGCTGGGCGATGTACTGGTCGCGTTGCGCAATCGCCTCGGCGTACTGGGCATCACCGGTTCCGTCGGTGCCGCCCGGGGCGTAGCCGGTCTGGGCCGGGCTCATGCCATAGGCTCCGCCGCCATAGGCAGCGCCGGCACCGGCACTGGGCTGGCCGGCGAAGGAACTGGTGCGCGCCTGCGCCTCAAGGGCCTCCATGGTTGCAAGCACCTGGACGAGGAAGGCATCAACCTGGTCCATGCGGTAACCCGACCACCGGGTAGTCGAGAACCGGATGTTCCTGACGCCCTCGGCGGTCAGCAGGATCTCGGCCTTCCGGTGCGAGGGGCCCGAGGATTCCTGTGACGTGCCGAGTCGCTCCTCGAACTCCCGTATCGTGGTGGTCACGTCGTCGAGGAAGACGTCGACCTCATCCTGTTTGTAGCCCTCCTTGAACGAGGAGACCTCGAACTTCACGGTGAGAACATCGTCGGCTGTCAGCAGCGTCATGCGCGTTTACTCCTTGTTGTCGCATTCTGTGCGTGATCCTGATCCGTGACCCGCAGCCCCAGGTGCTGCGCCAGGAGCGGCGCAAGCTCGCTGAGCTGCCCGCTGCTGACGGTCGCTCCGGCCAGGGAACCGACACCGCTGACTGTTCTCATCTCCAGTCCGCGCAGGTCGACGTCGCTCAGGCTCCCGCCGTGCAGGCGCAGCGTGCCCACCTGGCAGTCCTCGAAGCGGATCCGCTGGGCGACGATGCCGCTCAGGTCCAGCTCGTCGATCCGGGTGGCCCGGATGAGGAGGTCGCGCACAGTGGTTCCGGCGAGGTTGGTGAAGCCCAGGCGGCAGTCCTCGATGAGGAGTGACTCGACATCGGCGTCGTAGAGCTCCCAGGCCCCGATACGGGAGTCGACCAGCTCCACCGTGCGCCAGGTGGAGCGCGGGCTATGAAGATAGGTGGCGCTCAGGCGCTCCAGGCGGCAGTCGACCAGCCGCGCCGCGGCCAGGTCGGTGTCATTGGCGAAGACCTCCGAGAACCGGCAGCTGAGCAGCGTGAGTGCCGACAGGTCGCCGCCGCTCAGGTCTGCCTCGACCAGCTCCAGGTCCTCGACCATCTCGCCGGCGGTGAGCTCATCGGCCTCGCCGTCGCGCAGGCGACTGAGGTCCGGTGCCGTGAGGGCCGGCGGCCTCGGGCAGGCCGCGGCAGACGAGCCTGCGGCCGTGTCGGTCCGTCCTGCGGTCATGGTCCTGTTCTATCGCAGATCGGCTCCGGGCACCGGGGGTTGTTCTCCCCGGTGCCCGGGTGCGCAGGAGGGGTAGGTGTCCATTTCGGAAACAAAGGAGCTCACAGGCCGTCACTCCGCCGAGAAGAGCCGCGAAATCATGCGGTTTCATTGTCTTCGACTGAGGCTGATCGCGGCCTTTGTCACCGATTTGGACACGTCGGTGCGTTCCTACTCGAATCGGACGGTGGTGCCGGCCAGCATGCGCCGGCCGTAGCGGGCGCTGGCCAGGGTCGCCACCACCACCAGCGCCAGGCACGCCCCCAGCGCCAGCCAGTAGCCGCCGCCCGGCCAGTTGATGTGGCGCCCCGACACCCCGCCGACCAGTGCCCATGCGGTCAGCCATCCCAGACCGATGCTCATGGCCAGGGCGGTGACCGCCGGCAGCATCGTCTCGTAGGACACCATGGAGCGCAGCGTCGCCGCAGGCATGCCGACCAGCCGTAGCAGACCCAGGACCCGCCGGCGCCCCAGCAGCGCCGCCACCGTCGAGACCCCCAGCGAGACCGCGGAGATGCCCGCGGCGATGAGGATGCCGATGTAGCCCAGCTGGGCGAACTGGTTCTCCATGGCGGTGTCCTGGAGGGCCTGGATCGAGCTGGGTGAGGTTGGGGCGGTCCCCAGGGCCAGGCCCGAGGTGGCCAGAGCGGTGCGGGCTCGCTCGACGGCCCCGGGGCTGGCCGGGTCGGTTCCCACCAGGACGATGGGCGCGCCGTGCTCACGGGCACTCGCCAGCTCCTCGGCGCTGACCGGCGACGGCGAGGCCGCCGCGTTCTCGTACAGCCAGCGGGTGCTGATGCTCACCGCGCCATCCGGGGACTCCACGTGCGGCGCCCCGAGGGCCTCGGCCTTGTCGGCCTCGAGGATGACGCGGCTGTCCTGCTTGCTGCCCCCGCTGATCCTCCCCACGGCAACCGTCGTCACCCCGGGCACGGCGGCGAGCTGGTCGACGGCGCTGTTCAGGGCGCCCTCGTCGCTGACCGCCGGTGTCGCCTCGAGCGATGTGGGGCTCAGGTGCCCGCCACCCTGGGTGACGTCACGGGTCCCGGCGGCCACCGTGATGGCGACGGCGAACACCGTCATGGCGTAGACGGCGACGACCACGCCCGCCACCGCCCGGAAGACCGCCCGGGGGTGCTGAGTGATCCGGTTGAAGCCGATGACCTGCGCCGCGGAATGGGCCAGGGCCCTGCCGCCTCGCGCTACCCACCAGGTCAGGACCGGCCCGGCCCACAGCAGCCCCAGCATCGTGCACAGGAAGGAGACCGGCAGCAGGTAGATGGTCAGATCGGAGTTCTGGTGGGCCACCGTCGGGGTGCTGACCAGTCCCGCGGTCCCCAGGATCACGGGCGCCAGCGAGATGAGGCGGGGGCGGCGCTCAGCGCGCTCACGGGAGCCGCCCAGCGGCCCGAGGTCGGCCCGTCGTGTGCGCCACCAGGCCACGGCCGCCGCCCCCGCCGTGGTCACGACGACGGCGAGGACCGCGTTGACCGGTGAGCGCAGCAGGTCGGAGTAGTAGAAACGACTTGACTTCAGCGTGATCTGCGCGGCCAGTGGGATCAGGGCCAGGTAGAGGGCCACGCCCGCCAGGGCGCCGACGAAGGTGGTGGCCCCGATCTCCAGGGCCGCGGTGCGGGCGACCTGCTGGGGCGTGGCCCCGATGAGGCGCAGCGTGGCGAAGCGCTCGGCCCGCTGCGCCGCCCCCAGATCCGTGACGATCCCGACGAGCAGCAGCGCGGGTACGAGCACCGCGATGGCGCCGACGATCGTGGCGATCCGGTACGCCTCGTTCTCGTAGGGGATGCCCTGGAAGGAGGTGACCACCTGGGGCGGGATGTAGAAGTCGGAGGCGGCCACGGTCCCCAGGTCCGTCCCGACGACGGCCACCAGCGAGTCCGGTCCCTCGACGGCCTCGGGGGACAGGACCCCTACCTGCTTGCCGTAGCGGTCGCCGAGCTGGTCGGCGGGAAGGGAAGCGATGCGCTTGGCCAGGGCGGGGGAGGCCAGGTACTCGCCCCGCTTGGGGACGATGTCGGAGCCCGGGATCCTCACCGAGGTGGTGCCCGACTCCGGCAGGGCCACCCTCAGGACGGTGATCGACTGGTTTCCGACGACGTCGAAGTTGCTGGCGACGGCCAGCTCGCCGGCGGTGAGGGCATGGTCGGGCCGGAGGTCGGTGTGGTTCGACTGCCCTGGGATGCCGGGTATGAGGGCGGTGGACGCCCAGCTCGAGCGCATGCTGCGCTCGGGGAAGGCCTGGGCGGCGGCCAGCAGCATGAGGAACAGGGTCACTCCCACCATGACGCCGGCGACGATCCCGGCCAGGCGGCGCCGGGCGGAGCGGTCGTTGGCGACGAGCAGCCGGGTCAGGGCGATGCGGCTCATGACCGGCTCCTCTCACTGCCCGGGCTTCCCGGCTCGGCGTGCCCCGGCCGGCTCGGGCCGGCTGCGGTGTGCGTGGCCCCGGGACTGATGCGACCGTCGCGCACGGTGACCTCCCGGTCGGCGTAGGCGGCGACGCGCGCGTCATGGGTGATGATGACCAGGGCGGCGCCTCGGGAGTGCACCGAGTTCAGCAGCACCTCCATGGTCCGCTCGGCGGCCAGGGAGTCCAGGGAGCCGGTGGGCTCGTCGGCGAAGAGCAGACGCGGGTTGGTCACCAGTGCTCGCGCGACGGCGGCCCGCTGCGCCTGCCCGCCCGAGAGCTGGGTGGGGCGCTTGTCCAGGTGCTCGCTGAGCCCCAGCTCGCCCAGGGTCTCGCGGGCCTGGGCCAGCGCCCGCCGACGCGGGGTGCCCGCCAGGAGCAGGGGGATGGTGACGTTGTCCAGGGCGGAGAGGTCCGGCAGGAGCTGACCGAACTGGAAGATGAAGCCGAACTCTTTCAGGCGCAGGCGGCTGCGGGCCGCCTCGTCGAGGGCCGCGATGTCCTGGGTCGTGTCGGCTCCGTGGTAGTCGACGCGCCCGGCGTCGGGCACGAGCACCCCGGCCATGACGTGCAGGAGGGTGGACTTGCCCGAGCCCGATGGGCCGGTGACGGCCAGGACCTCACCGGCCGCGACGTCCAGGTCGACGCCGCGCAGCGCGTGGGTCTGCCCGAAGCTCATCTCCAGGCCGCGGGCGCGCATGATGACCTCGCCCGGCAGGCCTGCCTGGCCCTGACCGGGTGCGGTGGTGACGCCAGTGGTGGCGGCGGTGGTGACAGGGGTGGCGTTCATGAGCGCACCTCCTCACGCAGCTCGCTCAGGCGGGCCGCGGTGGTCTCCATCCAGCGCAGGTCGGCCTCGATGTGGAACAGGGCGTGGTCGGCCAGCAGCACCGTGCGCAGGTCTCCGTCCTGCTTGAGGCGGGTCAGCTCGCGCATACGCGCCATGTGCTCGGCGCGCTGAAGGTCGAGGAGGCGTCCGGCGTCGTCGTCGAGCATGAGGGCGATGACGGTCTTGGCGAAGATGTCGGCCTGGACGTCTCCGGCCGGGGTGACCGGGGTCAGCAGCCACTGCTCGACGCTCTGGCGCCCGGCGTCGGTGACCTCGTAGCGCTTGCGCTCCGGGCCGGCTCCGGGCTCAGTCTCGATCTGAGTGATGAGCCCGTCGCGCACCAGGCGGGCGAGCGTGGCGTAGACCTGGCCGTAGGCCAGCGGCTTGGAGGCGGCGAACCAGTGGTCCCAGGAGCGTTTGAGGTCGTATCCGTGCCCAGGCCCGGCGCTGAGCAGCCCAAGAAGAGTGAGTTTCGATTCCATGGCCGCGACTATACGCTGAGTGTATACGCGCGCGACATACTCCGTGAGGAGGATATGCACGAGCATGTCCTTGCTGTTGGGTGGGGGTCTCGCGGCGAATAAACCAACAGGCCAGCCTGTGTTTGACAGACCCTGGCCGGCATCTTAGGTTAGGTTGACCTTTGTACTTCGGGTGTGGGGAGAGTAGATGCCGATCGGGTACTCGGGGACCGTCTTCGCCCCCGTTCTCAGACAGTGGGCTCGCTTGGCCGCACGCCGCCCGGCCATCCTCCTGACCGCGGCCATCCTGCTGGCCCTGTGCGTCCTGGCCTCCCTGTTCGTCGGCTCCTCCAGGATCCCCGCCGGCCAGGTCGCCCACTACCTGCTCCACCCCGACGCCTCCAACGTCAGCTACAACATCAACGTCCTGCGCGTGCAGCGCACCATCATCGGTGTGCTCGTCGGAACCGCCCTGGCGGTGGCCGGCGCGGTGATGCAGGCCGTCACCCGCAACCCCCTGGCCGAGCCCGGGCTGCTCGGTGTCAACGCCGGCGCCTCGCTGGGCATCGTCCTGGGAACCGCCGTGCTCGGCGTGCTCCCGATCTCCGACCAGCTGGCCCTGGCCGCGGGAGGAGCCCTGGTGGCGACCGCACTGGTCCAGGTCATCGGCATGATTGGCGCCTCGAGCTCCTCGCCGGTGCGCCTGGTGCTCATCGGTGTCGCCTTCTCGGCCTTCGCCGGGGCGGTCATCCGGGGTGTCGTGCTGACGATGCCGAACCTGTTCCGCACCTTCATCGACTGGGAGGTCGGCTCCCTGACCCGCACCGACATCCCCCTGCTGCCCGTGGCGGCCCTCGTGGTGGCGGGGACCGGTGCGGCCATCCTGCTGGCCGGCGCCCTGGACAACATCGCCCTGGGCGACGACGTCGCAGCCGCGCTGGGCACCCGGGTCGCCCTCGTGCGGAGCCTGAGCCTGGTCGTCGTCACGCTCCTGTGCGCCACCGCCACGACGGTGGCCGGCCCGATCGGGTTCGTTGGGCTCATGGCGCCGCTGACGGCCTCCTGGCTCATGGGACCCCACCGGGGCTGGATCGTGGCCCTGTGTGCGCTGGGCGGCCCCGTCGTCGTCCTGGCCGCCGACGTCCTGGGGCGCGTCCTGGCCCGTCCCGGTGAGATGCAGGTCGGTCTGCTGACGGCCTTCGTAGGCTCACCCGTCCTGCTGCTCATGGTCCTGCGGATGAAGGACCGGGCCTCATGAGGGGAATCAGACCGGGCCGCGCCGTCTCTCCACCGCGTCTCCCCGCCAGCACCGACCCGCGACGCAGCCTCCACGTGGGGACCGACGCCGGACGCCTGTGGATCGTCGTCGGCCGCCGGTCGGTGCTCATCACCCCGCGCCACGTCATCGTCGGCCTCATACTGCTGGTGCTCAGCCTCGCCGTGGCCGTGGTCTCCCTGCGGTTGGGGAAGTTCCCCGTCACCACCCAGGAGGTCATCGAGGCGCTCCAGGGGCAGGGGCGCAAGATCGTCCAGGTCGTCGTCGTGAAGTGGAAGCTGCCCCGGATCGTGCTGGGGCTCGTGGCCGGCCTGGCCCTGGGCGTGGCCGGCGCCCTCTTCCAGACCATCACCCGCAACCCCCTGGGCTCGCCCGACCTCATCGGCTTCAGCACGGGCGCGCAGACCGGGATCCTCGTCAGCATCCTCCTCCTGCCCGGCTCCATGCTCTCGGCCTCCCTGGCCTCCTTCATCGGCGGGGCCGCCGTCGGCACGGTGACCTACCTCGTCTCCCTGCGCGGCGGATTCACCGGCCTGCGCTTCATCCTCGTGGGGATCGCCGTCAGCTCCATGCTCGTCTCCGTCAACCGCTGGCTGCTGGTACGGGTCGACGACGACGAGGGCCTGGGCGCCCTCAAGGCCATCACCGGCACCCTCGGGGCCGCCCGGTGGCCGGTGGTGGCCCCGACCTGCCTGGCCATCGGGGTCACCGTCGCCCTCATCCTGCTGGCCTCCCGCCACCTGCAGGTTCTGTCCCTGGGGGAGCAGGTGGCCACCATCCTGGGCAGCCCCACCCGCCGAGCCAGCGCCGTCCTCATCCTGCTGGGCACCGTGCTGGTGGCGGTGGTGACGATGGCGGCCGGCCCCATCGGCTTCGTCGCCCTCGTGGCGCCCCACCTGGCCCGCCTCCTCACCGGCTCCCCGCAGTCCCCACTGCTCGTGAGCGGCCTGACCGGGAGCCTTCTGATGGTGGGCGCCGACCTGCTCAGCCAGCTCGTGCTCGAGTCGATGCCCGTGAGCGTGGTGACCAACGCCGTCGGCGGCCTCTACCTCATGGTGGCGCTGACCGTGGCAGCGCGCGGAAGGAGATCCCTGTGACCGACCTGCCCTCCACCGAGTCGAACGTCAGCACCGGACCGGCCGTCCCCGGGGCTCGCCTGGCCGCTCGCGGCGCGACCATCGCCTACGAGCGCCACGTGGTCTCCCGCAACCTCGACGTCGACATCCCCGCCGGTGTCTTCACCGCCATCGTGGGACCCAACGCCTGCGGGAAGTCCACGCTGCTGCGCGCCCTGGCTCGGTTGCACCGGCCCGCCCGAGGAGCGGTTCTCCTCGACGGCGCCGACATCGTCCGCCTGGGCACCAAGGAGGTCGCCCGCCGGGTCGGCCTGCTGCCTCAGAGCGCCACCGTGCCCGGCGGCATGCTGGTGCGCGACCTCGTGGCCCGCGGTCGCTTCCCCCACCAGGGCCTGTTCCGCCAGTGGTCGCAGCAGGACAGGCAGGCCGTCGAGGAGGCCATGGAGATGGTGGGGGTCACCGAGCTGGCCGCCCGCCCCGTCGACGAGCTCAGCGGTGGCCAGCGCCAGCGCGTGTGGATCGCCCTGGCCCTGGCCCAGGGCACCGAGACGATCCTGCTCGATGAGCCCACCACCTTTCTCGATCTGGCCCACCAGGTCGACATCCTCCAGCTGTGCCGGCGTCTCAATGCCGACGGCCGCACGGTGGTGGCCGTCCTGCACGACCTCAACCAGGCGGCGCGCTGCGCCGAGCACATGATCGTCATGCACGAGGGCCGCATCCACACCACCGGCTCCCCGCGCGAGATCCTCACTGAGGACCTCATCGAGGAGGTCTTCGGCCTGGCGGCCGTCATCGCCCCCGACCCGGTGGCCGGCACCCCCATGGTGGTGCCCCGTCACCTGGGCGCGGTCGTGCCGGCCGGCCCTGCCCCTGCCGGGACCCGCTCCGCTCCCACCGACTCCGCCGGAGTTCCGGCCCCACAGTCTTCTGCCGATCCCGCCTCGGCAGGAACCAGCCCGACTGCTCGTTCCCAGCAGGACGGACAAGAAAGGAACACAGATAGATGAACGCATCCTCGCGGCGCTCCAGCCGCCTGAGGCAGGGCCTCCTCGCCGTCGCGGCCATGGTGCTGAGCACCGGCCTGGTGGCCTGCGGCTCCTCCAACAGCTCGACCTCCGCCTCCTCCGCCGCCGGCTCCGCAGGGGCCCCCGGGGCGGCCTCAGCCGGAGCCTCCGGCGCCGCCTCGGCCGCGGCCTCCCCCAAGGTCACCTGGCCGGTCACCATCAAGGGGGACGACGGCGTCGACGTCGAGATCAAGGCCGAGCCCAAGAGCATCGTGTCCACCTCCGTGACCCTGACCGGATCGCTGCTGGCCCTCGACGCCCCGGTGGTCGCCTCGACGCCGGCCAAGAAGAAGGATGAGAAGACCGACGACAACGGCTTCTTCACCCAGTGGTCCAAGCAGGCCACCGACAAGGGCGTCAAGGCCATCGACGGCACCGAGGACAACCTCGCCCAGACGGTCGCGGGCAGCAACCCCGACCTCATCATCGTGGCCAAGACGGGACAGGACTCGGCCGCCAAGGTCGTCGAGAGCCTACGTCAGCTCGAGGTGCCCGTCCTCGTCATCGACTACGGCTCGCACTCCTGGCAGGACGTCACCAAGACCCTGGGGCAGGCCACCGGCCGCCAGGCCAAGGCCGACGCCGTCGTCAAGGACTACACCACCAAGGCCGAGAAGGCCAAGGGCGCCATCTCCGTCCCGAAGGGGGCGACCTCGGTCTTCACCGTCCCCGGGGACGGCACCAAGGGCGCCAACGCCTTCACTGAGGAGGCCCCGCAGGCCCAGCTTCTCAAGGACCTGGGCTTCACCATTGCCGCCGTCCCGGATAGCGTCAAGGGCGACCAGTCCATGGGTGAGCGCAAGGACATCGTCAAGCTCTCGCCCGAGAACGTCCAGGCGGGACTGACCGGTGAGAACTGGGTCGTCATTGCCGCAGACGAGACCGCGAAGAACGCCATCACCACCAACGAGACCTTCAGCTCGGCGGCCCCGGTGACCGGAGGCAAGGTGCAGTACATGCCGCCCTCGTCCTTCCGGTTGGACTACTACTCGGCCCTCGAGATGCTCGACGCCGTCCAGAAGGCCTACCCCAAGGCCTCCTGAACTGCTGACGACCTGAGCGTCAACGTGCTGGTGCCCCGGGCTCTCGGCCCGGGGCACCACGTATATTGACGACATCATCCCTCGCGGTCGCGCACTGCTCGGGGACGGGCCCCTCAGCCCCAGGCGACCGAGTAGTACTGAGTCTCCTGGAACTCACGGATCCCTTCACGCGCGCCCTCACGCCCGATACCGGACTGCTTGACACCCCCGAAGGGGGCGGCGGGATCGGATACGAGCCCACGGTTGACACCGACCATCCCAACCTCCATGCGCTCGGCCAGGCGCAGCGCCCACCCGAGGTCGCGGGAGAAGACGTAGCCCGACAGCCCGTAGTCCGTATCGTTGATCCACGTCAGCAGCTCGTCCTCGTCGTCCCAGGTGACGATCGGGGCGACGGGGCCGAAGATCTCGGTGCGCACGATCTCCGCGTCGGGGGCGACATTCGTCAGGACCCGCACCGGGACGAACGACCCCGGAGACTCCTGGGGCAAGGAGGACTCGGCGTGGACGACGGCGCCCCCGGCCACCGCCCCGTCCACCAGGGCGTTGATCTTGTCGCGGGCAGCCGGTGTCACCAGGGGGCCGATCTGGTTCGCCTCGTCCGCCAGGGCCGGCCCCACCCTCAGGTCGCGGACGACGGCGGAGAACTTCTCGGTGAACTCTTGGGCGACGTCCTGGTGGACGTAGAAGCGGTTGGCGGCGGTGCAGGCCTCGCCCCCGCCTCGGAGCTTGGCCTGAACAGCGCCCGTCACCGCGGCGTCGATATCGGCGTCGGCCGCCACCACGAAGGGTGCGTTGCCCCCGAGCTCCATGGACGACACCAGGACCTTCTCCGCCGCCTGCTTCATGAGCACACGACCGACCTGGGTGGAACCGGTGAAGGAGACCGCTCGGACCCGGGGGTCCTCCAGCCACGTCGTCGACACCTCCGCGGAACGGCTCGAGGGCACGATGTTCACCACGCCCGCGGGCACGCCGGCCTGCTGGATCAGATGTCCCAGTGCCACCGCTGTCAGGGGCGTGAGGGACGCAGGACGGAGCACCACCGTGCACCCGGCGGCCAGGGCCGGGGCGATCTTGCGGGTCCCCATCGCCGCCGGGAAGTTCCAGGGGGTGATCATGGCGACCACCCCGATCGGGCGGTGCGTGACGATCGTGCGGGTCCCGCCTGCCGGGGAGGAGCCGAAACCGCCCTCGGTGCGCACGGCTTCCTCGGAGAACCATCGGAAGAACTCCGCCGCGTAGAGGACCTCCGCCCTGGCGTCGTCCAGGGACTTGCCGTTCTCGGCGCTGATGAGCACCGCGAGCTCCTCGACCTGTCCCACCATGAGGTCGAACAGGGTCCGCAACAGCTCCGCGCGCTGCCGGGGCGGGGTGGCGCTCCAGGCAGGCAGCGCCTCGGAGGCCGCGTCGACGGCGCGTGCGGCATCCACCGGAGTCGCATCCGTGCAGCGTGCGAATACGGCGTTGCTGGCGGGGTCGACGACGTCGAAGGTTCCGCCGTCGGAGGCTGCCGTCATCCGCCCGCCCAGGAGCATCCCCTCCTCGGGGCGGATCCTGTGCAGGTAGTCGGCCAGAGCCGGGTGGGCTCCGAGGGTGGTGTACGCCGCTGTGTCAGTTGCCGCGCCGGGTCGTGTGTCAGCCATGGTTGTGCTCCCTGAGTATCGACTGTCGCCTGCCACGCATCACGGGTAGAGACCACGGGAGACGTGGGCCTCGGCGACGCGCTTGACGGCCATCGTCGTCGCGGCGGTGCGCAGCGAGAGTCCGTGCTCCCTGGAGAAGTCTGTGACCTCGTTCCAGGCCTTGTCCATCCTGGTGCGCAGGCGCTCATTGACCTCCTTCTCGGTCCACCAGTAGGACTGGTTGGCCTGTACCCACTCGAAGTAGGACACGATGACGCCTCCGGCATTGGCGAGGATGTCCGGCACGACCAGGATCCCCTTGTCCGCCAGGATCGCGTCGGCCGCGGGCGTTGTCGGCCCGTTGGCGCCCTCAACGACCAGCTTGGCGTCGATCAATGGCGCGGTCTGCTCGGTGATGACCCCTTCGACCGCTGCAGGAACAACGACGTCGCAGGCGACGGCGAACAGCTCGCTCGCAGGGATCGGGTCCGCGCCGGGGAACCCGTCGACGGTGCCGGTCTCATCCACGAAGGCCTCGAGTGCGGGGATGTCGATGCCCTTGTCGTTGCGAATCGTGCTGTAGACGTCCGCCACGGCCAGAACCTTCACGCCCGCCTCGTGGAGGAAGCGGGCAGCGCCGCGACCGACTTTGCCGAAGCCCTGAACGATCGCGGTGGCCTGCGAGGGATTCACTCCGATGCTCTCCATCGCGTTGAGGACGGAGTAGACGACGCCGCGGGAGGTGGCGGCGGCCCGCCCCTGTGACCCGCCGAGGTTGACCGGCTTGCCCGTGACGGTTCCCAGAACCGTGTGCCCGGTGGCCACCGAGTAGGTGTCCATCATCCAGGCCATGGTCTGCTCGTCGGTCCCCATATCGGGAGCCGGGATGTCCTTGTCGGGGCCGATCAGGGGGATCAGCTCCGAGGTGTAGCGGCGGGTCAGTCGCTCGAGCTCTCGTTCCGAGTGGGCCCGGGGGTCCACCTGGACCCCTCCCTTCGCGCCGCCGTAGGGCAGATCGAGAAGAGAGCACTTCCATGTCATCCACATGGCCAGCGCTCGGACCTCGTCGAGGTCCACGTTGGGGGAGTAACGGATCCCTCCCTTCGCGGGGCCGCGAGAGATGTTGTGCTGGACGCGGTGGCCGATATGCAGCTCCATCGTGCCGTCGTCGCGTCGCAGTGGGATGGCGACCGTCACCTCTTTACGGGCGGTCTCAAGCATGCGGCGCATTCCGTCGTCGAAGCCGAGGAACTGGATCGCCTCGGCGAGCTGCGCCCGTGCATCGTTGAGGGGGTGAGGGGTCGAGGGCATGGAGCTACCTCCTGGGTCGGTCGGGTGGATCAGCGTGATCCGGGGCCGGTGCGGCCTTAAGACGTGGGTGGAAGAGGGGATCAGGGCTGGTCTCGGAGCGCCTGCTCGAGGATCTCCATGCCTTCGGCGAACAGCTCGTCCGGCATGGTGACCGGTGGCAGGAGGCGGATGACATTGCCGTAGGTGCCGCAGGTGAGCAGGATCAGACCGCGTGAGCGCGCGGCCTGCGCGACGGCGGCGGTCAGTGCGGCATCGGGCTTCTGCGAGTCGGGGTCGACGAGCTCGAGAGCCATCATGGCGCCCTTGCCCCGGACCTCGCCGATGCGGGGGTCCTTCGCCTTCCACTGCTCCATCAGGCGGATGCCGGTCTCGCCGATCGTGCGGGCCCGTCCCAGGAGATCGTGCTCCTCGATCATGTCCAGGGTCGCCAGGGCGGCGGCACAGGCCAGAGGGTTACCGCAGTAGGTGCCGCCAAGGGCGCCCGGTTCGGCGGAGTCCATGATCTCGGCCGAACCGGTGACCGCCGACAAGGGGGTGCCGCCGGCCAGGCCCTTGGCGGTCGTCACCAGGTCGGGAACGACTCCCTCGTGGTCGCAGGCGAACCACGCCCCGGTGCGGGCGATTCCCGACTGGATCTCATCGGCGATGAAGACCGCGCCGTTGTCATGGCACCAGCGCTGGAGCGCGGTGAGGAAGCCGGGCGCCGGCACGATGAACCCGCCTTCGCCCTGAATGGGCTCGATGATGACGGCGGCGACGGAGGATGCCCCCACCTGCTTCTCGATCTGACTGATCGTGCGCTCGGCGGCGGCCTCGCCGTCCAGTCCGTCGCGGTACGGGTAGGAGCCGGGGACCCGGTAGAGCTCAGGGGAGAAGGGGCCGAAGCCGCCCTTGTAGGGGGCGACCTTGGCCGTCAGTCCCATGGTCAGGGAGGTGCGTCCGTGGAAGGCGTGGTCGAAGCAGACCACTGCCTGGCGGCCGGTGTGCTTGCGTGCGAGCTTGATGGCGTTCTCGACGGCCTCCGCCCCGGAGTTGAACAGCGCGGTCTTCTTCGGGAAGCTGCCCGGGGTCAGGGCGTTCAGGCGTTCGGCGACCTCGACGTATCCGGCGTACCTCGTGACGGCGAAGGAGGTGTGCGTCAGGTTCTCGGCCTGCTCCTGGATCGCAGCGACGACGGGCGCCGCCGCACCGCCCACGGTTGTCACCGCGATGCCGGATCCGAAGTCGATGAGACGGTTGCCGTCCATGTCCTCCAGGACGCCTCGGTCCGTACGCCGTGCGAATGTCGGCATGGCGGCGGTCAGGGCGCGTGGGAGTGCGGTACCTGCGCGTTCGTCGAGGGCGCGGGCCTCGGGACCGGGCAGAGGAGTGGCGAGATGAATGGTCTGGGGCAGCGTTGCCATATGGACCTCACAGTGTGTCGTGACGGACGGAGATCTGCCGCGGAACAGGGCGCTCCGGGTTGTCGTAGAAACGTGCTCGGCTATGAGTTCCGTCTCAGGTTATGCCCGCCTCTAGGTCTGAGCACCTAAGCCCAATGCACAATATCTCGCGAATCCTGTGCGTGATGCATAGAACAGTGTTTGAATCCAGGCATGGTGTTGGTGTCGGATCTCATCGATGGAGCGGACCTGGGGGTTCGCGCGGTGCTTCTGCCCGCACCGCACGCCGCGGTCACCTGGGTCGTCGCGACCGAGCTCCTCCAACCGGCCTCCTACCTCGAGGGCGGCGAGCTCGTTCTCACCACGGGTCTCGTCATGGCCGATGCGGAGGCGGCCACGTGGCGGGAGTACGTGGCATCACTGGTCGAGGCGGGAGTCGCGGCTCTCGGACTGGGGACCGGCATCGCCTTCGACACCGTGCCCGAGGACCTGCGCGAGGCCTGCAGGGCCGGGCGTCTCAATCTCATCGAGGTCCCCCTCGAGGTCTCCTTCGCCTCCATCAGCCGCGAGGTCGGGGCCATGCTTCAGGCCACCGAGCCTGAGATCGGTGCCGAGGGGGCGGGAGACGAGGAGACCCTGGTCCTGCAACAGCTGACGCGTGCAGCCGCCAAGGACAACCAGAGCGCGATCATGCGCGCCCTGGCCTCGATCCTCCGGGGCGAGGTGTCCCTGCGGGATGCCACGGGACGCACCGTGGTCGGTCCCTTCGGGCCGGAGGCGACGGGAATCGACGACGAGGTCGCCGAGTGCATCGACAGGATCCGTCCGGCAGGGATGCGAGGAGCCGGGGCGGTCGGCCTCGGCGACATGCGGCTGGTCGTCCGCCCGGTCGGCATCACCGGCGAGCCCGAGCGCTACCTGGCGACCGTTCAGCGCGAGACGCTCACGCGCGCTCAGACCCTGGGGGTCGATCTCGCCTGGTCGTTTCTGAATCTCATCGCCGAGTCCTCCAAGGCCTTCACCGGATGGCTCCTCCGGCTCGTGGGGGCCTCCACCCGGCATCTCCTGGCGGGTGACATCGCGCAGGGGCTGGCGCTGGCGGACCAGGTTCAGGAGCTCGTCCTCACCCGCCTGCCGTCTCCGGAGCGGCGATCGGTGCCCGCTACCGGTGGTGGTCATCAGTGGCGGGTTGTCTGCCTCGAGGGTGGCAGTGCTGACGTTGCCGGGCTCTCCACAGTGCTGGCCCGCCTGCTCGTCGAGAGTCGGGGGGCTCCGGTGGGGGAGCGGCTTCTGTGGCGCACGGACCGGGGCGGGACCCGCCTGATGATCCTCGGTGAGGTCGAGCGCGTTCCCTCCCTTCTTGAGGACGGCAGTGTCACGCCCTGGACGGAGCGGATGCGGATCGGCGTCAGCGGTCCTGTCGGCGTCACTGATCTGCCGCGGGGCGCACAGCAGGCGCTGTCCGTCTGCACCGGAACTCGGCAGCTCGGACAGGCGGTGCGCTGGGAGACCTCGGGACTGCCGTCGGTCACGGACCTCCTGGACGAGGATCGGGCCCAAGCCTTCGCCCGCGCTCGCCTCGGGGGCGTCGCCGATCAGCCCGAGCTGCTCGAGCTGTTGAGGATCTACCTCAGCGAGGCCGGGGCGGTGCAGCGCATCGCCGAGCGTCTGGGGGTGCATCGCAACTCCGTCCCCGCACGTCTTGTGCGCCTGAGGAGGGCGCTCGGCGTCGACATCGAGGATGCCGAGCAGCGGGCGAATTTGTGGTTTGCGTTACATTTTTGGGTGGAGTGACGGTTTGTCATCTCGCACAAGGGTGACTTTTCCGCGTTTTGATGCGATTCCTTGAAGTGTGGAAC
This sequence comes from Actinomyces sp. oral taxon 175 str. F0384, assembly GCF_000223355.1. Lineage (NCBI taxonomy): Bacteria > Bacillati > Actinomycetota > Actinomycetes > Actinomycetales > Actinomycetaceae > Actinomyces > Actinomyces sp. oral taxon 175. Next base: position 323,066 of record NZ_AFUR01000001.1, read on the forward strand.
GTGATGTTCGACATACCTGGTGGTGTGTGTTTACTATTACGCCGTCACCTAGGACCTTAGCCCGCGTTGTTGTTACAGGACTTGTGCCGCGTCGGGCGCTAGCGGCGATGTGGCCTGCGCCGGTCCGGCGTGAGCTTGGGCAGCAGATGCCTGAGCCGTCTCATTTTTTCGACTCTCGACACCTCTCGTCTCGACTCTCATCTCGACACCGACGTCCCGCCGAAGCCAAGAAACAGAGTGATTCACATGAGCCTTCCTCTCCTCCACAACTTTATCAACGGAAAATTTATTCCGGCAGCCACCGATGCCACGTTCGACGTCGTGGATCCTCGAACGGAACAGGTCGTAGCGCAGTGCCCGGTCTCGGGTTCCGCCGATGTCGACGCCGCCTACGACGCCGCCCTCAAGGCCTTTGAGAGCTGGCGGCTGACAACGCCGGCGGAACGGCAGATGCTCCTGCTCCGACTCGCCGACGCCCTGGAGGCCAATGCCGACCGCCTTGTTGAGGCTCAGCGCCGCAACACCGGTCAGCTCGCCGAGATGATCCGGGCGGAGGAAGTCGTGACAGGGGCCTCTCAGCTGCGGTTCTTCGCCGGAGCCGCACGACTCCAGTCGGGTGTCGCCTCGGGCGAGTACGCCGAGGGTCTGAACTCGCAGATTCGCCGTGAGCCCATCGGCGTCGTCGGGCAGATCGTCCCGTGGAACTACCCCTTCATGATGCTCATCTGGAAGGTCGGGCCCGCTCTGGCGGCGGGCAACACGGTGGTGCTCAAGCCGAGTGCCAACACGCCCGAGAGCGCCATCGTCTTTGCCGAGATCGCCGGCGAGATCCTCCCGCCCGGGGTCTTCAACCTGGTGCTCGGCACCGGAGAGACCGGGCGCCTCATGAGCGCCCACCCGGTGCCCGGGTTGGTCGCGCTCACCGGTTCAGTGCGCGCAGGCTCGGATCTCGCTGAACAGGCGGCCGGAAACGTGACTCGTGTTCACCTCGAGCTGGGAGGCAAGGCCCCCGCCGTCGTCTTCGCCGATGCCGACATCGAGGCGGCTGCCGAGGGCATCGCCGCCGCAGGGACGTTCAACGCCGGGCAGGACTGCACCGCCGCCACCCGCGTGCTGGTCGAGGCCTCGGTGGCCAAGGAGTTCACCGATGCGCTGGTGCGTCACGTCGAGTCCTTGCGGACCGGTCCGATTCCGGAGGAGGAGGCGTTCTACGGCCCCCTGAACAACGCCCGTCACTTCGCCTCCGTGCAGAAGATCGTTGAGGAGCGGCCCGCACACTCCCACCTGCTGACCGGTGGCCACCGCGTCGGCGAGAGCGGGTACTACTACGCGCCCACTGTCATCTCGGGGCTCAAGCAGGACGATGCGCTCGTGCAGCAGGAGGTCTTCGGGCCGGTCCTGACCGTTCAGGAGTTCTCCTCCGACGACGAGGCTCTGGCCCTGGCCAACGGTGTGGACTACGCCCTGTCCTCGTCCATCTGGACGACCGACCACCAGCGTGTCCTGCGATTCAGCAGGGACCTGGACTTCGGCTGCGTGTGGGTGAACTGCCACATCCCCCTCGTCGCGGAGATGCCGCACGGCGGCTTCAAACGGTCCGGCTACGGCAAGGACCTCTCCGTCTACGGCGTGGAGGACTACACGCGTATCAAGCACGTCATGAGTGCTCTGTGACCTCCCGGAAGCTAACAGGAGATCACCCCCATGCGCATTCTGACGGCTTTCACCAATTCGCTCGGCGGCAGAGACTCCTACCACCTGGGGGTATCTCTCGCTGAAGCGTTCTCGTGCCCACTCGATCTCGTCACCGTCGTCAAGGGCGGCGGAGGGCGCTACGTCCTTGATGTCACCGATCACGCCTTCCAGGACGTCGTTGCCACGCAGGTCGACGACTGGATGACGGAGATCATGGAGGAGCATCGGCCCCGTGTGCCGGTGAGCAAGTACCTGCGGTACAGCCTCTCCTTCCCCGAGGGCATCATTGCCTCGGCCGAGGAGCTCAAAGCCGACCTGCTCGTAGCCGGCGGGGGCCGTCACGGGGTCCTGGGACGAGTGTCCCTCGGCTCCGTGGGGCAGACCCTGCTCAACTCCTCGACAGTTCCGGTCGCCCTGTCCCCGCGCGGCATGAGGCACGCCCCTCTTGACGGACTCTCACGCATCACGGTCATGCTGGGGGAGTCCGGCAGGTGGAGGGGGGTGCTCAGCAAGGCCAGGACCTTCGCTGACAGAGCCGGTGTCCCGTTGCGTCTCATCACGGTGGCCACCGGCGACTCGCAGAACACCGCGGAGATCGGGGAGAGGACCGAGGCCCTGCTCGCCGAGGTACGCCTGGATCTCAAGGGGCTGGATGATCAGCGTGTCCAGATCGTCCACGCTCACAGTATGAGCGCCGCCGTGCTGGCCATGGAGTGGAACAGGAATGAGCTGGCCTTCCTGGGATCGGCGCGACTGGCCCAGAGCGGGCGCCTGTTCCTGGGGCCGGACGCCAACAAGATCCTGCGTGTCCTGCCCGTGCCTCTGGTCGCGGTCCCAGCTGACGCGGCCGACGTCGGGGGTGCAACATGAGCGCGACTACTACGAGCTCCGGAGGCGGGCTGTCGAAGAAGGGACTGGCCGAGGGCTCTGTCGGTCTGCTCGGCGCCATCATCATCGGGGTGTCCTGCATCGCGCCCCCGTACACCCTCACCGGCGCGCTGGGGCCGACCGCCTCAGAGGTGGGCGAGCAGGTACCGGCGATCTTCCTCGTCGGATTCATCCCGATGCTCCTGGTCGCCTTCGGGTACCGAGAGCTCAATGCGGCGATGCCCGACTCGGGCACATCCTTCACCTGGGGGACGCGTGCCTTCGGTCCGTGGATCGGGTGGATGAACGGATGGGGGCTGATTGTGGCGACCGTCGTCGTCCTGTCGAACCTTGCGGCCATCGCCGTCGACTTCTTCTATCTGTTGCTCGCACAGGTGACTCGCAATTCCGCCATTGCGGATCTCTCCGACAACGTATGGGTCAATACCCTCACCTGCCTGGTCTTCATCACGCTGGCGACCTGGATCGCGTACCGCGATATGCAGACCACCCAGAAGCTCCAGTACTGGTTGGTGGGGTTTCAGCTGACGGTGTTCCTCGGCTTCGGCGCGGTGGCCATTTACCGCTACTTCACCGGAACCGCCGTCAATCCGACACCCGTGAAGCTCGAATGGTTCAATCCCTTCGCCGTCGACTCGCTGGGGACTTTCGTGGCGGGCGTGTCCCTGTCCTTGTTCATCTACTGGGGCTGGGACGTGTCGCTGACGGTCAATGAGGAGGCCGACGACGCCAGCTCCACTCCAGGGCGCGCCGCCGTGCTCACTGTCATGACAATTGTCTCGGTGTACATGTTCGTCACGATCGGATCCATGATGTTCGCCGGCCTGGGGGAGGATGGGATAGGACTGGGCAATCCTGCGATCCAGGACAATGTCTTCTTCGCCTTGGCCAGACCGGTTCTGGGGCCGTTCGCGATCCTCCTGTCGACGGCGGTGCTGGTCTCGTCCGCGGCGTCCTTGCAGTCCACCTTCGTCTCTCCCGCCCGCACCCTCCTGTCGATGGGGTATTACGGAGCAATGCCGGAGAAACTCGGCGAGATCTCTCCGCGCTTCCTCACCCCTGGTCGCGCAACAGTCGTCTCGGCGATCGCCGCCTCGACCTTTTATACCCTGCTGCGCTTCGTATCTACCTCCGTCCTGTGGGACACGGTTCAGACCCTGGGGGCGATGATCGCCTTCTATTACGGGCTCACCGCCTTCGCCGCGGTATGGTACTTTCGAGGGAAATGGTTCTCCTCAGTGAGGAACTTCTTCTTCACGCTGGTCTCGCCGGGACTGGGAGGTCTCATCCTCTTCTCGCTCCTCGGCCTGACCCTGAAGGACTCCCTCGACCCGGAGTATGGGTCGGGATCGCAGGTCTTCGGCGTCGGTCTCGTCTTCGTCCTCACCCTCGCCCTCATTCTCCTGGGCGTGGTACTGATGCTTGTGCAGTACGTCCGAGCACCGGCCTTCTTCCGTGGGGAGGTGATCGCACGATCCGACGCTGTCACCGAGGAGTTGAAGGTGGCAACTGTCTTAGAGGAGGACGATGGTGAAGCCTCCCAGCTCCGTGCTGCGTCATAGAGGCAGTGAACCGGAGCGAACACACACATGACAACAGCTCACTCCGCGCCAGGCCGGCGGAAGGAGCTGAGAGGAATCACATTGTCATCGTATCGACGGCCACAGCTGATCGATGCGCCGGTAATCAAACGCACGATATGTGGACGCCAGGCCGGACCACGAAGGAGTGACCAATGAGTATCAACATGGAGCGAGTCGCTGAGCTGACGGAGATCGAGTCCAAGCGCCTCAATGAACGGACCAAGGGGTCCGGCGACATGTACAACCGCGCGAGAAACAGCCTTTCCGGCGGTGTCGCCTCCTCGTACCAGCTTCGCGAGCCCTGGCCCATTTACCTTGAACGGGGGCAGGGGCCGAAGGTCTGGGATGTTGACGGCAACGAGATGTGGGACTTCCACAACGGCTTCGGATCGATGCTTCAGGGGCACGCCCACCCGGTGATCGGCCAAGCCATTCAGGAGCGGTACGGCAAGGGCACCCACTTCGCCGCCCCGACCGAGGACGCCCTGGCGGTGGCGGAGAACCTCTCGAGCAGGTGGGGGCTGCCGAAGTGGCGCTACACGAACTCGGGCTCGGAGTCCACGATGGACGCGATCCGTATTGCACGCGCCTACACCGGTCGCGACACGGTCATGAAGATCTTCGGCTCCTACCACGGGCACCACGACACCGTCATGGTCTCGATCGGCGTCGAGTACGACAAGATCGGTGACCGTGACAACCTGGCCTCGCTGCCCTACGGAGGCGGCATTCCCGACGCCACCGTCCAGATGACGGTGCCGGTTCCCTTCAACGATGCCGAGGCCATGGAGCGCCGCATCATCCGGCTGACCGATGAGGGGCGTAAGCCCGCCTGCGTCATCATGGAGCCGGCCATGATGAACCTGGGTGTCGTGCTGCCGGAACCGGGATATCTGGAGCAGGTTCGTGAGATCACCCGGCGACACGGCGTCGTCCTGATCTTCGATGAGGTCAAGACAGGCCTGTGCATCGGTCCGGGCGGCGCCACCAAGCGCTTCGGAGTGACTCCCGACTTGGTGACCATGGCCAAGGCCCTGGGTGGTGGTCTGCCCTCGGGCGCCATCGGAGGCACCGAGGAAGTCATGTCCGTGGTGGAGGACCACACCGTCTTCCAGGTCGGCACCTACAACGGCAACCCCCTGGTGATGGCCGCCGTGCGGGCCAACCTCGAGAAGGTCCTCAACCCGGAGGCATACGCCCACCTCGACCACCTCAACGATCGCATTCTCGCGGGTTGCACGGAGGTCATTGAGCGCTACAACCTTCCGGGCTACGCGGTGGGCGTCGGCGGCAAGGGGTGCGTCACCTTCTCCCCCAAGAAGGTCGTCGACTACGAGTCCTTCAAGGAGCACCAGAACGCGGAGCTGTCCGAGCTCGCGTGGCTGTTCAACATGAACCGGGGGATCTTCATGACTCCGGGCCGCGAGGAGGAGTGGACCCTGTCAGTGACCCACACGGATGAGGCGATCGACGCCTACGTCAGCTGCTTCGAGGAGCTTGCCGAGGCGATCACCACCAAGTGACGTCAGCACTCTCTGATCTCATGGGGGCCACCGAAGACGTCGGTGGCCCCCATGAATCGTGTCCTGCCCGCGGTGGCGCTCGGTGGCACTCAGCGGCGTTTACAGGCGCGGATCCTCGTGCGGAAGGAGGTGAAGGGCGCCACCGTGTTGATGTGGATCCACTTGGCCACCGGCCAGGCCGACGGCGTCGAGGAGGCCCACGCCCGCTGCCCGGAGGTGAAGAGCTCCTCCCGACTCAGCGATGCCACGAGGGCGACGACGCCGTCGACCCTGTCCCGAAAGGCCTCCTGAAGCCGGGGCAGGGAGGCGTCACGCCACTGCTCGTAGAAGGCGCTGTAGAGATCGCCGAGTCGGTTCCACCGGTAGCCGGGTGCGGGCGTGACCACCTCGCATCCGGCCTGCTCATCGCGTTCCCAGCCCAGCAGCAGTGCCATCCACCCCAGCTGGTAGGCGAGCATCTGCGCCGGCGTGCGGTCCACCCCGTCCTTGAGCGTGTGGAGTTCGGAGGCGGGGACGTCGTCGAACTCGGCGATGAACAGCTCAGCGCGCTTGCGGATCTCCGCGATGAGCTCCTCACCGGAGGCGTAGTCCTTCACGGCGGTCTCCTTCTTCGTCCTCGCTGGCCCGCCGGTGGCAGTCGGAGGCGTGCGATCGTAGGTTAACCCTCGCGGTCGTGCCCTTAACCTACGAACCCGAGACTTAACCTACGAACTCGCGGCCCCCAGCCCCGCCTAGTCCTGCGCCGTGACCCCGACGTCGGCCATCTTCCGCTCCGTCCACGGGGCGACGATGAACAGGATGATGGCCACGGCGACCGTCACGGCCCCCAGGCCGTAGTAGTAGGTGGAGTTTGCGATGTTCTCCGTCCTGGAGATGATGAAGCCGGCCAGCCCCTGACCAGTGGCCGTCGTCAGCAGCCACAGACTCATTGTCTGGGAGGCGAAGTTCTTGGGTGCCAGCGCCGACGTCGTGGACAGGCCCACTGGGGACAGGAAGAGCTCGGCGACGGTCTGGATGATGAAGACCACCGCCAGGAACCACCAGGGGGACAGCTTTGCGCCGCCCGGCCAGATCTGGAAGCCGTAGCCCAGGATGAAGGCCGATCCCCCGATGATGAGCACCGAGATCGCGAACTTCATGATGGTGGAGGGAAACCTGCCCGCCCGCCGGGTGAAGAGCCAGCCGATGAATGGTGCCAGGATGACGATCGTGGCGGGGTTGATGGACTGGTAGGTCTCGGGGGTGATGGCCCAGCCGAGCCACGGGATAGTGCCGTCGGTGTTGTCCTTGGCGAAGGTGGCCATCTTGCCGGCCGCCTGCTCGGAGATCATGAAGAACAGGACCGCGCCGATCCACAGGGGGATGTAGGCGCGCAGGTGGGTGCGCTCGCGGGCCGTGACCTTGGGGGAGCGGAACATGAGGACGAAGTAGCCCAGGGCGGCACCTGCCGGGATGATGAGCATGGTCGCGGAGATGGCGTCGAGCAGGCTGCCGGTCAGGGCGCTGAGGACCGCGACGAGTGCGGCCGCGGCCACCACGGTCAGGAGCGAGACGAGCACGAACCGCTGGCGCTCCTGGGGGCGGATGGGGTTGGGGACGGTGAAGGCGAAGGCGGAGAGCTTGTGGCGGCCGTAGATGAAGGCGATCAGGGCCACCCCCATGCCGACGGCGGCCGAGAAGAAGCCGGCGTGGTAGCCGTAGTGCTCACGCAGCCAGCCGGTCACCAGCGGAGATGCCAGTGATCCGAGGTTGACCGACATGTAGAACAGCTGGAATCCGGCGTCGCGCCGCGGGTCGTCGTCATCGTAGAGGCCCCCGACGATCGTGGACAGGTTCGGCTTGATGAAGCCGGTGCCCACGGCCACCAGCACGATCCCCGTCCACGAGAGGGCGGGCGTGGGGATGGACAGGCAGATGTGGCCCGCCATGATGACCAGGCCGCCGTAGAGGGTGGACAGCCACGGTCCGATGATGCGGTCGGCGAAGATGCCGCCGGGGATGGCCAGGAGGTAGACGGCCGCACTGTAGGAGGCCAGGATGACCTGCCCGGAGTTGGCACTCAGACCCAGGCCACCGCCGGCCACGGTGTCGGTGATGAAGTACAGCAGGATGGCGCGCATGCCGTAGTAGGAGAAGCGTTCCCACATCTCCACGTTGAGCATCCATGGCAGTCCACGGGGGTGGCCGAACAGCCCCCGGTCCTCCTTCGACGGCGTCGTGCGCAGGGTGGAGGGGCGCCATCGGCTGGCGATCATCCGACCGGTATCGAGATCGTCCTCGACGGGAGTCGGGGTCGTTGACATGAGACTCTCCCTTCCTGTGGTCAGGTGAGGCGTGCCGCCGGACCGTCAGTGTCCGGCACGAACCACAGGTACCCACGCACCCTACCCCGGTCGTGAGGTAATTTTGGGAGAACGTGAAGGCGGCTGAGCGAAACGGCCCATGAGGTCGGCGAGGCGGGGACGCTCATTGCCCCCTCTGGGACCCATCGGCGGCAGCCGCGCCTCCCGATCAGTACAGTTAGTCCTCGGGATCGTGCCTTGAACCTACGACTCCGAGGGCCAACCTACGAACTCGCGGCGTTCCAGGTGCGGCTCGTCCAGGCGCTCCTAGTTCTGCGCGGCGACCTCGACGTCGGCCATCTGCCGCTGCGTCCACGGGGCGACGGCGAACAGCACCAGGGCCATGAGCAGCGTGGCCACGCCCAGGCCGTAGTAGTAGGTGGCGTCGGAGGCGTCCTCGGTCTGGGCGATGACGAAGCCGGCCACGCCCTGCCCGGTGGCGACGCTGAGCCACCACAGCCCCATCGCCTGGGAGGCGAAGCTCTTGGGGGCCAGCGCCGTCGTCGTGGCCAGGCCGACCGGGGTCAGGAAGAGCTCGGCGACGGTCTGGATGACGTAGACCAGTGCCAGGAACCACCAGGGGGACAGGTGCTCCCCACCCGGCCAGATCTGGAAGCCGTAGCCCAGCATGAGCGCCGAGAGCCCCACGATGAGCACCGCGATGACGAACTTCATGATGGTGGAGGGGAACCGGCCCGCCCTCCGGGTGAAGAGCATGCCGATCAGCGGGGCCAGGATCACGATCGCCGCGGGGTTGACCGACTGATAGGCCTCCGCGGTGATCGACCAGCCGAACATGGGCAGCCGCAGATCCGTGTTGGAGTCGGCGAAGGTGGCCATCTTGCCGGCCGCCTGCTCGGTAATCATGAAGAACAGGACCGCGCCGATCCACAGGGGGATGTAGGCGCGCAGGTGCGTGCGCTCAGGGGCGGAGACCTTCGGGGAACGGAACATGACCACGAAGTAGGCCACGGCCGCACCGACCGGCACGAGCAGGCCCGCCGTGGCGACGGTCGTCACCAGGTTTCCGGTGATCGCCTGGAGAGCGGCCACTACAGCGCCGACGGCGACCAGGACGCCGAGGGAGCCCAGCAGCAGTCGCCGGCGCTCCTGGGGGCGGATGGGGCTCGGGACGGTGAAGGCGAAGGCGGAGAGCTTGTGGCGGCCGTAGACGAAGGCGCCCAGGGCGAAGGCCATGCCGACGGCGGCCGAGGAGAAGCCGGCGTGGTAGCCGTAGTGCTCGCGCAGCCAGCCGGTCAGCAGGGGGGAGGCGAAGGCGCCGACGTTGATGGACATGTAGAACAGCTGGAATCCGGCGTCGCGCCGGATGTCATCATCGTCGTAGAGGCCGCCGACGATGGTCGTCAGGTTCGGTTTGATGAAGCCGGTGCCCACGGCCACCAGCACGATCCCCGTCCAGGAGGTCACGGTGCTTGGGATGGTCAGGCAGATGTGTCCGGCCATGATGACCACGCCGCCGTAGAGGGTGGACAGCCAGGGCCCGATGATGCGGTCGGCGAAGATGCCCCCGGGGATGGCCAGGAAGTAGACGGCCATCCCGTAGAGCGCGATGACGACCTGTCCGCTGGTCTCACTCAGGCCCAGGCCGCCGCGGGCGACCGTGTCGGTGATGAAGTACAGCAGGATGGCGCGCATGCCGTAGTAGGAGAAGCGTTCCCACATCTCCACGTTGAGCATCCAGGGCAGTCCGCGGGGGTGTCCGAACAGCCCCCGGTCCTGCCTCGACGGCGTCGTGCGCAGGCTGCGGGGCCGCCACCGGCTGGAGATGAGGCGGCCGGGCTCGGCCAACCTGTCCTCGCGCTCGTCCACCGCCATCGCGGCGACCGACATTGGGGCGGATGTCGAGTCTGACATCGGGCCTGACGTCGAATCGGACTCGGACTGTGCCATGGCGCTGTCCCTTCCTCGGGGCGGCGGCCACTCGGGGCCGGCCGCAGGGGTGATCCAGGGCGCCGGGTGCTCCGTCTGACGCGAGGGGGGCACAGACCTGTCGCCGAGGTCAGAAGTGATGGTGCCCAGACCATAGCGCCCGGCCTGTTTCCGGCATGCTTCCGGTTCTTGGCCAGACGACGGCGGCCCCGGAGAGGACCGCAGGGGGTCTCTTCTCCGGGGCCGCCGGGTACCGCCGCACTGGGCGGATGACGGGGACTCCTCCGACGACGCGCGGAGGGGCAGGCCGGCAGGACTGCGTGGGCCGGGGCCCTCAGCGGGCCAGGGCGTCGGCTGCGGCCTTGACGTTCGGGCGCACCGGGGTCAGGCGGGTCAGCTGGGTGACGTGGCGCGGCTCGAGCTCGTCCAGGCTGGAGACCCCCAGGAGCTTCATGGTGCGGATGACCTCGTCGGAGAGGATCTCGATCATGCGGTCCACGCCCTCGCGCCCGCCGGCCATGAGGCCATAGAGGTAGGCGCGGCCCACGAGCCCGAACTTGGCACCCAGGGCGACGGCGGCCACGACGTCGGCGCCGTTCATGATGCCGGTGTCGACCATGATCGTGGCGTCCTTGCCGACCTCTCGGACCACCTCGGGCAGGAGGCGGAAGGGGATGGGGGCGCGGTCGAGCTGACGCCCGCCGTGGTTGGACAGCAGGACGCCGTCGACGCCCAGGTCGATGAGGCGCTTGGAGTCCTCCACCGTCTGGACACCCTTGATGACGATCTTGCCCGGCCACATGGAGCGGATGACCTTGAGGTCCTCGTCGCTGATGGTGGGGTCCATGGCGTTGTCGAGCAGCTCGCCCACGGTGCCGCCGGTGGACTTCAGGGAGGCGAACTCCAGCTTGGGCGTGGTCAGGAAGTCGAACCACCACCACGGGCGGGGGATCGCGTTGAGGACGGTGCCGGCCGTGATCTGGGGCGGGATGGAGAAGCCGTTGCGCTTGTCGCGCAGGCGGGCCCCGGCCACGGGGGTGTCCACGGTGAACATGAGGGTGTCGAAGCCGGCGGCCGCGGCGCGCTCGACCAGCCCGTAGGAGATCTCGCGCTGGCGCATGACGTAGAGCTGGAACCAGTTGCGCCCGTGGGGGTTGGCGGCCTTGACGTCCTCGATGGAGGTGGTGCCCAGCGTGGACAGGGTGAAGGGGATCCCGGCGGCGCCGGCGGCCCCGGCCCCGGCGACCTCGCCCTCGGTCTGCATGAGGCGGGTGAAACCGGTGGGCGCGATACCGAAGGGCATGGACGAGCGCCCGCCCAGGATTTCGCAGGAGGTGTCGACGTCGATGGCCGGGCGCAGGATGTCGGGGTGGAACTCGATGTCGCGGAAGGCCTGGCGGGCGCGGCGCAGGGAGACCTCACCCTCGGCGGCACCGTCGGTGTAGTCGAAGGCCGCGGCCGGAGTGCGGCGCTTGGCGATCTTGCGCAGGTCCCAGGTGGTCAGTGCGGCGTCGAGGCGGCGACGCCTGGGGTTGAGCTCGGGCGTCTTGAAGTGGAGCAGCTCGAAGATCTCGCTCGGGTTGGGTAGCTGGCGCTTGACCATAGGAACCTCATCGGTGAGTCGGATTCTGGACGCTCCGCGCGGCGCGGAGTGCTCGTGGAGGCGGCCGGCCCCCATGGCCGGCACTGAGGCCTACGAACCACCTCATGCTATGGGACAAAGGTCACCGAAGCAAGGTTAGCCTAAGCAAGCCGTCTAACGGGAGGGAGAGATTTGCAATTTCTGTGCGGGGCCAGTCTCTCCGTCGCGGTGGCGTCCGCTCGCCGTCGGGGGACGACAGCGCAGGACGACGACAGGGCCGACAGCCCGGGCTAGGCCGCCCGGGTGCGGCCGGCCAGAGCGCGCAGACGCGCCCGCGCCCCCTGACGTCGCAGGGCCTCGAGCTCCTCGACGAAGGTGCGTCGGAAGCGCTCGTTGGTCGCCAGACCTCCGAAGATCCCCTCGTGGCAGATGAAGGCGGTGCCGTGGCCGGCCCGCTGCGCGGCCATCAGATGCCTCAGCTCCTCGGCCAGAGGATCGTCGACGACGATCGCCCCGCCGTTCTCGTCGTAGCCCTCCGACCCCAGTGCCCACGCGGCCACCATCGCCGTGCCCAGACGGATCGGCCCGCCGGCGGTGAGGTTGTCGCGCACCGTGCCCAGGACGAACTTCGGCATCCGGCTGGAGGCGTCCTGTGCCAGGCGGGAGAGCGTGTCTGCGATCGCCTCGTTGGTGAAGCGCTTGAAGAGCGTGCTGATGTAGTCGTCCAGGTCGATCCCCGGCACCGAGCGCAGGGTGGCCCGCGCCTCGCGCTCAAGATAGGCCCTTACCCAGGTGGCGATGTCCGCATCGGCTGCGGCCTCGTGCGCGTACTTGATCCCCAGCAGCCGCCCCCAGTGGGCCAGCCCCTGGTGAGAGGCGTTGAGCAGACGCAGCTTCATGAGCTCGTAGGGGACGACGTCGTCGACCATCTGCACCCCGACCTCCTCCCACGGGGGCCGCCCGGCGGGGAAGTCGTCCTCGATCACCCACTGGGTGAAGGGTTCGCAGACCACCGGCCAGGCGTCCTCGACACCGAGTGCCCGTTGCAGCTCGGCGACGTCGGCCCGCGTGGTGCGCGGGGTGATGCGGTCCACCATGCAGCTGGGGAAGGCGACGTTCCCGTCGATCCAGTCCGCCAGCTCAGGGTCGCTCATCGCTGCCTGGCAGACCACCGCCGTGCGGGCCGCCTTCCCGTTACCGGGCAGGTTGTCGCAGCTCATGACCGTCAGCGGCGCGATCCCCGCCTCCCGACGACGCCTCAGCGCCTCAACGATGTAGCCGAAGGCGGTCGTCGGCTCGCCCGGGTGCTCGGCGTCGTGGACGGCTCCGGGTGCCTCAGTGCGGAACGCGGCGGTGGCATCGTCAACGTTGTAGCCGCCCTCGGTGACCGTCAGCGAGACGATCCGGGTGGTCGGCGCGCTCAGGAGGGCCAGGACGACCTCGGGGTCGTCGGGGGCGAAGAGGTAGTTGTGGATCGAGCCGATGACCGCTGGATCGCGCAGCCCACCGGGATGCTTGAGCACCAGGGTGTAGAGGTGGTCCTGAGTCGCCAGCACGTCACGCATCCGGGCGTCCCCGGGCAATAGGCCGACGCCGCAGATCCCCCACTCCAGGCAGGAGCCGCCCGCTGCGGCGGCTGCTCCGCCGCCGGGCCCGGACCCGGCGCGCCGACGCATGAGCCTGTCGAGGTAGGCGGCCTCGTGGGCGCGGTGAAAGCCGCCCACACCGATGTGGACGATCCCGGTGGTCATGGCGGTGCGGTCGTAGTCGGGGGCCAGGGGCGACTCAGTCAGTGAGATGGTCAAGAAGAGGTCCTTTCCGCGCTGCCACCAGTGGCCTTCAGTCAACCCGGCCTCCTTGGAAATCCGGTGGGCGTCCACTCCGGGAGGCCTCAGCGGAACGGTCCGCCCCTCGCCCTGATCCCCGTGAAACTCTTGCGGGAGCAGGGGAGAGACGACAAGACTCCGCGCCGCCCGAGCAGTGAGCAATCGGGCGACGCGGAGTGAGGGCGGTCTTGATGAACCTCAGTGGGCGATGACGACGCGCAGGTTGCGCGGGCCGTGCACGCCGTTGACACGCACCAGCTCGATGTCGCTGGTCGCCGAGCCGCCGGCGATCCACGTCATCGGGCGCGTGGGGTGCTTGCCCAGGACGTCGACGGCCTGCGGCACCGTCGGCATGATCGTCTCGCGCTCCAGAACCACGACGTGCTTGTCCGGAACCAGCGAGATGGCCCGGCGGCCCTGGTCCGGCTCGCCGTCGAGGACGATCGTCCCCGAGATCGAGATGCCCACACGCGAGCAGGTCAGCACGGCGTCGATCTCATTGAGGTCGAGGGTGGCGATGGCCTTCTCGCGGGAGTCCTCCACCACGGTGCGGCCGCCCCGGGCCGCCGCCTTCTTGTAGTCCTCGGGCAGCCCGGCGGGGACGACGACGGAGCGAGCCTCACCGAGCAGCTCGTCAATGGCGTCCAGGATCGCCGCGTCCTTGGGGGCGACGATGACCTCGGCCGAGTAGTCCTCGAGCTTCTCGATCATCTCGTCAACGACGGGCTTGGAGCCGGGGGGATTCTCCCCGGAGCGGATGTAGTTGCGCGGGATCGGCCCCACCGGTCGGGTCTGGGACCGCGAGATCGCGTCGCGGGCGCGGGCCAGGATCGCGGACTTCGCATCCATCACAGCTCCTCCTCGCTGGTCGAGCCGGCCGGGGCCTGGGTGGCGGATGCCTCCGGGGCGATCGGCTCAGGGTTGTTGATGGCCGAGCGTGCGTCCAGCGCGGCCGGGGTGGGCTCGCCGTCGGCGCTCGCGCTGCCGGACACCGGCTTGCCAGGAGGCGGGGGCGGGTCGGCCGGGAAGCCGCCCTCGTGACCGCGGCCGCTCTGGGCGCCGGCGACCTGGCTCAGAGGGGTCTCGCCTTCGGGGTGAGTGCGCTTCCACCACTGGCGGAAGGTCTCCGAGGGGGCCACCGGCAGGTCGCGCGCCCCGGTCCACAGGGAGGCCGGGAAGGGCAGGGCGCCGATCTTGCCCTCCTTACCGCCCAGCAGCGCCGAGGCCTTGACCGTCTGCGAGGCGGCCGCCCACAGCGAGCTCTTCGACATCACCGGGGCCGAGACGTTCATGGCCACGTCCCACACGTCCGGCACCGCGCGGCGCTTGACGTCCACGGAGCGGGCCCGCAGGTGGATGAGGATCGTGGGGATGTCGATCTTGACCGGGCACACCTCGCCGCAGGCCCCGCACAGGGAGGAGGCGAAGGGCAGGGTGTGGACCGGGTCGTCGTCGGCCAGCCCCTGAGTGAGCTGGGGTGTGATGATCGAGCCGATCGGGCCGGGGTAGACCGAGCCGTAGGCATGCCCACCGGTGTGCTGGTAGACGGGGCAGATGTTCATGCACGACCCGCAGCGGATGCAGGCCAGGGCCTGGCGGCCCACCGGGTCGGCCAGGGTCTTGGTGCGCCCGTTGTCCATGAGCACCAGGTGGAACTCCTTGGGGCCGTCGCCCTCGGTGACACCGGTCCACATGGAGGTGTAGGGGTTCATGCGCTCACCGGTGGCCGAGCGCGGCAGGAGCTGGGAGAAGATCTCCACGTCCTGGAAGCGAGGCACGAGCTTCTCGATGCCCATGAGGGTGATGAGCGTGTCCGGCAGGGTCAGGCACATGCGCCCGTTGCCCTCGGACTCGTAGATCGAGACCGTGCCGGTCTCGGCCACACCCATATTCGTGCCGGAGACGGCCACCGAGGCGTGCAGGAACTTGTTGCGCAGGTGCGAGCGGGCCGCGGCCGTGAGCTCCTTGGGGTCGTCTGAGAGATCCGCGGGGGCGTCCTCCATGCGGTCCAGGAAGATGCCGCGCACCTCGGAGCGGTTGCGGTGGATCGCGGGCACCACGATGTGCGAGGGCATGTCGTCGGCCAGCTGGACGATCATCTCGGCCAGGTCCGTCTCGTGGGCGGTGATGCCCCGGTCGGCCAGGTACTCGTTGAGGTTCGTCTCCTGGGTGGCCATCGACTTGACCTTGACGATGTCGTCGACGCCCTTGGAGGCGATGATGTCGGCGATGATCCGGTTGGCCTCGGCGGCGTCACGCGCCCAGTGGACGATGCCGCCGCGGGCGGTCACGTTGGCCTCGAACTGCTCCAGCAGCTCGGGCAGGCGCGAGGCAACCTCGAACTTGACGGCCTCCGCGGCGTTGCGCAGGTCCTCCCAGTCGGGCATCTCGGCCACGCGGTCGGCGCGCTTGGAGCGGATGGTACGCGTGGCGTGGCCCAGGTTGCGGCGCATCTGGGTGTTGGCCAGCGTCTTGTGCGCGCCCTCGGGGAAGGTGGGTCCCCAGCGCAGCGTGTCCTCGGGCTGCTCGACTTCGGTGCGCCACCCGCCTGTGTGGGGCATGCCGAGAAATACCTGTGTCATCGTGCCACCGCCTGTGTGTGCTGGGAGTTACCGGTGGGCTGGACGTGCTTGGGGGCGAAGGAGATGTTGCCCTCGAAGGGCGCGTCCTTGGTGGAGGCCAGGATCTCGGCCAGGTGCATGATGCGCACCCCGGAGTTGACGCGGGACAGGCCGCCGCCGATGTGCATGAGGCATGAGTAGTCGCCTGCGCACAGGACCTCGGCGCGCGTGGACATCACGTTGCTCATCTTGTCGGCGAGCATCGCGGTGGAGGTCTCGGAGTTCTTCATGGAGAAGGTGCCGCCGAACCCGCAGCAGACCTCGGCGTCGGGCAGGTCGATGAGGGTGAGGGCCTCGACGGCCTTGAGGAGGCGGTAGGGGCGGTCGGCGACCTTGGCGACGCGCAGCGAGTGGCAGGTGGGGTGGTAGGTGACCGTGTGCGGGAAGTAGGCGCCCACGTCCTCGGTGCCCAGGACATCGATGAGCAGCTCGGTCAGGTCGTAGGTGTGAGCGGCGATCTGCTCGACCCGCTTGGCCAGGGCCGTGTCGCCCACGTGCTCGGCCACGAGGCCCTGCTCGTGGCGGGCCGCGCCGGTGCACGAGCCTGAGGGGATGACGATGGCGTCCCACTCGCCGTCGAGCACGGGGGAGAAGGTCTCCACGTGGTTGCGGGTGATCTTGGCGGCCTGCTTGAAGTAGCCGGTGTTGGCGTGCATCTGGCCGCAGCAGACCTGTCCCTCGGGGAAGCAGACCTGGTGGCCGAGGCGCTCCAGGATGGTGACGGTTGCCTGCGCTGCCTGCGGGAACATGGTGTCCGCAAGACAGGTGGCGAAAAGGGCGATTCGCAAGATATGCCTCCACGACGTCGTAGCTGAGACTGTCACGAGGACCGCCCGGACTCACCTGCTTCGAAGCAGGATCTGATGCGGCCTCGGCTGCTTCTCAGGCTACGGCCCGGAGGTGGTGCTCGTCTGACAACGACGGACTCCCGGTCGGTTGGTTCCGCTCTCTGAGACAAGTTTTCCGTTGAGGTGGCGCGGATCTGTGAGGGGTGAGGGTGGGCTGAGCAGGGAGTGGCCGTGGCGTGTGGGAGGTAAGTCCTAGAAGCGGATTGCGTCATGCGTTACTGCCCTTATCTGCGATGGACTTCGAACAGGCCTCGGCAGGAGTGTGGCCGACGCCGTCGAGAACGCACTTTTGCTGCGAGGACGTACTTTTGCGGCGAGGACTGCGTTTGCCTCCAGAATGCGCGTGCCGGGGCGCAGTCGCCGGTGGGAGAACGCAGTCCTCGGCTGGGAAGTACGTCCCCGATCCGACGTCGGAGGCGCGGGTATACGCACGGCGCCCCCGGAATCGCGAAGGACCCGGGGGCGCCGTCTGTAGGAGTCAGGCTCGAGCGGACTCAGACCCCCAGCCCCACCTGGGAGGCCAGGAACACCAGGGTGCCCAGCACCAGCAGCAGCCCGATGGAGTAGGGGGCCGCCTTCTTGAGGATTTCGGCGTCCGTACCGGGGGCATCCACTGCGGTGGAGGCGATGGCCAGGTTCTGCGGGGAGACGATCTTGCCCAGACCGCCACCGATGGTGTTGGCGGCCAGCAGGATCTTCGGATCGAGCCCGGCTCCCTGGGCGGCGGTGGCCTGCAGGTTGGCGAACAGGGCGCCCGCGCTCGTCGCCGAGCCGGCCACGGCGGTCCCCACCCAGCCCAGGGCCGGGGAGAGGAAGGCGTAGGCGGCGCCCGTGGCGGCCAGGGCCGCACCGATCGCGGAGGTCTGGCCGGAGAAGTTCATGACGTAGGCCAGAGCCATGACGGCCGCGATCGTCAGGATCGCCATGCGCAGCGTGTAGCAGGTCTTGGCCAGCGTGGCGAAGCCCTTGCCCACGCTCATCTCGAACTTGCCCGGCACCGAGCGCGCCGCGTAGATGAAGGTGACGATGATGGCGGTCAGGAAGATCCAGGTGCCCGGGTTGGACAGGGTCTGGAGCTTGTAGAAGGCGTCTTTAGAAACCTCGCCCTTGGCGGTCAGGAGCTGCCCGTGCACGCCGGGCCACGGGATCATCTTGTTAGTGGCTGCGAAGACCTTGTCGAGATTGACGCCCAGGGTCCACAGCTTGGTCGTGGCGATGATGACCACCACCAGGACGTAGGGCAGCAGGGCCAGGATGACGCGCTCGCGGTCGGGGGCGTCGTCGGCGGCCACCTGGGAGCGGTACTCCTCAGGGGTTGTCGGGGTCCACACCAGCAGCAAGATGTAGGAGGCGGCCAGGCCCAGCAGGGAGGCCAGCACGGCGGTGAGCTCGTAGGAGATCGAGGGGGTGAAGAAGTGACCCACCCCGGTGGCCAGCCCCGCCACGATCGCCAGCGGCCACAGCTGCTTGACGCCGCGCGCGCCGTCGAGGATGAACAGCAGCAGGAGCGGGATGAAGGCGCAGAACACCCAGGTCAGGTGCCCCATGGCGGTGGCCACGCTCACCGGGTCCTGCTTGCCGAGCTGGCCGGCGGTCGTGGTGGGAATGGCCATGGCACCGAAGCCCACGTTGATGGCGTTACCGACCATGACGACGACGGCCGACTTGAGCTTGGGCAGGCCCAGGGTCGCCACCATGGCGGCGGCGATGGCCACCGGGGCGCCGAAGCCGGCCAGACCCTCGAGCAGGCCGCAGAAGGAGAAGGCCACGATGAGGGCTTGGGCTCGCATGTCACCCTTGCCGATCGCGTTGAACACGGCCTTGAGGTCCTTGGCACGACCCGAGACGTCAGTGAGGTTGTAGAGCCACACGGCCGCGACGATGATGTAGATGATCGGGACGAATCCCACGGCCATGCCCAGGGTGGCGCTCATGACCGTCATGCCCACCGGCATGTGGAACAGGGTGACCGCGGTGATGGCCGCGATCACCAGGGAGATGATGGCGCACCAGTGGGTGGCCACCTTGAACACGCCCATGAGGACGAAGAACACCACCAGCGGCAGCAGACCCACCGCGGCGGTGAGGTAGACGTTGCCCCCCACTGCCGTGGTCGACGGCGTGAAGGTGGCGGGCAGTCCCGCCAATGCTGGGGCGAGTGGTGCCGGATGCATCGGCAGGGCTGACAGGACGGCTGGCGTCATGGTTACTCCACTGTGAGTACTGATGGGTCGTCCAGGTCGTCAGCGGGGCTGGGTTGGCAGCCGCGCTGCTGCGTCCTGGGTACTAAGGCCCAACGATCATGCCATGGAGACGGTGACTTGTGCACTATATGCGGGGGCCGTGCGCCGTCTTCGCGCATTCTTCCAGGAAAAAGTGGGGACGCAGGGCGCGGCGGTCGAGGCGGCCCGGAGCTCATGGCGCCCAGTGCCAGGCCCTCAAGACGCGGGTGCTGCGGCCTGTGTCGGTGGGTGTCGGTGGCCGGACGGCTCAGCGCCTGCGGCGGCGCCGGGGCACCAGCCGGGCCGAGTTGAGGATGAAGGCCGATTCGGAGACGACGTGCACGAGGGCCGCGGCCACCGGCCCCAGCAGCCCCAGCCCGGCGGCGATCATGCCGACGACGTCGACCACCACCGTGCCCACGAAGTTCACCATGATGATGCGCCGGGCCCGGCGGGCCACCCGCACGGTCTCGACCAGGTCGGCCGGGGCGGAGCCCACGAGCACCACGTCCCCGGCCTCGCGGGCCACATCCGTGCCGGTGCCCATGGCGATGCCGACATCGGCGGCGCCCAGGGCGGGGGCGTCGTTGACGCCGTCGCCCACCATGGCCACGCGCTTGCCCGCCCGGCGCAGCGACTCGACGACCTCCTCCTTGTCGGTGGGCAGCAGGTCGGCGCGCACCTGCTCCTCGGCCAGGCCGAGCAGGCCGGCCACGTGGCGCGCAGAGGCGGCCGAGTCGCCGGTGAGCATGAGGACCTCCACGCCCATGTCACCCAGGTCCCGCACGGCGGCGGCCGCCCCCTGACGCAGCCGGTCGGCCAGGGCGATGGTGCCCAGGAGCTGTCCGTCGGCCCGCACCTCCACCACCGAGGTGGCCGACGGCGCCTCCGGGTCGGACTCAGTGCTCAGGGCGGCCTCGTCGTCGCAGTCGGAGGCGTCCCGCTCCGGTTGGTTCTTCTGTCCCCGGCAGCGTCCCACGGTGATCTGGCGTCCTTCGACGTGGGCGCTCACGCCGGCCCCGGGGGAGTAGGCGACGTCGCCGGGCATCGGCACCGTCAGGTCGCGCACGGCGGCCTCGGCGTAGATGGCCCGGCCGATGGGGTGCTCGGAGTTCCACTCGGCCGCGGCCGCCAGGGCCAGCACCTCGCCCTCGCCGGCGGCGGCCTCGGTGGGGCGGACGCTCACGACCCGGGGCTCGCCGACGGTGAGGGTCCCGGTCTTGTCCACCACCACCGTGTCCACCGCGGAGAGCTGCTCCAGGTGGGTGCCGTCCTTGACGAAGGCCCCGCAACGGGCGGCGCGGGCGATGGCCGCCAGAACCGCCAGGGGAGTGCCCGCGGCCACCCCGCAGGCCCCGGCCACGATGATGACCGAGATCGTGGCGCGCACGTCCCTGGTCACCAGGAAGGTGACCAGGGCGGCCGCCAGCGCCAGGTAGACGATGCGGGCCGCCAGCCGGTCAGCCAGGCGCTGGACCGGCGCGCGCGAGGACTGGGCGTGGCGCACCGCGGCCACGATCCGCCCGTAGGAGGACTCCTCGCCGACCCGCTCCACCTCGAGCTCCAGGGCGCCACGGGTGATGGAGCCGGCCGGGACCCGGTCACCCGGCCCGACCTGCACGGGCAGCGCCTCCCCGGTGATCCGGGACTGGTCGACGTCGGCCCTACCGGTGCGCACGACGCCGTCGACCGGCACCCGGCCCCCGGGGCTCAGGGCGATGACCTGCCCCGGGCGGACCTCGTCCAGGGGGACCTCAGTGACCCCGGGGGACTGCGAGGCCTCGGCCGACTCGGCGGACTCAGTGGTCTCCGGGGCCCCCACCACCCGCGCGGTCTGCGGCAGGAAGGACATGAGATCGGTCAGGGCGTCGCGCCCCCGATCCATCGACAGCTCCTCCAGGACCTCGGCGCACAGCGCGAAGACCGTCACGGCCAGGGCGGTCACCCACTCGCCAATGGCGGCGGCCGCCACGATGGCCAGGAGCATCGACAGCTCCATACTCATGCGCCGCTCGCGCAGGTCACCGGCCGCCTCGACCAGGAGCGGCCAGCAGCCCACCGCCAGCACCACCGCCCCGACGGCGCCCACAGCCCAGCCGGGTGCGCCGGTCGTGCCCGCGATCCAGGCACCCAGTGCCGCCACGCCCACCACCGCGATGCGCACGACGTCGGCCCACTCGATCCGCTCGAGGATCCCCTCGCCCGTGCGGGCACCCGAGGGGGTGCCGGTGTTGGAGAGCTCGTCGGAATCATCGACGGGCAGCGCCGGCGTCGAGGCCGACGGGGCGGAGGCGGGTGGGGACACGTGGGCAGCGGGTGGGTGGGCCGTCATACAGGGACTCCTGACAGGGGGACGGGAAGTACTCCCCGGGCGGGCCAGGGAGCGCCACCCAGGAATCTACCGACCATTCACGGGCCTCAACAGTGTATGAGAGGACTAGTAGTGCATGAGGACGCCGCCAACGGGCCCATGGGGAGGTGGTCCCGTCGGCGGCGTCCGGGGCAGTGGGCGCTCAGGCGGTGCCGGCGAGCGTCGCCTGAGCGCTGTCGGACATCGGCCCTACTCGACGACGTCCTCGTCGACCCAGTCCAGGGTGCGCTGGACGGCCTTGTTCCAGTTGCGGAAGAGCCGCTCGCGCTCGGCCTCCTCCATGGTCGGCTCCCAGCGCTTGTCCTCGGCCCAGTTGTCGATGACGTCCTGGGTGCCCGACCAGAAGCCGACCGCGATACCGGAGGCGTAGGCGGCACCCAGCGCCGTGGTCTCGGCGACCTTCGGACGCACCACGGGCACGCCCACCTGGTCGGCCTGGAACTGCATGAGCAGCTCGTCGCGGGTCATGCCGCCGTCGACCTTGAGCTCGGTCAGGGCCTGTCCCGAGTCGGCGTTCATGGCCTCGAGGACCTCGCGGGTCTGGTAGGCGGTGGACTCCTCCACGGCCCGAGCGATGTGCGCCTTGTTGACGTAGCGGGTCAGACCCACCAGGGCACCGCGGGCGTCGGGGCGCCAGTGCGGGGCGAACAGCCCGGAGAAGGCCGGCACGAAGTAGGCCCCGCCGTTGTCCTCGACGCTGGAGGCCAGGGCCTCGATGTCCTTGGAGTCGGCGATGATGCCCAGGTTGTCGCGCAGCCACTGCACCAGCGAGCCGGCCACGGCGATCGAGCCCTCCAGGGCGTAGACGGCCGGCTCGTCTCCGATCTGGTAGCACACGGTGGTCAGCAGCCCGTTCTCACTGCGCACCGGGGTGGTGCCCGTGTTCATGAGCATGAAGCAGCCGGTGCCGTAGGTGTTCTTGGCCTGGCCCTTCTCGAAGCAGGCCTGCCCGAAGGTGGCCGCCTGCTGGTCGCCCAGGATGCCGCTGATGGGGGTGTCCACCAGCAGGCCGTTCTTGCGGCCGTAGCCGAAGACGCCCGAGGAGGGGCGGATCTCGGGGAGCATGGAGACGGGGATGCCCATGTCCGCGCAGATCTCCGGGTTCCAGTCCAGGGTGTCGATGTTCATGAGCATCGTGCGCGAGGCGTTGGTGACGTCAGTGGCGTGCACACCGCCGTTGACCCCGCCGGTGAGGTTCCACAGCGTCCAGGTGTCCATGGTGCCCATGAGGAGGTCGCCGGCCTCGGCGCGCTCGCGGGCGCCCGCCACGTTCTCCAGGATCCAGGCCACCTTGGGGCCGGCGAAGTAGGTGGCCAGCCCCAGGCCCACGCGGTCCTTGTACTTGTCCGGGCCGTCCTCGCCGGCCAGGCGGTCGCAGATCTTCTGGGTGCGGGTGTCCTGCCAGACGATGACGTTGTAGACGGGCTCGCCGGTGTTCTTGTCCCACACGACGGCGCTCTCGCGCTGGTTGGTGATGCCCACCGAGGCGATCTCGTGGCGGTTGATCTGCGCCTTGGCCAGCACCCCTCCGACGACGAAGCGGATGTTGTCCCAGATCTCGTTCGCATCGTGCTCGACAGCCGGCGCGCGGGAAGATCTGCTCGTGCTCCTTCTGGTCGACGGCGACGATCTCGCCGTCGTGGTTGAACAGGATGGCGCGTGAGGAGGTCGTGCCCTGATCGATGGCCAGGACGTACTTCTTCTCAGTGCTGTTGGGGCTCACAGGAATGTCCTTTCACTGCGTTGTGAGGGGGCGGTGGTGAGGGCTGCGCTGGGCAGCGATGGTGTCGATGCGGTCGAGGGTCGTGTGGGCTCAGAACAGCCCGGCGACGTGGGGGACGATGAGCCCGGCGGCGACGGCGCCGATGAGCGGGCCGACGATCGGGACCCAGGAGTAGGCCCAGTCCGAGTCGCCCTTGCCGGGGATCGGCAGGAGGGCGTGGGTGATGCGCGGGCCCAGGTCACGGGCCGGGTTGATGGCGTAGCCGGTGGGGCCGCCCAGGCTCATGCCGATGACGACGACGACCATGGCCACGGCCAGCGGGCCCAGGCCGGAGGGGGTCTTGCCCGAGGCGAGGATCCAGGCCAGCAGGACGAAGGTGCCCACCGCCTCGGTCACGACGTTCCAACCGTATGAGCGCACCGCCGGGCCGGTGGCGAAGACGGCGAGCTTGGAGGCGGCGTCGGCCTCCTGGTCGAACTGCTTCTTGTAGGACAGCCAGACGGTGGCGGCGCCCGCCATGGCACCCACCATCTGGGCTGCGCAGTAGACGAGGATGTTGACCGGTGTGGCGGAGATTCCCTCGGCCAGGGGTCGTCCGGCGACCGCCAGGCCGATGGTCACCGCCGGGTTGAGGTGTGCGCCGGTCTTGTAACCGGCGTAGACGCCCACGAAGACCGCCAGCCCCCACGCCATGGTGATGACGATCCAGCCGCTGTCCTTGGCCTTGGAGGTGGGCAGCACGACACCGGCGACGACGCCGCAGCCCAGAAGAATGAGGAGAAACGTCCCCAGAGCCTCCGAGGCGAAGATCTGGGTCAGGGTCGCAGACATGTGCGGCTCTCTTTCTGCACGACGGTGTGCGGGTGTACTCGGGACTGCGAGGTCCGGGGTGTGGGTGGTGGGTGGTCGCGGTGCCCGCCTCCACGGGAACTGACGGGCACCACGGGGATCCCGCTGGCCGAGCGGTACCGGCTGCGGTCCGCTTGACC
Organism: Actinomyces sp. oral taxon 175 str. F0384; assembly: GCF_000223355.1. Lineage (NCBI taxonomy): Bacteria > Bacillati > Actinomycetota > Actinomycetes > Actinomycetales > Actinomycetaceae > Actinomyces > Actinomyces sp. oral taxon 175. The sequence goes on from NZ_AFUR01000001.1 coordinate 347,169, forward strand.
CGCAGGAGACTAGATCGGCTCGGTGATGTGCGCCACCGCGGCGGCGTCGGTCAGCTCGGCCTCGGCCGCGGCGATCTGGGCCACGCGCTGGGCGTAGGCCTCCTTCTGGGCGGCGACGTCCTTCTCGGACCAGTTCAGCAGCGGCGCCATGATCGCCAGGATCTCGTCGGCGGCGGCCAGGCCCCGGTCACGGCGCGAGAGGTCCAGGCGCACCCGGCGCAGCAGGACGTCGTCGAGGCTCTCGGCGCCCTCGTGGGTGACGGCCCAGGCGACCTCGGCGCGCAGGTAGGTGGGGGCCTCGGCCAGCGGCTCGCCCAGGCGCTCCTCGGGACCGGCGGCGTCGATGGCCTCCAGCAGGGCCGGGGTCTCGTCGCCGTAGCGGTCCAGCAGGTGGGTGACCCGCTCCAGGGTCCAGCCGCGCTCACCGGCGATCCGCCCGGCCCGCTTGGCCAGGGCGTGGTAGCCGGCCGCACCCACCAGGGGCAGCTCCTGCGTGGCGCAGGGATGGGCATGGGACAGGGCCTCGCCCAGGGCGTGGTCGACGGCGTCGGAGGCCATGACCCGGTAGGTGGTCAGCTTACCGCCGGCGATGGCGGTCAGCCCAGGGGCGATCCGGGTGACCGTGTGCTCACGGGAGACCTTCGTGGAGGCGGCCTCCGCGCCCGGCTTGAGCTTGGGCTGGAGCAGGGGGCGCAGGCCCGCGTAGACGCCGATGATGTCGGCGCGGGTGATGGGCCGCGACAGCACGGAGTTGGCGTGCTCGAGGATGTAGTCGACATCGGCGGCGGTGGCCACGGGCTTGGAGACGTCCAGATCCCAGGGGGTGTCGGTGGTGCCGATGACCCAGTACTCGGGCCAGGGGATGATGAACAGGACTGACTTCTCGGTGCGCAGGAAGACCCCGGTCTCGGCGTCGATGGCCTCCTTGGGGACCACGATGTGGATGCCCTTGGAAGCCAGGACCTTCAGGCCTCCCGCGTCGGTGGCCAGGTCCTGGACGTCCTCGGTCCACACGCCGGCGGCGTTAATGGTGCGCTTGGCCCGGATCTCGTGGTCGGTGCCGGTGGCCAGGTCGGTGACGCGGGCGCCGTGGACATGGCCGCGCTCGTCGGTGATGAAGCCGGTGACCTTCGTGCGGTTGGCGGCCAGCGCCCCCAGGCCGACGGCGGTGCGCACCAGGTCGATGACCAGGCGGGCGTCGTCGACCCGGGCGTCGAAGAAGCGGATGGCGCCGGCCAGGCCGCTGGTGTCCAGGGAGGGGGCCAGGGCGGAGGTGCCCTTGCGGCCCAGGTGGCGCTGGATCGGCACGGTCTTGCGGCCGCGGGAGCCGGCCAGGGCCAGGGCGTCATACATGCCCACGCCGACCGCGGAGTAGGAGCGCTCGTAGTGGTGCTTGAGCGGCCACAGGAAGGGCTGGGCCTTGACCAGGTGCGGCGCGGTGGTGCTCAGCAGGCGGCCGCGTTCGGTGAGGGCCTCGTGCACGAGGGCGAAGTTGAGCTGGTAGAGGTAGCGCAGGCCGCCGTGGACGAGCTTGGAGGACCACGAGGAGGTGCCCGAGGCCCAGTCGCCCATCTCCACGATGCCGGTGCGCAGGCCGCGGGCCGCGGCGTCCAGGGCGATGCCGGCGCCGGTGACGCCCCCGCCGACGACCAGCACGTCCAGGCCCTCGGCGGAGGACATCTCCTCCAGGGCGCGCTCACGCTGGGCGGCGTTGAGCGCGGTGTCCTGGATGGGTGCGGGGTAGGAGGGGCCAGCCGGGCCGGAGCTGCGGGGGGTCTTCGTGGACGAGGGCTTGCGGGTGGAGGTCATGGCTCCTGGGCTCCTACGTGTCGTGAGATCGAAACTGATGGGGCTGTGCGGGGCCGGTCGGCGTTGACCGGGGTGCCGGATGGGAGGCAGGTCGGGTCCCGGCTTCCGGCGCCGGGGCCCGCCGCGTTCCCTCGCGCTCGCACGGCCCTTGTGTGGTGGCGGACACCACTGTCCGCCGAGCGTGGGAGAATGCGCAAGGGATGTGCACGAATGTGCACGAGACTTTCGAGGTATCCACAAGAATGTCCGCACAACTGTGTGGACGGCTCTCCTGAACAGGACATCCGATGTCGCAGGCGGCAGGATCGTTTCCTCCTGCGGTGCGCAGCAGCCGTGTGGAACGGCACCGTCGTCGGAGGGTGGAGCCGGGTGGAGCAAGGAGGAAGACGTGACTGGCAGAACCGTTGCTGACGCGGCCGGGAGCGCGGCCAGTGCCGCCGACCCCGGCGGCCTCCTGCGCGCCTACGAGGCGGCCTCCATGTACTACGTCCAGGGCGAGACGATGGAGGTGATCGCCCACCACCTGGGGGTGTCGCGCTCGACCGTCTCCCGGCTCCTGGCGCGTGCCCGCCAGGAGGGTGTCGTGCGGGTCAGCCTCGTCCAGCCCGGGGGTGCCGGCTCCCTGGAGGGGCGGATGGCCCAGGTCTTCGGGGTCCGCACGCATATCGTCCCGGTGCGCGAGGGCACCACGGAGATCCACCGCCTCCAGCAGGTCGCCTCCGTCGCTGCCGCGCACATGGTCGATCTCATCGAGGCCCTGGTCGAGCCGGGCCAGGGCCGAGCTGTCGGTGCGCCTGAGTCCGGTGGCCCCGAGGGTAACAAGCCCGCCGGGTCGGGTCGGGACGCCGGCGCAGGAGGCATCGTCGTCGGTGTCGCCTGGGGCACCACCATGTCGGAGGTCAGCGCCGCCCTGCCCTCGAGGTCCGTTCCGGGACTGACCGTCGTCCAGCTCAACGGTGCCTCGGATCCTGTGCGTGAGGGGCCCAGTGCCGGCGAGGTGCTCTCCCGGATGCGCTTGTCGCTGGGGGCGCGCACGATCTCCTTCCCGGTGCCGGCCTTCTTCGACCATGTGGCCACGCGCGAGGCCATGTGGTCGGAGCGCTCGGTCAAGCGAGTCCTGTCGGTGGTGCGGCGCGCGAGCCTGGCCGTCTTCGGCGTCGGCGCCCTCGATGCCCTCAACGGGGCCCTGCCCTCTCAGGTCTACGAGGGCGGCCACCTCACGGCCCGGGACCAGGCCGTGCTGCGCCGCCAGAACGTGGTGGGGGACGTGTGCACCGTCCTGCTGCGCGCCGATGGCTCCTGGCGCGACGTCGCCCTCAACGCCCGGGCCACCGGTCCGACTCCCGCCCAGCTCGCCCGGATTCCGCGCCGCCTGTGCGTGGCCGCGGGAACCGGCAAGGCCCGCGCCCTGCTGGCCGCGCTGCGCGCTCGCACCGCCACGGATCTCGTCGTCGACGACGCCACCGCCCGCGCCGTCCTGGATCTCGCCGAGGCCCGCGGCCAGAAGGGAGGCGGTTCTCGATGAGTCGCGAACGTGGCAGGATGTGGGCCCGGATCGCGCTGCGGTCTGCTCACGGCTCCGACGTCGTCGGTGGAGCACCGGCTCGCGGGGCCCACGACCAGAACTGAGTCTTACTGAATGCGGACGACGATGAACAGCACTGCTGTCAGGACAGATGAACACCTGCCCACCGGCCGGGCAGCTCGCCGGGCCGAGGTCTACGGGGTCGACGGCTCCCGACGCATCCTGCGGTCGGCCCGCCCGGCGGACGTGCGCGCCATCGCCGAGCTGGTGCGGCCCTACGCTGAGCGTCGCGTTCTCATCGCCAAGGACCTCATCTCCTACTTCGAGGACATTCAGGAGTTCATCGTCGCCGAGGAGATCCCCGGCGTCGCCGGGCCCGGTGGAGCAGACGGCTGCGAGGCGTCGGCCACGCCCAGGATCGTGGGCTGCGGGGCTCTGCACGTCATGTGGGACGACATCGCCGAGGTACGCACCCTGGCCGTTCACCCCGACGCTGTGAGGACCGGGCTCGGTTCGGCCATCCTGCGCGAGCTCATCGCGCAGGCCCGGGAGATGGGGCTCAAGCGGGTGTTCTGCATGACCTTCGAGGAGCCCTTCTTCGGTGCCCACGGTTTCGAGCCGATCGAGGGCACCCCAGTGGGTGCGGACGTCTTCTCCGAGATGCTGCGCTCCCACGACGACGGTCTGGCTGAGTTCCTCGACCTGGCCCGTGTCAAGCCCAACACCCTGGGCAACGCCCGCATGCTCCTGCACCTGTGAGCTGACCGCCCTGGATGGGCAGGGTGCGGTTCGCTGCGGCGCGCCGCAGTCCTGTGCGACCTCGTCGTCGGGTGCGATCCTGTCAGACAAACGACCGGCGGCTGTGTGACAGCCATGCGGCAACCGTGGAGGAGCACCCATGATCCGCAACGTTCACGAACGCGTCATCAACGCCCCTATCGAGTCCCTTGGGGCCCTGCTTGACGGGCTGGGACAGAAGGACGACCGGCTCTGGCCCTCGCAGTCCTGGACACCGATGGTCCTGGACCGGCCCCTGGCGGTGGGGGCTGACGGCGGCCATGGCGTCATCCGCTACTACGTGAGCGAGTACGAGCCCGGCCGGCGAGTGCGGTTCACCTTCCGTCCGCGAACAGGGATCATCGGTGCCCACGAACTGAGCCTTGATGCCCTGGACGATGAGCGCACCCGCATCCGCCACGTCCTCATCGGCCGTGCCCGCGGCGCCATGCGGCTCATGTTCTCGGCCGTGGTCGAGCCCCTGCACGACGCCGTCGTCGAGGACCTCCTCGACAACGCCGAACGGGAGGCGACCGGTTCGGTGTCCCGGCCCGCGTCCTGGAGTCCGCGGGTACGCGTGCTGCGCCGCCTCACCGGCGACAGATAACCGTTAAGCGCAGGCTGGGCCGATGGGGAGTTCTACCAAAAGCCGGTACAGAGCCAGGGCGATAGGCTGACAAAGCGTCGTCAGCCCCCATAAGTCCGAAGAACCCCTAGAGGAAAATACTCATGAGTCAGCCACCGGCCAACGGCCCCTACAGTCAGCCCGGACAGCCCGGCCAGTACGGTGCCCCCGCCCAGCAGAACCCCTACGGTCAAGCCGGTGTCCCCGGACCTCAAGCCCAGTACGGCCAGACGAGTCAGGTCGGAGCTGTGCAGTACGGTCACCCCGGACCTCAGGCCCAGTACGGTCAGCAGGCCGGACAGCCCGCAGGGCCTCAGGCGGCTTCCTACGGCGTCGCGGGCGCGCCGCAGTCCTCCTCGGCCCCGCAGTACGAGTACCAGCCCTCCCGCCTCGGCCCCATCCCCGTGGAACAGGACAAGCTGGTCCTCAAGCCCACGGCGACGACCTCCAGCCGTATCCAGTTTCTCGTGGGCGGCGGCTTTGGGCTGGTGTGCCTGGCCGGCGCGGTCTGGAACCTCATTCATCTCGGGGACAAGGGCACGATCGGTGCCTTCGTCATCCTGCTGCTCCTCGGGTTGTTCCTGCTGCTCGGTATCCTGTTCCTCCTGTCGGTGCGCACGGTGTTCGACGCCACGGGCATCCACATCGGGGCCGGCGGGAGGGGTCGCGATATTCCCTGGCCGCGGTCGCGCACGGGGCTGTTCGTCAAGGTTCCCGGTGCGCCGGCGGCCCAGGGCGTCGCCGCCGGCAAGGTCCAGATCCGTCACGCCGAGGGGCACGTCATCGACCCCGCCGGCAAGGCATTCGTGCTGGCCGGTCTGACCTGGTCCGGAGTCAGTGCCCAGGCGCTGGAGGCGAAGGGCACCGCCGAGCTGGACCGCATCTGGGAGTGGGCGGTCGCGCGCGGATACACCCAGGAGACGGGCGAGTACGTCGAGCTCAACGGCGTGCTCGGTGTCCAACAGGGACTGCGAGCGAGGCAGGAACGCCGTCAGGGCCTGAACCGCCCCTGAGTCGGGGCGCACACGGTGGACGTCGAGGACCTGCAGCCTCCTCCAGCGTTCTCGGTCGAGGGGGACTGGGTCCTTGGCGGCGGTGAGGTCGTGGTCGGTGTGGAATACGCTCGTGGCACCCCACCGCCCACGATCTGGTGCTGACCGCCTTGATGAAGAGGTTCCCATGACGCAACCACCGACAGGCACGTCCGACGGCCGGCCCGCTCCCTACGGCCGGCCCGGGAGCCGCCCCGCCCCCTACGGTGGGGCCGTTCCTCAGGGGGCACCCGGTCAGTATGACTCGGCCGAGTACGGCCGAGTTGGTGGCGGTCGATCGAATGACGGCCGACCGAACTACCAGCAGCCATCGGCCCCTCCGGTCCCCGTTCCCGTCGTTGCGCTCCAGGGAGTCCCCGCGGCCCGGACGTTCACGCCGCCGGTGCATCGTCCCGAGCGAGCATCCGCTGTGCCGGTGACCGATAGGTTGGTCCGCCGTACCGCCGCAACCGGGTCCGGCTGGATCGTGCTCGTCCTGTGTGGCGCCGTCGGGCTGCTGCTCCTGGTGCTTGGGCTCAAGACCATCGTTGGCGGCGGGAACGATTCCACGTTCGGCCTCACCATGCTCATCACTGGGCTGATACTCCTGGTGCCGGTTCCGATGATGATGTCCATGCGGACCGAATTCGACTCCAGCGGCATCCACACGCGAGTTCTCGGCTTCCGGCGCGACGTCCCCTGGCCCCGGTCCCGCAGCGACCTATTCGTCAAGCGCCCCAGTGCGCCCCCGCTACTGGTGATTCTCCTGGGGCTCGTCCTCATCGTCCTGGCCCTCCTCGCAGGGGACGCCGGGGACGCTGCCGGCGTGAGCCTGAGCGCCCGAGCCTACGTCAGGGTCCCTCAAGGGCGAGCCGTCTGGTTGCCGGGGCTGACTCGTCGCGGTCTGTCGAGGTCCGTGATGGTGCGCCGGGGCGATGCCGAACTGGACCGCATCTGGACCTGGGCAGTGGCCCGCGGTTACACCCAGGAGATGGGTACGCCCGCGCGATCGTAGGTTAAGCCTCGGCTTCGTAGGGTAAGGGTACGAACCGGGTGCCTACCCTACGATCGCGGGGAGTGCGACGACTCTCAGGCGGCTGGTGACGAAGGCATCCGGCCTCGCCCAAGCCGTTGCCGCTACGGTGTCCCCGTGCCCGCCCGCCCCGCCCCTGACGACACGCTCACTGCTGCGACCTCGGCGCAGGACGTCATGACCTGGTACGACGCCCACGCCCGCGACCTGCCGTGGCGCCGGCCCGGTACGACGCCGTGGGAGGTCCTGGTCTCGGAGGTCATGAGCCAGCAGACCCCGGTGGCTCGCGTCGTCCCTGCCTGGCAGGAGTGGATGCGGCGCTGGCCCGGTCCCGCCGAGCTCGCCCAAGCCCCCACCGCTGCGGTGCTGCGGGTCTGGGGTCGCCTGGGCTACCCACGCCGGGCCCTGCGGCTCATCGAGTGCGCCCGCAGCGTCGTCGAGCAGCACGGCGGCGTCCTGCCTGATGACCTGGACGCCCTCCTTGCCTTGCCCGGGGTGGGGGAGTACACGGCCGGTGCGGTCCTGGCCTTCGCCCACGGTCGGCGCGCCCTCGTGCTGGACACGAATGTCAGACGGGTCCTGGCTCGCGCCGTCGGCGGTCAGGCCCTTCCCGCCCCCAGCCTCAACCGGGCCGAGCGCGAGCGGGCACTGGACCTGCTGCCCGACGACGACGCCACCGCCGCTCACTGGTCGGTGGCCGTCATGGAGCTCGGCGCCCTGGTGTGCACCGCCCGTGAGCCGGACTGCGGGGCCTGCCCGTGGCAGGCCGGCTGCGCCTGGCTGGCGGCCGGCCGCCCTGCGGACGTCCACGCGGGCGGACGTCGCACCCAGGCCTGGCACGGCACCGACCGCCAGGCCCGCGGGCTGGTGATGGCCCGCCTGCGCGCGGCCCCCGACGGGCAGTGCGTCGAGGCTGCTGAGCTCAGGGCCTGTGCCGCCAGGGCCGGGACGCGGGCCTCCGGTGGTGCTCGCGACCCCGAGCAGCCGGTGCGCGCCCTGTCCACCCTCCTGGCCGACGGGCTCATCGTCACCGACGACGACGGCGCCACCTACCGGCTTCCCTAGCCGGCCGCCGCTGCGTGGACCGCCCCAGTAGCCGGCCGGCAGGCCGCGCTTGGGGCCTGTGCGGACAACGACGAAGGTCTCATCGGCCTCGCGCATCGCCGGGGCGGGGCGCTCACGGGCCTGGGGCCGTGGCGCCGGTAGAGTCGTGACCATGGCCAAAGGACGCGGACGCAACCATGGGGAAAGCGCAGGACGACGAGGCTCGGCCCGTCGCGGCGCAGGCTCCTCATCGGGACGCTCGTCCTCGGGCTCCCAGTCCCGGCCCCACCGGCAAGGTGGTTCCGGCGGCGGGCCGCGGTCGGGCGCCGGACAGTCCTCCTCGTCCCGCTCCGGCGGGACGCCTCGATCCTCCCAGGCCAGGGGACGCGGCGGTCGCGCCTCGGGCACGAAGTCGACCGGACGCCCCCTGCACTCGGGGCAGACGGGCCGGCCCGCCGGCGGACAGTCGGGCACGCCGGCCCGGGGCGGCAAGAACCGCCGGTCCCCCCAGGGCGGCCAGGGGACCTCGACGCCTCGCTCACGGCAGGCCGCTCCGGGAACCGCTCGCTCCTCCCGGACAAGTTCGACTCAGGCCGCTCGCTCCGATCGTCGTCGACACAGCTGGGGCGCGGGCCTCCAGTGGACCCATATCGGTGGTGGGCGGCTGACCGGAGCCCCCGACTCGATCCCGCAGGGCCCGGACCAGCCTCGCAGTGGGCGCCTGCGCAAGCCGGTCCCGCCTCAGCCCCGCTACGGTCTGCGCCGTGCCCTGGTGCTGGGCGGGGTCCTGCTGGTCCTCTTGCTGCTCATCGCGACCATCGCCGTCGGCTACTTCTGGGTCCGCAACACCATCCGCACCCAGGATGAGGAGCGCGCAGCCGCCCAGGTGCACACCGTCTACCCCACGCCGGGGAAGTGCGACCCCTCGACCTTGAAGAGCACAGTGCAGGGGCCCGAGTCCGTCAGTGTCGGTGCCGGGGCGACCTTCTCCATCTCCCTGGTCAACAGCGGCCAGGCACCCTGCCTGATCGACGTCGGCAGCCAGGCCCTGGGAGTGCGGGTCTCCTCTGGCTCCCAGCAGGTGTGGGACTCTGTCACCTGCCCCGTGGGCCAGACCGAGAAGGCCCTCCTCCTGCCTGCGGGCAAGGGCGCCGATGTCAACGTGACCTGGAACGGCAACGCGGCCACCTCCGACTGCGCAGCGGCCAACGCGGCACCGGCCTCCCCGGCAGGCGCATCGGCCTCCTCGACGCCGAGCGCCACTGCCTCCTCCGCCGCGAGCCCCTCGGCGGGCCAGGCGCAGACCGCCCCCGGCAGCACCGCGGGCGCGGGAACCTACCGTTTCCGCTTCGTCATGGGGGACAAGGACCTCACTGAGGACCGGGTCTTCGTCGTCGGCTGACGGCCTTCTGCAGGCGGGCGCCGGGGTGGCCGCCGGAAAGGCCTGGCGACCGACGAGCTCAGGAGTAGCGCTCGACGACGGAGATCTCCGCCAGCCGTGACAGCCCGTCGCGCAGGGTCCGGGCCCGCTGGGCGCCCACGCCCTCGACGGCCTCGAGCTCCTCGATGGTGGCTCCGAGGACCCCCTGCAGGGACCCCCACTGCTCGACGACGGCGCGCGCCGTCACCACGGGCAGGCGCGGGATCTTGGACAGGATCCGCAGGCCGCGCGGGGAGACCTGAGCGTCCAGGTCCTGGCCGTCGATGCCGCCTAGTCCCATGGAGCGCGCCACCATCGCCAGGTCCAGGAGGCGGGGGAGCCCACCCACTTCAGGCGCGCATCGACGGTGGTCGTGTCCAGGCCCTCGGGCAGGTAGTCCTCCAGGAGGAAGCCGTGCTCGGCGAGCAGGCCCCGGGTGAGCTCCTCGACCTGGAGGGCCAGGAGGCGCCCGTCGGTGCCGAGCTCCAGGACGTAGGAGTCGATGTCGGCGGAGATGCGGCGGACCATCTCCATGAGCTGGAGCACCGAGGTGACGTCACGGACGGTGACGAGGTCCTCGATCTCCAGGGAGTCCAGGCCGGCGGAGGTCTGGTCGAGGCGGGCCTTGTAGCGCTCCAGGGCGGACAGGGCCTGGTTGGCGCTGGCCAGGATCGACTCACTGGGCTCCAGGACGTGGCGCTTGCCGTCCACGTACAGGGAGATGATCCGCATCGACTGACTCACGGAGATGACCGGGTACCCGGTCTGGCGGGCCACGCGCTCGGCGGTGCGGTGACGCATGCCCGTCTCCGAGGTCTGGATCGAGGCGTTGGGCAGCAGCTGGACGTTGGCGCGCCGGATCCGGGCGGTGTCCATGTCGACGACGACGCCGCCGTCCATCTTGGCCAGCTCGCGCAGGCGGGCGGCGGAGAGCTCGACGTCCAGGTGGAAGCCGCCCGAGGAGATGGCCTCCACCACCGGGTCGAAGCCCAGCACGATGATCGCTCCGGTACGTCCGCGCAGGATCCGCTCCAGTCCGTCACGAAGGACGGTGCCGGGAGCAACGAGCGCAAGCGTCTCGTGCAGCTGGCCAGCGGCCTCGATCATCATCTCTCCTGATCTCGCGGTGTCCTGGGGAAGGGATCGCACAGTGAACTTGCCGGGGCGGACCGCGCTGGGGACCCTCCGGTCTCGCGGCATCCAGGTGAGCGCACGCCCCGGTGCTCACGCTCCCATGGTATCGGCAGCCGGGCCGACCTTCGGCGAGGGCCTTCCCACACTGGACCGGTCGGTCTGTTGGCGGCGCCCGGCCGATCCATGACGGTCACGTCACCTGCTCGGCTCCCGTGGCCGCCCCTGGTCCCGGCGTTGTCTGCGTTTGCCTGAACTGCCTCCACTGCCTGTGCTGTATGTGCTTGCCCATGGTGACCGTGCTGTCCTGTCAGCCGCGTGGGAGTGCCGCCCCCATGGCCTCACCCACGTGCGCGACCGGCAGCACCTGCATCCCGGCGACCTCGCGCAGCTCGGCCGAGCCCGCCAGCGGCACGATCGCCCGGTCGAAGCCGAGACGGGAGGCCTCCGCCAGGCGCCGCTGGATACCGACAGTGGCCCGCACCTCACCGGTGAGCCCCACCTCGCCGAAGGCCACGAGGCCAGCAGGTGTGGGCAGGTTGCGCGCGGCCGAGACCACGGAGATGGCCACGGCCAGGTCCGTGGCCGGCTCGACGGCGCGGGCCCCGCCCACGGTGGAGACGTAGACGTCCGCGCTGGAGGTGTCCACCCGCAGTCGGGCGCTGAGAACGGCCAGCGCCATGGCTGTGCGCGAGTGGTCCACCCCGGAGGTGGTGCGACGCGGGGAGCCGGCGTTGGTGGGGGCCACCAGCGCCTGGATCTCCACCGGCATGGGGCGGCGCCCCTCCAGGGTCACGGTGGCGCAGGTGCCCGGCACCTCGGAGCGGGCGGCGGACAGGAACAGGCCCGAGGGGTCCGCGAGCCCCACGATGCCCCGCTCGCCCAGGTCGAAGCAGCCGACCTCATCGGTGGGGCCGTAGCGGTTCTTGACGGCCCGCAGCAGCCGCAGGCGGGCGTGACGGTCCCCCTCGAACTGGGTGACGACGTCGACCAGGTGCTCCAGGACCCGGGGCCCGGCGATCCCGCCGTCCTTGGTCACATGACCCACGAGCAGCACCGGGATATTGCGCTCCTTAGCCACCGCGATGAGTGCACCGGCCACGGCCCGCACCTGGGTGACGCCCCCGGCACTGCCCTCGACCTGCGCTGAGGCGATGGTCTGAACCGAGTCCACCACCAGCAGGGAGGGACCGGCCGCCTCCACGTGCCCCAGCAGGGCCCCCAGCTCGGTCTCCGCGGCCAGGAGCAGCCCCGGATCCAGGGCGTCGATGCGCTCGGCCCGCAGCCGCACCTGCGAGGCCGACTCCTCACCGGTGGCGTAGAGGACCGGCCCGTCCCCGCGCTCGCGAGCCACAGCGGCTGCCTTCGCGGCGACGTCGAGCAGCAGCGTGGACTTGCCGACGCCGGGCTCGCCGGCCAGCAGCACGACGGCACCCGGCACGATCCCGCCGCCCAGGACCCGGTCCAGCTCACCCACCCCGGTGGGACGGGCCCTGGCCTCCGTGGCGCTGACCTCCCCGATGGGGCGGGCGGCCACGGTCGGTCGCACGGCGCCGGCAGCGCCCAGGGCCCCGCCTGCGCCCCCACCCGGGGAGTCGGAGACCTGAGTCTCCTCCAGGGTTCCCCACTCGCGGCACTCCCGGCACTGGCCCATCCACTTGGGGCTGGACCAGCCGCACTCCGTGCAGCAGTAGGAGACCTTGGGTGCCTTGGGGCTCTTCGATGCGGGCATGACCGGAGAGTATCGGGCCCCACCGACATCTATTCAGACCTCGACATCGGCGCCCTGCGGGCCTCAGTAGCCGACCGGGCCGCTCTGCCCGGGCTGCCCTCCCTGACCGTGGGGCTGCTGGTTCTGGGAATCCTGACCGTACTGGCCCGACGGCGGCACCTGGCCCGGCTGCTGCTCGCCGTGCGGGGCCTGCTGCGGAGCGGTCCGAGCTGCCTGCTGGCCGGGCACCTGGCCGTAGCCGGTGCTCTGCGGCGCCGTCGGCTGGGCTGCCGGCTGTCCGTACTGGGGCTGTCCGTACTGGCCCTGCTGAGGGACCTGCCCTCCCTGGAAGTACGGGGCCGCGTAGCCGGTTACCAGGTGGGGAGACTTCTTGGCCAGGGCCGCGTCGGCGAATCTGCCGATCGCCAGAGCGCCGACAACGGGAAGAATGAAGACCAGGTAGGGGATGCGCACCCTCCCCTCGGCGTTTGTGATGATCCCGATGAAGATCGCGATGTCGATGACGACGCCGATCACGACCATGATGGTCATGATCAGGTAGTAGTAGCGCGTGCGCAGGGGCTGGTCCTTACCGGAGTCCTCGCTGTCAGGGATCTGAGGGTCGTTCTGGGCGGGTTGCTGTGCGCTCATGAGAGACGGCCTTTTCTGTATTCGGGGATTGGTGTCGCAGTGCGCCAGGTGGCGCGACCGGTCCCAGCCTGCCCACATTTGACCGTCAGGTCACCCCCTCACTCATGGGGAGGGGTACCCCCGTGACATGTGCTTCTCTCATGCCGAGCCGGGCACCTCTCGCGTGGCCCTACAGAAAGACCGTAGGACGACTCGAAAGATGCCCGGCTCGGTGGCGGTGGGGCAGTGGGGGTCAGCCGTGGGTGCGGGCCAGGGCCCGGCGGGCCCGCTCGGCGACGTTGTCGGCGGTGAAGCCGTACTCCTCGAACAGGGCGGTGCCGGGGGCGGAGGAACCGTAGTGGTCGATGGAGACGATCTCGCCGGCGTCGCCGACGATCTCGCGCCAGCCCAGGGCGATGCCCGCCTCGATGGCGACCTTGGCGGTGCCGGCCGGCAGCACCTGCTCCCGGTAGGCGGCGTCCTGCTGGGCGAACCACTCCAGGCAGGGGGCGGAGACCACCCGGGTGGGGGTGCCCTCCTCCTGGAGGATCTCCCGGGCGGCCACGGCCACGCCGACCTCGGAGCCGGTGGCGATCAGGACGACCTCGGGGGCCGCCTGCTGCCCATCGGTGTCGGTGGCCTCGGCCAGGATGTAGGCGCCGCGGCGCACGCCCTCGGCGGCGGCCTCGGCGGAGGCGCTCACGGTGAGGTTCTGACGCGACAGGGCGATGCCGGCCGGCTCGTCGTGACGGCGCAGGATCTCCGCCCAGGCCGCGGCGGTCTCGTTGGCGTCCCCGGGCCGCACCACGGACAGTCCGGGGATGGCGCGCAGCGCCGCCAGGTGCTCGACGGGCTGGTGCGTGGGGCCGTCCTCGCCGACCCCGATCGAGTCGTGGGACCACACGAAGACCGGGCCGATCCCCATGAGAGCCGCCAGGCGCACGGCCGGGCGCATGTAGTCGGAGAACACCATGAAGGTGCCCCCGTAGGGGCGGGTGAGCCCGTCCAAGGCGATCCCGTTGAGGATCGAGCCCATGGCGTGCTCGCGCACACCGAAGTGGAGGGTGCGCCCGAAGGGCCCGTCGCCCTCGGACTGCGCCAGGCCGGCGGGAAGGAAGGAGGGCTCCCCGGCCATGGTCGTGTTGTTCGAGCCGGCCAGGTCCGCCGACCCGCCCCACAGCTCGGGCACCACGCCGGCCAGGGCGGAGAGCACCTTGCCCGACGCCGCACGGGTGGCCAACGACTCGCCCACCTCCCAGGTCGGCAGGGCCTCCTCAAGGCCCTCGGGCAGACGGTGGGCCTCAAGGCGCTCCAACAGCGCGGCGCCGGCGGGGTTGGCCTGCTGCCAGGTCGAGAAGCGCGCGTCCCAGTCCGCTCGGGCGGCCCGGGCGTTGTCGGCGGCCTGCTTCCGAGCGTGGGAGACGACGTCCTCGGGCAGGATGAAGCTCTGCTCGGGGTCCAGGCCCAGGGCCCGCTTGAGCCCGGCGACCTCCTCGGCCCCGAGCTTGGAGCCGTGGGAGGACTCCTGGCCCTGCTTGGTCGGGGAGGGCCAGGCGATGATGGTGTGCAGACGGATCAGCGACGGGCGCGTGCTCTCGGCGCGGGCCGCGACGATGGCCTCGTGCAGCTCCTCGAGGTTCTCCGCGTAGCCGTCGGGGCCGGTGCGCCAGTCGACGTCGAGCACCTGCCAGCCGTAGGCCTCGAAGCGGGCCGAGACGTCCTCGGTGAAGGCGATGTCCGTGTTGCCCTCGATGGAGATGTCGTTGTCGTCGTAGATGGCGATGAGGTTGCCCAGCTGCTGGGTGCCGGCCAGGGAGGCGGCCTCCGAGGACACGCCCTCCTGCATGCAGCCGTCGCCCAGGACCGTGTAGACGAAGTGGTCGAAGACCGACTCGCCCAGCGGGGTGCCGGCGTCGAGCAGCCCGTGCTCGCGGCGCGCCGCCATGGCCAGGCCCACCGCGTTGGCGAAGCCCGCCCCCAGCGGGCCCGTGGTGGTCTCCACCCCGACAACCTCGCCGAACTCGGGGTGGCCCGGCAGGCCGGCCGGAGAGCGGAAGGCCGTGAAGCCCTCCAGATCGATGTCGTATCCGGCCAGGAACAGCTGGATGTACTGCACCAGCGAGGCGTGCCCGATGGACAGGACGAACCGGTCCCGTCCCAGCCACCCCGGATCCGCCGGGTCGTGGACCATCTCACGCTGGTAGAGCAGCCACGCCACCCCGGCCAGGGAGATCGGCGTACCGGGGTGGCCCGACCCCGCCTTCTCCACGGCGTCGGCGGCCAGGGCCTTGGACACCGCGATGGTCTGACGGTCAAGATCGGTGAGCAACGGCTCAGCGCTCATAACGGAGGACTCCTTGTGCATGAGGGTGGGTCTTGCTCGCGGCCACGGGCGCCGTGACGGTGGTGCATCGCGGTGCATCCGCGGGCGGGCATCAAGGGTGATCCTTCCCGCTTCCGTGAGGGCGGGCAAGTACAGGCACGAGTGCGTGTGTCTTTCACACTCGGGGGCTTGTTCCCGCAGGCGGGTGCTCTTGCCCGTAGATTGGGCCGCATATGGGTACAGCAAGAGGGCGCGCGGCGCCGCCGGCGGAGCGCGGGAGCGCGTTGGAGCAGATCGATTCCCGGCCCCTGACGGGCCATCAGCGAAGCATCATCGCTCTGGCCATCGTCGCCAACATCTCTGAGTTCTTCGACATGTTCCTCATCGGCTTCGCCGTCGTCCAGCTTCAGAAGGAGTGGAGCCTGGGCGGGTTCGAGACCGGTGTCATCCTGGCCTGCTCCGGGCTGGGTACGGTGCTCGGCGCGGTCCTGTGGGGCTGGGCCGCCGACCGGATGGGCCGACGGCGCACCTTCTTCTGGTGCGTCCTGATCTTCACCGTCTTCACCCTGGCCTCGGTGTTCACCCCCACGGGCTGGTGGATGATGCTGGCCCTGCTGCGGGTGCTGGTCGGAGTGGGCGTCGGGGGCCTCAACATCGTCTCCATCCCCTACGTCCAGGAGTTCGTGCCCACCAGGCAGCGCGGTCTGCTGGCCGGACTGGGCTCGGTGTTCATCCCGCTGGGGCTCTTCCTGGGCTCTGTGTCGCAGCGGCTCCTGCACGACAACTGGCGCGGCCTCATCGCGCTGGGGGCCGTCCCGATCCTCCTGCTGGTCTGGATTCGGATCGTCCCCGAGTCGCCCCGCTTCCTGCTCTCCCACGGGCGCGAGCGCGAGGCCCGCGAGTCCATCGCCTGGGCCCTGGAGCTGAGTCCCGACGACGTCGGAGCCCTGCCGCCGGTGCGGACCGGGCCGCGCATCGCCTACGGCGAGCTGCTGCGCAAGCACCTGCGGCCCCTGGCCATCGTCTCGGTGGGCTCCTTCTGCTTCATCCTGGGCTCCTTCACCGTGCAGTCCTGGGGACAGACGCTCCTGGAGGTCGGCTTCGCCGATATCGGCGCCGACGCCGTGGGGACGCTGTTCATGGGGGTCTCCCTGGTGGATCTGCTCGGGCGCCTGGCCTCGGCCTGGCTCGCCGACCGGATCGGGCGGCGCTGGACCGTGTTCTCCTTCGGTCTCATCGGGGCGCTCGGAGCGGTCATCGTGGCCCTCTCCGCCCACTGGGAGACCTCGTGGATCGTCTTCTTCACCGGCATCTGCATCACGATGGGCTTCGGCGACGGGGCCTTCGGGATCCTCAACGCCTTCGGCGGCGAGCAGTTCCCCAACGGTGCCCGGGGCACGGGGCTGGGCCTGGGATACGGCATCGGCGCGAGCGCCAAGATCCTCGGGCCCCTGCTCATGGGGGTGATGATCGGCTCCGGCAGCCTTCAGGATCTGGCGCACCCGCTGGCGGCGGTCTTCCCGGCCTTCCTCTTCTTCGCGGTCATGCTGGTCCTGGGCGGCTTCATCTACCTGCTGGCCCGCGAGACCAAGGGTGAGAGCCTCGAGGACATCTGAGTGCCCGAGCGCTTCGAGGGCGTCAGTGGTGGCGGGCTCAGGACTTCCAGGCGGTGGCCGGGTAGAAGGCGCTCTCGTTGCAGAACCCGTAGGGCGTCACCGTCACTATCTCGTGCTGGCCGCCGGTCCTGGACTGTGAGATCACCTCGCCGGTGTCCAGGTCGATGAGGTGCAGGCGGCCTCCATTGAGGGTGAGGTAGAGGATGGAGCCGTAGATCGCCGCACTCTGGTAGGACTCCTCCTCGGTGGACTCTCGGGTCAGCAGCGCGGTCGCCGAGCCGTTCTTGCGGACCTGGATGTGGTCGGTCCTCCTGATGACGTATCCGTTGCTCGCGGTCAGGGTGGGGTGCTTGTCCTCCTTGTCGACCGGCAGGTCCGTCAGCTCGGTGCGCTCACCGGTGGTGAGGTTGATGCTCACCTCGGGGTAGGGCGGCTCCTTCGTGCGGCTGTCGGTGGCGTAGAGGTAGCCCTGGTGCACGAGCTGTGCGCTCAGGTTCTCGATGGGGTGGGTGAGGCCGTCGGCGAGCGTGACGATGGCCGTGTGGACCTTCGCGTCGTCACCGAGCAGGGCCACCGCCTCGCCGCCGGCCACCGCGCAGAAGCTCTGGGACGTGACGGAGGCCAGGTCGAACTGCACGGACAGGTCCTTCGCAGACAGCCGCAGGGCCCGGTGCGGGACGCTGGTGGTGATCAGGAGGTCGGCGCCGTCGGAGGTCAGCGTGATCGAGGATCCGGCGCGGTAGGTCGACTCCCTCGCCTTGAGGGCGAGATTCTCCCCGAGCAGCGCGCTGGCGACGATGCGGCGGTCGGCCAGGCGGATCTTGAGCAGACTGACTCGTCCCCGGTTCTCGGGGCGCTCGTCGAGGACGTCCTCGCGGCCGGTGATGAGGTAGGCGAACTCGTCGTCGCAGGTGGCGGCGCAGGTGAACTGCTCGGTGACGAGTGTGCCGGGGCTGGGGGCGATGGGGTTGCTTGCGGGAACACCGCCGACGGGGGGAACGGTCATCGGCTCGATGCGATACCCGTGCTTGGAGTCCTCCGGCACGATGCCGTAGGTCGTCGGCCCCTTGAGGTCAACGAGGATGGGGCGGTCGCCGGACAGACCGGCGGTCTCGTCGTCGCTGTTGACGTCATAGGCGATGAGAAAGGAGCCGTGGACGGTCTCGATCATCGCGTTGGTGGGCCAGGGGTGGTTCTGATTCTCCTTGACGCGCAGGGGCCACACCGCCTCGCCGCCGAAGTCGGTCGGGATGGAGGGGGCCTTCGGGAGCGTGGACAGTGACGCGTGAAGGACGGTGGGGGGCTGAGGGGTCAGGGTGCGCGCGATGCGCTGGCGGACGTCCGCGCAGCCGCTCAGGGACAGGGCGCCGGCGCCCGCGGTGGCGCCGAGTGCGGCGGTGAGAAAGATGCGACGACGCATGATGACCTGCCCGGTACTGACTGTGCGGAATGACGGGGACATGCTACGTGGCCGGGTGCGGTTGAGCGGACATATTCCGCACCCGGCCACGTGGATGATCTCGATTTGTTTCAGACCTACCGGTTGTCAGTGCTCCGAGTGTTCGACGACGGCGGCCGGGGCTGCGCCGTCGTGGTCAGCGGAGCCGGCGTGGTCGGCGGAGGTGTCCGAGCCCGGCAGGTGGCTGCCCACCATGTCGGTCAGTCCGGTGCCCACGAGGCTGCGCAGGATGAGATCGAGCTGCTCGACGTTGTTGGCCACCGCCTTGGGCAGGGCGGAGGCGCCCTCGGTGGAGATGATCGACAGGTCGCGCACGCTGGCCAGCGGCTCGCTCAGGGCCCGGGCGATCTCGGGGGCCTTGTCCAGCAGCATCTGGCGGGTGGCGGCCTCGCCGTACTTGGCCAGGGCGTCCGCCTTGTCGCTCATGGCCTTGGCCTCGGCCTCACCGGCGGCACGGATCGTGTCGGCCTCGGCCTGGCCTCGGGCCGCGATGGCCTCGGCCTCGGCGCGGGCCCGGGCGGCGGTCGCCTTGGCCTCGGCCTCGGCGCGGGCCACCGGTGGCCTGGGCCTGGGCCTCGGCGTCCAGACGGGTGCGCTCGGCGTCGGCCTGGGCCCGCAGCAGCGCCTCGGTCTTGGAGGCCTGAGCCTCCTGCTCGCGCTGGTAGCGGGCGGCGTCGGCGGGCTTGCGCACGGTGGAGTCCAGCTCGCGCTCGGTCAGGGCGGCCTTGGCCTCGGCCGCCTCCTGCCCGATGATGGCGATCTCGCGCTCCTTGGCGGCGCGGGCGATCGGGCCGGCGGAGTCGGCGTCGGCCTGGGCCTTGTCCGTCTCGGCCTTGAGCTGGGCCTGACGCAGGGACAGGTCGCGCTCGCGCTCGGCGATCTGCTGACGGGAGGTGACCTCGGCGTCGCGGGCCTCACGCTCGGCGTTGGCCCGCGCGATGCGGGCGTCCTTCTCGACGCGCTGCTGCTCGGGCACACCCAGGGACTCGATGTAACCGCCGGCGTCGGTGATCTCGGAGACCTGGAGCATGTCGATCTCCAGACCCATGTTGGCCATGATGCTCTTGGCGTCGTCGAAGACGTTGCGCTGCAGGGCGTCGCGGTCGGAGATGAGGTCGGTGACCGTCATGTGGCCGATGATCGAGCGCAGGGAGCCGATGAGCGCCTCCCGTGCGGAGTCGGCGATGGCCTGGTCCGTGTTGGGCTTGCCCAGGAAGCGCTTGGCGGCGGCACGCACCTGCTCGTCGGAGTCGCCCACCTTGACGGCGGCCACGGCGGCGACGTTGACGTTGATCTTGTTCTCGTCCTCGGCGGTGACCTTGAAACCGATCGTGGTCTGGGTGAAGGGCAGGTACTGGATGGTCTGGATGACCGGCAGGACGAAGTCGCGTCCACCGGGGTGGACGATCTTGACCGTGCCCCGGTTCGATCCGGAGATCAGACCGGTGAGGTTGGAGGGGACGACGACGATGCGGCTGAACAGGTAGGCGACCGCCGCCAGCACGATGATGGCGACGATGGCGATCAGACCGATGAGTGATACACCCATGCGGGTTCCTTTCTGTGCGGGAAGATGGGATGAAGGAGGATGGTGGGCAGACGGCGCAGTAACAGGTGGGGTGCGGTCCGTCAGAGGCTCCCGGTGGGCTCAGTCGCTGATCTGCTCCCAGGGGACGATGGCCAGGGTGGAGTCGACGGCGTCGAGCACCCAGGCGCTCTGCCCCGAGCGCAGCGGCTGCTCGGAGTGCGCCGGCAAGGTGAGCTGGTGGCCGCGCGTGACGGCGCGAACCTCACCGCTGCCGTCCTTCCACCACAGGACGGTGACCTTCTCACCGACCAGCTCGGCGGCGGTGGGCGGAGCCGTGTCCAACGGCATGGAGCGCCTGAGTCGGTTCCACAGCCAGCGCATGAGTGCACCGGATCCGAGGGCTGCTGCGGTGGGAACGCCCCACAGCACCGCCGCCGGCACCTGCGCCGTGGCCGAGCCCGTCGCCGTCACCCCCATGCCGATGGCGCCGAACACGGCCACAGGCAGAGCGAGGATCGGCACGAGCCCGTCGGGCAGGAGGGCGTCCAGCAGTCCGTCGAACAGGATGCCGGCCACCAGGACGGTGCAGCCGATGATCGCGCACCAGGCGAAGACGCCCACACCAGCTCCCTTCCGCGCAGGCCCCTCGACCTCCGACACCTGGATTCTGCCACGCAGGCCGGCACGGCAAGCCTGGGTTGGGATGGGAAGAACAACCCGGTTGGACTCAGGCGCCGCGGGCGCGCGGCAGCCGACCGGAGTCCTGCAGGGGCGGCGCAGCCGAGGACCAGGATGTCGCCGTCGGGATGGCTGTCGCAGCAGAGGGGTTGGTGGGAATGGTCATGGTCTCCTGCATCGCCGGATCGGTCCCCTGCTCGGGGCCGGCCGGGGCGGCGGTGCCGGCGGTCCTACCTGTGCCGGCTGTACCAGCCGTGCTCACCGTGACCGCTGCCTTCCGGTGGGATCCGACGGCGTCGGCGGGGACGGCGCCGGCGGCTGCCACTGCCGAGGACTGGTCTGCCTGCTGGGAGGCGGTCAGGATGGGCGGGCCCGACGGGTCGGGGACGGGATGGCCGGCGCTCCCGGGTGCCTGGGCGGCGGCCTGGGGTCCTCCTTGGGGCGGGAGAAGTCCGTAGCCGGCGGCCGCGGCCGGAATCGCACCGGCTGCCGCGGCCGAGGAGGGCTGGGGCCCGGTGGGTCCGGTGGGCACGGTGACGGTTTGCGCGGATACAGCCACGGCTCTCACTGGTGACCCGACCTGGCGCTCGGCCGGCGGGTTCGCCTGGGCGCCGGTGTGCTTGGGGCGCGGCTGGGCCGGCTGGGCCGGTTGGGGCCTTGCCGGTGCGGCGCCGGCGGCAACGGCCGCTGCGATCGGTGAGGCGGGCGCCTCGGTGGTGTGGCGCCCGGTCTGCGTCCCGGGGGAGTCGAGGCGAGAACCGGCTCGGTCTCCTCGGTGTTGGCCGAGGCCGTCGACGCTCCCGAGGTCACTGCCACGGAGGCGGACAGGGGCGAGGTTGTCACCGTCCCCGTGACCGTGATGGCGTCAGGGGCCGCGGCCGCCTGCATGGACGAACCAGACAGGGCGGCCTGGGTCCGTCGACGCCGGGAGATGCGACTGGGGGTCGGGTCCTCGAAGACTCTCCTGGGCGCCTGGGGCTCCCGGTGACTTCTCGGGCCCGCGGGGGAGTGCTGGGGCTGGCCCTCGGGTGCGGAGGTCTGCTCCGGTGGCGCTGACTGGGCGCCGGCTGCCTGTGGCGGGGCCTCGGGCAGCGAGTCGGTGGACGGCCCGGAGGGCGCGTCGGTCCGCGGCTCCAGGATGGAGACGGCAGCCGCTGGGTCCGACGGCTCCGCGCCGCCGGGTCGCTCGCCCAGGGCGGCGGCTGAGAAGGATGGCTCGGGCACCGGCGCATGTGAGCCGGTGGTGGCGGTCGTCGTCGCAGGCGCTGCTGGCACCACCGGCCGGGCCGGCTCGGGAATGGTCATGGAGCGTGCCGGAGCCGCTGCCCGCCCGCCCCGGCGCCCGGGGGTGATCGGAGGCCAGACGACATCGGCGTCGGACACCGGGGCGGCGGCCGGCCTGGAGGGCGCCTCCGAGGCCCTGCGTTCCACCCGGCTGCGCGCCCGCCGTGAGCGCCGCCGGGGCTCGGAGCCGGAGGCGCGGGCGCCGTCGGCGGAGGGCACGGCCCTCGTGGTTCCAGTGACTCCACTGGCCCGGATGGCCCCGGCGGGGGAGGCGGGGCTCGGGTAGTCGGCGAACTTGGCGATGTGGTCCAGGTCGTAGTGGGTCGGGTCCTGTCCGGCGTTGCGCAGCACGTCCTCCAGAGGGCTGAGCAGGGCCAGCCGGAAGGCGGGGTCGACACAGCGGGCGTTGACCGCGCCCCAGATCTGGTCGGCGGTCAGGGACTCCTCGGAGGAGCCCAGGTCATTGCGGATCGCGGTGACCAGGTCCGACTCCAGGCGCGCGTAGGCCATGGCGTAGGCACTCGGCCACGGGGCCTCGGGCCGCTGGGTGCGCAGGAGGGCGAAGTTCCGCATGGCGCGCAGCACCTCGTCCGAGCCACCCACCAGGGCCCCCACCCGCAGGCGGTCCAGCGCCTCATTCTTCATCGTCCCGGTGCCCTCGGGGCCCAGCAGGTGCTTGGAGTCCTCGACGACCTCACGCAGGAAGACCCGGTAGGCGGCGACGCTGTCAGGGGTCGTGCGCTCCTTGGTCATCGAGCGCAGCCGCTCGGCGGCGTGACGCGCCGCCAGGCGGGCCGAGCTGGCCTCGGACTGGACCTCGTTGATCCGCGAGATGCTCGCCCGGGAGATCCGTGAGGCCTCCTTGAGGGCCAGGTCCGCATGCGCCGTCGAGCGCCGGGCGGCGAAGACGGCGGCAACGGCGACCAGGATGGAGACACCGGCTGCGATAGTGGCCACGACGGCGACGACGGACAGATCCATACCCCTATCCTGCCCGTAATCGACTCGATGGTGCCGCGAAAAAAGGGCCTCCCCAGATAGTCCCCAGAATCTCTGCGGGTGACGCCCAGGCCGGGTGGTGGCCGCGCTCACGCTGAGGAGGGCGAGGGGGTGACGTCGCTGGGGCGGTGCGTTGGGAGGGGGCGCCGGCCGCTGCGGCGCGCATCCGCCCCGACAAGGCCTCGGCAACCTGCACCGATGTGCACGGGGCGAGGTCCTTAGTGCCCGAGACGCCCCACGCGGGCCCGTGGCGCGGTAGCGTCAGCGCCATGAAGAAACTTATCAACGCCGTTGACAACGTGGTCACGGACACCCTGCGGGGCATGGCCGCCGCCCACCCCCACGAGCTCGACATCGACCTCGACCAGCACATCGTCTACCGCCGCCGACCCAAGGAGCAGGGCAAGGTCGCCATCATCTCCGGGGGAGGCAGCGGGCACGAGCCCCTCCACGGCGGCTTCGTGGGCACCGGCATGCTCGACGCCGCCTGCGCCGGAGAGATCTTCACCTCCCCGGTCCCCGACCAGGTGGTGGCCGCCACCAGCGCCGTCGACCGTGGAGCCGGCGTGCTGCACATCGTCAAGAACTACACCGGCGACGTCATGAACTTCGAGATGGCCGCCGAGATCGTCGAGGCCGAGTCCGGCATCCAGGTGGCCAGCGTCGTCACCAACGACGACGTCGCCGTCGAGGACTCCCTCTACACCGCCGGACGCCGCGGCGTGGGCGTGACCGTCATGGTGGAGAAGATCGCCGGCGCCGCCGCCGAGCAGGGGCGCCCGCTGGACGAGGTCGCCGGTATCGCCGCACGCGTCAACGCCGCCGGCAGGTCCATGGGGATGGCCCTGACCTCCTGCACCGTCCCGGCCAACGGCAAGCCCTCCTTCGACCTGCCCGAGGGCGAGATGGAGATCGGCATCGGCATCCACGGCGAGCCCGGACGCCACCGCGAGAAGATCGTCCCCGCCGCTGAGATCGCTGAGCGTCTCGTCACCCCCATCCTGGCTGAGCTCACCGCGCTCACCGAGCTGGACAGTGCCGGCGCCGACGAGGGCGTCATTGCCATGGTCAACGGCATGGGCGCCACCCCGCTGCTCGAGCTCTACCTCATGTACGGGGAGATCGCCCGCCTCCTTGAGGGTGCCGGGATCACCGTGGCCCGCAACCTCGTGGGCAACTACATCACCAGCCTCGACATGGCCGGCTGCTCCCTGACCCTGGTGCGTGCCGACGCCGAGCTGCTGAGCCTGTGGGACGCCCCAGTCAACACGCCCGGCCTGCGCTGGGGAGCGTGAGGACCTGACACAATCGGGGTGCCCGATCGCCTGCGGGTACCCCAAGGAGACTGTAAGGAGAAGCGACATGACCGCAGAGGTGGGAGCCGCCCGCCACTCGCTGAGCGTGGCGGACTTGGCTACCTGGGTGCGCCGTAGCGCCGCACTCATCGCCGAGCACGCCGAGGAGCTCACCGACCTGGACGCCGCCATCGGCGACGCCGATCACGGCACCAACATGAAGCGCGGCCTGGCCGCCGCCGCCGAGGCGGTGCAGGCCGGCAGCTTCGCCAGCGCCGACGCCCTGCTCAAGAAGGTCGGCACCACCCTGGTCTCCACCGTCGGCGGCGCCTCCGGGCCCCTGTTCGGCACCTTCTTCCTGCGGGCCGGGGGCGCCGTGGCCGGCCTGGAGGTGCTCGACGCCCAGGCGCTCGCCGGCGCCCTGGAGGCCGGGGTCGGCGGCCTCGCCGCACGGGGGCGGGCCACCACGGGGGAGAAGACCATGCTCGATGCCTGGAGCCCGGCCCTGGAGGCCCTGCGCGCCCACCCCGGCGACCTCGCCGCCGGCGTCGCGGCCGCCGTGCAGGCCGCCGCCGAGGGGCGCGAGGCCACCAAGCCCATGGTGGCCACCAAGGGACGGGCCTCCTACCTGGGGGAGCGCTCGGTGGGGCACATCGACCCCGGTGCCGCCTCCACCGTCCTGCTGCTGACAGCCCTCGACGACGTCGTGGCAGGGAGAGCGTCGTGAGTGCCGTGAGCGTCGGCATCGTCCTGGTCTCCCACTCCCGGGCCCTGGCCGAGGCCGCCATGGACCTGGCGCGCCGGCTCATCGTGGCCGTCGACGTCCCCGTCGAGCTGGCCGCGGGCCTGGCCGACGGCGGGCTGGGCACCGACCCCGGGGCCGTCGTCGAGGCCGTGGAGCGTCTGGCCGAGCGCTGCGAGGGCGTCCTGGTCCTGGCCGACCTGGGCAGCGGGGTCATGAGCGCCGAGATGGCTCTGGAGATGCTCGATCCGGCCCTCGCCGAGCGGACGCGCCTGTCGGCGGCGCCCTTCGTCGAGGGGTTGCTCGGCGCCTACGGCGCAGCCGGTATCGGCAAGGATCTTCAGGCCGTGGCCGCTGAGGCCGACGGCGCCGCCGAGGCCAAGCGTTCCCAGGTGGCCGCCTTCTGAGGTGCTTCTGACGCGCGTCGTCGCGTCAGGGGCCGCCGGGCCGGTTCACGCGCGGTTGGCGAAGCGCTCCAGGAGGGCGGCGTCCCCACCGACGACGAGCACGTCCTCGGCTGAGACCAGGGTGTCCGGGGTGGCGTACTCGAAGGGCTCGCCCGGGCTCATGAGGCCGAAGACGGTCACCCCGTAGCGCGAGCGCACCTTGGACTGCCCGATGGTGAATCCGTGCAGCTCCGTGGGCGGACGCATCTTGACGATGGTGAAGCCGCCCTTCTCCATCTCGATGTAGTCGAGCATGCGGCCCGAGACGAGGTGGGCGGCACGCTGACCGGCGTCGAACTCGGGGTAGACGACGTGCTGGGCGCCGATGCGGCGCAGGATGCGGCCATGGGCGCGGGAGATGGCCTTGGCCCAGATCTGGGGGGTCTCGAGGTCCACGAGGTTACCGGTGATGAGGACGGAGGCCTCCAGGGAGGTCGCCACCCCCACGACCGCGGTGCCGAACTCGGTGGCGCCCAGCTGCTCGAGGGCCTCCACGTCCGTGGCATCGGCCTCCACCAGGGGGATGCGGCCGGTCCACTGCCGCACGGTTGCGGGATTGGCCTCCACGGCCAGCACCTCGCGCCCCAGCCGGTCCAGGGTGGCGGCCACGGCCGAGCCGAAGCGTCCCAGCCCGATGACGAGCGTGGAGTCGGTGCGCGAGAGCGGGGCAGGCATGAGGTCTCCTGAGGTCGGCCGTGAGGCAGTGGCCCCTACGCTACCTCCTGCGGCGACGACGGAGGCTCAGGCCGATCCCGCAGGCCACCAGGACCGTCGCCGCCCCGGCCAGGAGCCACGTCATCATCGTGAAGCCGCCGGAGTAGGCCTCGATCTGCGCGCGGTCGACGAGCTGGGCCTTGAGGGTCTCGATGATCTGCTTGCCCGTGGGCGACTGCGGCAGTGCCTGAGCGCGCATCATCGCCTCCATGGCTTCCGCCCTGACCCGCGCGGCGTGGTCGGTCACGTAGTCCTCGGCGTGCTGGGTGGCGTAGGAGGTCATGAGTGCCACTCCGAAGGACCCGCCGATCTGCTGGGCGGCACTCAGGATCGCCGAGGCCAGTCCGGTCCGCTTCGCATCCACCCCGCGAGTGCCGGAGTTGAAGGTGACCGGCATCGTCAGCCCCAGGCCCATCCCGAAGACGATGAGGCCGGGCAGTGCCACGTGCTCGTAAGTCGATTCCGTGGTCATACGGGAGAAGATGAGGAAGGATCCCGCCAATACTGCCAGCCCCAGTGGCAGGGTGCCGCGCGCCCCGAGCCTGGGCACGATGATGCGCCCGGCCGGGATCGCGGTGGCGATCAACGCAAGGACCATTGGGAGGAAGACGACCCCGCTCTTGAGGGGCGAGTAACCGAAGTGGTTCTGCATGTAGTAGGTCAGGTAGATGATCGCCCCCATCTGGGCGGCGCCGACGACGAACTGCGTGGCGTAGGAGGCCGCCCGCACTGGCAGTGCCATCATCGACAGGGGCAGCACCGGGCGGCTCGCGAAGCGCTCACGGACCACGAACAGCACCGCGGCGATGCCGCCCAGGGCCAGCCAGCTGACGGTCGACGTGGAGGTCCAGGAGGTCTGCTGGGCCCGGTCGAGCCCGTAGACGGCGCTGAAGCAGGCTCCGCAGCCCAGTACCAGGCCGCTCAGGTCATCAGTGATGCGTGAGCCGCGGTCGCGCTGGTCGGCCGGCGGAAGGCTGCGCTGCCCGATGAGCAGGGCGGCGGCAGCCAGGAGAATGTTGATGTAGAGGGCCCAGCGCCAGCTGAACCAGTCGGTCAGTGCTCCGCCGACAAGCAGTCCGACGGCCGCTCCCAGGCCGCCAGTGGCGCCGAAGATCGCGAAGACCCGTTCGCGCTCAGTGCGCTCGGTGAAGGTGACATTGAGCAGCGACTGTGAGGTGGGGGCCAGCAGGGCGCCGAAGCAGCCCTGGGCCACGCGGGCCGCCAGCAGGACGGGGAAGGAGGTCGCCATCCCGGCTGCGAGGCTGGCGATCCCGAATCCGATCAGACCGACCTGGTAGGAGCGGCGGATGCCGACCACGGCGCAGAGCCTTCCCCCGAAGAGCACGAGGCCGCCGAAGGCCAGGCTGTAGCCGGTGACCGTCCACGGGCTCTGGGACACGGTCATCCCCAGGTCCTCCTGCATGTGCGGCAGGGCGATGGCGATGATCGTCAGGTCCAGGACGATCATCAGCTGGGTGAGGACGGCACTGACCATGACCGCGCGTCGATTGGGCCGCTGCACGGCTGCGGGAGTCTTTTCCTGTATCTCCGGTGCTGACTCGGTCTGCTTGAGGGGGGATGTCGTTGTGAGCGTCATCGCGAACCTCCATATCAAAACTATCGTTTTCGTTTGCGCTCGAGAGTCTAGGCTTCCCGTGACACCTAGTCAACAACGATCGTTTCGATTTGGAGTGTGCTCTGAGTCGCTTATCCTGAACTCATGCCACGAGTGACCGCCGCCTACCGGGAGCGTCAGACCGACCGGATCCTGCAGGCCGCCGAGGAGTGCTTCGCGCGCAGCGGCTTCCAGGCCGCCTCCATGGATGAGGTCATTGCCGCGGCCGGAATGTCGTCATCGACGGTCTACCGCTACTTCCCCGAGGGCAAGCGCTCACTTGTGCGCGAGGTCCTGACTCGGCGTATGGGACCGCTCGTCGAGCGGATCAAGCAGCTCGCCGAGTCCGAGGCGCTGCCGGACTTCAAGCAGGGATTCATCGAGGCGCTCGTCCTGCTCAACTACGAGCGCGACGACGCTGAGCAGCACGTTGGCGAGGCGGCCTCCACCTCGCGGCGGACCTCCGCTCGGCGAGGCGAGGTCCGCAAGGATGCTGACGATGTCGGACTGAGTGCCTGGGCGCCGCTGGCCTACCACGCCTGGGGTGAGCTGACTCGCGATCCCGAGATGTCTGTCATGGTCCAGGAGAACTACCACGACATCCGCAGTGGCCTCATCCGACTGTGCCGCAACGGGCAGAGGGTGGGGACGATCTCCAGCCGTCTGAGTCCCGAGCAGCTGGCCTCCCTCATCCAGAGCGTCTCCTTCGGTCTCATCGTCGAGCAGCTCATCACCGGCCGCGCAGACGTGGAGAGTGCGGCCGCGACCCTTGGGCACCTGCTCGCGCCGGATGGGCAGAAACCCGAGGGGAGCTGATCGTTCTCCCTGGTGCCTGCAGGCTCTCGGGTGAGCAAGTGCGGAGAGCAGGGCGGTGGGCGCTAGCCGATCATCGGGCTGGCCTCGGGCATCCGGATGACGCGGCGCCGCTCGCGCAGCGCTAGGGCGCTGGCTGCCGTCATGGTGCCCACGCGGCCGACGAACATGAGCGCCACGATGACGTACTTGGCGCCGTCCGGCAGGGAGGGCGTGATGCCCGTGGACAGGCCCACGGTCGCGAAGGCGCTGATGACCTCGAAGAGGATTCGGTCCAGGGACAGGTTGGTCATCTGCAGCAGCAGGAGCGTGGCCAGTCCGATGATGCTGGAGCCGATGAAGGCCACCGCCACGCTCAGGCGCACGGTTGAGGGGGTGATGCGCCGTCCGAAGGCCTCGATGTCCTGGTCGCCGCGGGCCTCGGCGAGGATCGCCAGCAGCAGGACCGCGAAGGTCGTCACCTTGATGCCGCCGGCTGTCGAGGCCGAGCCGCCCCCGACGAACATGAGGGCGTCCTGAAGGAACCAGGTCGCCTCGTGCATGTGCTCGGGTGGGATCGTGGACAGCCCTGAGGAGCGGGCGTTGACGCCGTTGACGAGCGCGGTCATGATCTTCCCGCTCGTGGGCAGGGAGCCGTAGGTGAGCGGGTTGTTCCACTCGAAGGTGGCGATGGCGATGGTCGAGGCGACCGTGAGGGCCAGGTAGGTCGTCAGGGTCAGCTTGGTGTGCAGGCTCCATGTGCGGGGGCGGTGGCGTCGGCCCATGATGTCCAGGATGACGGGGAAGCCGACGGCGCCCATGAAGGTCCCCACGATGATCGGCAAGCCGATCCACCAGTCGGTGGAGTAGGCCTCCAGGCCCTCGGGCATGATGACGAAGCCGGCGTTGTTGAAGATCGACAGCGCCATGAAGACCGCGTACCACAGGGCGTGGCCCACATCGAGACCGTGACTGAGGAAGGGCGGCAGCAGCATGAGCGTCAGGAGGAGCTCGCAGCCGGCGGCCGTGTAGATGACGGCGCGCAGCAGCCGCCCCACCTCACCCAGGCGCGACTGGTTCTCCGAGGCCGCCAGCATCCGCTGAGTCAGTCCGACGTGCCGGGACACCGCCAGGGACAGCAGGGAGGCCAGGGTCATGACTCCCAGACCGCCCACGGCCGCGGCCAGGATGATGACGACGTGTCCGAAGGTGGACCAGTAGGCAGCCGTGTCCACCGTGCTCAGGCCGGTGACGCACACGGCCGAGGTGGCGGTGAACAGGGCGTCGAGGAAGTCGGCGTGCTCCCCACTGGTCGTGGCGATGGGGAGGCTGAGGAGGCCGGTCACCACCACGATGATGGCCGCGAAGACGATCACGGCCAGCCGGGCCGGGTAGAAGCGGGCGGCCCTCGCGATCTGGCCGAGGGGCTCGATGTGCCTGAGCAGGCGGCGAATCCCGGTGGGCTCCGTACCCGGCAGCGGGGGGCGGGGCAGCGGCTCCTCGAGGGGGCCGGCTCCCTCTCTGGAATTCGGGGGCTTCTTGTGGCGCTTCCACGCATGGCCGACGACGCCCACGAGGGGGGCGTGCCAGTGGGCCTGACGGCGCCGGCCGGCCTGGGAGGCGCCGCGCTTCCCGGGCCGGGTCTCGCCGCGGGATCCGCGGCCGGGCTCCGGCTCCTGGGTGGTGTCTGTCTGGGGCACGGTCGCCATTGTGGTCCCGCTGGTGGGGCTTCGTCACGTTTCCCGGCGTCGTGGGCCGGGTGTGTTCGAGTAGGGCCGGTGAGCGGGCTCCGGTGCTCGCCGTCCTGACGGCCGGATCAGGGGGGATCTGTGAGGATGCCGCAGCGACAATTGGTGACCGAGTGTGAAATGCGACGCCTGTGGCGAATGGGGCCCGAGAAACCCTGTGCGAAGGCTGGTGCGGAGATATATTGGCTGTGTTCCTGCCCCGACGGGGCCACCCGCGACGAACGGACCTCAAGCTCATGGCACCGGGCCTTCCCACATCCCCCAGCGCCTCCGGCGCCCCCTCGTTCCTCACCGTGGCTGAGGTGGCGGCGATGCTGCGCGTGTCCAAGATGACCGTCTACCGGATGGTGCACTCCGGCGACCTGCCCGCGATGCAGGTCGGACGATCCTTCCGCGTCCCCGAGCGCGCCGTTCACGACTACCTGTCCGCAGGGCTGGGTGACTGGGGCCACGACGCGTCAGAGGCATCAGGGTCCTAGGAGCCGCTACACTCAGGCGGTCACCTGCGTGGTCGGCCGCTGAGCCTCACGCGCCGACCAACCGCCCCATGGCATAACCCTCGCCGGCCTGCCTCGGCCCGCAGGGAGGGTCTGCGGGCACTACAAGCGAACTGCGAGGAGATCTCATGGGATCCGTCATCAAGAAGCGCCGCAAGCGCATGGCCAAGAAGAAGCACCGCAAGCTGCTTCGCAAGACGCGTCACCAGCGTCGCAACAAGAAGTGAGACGAGCGGCCCGTCCGCGTCTCGGGGCTCCGTGCACACTACTGGTGTGAGCGGGGCCCTGCTTGTCTCACGAGGAACCGATCAGAAAGAGCGGAGACCTCCGTTGACCACCACCCCAGATGACCGCGCCCCCGCTGCCCCCGCTGAGGCCTCGACGGTGCCGGCTGCGCCGTCGATCGAGCCGCAGCTGGTGGCAGGCGACTGCACCGTCCCGCTGAGCGTTGACGTCGACCCGTCCGCCTGGCCCGCACCCGTCCAGGCCCTGGCGCACACGCCCGGCTCCGGCGCCCGGCCGACCAGCCTGGCCGAGCTGACCACGCTTCGTGTGGGCGGCCCGGTGGGCAGCTACGTCGAGGCCACCACGCAGAGCGAGCTGACCGAGGCGATCCGCGAGGCCGACGCCGCCGGAACGCCCGTCCTCGTCATCGGCGGCGGCTCCAACATCATGGCCTCCGACGCCGGCTTCGACGGTCTCGTCATCCGGGACGCCCGCGCCGAGGTCTCGCTCGTCTCGGACTCGGTGTGCGGCGGCGTCGAGGTCACCGCCACCGCCGGAACCACCTGGGACGACCTGGTGCGCGAGGCCATCGCCAGCCAGTGGGCCGGGTTCGCGCCCCTGTCCGGGATTCCCGGCACGGTGGGCGCCGCCCCCGTGCAGAACATCGGGGCCTACGGCGCCGAGGTCGCCGAGCTCATCGCCAGCGTGCGCGCCTGGGACCGCCTGCGCAATCGGGTGGTCTGGCTGGCCCTGGGTGAGCTGGGGCTGGCCTACCGGGATTCGCGCCTCAAGCAGTCCCTCACCGACACCGAGGTGGGGGGCGGGCGCCTGTGGGGGCCGACCGGGCGCTGGGTGGTCCTCGACGCCACCTTCGCCGTGCGGCAGGGCTCCCTGTCCTCCCGGATCGCCTACTCCCAGCTGGCCGGGGCGCTCGGCGTTGAGCTGGGTGAGCGTGTGCCCGAGCGCGAGCTGCGTGAGGCGGTTCTCGAGCTGCGCCGCTCCAAGGGGATGGTGCTGGACGGCACCGACCACGACACCTGGTCGGCCGGGTCCTTCTTCACCAACCCGATCCTGACCACGGAGCAGGCCGAGCAGCTGCCGGAGGACGCGCCGCGCTTCCCGGTCACCGACCACTCGCAGGTGGTGCTCGGAACCAAGGCCGCCCCCGTCATCGAGGGGCTGGTTAAGACCAGCGCCGCCTGGCTCATCGACCACGCCGGCTTCAGCAAGGGCTTCGCCGTGGAGACCGGCGCACCGGCCGGGCTGTCCACCAAGCACGTGCTGGCCCTGACCAACCGGGGCGGCGCGACCGGTGCGGACCTGGCGCGCCTGCGTGACGCGGTGGTGGCCGGCGTGCGTGAGCGCTACGGCGTCACCCTTGTGCCCGAGCCCGTCCAGGTCGGCTTCTAGGCCGCCTGTCCAAAGCCCCGGCGGCCCCGTAGTTCACCGCGCGAGCATGTGGTCCGTCGCGGGCGCCCCTGGCTCTGGGGAGCGGTCGCTGCGGGCACTTTCCCTGTCCCTGGGGCGTGGTTCTGCGTCTCAGAGTCCTTATCCGGGCGTGCTCGCTGCCGGTTCTAGCCCCTAGCGCGCAGCCGCGCGAGACTCGAGGTCGCCGGCCTCCGGGCCGTCGGACTGCGCTCCCAGAGCCTGGTCGGGTGCCGCCAGCCAGGCGTCCACCTCGGCCAACCAGGTCTGCTTCGCCGTCGGGGAGGCCAGGCAGGCGCGGATCGAGCCGCGGGCCAGTTCGGCCAGCTCGGCGTCGCCGCAGCCCAGGGTCCGGGCGATCTCGTACTGGTCGACGAGCCGGGACTGGAAGAGCAAGGGGTCATCGGCGCTCAGGGCGATCTGCGCCCCGTGGCTCATGAGCCTACGTAGAGGGACGTCGTCGGTGCTGTGATAGACGCCCAGGCTCACGTTGGAGGCGGGGCAGACCTCGAGGCTGATGCCGGAAGCGACGATCGCGTCCAGCAGTGCGGGGTCCTCACCGGCGCGAACCCCGTGGCCCAGGCGTGTGGGGCCGAGGCAGGAGACGACCTCACGCAGGTGGTCGGGCCCTAAGAGCTCCCCTCCGTGCGGCATGGAGGCCAATCCGCCCCGGCGGGCGATGGCGAAGGCCCGCTCCCAGGAGGACGTCTGCCCGGCGCGCTCATCGTTGGACAGGCCAAAGCCGATCACCTCGCCCGGCTGATCCCCGGCGTAGCGCACCGCCAGGCGCGCAAGCGTGCGGGCGTCCAACGGGTGACGCATCCGGGAGGCCGCCACAATGACCGCCACTTCCACCCCGCTCAGGGTCGTGGCCTGCTTGGCGGCATCGAGGATGATCTCCAGGGCCGGGGTGATCCCGCCGACGAAGGGGGCGTAGCTGGTCGGGTCGACCTGGATCTCCAGGCGGCGCGAGCCCTCGGCGGCGTCATCCAGGGCGGCCTCCAGGACGATGCGGCGCATGACCTCCTCGGTGCGCACCAGGGCCCGCGCCGTGTCATAGGCGCGCTGGAAGCGGAACCAGCCGCGCCGGTCAGCGGGCACGCGCAGCGGATCGCCGTCCAGGAAGTTCGAGGGCAGGCGCGTGCGCGCGCTGGAGGCGAGCTCAATGAGGGTCTCCAGGCGCATCGACCCCGTGAAGTGCAGGTGCAGGTGCGCCTTGGGAAGAGTGGCGAGGTCTCGCATGGGTGGATTCTTCCACGCGTTCGCACCCCACCGGCAGCCCTCCCACGCGAGGCAGGAGGCACCGAAGTGTCACGATTGGCGACTTTTCCGCCCGGTACCGACAGCTTAAGAGGGGAGAGGAGGGGGCGGACCAGCGCAGATAGGGGAGAGGTGCCTGGCCACCCCGCCTCGACTCGATCTAAAAGTCGCCAGGAGTGACATCCGGGTGGATTCCGAGCCGGCGCGCCACCGGGGAGACGATCCGCACCGTCTCCCGATCCAGTACCTGGTCGCTGGTAAGACGCAACGGGGTATGACCGTGAGCGAGAGCAGCCTGATCGCGTAGGTGGTCGCTGTGCCAGTCCGGGCGGGAGGAGTGGTAGGTGTAGCCGTCTGTCTCGATGAGCAGGGCCGGGCAGGCTGCTGCGGTGAGGACATGGGTGCCCTCCGCAGGCCCGGGAACGATCGCCTGAGGCCTCCGGCTGAGAACCAGGTCCACCTCGCCGACCCCGTCCACCATGACCGCCGCGACTGGGCGGTAGCCGGCCTGCTCCAGGTCGTGGCGGGCGATCGTCTCCAGCAGGGAGCGCGCCCCCGGGCAGGCCTGGGAGAGCAGGGATCGCAGCGGTGCGTTGCGCGGGCCCGGCAACGCGGATTCCAGCTGAGCGCGGGTCGTGTATCCCAGGCGCAGGGCCGCATCCAGAGCGATGAGGGCATCGAGCTTATCGGCGCAGCGCATGAAGCAGATGAGAGCCTGCTCGACCTGCGCCACCGGTGGTTGAGTGTCCTCGGGCAAGGCCAGTCCCCTGACGCGGTGGACCACGGTGCGGCCGATCGCATTGGGAACGCGGCTTCGCTGTGCCGGGATGGCGACATGGAGAACACCGGATGATGTCCTCAGCGGAATGCCGTAGTGCTTCATCGCGTGTCCACAGCTCACCACGCCTCCCAGTCGGCGGCAGGTGACGACGAAGGTCTTGGCCGACGGAAGGGACACGACGTGACCGGGGTGGGAGGTCAACGCCTTCTCAGACAGCATGCGCGCCACTGTCCTGCGCTCTGACCGG
Source organism: Actinomyces sp. oral taxon 175 str. F0384 (assembly GCF_000223355.1). Taxonomy (NCBI): domain Bacteria; kingdom Bacillati; phylum Actinomycetota; class Actinomycetes; order Actinomycetales; family Actinomycetaceae; genus Actinomyces; species Actinomyces sp. oral taxon 175. The sequence continues at coordinate 381,579 of NZ_AFUR01000001.1, forward strand.
GTGAGGCTCAGTGAGGAGAGCCGGGCTGCGCCGTTCCTGGCCAGTAGCCGGGCGCGCACATCACTCCGACGGACATCATCAAACATATTTAAATCATGTCAAACAGTGCTTTGAGGTAAAAGACATGGGGTGGCGCTGTGGATAACGTCGGGCGTCCCTCGGTGTTGTCAGTGCCTTCGTTGTCACGATTGGCGACTTTTCCGCCCGGTACCGACAGCCTGCGACAGGAGGGAACGGCGCTGACCTGCGCAGATAGAGGGCAACGTCCCGGCGCCCCCTCCCCGAGCCGACCTAAAAGTCGCCAGGAGTGACAGATCTCGTGGCAGATCTGTGCCCCTGCACGTCCTCCACCTGGACCACCCGGCGCATCGTCCGGGGACGGGTGCTTCCGCTGTTGTCGAACACCCGGGGCCGTTTTGGAGGCGAACCATCAGGTGGGTGGGGCAGACTAACTGCTATGAACCACTCGTCGGCGTCCCAGGAGCCCGAGGAGGTGGCCCTGCTGACGGGGCCGCGTGCCGCGTCCGTGCTCTCCGCCGCCCTCGCCCCGGCCGGCCAGCGTCTGGCCAGCTGGGAGGTCCACTCAGTCCACCATCGCCCCGGAGCGGGGGTGTCCGTGGGGTACACGGCCGTTGTCGTCGCGCCCAACGGGCGTTCCACCACCGAGTACCTGTGTGCTACGACGGCTCGTCTGTCCAACCCGCACGCACCGGGTCTGACCCGGGTAGCCCCCACCGGCGGGGACGGCCCCGCGGTCCATGTGTGGCGCCACCCGGCCGACCCCGAGCTTCCCGGCCTGGTGGTGGCCTGTACGCCCTCGCTGCTCTCGGCCCGGATCGGCACGCAGGTCAAGGCCACGATGGTCGCCTACCGTCCCACCCGTCGAGCGGTCGTGCGCGCCACCTTCCCGGATGAGACCACCGCCTACGCCAAGGTCCTGCGCCCGAGCCAGGCCCCGTCCTTCGCCCAGCGCCACCGCCTGCTGACGGCCTCAGGCGTGCCCGCGCCCGAGGTCCTGCGGGAGGACCCCGACGGACTCGTGCTGCTGTCCACCGGTCGGGGAGTGGCCCTGTCCGGCCTGCTGTCCCAGGGCATGAGCGTCTCGCGCAGCGAACGCGTCTTCAACGGCCTCATCTCGCTGTTGGACGCCCTGCCGGCCAGCGCCATGCAGCTGCCGGCGCACGCCGCCTGGTCGGAGCGGGCCCGCCACTACGCGCACGCCGCCGCCACGGTCCTGCCCGAGCACGCCGCCCGCGCCCGGGCCGTCGCAGAGGGGGTCGAGCAGCTCATGGCCGCCTCCGACGCCGGTCGGCCGGTCCCGGTCCACGGTGACTTCTACGAGGCCAATGTCCTCATGGAGGGCGAGTCCGTCACCAGTCTGCTCGACGTGGACTCCCTGGGGCCCGGCTACCGGGTTGACGACCTGGCCTGTCTGCTGGGACACGTCAGCGTACTGGACCACCTGGCACCCGCCTCCTACCCGAAGTTGCGTCCCATCCTGGAGACCTGGACCCGCATGGCCGAGCGGCAGGTGGATCCGGTCTCCCTGCGTGCGCGCTGCGCTGGCGTGGTCCTGTCCCTGGTGGCCGGCGCCCGCCGCGAGGACGGCGGTCCGTGGCGCCCCGACGCCGAGGGCCGCCTGGCCCGCGCCGAGACCTGGCTGGCGCAGGGCCGCGAGATCCAGGCCCGCCGCGGCGCCCACTGACAGTCCCGCCGGATGCTCGGCTTGAGGCCGTCAGAAGCGGATGAGTGACTTCCTGGAGATGGTGAATCCTCGTCCGGTGATCGTGTTCCAGCAGGTCATCCCCTTGGACTGCGAGGTGCAGGCGTAGTCGGAGAACATCGTGGTCTCCCCGTACTCGAGCGTGTGGAAGGTGTCCCCGGGCTGTCCCAGGTACTCCTCTCCGCAGCGGACCTCGGTGCGACCGGCGAGGGCCACGATGGAGAACTCCCGGTCGGGGCAGTCCTGCATCCCGGAGGAGGCGTAGTTCCTCTCCAGGATCGAGCAACCGACTCCCTCGTTGGAGAGGATGCAGGAGATGTTCTTCGACGGGGTGTCCACGTACTGGTAGGAGTACGTCGTTGTGGACGTGGGGAGGGCAGGGCCGCTGGGGAGTATCGGCCCACCGGTGGGAGGTGCGGCCTGCTCTGCCGCAGTACCCGCGCTTGAGGAGGGGGCCGCAGTGGCGGCCGAGGCGGATGTCGTATCGGACTGTCGTCCACGGTTCGCCAGCAGCATGCCACCGAAGACTCCGGCCGCAGCGACCACGAGGATCAAAACGACAACCAGTGCGGTCATCAGCCCAGCATGAGAGCTGGAACGAGGCGCAGGACGGTCGAGGGGCGGTGCCGGAGCCGCCGAGGCTGCTGGGGCGGTGCCGGACATGGGCGGCGCTGCGGTCCCTGGAGATGAAGCCGTCGCTGGCGCTGCCGACGAGGCTCCCAGCACCATCGTCTGAGGAGCTGTCTCGACGGGGATCGCGGAGTACGTCGAGACGCTGCTGTAGTCCGCGGTTGATGCCGTGGGCAGGCACGCGGTTTCCGCGGTCCTCGGACGGTTCGTGTCTGATGCGTCCGTGGCGCTGGTGGGGGAAGCGGGTGAGACGCTGGGGAGATCATTCGCGCCCATCTGGAGAACCTGCTCGCGCAGCACCGCGGGGATAGCTGGATTGGCGGCGACGACCGGTCGCAGATCGGGAAACGCCTTGGCGAGGTACTCCAGCACCTCGGGCTCCGTACTGGGATCGGCGGCACGACGTTCATCGTCGGGAGTGTGGGCGGGCACGAATCGGATGATAGGTCTCTGAAGGACGCGGAAGGCCCGTCCGCAACCACATTGGTATCAAACGCCGAGCCGGGCAGGTTTCGCTGCCTCCGACAGACTCTCTGTCGGCTGGCGCGAAACCCGCCCGGCTCGATGACGGAGGCGGGGCCTCAGGCGCTACTCGACCTCGGCCAGCAGCTTCTGGACGCGGCCCACGCCCTCGACCAGGTCGTCGTCGCCCAGCGCGTAGGACAGCCGCACGAAGCCCGAGGGACCGAAGGCCTCACCGGGAACGACAGCGACCTCGGCGTGCTCGAGGATGAGCGCCGCCAGCGTGGCCGAGCTGTCGATCGTGGTGCCGCGCAGCGTGCGCCCCACGAGCCCCTCGATGCTGGGGTAGGCGTAGAAGGCACCGCGGGGTACGGGCACGGTCAGCCCCTCGATCTGCGAGAGCATCTCCACCATGGTGCGCCGGCGCCGGTCGAAGGCGGTGCGCATCTGCTCGACGGCGGTCAGGTCGCCGCTGACGGCCGCCAGCGCCGCGCGCTGCGAGACGTTAGCGACGTTGGAGGTCAGGTGCGACTGGAAGTTCGTGGCGGCCTTGATGACGTCGCTGGGGGCGATCATCCAGCCCACGCGCCATCCGGTCATGGCGTAGGTCTTGGCCACGCCGTTGAGGACGATCGTCTGCTCAGCCAGCTCGGGAACGAGCTTGACGACGTGTGCGGTCTGGGCGCCGTCGTAGAGGAGGTGCTCGTAGATCTCATCGGTGATGACCCAGATCCCGTGCTCCAGGGCCCACTGGCCGATGGCGGTCAGCTCCTCGGGCGTGTAGACCGAGCCGGTCGGGTTCGACGGCGAGCACAGCAGCAGCACCTTGGTGCGCTCGGTGCGGGCGGCCTCGAGCTGGTCAACGCTGACCTTGTAGTCCTGGTCGGCCCCGGCGAAGACCTCGACCGTGGTCCCCCCGGCCAGGGCGACGGCCTCGGGGTAGGTGGTCCAGTAGGGCGCGGGCAGCAGCACCTCGTCGCCGGGGTCGACGAGTGCGGCGAAGGCCTGGAAGACGGCCTGCTTACCGCCGTTGGTGACCAGGATGTCGTCGGGGGAGACCTCGTAGCCGGAGTCGCGCAGCGTCTTGGCGGCGATGGCCTCGCGCAGGGCCGGCAGGCCCTTGGCGGGGGAGTACTTGTGGTTGGCCGGGTCCTTCGCGGCGGCGACGGCGGCCTCAACGATGTAGTCGGGGGTGGGGAAGTCGGGCTCTCCGGCGCCGAAGCCGATGACGGGGCGGCCGGCGGCCTTGAGGGCCTTGGCCTTGGCGTCGACGGCCAGAGTGGCGGAGGGGGCGATGGCGGACAGGCGGGCGGAAACGCGGTGCGTGGGTGCAGGTGTCACCCGACCATGGTCCCACGACCAGCGACATCCGCGCGCCTGAAACACGTCGGATCCGCCAGTGACGACGCCGGGACACCTCCAGGGCACCTCGGGGGGCGCGGTGTGGCGCCGCACCCCGGCCGGCTCGGCGTGGCGCACCCCACGGCCTGCGGTTACCGCAAAGGCTTCCTCGTATGGCAGACTAGAGCACCGCTGAAGGGCAGTGGCGCAATTGGTAGCGCACCGGTCTCCAAAACCGGCGGTTGTGGGTTCGAGTCCCGCCTGCCCTGCTGAGAACGGCGGATCTGTCGGGAGATCCCGTCGGTTTCGTCTTTCTCCCCGCTGTGCGGGAACTGACCTGACCGTCGACCCTGAGGACCCAGATTCATGAGCGAGAGCGCACGCGCCGCGACAGGCAAGTCGGCCACCAAGCGCGGCTTCTTCGGGCGCATCGCCCTGTTCATCCGCCAGGTCATTGACGAGCTGCGCAAAGTCGTCTGGCCCACCATGAACGAGCTGTGGACCTACTTCACGGTAGTGGTCGTCTTCATCATCGCCATCATGGCCTTCACCGGGGTACTGGACTTCGCCTTCAACCGGGCCGTCATGTGGCTCTTCGCCTGACCTCCCGGCTTCTGCGGCCGTACCCTCATCGGGGATGCGCGGTTGCGCCCCTGACCACGTCTACTCCCGACGCCGCTGCTGCTCGCGCGGCCCGTCGCATCCGCTCGTCTCACGCCACTGGAAAGCAGGTACACCATGTCTGAGGACGTCTCCTCGCAGACCAACCCCGACGACGTCGAGGCCCTGACCTCGCTCGCGACCGACGACGCCGCTGGCGCCGTCGAGCCGGTTGAGGCCGCCCAGGCCGATGCGACCGATGAGGTGGCCCAGGCGCAGCCCGAGACCGCCGCCGAGCCTGCCGCGCCGGCCGAGGAGGCGCCCGTCGTCGACCCGCTGGCCGAGTTCCGCCGCCAGATGTCGGCCCTGCCGGGGCAGTGGTACGTGCTGCACACCTACTCCGGCTACGAGCGCCGCGTGGCCGCCGACATCATGGCCCGCGCCGAGAACTTCGAGGTCGAGGACTACATCTTCGACGCCACCGTCCCCATGGAGACGGTCATCGAGATCAAGAACGGCAACAAGAAGAAGGAAGTCTCCCGGGTGCGCATCCCCGGCTACGTGTTCGTGCGCATGGACCTGGATGACCCGGAGACCTCGGACAAGGTGTGGCGCACCATCAAGGACACCCCGGCTGTCACCGGCTTCGTGGGGGACCGCTACAACCCGGTGCCGCTGACCTTCGAGGAGGCCGTCGCCCAGCTCGGCCCCACGCCTGAGGAGATTGCCGCCAAGGAGGCCGCCGCTGCGGAGGTCACGGCCCCCGAGTCCGGCTCCGGCACCCAGATCGCCACCGGCGGGCAGGTCTTCGAGGTCGCCTTCGAGGTCGGCGAGTCCGTCATCGTCACCGACGGCCCCTTCGAGTCCCTCCCGGCCACGATCGCCGAGATCCTTCCCGAGACTCAGAAGCTCCAGGTGCTCATCTCCCTGTTCGGTCGTGACACCCCGGCCGAGCTCTCCTTCAATCAGGTCGCCAAGATCTGAGGCGGACCTGAGGGCAGGCCCCGTCAGCCGTTGTGGCCCGACGACGCTGTTCCGCGTCGTCGGGCCACAACCGCCTGAGCTGTGCCAGCGGCCACGACTCAAGAGCCGTGAATCACAGGCAGATCTCCTGTGATACCGCGCACCGGGCTCCCTGCGCGGCCCGGCAGCGGGCTACGATGAGCGCTTGTGTGTGCGCATGCACCCACGGCTGCACGGCAGGCGTGCAGCACATCCGGACAAGTAAGAAGGACCCATTCCTATGGCCCCCAAGAAGAAGGTCGCCGGGCTGATCAAGCTCCAGATCCAGGCCGGCCAGGCCAACCCCGCTCCGCCGATCGGCCCCGCCCTGGGTGCCCACGGCGTCAACATCATGGAGTTCTGCAAGGCGTACAACGCGGCGACCGAGTCGCAGCGCGGCAACGTCATCCCCGTGGAGATCACCGTCTACGAGGACCGCTCCTTCACCTTCATCACCAAGACCCCGCCGGCCGCCGAGCTCATCAAGAAGGCCGCTGGCGTCCCCAAGGGATCCGCCACCCCCCACACCGTGAAGGTGGCCTCCCTGACCCAGGCTCAGGTGCGTGAGATCGCCGAGTCCAAGATGCCCGACCTCAACGCCAACGACATCGAGGCCGCTGCCAAGATCATCGCCGGCACCGCCCGCTCCATGGGCATCACCGTCGAGGCCTGAGGCACTCGCCGGCCCGCCGGCTCTCTCAACTCAACCCCCATACGAAACCGTGGAAGGGCCTCGCGCGGCCCGAACACCACGACTGCAAGGAGAAGCAGATGACCAAGCGCTCCAAGGCCTACCGCGCCGCGGCTGAGAAGATCCAGTCCGGAGTCCTCTACACCCCGGCCGAGGCCGTTCACCTGGCCAAGTCCACCTCGATCACTAAGTTCGACGCCACCGTGGACGTCGTCTTCCGCCTGGGGGTCGACCCCCGCAAGGCGGACCAGATGGTCCGCGGCACCGTGTCCCTGCCGCACGGTACCGGTAAGACCGCCCGCGTCGTCGTCTTCGCCCAGGGTGAGCGCGCCGAGCAGGCCCTCGCCGCCGGCGCGGACGAGGTCGGTGGCGACGAGCTCATCGAGAAGGTCGCCAAGGGCTACACGGACTTCGACGCCGCCGTGGCCACCCCGGACCTCATGGGCAAGGTCGGCCGCCTGGGCCGCGTCCTGGGCCCCCGTGGCCTCATGCCCAACCCCCGCACCGGCACCGTGACGATGGACGTGGCCAAGGCCGTCTCCGACATCAAGGGCGGCCGTATCGAGTTCCGCGTGGACCGCGCCTCCAACCTCCACTTCATCATCGGCAAGGCATCCTTCACCGAGGAGCAGCTGACGGAGAACTTCCAGGCCGCCCTGGAGGAGGTCCTGCGCCTCAAGCCCTCGACCTCGAAGGGCCGCTACATCCTCAAGGCCACCATGACCACCACCATGGGCCCCGGCATCCCGATGGATGTCACCAAGGCCTGAGGCTCTTTTTCTTCACGACGGCGTCGGCCGCCTCCTCATGCGGGAGGCGGCCGACGCCGTTCTTCGCCTGCGGGGGAGTGCCGGTCCCCGGGGCCTGCCTGGGGACTGCACGAGCCCTCCACGGGAGCATCTGCCCATGGTCCGCGGGGTGCCGCGCTGACTACGGTGAAGGCGTCGGTGGCGCACCGGATGGGGGAGGGGAGAAGCCGGTCGTCCCCGTCCTTGCCTCTCCCTCTCGCAAGGACGGGGACGACCTCTCCGCCGTGAAGGAGGCCCGGACAGGTCTCAGCTGTTCTTGATGGGGATGTCGGTGAGGCGGTAGCCGTAGTCGTTGGTGATTCTGTGGTGTTGGTGGTCGAGGGTGATGGTGTCGCCGCCGGGGTCGGGCCAGACGACGCAGATGGTGGTGGTGCCGCCTTTGAGGCGGTCGTAGAGGTTGAGTTCGGTCAGGGGGAGGTGCTGCTTGTTGTAGGCGTCGACGTAGTCGGCGGGGAAGACGCGCTCGCCGTCGCTGAGGAGGGTCAGGCCGTCGCTGGCGAGGAGGGTTTGTACGGCTCCACCGTCCTCGTCACGCTGGTTGGCCAAGACTGTCTGGGGGTCAGCGCACAACTGGCTCAGTAGTGCGCCGGTGGAGCCGTCCTTGACGGTGCAGGTGAGGGTGCCCAGGAGGTAGCCGCCGGAGCGGGTGACCTGGTCGAGGGTAATGGTGACATCCCCACTGGTGTCGGAGCCCTTGGAGGTGAGGGTGACGCCCTCGGATCCCTTGGCGACGGGCCCCTTCGGCTCGGGCAGCTTGCCACCACCGCTGCTGTTGGGGGTGGCGGTGCTGCTGCCCTTGGGGGTGGTGCCGCCGGTGGGGGTCAGGGTGATCTCGACGCGTCGGTTGGCGGCCCGGGCCTCATCGGTGGTGTCCTTGATCTTGGGCTCGGACTCGCCCTTGCCGGAGACGGATGTCTTCCACTTGTCGAGCTTGGTGAGTTGCTCGAGTCGGGTCTTGACGGCGTTGGCGCGCTTCTCGGACAGGGTCTGGTTGTAGGCGTCGTCCTGGACGTCGTCGGTGTGCCCCACAATCGTGAGCGTCCCGCCGTCGGGGTACTGACCGAGCTGGCCGGCCACGGTCTTCAGCTGGGCCTCGGCGCCCGAGGCCAGGTCGGCTGAGTCGGAAGCGAAGGTGACATCGCTGGCGAGGGTGACGGTGATGTCCTTGCTGCCGGCTTTAGTGCTGGTGGAGTCGTCCAGGGCCCGGGTATAGCGCTCAATGGCAACGGGGGCCGTATCTTTCGTGATGGCGTCGGGCCACTTAGCAAGCTCCTTCTTTGCGGTGGCGAGGTTGATGCCGGCCTTCTTGGCATCGTCGGAGTTCAGGACGGAGACGGTGGTGAAGCCGGCCATGGGGACCATGACGGTGACGGTGTCGGTGTCGACCTTGCCGAAGGACAGGTAGGACGTGATCTCCTCGCCGGGGGCGAGGTACAGAGAAACACCGCTGCCGTCGACGGCGCTCCACACCCGACCTGAGTCCAGGTCGAGAAGTTTGGTCCATGAGGCGCCGATGCCGGGACCGTAGGTTGTCGGAGCTCCCAGATAGTTATCAGTCTTGAGCTTGTTGTCATCTCCGCCGTAGGAGCTGATATTGGTCTCTTTCACGGAGGCGTCGTCGGATGCGCGGGTGAGCCTCAGGGCGATGATCGAGGTCTTGTCGTCCTGGCGGATGACGGGGGAGACCTCTACGCTCACCTTGTGGCCCATGACGTGGCCGTCGAGCTTCTGCCACTCGGTGCTGCCCGCCTTAGCCGGGCCGGCCGAGGCCGAACCCCCGGCCTGGGAGCCCGACGGAGAGGCCGCCCCTGCCTTGCCCTTCGATGCCCCCGGCAGATCACAGCCCGCCAGCACCGGCAGGCCCGCACCAGTCAGGATCGCTCCGGAGAGAAACAAGCGACGACGCATGGCTGCGGGTCCTTTCAGCTGTTCTTGACGGGGATGTCGGTGAGGCGGTAGGCGAAGTCGGAGAGTTGCTTCATGGGCGTCGTGTGGTCGACGGTGATGGTGTCGCCGCCGGGGTCGGGCCAGACGACGCAGATAGTGGTGGTTCCGGCCTTGATGAACGGGGTGAGTGCGAGCTCGGTGAGGGGGACGTGGGTCTTGAACTCGGCGTCGAGGTAGTCGGCGGGGTAGATGCGCTCGCCTCCGGCCAGAAGGGTCAACCCGTCGGCGGAGAAGCCGGTAGTCTCGCCGCTCGCATCCTCTCCTCGGACGTTGGACAGAAAGACCTCCTTGTCCTTGAACCAGTGGAAGAGGCCTGTGGTGGAGTTGTTCTTGGTGCTGAGGGTGGTGTGGAGCTGCCCGAGGAGGTAGCCGCCGGAGCGGGTGACGTGGTCCAGGGTGATGGTGAGTTCTCCGTTACCACTGTCATTCTTGACGGTGACGCCTTCAGCGCCCTTAGCGACGGCGCCCTTGGTCTCGGGCAAGGAACCGGTTCCAGCGGGAGGGGCAGTGTTCTTGGGGGTGGTGCCGCTGGTGGGGGTCAGGGTGATCTCGACGCGTCGGTTGGCGGCCCGGGCTTCGTCGGTGGTGCCCTTGATCTTGGGCTCGGACTCGCCCTTGCCGGACACACTGGTCTGCCACTTGTCCAGACTGGTGAGCTGCTCGAGGCGGGTCTTGACAGTGTTGGCCCGCTTCTCGGAGAGGGTCTGGTTGTAGGCGTCGTCCTGGACGTCGTCGGTATGTCCCACGATGGTGAGCGTCCCTCCCTCGGGGTGCTGGCCGAGTTTGCCGGCCACAGTCTGGAGCTGCGCCTCGGCGGCGGGGGCCAGGTCGGCGGAGTCGGAGGCGAAGGTGACGTCGCTGGCCAGGGTGACGGTGATGTCCTTGCTCCCCGTGTGGGTGTTGCTGGAGTCATCCAGAGCCCTGGAGTAGCGCTCGATGGTGACTGGGGCCTCCAGTGCCTGTTTGGGCTTGGCCTTGTCTCGGGAGTAGCCGATGGTGGCGACACTGTCGAAGGCCTTGTCCATTGCTGCAAGGTCGACGCCGGAGGCGCCAGGGGCGTCCTTGTCCACGACGTCGACGGTGACGAAGCCGGCCTGGGGGACGAAGACGGTGACCTGCTTGGCATCCACAGCCCCGAAGAGAACGAAGCAGCTGGTGGACTCGCCCGGCTTGAGTGCCAGCTTGTTGTAGTTGTCCTTGACCTTGTTCTCCACACCGGTGGTGGCCACCCACACCCGGTTGTTGGGCAGGTCCAGCAGGCGCACCCCGGTCGCACCCCAGTCAAAGGTCCTGATGTGAATGGGGCGTCCCAGTGGGCTAGTTGCCTCGAAGGTGTTGTTTCCGGGATCATGCGAGGAGTCTGCGATGTCCTTGACTGCGGGGTCGTCCTTGGCTCGTGTCAGTCTCAGGGCCAGGACGGTGGTCTTCTCGTCGCGGCGCACCAGTGGTGAGACCTGGATCCCCAGGTGGTGACCCATGACGTGAGCGTCGAGTTCCTGCCATCCCTGCGGCGCGGCCGATGCTGTGGGTGCGGCTGTCCCCGGTGTTTTGACTGCCGACGGCGAGGCCGATGCCGATGCTGATGTCGAGGCCGCTGAGGTAGAGCCGGCCTGATGCTTCGACTGCCAGGGCAGCTTGCACCCGGCCAGCATCGGCAACCCGACACCGGTCAGAATTGCTCCGGAGAGAAATACGCGACGACGCATGGCGCGGGTCCTTTCAGTTGTTCTTGATGGGGATGTCGGTGAGGCGGTAGGCGGTGTCTGGGATGGAGTACTTGTCTTTGGCGTGGTCGAGGGTGATGGTGTCGCCGCCGGGGTCGGGCCAGACGACGCAGACGGTGGTGGTGCCGGTCTTGAGGTGGTCGTAGAGGTGTAGCTCGGTCAGGGGGAGGTGCTGCTTGTTGTAGGCGTCGACGTAGTCGGCGGGGAAGACGCGTTCGCCGTTGCTGAGGAGGGTCAGGCCATCGCTGGCGAACTGGGTTACGAAGGCGCTGCCGTCTTCGTCGCGCTGGTTGCTCAGTGCCGTCTGGGGGTCCTGGAGCAGGGGGTGGAGTTGTGCACCGGTGGATCCGTCCTTGACGGTGCAGGTGATGGTGCCCAGGAGGTAGCCGCCGGAGCGGGTGACCTGGTCGAGGGTGATGGTGACCTCTCCGCTGGTGTCACCGCTCTTGGGGGTGAGGGTGACGCCTTCGGCTCCCTTGGCGACGGGGCCCTGGGGGTCGGGCAGCTTACCGCTGCTGGGGCTAGGGGCTGTGCTGCTGCTGGGGGTGGCAGTACTGCTGCCCTTGGGGGTGGTGCCGCCGGTGGGGGTCAGAGTGATCTCGACGCGTCGGTTGGCGGCTCGGGCCTGGTCGGTGGTGTCCTTGATCTTGGGCTGGCTCTCGCCCTTGCCGGACACGCTGGTCTTCCACTTGTCGAGCTTGGTGAGTTGCGCGAGGCGGGTCTTGACGGCGTTGGCTCGTTTCTCGGACAGGGTCTGGTTGTAGGCGTCGTCCTGGACGTCGTCGGTGTGTCCCACGATGGTGAGTGTGCCGCCGTCGGGGTGCTGGTTCAGCTGGCCGGCCACGGTCTTCAGCTGGGCCTCGGCGCCCGAGGCCAGGTCGGCGGAGTCGGAGGCGAAGGTGACGTCGCTGGCCAGGGTGACAGTGATGTCCTTGCCTCCGGCGTGGGTGCTGGTGGAGTCGTCCAGAGAGCGTGTGTAGCGCTCGATGGCGACGGGGTCAGCGAGCTCGGGGGCAGCGCGCGGGTACTTGTCGATGTCGGTTTGGGCTGTGCTCAGGTCCATCTTGGCCTTCTTGGCCTTGTCGGCGTCCAGGACGGAGACGGTGGTGAAGCCGGCCATGGGGACCATGACGGTGACGGTGTCGGTGTCGACCTTGCCGAAGGACAGGTAGGAGATGATCTCCTCGCCGGGGGTGAGCTCCAGCATTCCGCCGCTGCCGTCGACGGCGCTCCACACGCGCCCGGAGCCGGTGTCGAGGAGCTTGACCAGGTCGGCGCCGGCGCCAGGCCGAAAGATGGTTGGAGCCCCTACGTAGCTTGAGAGGATGACCTCGTTCTTGTTGTCGCTGAAGGGATGGGCGTTGACGGCGTCGATGGAGGCGTCGTCGGATGCGCGGGTGAGCTTCAGGGCGATGATCGAGGTCTTGTCGTCCTGGCGGATGACGGGGGACACCTCCACGCTCACCTTGTGGCCCATGACGTGGCCGTCGAGCTTCTGCCACTCAGTGCTCCCCGCCTTAGCCGGAGCACTGGCCGAGGCTGTGGCTGACCCGCCGGCGGTGGAGCCTGACGGAGAGGCCGCCCCTTCCTTGCCCCTCGATGTCCCCGGCAGGTCACACCCGGTCAGCACCGGTACACCCACACCCACCAGGGCCGAGAGAGCCACGAAAGACCGACGAGACGGTGCCGAAGGAACACAAGAAGAACCAGGCAAGATGGGCGACACAAGAACTCCTTCATGGGTCCGCCGGAATTTCTCAAAGACAGAGCGTAATCGTAACGTAATATTGCTAGCAAGTGGGGCTCCCCGGGTACTCCCCATCGCTCCCCAGGTACTCCCCATTGCTGCATGGGGAGCATGTGGGTCCCCTGGAGTACCCGTGGGCATCATGGGTACGGCACAGTTTTTCCCCGTGGGAGTCTCCCCATGTCTCGAATAAGGAATGCTGCATAGAGTGTCGGTATTCCTCAGGTTGAAGTGGCCTGAATGAGAGCATTGGAGGTCCATCATGACGATTACTTCGAAGCGGCTCCTGGCTGCCGTGAGCAGTATTGGTCTGGCGGCGACCTTGGCGTCCTGTCAGCTGCCAGGAGGCTCCTCGGGTGAGAAGGGGGCGTCGACCTCGACGTCGGCTTCAGCGCCGAAGTCGGCGCAGCCCGGGGGTGATAGCAATAGCAGCCAGGGTGCGGCCATTGAGTCGCACACCAGCAGCATTGACAGCAAGCCTGCAACCGTCTCCCTGAACTCCGTCTCCGCCACGGGGACGACGGTCACCGTCATGTTCTCCGTGACGAATGACGACAAGAGCAATGATATGTACGTCTCCGACTACTTCTCGGATGGGGACGACTCGATTCCGCAGCCCAGCGGAAAGGCGACACCGGGAGGAAGTAAGAACAACGTCGATGGAATCACGCTCATTGAGCCGTCCTCCTCGAACATCTATCGAGTCTCCTATGACTCCCAAGGCGGCTGCCTGTGCTCCGGTGACCTCAACGAGTTCGTCAAGCCCGGTCAGACGATCGCACTCCAGGCGACCTTCACCGGTGTGCCGGCCGAGGCGAAGAACGTCACCATCACCATCCCGAATGGAGGGACCTTCAGCAACGTGGCGGTGACCCGATGAGACGGCAGATGAATGGGGGATGGGCAAGGGGCGCCACGTCTCGGTCTCGGTTTCGGTCAGGGGTGCTTGCAGCCGCAGTCGCCGTCGTGTGGGCAACATCGTGGCCAGTGTCCGCCTCGGCTGCTGCCGTACCTGCAGCACCGCAAGCGGGCCACCCGTTGGCGGCTGCGAGCAACAGCGCCACAGCCGACCCGACGACGATCACCAAGCAACCGGAGAGCGCCGGGCCGGGCAACCCCCGGGTGGCTCAGACCGTGGACCGCGTCGTCACGCCGGTGTCGCGCTCAAGCAGCTCGGACAGCGCGGTCACCTACTCCTCGGACGGGCAGACCACGGTGGCCTCACTGTCCGGAGACGTCACCTTCGACGTCGACTCCTCGGCCCTGACCGACCGCGCCAAGCAGGTGCTCGACGAGATTGTCAAGCGCTGGAACGGCAAGGCTCCCGCCACGGTCACCGTGGTGGGGCACACGGACTCCGTCGCCGACGACGCTCACAACCAGACGCTCTCCGAGCAGCGGGCCAAGGCTGTTGCCGACTACCTGACCTCCAAGGTCCCCTCCCTGAACGTCCAGTCCTCCGGCAAGGGGGAGAGCGAGCCCGTGGCCTCCGAGACCAACGCGGACGGCAGCGTCAACGAGGCGGGCAAGGCCGCCAACCGCCACGTCGATGTGCGGTGGGGGTAAGTGCGCACAATCGTCCTGCGGAGTCATGCCACCGCGAGCATCCATGCCAACCAGCCTCCTAGCGACAGGTAGGGACCGAAGGCGATGAATGTTTTGCGGTCCGCCAGGCGACAGGCCATGAGTGCTACGGCGGTGATCCCACCGATGAAGAATCCGAGGATAATGCCCATCGTGGCATAGGTTCCGCCGAAGTATCCGAGCCACAGCCCAAGAACGGCACACAGCTTCGCATCCCCAAGTCCCATGCCCGATCCGGGTAGCAGTGCCATGGCGCCCACAATGACGCCGGCACTCACTGCGCACAGGATGGACCTGAGGGCTGCCCAGCCTGCTTCGGGGAGGGGCGTCCCCGTGGTCGCGTTGAACAGCGCAAGAGCCAAGGTTGCTGTGCCGGTCCACAGGGCCGCAGGGCCGAGAATGCGATTGGGGAGCCGGTGGCACACGGCGTCAACGCTGCATGCCGCGCCGAGCAGCGCCACGAGGGGAAGGGCGACGATCACCTCGCCCCACGCCCCGCCAGCCGCTCCCCGCACGAGCGTCGCCGCGCACAGGACAGCGGCCAGAATGCCCTGAGAAGTGGGAGTCAGCAGCCACAGGGCGCGGAATTCTCGCGGCTCGGTGGTGGCGTCACGGGATGAGGTGGCCCCGGTCCGTGCCCTGTCCTGCTCCAGGTCGGACACATACCGGCGGGCGAACGCCGAGGCTGGGCGGGTGACGACTGCGATGGCTGCGCCGCCAACGGCGATGGCGGCCAGTAGTGCGGAGACGTTCACCTCCACACTCTCGCACGTTCGCTACCTTCGAGGTGGGGAAAATGGAGAGGACTCATGCGTGTCTCGCGTCCTCCAATGAGTGCTCGGGAGCCGACGTCAGTGTGCCCGCACCTTTCCTCGTGGTCCTGCGGCGTGTCCAGCACCACGCCCTCACCTCTCCCTCCGCCCTGGCGCCCTGACGCGGCGAACGGGTAGCCTGGCCGACGGTGCCCGCAGGCGGGTCACCGCATCTCCATTCCGTTCCCAGCGACGTCGGACTCGTCCCAGGCCCCAGGCCTGCTCGGCTCAGGTGCGACATCGTGACGCGGGTCTGCCGCGGCGGGAACCGACGGGCCCCTGACTGCGGGGCTCCGGACGTCGTCATCGGGCTCGCCCCGATCCCGGCGGGCCGGCCCTCTCCGCGGTGGCGTGCGCCGTCGAGCCACCAATGGGGGAGCGGCCCGGCACGCAGGCAGCAGCCAGATACAGACTCACGTCCCAATGGAGAATCAGTAGTGCCTACCATTCAGCAGCTGGTCCGCAAGGGCCGCTCGACGAAGCGCTCCGCGTCCAAGACGCCGGCGCTCAAGGCCAGTCCGCAGCGCCGTGGCGTGTGCACCCGCGTGTACACCACGACCCCTAAGAAGCCGAACTCCGCCCTCCGTAAGGTCGCCCGTGTGCGCCTGTCCACCGGTATCGAGGTCACGGCCTACATCCCCGGTGAGGGCCACAACCTCCAGGAGCACTCCATCGTGCTCGTGCGCGGTGGTCGTGTGAAGGACCTTCCCGGTGTCCGCTACCACATCGTGCGCGGCGCCCTCGACACCCAGGGTGTCAAGGGTCGCCAGCAGGCACGTTCCAAGTACGGCGCCAAGAAGGAGAAGAAGTAATGCCTCGTAAGGGTCCCGCACCCAAGCGCCCGCTCGTCGTCGACCCCGTCTACGGCTCGCCGGTCGTCACCCAGCTCGTCAACCGTGTTCTGCTGGACGGCAAGAAGTCCACCGCCGAGCGGATCGTCTACGGCGCCCTGGAGGGCGTGCGCTCCAAGACGGACCAGGACCCGGTCTCGGTCCTCAAGCGCGCTCTGGACAACATCCGCCCCGCCCTGGAGGTCCGCTCCCGTCGTGTCGGTGGTGCCACCTACCAGGTGCCCGTCGAGGTCCGCCCCGGCCGCGCCACCACCCTGGCGCTGCGCTGGCTCGTGGACTTCTCCCGCCAGCGCCGCGAGAACACCATGACCGAGCGTCTCATGAACGAGATTCTCGACGCCTCCAACGGCCTGGGCGCCGCGGTCAAGCGCCGTGAGGACATGCACCGCATGGCCGAGTCCAACAAGGCCTTCGCCCACTACCGCTGGTAGTGCCGGAATCAGCTCCGTACCCCACACGAACGAAGGACACCACCAGTGGCACTTGACGTGCTGACAGACCTCACCAAGGTCCGCAACATCGGCATCATGGCCCACATCGATGCCGGTAAGACCACCGTGACAGAGCGCATCCTGTTCTACACGGGCATCAACTACAAGATCGGCGAGACGCACGACGGCGCCTCGACGATGGACTGGATGGAGCAGGAGCAGGAGCGCGGTATCACCATTACCTCCGCGGCCACCACCTGCTTCTGGAAGAACAACCAGATCAACATCATCGACACCCCCGGACACGTGGACTTCACGGTCGAGGTCGAGCGCTCCCTGCGCGTGCTCGACGGCGCCGTGGCGGTCTTCGACGGCAAGGAGGGTGTGGAGCCGCAGTCGGAGACGGTGTGGCGCCAGGCGGACAAGTACAACGTCCCGCGCATCTGCTACATCAACAAGATGGACAAGCTGGGCGCGGACTTCGACTTCTCCGTCCAGACCATCCGTGACCGCCTCCACGCCACCCCGATCGTCCTCAACTTCCCGATTGGCGCCGAGAACGACTTCTCCGGCCTCGTCGACGTCCTGGAGATGCGGGCCATCCGCTTCCCCGAGAAGGACGCCGACGGCAAGGAGACCCGCGGCTCCGTCGTCGAGTACGAGGAGATCCCCTCCGAGCTGGTCGCCAAGGCCGAGGAGCTGCGCGCCCAGCTGGTCGAGACGGTCGCCGAGGCCGACGACGCCCTCATGGAGAAGTACCTCGAGGGCGAGGAGCTCAGCATCGCCGAGCTCAAGTCCGGCATCCGCAAGCTCACCGTGGCCGGTGAGGCCTTCCCGGTCCTGGCCGGGTCCGCCTTCAAGAACAAGGGCATCCAGCCCGTGCTCGACGCCGTCCTGGACTACCTGCCCTCCCCGCTCGACGTCCCCGACGTCGAGGGCCACGCCGTCGGTAACGAGGAGGAGGTGCTCACCCGTCCGGCCGACGAGAAGGCTCCCTTCTCCGCCCTGGCCTTCAAGGTGGCCACCCACCCCTTCTACGGCAAGCTCGTCTACGTGCGCGTCTACTCCGGCAAGGTCTCCCAGGGCGAGATGGTCCTCAACGCCACCAAGGGCAAGAAGGAGCGCATCGGCAAGCTCTTCCAGATGCACTCCAACAAGGAGAACCCGGTGGAGGAGGCCCACGCCGGCCACATCTACGCCTTCATCGGCCTCAAGGACGTCACCACCGGTGACACCCTGTGCGCCCAGGGCTCCCCGATCGTCCTGGAGTCCATGACCTTCCCGGCCCCGGTCATCCACGTGGCCATCGAGCCCAAGACCAAGGGCGACCAGGAGAAGCTGGGTGTGGCCATCCAGAAGCTCTCCGAGGAGGACCCAACCTTCACCGTCTCCCTCGACGAGGAGACCGGCCAGACCGTCATCGGCGGTATGGGCGAGCTCCACCTGGACGTGTTCGTGGACCGCATGCGCCGCGAGTTCAAGGTCGAGGCCAACGTGGGTGCCCCGCAGGTCGCCTACCGCGAGACCATCCGCAAGAAGGTGGACAAGGTCGAGTACACCCACAAGAAGCAGACGGGTGGCTCCGGCCAGTTCGCCAAGGTGCAGATGAGCTTCGAGCCCCTCGTGGCCGACGAGGCCGCCGAGACCGCCGATGGCGAGAAGGCGCACTACGAGTTCGCCAACGCCGTCACCGGTGGCCGCGTGCCCCGCGAGTACATCCCCAGCGTGGACGCCGGAGTCCAGGACGCCATGCTCACCGGTGTCCTGGCCGGCTACCCGATGGTGGACATCAAGGCCACCCTCATCGACGGCGCCTACCACGAGGTCGACTCCTCCGAGATGGCCTTCAAGATCGCCGGTTCCATGGCGTTCAAGGAGGGTGCCAAGAAGGCCTCGCCGGTCCTCCTCGAGCCCGTCATGGCCGTCGAGGTCCGTACTCCCGAGGAGTACATGGGCGACGTCATCGGTGACCTCAACTCCCGTCGCGGCATGATCGCCTCGATGGAGGACGCCGTCGGCGTCAAGGTCATCCGCGCCAACGTGCCCCTGTCGGAGATGTTCGGCTACGTCGGTGACCTGCGCTCCAAGACGCAGGGACGTGCCGTGTACTCCATGACCTTCGACTCGTACGCCGAGGTTCCCAAGAACGTCGCCGACGAGATCATCGCCAAGGTCAAGGGCGCCTGACGCCCTGCCTCCGGGGTCCGCACCGGCTGCACGCGACCGCGGCGGACCCCGGCCCGACGGCGCCCCTCGGGTGCCGACCGGGACCCAGTTCAGTAAGATTTCCAACATCCACCAGTAGAGACTCTCGACGCCCGGGCGGCTAGCATGTGTGCTAGTCGAATCCCGACGAAGAGAACTACCCGAGTCCCAGGAGGACACCAGTGGCCAAGGCCAAGTTCGAGCGGACCAAGCCGCACGTCAACATCGGAACGATCGGTCACGTCGACCACGGTAAGACGACGCTGACCGCTGCGATCTCCAAGGTTCTGCACGACGAGTACCCCGAGCTGAACCCCTTCACCCCCTTCGACGAGATCGACAAGGCTCCTGAGGAGCGTCAGCGCGGTATCACCATCAACATCGCGCACGTCGAGTACGAGACCGACAAGCGCCACTACGCGCACGTCGACGCCCCCGGGCACGCCGACTACATCAAGAACATGATTACCGGTGCCGCCCAGATGGATGGCGCGATCCTCGTGGTCGCCGCCACCGACGGCCCGATGGCCCAGACCCGCGAGCACGTCCTGCTCGCCCGCCAGGTGGGCGTCCCCGCCCTCCTCGTGGCCCTCAACAAGTCCGACATGGTGGACGACGAGGAGCTCCTCGACCTGGTTGAGATGGAGGTCCGTGAGCTGCTGTCCTCCCAGGACTACGACGGCGACGAGGCTCCCGTCATCCGCGTCTCCGCTCTCAAGGCCCTCGAGGGCGACGCCGAGTGGGCCGGCAAGATCAAGGAGCTCATGGACGCGGTGGATGACTTCATCCCCACCCCCGAGCGTGACATGGACAAGCCCTTCCTCATGCCCATCGAGGACGTCTTCACCATCACCGGTCGCGGCACCGTCGTCACCGGTCGTGTGGAGCGCGGCAAGCTCCCGATCAACTCCGAGGTCGAGATTCTCGGTATCCGCGAGGCTCAGAAGACCACGGTCACCGGTATCGAGATGTTCCACAAGCAGATGGACGAGGCCTGGGCCGGCGAGAACTGCGGTCTGCTCCTGCGCGGCACCCGTCGCGAGGACGTCGAGCGCGGTCAGGTCGTCTGCAAGCCCGGCTCCATCACCCCGCACACCGAGTTCGAGGGCCACGTCTACATCCTCACCAAGGACGAGGGCGGCCGCCACAACCCCTTCTACTCGAACTACCGTCCGCAGTTCTACTTCCGTACCACGGACGTCACCGGTGTCATCACCCTCCCCGAGGGCACCGAGATGGTCATGCCCGGCGACACCACCGAGATGACCGTCCAGCTCATCCAGCCCATCGCCATGGAGGAGGGCCTCGGCTTCGCCATCCGTGAGGGTGGTCGCACCGTCGGCTCCGGCCGCGTCACCAAGGTCATCAAGTGACCCACTGACGCTCCGCGCCTCCGCGTAGCACCAGACCTCCCCGGTCAGAGCATCTGCTCTGACCGGGGAGGTCTTTTTCGTGTCCCATGACGGGAAAGGGCACAGCCGACCGTCAGCGTGAATAGAAATATGAATGACACCATTTCCTCGTATTCGTGATTCCGATGTAATGAATGGTGTCGCAATGCCATAACGGACGATTTCAGATCCATCACCGATCCTGTATTGCCCGACTACGTCAACTAAGTTAATCCCTGTTGCCAAGGGCATGGAGTCGACGCCTAAAAGAAGGCGGTCCCAGCGCTGTTGGTTGCCCATGAATCGGAGTGTTCCCTTTGCTGTCTCGTCATGCCATCAAGCCTCGCCTGCGCAAGCTCATCGCCGGCGCTGCGGCACTCGCCTGCGTCGCTGCGGCGCTCGTGGGCACTGAGCAGCCTTCTGCCGGGGCGGCCCCGAGCGGGCTCCCCGCCGATGCGCTTCCGGCGGTCTTCGCCCAGGGCGGCACCAGCTGGTACCGGGATACCATCCAGTGGCTCCAGTGGGCGGACTACGACCAGAACTTCGCCGGCCGGACCAAGCCGAATGTTCCCGTGCTCGACTACGGGCAGCGCAGGACCTTCACCAACTACCGCGACCTGGGGGAGGCCGGATATCTGGTCACCACCTGCAATCTGTCCAATCTCAGGCACCTTGGTCACCAGAAGGGCTTTCCCGACGATCTTGCCCGCGGCCCGTTGGTCGCCACGATTCCGGGCACCTGGGCCGGTGACATCCTCGACAACCTCTACAACACCGGTGGCGCCGGGGGCTGGAGCGACGGCAGCTCGGAGTGGCACAACGGCCTGAAGTACCCGGACAATTACACCAACCACAACCAGATGGTCATCGGACTGGCCAACGGCTACGCCTACAACGGGGACAAGACCTGGGACGGCAGGGACAAGAACGACCGCCGGGCCAACCGCACGCCCACGGGCGGATACTCACGCATCAGCTTCGACGTCTCCTGCTCCGCTGCTCTCCAGGCCCCCGACGGCAGCTCCACACCGGTGGCCCTCAACGGCCTGGTCTTCGCCGACGCGGAGGCCTCCAACCCCGGCAGCACCAATGAGCCCTTCGACGGCGAATGGATCCAGGCCGAGGTGCCCAGCAATCAACGAGTCACCTGGCGCCTCCTGGACGGCGGGCGCTCCAGTAACTGCACGGACACCAGAGGAGGCACCGGGCGGCCGGTCACGACCCGCGCGAGCTTCTCCAACGGGAACCGCACCCTGAGGCTGGACAACACGGCGCAGGAGTGCGTCTACCAGAACGGCGGAGGCTACTCCAAGCCCAACGGCATCGGTGGGCCCGCGGTCTCCATGTTCATGGAAGGGGCCACCAGCGCCACCATCACCATGCAGGGATCGGGCTACTCCGCCGTCGCCCTGGGGCTGGTCCTGGTCACCGACTTCGGTGACGCGCCGGTCTCCTACGGCAGCGCCTCCGCCCTCCTGCAGCCCAGGTGGGATGGTGGTGAGGTCACGAACCGCAACGGCTATGACCTGTTCGGTGGCCGCCTCATCAACACCACCCGCATGCAGCCCACCGGACCCTACCTGGGCTCGGGTACTGACGCCGAGTCCCAGCAGCGCTTCAGCGACGGGGCCGACGGCGACGACAACGACGGCTGGTACGGCAACGACGAGGACGGTGTCTCCATCCCCGCCTCAGGCATTGAGACCGCCCCGGGACAGCAGTACACCACCAACGTCCGCTGCGGCGGCCGGGGAGCGGTGGCCGGCTGGATCGACTGGAACCACAACGGCGTCTTCGACGCCACCGAGAAGAGCGGTCAAACCACCTGTGACGGCTGGGGTAATGCCACACTGCGGTGGACCGTCCCCGAGGACGTCGTGCGCAGCATCGACGGGGAGGCCGGATCCCAGCCCCACACCTACCTACGGGTGAGGACAGCTGAGGCAGGAGTGAACCTCAAGCCCACCGGCAGCACGATGGGCGGCGAGGTGGAGGACTACCGGATCGCGGTGCGCGTCCCCACGATCCGGCTCGTGAAGAACGTCCAGGCCCCGTACACCGGGCAGGTCAGGGCCCTCGGGGCCGACCAGTGGACCCTCAAGGCCCAGCAGGGCAATGGTGGGGCGGCGTCCCAGCAGGTGACCGGCAACGTTGACACCGGTATCAAGGTGGTGCGTCCAGGACAGTACGCGCTCAGCGAGTCCTCCACGAACCCCCAGGCACCGGGCTACGAGGCGAGCGCATGGCAGTGCGCCCAGACCCCCGGGACACGCGGCAGCTGGAGCGGCTCGAGCCTGACAGGATCCAAGATCCAAGTGCAGGGTGCCGATCGCATCACCTGCTCGGTCACCAACACGACCAAGCCCGGAGCGCTGTCCTGGACCAAGGTCGACCAGGACGGTCAGACACCTCTGGGCGGTACCAGCTGGACCCTGACCGGTCCCGGCGTCCCCGCCGGCACCGTCGTCGAGGACTGCCAGGCGGCGGGCTGCCGAGGCGGCGCCTACCGGGACACCAACCCGGCTCCGGGTGTCTTCGAGGTCAGCGGACTGGCGTGGGGGAGCTACTCCGTCACCGAGAGAACCGCCCCCAGTGGATACCAGCGCCTGGACAAGACCTTGGCCTTCAACGATGTCTCCGGCGCCAACCTCAAGGCTGGGCTCAAGGACACCACGGGTGTCACCAGGGGGGTCGTGACCAACCAGCGTCTGACCGGAGCCGTGTCCTGGAAGAAGCAGGACACGAGCGGACACGCCCTGGGCGGCTCGGAGTGGACGCTCAGCGGCCCCGGAGTCCCGGCCAGGACCACCGTCACCGACTGCGTCATCGCCAGTGGCAGGGGACGGTGCCCGGGAGGCCTCTACGCCGATACGGACCCCGCGGCCGGTTCCTTCACCGTGACCGGCCTGCCCTGGGACACGCGCTCCTACTCCCTGGTGGAGAAGCGGGCTCCCGCGGGATACCGGCTTGACACGACGAGCCGCAGCTTCGCCATCAAGCCCAATGCCCTCCAGTACTCCTTCTCGAAGGCCTTCACCAACGAGAAGGCGGCCACCCCCCGCCTGCCCCTGACAGGTGGACGCGGTGCGCACATCTTCCTGATCGCAGGAGCGGTCGTCTCCGCTCTGGCGATCTCCACCGGACTCCTCAGGAGGCGCCGTCACTGCAACCTCGACTGATCCGCCCACCGACCCACGCATGAAAGGTCGGAGGCGCCGGTGACGCCGTCGGACAAGACGGAGCCGTCCACCGGAGAAGAACTCCCTATCCATACCTCTGCCACGCGTTCGCATCTCCCCGCGGCGCACAGTGAAAGGAAATCCCAACCCATGAAGCACAACGCCAGCACGCTGGGGCGTCGGGCTGCTGCCGCAGCCGGTGTCCTCACCCTGGCCTTCCTCGGCCTGGCCCCTTCGGCCGTGGCCACGGAAACGCCTAACTACGGAAACATCAAGACTGAGGCGAAGGGCTCCCTCGCCATCCACAAGCACCTCAACGGTGGTGGCAAGGACATCGGTAACCCCACCGGTACCCCGCAGAACGCGGACAGCAAGGGGGCTCCCGTCCAGGGCGTCGTCTTCACCGCCTACCCGATCACCGACATCAACCTGAAGGACCCCGCCGGGTGGGACACGATCAGTGACCTGTCCAAGGCCGGCGTGCCGGACAGCGCCTGCACCAACCCCGCCGCCCCCACGCTGGGAGCGCACCAGTTCGGCACCCCCAAGGTCTCCCCGGCCACCAATGACGAGGGACTCGCCACGATTACGGACATGCCGGTTCAGGCCTACCTCGTGTGCGAGACCACGACCCCCGGCAACATCGTCCAGAAGGCCAAGCCCTTCGTGGTGACGGTTCCTCACCCGAACACCGCTGCGGGCGCCGACGGCCAGTGGATCTACGATGTCCACGTCTACCCCAAGAACGAGGCCATCAGCGTTGAGAAGAGCATCCAGGAGCAGAAGCTCAACGGCTACGGCGTCGGCTCCCTCGTCAAGTTCCCGGTGAGCTCGACGGCGCCGACTCTCGACGCCAAGTCCTTCTACAAGTACTTCCAGCTCAGGGACACCCTGGACGACCGCCTCACGGCGGTGACCGCCACTGAGGTCTCCCTCGAGGGCACGACCCTGGATCCCACCGACTACCAGGTGGACACCAAGGGGCAGACCGTCACCGTCACCTTCACCGCCGAGGGTCTGAAGAAGATCAAGGCCGCCCCCGGCAAGAAGGTATCCGCCGTCTTCCAGGGCAAGGTGACCGAGGCCCGCAACGGCGCCATCACGAACCGGGCTCAGGTGATCAGCGACACCGTCTACGCCGAGCAGCCCCCGACGCCCGAGGAGCCCCCGGCGAACCCCAACGACCCGCCGACCTCTAACGAGGTGACTTCCCGCTGGGGCGACCTGCTCATCAAGAAGGTGGACAACCACCAGCAGGGCCAGGACAAGGCCGGCCTCCAGGGCGCTCAGTTCCAGCTGTACAAGGCCAAGAACGCCTACGCCGGTACCTGCACCAAGGACAAGGAAGGCGACCCCATCGCCATCAACGGCGAGACCACGCTGACCACGGACGCCCAGGGCGCCATCAACGTCAAGGGCCTGTTCATCTCCGACTCCATCGACGGTGCGAACCGTGACAACCAGAAGGATGCCACCGCGCGCTGCTACGTCCTGGTCGAGACCAAGGCTCCGGCCGGCTACGTCCTGCCCGCGGGTGACGGCGCCGTGACCCCCGTCAAGATTGAGGTCGGTGCAGTGACCACGGACAACGTCACCATCGAGAACACCAAGCAGTCGGTTCCGGGCCTGCCCCTGACCGGTGCCAACGGCATGCTCATCCTGACCGCCTCCGGCGCGTCCCTGCTGATGATCGCCGTCGGCTCCGTCCTCGTGGCCCGCTACCGCGAGCGCAAGCAGAACGCGAACCTCGCGCTCTGATGACACTGGCTGCCGACCGGGGCCCGTGAGTCCCGGTCGGCAGCGGCAACCGCAAGAGCCTTTCCTCAGCCACGTCTTGACCGGGTTCCTCACCTGTCTCGATCCTGAGGCCGAGGCCTGAGCGGAACCGGTGCAGGCACTCGACGGACCCCGATCCGTCGAGCGCCTGCACCGCCATGTGCGAACCCGCACCATCCTCAACCCCGTCCACCCGACCCTGGAAGCGCACGAGGCCCCATGATCTCCCGCAAAGCACGCACACCCCGCACCGCCCGGACTCCGCGCACCCGCGCCTCGAGCCTCCAGAAGCACCGCCGTCCCCGCGCCTGGCGCCTGTCGGTCTCCGCCCTGGTCACCTCCATCATGGCGCTGGTGGGCATGGGGCTGCTGACCTATCCGACGGCGGCCTCCTGGGTCGCCCAGTACAACCAGTCGAAGGTGACTGCCGACTACTCCGCCCAGGTCGATGGGGCCCGTCCCGACGCCAAGACCCAGGTCGAGCAGGCGCACGCCTACAACGACGCGCTCTCGGCCGGAGCGGTCCTGGAGGCCAACAACCACGTCCCCACCGGCGCCGGCTCCAGCAAGGACAGCTCCCTGCAGTACGCCAACATCCTCAAGGCCAACAACGAGGGCCTCATGGCCCGCCTGAAGATCCCCTCCATCTCCCTGGACCTGCCCGTCTACCACGGCACGGCCGACGACACCCTCCTCAAGGGCCTGGGGCACCTGGAGGGCACCTCGTTGCCGGTCGGGGGAGAGGGGACCCGCTCGGTCATCACCGGGCACCGCGGCCTGGCCGAGGCCACCATGTTCACCAACCTGGACAAGGTCAAGACCGGTGACAGCCTCATCGTCGAAGTCTTCGGAGAGGTCCTCACCTACCGGGTCACCAGCACCAAGGTCGTCGAGCCCGAGGAGACCGAGGCTCTGCGCGCCGAAGAGGGCAAGGACCTGCTCACCCTGGTGACCTGCACGCCCCTGGGCATCAACACCCACCGCATCCTGCTGACCGGCGAGCGCATCTACCCGACCCCTGCCAAGGACCTCGCGGCGGCGGGCAAGCGCCCCGACGTTCCCCACTTCCCCTGGTGGGCCGTGGGTCTGGCCGCGGGGCTCATCGTCATCGGGCTGTACCTGTGGCGCTCGGGCTACGCGGCGGCGCGGGCCAAGGAGCGGGCCCTGGCCAGGGCCCGTGCTGCGCAGGAGGAGCCGCGCCCCCAGACCTGGGCGGAGCAGATGCGGATCTGGATGGATGACGACGCCGGCGTCGAGCCCCAACGGTGGTTCACCGACCTTCCGGTGCCTCCCCAGCCCTCCGAGATGGAGAACCTGTCGCTCCTGGAGGAGATCGCGTCGCTGTCGGCGCCGTCGGGACAATGGGATGACCAGGAGCTCATCGACACCGCGGAGATCCCGGTGCTGGACGCGACACGCCCGAGCGCGGGGGCCAGTGGGCGGACTCACAGCCTCTAGGCCCCATCCTGGGTTCCGCTGCCCGCGCGAGCCCTGATAACGTAATCCGGCCGGCCAAGGGCGTGCACATGCGTGCCCCTGGTTGTGCCGCCCCGGGATCACCCCGGGAATCATACTGACGGACCCGTTCCTCCTGAACGGGTTTCCGTGTGTCCAGACCGGTTCACCGCCTCCCGACGCGGGAGCGGCGCGCGTCCTGAAGCGACACGCCCGAGCGCGTGGACCGGCCAGAAGCAAGTACAAGAGAGGTTAGGCGCCATGGCGGGACAGAAGATCCGCATCCGGCTCAAGTCCTACGACCACGAGGTCATTGACTCCTCGGCGCGCAAGATCGTCGACGTCGTGACCCGCGCTGGCGCGACGGTCGTGGGCCCGGTGCCGCTGCCGACCGAGAAGAACGTGTTCTGCGTGATCCGGTCGCCGCACAAGTACAAGGACAGCCGCGAGCACTTCGAGATGCGCACGCACAAGCGGCTGATCGACATCGTCGACCCGACGCCCAAGGCCGTCGACTCGCTCATGCGTCTCGACCTGCCCGCTGACGTCAACATCGAGATCAAGCTCTGAGGACTGCCATGACAACGCTTAACACGCCGGCTGCCGCCGCGCCTGCCAAGGCGCTGCTCGGCACCAAGCTCGGCATGACGCAGATCTGGGACGAGAACGGGGTCCTGCGCCCTGTGACCGTCGTCCGGGTCGACACCAACGTCGTGACCCAGGTCCGCACCATCGAGACCGATGGCTACGAGGCCGTTCAGCTCGCCTTCGGCGACATCGACGCCAGCAAGGTCACCAAGCCGCTCGCCGGCCACTTCGCCAAGGCCGGGGTCGAGCCCCGCCGCCACGTGGCGGAGATCCGCACCTCCCTGGCGTCGGAGTTCACCCCCGGCCAGGAGCTGGCCGCTGACACCTTCGAGGTCGGCCAGCTGGTCGACGTCACCGGGACCTCCAAGGGTAAGGGGTTCGCCGGTGTCATGAAGCGCCACGGCTTCGCCGGTGTCGGCGCCTCCCACGGTGCTCACCGCAACCACCGCAAGCCGGGCTCCATCGGCGCCTGCGCCACCCCCGGGCGCATCTTCAAGGGCCTGCGCATGGCCGGTCGTATGGGCCACGCGCGCCGCACCGTCCAGAACCTCAAGATCCGCGGCATCGACGTTGACAAGGGCGTTCTGCTCGTCAACGGCGCGATCCCCGGCCCCAAGGGCTCGGTCGTCGTCGTCCGCACCGCCGTGAAGGGAGCCTGAGACCATGACTGAGGCACTCACCGTCGACGTCGTCGACTCCGCGGGCAAGAAGACCGGCAGCGTCGAGCTGCCCGCCGAGGTCTTCGACGCCCCCCTCAACATTCCGCTCATGCACCAGGTGGTCGTCGGCCAGCTGGCCGCGGCCCGCCAGGGCACCCACGCCACCAAGACCCGCGGCGACGTCCGCGGCGGTGGCCGCAAGCCCTACCGCCAGAAGGGCACCGGCCGCGCCCGCCAGGGCTCGACCCGCGCCCCGCAGTTCGTCGGCGGTGGCACCGTCCACGGCCCGCAGCCGCGCGACTACACCCAGCGGACCCCCAAGAAGATGAAGGCCGCCGCCCTGCGCAGCGCCCTGTCCGACCGCGCCCGCAACGGCCGCGTCCACGTCATCACCGAGTTCGTCACCACCACGGTGCCCTCCACCAAGAACGCCCTGGTCGCGCTGCGCAACCTCACCGACCGCAAGGCCCTGGTGATTGTGGACCGTCAGGACGACCTGTCCAGGCTCAGCCTGCGCAACGCCCCCGAGGCGCACGTCCTGTGGGCCGACCAGCTCAACACCTACGACGTCCTCAAGTCCGACGACGTCGTCTTCACGGCCTCTGGCCTGGACGCGTTCCTGGGCAAGGGTGAGGAGGAGTCCAAGTGAGCCTCGAGAAGTCCAAGAACCCCCGCGACGTCATCATCGCGCCGGTGGTCTCCGAGAAGTCCTACGCCTGCATGGACCGTGGCCAGTACACGTTCATCGTGGCGCCGGGATCCAACAAGACCGAGATCAAGCAGGCCGTTGAGGCCATCTTCGATGTCAAGGTCTCCTCGGTGAACACCATCAACCGCAAGGGCAAGACGCACCGCACCCGCACCGGGATCGGCAAGTCCAAGGACACCCGCCGTGCGATCGTCACCCTGCGCGAGGGGACCATCGACATCTTCGGTGATGTGGCCTAGTGCGCCACGGAAGGTAAAGGATCGATATGGGAATCCGTAAGTACAAGCCCACGACCCCGGGTCGTCGCGGCTCCTCCGTGGCCGACTTCGTGGAGATCACGCGCAGCACGCCCGAGAAGTCGCTGGTGCGCCCGCTGAGCAAGTCCGGTGGACGTAACTCCTCCGGTCGTATCACCACCCGCCACAAGGGTGGTGGCCACAAGCGCGCCTACCGTCTCATCGACTTCCGTCGTCACGACAAGGACGGCGTGCCCGCGAAGGTCGCTCACATCGAGTACGACCCCAACCGCACCGCGCGCATCGCCCTGCTCCACTACATGGACGGCGAGAAGCGCTACATCATCGCCCCGAACAAGCTCCGTCAGGGCGACGTCGTCGAGGCCGGCCCCAGCGCCGACATCAAGCCCGGCAACAACCTGCAGCTGCGTCACATCCCCACCGGTACGGTCGTCCACGCGGTCGAGCTGCGTCCCGGTGGCGGGGCCAAGATCGCTCGCAGCGCCGGCACCTCCGTCCAGCTGGTCGCCAAGGAGGGCAAGTACGCGCAGCTGCGCATGCCCTCCGGGGAGATCCGCAACGTGGAGGCAGCCTGCCGCGCCACCATCGGCGAGGTCGGCAACGCCGAGCAGTCCAACATCAACTGGGGCAAGGCCGGCCGTATGCGCTGGAAGGGCGTGCGCCCGACCGTCCGCGGTGTCGTCATGAACCCGGTGGACCACCCGCACGGTGGTGGTGAGGGCAAGACCTCCGGTGGTCGTCACCCCGTCTCGCCGTGGGGCAAGCCCGAGGGCCGCACCCGCCGTCCCAACAAGTCCAGCGACCGCCTCATCGTGCGTCGTCGTCGGACCGGCAAGAAGCGCTGATAGGAGCCTGAATCATGCCGCGTAGTCTGAAGAAGGGTCCCTTCGTCGACGACCACCTCCTCAAGAAGGTGGACGCTCAGAACGAGAAGGGCACCAAGAACGTCATTAAGACCTGGTCCCGCCGTTCGGTCATCACGCCGGACTTCCTGGGGCACACCTTCGCCGTCCACGACGGTCGTAAGCACGTGCCGGTCTTCGTTACCGAGTCCATGGTGGGCCACAAGCTCGGTGAGTTCGCTCCGACCCGCACCTTCCGCGGGCACGTCAAGGACGACCGCAAGTCGCGTCGCTGACGGACGTCGGAAAGTTTGAGAGGCAGAGAACATGGAAGCCAAGGCGCAGGCCAAGTACGTGCGCTGCACGCCGATGAAGGCGCGCCGGGTCGTGGACGTCGTCCGCGGCAAGCGCGCCGTCGAGGCCGTCAACGTGCTCCGATTCGCCCCGCAGGCCGCTGCGGTGCCGGTGCGCAAGGTCCTCGAGTCCGCAATCGCCAACGCCCGGTTCAAGGCTGAGCGTGACGGTGAGCGTTTCGACGAGAACGACCTGTTCATCATCGAGGCGTTCGCCGACGAGGGTCCCACCCTGAAGCGGTTCCGTCCCCGTGCGCAGGGCCGGGCCAGCAGGATCCTCAAGCGGACCAGCCACATCACCGTCATCGTCGGGGACAAGTCCGACGCCGCAACGAAGGAAGGAGCCCGGTAATGGGGCAGAAGGTCAACCCGACCGGGTTCCGCCTGGGCATCACCACGGACCACCGTTCGCGCTGGTTCGCCGACTCCACCAAGCCCGGTCAGCGTTACCGCGACTTCGTGGAGGAGGATGTCAAGATCCGCCGCCTCATGGAGGACGGCATGGAGCGGGCCGGAATCTCCAAGGTCGATATCGAGCGCACCCGTGACCGCGTGCGCGTCGACCTGCACACCGCCCGTCCCGGCATCGTCATCGGTCGCCGTGGGGCCGAGGCCGAGCGCCTGCGCGGTCAGCTCGAGAAGCTGACCGGCAAGCAGGTCCAGCTCAACATCCTCGAGGTCAAGAGCCCCGACCTGGACGCCCAGCTGGTCGCCCAGGGCATCGCCGAGCAGCTCGCCTCCCGCGTGTCCTTCCGTCGCGCCATGCGCAAGGGCATGCAGTCCGCGATGCGCGCCGGCGCCAAGGGCATCCGGGTGCAGTGCTCCGGCCGCCTGGGCGGCGCCGAGATGAGCCGCAGCGAGTTCTACCGCGAGGGGCGCGTGCCGCTGCACACCCTGCGCGCGAACATCGACTACGGCTTCTACGAGGCCAAGACCACCTTCGGCCGCCTCGGCGTCAAGGTGTGGATCTACAAGGGCGACATCACCGAGCGCGAGTTCGCCCGCCAGCAGGCCGAGTCCGGCTCCCGTGGCCGGGGCCGGGGCGAGCGCCGCGGCGGCCGTCGTGGCGACCGCGGTGAGCGCGGTTCGCGTCAGAACACCGAGCAGCAGCAGGCAGCCGAGCAGACGCCGGCCGCCGAGACCGCTGCCGCAGACCAGGGAACGGAGGCCTGAGCCGTGCTCATCCCCCGCCGGACCAAGTTCCGCAAGCAGCACCGCCCGCACCGCACGGGCCTTTCCAAGGGCGGCAACCAGATCGCCTTCGGTGAGTACGGCATCCAGGCCCTCGAGCCCGCCTACATCACCAACCGCCAGATCGAGGCGGCCCGTATCGCCATGACCCGCCACATCAAGCGTGGCGGCAAGGTGTGGATCAACATCTTCCCGGACCGCCCCCTGACCAAAAAGCCCGCCGAGACCCGTATGGGTTCCGGTAAGGGTGCACCCGAGTGGTGGATCGCCAACGTCAAGCCCGGACGCATCTTGTTCGAGCTCGGCGGTGTCGACGAGGCCCTCGCCCGCGAGGCCATGCGCCGCGCACAGCACAAGCTTCCGATGAAGACCCGTTTCGTGACTCGTGAGGGTGGTGACGTCTGATGGCAATCGGTTCCAAGGGCCTGACCCCCGCCGACCTCGACGGCATGGACAACGAGCGCCTCTCCGAGGAGCTCTCCAAGGCCAAGGCCGAGCTGTTCAACCTCCGGTTCGCCTCGGCGACCGGCCAGCTCGAGGACCACGGACGTCTCAAGGCTGTGCGTCGCGACATCGCCCGCATCTACACGATCGTGCGCGAGCGTGAGCTCGGTATTCGCACCGCCCCGAGCACGGAGGAGTCCAAGTGAGCGAGCAGACCAGCACTGAGAACGTCGAGCAGTCCACCGAGCGCCCCCAGCGCAAGGTGCGTCGCGGCTACGTCGTCTCCGACAAGATGGACAAGACGGTGGTCGTCCTCGTCGAGGAGCGCTACAAGCACTCCCTGTACGGCAAGGTCCTCCGTCGTTCCAAGAAGGTCAAGGTCCACGACGAGAACAACGAGGCCGGTGTCGGCGATCTCGTCTCCATTATGGAGACCCGCCCGCTGAGCGCCACCAAGCACTTCCGCCTCCTGGAGATCCTCGAGCGCGCCAAGTGACCCTCGGCTGAACGCCGCCCTCGACGACGTCGAGACGGCCCCCGACGCCGCAGCATCCCTCCCGGGAGGCTGCGGCGTCGGCGTCGTTGGCTGCTACCGATGAATGATGACAGTCAGGCGGATCGGGGACTGCGCTTTCCGACGAGGACGTCCTGTTCCCCCAAAGGACGACGGTAGTGCCCCAGTCGTCTGGAGGACAACGCAGTCCTCGGCGGGCAGGTACGTCCTCGATCAGGGGTCGATGGGCCGACCGGGTGCTTCGAGCGTCGGCGTCGGAGGTCCGGGAAAAGCCGGTGAGCAAAGGCACAGGGCGGGCTGGTCATCTCAGGTTCCGCGTGATGCGGCGGCTGGACTAGGCTAATGGAGTTGCGCGCGCCCTCGGTGCGCCCGGCAGAGACCTCGTGCAGTCTGCGCCTGTGTCTGTCGGGACAACGTACCGCGGGAATCCCCTATCCCTGGGTCAGCCTCGTGCGGCCAGCGGCCGGGGGAGACGTGTGCAAGACCAGAAGAACGTTCGGCCAGGCTCAGGAGCTTCCTGAGAACCGGCTCGACGACAGGAGAACACTCAATGATCCAGCAGGAGTCGCGACTGAAGGTCGCCGACAACACCGGTGCCAAGGAGATCCTTTGCATCCGTGTTCTCGGTGGATCGGGTCGGCGCTATGCGGGTATCGGCGACACGATCGTCGCCACCGTCAAGGACGCCATTCCCGGCGGCAACGTGAAGAAGGGCGAGGTCGTCAAGGCCGTCGTCGTGCGTGCCCGCAAGG
Source organism: Actinomyces sp. oral taxon 175 str. F0384 (assembly GCF_000223355.1). Taxonomy (NCBI): domain Bacteria; kingdom Bacillati; phylum Actinomycetota; class Actinomycetes; order Actinomycetales; family Actinomycetaceae; genus Actinomyces; species Actinomyces sp. oral taxon 175. Next base: position 414,248 of record NZ_AFUR01000001.1, read on the forward strand.
AGCGTCGTCGTCCCGACGGCTCATACATCCGCTTCGACGAGAACGCCGCCGTCATCCTCAAGAACGATGGGGAGCCGCGCGGTACGCGCATCTTCGGCCCCGTCGGCCGTGAGCTTCGCGAGAAGAAGTTCATGCGCATCGTCTCGCTCGCCCCGGAGGTGATCTGAACATGGCACGCATCAAGAAGGGCGACCAGGTCATCGTCATCGCCGGTAAGGACAAGGGCAAGACCGGCCGCGTTCTGGAGGTCCTCAAGGGCACTGACCGTGTCATCGTCGAGGGCGTCCAGCGCGTGACCAAGCACACCAAGGTGGGGCAGTCCCAGCAGGGCGCCCGCACCGGCGGCATCGAGACCGTTGAGGCGCCCATCCACGCCTCCAACGTCATGCTCGTCGACCCCAAGACGAAGAAGCGCACCCGCGTGGGCTTCCGCGTCGAGGAGGGCGTGCGTCCCGACGGCCGCAAGCGCACCGTCCGCGTGCGTTACGCCAAGAAGAGCGGGGAGGACCTGTGACCATGGCTGAGAAGACCACCCCCCGTCTCAAGACGAAGTACGCCGAGGAGGTGCGCCCCGCCCTGCTCAAGGAGTTCCAGCACGGCAACGTGATGGAGGTCGGGCGCGTCGTCAAGGTCGTCGTCAACATGGGTGTGGGCGAGGCCGCCCACGACTCCAAGATGATCGAGGGCGCCGTGCGCGACCTCGCCGCCATCACCGGCCAGAAGCCCCAGGTCACCCGGGCCCGCAAGTCCATCGCGCAGTTCAAGCTGCGTGAGGGCATGCCGATCGGCGCGCACTCCACGCTGCGCGGCGACCGCATGTGGGAGTTCCTGGACCGTCTGGTCTCGATCTCGCTGCCCCGTATCCGCGACTTCCGCGGTCTGAGCCCCAAGCAGTTCGACGGGAACGGCAACTACACCTTCGGTCTGACTGAGCAGGCTGTCTTCCACGAGATCGACCAGGACCAGATCGACCGCGTCCGCGGCATGGACATCACCGTGGTGACCACGGCCAAGACCGACGAGGAGGCCCGCTCGCTGCTCAAGCAGCTCGGCTTCCCCTTCAAGGAGAAGTGAGATGGCGAAGACCGCACTGATTGAGAAGGCGAACCGCAAGCCCAAGTTCGGTGTCCGTGCCTACACGCGCTGCCAGCGCTGCGGCCGCCCGCACTCGGTCTACCGCAAGTTCGGCCTGTGCCGTATCTGCCTGCGTGAGATGGCCCTTCGCGGCGAGCTCCCGGGCGTGAGCAAGTCCAGCTGGTAAGAACTTACGTCGCAGGTCCGCTGAGGAAACCACGACGAGGAAGGGCCAAGGCCCACTCATGACAATGACAGACCCCATCGCAGACATGCTGACCCGTCTGCGCAACGCAAACAGCGCCTACCACGACACCGTGTCGATGCCGTCGAGCAAGCTCAAGGTGAACATCGCTGAGATGCTCAAGGCCGAGGGCTACATCGCCGGCTACGAGGTCACGGACGCCGAGGTCGGCAAGACGCTCACGCTGAGCCTCAAGTACGGAGCCAACCGCCAGCGGGCCATCCAGGGCCTGCGCCGGATCTCCAAGCCCGGCCTGCGCGTCTACGCCAAGTCCACCAACCTGCCCAAGGTCCTCGGCGGCCTGGGAGTGGCGATCCTGTCCACCTCCTCCGGCCTCCTGACCGACAAGCAGGCCGAGTCGCGTGGCGTGGGCGGCGAAGTCCTCGCCTACGTCTGGTAAGAGAAGGAACGGAGGAAAACCATGTCTCGTATTGGACGGCTCCCCGTTCCGGTTCCTGCCGGAGTGGACGTCACCATCGACGGCCAGGACGTGACGGTCAAGGGCCCCAAGGGCACCCTGTCCCGCACGATCAGCGAACCCCTGAGCGTCACCCGCCAGGAGGACGGCTCCATCCTGGTCACGCGCCCCGACGACGAGCGCCGCTCGCGCTCGCTGCACGGACTGTCGCGCACCCTCATCAACAACATGGTGATCGGCGTCACCGAGGGCTACTCCAAGCAGCTCGAGATCGTCGGCACCGGTTACCGCGTCGCCGCCAAGGGCCAGAGCATCGAGCTCTCCCTCGGCTTCTCCCACACCGTGACCGTTGAGCCCCCCGAGGGCATCACCTTCACGGTCGACGGCAACCTGAAGATCACCGTCTCCGGTATCTCCAAGGAGCAGGTCGGCGAGGTCGCGGCGAACATTCGCAAGATCCGTCCGCCGGAGCCCTACAAGGGCAAGGGCGTGCGCTACGCCGGCGAGAACGTGCGCCGCAAGGTCGGAAAGGCTGGTAAGTGACCATGGCTTACTCGATCAAGAGGGGCAAGGGCAACCCCCGCGCCATCGCCCGCAAGATCCGTCACCAGCGCGTGCGCAAGCACATCTCCGGCACGCCCGAGCGTCCCCGCCTGGTGGTCACCCGGTCCAACCGCCACATGGTGGCTCAGGTCGTGGACGACACCATCGGCCACACCCTGTGCGCCGCCTCCACCCTGGAGGAGGCCGCCAAGGGCGTCGAGGGCCACAAGGTGGGCGCCGCCCACAAGGTCGGCGAGCTCATCGCCGAGCGGGCCAAGGCACTGGGCATCGAGGCAGTCGTGTTCGACCGCGGCGGCAACAAGTACCACGGCCGTGTCGCGGCCGTCGCCGAGGGCGCCCGTGAGGGCGGCCTGAAGCTGTGAGCACTAAGACGACGAGAAAGCAGAGGAACATCTGATGGCTGCACCGCAGCGAGACAGGTCCGCGTCGTCCGACGGCTCGGCCCAGCGCGAGAACGACGAGCGCCGGGGCGAGGGCCGCGGCCGCCGCGACCGCAACAACGACCGCCGCGACCGTGGTCGCGGCAACGACGACAAGTACATCGAGCGCGTCGTCACCATCAACCGCGTGTCCAAGGTCGTCAAGGGCGGCCGCCGCTTCACCTTCACGGCCCTCGTGGTCGTCGGTGACGGTGAGGGCACCGTCGGCGTGGGCTACGGCAAGGCGAAGGAAGTTCCCTCCGCCATCGCCAAGGCCGTCGAGATCGCGAAGAAGAACTTCTTCCACGTCCCGATGATCCGCCGCACCATCCCGCACCTGGTCCAGGGTGAGGACTCCGCCGGAGTCGTCCTCCTGCGCCCGGCGTCCCCCGGTACCGGTGTTATCGCCGGCGGTCCGGTGCGCGCCGTGCTGGACTGCGCCGGTGTCCACGACATCCTGTCCAAGTCGCTGGGCTCCTCCAACGCGATCAACATCGTGCACGCCACGGTGGACGCCCTCAAGCAGCTGGAGCAGCCCGAGGCCGTCGCGGCCCGCCGTGGCCTGCCCCTGGAGGACGTCGCCCCGCAGTCCATGCTGCGGGCCCGCGCCGAGGGCGAGGCCGACAAGCGCGCTCAGGCTGAGAAGCAGGAGGCCGAGAAGGCCGCTGAAGGAGTGGGTGCGTGATGGCTGAGTCCGCATCGAAGCAGATGACCAAGCAGCTCAAGGTCACTCAGGTCCGCTCTGGCATCGGGGGCACCCACCGCCAGCGCGAGTCCCTCAAGACCCTGGGTCTGCGCAAGATCCGCCAGTCCGTCGTGCGCGAGGACAGCCCCAGCGTGCGCGGCCTGATTGCCACGGTGCACCACCTGGTCACCGTTGAGGAGGTCTGAGATGGCTGACACCGAGAACACGCAGGAGGAGAAGGTGCGCGTCGTCAAGCTGCACCACCTGCGTCCCGCCCCCGGCGCCAAGAAGGCCAAGACCCGCGTGGGTCGTGGTGAGGCGTCCAAGGGTAAGACCGCCGGTCGCGGTACCAAGGGCACCAAGGCTCGTTACCAGGTCCGTCCTGGTTTCGAGGGTGGCCAGATGCCGCTGCACATGCGTCTTCCCAAGCTGCGCGGCTTCCGCAACCCCAACCGGGTCGAGTTCCAGCCCGTGAACGTCGGCCGTATCGCCGAGCTGTTCCCCGAGGGCGGCACGGTGACCGTGGAGGACCTCGTCGCCAAGGGTGCGGTTCGCAAGAACCAGCTCGTCAAGGTTCTCGGCGGCGGCGACGTCACCGTGGCCCTGACGCTCACGGTCGACGCCTGGTCCGGCTCCGCCAAGGAGAAGATCGAGGCCGCCGGCGGCACCATCGCCACGCGCTGAACGTCGTCGGGCCGAGCCCGGCACGGGTGACACCCCGACGGCGCGGCCCTGACGAGAAGCGACATCACAGACCCCGGCGGTCCAGGGAAACCTGGGCCGCCGGGGTCTGTCGTGCGCGGGCCTCGCACCGCACGACGGCTCCTGCGCACCTGCGGCCGGGTGCCTTGGATCACCCCGGGCAACCGCACCGGGACGAGACGTGAGAAAACCCGCACCCCAGCCACGTTGCAAGCCCATCTCAGCGCCCAGGTGGCGAGCTCGGCGGGGTAGTCTGGGCCGGGCGCAGTTCCCCTGCGCTCCGCCTTGCTGCCCGCAAGGCCGAACCCACCCCCGAGTCCACAGGAGATCGAGTGCTCAGCGCGTTCACTCAGGCGTTCAGAACGCCAGACCTCAGGGCGAAGCTGCTCTTCACCCTCGGCATCATGGCCCTGTTCCGGCTCGGGTCGATCCTGCCGGCGCCCGGCGTCAACCTGGCCAACGCCAAGTACTGCATCGGGGAGGCCGGCAAGGACCAGAACCTCCTCAGCCTGGTCAACGTCTTCTCCGGTGGTGCGCTGCTCCAGCTGAGCGTCTTCGCGCTGGGCATCATGCCCTACATCACCGCCTCCATCATCATCCAGCTCCTGCGGGTCGTCATCCCCCGCTTCGAGGAGCTCCACAAGGAGGGGCAGGCGGGCACCGCCAAACTCACCGAGTACACCCGCTACCTCACCATCGGCCTGGGACTGCTGCAGTCCAGCACCATCGTGGCCACGGCCAAGAGCGGTCAGCTCTTCCAGGGGTGCGCCAGGGCCCAGCACATCATCGCCGGCGACTCGATCGTCACCCCGCTGCTCATCATCATCACCATGACCGCCGGTACTGGCCTCATCATGTGGCTGGGTGAGCTCATCACCGAGCGCGGCATCGGCAACGGCATGTCGCTGCTCATCTTCACCTCCATCGTGGCCCAGTTCCCCTCCAACATGTTCTCCATCGCCGGAGGCAACAACGGCGCGGCCAACTTCGCCATCATCGTGGCCGTCGTCCTCCTGGCCACCCTGGCGGTGGTGTACATCGAGCAGGCCCAGCGGCGCATCCCCGTGCAGTACGCCAAGCGGATGATCGGGCGCCGCCAGTACGGCGGATCGACCACCTACATCCCGGTCAAGATCAACACCGCCGGCGTCATCCCCGTCATCTTCGCCTCCTCGATCCTGGCCATGCCCCAGCTCATCGCCGGCTTCGGGAGCCCCACGAGCAAGTGGGTGCAGTGGATCCTGACGAACCTGCAGCAGACGAGCCCGATCTACCTGACCGCCTACGGCGTCCTCATCCTCTTCTTCGCCTTCTTCTACACGGCCATCACCTTCGACGCCGAGGAGATCGCGGACAACATGAAGCGCTACGGCGGCTTCATCCCCGGCATCCGCGCCGGTGAGCCCACCGTGCGCTACCTGTCCTACGTCATCAACCGCATCACGACGGCCGGCTCCATCTACCTGGTGGTCCTCGCCCTCATCCCGACGCTTGCCGTCATCTGGCTGGACCTGGCCCAGCACCTGCCCTTCGGCGGAACCACTATCCTCATCATGGTGGGTGTGGGCCTCCAGACCGTCAAGGAAGTCAACTCCCAGCTGCAGCAGCGTCACTACGAAGGGTTCTTGTCATGAGCGCACGCATGGTTCTTCTCGGTCCCCCCGGAGCGGGTAAGGGCACCCAGGCCGCCCGGATCGCCGAGCGCCTGAGCATCCCGGCCATCTCCACCGGAGACATCTTCCGCGCCAACGTCGCCGGTGCCACCGAGCTCGGCACCCAGGCCAAGGCCTACATGGACAAGGGCGAGTACGTCCCCGACTCCATCACCAACGCCATGGTGGCCGACCGCATCGCCCAGGACGACTGCGAGAACGGATTCCTCCTGGACGGCTACCCGCGCACCACGGCCCAGGTCGGAGAGCTCGACTCCATGCTGAAGGCCTCGGGCCTGGCCCTCGACGTCGTCGTCGAGATCACCGCCGACGCTGAGGCCGTCGTCGCCCGCCTGCTCAAGCGGGCCGGCGAGCAGGGGCGGGCCGACGACACCGAGCCGGTCATCCGCCGCCGCCTCGAGGTCTACGCCGAGTCCACGGCGCCGCTGGCCGGGCTCTACGCCGAGCGCGACCTGCTGGTTCAGGTCGACGGTATGGGCGAGATCGACGTCGTCACCGGCCGCATCATGGAGGCCCTCGCCTCCCGCGGCATCACCGGCTCCTGAAGCCCACGCTCACCGGCGGGTCGTCTGCTTAAGCGGACGACCCGCCTGCGCATGCTCCGGCCCGTTCCCGTCCCTGACGGGGGAGCCGGAACCGCCCCAGGCCCAGCCCGCTACACACGACCCCAGGAGGCACCCGTGCTCTCACGCGAACAGATCCAGATCAAGACGCCGGAGCAGGTTCGTCTCATGCGCCGGGCCGGGCTCGTCGTCGCCGACATCCACGCCGCCCTGCGCGAGGCGGTGCGTGCAGGAATCACCACCGCCGAGCTCGACGCCGTCTCGGCCGGGGTCATCAAGGCCGCCGGCGCTCACTCCAACTTCCTGGGTTACTACGACTACCCGGCCACCGTGTGCATCTCCGTCAACGACGAGGTCGTCCACGGCATCCCCGGTGAGCGGGTTCTGGCCGACGGCGACCTGGTCACCTTCGACTGCGGCGCCTACATCGTCGACGAGGACGGCACCCAGTGGCACGGCGACGCCGCCTTCACCACCGTCGTCGGCGGGACGTACCTGAGCGAGACCGATCAGCTCGTGGATACCACCACCCGGCAGGCCCTGTGGGAGGCCATTGCCGCCGTCGCCCGCGCCGCAGCGGGGGAGGGGCGGGGGCGCCAGCTGTGCCTCAACGCGGTAGGCGACGCCGTCGAGACCGTTGTCGCGGACGTGGCCGAGCGGGAGGGGCACGAGCTGGGGATCCTCCAGGAGTATGTCGGCCACGGCATCGGCACGAGCATGCACATGGCCCCCGACGTCCTCAACTACTCCGTCAAACGGCGCGGCCCCCGCCTGCGCCCCGGCATGGTGCTGGCCATCGAGCCCATGCTCACCGCCGGCAGCCCGGACACACGCGAGCTCGACGACGGCTGGACCGTCGTCACCCGGGACGGCTCACACGCTGCCCAGTGGGAGCACACCGTGGCCATCGTCCCCGGCGGCGTGTGGGTCCTTACCGCGCCCGACGGCGGCGCCGAGGGCCTCGCCCCCTACGGCATCGTGCCCAAGGCGCTGGGCTGAGACGCCGAGGCGGGAACTGCTGCGACGCACGCGCCTGCGGTGTGTCAGGAAACACCGCGTGATCGCGCCATCTGGCATGGTGGAGCCCTGGCCGTCTGCCGTAAAGTTATCCGCTGGACGCGCGTCCGTCGATGACGCATGCCCTCGTACCGCATTCACGACCCTGGCAACGGGGACCCGCCTGCGGTGGGCCTGCGCAACGGCGACCGCGACTGCCCGGCGGCGACGTCGTCGGGGTGAACTCGAGCGAGAAAGCACCGATGGAGGAACATGGCTAAGAAGGACGGAGTCATCGAGGTCGAGGGATCGGTCGTCGAGGCCCTTCCGAACGCGATGTTCCGGGTGGAGCTGAGCAACGGGCACGTCGTGCTCGCGCACATCTCCGGAAAGATGCGGCAGCACTACATCCGCATCCTCCCCGAGGACCGGGTGGTCGTGGAGCTGAGCCCCTACGACCTGTCCCGCGGCCGAATCGTCTACCGGTACAAGTGACATGTCGGCTCTCAGAGCCGGCGGAGGAACATCATGAAGGTCAAGCCGAGCGTCAAGAAGATCTGTGACAGCTGCAAGGTGATTCGTCGCCACGGCCGCGTCATGGTCATCTGCGAGAACCCGCGGCACAAGCAGCGTCAGGGCTGAGTCCCCGGCGCCGGGCCGCCCAGAGACCTGGACGGCCCTTTCCAGCACCCATCCCAGCGCACCCGCACCGCGGGTCCGCAACCCCCGGTTCTCGGAGGCCGGGGCCACCAGGCGAGGTGGAGGAGATGGGTGACGACCTCCGGGAGCACACAGGAGAACCACACCGTGGCACGCATTTCCGGTGTCGACCTGCCTCGCGAGAAGCGAGTCGAGATCGCACTCACCTACATCTTCGGGATCGGACGCACCCGCGCGGACGAGACCCTGAAGGCGACGGGCGTCAACCCCGACACCCGCGTCAAGGACCTCACCGAGGAGGAGCTGGTCAAGCTCCGCACCCACATCGACGGCAACTACCAGGTTGAGGGTGACCTGCGTCGTGAGGTTCAGGCGGACATCCGCCGCAAGATCGAGATCGGCTGCTACCAGGGCCTGCGCCACCGCCGCCACCTGCCGGTGCACGGTCAGCGCACCAAGACCAACGCGCGTACCCGCAAGGGCCCCAAGCGCACCGTGGCCGGTAAGAAGAAGGCCAAGTAAGCAGCAGCTCGCGCCCGCTTAGCGCAGGGCGCAGTGACGACCTCATCACGAAGAAGGAAGAATGCCTCCCAAGACCCGCGCCGCCGCGCGCAAGACGCGCCGCAAGGACCGCAAGAACGTTACCCACGGTCACGCCTACATCAAGTCCACCTTCAACAACACCATCGTCTCGCTGACGGACCCGCAGGGCGCCGTCATCGCCTGGTGCTCCTCCGGCCAGGTCGGCTTCAAGGGCTCGCGCAAGTCGACCCCCTACGCCGCCCAGCTCGCTGCCGAGGCCGCCGCCCGGCGCGCCCAGGAGCACGGCATGAAGAAGGTTGACGTCTTCGTCAAGGGTCCCGGCTCCGGCCGCGAGACCGCGATCCGCTCCCTCCAGGCCGCCGGCCTCGAGGTCGGCTCGATCACCGACGTCACCCCCCAGGCCTTCAACGGCTGCCGCCCGCCCAAGCGCCGTCGCGTCTGAGCTTCAAGGGACGACGGCGCAGCCGGTTGCTGCGTCGTCGTCTCACCACGTTCCGCCCCCACGGCGGGACGCGGAGTAGGGCCGGCCCGGTCGGGCCGGCTGCTCCACCCATGAGGAACGGCGTCATATAGCGGGCGCCGCGACGAAAGGAAACCACGTGCTCATTGCACAGCGACCCACGCTCACCGAGGAGGTCGTGGTCGAGGACCGCCGCTCGCGCTTCGTGCTCGAGCCCCTCGAGCCCGGCTTCGGCTACACGCTCGGCAACTCCCTGCGCCGCACGCTGCTGTCCTCCATCCCGGGGGCGGCCGTGACCAGCGTCCGCATCGACGGGGTGCCCCACGAGTTCCGCACGATCCCCGGGGTCAAGGAGGATGTCGCCCAGATCATCCTCAACATCAAGGAGATCGTCCTGTCCTCGGAGAACGACGAGCCGGTCGTCATGTACCTGCGCAAGTCCGGTCCGAGCGAGGTCACCGCCGGTGACATCACCCCGCCGGCCGGCGTCGAGATCCACAACCCCGATCTGGTCATCGCCACTCTCAACGAGAAGGGCAAGCTGGAGATCGAGCTGACGGTCGAACGCGGCCGCGGCTACGTCTCCGCCAACCAGAACAAGGACCCCAACGCGGAGATCTCCCGCATCCCGGTGGACTCGATCTACTCGCCGGTCAAGAAGGTCTCCTACTCCGTCGAGGCCACCCGTGTGGAGCAGCGCACCGACTTCGACCGTCTCATCGTCGACGTCGAGACCAAGTCCTCCATCACCCCGCGTGACGCCCTGGCCTCCGCCGGTAAGACGCTCGTGGAGCTCTTCGGCCTGGCCCGTGAGCTCAACGTCGAGGCCGAGGGCATCGAGGTCGGCCCCTCGCCGATCGACGAGGCCTTCCAGCAGGACCTGGCCCTCATGATCGACGAGCTCGACCTGCAGGCCCGCTCCTCCAACGCCCTCAAGCGCGAGGGCATCCACACCGTCGGTGAGCTCGTCTCGCGCAGCGAGGCCGACCTGCTCGACATCCGTAACTTCGGCGCCAAGTCCATCTCCGAGATCAAGGACAAGCTGGCCGAGCTGGGGCTCTCCCTCAAGGGCTCCCCGGTCGACTACGTCTCGGACGACGACTACGCCAACCCCACGTTCAGCGACGAGACCCAGGCCTGAGCCGGCTCGTTATTCACCTAGGAGACAACCATGCCTCGCCCCACTAAGGGTCCCCGTCTGGGCGGAAGCGCCCAGCACGAGCGTCACCTGCTCGCCAACCTGGCCACGCAGCTCATCGTTCACGAGTCGATCAAGACCACGGAGGCTCGCGCTCGTCGCCTGCGTCCCTACGTCGAGAAGCTCATCACCAAGGGCAAGCGCGGTGACCTGCACGCCCGCCGTACCGTGCTGAAGAAGGTGACGGACAAGTACGCCGTCTACCGCCTCTTCGAGGAGCTCGCCCCCAAGTTCGAGGGCCGCGAGGGCGGTTACACCCGCATCATCAAGACGACCCCCCGCAAGGGCGACAACGCCCCCATGGCGGTCATCTCCCTGGTGCTGGAGCCGGTTGCCCGCAAGGAGATCGTGGAGGACGCGGTCGCCACCGCCAAGAAGGCCGCCCAGAAGGCCGTCGCCGACGAGGACAAGGCCGAGAAGAAGGCCACGACCGAGAAGGCTGAGGAGAAGGCCGACAAGGCTGAGAAGGCTGACAAGGCCGAGTACGCGGGCGCGGTCCGTCTCGAGGAGGGCGCCACCGACGCTCCCGACGACGACCACCTGGTCAAGGGCAACGAGGACTCCATGAAGTACCACGTTCCCGGCTCGCGCTGGTACGACGCCACGGTCGCCGAGGTCTGGTTCGTCAGCGCCGAGGACGCCGAGGCCGCGGGCTTCGCCCCCGCCGGCGGCGCCGCCGCCCAGAAGGTCGAGAAGTGAGCCAGAGCTGACACACTGAGCAAGAACTCCGGGAGGGCCGGTCACCTGATGGTGACCGGCCCTCCCCGTGTTTGTCGGTGGGTGGTGGCGGGCCTGTCAGACGCGGCCCTCCTCCGTCTCCTTCATCCGCTTGAGGACCTCATCGCGCTCCTTCCGGATGCGGGCGGCCTCCTTAGTGTTGCCACTTCGCTCCAGGATGTCTGCGTAGGTGTTGAGGGATCTGGTGAGAGCGGGGGTGTAGGCGGCTGGGTTGTGCTTGGCCAGGGTCCGGTAGAGGTTGGTGGCTTCCTGGGCGGTCTGGAGGGCCTCATGGTGCTGTCCGTTGTCAGCTAGGCGGTTGGCGAGGTTGTTGAGGGACATGGCGAGGTCGGGGTGTAGGCGGCTGGGTTGTGCTTGGCTAGTTTTCTGCGAATGGTGACTGCTTCTTGGGCGGTCTGCAGGGCCTTGTGCGGTTGTCCGTTGCCGTCCAGATGGATGGCGAGGTTGTTGAGGGATTTGGCGAGGTTGGGGGTGTAGGCGGCTGGGTTGTGCTTGGCCAGGGTCCGGTAGAGGTTGGTGGCTTCCTGGGCGGTCTGCAGGGCCTTGTGCGGTTGTCCGTTGCCGTCCAGATGGATGGCGAGGTTGATGAGGCACATGGCGAGGTTAGGGGTGTAGGCGGCTGGGTTGTGCTTGGCCAGGGTCCGGTAGAGGTTGGTGGCTTCCTGGGCGGTCTGGAGGGCCTCATGGTGCTGTCCGTTGTCAGCTAGGCGGATGGCGAGGTTGATGAGGCACATGGCGAGGTCGGGGGTGTAGGCGGCTGGGTTGTGCTTGGCCAGGGTCCGGTAGAGGTTGGTGGCTTCCTGGGCGGTCTGCAGGGCCTTGTGCGGTTGTCCGTTGCCGTCCAGATAGATGGCGAGGTTGTTGAGGGAGCGGGCGAGGTCGGGGGTGTAGGCGGCTGGGTTGTGCTTGGCCAGGGTCCGGTAGAGGTTGGTGGCTTCGTGGACGGTCTGCAAGGCGTCGTGCGGTTGCCCGTTCTCCGCCTGGCTGCCAGCGAGGTTGTTGAGGGAGCTGGCGAGGTTGGGGGTGTAGGTGCCTGGGTTGTGCTCGGCCAGGGTCCGGTAGAGCTTGGTTGCTTCTCGTACGGCTTTGAGGGCCTCATCGTGTCTTCCGATATTGGCCAAGCATCTGCTAAGTGATAGTCTCCGTGAAGCATAGGTTGCTCGATCAATTTCAGAGGAGTCATCTGTTGGAGGGAGGATATTGGCTGAACATTGAGCAAGCTCGTATTCCAACAATGCGGTGAAGTATCCACTATCGGATAGAGTCTGCTGTGCCTCGTGGGCCTTGTTAGGGTCAATGTGGGGACGTACTGCGTTAACGAGTTTGGCGAAGCCCGCTGCGAGGTCTGGGCTCTGGGAGTTGACGGTCTGTGCGTGAACTGCCTGAGTCACTTCCACTAGAACATCGTTGATGATTCGTCCTACTTGCTCATTGAGGCGAGGATCTGTTGATGCGCGTTCGAGGGCGGTCCAGGTTCGAAGAGATGACGTTCCCGCTCTGCTCGGAGACAAAAGTTCTCGGAGAAGAGGTACTAGGTCGTCAGCTGTGGAGGCGACGAGGTGCTCGCCGATGCGGTCCGGCTCAAGATGTTCGCACCACAGGGCTGGTTGTCCGTTAGCGTTCATGTGGGGTGGGTAGCAGTTTCGCAGCCATCTGGCCAGGTCCTTGGTATTCTTGCCGGGATTGGCTGGAAGGAGATTGAGAAGGCTGATAGCGTCCTCCTCGTCCTGAATGTCGGTGAGTGTGGCGGCAGCCACTGCCTGGCGTGCCAGTTTTCGATTGAGATTACCCTGGGTATCGGTGGGAGTTGCAGTACCTTCTGTCTGGTGGTGTCGGTCGGCATTGACGGCGAGACTTGACGGCCAGTGTTCGGCCCAGTAGTGCTCCTCGTGGCAAAGAACTTCCTCGAACAACTCGCTCGGCGAGCAACTCTGCTGAGTCCTAGATTGGGGGCGTGCGTTCAGGAAGGCGTCGACTGTGACGAGGAGGGGCTGAGAGTACATGGGATCATTGAGTTGCTCGATAATATCGCTTGCTGGTGATGATTCTGACGGCTCAGTGAATGATCTGTACGCCGCCTCGAACAGCTCCTCTCGTTCCCTGTCGGATAGTCCTTCGTCGCTAAGAATGATCGTTGAGGCTTCGTCGAGAATGAGATTTACTCCCTCATTCTGGGATTTCTGTGGGCGAAGCGCATCGAGCCACTTGTTGGAACTTTGGTGGGTGACTGAGAGTGGTGATGGCCGCCGGACCAGGAAGACGATCCGCACCCGCCGCCTCTCAGGATCCTCGGCTGCTTGGAGAGCAACATTGATGACCTCAGTGACCACTTCCGGTCGAGCCTCGGCGTAGTCGATCACGAGCAGCAGTGACGAAGCATCGTTGCTGGACGACGTGTTGTCGGACCGTTCGATGTTCTGAAGGAACCCGGCCTGCCAGACCTCAGCACCTTGGTGATGAGTGCTTGGTGTGGTGAGACGTCGGCAGAGCTCCACGCCGAGGCGAGTCTTCCCAGAGCCGCCGTCCCCGCCCAGAACGTGGATCGCGAATCGCTCCTCGCTTCGCGCCCACGTCTCTAAGCGGGTGAGTGCCTCCGCGCGGTCGAGGAAGGGAACCGGGGTCGACTTAGCGCTCAGAAGCCGGACGATGCTCATACCTTCTGGCGCGAAGTTCTGCTGCGGTTGCGCGGGTTCCAGGGTCAGCCGTTGGTATCCAACCTCGACTGTGAACGGAAGGCGAACCGGTGGAAGTTGCTGCTTGCGTGCGGTGATGCGTTGGGTTCGCTGTCTCCGTTCCCATGTCTTCCATGCTCGCTTGCCAAGCCAGATCGCCAGAGGGAGGGCCAGTGCCGTGATGACGTACGCGACGAAGGGCTGCTCCTTCCACAAGTGGTTTAACGGGTCGAGCGAGTCGAGCCACGACTGACTTGAGGACGTCGTCGGTATGGGTGAAGGGGACGGCTCTGTCACGGTACGGACCTCGGGGAGAAGAGGAAGACTGCTGTAGGGTAGTCTACCGAGCAGCTGCTCGGTTTCTCACGGTTCTCGTACCGCTGCCACTACGGAAGAACGGTGGCCCTGACGCACAGTGCGGTTGCGTAGGTTTGTTGTGGTCGTTCCCTTCGACCTCGGCTGATGGGTGACGGGGTTGAGCCTCTGGCCGACACTGGCCGTCTGTCTCGGCTGCGACTGATCGGGGACGTACTTTTTCGACGAGAACTGCGATGTCCTCCAGATCGCTGGGGGCGGACCTCAGTCGTGTGGGGGAGAAGTACGTCCTGGGCGCAGATCGCAGTCCCCGATCCGCTTGGCTTCGAGTCCACCACGTGCGCCGACGCCGCCGGGCCGGTGCCGCCCCTCAGAATCCCCGGATGGAGTCCTCCAAGGCCTTGTCCTCCGTCATGGCCTCGCTCTCTTGGCGGATGCGGGCGGCGTCGGCCTCCCTGCCCGCCCACTCGAGGACTGACACATAGGTCCGCAGCGCGCCGGCGAGCCCCCGGCTGAAGTCCTCCGGGCGCCTGCGGACCAGGCTCTGGTAGGCGGCCACCGCCTCGCGTGCGGTCTCCAGGGCCTCGCCGCGGTGACCGGCCTCGGCCAGGCGTTTGGTGAGCCGGTGCAGGCACGGGGCCAGCGCCGGGGCGTGCGTCGCCGGGTCGCGCTCGGCCAACTCCCGGCGGATAGCCGCCGTCTCCCGGATCGCGGCCAAGGCGGCGGAGCGGTCCCCGACGTCACTCAGGCATGTGGCCAGGTTGTGCAGGCAGGCCGCCAGGTCCGGCTTGTAGGCGGTCGGATCGACCTGGGCCAGGCTCCGGTAGAAGGTGACCGCCTCCTGCACCGCAGCCAGGGCCTCGTGCGCACGCCCGGCCCGGCTGAGGTTCAAGGTGAGGATGTTGAGCGCCCGAGCCAGGTCGGCGGTATGAGGGGCCGGGTTGGTACGGACCAGCTGCCGGTAGATGTCGATGGCCTCCCAGGCCATGGCGAAGGATTCCTGCAGCTGCCCGGCCGTATACAGGTAGACGGCGAGGACGTACAGGGACTCAGCCAGGGCCGGGGTCTCAGTGCTGGGGCGGCTGTGCTCCAGAGCGCGTCGAATGCTGACTGCCTCCCGTGCCGAAGCCAGCGCGCGGTTCAGGCTGCCGCCATCACGCAGGCAGGCGGCTTGAACCGTCAGGGCGTCGGCCAGGTCAGGCAGGTGGGTGTCGGGGGTGCTGTGGGCCAGAGCGCGAGCGAGGTTGGCTGCCTGCTCGCCCGCGGCGAGTGCCTCACGGTGCCGCCCCACGTCGCTCAGGCGCCGAGCCAGTGTCCCCAGGGCATGGGCGGCCTTCGGCGAGGAGAGCGTCGGCGTGCGGCGGGCCAGTCCCCGGTAGAGTGCAGCGGCCTCCTCGGCCGCCTCCAGGGCCTCGGTTCGGCGCCCGACGGCGGCCCCACAGGCGGCCAGCACCTCCAGAGCTCCGGCAAGATCGCCGGTGTAGGAACCGATCTCCTCCCCATCGAGGCGGCGGTAGAGACCCACGGCCTCCCGGGCCATCTCGAGGGCCTCATCGACATAGCCCACCGTGCGCAGTCTGGGAGCCAGACGGGCCAGGTCCGCCGCGAGTCGGCGCGTGTGCACATCCGGATCAGCCCGGACCAGACGCCGTCGGACGGTGAGGGCCTGCTGGGCGGTGACGAAAGCGGCGCTGGGCCGACCGGACTCACTCAGGCAGCAGGCGAGTGTGACCAGTGCCTGAACCAACCCGGTCTCGTCGGTGACAGAATCATCCCGGCGCAGGCCCCGGTAGAGGTCCACGGACTCCTGAGCGCTGGCCAGGGCGTCACGCAGATCGCCGGAAGCGCTCAGGTCGACGGCGAGGCGGCACAGAGCCTGCGCCAGCCCGGAGGCGTGGGCGTCGTAGTCGTGCCGGGTCAGGCGCCGTCGGAGCCGGACCGTCTCCTGCGAGACCGCAACCCCCTCACGCATGCGGCGGGTCTCGCGCAGGCGGTCCGCCATGACGGACAGCCCCTCTGCCAGATCGGGCAGGTAGACGTCCGGACTGAGCCGGGCCAGGCTCCGGAGAAACTGGCAGGCCTCCCGTGCGGCATCCAGAGCCTCCCCCCGACGGCCCGATCCTGCCAGGCGCTCACTGAGTTCCAGCAGCCGACCGGCGCGAGCAGCCCCCTCGGGGGCGGCGCAGGGGGAGAGCAACACGTCTGACAAGCCTCAGGGACAGGGGGAAGATGGTGTGCTCACGCTAAACGGTGCCTGCGCGCCGCCGCGATGGGGAGACATCACCAAAGGCGCGCCCGGCCAGGGGCTCCTTTAGAATCGGCGCTGTGCTGGCAGCGGGCCGGCAGGGGGCCGGCGGCTGCTGGCAGGACAGGCACGGTGACGACACGGAAGGGAGTCGGTGTGGACACGCTGTTCAGCCTGAACCACGTGGGGGTTCAGGTCGTCGCGATGCTCGCCACCTTCGTCCTGTGTCTGACGCTGGGCGCCGAGCGCCACCTGCGCCACAAGGACGCCGGCGTCAAGACGCACGTCCTGGTGGGACTGGGCTCGTGCCTGTTCACCCTGGTGTCCGCCTACGGCTTCGCCCCGATCACCGGCTCGGATGTCGCGGTGGACCCCAGCCGCGTGGCCGCGCAGATCGTCTCCGGTATCGGCTTCCTGGGAGCCGGGGTCATCTTCGTCAACAACGACACCGTCCGGGGCCTGACCACCGCCGCGACCGTCTGGCTCAGTGCCGCCATCGGCATGGCCTGCGGGGCGGGCATGATCCCCCTGGCGGCCACGGCGGTCGCGCTGGACTACATCGTCGTCCTGTTCCTGGGCCCCCTCACCTCGCGCCTGCAGCGCCGCCGCGGCGAGGTGACTGTGCGCATCGACTACGAGATCGGCAGCGCCGTCATGCCCGAGATCCTCCAGGTCGCCACCGCATCGGGCTTCACCGCCACCCTGGAGGAGACCGAGGTGACCCGCGGCGAGCACGGGCGCACCATGAACGCCGTCATGCGCTTCCACGGGCAGCGCCCCGCCGTCAACCTCATCGAGGCCCTCTCCGGGCTCGACGGCGTCGACGGCGTCGAGTGCCTCGAGGGAGGCCGGCTCGACTGAGCCCGCCCCTCCTACTCCAGGGCGCGGATGATGGCCTCAACCGTGTCCTTGGCGTCGCCGAACAGCATGGAGCTGTTCTCCCGGAAGAAGAGCGGGTTGTTGACCCCCGCGTAGCCGGTCGCCATGGAGCGCTTGAAGACGATGACCCGGCTGGCCTCCCACACGTGCAGCACCGGCATGCCCGCGATCGGGGAGCCCGGCTCCTGGGCGGCCGGGTTCACGGTGTCGTTGGCGCCGATGATGAGGACGACATCGACCTCGTTGAAGGAGTCGTTGACCTCATCCATCTCCAGGACGATGTCGTAGGGGACCTTCGCCTCGGCCAGCAGCACGTTCATGTGCCCGGGCAGGCGGCCCGCCACCGGGTGGATGCCGAAGGTGACCTCCACGCCCTCCGAGCGCAGCATCTCGGTCAGCGTGGCCACCGGGTACTGGGCCTGGGCGACGGCCATCCCGTAGCCGGGGGTGATGACCACGCGCCGGGCGGACTGCAGCAGGTGGGCCACCTCGCCGGCAGTGGTCTCATGCACCGTGCCCTCCTGTCCCGAACCGCTCGAGGCGGCGCTGGTGGAGTCGGTCCCGTAGCCTCCCAGCAGCACCGAGACGAAGGAGCGGTTCATGGCCTGGCACATGAGGTAGGACAGGTAGGCCCCCGAGGAGCCCACCAGCGCCCCGGTGATGATGAGCAGGTCGTTGTCCACCATGAAGCCGGTGAAGGCGGAGGCCCATCCCGAGTAGGAGTTCATGATCGAGACGACCACCGGCATGTCGCCGCCGCCGATGGCCAGCACCAGGTGCGCCCCCAGCGCCAGTGCGATGAGCGTCATCACCGCCAGGAGGGCCCAGCCCGCGGCGGAGCCGGCCGGTGCCATCATGAAACCGACCATGAGGACCAGGGAGCCGATGAGCGCCCCCAGGTTGAGCAGGTTGCGGCCCGGCAGCGTCAGCGGCCGCCCCGGCACCCGGCCGGCCAGCTTGGCGGCCGCCAGGACCGAGCCGGTGAAGGTCACCCCGCCGACGAACACGCCCAGGAAGACCTCACCCAGGTGGAAGGCGCCCAGCGAGGCGGACAGGGCGTCGGGGGAGACGTAGGAGTTGTAGCCCACCAGGACGGCCGCCAGCCCCACCAGCCCGTTGAGCACGGCGATGAGCTGGGGCATCCCGGTCATGGCGACGCGCCGGGCCACCACCAGCCCGATGACCGAGCCCAGGGCCAGGCCCATGGCGATGAGCAGCAGCGTGGGCAGCACACCGCGTGCGGGGTGGTTGCTCAGGGCCAGGCCGATGGCGGCCAGCACCGCAACGCCCATGCCGACGGCGCCCGCCACGTTGCCGGCCACGGCCGTCTCATGGCGGGACAGGCCGGCCGCGGCCAGGATGAACAGGATCGCGGCGGCGATATAGGCCAGGACCACCGGCGAGGGCAGCGACGGCACGGCGGCGATCAACGTGCTTGACGACGTGGCCGGCATCAGGATGTGAGTCATCATCTGCTCCTCACCTCAGTCCTTCGTGAACATGGCGAGCATGCGGTGGGTGACCGCGAAGCCGCCGACGATATTGATCGTGGCCAGGACCACCGCCGCCAGGCTGATGGCGCTGATGAGCGGATGGGGGTGACCGACTTGCGAGATCGCCCCGACCAGGATGATTCCCGAGATCGCGTTGGTCACCGACATCAGCGGTGTGTGCAGGGCCGGGGTCACGTTGGAGATGACGTGGAAGCCCAGGATCACCGAGAGCATGAGCACGATGTAGTGGCTCGTGGCGGCCGACGGCGTCACCAGCACCAGTGCGGCGGCCACCAGGGTCGCCGCGGCCAGCCCCAGCCACTGCCGGGAGCGTGAGCGCGCCTGGGCCGCGCGGGCGGCCTCCTGGGCGGCCGCGTCGTCGGCGGCCGTCCGCTCCGGCTGGCTCGCGGCGGGGGCGGCCGAGACCTGGATCGGGGGAGGGGGCCACAGGAGCTCGCCGTCGTGGGTGACCGTGATGGCCCGGACCACCTCATCGTCCAGGTCCAGGGCGAGGGTCCCGTCCTTGTCGGGGGTGACCAGGCTCAGCAGGTTGACGATGTTGCGCCCGTAGAGCTGGGTCGCTTGCGCGGGCAGCATCCCGGCCAGGTCCGTGTGCCCGACGATCGTGACACCGCCGTCGGTGGTGATCACCTGACCGGGCACCGTCAGCTCGGTGTTGCCTCCGGTGGCCGCCGCCATGTCGATAATGACCGATCCGGGGCGCATGGCCTCGATCGCGGAGCGGTCCAGGAGCACCGGGGCACGGCGCCCCGGGATGCTCGCCGTGGTGATGACGACGTCGGACTCGGCGGCCTGCTGGGCGTAGAGCGCGTTGGCCGCACTCGCCTGGTCGGCGCTCATCTCCTTGGCGTAGCCGTCGGAGGACACCTCCTGGGCGCTGGGCAGCGGCACGAACTGCGCCCCCATGGAACGCACCTGGTCGGCGACCTCCGGGCGCACGTCGGAGCCGCGCACCTGCGCGCCCAGGGAGCAGGCGGTCCCGATGGCGGACAGGCCGGCCACGCCCGCGCCGATGACATAGACGGTGGCGGGCGGGAACTTACCGGCGGCGGTCACCTGCCCGCTGAACAGCCTGCCCAGGTGGGAGGCCGCCTCGATGACGGCGCGGTAACCGGCCAGGTTCGCCTGCGAGGAGAGCACGTCCAGGGACTGCGCCCGCGAGATCCTGGGGACCACGTCCAGGGCCAGAGCGCTGATGCCGCGCTCGCGCAGCGACTCGAGGAGCTCGGGGTGGCGCGCCGGGTCCAGCCGGCAGATGAGGACCGCGCCCCGGCTCATGAGCGCCAGGTGCTCCTCGGCGGGGGCCGAGGAGCTCACCACGACGTCGCAGCCCCAGACCCGGGCCCCGCCGGCCAGGCTGGCCCCGGCGGCCTCATAGGCCTCGTCGGGGAACTGCGCCCGCGCCCCGGCGCCGCTCTCCACCAGGACCTCGTAGCCCAGGCGGATCATCCGCTCCACCGTCTGTGGGCTCGCAGCGGCACGCGGCTGATCGGCCGGCTCGCAGGGGACTCCGATACGCATAGTGCCTCCTTGCACGATGAGGGTGCCGCCGTGGACACGTCGCAGAACTTATCGGCAAGATAGAAGGTGATGCGCCCCTCGGCAAGGGACTGTTGGTGCTGAGTCGGAGATATGAGCGGCCGGGTGTGCCGCGAAGGTAACCGGCCTCCCCTGGGGGAGGGCCCCGGCGACGGACGGAGTAACGGGAACTAGGGGCGGGCCATGTCCCAGCAGCGGGCGCCCCCGGTCATGCCGGCCTCGTTGGGGACCACGACGACGTCGTCGCCGATCTTGGCCAGCTGGGCCGCCGTGATCCGCCGCGAGTTGCCGCCGCCCAGGTAGAGGCGGTCCCACAGGTACATGGGGCGCAGGGCGTCGACGACGCGGCGCACCCGGCGCGACCAGTGGGCGTCGCCCAGGCGCAGGCGCTCGTGCTCGCCGATGTAGTCGTCGTACGTCAGTCCCCAGCGCACCGGCCCCTGGGAGACCTCCACGTGCGGGGCCAGGACCCCGTTGTCGAAGACCGCGTTGCCCAGGCCCGTGCCCAGGGTCACGATCATCTCCAGGCCGTGGCCCGTGACGACACCGGCCCCGGCGACCTCGGCGTCGTTGAGGACCAGGGAGGGGATTCCCAGGGCCCTGGAGACGGCGGCGCCCATGTCGAAGCGGCCCCAGGCCTCCACCAGGTCGGGCAGCACCTTGGATCGCGGGCCGTCCTTGGTGATGTAGTGCGGCGTGGCGACGACGACCCCGTGGCGGATCATGCCCGGCATCCCCACCGTCACCCGGTCCGCGCCCGGCAGCTGGGAGGCCAGCGAGGCGATGGTCTCCACCAGCTTCTCCGGCGGCAGCGGGTAGGGGGTCGGGGTGCGCACGGCGCGGGAGATGATGTTGCCCTCGCAGTCCAGCACCGAAGCCTTGATGCCGCCGCCTCCGCAGTCCACGGACAGAGTCGTTGTGCTCACGGCCGCGAGCCTAGTGGAAGGGCGAAGCCGGTGCGGTTCAATGGGGGCATGCCACGCATCCGCCTCGACCTGGCCTACGACGGGACCTTCTTCTCCGGGTGGGCCGCCCAGCCCGGGCTGCGCACCGTCGAGGGGGTCCTCACCTCCGCCCTGGCCACCGTGCTGCGTGAGCCCATCCGCCTCACCGTGGCCGGACGCACCGACGCCGGCGTCCACGCCGCCGCCCAGGTGGCCCACCTCGACGTGAGTCCTGAGGCCTGGGCCGCACTGCCCGGACGCTCCGAGCGCCTCCCCGAGGCCGCCCTGCTCACCCGGGTGGCGGGCGTCCTTGCCCGTGAGGCCCAGCAGAGCCTGGCGCGCACGCCGCGCGGGGCCAGCGACGTCGTCGTCACCGGGGCACGCACCGTGCCGGAGGCCTTCGACGCCCGCTTCGGCGCCCTGAGCCGCCGCTACACCTACCGGATCGCCGACGCCGCCGCCCCGCGCGACCCCGCCCGGCGCGCCACCGTCCTATGGCTGCCCGAGGTGCTCGACGTCGAGGCCATGGACGCCTGTGCCCGGCCCCTGCTCGGCGAGCACGACTTCCTGTCCTACTGCAAGCCCCGCGAGGGTGCCACGACCATCCGCACCCTGCGTACCCTGCAGTGGCGCCGGGCCGAGGCCGGGCCGGACGCAGGGCCGGACGCCGGGCTCGTGACCCTGAGCGTCGTCGCCGACGCCTTCTGCCACTCCATGGTCCGCTCCCTGGTGGGGGCGGGCCTGGCCGTCGGGCAGGGACGCAAGCCGGTCACCTGGCCGCGCGAGCTCCTGGACGCCCGCACGCGCCAGAGCGCCGCCCCCGTCGCCCCGCCGCACGGACTGACCCTGGAGGAGGTCACCTACCCGGCCGACGACGAGCTCGCCGCCCAGGCCGAGCGGGCCCGCACCACCCGGCGTCTGAGCTGCTGATCGGCGGTCAGGGGCTCGCCTGGCCGCGTGGTGCGATTCACGGAACTGGGAAGCCGCACCTTTTGACCCTTCCGCGGGGCGCCCGGTACTGTTGGCAATCGTCGTGCAGCACACGTGTGCGTGTCCGCGGTGCCGTCCCACTCGCCCCGGATCGCCTGTGCTCCGACCACTCACCTGACCATGGTGGTCTCGCCGAACGCGAACGCTTCACCGCGCTTCGGCGTGCCCACTCGCCAAGAGAAACGAAGGCAACGCCCGTGCGCACGTACACACCGAAGCCCGGCGACGTCGAGAAGAACTGGTACGTCATTGACGCCACCGACGTCGTCCTGGGTCGACTCGCGGCCCAGGCCGCCACCCTGCTCCGTGGGAAGCACAAGCCCCAGTTCGCCCCCAACGAGGACTGCGGCGACTACGTCGTCATCATCAATGCCGACAAGGTGGCTCTCACCAACGGCAAGGCTGACAAGAAGTTCGCCTACCGCCACTCCGGCCACCCGGGTGGTCTGACCGCCGTCTCCTACCGCGAGCTGCTGGCCACCCGCCCTGAGCGCGCCGTCGAGAAGGCCATCAAGGGCATGGTTCCCCACACCAAGCTCGGTCGCGCCCAGCTCAAGAAGCTCAAGGTCTACGCGGGTGCTGAGCACCCGCACGCCTCCCAGAGCCCGAAGACGTTCGAGATCACCCAGGTCGCCCAGTAAGCGCTCCAGCGCTCGGCACCCCGCGACAAGCAAAGGACATATCGTGGCTGAGACCACTGTCGACATTGACGCGCTGGACGAGGAGAACGCCCCCTCCAGCTACACCACCGAGACCGAGGAGTCCGCTCCGGGTCGCGGCCAGTCCATCACCGCCCCCGGCTCCGGCCTGGGTCGCCGCAAGGAGGCCGTCGCTCGCGTGCGCCTCGTTCCCGGCACCGGCCAGTGGACGCTGAACGGCCGCTCCCTGGAGGACTACTTCCCCAACAAGCTGCACCAGCAGCTCGTGCGCGCCCCCTTCACCATCCTGGACCTCGAGGGCCGCTTCGACGTCGTCGCCCGCATCAACGGCGGTGGCGTCTCCGGCCAGGCCGGCGCCCTGCGCCTGGGCATCGCCCGCGCGCTCAACGAGATCGACCGTGAGGCCAACCGCGCCACCCTGAAGAAGGCCGGTTTCCTCACTCGCGACTCGCGCATCGTGGAGCGCAAGAAGGCCGGTCTGCACAAGGCCCGCCGCGCCCCTCAGTACTCCAAGCGCTGATCGGGTCAGGTCCTGGCCGAGCCGGCCGGGCCTCCCCTCCGCTACGACGGCGGTCGTCCCCTTCCTGGGGCGGCCGCCGTCGTCATGTGTCAGGGGTGGCGGGGAGCCTCCCGGGCGGCACCGCTTCAGTCGATACGCGGCCGGCAGGCAGCCGATGCGCCCAGGTGGGGGGCGCGATCTCGGGCGCGAGCCGCCGGGCCGGGGTCGGCGCAGGACATCAGACCTTGTGCGCTGGCCGAAGGTTGGGCCCCGATGTTCGGCGCCCCGTGGCAGGATGGTGCTGTTTCGTCACCCTTCAGGAGGATTTCCATGGCTCGTCTCTTCGGAACCGACGGCGTACGCGGCCTGGCCAACGACCTGCTCACGCCCGCCCTGGCCGTACAGCTCGGTGAGGCCGCGGCCCGCGTCCTGACCAAGGACACGTCCGCCGCACGGAGCTCACGCAGCGGCCGCCCCCGCGCGATCGTGGGCCGCGACACCCGCGCCTCCGGAGAGTTCCTCGACCACGCCATCAGCGCGGGCCTGGCCTCCTCCGGCATCGACGTCACCCGCGTGGGCGTCCTGCCCACCCCGGCGATCGCCCACCTGACGGCCACCCAGGACATCGAGCTGGGCGTCATGATCTCCGCCTCCCACAACCCCTTCCCGGACAACGGCATCAAGTTCATCGCCCGCGGCGGCTACAAGCTCGCCGACGCCGTCGAGGACGAGATCGAGGCCCTCCTGGGCAAGGTCAACGACCGCCCCACCGGCGCCGACGTCGGCCGCGTCATCAAGGGGGAGACCGTCGCGGATCAGAACTACATCAACCACCTCGTCGACTCCGTCGCCACTGACCTGTCCGGCCTGCGCATCGTCGTCGACGCCTCCAACGGCGCCGCCTCCGTCGTCGGCCCGGCCGCGCTGCGGGCCGCCGGCGCCGAGGTCATCGTCATCAACGCCTCTCCGGATGGTCTCAACATCAACGACAACTGCGGCTCCACCCACCCCGAGCAGCTGCAGAACTACGTCACGGCGGTCGGGGCGGACATGGGTGTGGCCTACGACGGCGACGCCGACCGCTGCCTGGCCGTGGACGCCGACGGCAAGCTCGTCGACGGTGACCAGATCATGGGCATGCTCGCCATCGGCATGAAGGCCGACGGCACTCTCGGCTCCGACACGCTCGTCGTGACCGTCATGAGCAACCTCGGCCTCATCCTGGCCATGCGTGAGCACGGCATCCGCACCGTCCAGACCGGCGTGGGCGACCGCTACGTGCTCGAGCGGATGCTCCAGGGCGGCTACACCCTGGGCGGCGAGCAGTCCGGGCACGTCATCGACACCGTCCACGCCACCACCGGTGACGGCGTGCTCACCTCCCTGCACGTGGCTGCGCGCGTCAAGCGCACCGGCAAGACGCTGGCCGAGCTCGCCAGCGTCGTCACCCGCCTGCCCCAGACCCTCATCAACGTCAAGAATGTCGACAAGGGCGCCGCCAGCACCAACAAGGCCGTGCAGGACGCCGTGGCCTCCGCGGAGAAGGACCTGGGCGAGACCGGCCGGGTCCTGCTGCGCCCCTCGGGCACCGAGCCGCTCGTGCGCGTCATGGTCGAGGCCGCCACCCAGGAGGAGGCCGACCGCGTGGCCCGTTCCCTGGCCGACACCGTCAAGAACAACCTCAGCCTGTGAGCTGACGGCGGTTTCCTCCCCTGCCTTCAAAAGGCATCATGCCCGATCTATGTGCCCCGCCCAGAACCTATGGGCGGGGCACAGGCCATTGAAGGTTCTGGAACTGCAGGTGCACGGCGTGGCCGTGTAGTGGGTGACGTCTATGCCTCAGCCCCAATGTTATTGCCGATCTACTTCTGATATAACCGTTGGGATACAGCGTCTAACAAATCGAGCGGAGCGAGCATGGACCTGCCCGACGGCGGATACCGTCCTCCGCCGATCCACGTATGTGAGGACGAGACCTACCCAATCGATGTCGGCCCGATCGCCGGGCCAGGGCGCCACCGGATAGTCATACGGTTGAGGACCTACAGGGGGCGCGTGGTCGACTATGCGCTCCAGCATGAGTGGCGATCTAGCCCTGATGACGGCTGGCAGCCCGTGTTTCGGATCGACACGCGTCATGGTTGCATCCACTCTCACCAGTACCATCGGGACCGCGACCGTGAGACCCGTCCCATCCAAGTACTGGGGAGGAACGACCATGCCATACTGGGGGCGTCTTACGACGAGTCATACAAGCAGGTAATCGACTGGATGGAACAGCACTTCAGGAGCTGGCAGAGATGAGTGACACCAAGACGACGCGGCGTGATGCGGCGCGCGCTGTGGGGCTTTTCCTCGGTACGACTCAGGGGCGGGAGCTGTTCAGGCGCAACCACTACCTCAATGACACCAGGATCCTTGCGGTCCCTGAGTCCGAGCCCATCGACTCCGTGATCGCCGATCACCTCGACCACGGTGCCGACACGATCGTCGCCGTGTTCTTCCCCGATCGCCGGGGCAGCAAGCGCTTCGGCTTTTTCAGGTGGGAGATGCCTTCAAAGCAGGCCCCCGAAGGTTGGTGTGCTGCCGAAGGGGTGACGCTTGGGGCCGGACCTCAGGGCCGCACATCGTCCATCGGCGCTGTCATGGATACGATGAAGGCTCAACGTTTTACTCTTTCTGACGATGGCCCTCACGATGACGTCCCGGATGTGTCTACTCTGCTCAAGCGCATGTCGTCTCAAGCCTTTGCTGCTTCCTAGCACCTGAGTCTCACCTGAGGACCTCGCAGCCGCCGCCACCAGTACGGTGGCCGGTGTCGCGACCGGCCCCGGCGTGTGGAGCACCGCCTCACGGTGATGGGTGAGAATGGCCTCGTGACCTCTCCGTACCGCCTGGCTCTCCTGACGGAGCCGCCGACCTGGCAAGGCCGGTCCCTGAGCGGGAGGAGCCTTGACCTGCTCGCCGTGCTCGCCGGCAGCCAGGACGCCAGGGTGAGCGACGGCGCCCTCATTGAGGCCCTGTGGCCCGACGACGCCCCGGCCCGGCCGCTGCGGGCGCTTCACGTCGTCGTCTCCCGGCTGCGTGCCGTCGTGGGGGAGGGCGTCGTCGAGCGCAACGGCGATGGCTACCGACTGGAGCTGGCGGAGGCGGAGGCTGATGTCCGGGACCTGTCGTATCGGGCGGAGCGCGCCCGAGCCTGCGCCGCCGCCGGCCAGTGGGAGCAGGTCCTCGATCTCACCGACCGACTGCCCCAGGTGCCCGTTCCCGACGAGGTCGATGACAACGGTGGAGCAGGAGCCGCCCCTATGGCCCTCTTGCGAGAGCGGGCTGCAGCCCTGACCGAGGGGGCCCGCCGCGACCGGGGGCTCGCCCTGGAGGCCACCGGTGAGCACGAGCGGGCCGTGGACCTGCTGCGTGAGGCCTCCCAGCGCGACGGCGGCGACGAGACCGTCCTGGCCGCCCTCATGCGCGCCGAGTCCTGGGTGCGCTCACCGGCTGCGGCCCTGGAGATCTACGAGCAGTACCGCCGTCGGCTGCGCGAGCTGGGAGCCGTGCCCGGACCGGCCGCGCGCGCCGCCCACGAGGCCGTCCTGGCCGCCGAGAGCCCTGTGCGCCACGGCCTGCAGCCCGAGCCCGAGCACTTCCTGGGGCGCGAGGCGGACGTGACCGGTGTTCTCAAGGCCCTGAGCACCCACCGTCTGGTGACGCTCACCGGCCCCGGTGGGGTCGGCAAGACCACCCTGGCCCAGGTGGTGGCGGCCCGCAGCCGCCGCCCCGCCGTCTACGTCGTCGCCCTCGCCGAGGTGTCACCCGGAGCCGATCTGGCCAGGGTCGTGCTCGACGCAGTCGGAGGCTCCGCAGTCGTCAACGGTGACCCGCACCGCGATCTGGCCGCCGCCCTCTCCCAGCCCGGAACCGTCCTGGTGCTGGACAACTGCGAGCACCTGGCCGGCGAGGCGGCCGACCTCATCGGGCCGCTCCTGGTCGCCTGCCCCGATCTGCGCGTCCTGGCGACCTCGCGCCGCCCCCTCGACCTGGCCGCGGAGCACGTCCACCGCCTTGAGGCCCTCAATGCTGCCTCCTCCGCCGAGCTCTTCCGCACCCGTGCTCTGGCCGCTCGCCCCGGCCAGGTCATCGACGATGACGACTTAGGCGAGCTCCTGAGCCGGTTGGAGGGCATCCCCCTGGCCATCGAGCTGGCCGCCGCACGCACCCGCAGCCTGTCGGTCGGCCAGATCGCCGAGCGACTACCCGGCAGACCCGATCTGCTCACCGCCGCCCGTGACGCCCCCGCCCGTCAGCGCACCCTGACAGCGGTCATCGACTGGTCCTGGAACCTGCTCGACGCCGCCGAACGCCGCGCCCTGGCTCGGCTGGCCCTGCTCGCCGACGGCTTCACCCTCCTGCCCGCGGAGGCGCTCATCGGCGCGCAGGCCGCCGACCTCCTCGACGCCCTGGTCTCCCACTCCCTGCTCGTGGTGCGCGACCACGGCCTGCCCCGCTTCCACATGCTCGTCACCGTCCGCGACTTCGCTCTGGCGCAGCTGTCCGCCTCCGGTGACGAGGCCGAGGCCCGCGCGGCCCTGCGCCAGTGGGCGGTGGACCTGTGCTCCCAGATCCGTTTTCCCGTGGACGCCGGCGACTTCGGCGATGCCCGTCACCCCGAGGCGCGCCGCCACGACCGCCTTTTCCGGCAGGTCACCCACGATGAGGCCGTCATCCTTCAACAGCTCGACCGGCTCCTGGCACAGGCCGACGGCCACGGCACGGATCACCTGCCGGCGGAGCTGCGCGACGCCATCTGCCTCATCGGTGCCGCCCTCATGCGCCTGTGGAGCGTCACCTGGAGCTATGAGCGCATCGCCGACTACGGTGCGCGCCTCATCGCTTCCGCTGTCCAACCCGCCCAGGACTCACGCGGCAATGAGGCAGGCCTGAGCGTCCTGGCCCTGTGCGTCACCCTCTTCGGGCTCCTGAGCCACGTGCCTGCACAGGTCCGTTCCCTGCTGCCGGCCTCCTTCGACGGAGAGGGACCGTTCAGCCGGGTCAGGCGCTTCCTGCGTGCGAGCGATGAGCAGTGGCCCGAGCTGACCGGCGACGCCGACCCCTGGGTCGCCTGGGCGGCGACCCGCTGCCTGGCCGCCCAGCAGGAGGACGACGGTGATCCTCAGGCCTCCCTGGAGACCATCGAGGCCCTCCTGGGGCGGCTCCATGGCCACGACCTGGCCGGCATTCACCTGCTCGAGCTGCACCTCCACCGGCTGCAGGTGCTCATGTCCCTGGGGCGTTACAGCCAGGTCGTCGACGCCTGCTCGCGCGCCCAGGTGCTCCTGGAACGGGTCCTACCCAGCTGGGGCGAGTTCTTCCGCACGACACTGCACATGGAGGGGGCCTACTGCGCGGTCTACCTCGATCCGCGCCCCGAGACGGCGGGCAGGCTGCTGGAGAGCCTGGAGCCGGTCGACTTGCCGGGAACTATGCGCTTCATCGCCCGCTCCGTGCGTGGCGAGCTGGAGCTCACCCGCGGGAACGCGCGCACCGCCGCCCTCATCCAGCGCGTGAGCCTGCGCTACGCCGGGAACTGGCGCTCCATCCTGGGATCGGGCTCCCAGTGGGAGCTCTACATCCTGAGCATGTGCCTGGTCACCGACGTCGAGCTCAGCCCCGACGACGCCGTCGAGCTCGATGCCCGAGCCGTCCGTGCCCGAGCCACCTCCCTGCTGCGCGAGATCCTCTCCGATCCGGCTCCACTGCAGCGTGACATTCCCACGCTCATGGCTTTCGCGGCGGCCGTCGGCCTGTCCGCCGTGGCTGCTGAGGATGCGGGCTCCGACCGGCGGGCAGTAGGGGGCGAGCTGGTCGCCACCGCCCTGGCGGTGGGCACCAACCAGACCTGCCGCCTGCTCTCCCACGACTACCTGCGCAGCCGCACTGAGCGGCTGGACGCCCGGGCGCTGGCGCAGGCCGAGGAGAGGATCCGGTCCCTGGACCGCGGCGGGCTCGTGGCTCACGCCGCCGACCTCGCCGGCCGTCTGGCGGGCGAGGTCGGCTGAGTCCCTGAGGTGCGGCTCAGGCGTTGCGCCGCTGGTAGCGCACGACCGTCAGGGGAGCCATGATGGCCAGGATCAGCAGCGAGCCGATGATCGCGGCCCGCACGTCCCCGGCCGAGCCCGCTGTTCCGTCCAGCAGGTACCGGCCGCCGTCGACGATGTGCGAGACCGGGTTGTGGCTTACGAAGGCCTTGAGCCAGCCCGGTAGCGTCGAGGTGGGCACCATGGCGTTGGACAGGAAGGTCAGCGGGAACAGGACGATCACCGTGAAGGAGGTCACCGCCTGGGCCGAGGAGAACACCGTCCCCAGGAAGAGGAAGATCCAGGCGATGGCCCAGGCGCAGCCCGCCGCCAGGGCGATGGCGCCCAGCGCCCCGGACCAGCCGTTGACGGGCCGGTAGCCCAGGACGTAGCCGGTGAGTACGGTCAGTGAGGTGCAGATGAGGTAGCGCAGCACGTCGGAGACCATGGGACCCAGGACCGGCGCGATACGGGACATCGGCATGGTGCGGAAGCGGTCGAAGACGCCCTTGTCCATGTCCTCGCGCAGGTCCACGCCCACGCTCTGGCTCGTGGTCAAGGCATTCATGATGATGAGACCCGGGACGATCGTGGGCAGGTAGGCCTTGACGTCGCCGGCGATGGCGCCGCCGAAGAGCTCGCCGAACAGGACAGTGAACATGACCGGCTGGATGAGGATGTCGTAGAACTCCCCGGGGTTGCGCACCATGGTGATGAGTGAGCGCCAGGCCATGGCCAGGGTGTCCGGGACGAGCCGGGCCTCGCTGAAACGCCAGACGCCGGGGGAGAGGGAGGTACTGGTCGGTGCGGTGGCGGGGACGGTCATGACTGCTCCTGAGAGTCTGCGGGACGGGCGGATGGGGAAGTGGGTGATGGCGCCGACGGCGCGGCGGCATCGGGTGAGGCCGCGTCATCGTGCTTCGTGGGTTGCCCGGTCAGGGCCATGAAGACCGAGTCCATGCTGGGGCGGTCCACCGAGACGGTTCTGGGCGACAGACCGGCGTCGCGCAGGGCCACGAGCACCTCGGTGGCCACTGAGGCCTCGCTCAGCGGCGCCTGCAGGTGGGTGCCCTGGTCGACGGTCGCCGGGGCGTGACCGGTCACCCGCTCGATAACGGCAGCGGTAGCGGCCTGGTCCTCGGGGGTCGCCGGCGTCAGCACCAGAGAGCTGCTGCCCACCCGGTCCTTGAGCTCATCGGGGGTGCCCTCGGCGATGAGCCGTCCGGCATCGATGATGCCGACCCGGTGAGCCAGGCGGTCGGCCTCCTCCAGGTACTGAGTGGTCAGCAGGATCGTCGAGCCGCCCTCCACCAGAGAACGGATGACGTCCCACATCTGCTCACGCGTACGCGGGTCCAGACCAGTGGTGGGCTCGTCGAGGAAGATGAGCGGGGGACGGGAGATGAGCGAGACCGCCAGGTCCAGTCGCCGCCGCATCCCACCGGAGTAACCGCTCACCCGCTTGCCGCCTGCCTCGGTCAGGCTGAAGGCGGCCAGCAGCTCCTCGGCCCGCTCCCGCGCCCGACGCCGGCCAAGGCCCAGCAGGCGCCCGAAGAGGCGCAGGTTCTCCGAGCCGGTGAGCGTCTCATCGACGCTGGCGTACTGTCCCGTCACCCCGATGAGGCCGCGCACCGCGTGGCGCTCGCGGACGACGTCGTGCCCCAGGACCATCGCCCGGCCCCGGGTGGGGGCCAGCAGGGTGGTCATCATGCGCAGCGCCGTCGACTTGCCGGCACCGTTGGGGCCGAGCAGGCCGTAGACGATGCCGGTGGGGATCTCCAGGTCCAGGCGGTCGACGGCGGTGAAGGAGCCGAAGGTGCGGGTCAGGCCATCGGTCCTGATGGCCGGTGTCTCGCCCGGTGAGAGCGATTCGTTTGCTGTTCGTGTTGCCATGCCGCCAAGGCTGGACCCCAGCGGTTTCACCGCGGCTTCACTGCGACGTCACTCGGTTTCACGCCGTTTCGTTCCGTCCACGGACCATGCCAGGTAGGTGCTGATCGTGACGGGTGGCCTTGTCTTGGGCCGCCTCGTAGCTTCTGTAGAAGATGGGCGCAGGGACTCCGTTGGTCCGGCCCTGCTCGTAGACGGTCCGGCACACGAACAACAGGTCAGCGGTGTTGCCATGCAGTGTCATGATCCGTCGGGTGAGGAGATTCCTGGCGAACATCCGCTTCATGAGGGGTGCGGACACGGCGGTCGGCAGCCGGTAGACGAGCATCTCGCTGCGGTAGCGCCTCAGATCAACGCTGCGCGAGGCCACGATCCTCGATGCTTCCCGGATCGCCTTGACCACCCGGGCGAGCATCCTGGTAGAGCCCATGAGCTGCTCGGCGGCGCGCGTCGTGTCCTCGACGTCGCCGTACATTGCTGCCACGGCACCGACACCGGCGTTGATCGCCATATGCAGCCAGATCCACTCGAGCATGTCATGGGGGCGCTCGAGGCTGATGCCGCAGGAGCCGAACAGCGCCTCCACCCTCTCGTAGCCCGGGAAACGGGCTTTGTCGCGCCGCTCCAGCATGACGTGGTCGAAGACGCAGCAGGTGAGCCGTTCTCCCGTGATGCTCCCGCCCGCCACCGGGTACCCCAGAAGGACATCGCGGCCGGCCATTAAACGGTCGAGCTCCTCGCGTTCTCCCCAGAATCCGCAGAACAGAAGCACAGGTCCCTCGATCCCACCCGTACGGAGGCCGGCCATTGCCTCGGCGATCCTGCCCTGCGGCACCGAGACCACGATGAGGTCGTAGCTCGTGTGTCCCCGGTGGTGAACGGTGTACTGGTCCTGGGACAGCGAGCCTTTCGGGTCACGCCTGCCATCGAGGATCTCGACCTCGAGCGAGCTGACTGAGGCCCTCGTACTGCTTTGCCGCACCAGGTGCTCGACGTGGTGACCGGCCTTCTGAAAAAGGTATCCGTAGGTTGTCCCGATGACTTCGAGGCCGACGACGAGGATGCTCATCGGAGCCGTGCGGGTTTCCTGTGCTGTCATGACCTTGAGTCTGCTGCCCTCCGGTTTCAGACCGCCTTCACGGCGGCTTCAGGGACGGGCGCTCAGGACTTGCGCAGCAGGACCCGGCTCATGCGGTGCTCGGCGTCCTTGGTCAGGACCAGGGTGGCCCGTCCCAGGAAGGTCGTCAGATCAGGACTGGTGAAGAGTGGGTTCTGGTGGGATTCAAACAGGGGTGGATGCCACTATTTTTAACATGCAAACCTCATTTTGTCTGTATTGTTTGATTGACGACCGTGGTGTGCTGTTTTATTATTTGTTTATGATTAGTAGCAACATCGCCACCTTGCGCAAAAAGCGTCGCTGGACTCAGGAAACGTTGGCAAACAAGGTTGGTGTCTCTCGACAGACCATTGCCAAGTGGGAGGCTCCGGGTGGTAATCCCGACATTTCCTCATGCGTTCGGTTGGCGCAGGTGTTCGATGTTGCGATCGACGATCTTGTCAACGGTGACACTTCATTGGTTGCCATGCTTGATCGCCCCGGTAAATACATATTTGGCACCGTTGTGATCGATCAGGATGGGAGGCTTACGCTTCCAGTACGTGCCAGAAAGGTTTTCAACATTAAGGCTGGTGATGAGCTCCTACTGATTGGCGACATCGACCGGGGGCTCGCCTTGATGGATACGCAGTTCTTTGTGCAGGCTGCTCGTCATGTGGAGGGGGACCATCGTGCGGCACATGACAATACTGAAAACTAAGCGAAAGAGGGTGCGTGTGCTGATAATAATGTGCGCCGTGCTTGGCCTGCTCGGAGGAGGTGTGACTTATTATGCTCATCGAAATATGACGTATGATCGGGCTGCGGAGGCAGTTGTTCGTCGTGCTGGTTATATCGAAAAGCAGGTAATGCTGCCGAGTGGTGCGATCATTCACTATGGTGAGGGGCCGGACAATGGTTCGCCGCTCATGTTGGTCCACGGCCAGCAAACAACGTGGAAGGACTATAGTGCAGTGCTTGGAGAACTATCTCAACGCTATCACGTGTTTGCGGTCGACTGTTATGGCCATGGTGGATCGAGTAAAAATCCGGCAGATTATACGGCGATCAAGAATGCGATTGATTTCGTGTGGTTTATCCAGCATGTCGTCAAGTCTCCAGTCTTGATCTCCGGTCACTCTTCGGGAGGTCTGTTGGCGACCATCGTTGCCGCCAGGGCTCCGCAGCTTGTCACTGGTTTGTTGATTGAGGATGCGCCATTCTTTGCGACTGAACCTGGAAGGGCTGAGAAGACATTTGCTTGGCTCGGGTTTCGCGATATGCATCGTTTTTTGCGAAGCGGTGAACGAAATTTCACCCGCTACTCGCTTGAGCACACCTATCTTGCGCAAGTTCTTGGGCAAAAGAACTTTGATGTGTTTGTTAAGCGTCCTGCCCTCGATTACATGAGGCGCCACCCTGGCGAAATACCGCGCCTTTGGTATTATCCTCCTGAGCTGCATGTCAATGAGTTCTTCGACTTGACGGCTAACTTGCAGGATGGTACGGGCGCCTATGACTTACGATTTGGTGAGACCTTCTATGATTTCTCGTGGTTTGCTGGTTTTAATCAGGCGGAGACACTGAAGGATGTTCGCTGTCCGTCAATAATTTTGCATGCTGCTCATCCATCAAATATGCAGGGCTACTATGATGGTCGTGGGGTGCTGCTCGGTGCTATGGATGATCGTGATGCGTCGCGTGTCCACTCGCTTCTCTCTCGTGGCACTCTAGTTGACAACGTTAAAAGCGGTCATGATATTCATTCTGAACAACCTGAGGTTTTTATCAAGGCTGTCGATGATCTTCGTTAATCATGTGGAAGGAATGGGGTGGGAGTGTTTTCTGAGAATTTAGCTCGGTGCCGCCATTGCGGTGTTAACGCTGGGTGCTGCACTGGACTCTCCGGGGAATCGGCATGTTGGTGTCCCCATCGGTGATAATGGGACTTTCGAACCTCAGATCGCGTGAACGCGAACCTTGGAATCATGCGGTTTTGCTTCGTCAGCGTGAGAATGATCCAAGCCTTTGTCGCCGATGTGGACATCCTTGGCTCTCCGTCGGGTTGCTGACGGCGCACGCTTGATGTCGGTTCGGGCATGTTCCTCTTCTGGTGCGGTCCATTCCACGAGGGTGGGGATCTACTGGCCAGGGGTTGTGCGCACTGCACGAAGGTCCCACCTACCGGGAGTGCACTCGACCCTCCCGCAGTAGTACCCGACCCTCGTACAGTGCACGCCCAAGGCCAGTAGGGAGGCTGCGGGTGACCCGACTCGCCCTTTCCAGCGAACCGACCGCCGATGTCCCACCCCAGGCGGCTCGCCCCACGGGAGCCTCGCGCGTGAGGACGAGGAATCAGGACTTGCGCAGCAGGACCCGGCTCATGCGGTGCTCGGCGTCCTTGGTCAGGACCAGGGTGGCCCGCCCTCGGGTGGGGGCGATGTTCTCGCGCAGGTTGACCAGGTTGACGCTTTCCCAGATCTCGTTCGCTCCAGCCAGGGCCACGTCGTCGGGGATCTCGGCGAAGCGCCGGAAGTAGGAGCCCGGCTGGGTGAAGGCCGTGTGCTTGAGGGTGAGAAACCGGTCCAGGTACCAGCGGCGGATGTCGTCGGGGTCGGCGTCGACGTAGATCGAGAAGTCGATGAAGTCGCTCACCGCCAGCGCCGAGGCCCCCGGCCGCGATCCCCGCGGGGCGGGCTGGAGCACGTTGAGTCCCTCCAGCACGAGAATGTCGGGGCGCTCCACCGTCACGTGCCGGTCCGGGACGATGTCGTAGACCGTGTGGGAGTAGACGGGCGCCTGGACGCGCTCGCTGCCGGACTTCACCGCCGCGACGAACTCCAGCAGGGCGCGACGGTCGTAGGACTCGGGAAATCCCTTGCGGGCCATGAGTCCGCGCTCCTCAAGGACCCGGTTGGGCAGCAGGAAGCCGTCGGTGGTCACCAGGTCCACCCTGGGCGTGTCCGGGAAGCGGGCGAGCAGGTGGGCGATGAGGCGCGCCGTCGTCGACTTGCCCACGGCGACCGACCCGGCCACCGCGACGATGAAAGGCGTGGGCGGCTCCGCCACCCCCAGGAAAGCGCCGGTGCGGTGTGCCCGCTCACGCGAGGTGGCGATGTAGTCCTCCAGCAGCGCCGTCAAAGGTCGGTAGACGGCGTCGACCTCGGCCAGGTCGATGGGGTCGCCCAGTCCCCGCAGCTTCTCGACATCGGCCTGGGTCAGCGGCAGCGGCGCCGAGGACGCCAGGGCGGACCACTGGTCCCGGTCCAGCTCGATGTAGGGCGAGGCGCCCGGAATACCCAGGTCACTCGGGTCGCTCAGCTCGGATGTCACCGACACAGTGTCGCAAATGAAGACGCCCGGCGGACAATCCCCGAGGAACGAATGGGGCCCGTCGGGGTGTCGGTGGGGTGCCGGCGGGGAATGGGATCACGCAGAGATCACGCCGAGATCACATCGACGTGTGCCTGCGCTCGTTGTCAACGCCGCGCCGGCATGATTCGATCGGAGCATGTGTGGAATTGTCGGCCACGTCGGCCCTCTGAGTGAAACTGGTTCCTCCCGTTCCCTGACCGTTCTCATGGATGGCCTCGGCCGTCTGGAGTACCGCGGCTACGACTCTGCGGGCGTCGCGCTGGTGGGGCCCTCCGGCCTGGATGTCGTCAAGGAGGCGGGCAAGCTCTCCGGGCTGCGCGCCATCCTGGAGGCCACCCCGCCGGCTCCCGCCACCGCGGGCATCGGACACACCCGCTGGGCCACCCACGGCGGCCCGACGACGGCCAACGCCCACCCCCACCGCGCCGGCCACCTCGCCGTGGTCCACAACGGCATCATCGAGAACTTCCGTCCGCTGCGCGAGGAGGTCGAGGCCGCCGGGCGCGAGCTCCTCTCCGACACCGACACCGAGGTCGTCGCCCACGTCCTGGACATCGACTTCACCTCCCGTCTGCGCCAGGACCCGTCCGCCGCCTCCGACCCGACCCGGGTCGCCGACCTCCTGGTCGCCTCGATGCAGGCCGTCACCGCCCGCCTCGAGGGCGCCTTCGCGCTGCTGGCCGTCACCGACCTGGCCCCCGCGGCGATCGTCGCCGCCCGCCGCTCCAGCCCCCTGGTCATCGGCCTGGGCGAGGGCGAGAACTTCCTGGGCAGCGACGTCGCCGCCTTCGTCGCCTTCACCAAGAAGGCCGCCGAGGTCGACGACGACCAGGTCCTCCTGCTGACCGCCGACGCCGTCCACGTCTGGGACAAGGACGGTAACGCCGTCGAGCCCAAGACCTGGGAGGTCTCCTGGGACGCCTCCGCAGCCGTCAAGGGCGGCTACGACACCTTCATGGACAAGGAGATCCACGAGCAGCCCACCGCCGTGGCCGACACCCTGCGCGGCCGCGTCGACGAGCGCGGTGAGCTCCAGCTCGACGAGATGCGCATTGACCCCGCCGTCCTGCGCAGCGTCGACAAGATCATCGTCATCGCCTGCGGCACCGCCGCCTACGCTGGGCATGTCGCCAAGTACGCCATCGAGCACTGGTGCCGCATCCCCGTGGAGGTCGAGCTCGCCCACGAGTTCCGCTACCGCGACCCGGTCGTCAGCGAGAAGACCCTGACCGTGGCCATCTCCCAGTCCGGCGAGACCATGGACACCATCCAGGCCGTGCGTCACGCCCGCGAGCAGGGCAGCAAGGTCCTGGCCATCGTCAATACCTACGGCTCGACCATCGCCCGCGAGGCCGACGCCGTCCTCTACACCCACGCCGGCCCGGAGGTCGCCGTGGCCTCCACCAAGGCCTTCCTCGCCCAGATCACCGCCTGCTACCTGCTGGGGCTCTACCTGGCCCAGCTGCGCGGCAACAAGTGGCCCGACGAGGTCGCCGAGTACCTGGACAACCTCGCCGCCATGCCGGACCGCATCCAGCACGTCCTGGACCACGAGGAGGCCCGCGTGCGTGAGCTGGGCTCCGAGCTGGCGGACAAGTCCTCCTTCCTGTTCCTGGGCCGCCACGTCGGCTTCCCGGTGGCGCTGGAAGGGGCGCTCAAGCTCAAGGAGCTCGCCTACGTCCACGCGGAGGGCTTCGCCGCCGGTGAGCTCAAGCACGGCCCGATCGCGCTCATCGAGGAGGGTCTTCCGGTCTTCGTCATCGTGCCCACCCCGCGCCGCCCTGTCCTGCACGACAAGGTCATCTCCAACATCCAGGAGATCCGGGCCCGCGGCGCGCGCACCATCGTCATCGCGGAGGAGGGGGATACCGACGTCGAGCCCTTTGCCGACCACATCATCCGGATGCCCGTCACCCCCACGATCCTGTGGCCACTGCTGACCGTGGTGCCGCTGCAGATCTTCGCCGCTGCGCTGGCCGGGGCCAAGGGGCTGGATATCGACCAGCCGCGCAACCTGGCCAAGTCCGTCACCGTCGAGTAGGACCGACGCCGAGACGTCGACTCGGCCCTTAACTCGCCCCGCAACGGCGCCGAGCCCGCAGTCCGGGCTCGGCGCCGTCGTCTACCGTCTACAGGGCGGGGCGCAGGGACCGGATCTGCTGCTTCGTGCGGGCCTGTGAGCGCTGAGAGGACAGAGTCAGGTCGTCGTCGTTGTCGACGTGATCGGCCTGGGCGACGACGAAGGCCTGGGCCATACCACCGTCGTGGGCCAGGGAGATGTGCCAGTGGCCGATGCCGGCCTGGCGGGCGGCCATCGCGGCCGCCCCGGTCAGGCGCAGGCGCGGTGGGGTGCCGGGCGTGGAGGTCACCTCGATGTCCTGGTACTCCCACCCCTGGGGCGCGTCCAGCCCGAGCTCGGCGTAGGCCGAACCCAGGGCCTTGAGAACCGCCTCCTTGGCCGCCAGGCGCGCCCCGAGTGAGGCGGCCCGCTTCTGGCAGGCGGCCAGCTCGGCGGGGGTGAAGAGCCGCTCGCGCAGGCCGGGTACCCGGTCCATGTAGCCTTCGAGGCGGGGGATATCAACCAGGTCGGTCCCTACAGCGCGGATCACTCGGCCATTGTGCCGGGTGAGCGGGTAGCGCGAGGGGTGAACGCGCCACCAATTCTGGAAGAGACAACTTCTTGGCGCGTGGCCGCGGACGGGCAATGCGGGCCGGCGGCCACCCGCGAGGTCTTGCTCTGTGAAACTGCCCGTCTCAAAGCCGTGTTGGAGGGGCGAGGAGAGCGGAGCGGAGGACAATGGGTCGGATGAGTGACCTCAACGACCTCCCGCGTTCCCACGACGTCACCGACCCCACCACCTGCGCCTGGCCCGCTCAGGAGATAGCGGCCGCGGAGGCCCCTGTCACCGCAGGCACCGACCGCTACATGAGAGCCGCCGCCCACGCGGTGGCCCGGGCGGCGCTGCGCGAGCTGCGCCAAGGAACCGGCAATGCGGGCGCCGCGGTGGCCCCCGCCCGGCCGGTTCCGGCGCCGTTGACCTTGATGAGCCCCATGGGGGTGGCCGCCACCCCAGCCTCACCGCTGTCCCCGGCGACGCCGCTGGGAGGAGCAGGTGAGACGGCGGGGACGCAGACCGGCCCCGGATGGATCTCCGGGGCCCCGGTACTCCTCTTAGTCGGCGGCGGCCACAACGGGGCCGACACCCTCCTGGCTGGAGGTCTGCTCGCCCACAGCGGCTGCGCGGTCAGCGCCGTGCTCGCCACCGAGCACCCCCATCCCGTCGCCCTGGAGGAGGCCCGCGGCCACGGCGTCACCATTCACGGCGCCGGCTACCGCAGTGACGACGGAACCGGCCAGGACTCCGCCGAGGCCATGGCCGCTATCGAGGCCTTCCTCGTCCACGGCGGACTCGTCCTCGACGGGCTCACCGGCATCGGCGCCACCGGGGCGCTGCGACCTGAAGCCGCCGCCCTCATCGCCCCGCTCATCGCCGCCGGCGAGCCGGGGCGTCGCCCGCTGCGAGTCATCGCCGTCGACCTGCCCAGCGGAACCGGCGTCGACGACGGCACAGTGAGTGGCCCGGTCCTGGCCGCCGACCGCACCGTCACCTTCACCTGCCTCAAGGGATGCCAGTGCCTGCCCCCGGCCCGGCACCTGTGTGGCGTCGTCGACGTCGTCCCCCTCGGACTGCCCGCGCCCACGAGCCGGCCCCTGGCCCGCCGCCCCGTCGACGGCGCCCTGGGCGACTACCTGAACCGCGCTGTTGGCGAGCCCGGGCCCGATGACCACAAGTACACCCGCGGCGTGGTCGGCCTGTGGGCCGGCAGCGAGTCCTACCCTGGCGCCGCCGTCCTGGCCGCCAGCGGCGCGGTACGCGCCGGCGCCGGCATGGTGCGCCTGTCCGCCCCCAGACGCGTGGAGGACCTCGTCCTGGCCGCCCGCCCCGAGGTCGTTCCCGCCGCCGGACGCGTTCAGGCGCTCGTCCTGGGGCCGGGCATCGACCCCGCTGACACCGCCAGGGCCGATGAGGTGCGGACCGTACTCGCCTCCACCCTGGGTCCCTGCGGCAAAGACCGGCAGTGCCCCACCCGGGTCCCCACCGTCGTCGACGCCGGCGCCCTGAGCATCCTGCCCGAGCTCCTCACCGAGGACCTGGGATGCACGCCGTTGCACGTGCTGACCCCGCACGCCGGAGAGGCCGCCGCGCTGCTGAGCACGCTGCCGGACAAGGGGGCGCCGACGCGGGAGACCCGTCGCTGGAGCCGCGAGCGCGTCGAAGCCCACCCGGGGCTCGCCGCCCGCGAGATCTGCCACCGCACCGGCGCCACCGTCCTGCTCAAGGGGGCCACCACCCTCATCGCCGCGCCGCAGCGCCCCCTGGTCAGCGTGGACGGAGGACCCGGTTGGATGGCGAGCGCCGGAAGCGGGGACGTGCTGGCCGGCATCCTTGGAGCCGTCCTGGCCGGCGCGGCCGCCCGCTGGGAGCAGAGCGCGCCGGACGCCTCCGGGGTGGACCCGGTCCTGGACGCGCTGGTCGACTCGGTGGCCGCCGGAGTTAGGCTGCACGCGCTCGCGGGGGCCTATGCCGCAGCAAGCCCGCAGGGCGCCGGGGGAGCGGGGACCGGCGGGCACCCGATCGCCGCCCTGGACATCGCCGCTGCCCTCGGCCCGGCCCGCCTCGAGCTCAACTGGCTCCAGGCGGTGCCCCACGCCTGAGACGCGTCAGCCACGCGGTATCCGTCAGGACTCCTGACCGGAGGCGTGCGCCAGGAAACAGCGGCGCTACCGGCCCCAGTGCGACAATCGCGCCGTGACCACCTCCTTGGACTCAGCCGCAATGCCCCCGTCCGCCGCTCCGCGCCCGGCAGTCGCCCAGTGCGCGCCACCGCCGGCGGCCACTACCTCGCGGGCCGTCGTCGACCTGGCGGCCGTGGCTCACAACGGGCGGCGCCTGGCGCAGGTGGCGGGCGTGCCGTGGATGGCCGTGGTCAAGGCCGACGCCTACGGTCACGGGCTGGGGCCGGTCGCTCTGACGGCCCTGTCGGCGGGAGCCTCCTGGCTGGGGGTGGCCCAGCTCGCCGAGGCCCTGACCCTGCGTGCCCTTCTGGACGAGGCCGGTGTGAGCCGCCCGGCGGGGGAGCCCACCTCGCAGGCCCCCCGGCTCCTCACCTGGCTCCTGCCCGTCATGGAGCCTGACCAAGCGGCCGCCGAAAACTCGCCCCTGCGTGCCGCCCTGGCGGCCGACCTGGACCTGTCGGTCTCCACCCTGCCCCAGCTCGAGGCCCTGTCGGCGGCGGCCCGGGCGCAGGGGAGGGCGGCGCGTCTCCATCTCAAGGTCGACACCGGCATGTCGCGCGGCGGCGCCACCGCCGAGGAGCTGCCCGCCCTGGCCGCCGCGCTGAGGCGGGCCGCGGATGAGGGAACGGTCGACGTCGTCGGCCTGTGGTCGCACCTGTCGCGCGCCGACGAGCCGGCCAGCGGCTCCACCGAGGAGCACCTGGAGCGCTTCCGGCAGGCCGAGCAGGTCGTCCTCGCCGCCGGCCTCAACCCACCCACTCACCACCTCGCCGCCACCGGAGGACTCCTGTGGCACCCGCAGGCCCGCATGGACCTGGTGCGCGCAGGCATCGGCCTGTACGGGCTGAGTCCCGACCCCTCCGTGGCCACCGGCGCCGAGCTCGGGCTGCGGCCCGCCATGCGCCTGGAGTCCCCGCTGGTGCAGGTCAAGCGCATCGAGGCCGGGCAGGCCGTCTCCTACGGTGGGACCTGGAGCGCCCCCACTGATCGCTGGGTGGGGCTCGTGCCCCTGGGCTACTCCGACGGCATCCCGCGCGCCGCCAGCTCCGCCGGTCCCGTGGGAGTCGGCAGCCTCATGACCTCCATCGTGGGGCGGGTGTGCATGGACCAGGTGGTCATCGACCTCGGCCCGGCCGTGGACGAGACCGGCGCGCCCCTGCCGGCACCGGCCCGGGTCGGGGACACCGCCGTGCTCTGGGGAGCCCCCGCGGTATCAGACCAGGAGGCCGTCCCCACCGCGGACGACTGGGCGCAGGCCTGCGGCACCATCAACTACGAGATCGTGACCCGGTTGGGAGCTCGTGTCCCGCGCTGCTACATCGGGGAACCCGGCACCGGCGACTACTCTCGACCCTAGACGGCAGACGTCGGATATCGCCGGTCCCCACCGGGCAGACCGGCTCCACTATCGGATCCATGCACGGAAGAGGAGGGAATATGAGCCCAGCGCCGCACACACCGCAGACCGCCCCCGGGATCACCGTCGCCACCGGCGACGCCGACGAGACCCGGGCACTGGGGGCCCGCCTGGCCCGCCTGCTGCGCGCCGGCGACCTCGTGATGCTCTCCGGCGGGCTGGGGGCCGGCAAGACCACGCTTGCCCAGGGCATCGGTGCGGCCCTTGAGGTGCGCGGCCGGGTCTCCTCACCCACCTTCATCATCGCCCGCGTGCACCCCGCCCTGTCCGACGGCCCCGACCTCATCCACGTCGACGCCTACCGAATCACCTCCCTGGAGGAGATCGACGCCCTCGACCTGGACTCCTCCCTGGATCGCGCCGTCACCCTGGTCGAGTGGGGCGAGGAGAAGGTCGAGGCCCTGAGCCCCGACCGCCTGGAGATCCAGGTGATGCGCCCCCACGGTGCCGTGCGCGCCGAGCTCCCGCAGCCCGAGGAGGCCCCCGCCGGGGCGGAGTCTCCCGCCGGCTCGGTGGCCGGGGAGCCGGTCGTGGACCTTGGCGAGGTCGACGACGGCAACCGGACGATCATCGTGCGCGCCGTCGGTCCGCGCTGGGCCGACGTCGACCTGAGCCCACTGGGCACAGACGCCTCCTGCCAGCCGGGAGCGCCGCTGTGAACACTCCCGCCACCGTGGCGCCGGTCCGCAACGCCATCCCCATCCAGTCCGCTCAGTGCTCCCGGTGTCCCCGGCGTCCTCGGCGCCTGCTCCTGCCGGCTGCGGCGGTGACGCTCCTGGGTGTCTGCCTCCTGGCCCCGGGGCCGGCCCGCGCCGTTGCCGACACCGGCCCCCGCCCCGTGCCGATCACATCGGCCGGCGGCGTGACAGGAGTCGCAGCCGACGCCGACTCGCGCGACGAGGCCAAGGCGCTCATGGAGAGCGAGTGCGTGGCGCAGGTGCGTCAGAGCACCGGTGAGCAGGGCGAGATCACGGTGGGTGATCCGCGCAGCGTCTACACCTGGGCCTCCGGCTTCCTCGACGGCTCCCAGCCCTCCGCCCAACCCGTCGACACCGGAGACTGGGCTGCGACCGTCTCCTCGGGCGGCAAGCCTGTCGGTCTTCTCGAGGTGGTCCACGACAAGGGGCACGCCACCTGCACCCCCGTCTTCGACGACGACCTGGCCACCGACGTCGACCAGATGGGCGAGGCCCACCTCGTCCACGACCGCAACGCCAACGCCTGGTACTCGCTGAGCGGCACCACGGTGACGGCGATGGGGGAGGCCGCCACGCGGCGCCTGGCCGGCCCCATCGAGCTGCGCGACTACGGAGAGATCCTGCGTGAACGCGCCGGATCCAAGCCCAAGACCTCCGCAGGGCAGAGCGAGGAGCGCTCCACCACGGGGGGCTGGGCGATCTGGGGGCCGGTCCTGGCGGTCGTCGTCGTCGGGATCGTCACCGTCATCATCACGGTCCGTCACGAGCGCAAGGTGACTGCCCCGCTGCGCCAGGCCCGCAACCGCGCAGACATGGCCGAGCGCGCCGACCGGCTCAGCCGGGACGAGTCCGACACCCAGGGCGCCGCAGTACGCCGGGGTATCCCCCGCGCCGCCATCGACCTGTCCCTCCTGGGGGACGGGGCCGAGGACGACGCCGATGCGACCGCCGGTGAGACCCTGGGGGACACGATCCCCGAGAGCCGCGTCAACCTGCCGCGAGACCCGAGGGCATAGGCTGGTCCGGTGCGAATCCTCTCCATTGACTCCTCCCTGGGGACTCAGGTCGCGGTCGTCGATGCCGTCCCCTCCGCCGCCGGCGCACGCGCCCTGCAGGTGCTGAGCCAGGACGAACAGACCGATACCCGCCGTCACGCCGAGTCCCTCGGACAGATGCTCTCCCGGGCTCTGTCGGCTCCCGAGGCGGCCGAGCGCCCGCTGGACGCCGTGGTCGCCGCCACCGGGCCGGCCCCCTTCACCGGACTGCGCGCGGGTCTGGTGACGGCCGGGGTCGTCGGGCGCACCCGGGGCGTCCCCGTCCACGGGGTCTCCAGCCTCGACGCCGTCGCCCGCCGCGCCCTGGATGAGCTCGGAGCCCAGGAGGGGCAGACGGGGCCGGTCGTCCTGGTCGCCACCGACGCCCGCAGGCGCGAGGTCTATACGGCACTCTTCCGCGCCAACGGTCCCGACGACGTCACCCGCCTGACCGAGATCATCGTCTGCCCCCCGGCCCAGGTCGCCCAGCGCCTCGCCGAGCAGGCACCGGGGCAGGACAAGGGGAGTGGAGGCATCGACGTCGTGGCCGGCTCCGGTGCCTCCCTCTACCCCGAGCTGGCGGAGATGGCCTCCTGCCAGAAGGCCCTAGCCCCAGTCTCCGGCGACGCCCTGACCCAGGTGCGCATCG
Source organism: Actinomyces sp. oral taxon 175 str. F0384 (assembly GCF_000223355.1). Classification (NCBI taxonomy): domain Bacteria; kingdom Bacillati; phylum Actinomycetota; class Actinomycetes; order Actinomycetales; family Actinomycetaceae; genus Actinomyces; species Actinomyces sp. oral taxon 175. The sequence continues at coordinate 458,475 of NZ_AFUR01000001.1, forward strand.
CCCTGGCCCGCCTCGAGCGCGGCGAGGAGCTGAGCACACAGCCGCTCTACCTGCGCCACGCCGACGTGCAGATGCCTGCCGCTCGCAAGCGCGTGCGCTGACCCCGGGGCGAAGAAGGACACTGAGGTGCCCGAGGCGACCGGAGCGGGCCGGGCCCCAGGTCTGCGGGAGATGGCGGCGGGGGACCTGGAGGCCGTCGCCCGACTCGAGGGCGAGCTCTTCGGAGCCGAGGCCTGGAGCCGTGACCTGCTGGCCGCCGAGCTGGAGGCCTCCCACGGGCCGATGGCGGACCGCCGCTACGTCGTCGTCGAGTCCGAAGAGAGCGATGGCGACGGTGACGCCTATGACGCCGCGGATCGCGCTGTTGGAACCGGGTCGCACGGGCCACGGCTCCTGGGCTACGCCGGGCTCTACCACGCCGGTGGGCTGACCAGTGCGGACCTGCTGACCATCGCCACCATCCCGGCCGCGCGCGGACGAGGGATCGCCTCCCTCATGCTCACCGAGCTCGTCTCCACCGCCCGAGAGATGAGCTGCCCCGATGTCCTGCTGGAGGTGCGCCAGTCCAACGAGGCCGCCCAGCGGCTCTACACCAGGCACGGATTCGTTCCCATTGGCCGGCGCCGCCGCTACTACCAGGCGCCGCCGGAGGACGCCGTGGTCATGCGGCTGACTCTGCGCCCGCGCCCGGGGCCGGTGGGGGCCGAGGCCGGTGATCCCAGCGGGGTCTGAGTCCGTGGGGCGACTCACCGGGAGCAAGCTCCAGAGTCCGACTGGACGGATTGCGCTGGGCCTGAAGAAGCAGATGGATGCTGCAGCGACCGGAGATAAACATGGGCCGCGGGAGGACAAGCGGCGAGTGTCGGCCACTTCACAGATTTGTCTGACGCCCCCGTGACGAAAAGGTGGCCCCAGACAGTGGCGTCAGCATATTCCGCGGCGTTGAATGACGAATCGAGACCCGGTGAGATCCCCAGGATTCCGCGGATCGTCACACCAACGTCGCTGGTGGGGCCGCAGATGGCACCTACGGGACCTGGTGCCCGGCTAGCCTTCTGCCGTGGCCAAAACATCTGCTCCTTCCCTGAAGAGGCGGACCGCCTTCTCCACGACCGTCTTCATGAAGCGCATGATGGCGATCTCGGGACTGGTGTTCCTGTTCTTCGTCCTCTTCCACGCCTACGGCAACCTGCACTACTTCGAGGGTGAGGTCGCCTACGATCACTACGCCGTGTTCCTGCGAGCACTGCTGGTGCCGATCATGCCCTACGGCGGTGTCCTGTGGATCCTCCGCCTGGCTCTCATCGCCTGCCTCCTGGCGCACGCCGGCAGCGCCTTCCACCTGTGGGCGCGCAACAAGCGGGCCCGCGGCAACGACAAGTACGCCGTCAAGAAGCCCGGCGCCGAGTACTTCGCCTCCCGCTACGCCATGCGCACCATGCGCTGGGGCGGCGTCATCCTCCTGCTGTTCATCATCTGGCACATCCTGCAGTACACCACCCTGTCACTGACGCCGGGGGGACACTACGTGCACGGACGGGCCTACCTCAACATGTACTACGGCTTCCAGCTGTGGTGGGTGTGGCTCATCTACGCGGTCGCTCTGGCCGCCCTGTGCCTGCACGTCTGGCACGGCGTGTGGTCCGCCCTGCAGACGCTGGGCGCGGTGCGGGGGAACACCGTCCCCTTCATCCGGCTGATCGCCTTCGTGCTGGCCTTCGCGCTGTTCGCCGCCTTCATGGCTGTTCCGACGGCGATCCTCTTCGGCTATGTCGATGCCCCCATGGCCACTGGCGACTACTACCCGCAGTTCTGTGACGCGATCGGCTCCTCCGCCGAGCACTTCGCCGAGTGTGCTACGGCGACCCACTGAGAGTGAACGACTATGACTGAACTCATCGACGGCCTGTACTACGAGGGCGAGAAGATCGCCGACACCAAGGCCCCCCACTCCGTCCCGATCGACCGGCGCTGGGAGCAGCGCAAGTTCGAGGCCAAGCTGGTCAACCCCGCCAACCGCCGCAAGCTGGACATCATCGTCGTCGGCTCCGGCCTGGCCGGCGGCGCCGCGGCCGCCTCGCTGGGCGAGCAGGGCTACAACGTCAAGGTCTTCTTCTACCAGGACTCGGCCCGCCGCGCGCACTCCATCGCCGCCCAGGGCGGTATCAACGCCGCGAAGAACTACCGCAACGACGGGGACTCCGTCTACCGGCTCTTCTACGACACGGTCAAGGGCGGTGACTACCGCGCCCGCGAGGACAACGTCTACCGCCTGGCGGAGGTCAGCGCCAACATCATCGACCAGTGCGTGGCCCAGGGTGTCCCCTTCGCCCGCGAATACGGAGGTCTGCTGGACAACCGTTCCTTCGGTGGCGTGCAGGTCTCCCGTACCTTCTACGCCCGCGGCCAGACCGGCCAGCAGCTCCTCATCGGTGCCTATCAGGCCCTCGAGCGTCAGGTGCACGCCGGCACGGTCAAGGAGTTCCGTCGCCACGAGATGGTCGAGCTCATCATCGTCGACGGTCGCGCCCGTGGCATCGTCACCCGCGACATGGTCTCCGGGAAGATCGAGACCCACCTGGCCGACGCCGTCGTGCTGGCCAGTGGCGGCTACGGCAACGTGTTCTTCCTGTCGACCAACGCGATGGGCTGCAACGCCACCGCCGTGTGGCGCGCGCACCGCAAGGGCGCCTACTTCGCCAACCCCTGCTACACGCAGATCCACCCCACCTGCATCCCGCAGTCCGGGGACTTCCAGTCCAAGCTCACCCTCATGAGTGAGTCCCTGCGCAACGACGGACGCATCTGGGTGCCCAAGAAGGCCGAGGACTGCGACAAGGACCCGCGCGACATCCCCGAGGAGGCGCGCGACTACTACCTCGAGCGCATCTACCCGGCCTTCGGCAACCTCGTGCCGCGCGACATCGCCTCCCGCCAGGCCAAGAACATGTGCGACGAGGGTCGCGGCGTGGGACCGGCCATCAAGGAGCGCGACGCCAACGGCAACGAGCGGATGATGCGTCGCGGCGTCTACCTGGACTTCTCCGAGGCCATCAGCCGCCTGGGCAAGGACGCCGTCTCGGCCCGTTACGGCAACCTGTTCGAGATGTACCAGCGCATCACCGGGGATGACCCCTACGAGGTCCCCATGCGCATCTACCCCGCCGTGCACTACACGATGGGTGGCCTGTGGGTGGACTACGACCTGGAGTCCAACGTTCCGGGCCTCTACATCGCCGGAGAGGCCAACTTCTCCGACCACGGCGCCAACCGCCTGGGTGCCTCCGCCCTCATGCAGGGGCTGGCCGACGGCTACTTCGTCCTGCCCGACACCATGAACGACTACCTGGCGGACATGCTGCGCCTGGGCAAGGTCGACCCCAACGCCCCGGAGATCGCCGAGGCCAAGCGCTCCGTCGAGGAGCGCGTCGCCCGCCTCATGGCTCTTCGCGGCACCCGCAGTGTGGACGACTTCCACATGGCCCTGGGCCGCATCATGTGGGAGTACTGCGGCATGGAACGGCGCGATGCCGGGCTGCGCGACGCCATCAAGCAGATCCGGGCCCTCAAGGAGGAGTTCTGGCGCGACGCCCGCATCACGGGTCAGGCCGACGAGCTCAACCAGGCCCTGGAGAAGGCCGGCCGACTGCTGGACTTCTTCGAGCTGGCCGAGCTCATGTGCATCGACGCCCTGCACCGGCGGGAGTCCTGCGGTGGCCACTTCCGGGCGGAGTCCCAGACTCCCGAGGGTGAGGCCCTGCGGCACGATGACGAGTTCCTCTACGTCGCCGCCTGGGAGTGGGGCGGGGAGAACCGGCCGCCGATCCTCCACAAGGAGGACCTCGTCTACAAGGACATCGAGCTCAAGCAGCGGAGTTACAAGTGAACATCAAGCTCAAGATCTGGCGCCAGAAGAACAAGGACTCGAAGGGCCACTTCGAGGAGTACGCCATGAGCGGGATCGAGGAGCACATGAGCTTCCTCGAGGTCCTCGACCTGCTCAACGAGCAGCTCTTCGCCGAGGGCAAGGAGCCGGTGGCCTTCGACTCCGACTGCCGCGAGGGCATCTGCGGTCAGTGCGGTGTGGTCATCAACGGGCAGGCCCACGGGCCCATCCGCTCGACCACCTGCCAGCTGCACATGCGCCACCTGGCGGAGGACCCCTCCTTCAAGGACGGCTCCACCATCACGATCGAACCGTGGCGCTCCACCGGCTTCCCGGTGCTGCGCGACCTCATCGTGGACCGCTCCGCCCTGGACCGCATCGTCCAGGCCGGTGGCTACATCTCGGTCAACACCGGTGGGGCCCCGGAGGCCCACTCGGTGCCCGTGCAGAAGGAGAAGGCCGACGCCGCCTTCGAGGCCGCCGCCTGCATCGGCTGCGGTGCCTGCGTGGCGGCGTGCCCAAACGCCTCGGCCATGCTGTTCACCGGTGCGAAGATCTCGCACCTGGGTCTGCTGCCGCAGGGTCAGCCCGAGCGCCTGGCTCGCGTGGTGAGCATGCTCAACCAGCACGACGCCGAGGGCTTCGGCGGCTGCACGAACATCGGCGAGTGCGCGGCCGTGTGCCCCAAGTCGGTTCCGCTCGAGGTCATCTCGCGCCTCAACCGGGATCTCGGCCACGCCCTGTGGAAGGGCCAGCACGCCCACTGATCCACCCGCCTCACTCCATACCGAGCCGGGCACTTCTCGCGTCGTCCTCCAAACATTCTGTCGGGGATCGCGAAAAGTGCCCGGCTCGGTGGTGTTCTACGTGCATACCTTTGACCAGCGCACGCCGGTGGGGACTTTCTGCGCGTGCGGGGGCATTCTCTGCCGGACGGGGGCATGTTGCGCGTACGGTGACAGGATTGCTGTCCCCGACGGCGTCGAATGGCCCCGCCCGGAACGACAAGCGCCCGGCCGCGTGAAATGTCCCCGCCCGCGAAGTGCCCGGCTCGGCGTTAATGGATGGTGAAGGTGATCCCGGTGAAGTCCGCGATGCGTGGGACGTGTGAGCCGGCCTCGGGGACGCCGTCGCCCACGAGGAGGATCTGTGCTCCGGCGCGCCGGGCGGAGGTGTAGCCGGAGGGAGCATCCTCCAGCACCAGGCAGGAGGAGATCGGCACGCCCAGGAGCTCGGCGGCTTTGAGGTAGGGGTCGGGATCGGGTTTACCGCGCTCGACGTCGCCGGCGGAGACGACCACTGGGGGAATGGGGACGCCGGCATCCTCCATGCGCACTCGCATGAGTTCGATCGGCGCGGAGGTCACCAGGGCCAGCGGAACGCCGGCATCGATCAAATCCGCCACGAAGGATGCGGCGCCGGGAATCTCCGCCATCCGCCCTGCGGTCTGCGTGATCTCCTCACGGGCGAGGCACTGGTAGACGGCGTCCCGCTCTTCATTCGTCAGCTCCGGCAGGAACCGCCGGATCGTGTCGAGCCCGGTGCGGCCGGGGGAGTAAGCCATGATCTCGTCGAAGCGCTCACTCATGCCGTGGTCCCGGGCGAAGGAGGCCCACATCGACTCCACGACCGCCGAGGAGTCCACCAGCGTGCCGTCCATATCGCACAGAAGCGCCTCGGCACTGCTCAGGGGCGTCTGCCCCTCGGTGGCCCTTCCCGATGACGACCACAGCTGAACGGACATGACGCCTCCTGGGACGGAATCGACGTGAGCAACACTGTCAGCCTATCGAAGGAGGCGTGAACCTGCGCTGCGACGCGGTGCTCAGCGGATACCCGAGGCCTCGATAGGCGCCTGTTCGGCGTCCGTCTCTCCAGGCGATAGTCTGGCCCCGTGAGCGACCCCCTCATTCTCGGCATCGAGTCCACCTGCGACGAGACCGGCGTGGCCCTCGTGCGCGGCCGCGAGCTCCTCGCCGACGTCACCGCCACCTCCATGGACCAGTACGCGCGCTTCGGCGGCATCATCCCCGAGATCGCCTCACGCGCCCACCTGGAGTCCTTCCTTCCGACCCTCGACGCCGCGCTGGAGAAGGCCGGTGTCGACCTCAGTGAGGTCGACGCCGTCGCCGTGTGCGCCGGCCCCGGACTCATCGGCTCCCTGACCGTCGGCATCTCGGCCGCCAAGGCCCTGGCCGCGAGCCTGAGCCGGCCGATCTACGGCGTCAACCACGTCATCGGCCACCTGGCGGTCGATGAGCTGGTCGACGGCCCCCTGCCGGAGCGTTTCGTCGGACTCATCGTCTCCGGCGGCCACTCGAACCTCCTGAGTATCCGCAACGTCGCCACCGACATCGTCGAGCTCGGCGGCACTCTCGACGACGCCGCCGGTGAGGCCTTCGACAAGGTCGGCCGCCTCCTGGGCCTGCCCTACCCCGGCGGCCCGCACGTGGACCGGCTCTCCCAGGAGGGCGACCGCGGCGCCATCCGCTTCCCTCGAGGGCTGGCCGCGGGCAAGGACAAGGAGCGCCACCGCTACGACTTCTCCTTCTCCGGCCTCAAGACCGCCGTGGCCCGCTACGTGGAGTCCCTGGAGGACTCCGACCAGAAGGTGCCCAGTGCTGACGTCTGCGCCGCCTTCTCCGAGGCCGTCAACGACTCCCTGACGGCCAAGGCGGTCCAGGCCTGCCTGGACACCGGCTGCGACACGCTCGTCGTCGGGGGAGGGTACTCGGCCAACTCCCGCCTGCGCTCCCTGGCGGCCGAGCGCTGCGAGGAGGCCGGCATCACCCTGCGCCTGCCACCACTGCGCTTCTGCACCGACAACGGCGCCCAGATCGCAGCCCTGGGGTCAGCGGCCGTGCGGGCCGGTGTCGCCCCCAGCCCCATGGACTTCGCCCCGGACTCGGGGATGCCGCTGGACGTCAGCGTCGCCCACTGAAGTCGCCCCCTGACGCCGACTTCCCTCCCGTATCCGTTGCGCTCGGGGGCAGGCCCACGGCCACTCCCCGGATGATGATCTCGATCTTGCGGTCCAGGCCGCCGCGCTCCAGCCAGCTCTCGTTGGGCGTCAGCGCCTCGGGCAGGGGAGGGTTCCCGGCGGCAGCCGCGAACCGGCTGGTCTCCTCCAGTCCTGTGGGCCCGCCCAGCCCCGAGGGGGCCGCGGGGGAGCGCATGACCTCGATCTGCGCGTGCGTGGAGATGACGGTGTCGCCGACGAAGTCCAGGACCACCCCGGCCTCCTCGACCCCCAGGCCGCCGTCGACCAGGACCTGGCACGCCTGAGCCACGGGGGCGGCGAAGAGCTGGTGGGCCCACGGCACCCCCATGATGACTCCGGCCAGGCCGGGGTAGCGCTCCAGCATCGCCCAGATGGCCTCGGCATGGGCCCGCACCGCATCGGGCCAGCGCCTCCCGGCGCCCGGAGTCTCCACCTCGGCGGCGATCCTCTCCAGGCAGGCGGCCAGCAGATCCTCGCGCGAGGAGATCGTGCGGTACAGCCCGGAGACCGCCACTCCCAGGTGCTTGGCCACCGCCGTGAGCGTGAACTCCGCGATGCCGATCTCGAGGGCGGCATCGACGACGTCGTCGCGCGAGAATCCTGGTCTCGGTCCGGTCGGTCGGCCCAGTCGCGCAGATCGTGTCATGGCAGCACCGTAATGGTCCGTGCGAGCTGTTGCCCGAGGTTCAGCGGCGAGAGTAAGGTGGACCTCACTAAGTTCTGAAAGCCATTCAGAATTAGGGTCGACGGAAGGTTGGGATACCTGATGAGCACGCGGACACAGTCGTCAGCTCCGGGAGCCTCGCCGTATCCATCGCCCGCGCCGTCGTCGCCGCCCTCAGCCAGTGCAGCAGCGCCTGACGACGCAGCTGAGCCGACCCCTCAGGGCAACGCCCAGCGCTCGCGCGAGGGGCAGGCAGCCATCGCCCGCCTCGGCGCCCCCGTGCGCACCCGCCTGCGGATCGGTCAGGTCCTCGTCCTGCTCTCCGCGGTCCTGTCGGTGGCTCCCTACATCGCACTGGTCCAGCTCGGCGATATCCTGCTGCGCGCCCACCGGGCGGGCCTGAGCCCGGATCCTCAGCAGGTGTCAGGCGTGGTCATGGTGCTCGTGAGCGCCTACTCCACCCGCCTGCTGCTGTACTTCCTGGCGCTGCTCATCACCCACCTGGCTGACCTGTCCCTGCGCGACCGCCTGCGCCGCGACATCGTTGCGCGCATCTCCCACGCCCCGCTGTCCTGGTTCACCGCCTCCACCTCCGGGCGCCTGCGCAAGGCCGTCCAGGACGACACGACCCTCGTCCACACCGTCATCGCCCACGGCCCCGTTGAGCGCCTCAACGCCATCGTCACCCCGCTGGCCCTGCTGGGGTGCGCCTTCTGGATCGACTGGCGCCTGGCCCTGCTGGCCGTCTCCGCACTCGTCCTCTACGTGCTCACCTACTCGGTGTCCATGCGTGGCATGAACGAGAAGACCGTGGAGATGGACCGCAAGCTGGCCGCCATCTCCTCGGCCATGGCCGAGTTCGTCTCCGGGATCGGTGTGGTCAAGGCCTTCGGACGCGTGGGACGCGCCCACTCGGCCTACCTCACCGCTGCGGACGAGTTCTCCGCCTTCTACCGCGCCTGGGCGATGCCCTTGGTGACCGTCACCTGCCTGTCCTTCACCTGGGTCTCCATCCCCGTGCTGCTCCTGGTCAACCTCGGCGGTGGGGCGCTGCTCATCCACGCCGGGGCCGTCACCCTGCCCCAGGTCCTGGCCACCACCCTCGTCGCCCTAGTCCTGCCCGCCGCCCTCATCACCATCGCCTCGATCTCCTGGTCCTACCAGCTCGCCGGCGCGGCAGCCCTGCGCCTGTGCGAGGTCCTCGACACCCCCGTCCTGCCCGCCGCCGACCGGCCCGCACAGCCCCGCGCGGAGCGAGTCGAGATCGACCACGTCTCCTTCTCCTACGGGGAGGTCCTCGCCGTCGACGACGCCTGCCTGACCCTGGAACCGGGAACCGTGACCGCGTTGCTGGGCCCCTCCGGCTCGGGCAAGTCGACACTGGCCACCCTCATCGCCCGCTTCGCCGACCCCGACGCCGGAGCCGTCCGCATCGGCGGGGTGGATCTGCGGGACATGGACGAGTCCACTCTGTACTCCACCGTCTCCTTCGTGCTCCAGGACGCCCAGCTGCTTGCCACCACCGTGCGCGAGAACATCGCCCTCGGGCGCCCGGAGGCCGATCTGGCGCAGGTGCGCGCCGCCGCCCGCGTGGCCCGCATCCACGAGGAGATCATGGCGCTGCCACAGGGCTACGACACCGTCCTGGGGCAGGACACGGCACTGTCGGGTGGGCAGGAGCAGCGCATCGCCATCGCCCGCGCCATCCTGCTGAACACCCCCGTCATCGTGCTCGACGAGGCCACCGCCATGGCCGACCCCGAGTCCGAGGCCGAGATCCAGCAGGCACTGAGCGCCCTGGTCAAGGACCGCACCGTCCTGGTCATCGCCCACCGGCCGGCCGCCGTGCGCGGCGCCGACCGCATCGCCGTCATGGACGGCGGACGCATCGTCGCCGCCGGCGCCCACGATGACCTGGCCGATGAGCCCCACTACCGGGCCCTGCTGCGCCAGGCCGGCGAGTTCGAAGGTGCCACGGAGGTGGACGGTGACGAGACTGTGACCAGGACGGTTGGCCCCGCACTCGCCGATGGCGCGGCCGACAGTCCGGACGACGGTGTGGCCGACAGTGCGGCTGACGGTGCGGCTGACGGCGGTGCCCCGGCAGCAGTGGCCTCCCACATCGATGACCGGGGCGGGCGGACGGGGGCCGCGTGTCCGGAGCCCTCGGCTCCCGGTGGGTCCTCCCGGCCGGCGGACTCCCTGCTGTCCCGCTTCCGCCGACTCATGACCGACTCCTCCTGGAGACAGACCCGAGGGTGCATTGCCCTGGCGGGAGTCAACGGGGTCCTGGTGGGACTGGCGCTGCTGGTGCTGCTGCCCGCCTCAGTGGCTCTGGCAACCGGAGCTCCCCGGTGGGGGCTGTCCTTCGGTGGCTGGCTCGTCGTGCTGGTCGTTCTCGGTCTCGGTGCGGCCGTCTGTGACTTCCAGGGGCGGCGCCTGGGCATGTCGGGGGCGCTGGGCTTCATGCACGACGTCCACCACGCAGTGGGCGACCGGATCGCGCGCCTGCCCCTGCGCTGGTTCACCGCCGACTCCGCCGGTACCCTGTCCCGGGCGGTGAGCCAGGAGATGGTGGCCCTGGGGGAGTCCGCCGCCCACTTCATGTACCTGCTCACCTCCACTGCTGCTGCATGCGTGGTCGTCGGGGTCGGCTCCTGGGCCTGGGACTGGCGCCTGGGGCTCCTGCTGACGCTGGCCGCACCCCTGTTCGCCGGACTGGTGCGCCTCTCGCGCCGTCTGCTGGATCGCGGCAAGTCCATCTCCGAGCCCGCCGAGCGCGAGCTCGCCACCCGCATCGTCGAGATCGCCCGCTGCCAGGGCGCCTTGCGATCCTGCAAGGCCGCCTCCGGCTACACCCGCCTGACCGCCGCCTTCGACGATGGGGCCCGAGCCTCCAGGCGCGCCCTGTGGTGGGAGTCCGCCGGCAACCTCGTCAATGGTGCGCTGAGCCAGATCGTCGTCGTCGCCATGATCGTCCTGACCTCCTCGCTGGCCGCCTCCGGCGCCATGGAGCCGCTGGTGGCCATCGCCGTCATCGGCATGTGCCTGCGTTTCACCACCATGCTCGACGACATCGGAGCAGCCGTCATGGGCGTGGAGGAGCGGCGCCAGATGATGAACCACCTCGACGCCGTCATGGACGCCGAGCTCATGGCCGAGCCGCAGGAGCCCAGCTCGCTGCCCGAGCCGGGGGCCGTCGAGCTCGACGACGTCGTCTTCGGCTACCGCCCCGACGCTCCCGTCCTGAACGGGGTGTCGATGAGCGTGCCCGCGCGCAGCATGTGCGCGATCGTGGGTCCCTCCGGCAGCGGAAAGACGACTGTTGCCCGCCTCGTCGCCCGCTTCTGGGATGTGGGCTCGGGAACCGTGCGTGTCGGCGGCACCGACGTGCGCGACATGCCGACCTCCCAGCTCATGGAGCAGCTCTCCATGGTCTTCCAGGACGTCTACCTCTTCGACGACACCCTGGCCGCCAATATCCGCATCGGCAACCTCGCGGCCGACGACGCCCAGGTGCGCTGGGCCGCGGACCTCGCCGGCGTCACGGAGATCGTCGACCGTCTGCCCCATGGCTGGGACACGCGCGTGGGAGAGGGTGGGCGGGCCCTGTCCGGTGGGGAGCGCCAGCGCGTCTCCATCGCCCGCGCCCTGCTTAAACGAGCCCCGATCGTCCTGCTCGATGAGGCCACCAGCGCACTGGACGCCGAGAACGAGGCCAATATCGTCGCCGCGATGCAGGAGCTGCGCCGCACCTCGACCCTCATCGTCATCGCCCACAAGCTTGAGACGATCGCCGCCGCCGACCAGGTCATCGTCCTCGACGACGCCGGGCGCATCGCCCAGCGGGGACACCACGATGAGCTCGTGGCCGTCGAGGGGCCCTACCGCAGCTTCTGGGAGCAGCGCACCCGCGCCCGCGGATGGGCGCTCGTATCGAGGCAGGGATGATCCCCCAGGAATCACCGAACGCCGGTTGAGACTCGGGTCCGCGCCGGCTCGCAATAGAAGTGGGGCACGGGCCCGGATGCCAGGCCGACTTCTCAGTGAGCAGATGATTCAGCGCCGCAGAGGATCCATGAGGCTGTTAGAGGAGGACCGAGAGGGAAATGAGCTCATGGGCGCGGATGCGGGGTGCGCTTCATTGATGCACAATGTTTCGGAGAATTGTGGTGGCGATGGTGCGATGACGTGGAAAGTCATGTGCTAGGGGTGGGGAGGGAAATGCTCCGATGTACCCCGGACGTTTGGTTCCGTGTTCTGTCGGGACGTCAGTGCATGTTGTTCTCTCTTGCATTTTCCATTGTTCGTCCTGCGGGAGGATAAGGAGAATTCGGGTCCGTCTCCTCCGCTGCAGCGCAAGCCGATCCCTCCGCCCGGGTCTTCGCCGGCTCCTCAGCGGTCCTTCGAGCAAAGCTCGGAGCGCTGGTCGGGTTCGTGGCCGTCGGGATTGTGAGCTCGTGCCCGTGGGCGGGGTACCCGGTGGACCTCATATCGCAGCACCGCAGGCTGGAGAGGGGTTTCTCCCACGGTGACACAACGATCCCGCTTCCCGCCCTGCTGGGGATCCCCGTCACCAGCATGACCAGCCTTCTGCGTGAGGAGACGAAGCGGCGGACGGGGTGCTCCTGAGCCGGAGCCCCGACGCCACCGACCACAGGTGGGTCGCCGGCGCTCGGCTCAGGACTTGGCCGCCAGCGAGAGCACCTCGGTGGGACGCAGGGGCCTGCCCGCGCGGGCCTCGGCCAGCAGCAGCCTGACGGCCGCCTCCCGCTGTCCGCCGTAGGCCCTGACGGCGGCGATCTGACGCTGGTAGGAGGCCCCCGTCTCCAACGTGGTGCGCACGGAGTCCAGTTCGGCGGCGCAACCGAGATCCTCGGCGACGGGAGCGAGCTCGGTGAGCATCCGCTCAACCGTGTCTCCCACCAGCTCCTCCTCACCGGCGGAGTTGACGATGAGGATCGCGTCCATGCCGTAGCGGGCTGAGCGCCACTTGTTCTCGGCGACGTACCAGTCCGGCAGCGCATCGAGCTCCTCACCCCGGTCCAGGGTGCGGGAGAAGGACTCCACGAGGCACTGGGTCAGCGCCGCCATGCCGGCCAGCTCGGTCAGGTTCGTGGCGGCGTCGCAGGCCCGCACCTCGATGGTTCCCAGGCGCGGCGAGGGGCGCACGTCCCAACGGATCTCGGTGAAGTCCTCGATGACGCCGGTGTGGACCAGGTCCCCGGTGTAGCTCTCCAGCTGCTCCCAGGTGCTGAACTGCTCGGGGGCGCCGGCGGTGGGCAGCTGCTGGAACATCATGGCGCGGTTGTCCGCGTAGCCCGTGTCCGCCCCCGCCCAGAAGGGCGAGGAGGCGCTCAGGCACTGCAGGTGGGCGGTACGCGTGAGCAGGGCCTTGAGGATCGGCAGGACCTTGCTCCGGTCCTCGACGCCGACGTGCACGTGGGTGCCGAAGATGAGCATCTGGTGGCCCCACAGCCGGGTGCGGTCCACCAGGCGTGCGTAGCGCTCGGCGTTGGTCACCTTCTGCACCAGCGGGTCTGCGAAGGGGTGGGTCCCGGCCGAGGCCAGGTCCACGCGCAGCGGGTCGGTGACGGGAAGGACTCGGTCGAAGGCGAAGGCGATGTCCTCCATGCACTCGGCCACGGTCCTGCGCGCCCCGGAGACCAGCTCGATGGTGTTGAGCATCATCTCGCCGTGCACGTGCGGGTCCGGGCCCACCTTCTGGAGGATCTCCTCGGCGCACTGGCGCAGGTCGAGGCTGTCGCGGTCGATGAGGGCCAGCTCCCACTCCACCCCCAGCGTGGAGCGGGCCGATCCGGCGAAGTCAAGGGACTGGGGGCGGCGGGCCGGCGGCAGTTGAGCGTCGGCGGACGCGGCGTTCGGGCTCGTCGTGTCAGTCGTGTTCTGCATGTCCTGGCCTCCTCGGGTTCCCCGGTTCCCTCGCGGGTGCTGACCGGGGGTCTGTCGTCGCGGGAATAATGGGGGTCTATGACGTCGGTGAGTGAGCTGATGAGGCGCTGGTGATCGGTTCGACGACGAGGACGGCGCCCTTCGCCTTGTCTCCCACCCGGGTCAGGATCCAGGTCTCCGACTCCTGGCCGCTGAGCCTCAGTGAGGCGCGCAGGGCGTCGGGGGAGACGTCGACTCCGCGCTTGAGGATCTCCAGGCGCCCGATGCCCAGCTCGCGCCCACGGGAGCGCAGGGTCTTGAGCCGTAGCGGCAGGACCTCGGTGAGTCGGAAGGAGCGTACGAAGGGGGCAGTCGCCTCATCGGGCAGGCGCTCGCCCGTGAGGTAGCCGATCCGGGGTCCCACCGGCCTGGCATCCAGGGTCTCGCACAGGTGGGCGATGAGTCCGGCGCGCACGGCGGCGCCGTCGGGAACGTGGATGATGCTGCCCAGGTCGTCGGGCGAGCCGATCGGATCGACCTGGACCGGCGGCTGCGAGGGGTCGGAGGTGCTGGGATCAACCAGTGTGCAGGCGGTTGCGTTCTGCGCTCCTGAGCGCAGGATCAGCGCGGAGCGCCCGGGGCCCTCCGGCGCCAGCGGTCCGCACCAGATGGCCGCTTCGACGACGTCGCCGTCCGCGCTCACCCACTGGGTGTGGGCGTCCGATGGCAGCGCGGCGTGGTCGATGCCGGGGGCGACCTTGACGCCCAGGGCGGGCACGGTCTCGCGCAGTGCGAGCACTTGCGACAGGGCCGGGGACCACTGCTCCGGATCGGTGATGCGACGTCCCTCGGCGCGGCGTGCGGGGTCGGCGAAGACGGCGTCCACCCCTCGCTCGACCAGGTCGATCTCCAGGGCGTCGGCGCACTCGACGCTCGCGTGGGGGAAGGGCATGAGGTTGATGGTGGCCAGGGCGGCTGCGGCCTCATCTCGGTCCACGGCGAGTACCGGCAGGTCGAGCCCGGCCAGGGCGACGGCGTCGCCCCCGATCCCGCAACCCAGGTCCGCGACCTTCGTCACGCCCGCGGCCGCGTAACGGGCCGCATGGTGGGCCGAGACCGTCAGGCGGGTGGCCTGCTCCAGGCCGTCGGCGGTGAAGAGCATCTGCTGGGCGAAGGGCCCGAACTTCGCCGCGGCCCGCTCGCGCAGGCGCTGCTGCGTCAGCGCGGCCGCCACCAGGGCGGGGGAGTTGCCCTTCTCGCGCAGGGAGCGTCCCAGGGACAGGGCCTCGGAGGGGTCGTAGGGGGGCAGGGAGGACAGAAGCTCCCAGCCCTCGGGGGTCAGCAGGAGCGCGACGTGGTTCTCAGCCATCACCCCCGATCATTCCATGCAGAACCTGCCAGTGGGCGTGATGTTCACTGGGTGGAGCGGGAAGGGGCCCACGCAGGGAGGTCGGGAGAGGGGCTGAGGAGGCCCTGAGGACCCTGCCTGGCAGGCGGTGAGTAGGGTTGTGTGCCGAGGCGCCGCGCACCGGCGGTGCCGAAAAGGCGCTGGATGGGAAGACGGGTGGGGACTGATGACTGAGGGGGAGCCCCGGGGCGGTGCCAGTCAGGGTGCCGGTGCCGTCGTGGGGTGCGAGGGCGACGGCGTGAGCACAGCCCGGCGGCCTGACGCTGCGGGGCGCCTCCGGGCGCTACTGCGGTCGCTGGTGCGGATCTCTGTGGTAGTCATGGGGGTCATGGCCCTCCTGGCGGCCGGGGCCAGTATCTGGGCGTGGACGATCAGCGCCGGGCACATCGAGATCGTCGGTAAAGGCCGCGGCGACGGCGGGGCTGCCAGGGCACCGGTGGCGATCGTCCTGGGGGCGGCCGTCGACGCCGACGGACAGCCCTCGCCCTGGCTGGCTCACCGCCTTGACACCGCCGCCGAGCTCTACACCAGCGGTCGCGTCGAGGCGATCCTGGTCTCCGGGGACAACCGGCGCGCCGGCTACGACGAGCCCACTGTCATGCGCAGGCACCTCCTCTCCCAGGGGATTCCCGACCAGGCGATCGCCGTGGACCACGCGGGCTTCGACACCTACGACACCTGCGTGCGGGCACGCAGGATCTTCGGGATTGAACGGGCCCTGCTCGTGACCCAGGACTTCCACGAGCCGCGCGCGGTCGCCATCTGTCGTGCGGTCGGCGTCGACGTCGAGGGCGTCGGCGACGCGCGGGCCCGCAGCGACCGCATCGGGTGGGCGGTCAGCTGGGCGCGCGAGCGAGCGGCGGCGATCAAGGCCGTCGCCGATGTCGTCTCCCGACGAGACCCGACCCTGGGACGCCAGGAGACGAGCGTCAAGGAGGCTGTCGCCTGGACCCGGGAGCACCGGCGCTGACGAGGGCTGACGCCCACGGCGAAACCGCCGCCACGCTTTGGCACTCGCGTTGACTGAGTGCTAACGCCGACGTAGATTCTCCGTCAGGCGCAGCGGAGTGCTCTCCCGGTCCTGGGACACAGGGCGGGCACCTTCTGCGACTCGCACTCCTGCATCGTGCCGGACCGACCCCCGCGACGGCGGCCGGGCACGCCTGGGGAGGGCGAACAAGCCGTTCTACTGCACGTTGAAGAGAAGGAGGAGGTCTCCAATGTCGATCTCCATCAAGCCGCTCGAGGACCGTATCGTCGTCCAGACCGCTGAGGCCGAGCAGACCACCGCATCCGGCCTGGTCATCCCCGACACCGCCAAGGAGAAGCCCCAGGAGGGCAAGGTCGTGGCCGTGGGCCCGGGTCGCATCGATGACTCCGGCAACCGCGTGCCCGTCGACGTCGCCGAGGGTGACGTCGTCATCTACTCCAAGTACGGGGGCACCGAGGTCAGCTACGCCGGTGAGGACTACCTCATCCTGTCGGCGCGCGACGTCCTGGCGGTCGTCACCAAGTGAGCCGTTGAGGTCGTGTGCGCCGCCCGGCGCCACGCATGGTGAAGGGGGAGGCACCCTCGAGGTGCCTCCCCCTTCACCATGCGCGCACAGGGCCTGCTCCATGGAGGCGCCGTGTCTGGATGATTGTCTCGAGATGGGAATGTCCGTGCTGTCGATTCCCTGAAGCGGGGCGGAGCGTCAGGCCGGCTCGTCGGTGAAGCGGCGTGCCTGCCGCTCGTAGTATGCGCGCCGCTCCTCCTCACTCAAGCCTCCCCAGACGCCGTAGGGCTCGCGGGTGCTCAGGGCGTGGTCCCGGCACTCGTCCAGGACGGGGCAGTCCTGACAAATGGCCTTTGCTCGTTCGTCCCGCCGTCGACGGGAACCGCCTCTCTCTCCTTCGGGGTGGAAGAAAACCGAGGAGTCCATGCCGAGGCAGGCCCCCCGGTACTGCCACTCCCAGAGGGTGGAGATCGGGCCGGGCAGACGCGATGAGTCGTGCATTGCCTCCCTCCCCTCCTTTGGATATGGCGGTCGGGCACATCGAACGTGATGCGCTATATCTAACGATAAGATCGCGCGGTGCGTTAATCAAGAAGAATCATTCTATCTCACAACGAAACTTTCTCCAGATTTGCTGGATGTTGGCGTTCTAGGTGTCTGAAAACGTGCGCCAGAGTATGGCGCTCGAATAGCAGAAACGTTTTGTGAATGATGTATGTCTGAGGAGCATCTTTTTTCTGAAACGTTCCGCATTCATTGTTGCTTTATTTCTGGGACGCCCGTCACCTCGGTGCGGTGGTCTCGCCGTCGGGCCGGCTGCCGTGTCGGGCGTCGGGTCGAGTGCTCCGCCCTGCCCTCGGGGCGCGTCGGTGCCGAGCGGCTCGGTGGGGACGGCCGTGTGGGGTGCCGGTGGGGCAGCGGGCGGACAGGTCGGTGCCGGCGGATATGCACAGGGTGGTCAGGACGTCCTACGATGGCCCCGTGAGCGACTCGATCACCAGCCCTGACGTCTTTGCCCCCACCGGACTCACTTACGACGACGTTCTCCTGCTGCCCAGGCTGACCGACGTCATCCCCTCTGAGGTCGATACGACCTCCAGACTGACCTCGAGGATCAGCCTGGCCACCCCGCTGCTCTCGGCCGCGATGGACACGGTCACCGAGTCGGACATGGCTATTGCCATGGCTCGCCAAGGTGGTATCGGCATCCTCCACCGCAACCTGTCCATCGAGGACCAGGCCCAGCAGGTGCGACGCGTCAAGCGCTCGGAGTCCGGGATGGTCACCGACCCGGTGACCGTCGGACCGGACGCCACCATCGCCCAGCTCGACGAGCTCTGCGGCCACTACAAGGTCTCCGGCCTGCCGGTCGTCGACGCGGGAGGCAACCTTCAGGGGATCATCACCAACCGCGACCTGCGCTTCGTCCCCCCGGAGCGCTGGGCGAGCCTGACCGTGCGCGAGTGCATGACACCGCGTGATCGCCTCATCACCGGCGAGACCGGCATCTCTCGGGAGGACGCCAAGGCGCTCCTGGCTGAGCACCGCATCGAGAAGCTGCCCCTGGTCGATGCCGAGGGGCGCCTCACCGGTCTCATTACCGTCAAGGACTTCGTCAAGACCGAGCAGTACCCCCACGCCACCAAGGACGCCGAGGGGCGCCTCGTGGTGGGTGCTGCCGTCGGCTACTGGGGAGACACGTGGGAGCGTGCCGGGGCCCTGGCCGAGGCCGGCGTGGACGTCCTCATCGTCGACACCGCCAACGGCGGTGCCAAGCTGGCGCTGGAGATGATCTCCCGTCTCAAGTCTGATTCCGCCTTTGGTGGTATCGAGGTCATCGGCGGCAACGTCGCCACTCGGGAGGGCGCCCAGGCGCTCATCGACGCCGGGGTCGACGCTGTCAAGGTCGGGGTGGGGCCGGGTTCCATCTGCACCACGCGCGTCGTCGCCGGCGTGGGGGTGCCCCAGGTGACGGCCATCTACGAGGCGGCCCGCGCCTGCAAGCCCGCCGGGGTGCCCCTCATCGCCGACGGCGGCCTGCAGTACTCCGGTGACATCGCCAAGGCCCTCGTGGCCGGTGCGGAGACGGTCATGCTCGGCTCCCTGCTGGCGGGCTGCACGGAGTCGCCCGGCGACCTCGTCTTCGTCAACGGCAAGCAGTGGAAGCGCTACCGCGGCATGGGGTCGCTGGGGGCTATGAGCTCGCGCGGGCGCACCTCCTACTCCAAGGACCGCTACTTCCAGGCCGACGTCTCCTCGGACTCCAAGATCGTCCCCGAGGGCATCGAGGGGCAGGTCCCTTACTCCGGTGCGCTGGGCGACGTCGTCTACCAGCTCATGGGCGGGCTGCACCAGTCCATGTTCTACGTGGGTGCGCGCACGATCCCCGAGCTCAAGGAGCGCGGTCAGTTCGTGCGGATCACGAGCGCCGGTCTCAAGGAGTCCCACCCCCACGACGTCAAGATGACCGTCGAGGCCCCCAACTACACCGGGCGCGACGGGGTCTGAGACATCGCAGCCCGTTGACCAGACAGGCTCAGCAGAACCTTGCCGCGTAGGGAGCCGGCCGGAGTGATCTGGCCGGCTCCCTGCGTATGGGCGTGCCTGCCGTTTGTGCGGCAGGGGTGCTTGGAGGGGCTCAGTGCGTGGGGGAGTCCGGCAGCGGCCAGGCGGTCTGGGCCGGGGTCCGCGAGGGGTTCTTGCGCGCCAGCCACTCGTTGAAGGACTCCGCCCAGGTGCGGTGGGCTCGGGCCTGGAAGGCCACGAGCTCATCGGGGCTGAGCTCTGAGAGCTGCGGGTGGGCCGCGGCCAGGGCCTCGAGCACATCGAGTGTGGCGGCCACGTCCACCTCCGCGGTGTGCAGGGCCTCATCGACGCGCACGCCGTAGACCTCGCAGAGGTCGCCCAGGCGGCGCTTGCCCCGGCGGTAGCGGTCCACGGCCCGGTCCAGGACCAGCGGGTCGGCGATGGGCCCCAGCTCGCGGCCGAGGCGCGAGCGCATTGTGGGCAGCCCGTGGCGAGCGATCTCGGCCTCCATGAGAGTCAGGTCGTAGGAGGCGTTGAAGGCGACGACCGGGGTGCCGGCCGCCATCGCCGCCACCAGGTGCTCACTGACCTCTGCCAGCACCTCGGTCACCGGCCGACCCTCGGCGCGGGCCCGCTCGGTGGTCACGCCGTGGACCGCGGCGGCGGCCTCGGGGATCTCCACGCCGGGATCGGCGAGCCACGTGGTCACCGACTGCGGCCGGACTCCGTCGGCCCGAGGAGCCGCCCGCCAGACGAGCGCCGCCGTGACCAGACGGTCGCCGGAAGGGTCCACTCCAGTGGTCTCGGTGTCGAAGCCGAGCAGGGGGCCCAGGGGCCAGGTGGAGGGAGCGGTGGCGGCGTCGGACATGGAGGAGGAGTGCGGGGTGCTCATGGGGACAGCATGCCACCGGGCTGCGACATCAATGCGCCGGTGCCAGTGCGCCTCGCCCGGCTGCCGGCGCCCGCGCACGCCTCCGCCCCGCCGGTCGCTCCGGTGGATACCGGACCGGCCCCACTAGGATCGGGCCATGAGCACAGAGGTCGAGATCGGACGCTCCAAGCGTGCCCTGCGCGCCTACTCCTTCGACGACATCGCCCTAGTGCCGGCGCGCCGCACTCGAGACACCTCCGAGGTGCGCGTGGGCTGGCAGATCGACGCCTACCACGTGGATCTGCCGGTCATGGCCTCCCCCATGGACTCCGTGATGAGCCCCGAGACCGCCATCATGGTGGGGCGCCTGGGCGGGATCGGCGTGCTGGACCTGGAGGGCCTGTGGACCCGCTACGAGGACCCCACCGAGGCCCTCGAGCGCATCCGCCGGGCCGATCCGTCCCGGGCCACCAGCGTCCTGCAGGAGGTCTACCGCGCTCCGGTCAGGCCCGAGCTCATCACCGAGCGGCTCACCCAGATCCGTGCCTCCGGCGTCGTCGTCGCCGGGCGACTCAGCCCCGCCCAGACGCAGCGCCACTGGCGCACCGTGGTCGAGGCGGGCGTGGACCTCATGGTCATCCGCGGCTCCTTCGTATCGGCCGAGCACGTCTCCGGATCCGTCGAGCCCCTCAACCTCAAGCGCTTCATCTACGAGCTCGACGTGCCCGTGATCGTCGGCGGGGTGACCACCTACACCGCCGCCCTCCACCTCATGCGCACCGGCGCGGCCGGGGTCCTCGTCGGGCAGGGCGGCGGCGCGTCCTCCTCCGTGCGCCAGGTCCTGGGGCTGCACATGCCCATGGCCACCGCCGTGGCCGACGTCGCCGGGGCCCGGCGCGACTACCTCGACGAGTCCGGGGGCCGCTACGTCCACGTCATCGCCGACGGCTCAGTGGGCAACTCCGGCGACGTCGTCAAGGCCATCGCCTGCGGCGCGGACGCCGTCATGCTCGGGGCCGCCCTGGCCCGGGCCGAGGAGGCTCCCGGCGGCGGTTACCACTGGGGCGCCGAGGCCCGCCATGAGCGCCTGCCGCGGGGCTTCCGCAGCCACGTGGGCACGGTCGGCACCATGGCCGAGATCCTCAACGGCCCTTCCGACCGCGCCGATGGCACCCTCAACCTCATGGGAGCCCTGCGGCGCACCCTGGCCACCACCGGCTACGCGGACGTCAAGGAGCTCCAGCGGGTCGAGGTCGTCCTGGCGCCCTACACAGGTTCTTGAACAAGCACCGCCACGACAAGCCGTGTTTTTGAGGGGTGGAACAGTGCAACAGAGCCGTGATCTCGGGTAGTCTCGGCCGGGACGGCAGCCGCTGCGCTGCTCAGACCGGTGCGGGGGCATGATCCGGTTCCCGCGCCGCTAGCCCCCACATGTCACAAGGAGCTTCACATGGCCCAGGTCACCGCCACCATCGCTTCCAAGGTCGGTCTGCACGCCCGTCCCGCTGCCACCTTCGTCAAGGCCGTCGCCGAGAAGGGCGTCCCGGTCACCATCGCCAAGGAGGGCGGCGCTGCGGTTGACGCCTCCTCCATCCTCGGTGTGATGACCCTGGGCGCCGGCTTCGGCGACGTCGTCACCCTGGCCTCCGACGCCGCCGGCGCCGAGGCGGCCCTCGAGGACCTCAAGGCCCTCCTGGAGACCGACCTGGACGCCTGAGAACAGGCCCAGCCGGACGGGGCGCGCTCCACTGCGGGGCGTGCCCCGTCCGCGTTGAGACGTCGGCACGCACCTACCATGAAGAGCACCGCGGACCCGCCATGAGCATCGCCATCGCCCTCGTGCCCTCCCTGCTGTTCGGGGCACTCTCCCTTCTTCTCGGAGCCTTCCCCACCGACATCCGCCGCCAGAACACCGCGGTCATGGTGGGAGCCGGAGCCGTCTCGCTCGGATGCGCCGCCATGCTCGGCTTGTCCTGGTCTCTGAGCGCCACCGCGTGGGGCGTGGCCTGCGGACTCATGTGGACTGGCGGACACGATCTTCGTCCTGGCCACCATCGGTGGCCTGACCATCCTGGGGGAGGAGCGCACCGGCCGGGAACGCGTGGGTGTGGCCGCCGGCGTCGCGGCAGCCGTCTTCGGCCTGGTCCTCATGGGCCTGGCGACCGGCATGGACACCGGCGCGTCCCCCTCACAGTAGCCGGCGCTCGGCAGACGACTCGCCTGACCGTGCGAGGTCACGACGACGGCGCCGTCGTAGCGCAAGGCTGCGGCGACGCCGTCGATCGAATGGGACGTGCGTGATGGGTGGGAGGCCTTCACCGGTGCGGGCCCAGTGCGGCCCGGCCAGTCTCCGCCCTACTCGCTCCCGGAGGGATTCGGCTTGATCCACCACCACAGGCCCATGCCCGCGGCGATGGCCAACAGGCCCAGGCCCGACCACAGGTTGGCGTTGATGCCACCGGTCTTGTTCATCTCCTCGGCGCTGTTGAACAGGACCGAGCACACCACCAGGTAGAGGCCGATGAGTCCCAGAGCACCGGTGATGACCGCCCGGATGTCCGTGAGTGAACGATTGTTCATGAGTGTTCTCCTTCGTGTCTCCGGGCGGAACTAGTGGAAGATGCTGTTGAGGGCGATGACCAGGACCCCGGCGATGATCCCCAGCGGGATCGGCCGGCGGAACCAGGGCAGCTCGTGCAGGTGCGGGTCGGTGCGTTCGCTCTTGGGGGTCAGGGCGTAGACGAAGCCCTTGAGCTCGGAGTCGGGCTTCGGCTTCGTGACCAGGGAGACCAGCACCGTGGCGACGACGTCGACGGTGAAGGCTACGCCCGCCGCCAGGAAGGCGCCGCCCTGTCCGGGCATGACCAGGCGCTCGGTCCAGATGAGGATGTTGACCACCAGGGCGCCCAGGGTTCCGCTGATGAGGCCGATCCAACCGGCGTGCGGGGTGGCCCGCTTCCAGAACATCCCGATGATGAAGGTCGCGAACAGCGGCGCATTGAACATCGAGAACAGCGTCTGGAGGTAGTCCATGAGGTTGGAGTAGTTCGACGCGATGATCGCGGTGAGGATCGCGACCACGGAGGCCGTCAGGGTCGAGAGCTTGCCGACCATGAGGTAGTGGGCGTCGTCGGCGTTCTTCTTGATGTAGTGCTGGTAGATGTCCACGCCCCACACGGTGTTGAAGGCGGAGATGTTCGCCGCCATGCCCGCCATGAAGGAGGCCAGCAGACCCGTGATCGCCAGCCCCAGCAGACCGTTGGGCAGCAGGTCGCGCATGAGGTAGAGGACCGCGTCGTTGTACTGGTAGCTCGTGTCGGCGCCGGACTTGAGCTGCTGGACCTCCGTGACCATGACTCCGGCGACCATTCCCGGGACGATGACGAGGAAGGGCACGAACATCTTGACGAAGGTGCCGATGATCGGGGTCGACTGGGCCGAGGAGATCGAGTCCGAGGCCATGGCCCGCTGCACCTCGACGAAGTTCGTCGTCCAGTAGCCGAAGGACAGCACGAAGCCCAGACCGAAGACGAGGCCGACGACGGACAGCAGGTTGGAGTCGAAGCCGGAGATCGAGTTGCCGGGCCAGGAGTGCAGCTGCTGAGCCGGGTCAGTACCGGCGGCCATGGCGGCCTTGGTGATCTTGGCGGTCAGGCCGTGCCAGCCTCCCACACGGTGCAGGCCGATGAGGGTCAGGGGCAGCAGGGCCGCCACGATGACGAAGAACTGGAGGACCTCGTTGTAGATCGCCGCGGAGAGCCCGCCCATGGTGATGTAGGAGAAGACGATGACGGCGGCCACGATGAGCCCCACCCACAGGGGCCAGCCCAACAGCCAGTTCATGATCTTGCCCAGCAGGTACAGGTTGATGCCGGCGATGAGCAGCTGGGCCAGGGCGAAGCTGAGCGCGTTGACCAGGTGCGCGGCAGTGCCGTAGCGCTTGAGCATGAACTCGGGCACCGAGCGCACCTTGGAGCCGTAGTAGAACGGCATCATGACCAGACCCAGGAAGATCATGGCCGGGACCGCGCCGATCCAGAAGTAGTGGAAGGTCGGCATGCCGTACTGGGCGCCGTTGGCGGACATTCCCATGATCTCGACGGCACCGAGGTTCGCCGAGACGAAGGCGATACCGGTCACCCAGGCCGGCAGGGACCGGCCCGAGGTGAGGAAGCCATCGGCCGTGGCCGCCTTGGCCCGGGCGATGAGCCCGACTCCGATGACGAAGGCGAAGTAGATCGCGATGGGGATGTAGTCGTACCAGCGTGCGGCGATGAGCGTGCTGGATGCCGCTGACGAGGCTGATAAAGCGTTCAGCGTGGAGGACATCGGTGTACCTCTCAGGGGATATGTTTCAGGTGGCAAGATCGTTCTTGCTGTCTGGCAGGTTAGCATGGCGCCGATCACGGCACGGGAGGTTGAACCTGTCTGGGGTGCACCGGGGAGGCTGGGTAGAGTGCCCTCCATGACGCTGACTGCTGCTGCCGACGGCTCCTCCCTGGGCAACCCGGGACCGGCCGGCTGGGCCTGGTACGTGGACGACGACTGCTGGGCCGCCGGAGGCTGGGAGAGCTCGACCAACAACCGCGGCGAGCTCACCGCCGTCCTGGAGCTCCTGCGGGCCACCGAGGCCGCCGGGCTCGCCGGCGAGGAGCTCCTCATCCAGTGCGACTCCCAGTACGTCATCAACTCCCTGACCAAGTGGCGCCACGGCTGGAAGAAGCGCGGCTGGCGCAAGGCCGACGGCAAGCCCGTCCTCAACGCCGACCTCGTCAAGGACCTCGACGCCGCGCTCGCGGGTCGTACCGTGCGCTTCGAGTGGGTGCGCGGGCACGTCGGCCATCCCATGAACGAGGCCGCCGACTCCCGGGCCCGCGGCGCCGCCACCGCCTTCCAGCAGGGCCGCCCGGTGCCCGCGGGGCCGGGCTGGACCCGCGGCGGTCGGGCACCGGGGAACCGGGAGGCGCAGCAGGCGCCGAGTGCGACGTCGTCGAGCACCCCCGCTGCGCCGCAGACCGACGCCCTGTTCTGAGGGCGGAGGAACGGGGCCCACAGCCCGCAGGGCCCGGTGACCGCCTCTCACAGAAACAGCACAGGTCCGTCAAACACGTGGCATAAGGCCTCCCGCGAGGCTTACTGCCATGACGACGACGAGCCCCGCCCTCCCCGCTTCCCGCCCGACGATCCTGAGCCGCCTGGCCGGTCTGCGCCGCCGCATCCCCACGGTCGTCCTCTTCGCCGCCGTGTCCTTCACCGGCTGGAGCGTCGACTACGCGCTGGTCCTCATCCTCAACTCGCTGACCGACTCGGTCCTCTACGCCGTCGTCGGAGCCCGGATCGTCTCCTGCACCCTGGGCTTCCTGCTCAACCGGCGCCTGTTCGGGGCCGGCCCGGAGACCTTCTGGCGCTCGGCCGGCGGCTACGCGGTGGTCCAGGGCGGGGTCGCGGCGACGTCCTACGCAGGCATCGCGGTCCTCACCGGCGCCGGTGCGCCCCTGTGGCTGGCCAAGGTGCTGGTGGACTCCACGCTCTTCATCGTCAACTACCTGGCCCAGTCCCGCCTCGTCTACCGCGTTCCGGCGCAGCAGCCGGTCCCGGCCCCGGCCCTGGCCACCGCGGCCTGAGGGGACGGGGCGGAGGCTCAGGACTGGGCGTCGCGCATGAGGATGACGAGCTGGACCCGATCGCGCAGGTCCAGCTTGGTCAGGATCCGGGTGACGTTCTTCTTGACCGAGTCCGGGGCCAGGACGAGGCGCTGAGCGATCTCCGCGTTCGTCAGCCCCTGGGCCACCAGGTCCGCCACCTCGCGCTCGCGGGGGCTGAGATCGTCGAGGCGCTGGCGTGCCGCGCGCTGACGGGGTGAGGCCACGGGGCTGAGCATGTGCCGGTTGAGCAGCTCGCGGGTGATGCGCGGAGTGAGGATCGCGTCCCCGGAGCTGACCGCCCGCAGCGCCTGGTGGAGGTCGGCCGTGCGGGTGTCTTTGAGCAGGAACCCTGAGGCGCCGGCCGACAGCGCCCCGAAGGCGAACTCGTCCTGGTCGTAAGTGGTCAGCACCAGGACCCGGATTGAGGGGTAGAGCTGGGAGATGCGGGCCGTGGCATCGATCCCGTTGAGCACCGGCATGCGCACGTCCATGAGGACGACGTCGGGAAGCGGCCGGCGCTCCTCAAGCAGGGCGGCGAGCTGGTCGAGGGCGTCCTGACCGTGGACGGCCTCGACCGTGACCTGCAGGTCGTCGGCCCGGTTGATGATGAGGGACAGGCCCATGCGGGTGGCTCGCTGGTCGTCGACGATCATCACCGTGATCGGCCTGAGGTCGCTCGACGAGCTTGCGGTGCCTGACCCGGAGGGGGCGGATGGACTCACCGTGATACACCTTCCGGGAAGGGGACGAGGGCGCGCAGCACCCACCCGGATGCGCCCTCATCGGCTGTGGGGCCGGCCGACAGCGTGCCGCCGTGCTCACCGACCGCGGCGGCCAGGTTCGCCAGCCCGTGGCCGGCCGCCGCCGGTGCCTGAGACGAGCCCGGGAAGCCGTCTGCGGTGCCTGGCTGAGCGGCGCGACCGTCGTCGGACACGGTGATCCGGGTGGCGGACTGGTCGTGGTCCAGGGAGACGACGACGCGCGTGGCGCCCTCGGCGTGGCGCATGACGTTGGTCAGGGCCTCCCGGACGACGACGTAGACGACCTCCCCGAGGGCCTGACTGCAAGATGCGTCGAGGGGGCGCCTGCCGGTCTCGGTGAGAGCCGCACTGATACCGGTGGCTCTCACCGTGATCAGCAGGTCGTTGAGCCGGTCCCAGCCGGCTGCGCCCGAGGGGGACTGCGGGCCCTCCGTGACCCGGCCGGTGAGGGGATCGGTGGTCTCAGCGGCGTCGTCGGGGGAGGGGCCTGGTGCCGCCTGGAGCGAGGCGACGGCGCGCCGGGTGTCTGCCAGACCCTCGCGGGCCAGGGCGTTCATCATGTCGATGGCCTCGTCTGTCTGCGGGCTTCCGCAGGCCCCCTGCATTCCCTCGGACAGGGCGATGATCGCGGTGAGGGCGTGGCCCACGGAGTCGTGGAGCTCAGCGGCCACCCGGGCCTGGTGGCGGGCGGCGTCGCGCTGGGCGACCAGCCGCTGCTCGGCGGACTGTGCTGCCAGCTGGGCGTCCCCGTGCTCCAGGGCCTCCCGGCGGGAGCGGGAGATCGAGGCCACCGCGAGGACGAGCACCAGGGCGATGAAGTCAGGGCTCAACGCGCTCACCTGCGGCCACTTGGCCAGCGCCGTGGGGATGAGGGTGCACAGCGCGCAGATGCCGAAGCCGATGAGTCGGTCACGGGTGGGGGCGGCCACGAGCAGGGCGTAGAGGGCCAGCATGGACAGCAGGTTGAGTCCACCGCGCGGCCCCCACAGGTCGGCGGCGGCCGAGGCCAGGCTCGTGGCGGTGACGACGGCGAGGGGCCAGCGGCGTCGGGCCAGCAGCGATCCGGCGAGCAGCAGGGAGACGATGACCCAGCCCCGCATGGGCAGGTGCGGGTAGGTGTACGAGGCCACGTTCAGCACCATCAGCTGGAAGAGGCACGCGGCTCCGGCCACCGCCCACAGGGTCAGGGTGCTGGTGCGCCACCACTGAGCCACCCGGTCCAGGAGGGTCCGCGGGACCCGTGAGACGTGTGCCGCCTCGGGCACTGTGGGAACGTGGTTCATGACTGGCGCCTGACTGCTCGGCGCAGAGCCAGGGTCAGCAGGACTACCCACACCAGGCAGATGACTCCTTCGAATGCTGCGGCGCCCAGTGAGGTCACGTAGCCCGGGCTCATAGCGGACGTGGTTCGGGTCAGTGAGGCTGCGGGGTTGAGGACGCTCAGCGGTCGAGCCACGAGAAGCATCGCCATCCCCGCAATGGTGCTCAGCAGGACCGTGGACATCGTGGTGGCGAAGGACGTCATGACTGCGCCCAGCCAGGTGACGAAGGTGAGGATGACCCACATTCCCAACGCGACGACGGCGAAGCGCGGCAGGAAGGCGACCAGGCCCACCAGGCTGAAGCCCGAGGCGAGTCCCGTCACCGCGGTGGTCAGGACCAGGACCGCGGTGGTGAGGACCGCGACCTGGAGCCCGTGCAGCAGCTTGCCCGCGACCATGGTGGTCTCCAGGCCGGTGGCGCTCATCCGCTGCCAGTTCCTTCCCTGGTGCTCACTGCTGGCGATCTGTGCGGCGAAGGCACCCAGCGCGAGCGGCAGGAACACCATTGAGAGCAGGAGCGTGGACTGGGACCACGTGATCTCCCAGGTGACGCCCTGGGCCTCGAACTCGCTCCGGTAGGTGCGGTACTGCAGGTAGCCGGACAGGGAGCCCAGGGCGCACAGGGCGGTGACGGCGACCCAGTACCACCGGTTGGGGGACTTGCGGTTCTCCCAGTACCAGGCGGCTCGTACTGACGGGCGGGACTGGGGAGAGGGCGGGGCAGTCCGGCCCAGACCGGTCGGCTGCGGCGTCGTGGACGGGCCGGAGGGACCGGGGAGCGCTGACGGGTGCTGAGCGGGTCGGAGGGGCCGGCCTGCAGTGGGGCGGGTGACGGGTGCGGTGGTGCTCATCGGTGATTCTCCTGGTGGACGATAACGAGGTGGGCGGCGACGGTCCACCCGACCGCGACCAGCGCGGCGAGCGCCGCCAGGGTCCACGGCTGGGACGCGAGCGTCATGTCGCCGATTTCCCGCATGGACTTGTAGGAGGCGACCGTGTCAATGGGGGTGGCGGCCGGAACGATGCCCCAGGGCAGCAGCCATGAGAACTTCCCGAGGTAGGCGTAGGGCAGGCTCTCGGCGATGAGACCGCCGATGGCCGCCACCCCCAGGCCGATGCCCTGCTTGTCGAAGCAGGTGGACAGCGTCAGCTGGACCGCGGAGATGGCCAGCGTTGAGCATGCCACCACCACCAGGGCAGGAGGCAGCGTGCGCCAGTAGGAGTCGGTGATGGTCAGCCCGATCGGGCCGGCCAGCACGCTGACTAGTGCGAAGAGGGCCGTCTCCATGCACAGGACCGTGAGGATCACGATGACCAGCTTGCCCCGGTAGCGGGTCAGGGGGCTCTGCCCCAGCGCCGTCATCAGCTGCCCCATGCGCTCCTCGGTGTCCACGGTGACGATGCGCGAGGCCAGGACCGCGGTGATGATGGGCATGAGGAAGGCGATGATCTGGATGAACTCATCCAGGGCGAGCGTGGCGTGGCGTGCGGCAACCGGACCGCTCGCCCGATGGGTGATGAGCATGCTGCACCATGCCAGGCACACGGCGGTGGCGCTGGCGGCGATGAGCCAGTAGCGCTTGCGGCGCAGCTTGCCCAGCTCGAGGGCCAAGGTGTTCCATGCCCTGCTCAGCGGGGAGGGGAGTGCGCGCGGCGCCGCCGGTCGCGTCGGGGGCTGTGTCAGGTGCTGTGTCGGTAGTGCTGGCTGCGCGGCCGTGGTGGCCGCCGTGCCCGCTGTACTCACTGGGGTGCTCATCGGTTCATCTCCTGAGAGGCGAGGGGAGGCTGGGCGGCCAGGACCGGCTCGGTCAGCTCCAGGAAGGCCTGCTCGAGGGTCTTGCGCACGGTCTGGACCCGGTAGACGGTCGTCCCGGAGGAGACGATGCGGGTGATGAGCTCGCCGACGACGTCGTCGGGCATCATGGGGGTGCGCACGGCGCCGTCCCGCACCTCGTGGGTCACCCCGAGGGAGGCCAGGAGCGCGGCGACGGCCGTGGGCGAGGAGACGAGCAGCTCGATGACCCCCTCATCGCGCAGTCCGGCCAGGGCGCCCTGATAGCGCAGGCGTCCGGCGCAGATGATGCCGACGGTGTCGGCCATCTGCTCGATCTCGGACAGGATGTGGGAGGAGACGATGATCGTCACGCCCTCCTGACGGGCCAGGGTGACGATGAGCTGGCGGATCTCGGCCACCCCGGCGGGGTCGAGCCCGTTGGTCGGCTCGTCCAGGAGCATGAGGGCCGGGTTCGACAGCAGCGCCATGGCCAGTCCCAGGCGCTGCTTCATGCCCATGGAGTAGTGCTTGACCTGCTTGTTCTCCTGGCCGACGAGGTTGACGGTGGCCAGGGCGTGCTGGACGCGGTTGGAGGCCAGCCCCAGGTAGGAGGCCACCATGGCCAGGTTCTCCTTGCCGGTCAGGCTCGGGTAGTAGGAGGGGCCCTCGATGAGGGAGCCGATGGTTCCCGGCGGCAGGGGGTGGCGCTGGCTGACCGGGCGTCCCAGGACGCTCATGCTGCCCGACGTCGGACGGGTCAGTCCCAGTAGGAGCTTCATCGTGGTGGACTTGCCGGCGCCGTTGGGGCCCAGGAAGCCGTAGATGCCGCCGGCGGGCACGGACAGGTTCAAGCCGTCGACGGCGTTGACACCGTTGTAGGTGCGGGTCAGTCCCTCAGTGACCACGACGAGTCCCTCGGAGGGAGAGGGCGCGGCTGGGGCGGGCACGGCGCCGGGCACTGCTGGGGCGGGCACGGCGCCGGGGGCGGCTGGGGCGGGAATGAAGGGCGTTGCCGGTTGCCGAGCCGGTGCGGGGGCCGGCGCGCCCCCGTTCATAGCCGCGGTCTGGTGCAGGGGTGTCGTTGGAGGGCGGGGGGCCTTGGTGTGCTGGTGACAGGTGCGTTTCTCATGACTCCATGGAAGCCCCCGGGGGCTCGCGCGCGCACCGCCGTCGGCCGGTTTGTCCCCCCTGGGGGACGACGACGGTGCCGCAGCCTCCCCTGGTGGGGCGGCTGCGGCACCGCGTGATCGTCCTGGCCCGGCAGTGCTGGGCATCAGATTTCTGTGCGCGCTTCCGGAAGCGGCTCAGATGAGGGTGAGCGCCTGGCGTGCGATGGCGAGCTCCTCGTTGGTGGGCACCACGAGCACGGTGACCTTCGAGTCCGGGGTGGAGATGACGCGCGGCTCGTCGGAGCGGGTCTCGTTGACCTCCTGGTTGATCTTCACACCCATGAAGCCCAGGCGCTCGCCGAGCTCGCGACGCAGGTTCGCGTCGTTCTCGCCGATACCGGCGGTGAAGGTCAGGGCGTCCAGACCACCCATGACGGCGGTGTAAGCGCCCACGTACTTCACGAGCCGGTGCAGGTAGATGTCCATGGCCTCGCGGGCCTCCTGCTCACCGGCGCCGATGCGCTTCCACACCTCGCGCATGTCGTTGTCCCCGGCCAAGCCCTTCATGCCCGAGCCGCGGTTGAACAGGTGGTCGATCTCGTCGATGGACATGCCGGCCACGCGTGCCAGGTGGAAGACGGCGGCCGGGTCGATGTCGCCGGTGCGCCCGCCCATGACCAGGCCCTCCAGCGGGGTCAGGCCCATGGAGGTGTCCACGGCGTGCCCGGCCACGACCGCCGAGGCCGAGGCCCCGTTGCCCAGGTGCAGGACGACCTGCTTGAGATCGTCGCGCCCCAGGAGCTCGGAGACCGCCCCGGAGACGAACTGGTGGCTGGTGCCGTGAGCCCCGTAGCGGCGGATGGAGTAGGTGTCGGCGACCTCGCGGTCCAGGGCGTAGCGGGCGGCCTCCTCGGGCAGGTCCTGGAAGAAGGCGGTGTCGAAGACGGCCACGTGCGGCACGTCGGACAGGAGGCGGCGCCCCACCTCGATGCCCTTGAGGTGGGCGGGGTTGTGCAGCGGGCCCAGCGGCACGAGCTGCTCGATCCGGGCCACGACGTCGTCGTCGATGAGGGCGGGGCCGGAGAAGTAGCGCCCGCCCTGGACGACCCGGTGGCCCACGGCCACGATGTGGGCGTCGGCCAGCGAGGGGCCCTGCTCCTCGAACAGGCGCAGCACCTCGGACAGGCCGTAGCCGTGGTCGGGGACCGGCTCGGTGATCTCGGTGCGCTCCTCGCCGTGCTTGTGGGTGATGGCGCCGGTCTCCTCACCGATGCGCTCCACCAGCCCTGAGGCGAGCGAGGCGCCCGAGTCGGGGTCGACCAGCTGGTACTTGATGGAGGAGGAGCCGGAGTTGATAACGAGGACGGTGCGCTGAGTCACGGGGTGCCTTTCAAGAACGGTCGGGGATGAACGCGGGGATGACTGGATGACTGATGCGGGATCCCGGGTGGGCCTCAGCGGCGTGGGGTCGGGTCCCGGCCCCACGCCGCTGAAGGGCTCAGCCCTGGGCCTGGACGGCGGTGATGGCGACGGTGTTGATGATGTCCTCCACCAGGGCGCCGCGCGAGAGGTCGTTGACCGGCTTGTTGAGACCCTGGAGGACCGGGCCGATGGCGATGGCGCCCGAGGAACGCTGGACCGCCTTGTAGCCGATGTTGCCGCTGGACAGGTCCGGGAAGATGAAGACGTTGGCCCGTCCGGCCACGAGCGAGTCCGGGGCCTTCTTGGCGGCCACGGTCGGGTCGATGGCGGCGTCGTACTGGATGGGGCCCTCGACGGCGAGGTCGGGCTCCTTGGCCCGCACCAGCTCGGTGGCCTCACGGACCTTGTCCACGTCCGCGCCCTTGCCGGAGGTCCCGGTGGAGAAGGACAGCATCGCCACGCGCGGCTCGACGCCGAACTGGCGGGCGGTGGCGGCCGAGGAGATGGCGATGTCGGCCAGCTCGGCGGCGTTGGGCTCGGGGTTGACGGCGCAGTCGCCGTAGACGAGCACCCGGTCCTGCAGAAGCATGAGGAAGACCGAGGAGACGATGGAGGTCCCCGGCTTGGTCTTGATGATCTGGAAGGAGGGGACGATCGTGTGGGCGGTGGTGTGGGCGGCGCCCGAGACCATGCCGTCGGCGTCTCCCATGTGGACCATCATCGTGCCGAAGTAGGACACGTCCTGGACCTTCTCGCGGGCCTGCTCCAGGGTGACGCCCTTCTTGGCGCGCAGGCGGGCGAACTCCTCGGCGTACTTCTCCAGGAGCTCGGGGTCGTTGGTGGCGACGACTCGGGCAGCGGCGATGTCGAGGCCCAGCTCGGTGGCGCGGGCCCGCACCGTGGTCTCGTCACCCAGCAGCACCAGGTCAGCGATGCCGCGGCGCAGGATGGCGTCGGCGGCCCGCAGGACCCGGTCGTCGTCGGGCTCGGGCAGGACGATGGTCTTGCGGTTGGTGCGCGAGCGCTCCACCAGCTCGGCCTGGAACATGATGGGGGTGACGACCTCGGAGGGCTCGACCTCCAGGGCCGACAGGAGGGCCTCGACGTCGGCCTCCTGCTCGAAGGTGGTCACGGCGACGTCGATCTTGCGCTCGGAGCCGTGGGCGAGCAGGCCCTGCAGGGAGCCGGCCGCGGAGGCGGCGGCGAAGGTGTCCAGCGGGGAGGTGATGACCGGGATGTTGACGTCCAGCCCCTCCAGGAGGCGCAGCGCGTGGGGCGCGACCTCGAAGCCGCCGTTGAGGATGAGACCCGACAGGATCGGGAAGCTCGAGGAGGCCTGGGCCGCCATGAGGGAGATGAGCATGGCGGAGCGGTCGGCCGGGACGATGGCGAGCTGTCCCGCGGTCAGGCGCTCCAGGACGTGGGAGACGTCCATGGCGCACACGAGGACGGACTCGGCCTCGCGGTCGAGGAGTGTCTCGTCACCGGCGATGAGGGTGCCCTCGACGGCGTCGAGCACCTCGCGCACCACCGGGGCCGCCAGCAGCGGCACCTCGGGCAGCGTGGTGGAGGTGATGCCCTCGATGGCGGTCAGTGCCTCGCCGACGGCCTGGCGGGTCTCGGGCAGGCACTTGTTGGCCACGACCGCGACGGTGCGGGCGTGGTTGTCGGCGATCTCGGCCATGGAGACCTCCACGGAGGCGACGACGTCCTCCACGTCATTCTGCCCGGAGACCACCAGCAGCACCGGGACGCCGATGTTGGCGGCCACCCGGGCGTTGAGGGCCAGCTCGGGGTTGCCGGCGACGTCGGTGAAGTCCGAGCCGTCGATGATGACGACGTCGTGCTCGCGCGCCATGGCCCGGTAGGCGTCGACGATGCGTGCCAGGGCCTCCTCGGGGTCGGCGTGGAACTCGTCCCAGGTCGCGCCGACGCACTGCTCGGGGGGCGTGGTGGAGCCGGCACGGTTCAGCAGGAGGCTGAGGAAGGCATCGCCCTCACGGCTCTCCACGAAGGGGCGGAAGACGCCGACCTTGGCGACCACCTTGGTCAGGCAGGAGACCAGCCCGAGGGCCACCGTTGACTTCCCGGTTCCGGCGTTGGGTGAGGCGATGTAGATACTGCGCGCCACGTTAGGTCCTTCTCGCGTTGTCTTGGAGTCAGGGGCGCCGGCTCATTCCGGTGCCGTACGGTTCCGATTGTGCCCCCACCTGCGGGTCGTCTGCGACCAAAGGCCCGATCTCCGCCCGTCTTGTGATGTGGGAACGGGCACATACTCAGGTGTCGGCATAGGTGTCATAGGTGCTAGTCCGCCCGAGTGGTCGGCCGGTGGCCGGGTGTGGAGGGGAGTGTGGTCCGTCCGGTTCCGGGGTCGACATTCACTGCGATGCTCACCGCGACGTCGTCGGGGGACTGTCCCGGGGCGAGCCCTTGTCCGTGAGCGACCCAGACCGTGTACGTCGACGACGGGTCGCTCGGTTGAGGCAGGAACAGGGCGACCGCCTGTCCGCCGCCCGCCTCCTGCGCGGCGGCGACGGCGCGATGAGGTCCGATGTCCTGGGCCTGGCCCGTGCTGGTCGGTCCTGCCGGGGACTGGTGAGCGGTCATGGAGACCGGTGCGGCCGGTTGGGTTGGGCGGATGCTGAACGCGCTGGCGTAGTAGCCCCACAGGAACAGCAGGGGGAGGAGAACCAGTCCGGCCGCCTTGAGCAGGTCGGTGTCCCGGGAGAGGCTCTGGGTGCGCCGGCGGGCGGACAGGGCAGTGCGTCGATGGCGCTGCAGCGGCCACCACGTGCGCAGCCCACTGACGGTCAGGACCGCGAGGACCACTCCCAGGGTGGCGACGACCAGCCCCCCGACGGTCAGGCCCCGGTGACCGTCACGCCAACCGGTGTGGGGGATCTCCTGGGACATCCAGCTCACGTGGCCGGGCCCCCGGCAGGACAGCAGGCAACGGTGCAGGTTGTCCAGGACGGAGATCCAGGCCGGGTTCGCCGTGGCGTTGCTGGTCTCGTGCCCGGTGGAGGGGTCGACAGTGTAGGTGGCCTTCTCGGTCCGCACCTCGACGACGTCGGTGTCCCACCTTGCCGACAGGACGGGCTCGTCGGGATGGGCGTTCTTGATCGTCTCGACCGCTTGAGGCAAGGAGTCCTGACCGGAGCCGGCGTCGTGGGTGGAGACGGTCGGGTTCAATGCGCGCAGGATCTCCCCCTGGTGGGGCAGGAGCATGCCGCTGAGAGTGATGATGAGCATCCCGAGGCCGGCCGCCGCCGACAGCCAGCGGCGCACGTGGACCATCGCCCGGCGGGTGCGGGAGGGCGGGGAGGGGAGGGGGGCGACCGAGGGATCCATGGCAGTCTTCATCGGGGAGGGTCAGGACCCGGCGGGGGACAGCAGGGCGGCCACGGCGCACAGGCAGGTCAGGGCCGCAATGAGGGCGTAGACGCAGTAGCCGTGCTCGCGCCGCCGCCACAGGGAACAGGCGCCACTGACGCTGATTGCGGTGCCGGCGACCTGGATGACCAGGGCGGCGCCGACGGCCAGGGGGCCCGCGGCGCCGATGACGGGAGCCAGGGCGTAGACGATGACGCACCTGAGGCCCGAGGCCCACAGTCCCAGCATGACGGCGTGGATATCGGCGCTGATCAGGAAGGGGGCTGCCGCCTTGTCCTGCGTGGCGGGGGAGGTGGTTGGGGGTGCGACAGCGTCGACGTCGTCGCCGGCCACCTCGCCGGGCGAAACGTCAACATAATCAATACTGGCCGCACTCTTCATACTGATGAATACGGTAACGGTCAGGATAAATCGCGTCAACGCTCCGCCATGGGCTGGCGATGTGATGTCAGACAGGCGTGTTTGAGGGAAATAACCGCTGGTGGGAGCCTGTTTTGTGGGCCGGAGAAATAGGTGGGTGCTCGGCTGCGTGCTGGACGCGGCCCGGCAGCCGGACCGGGCTAGCGCAGCAGGGGCAGTGCGGAGATGACGGTCAGGACGACGATGATCGGCTCGAAGACCCGCTGATCCATGTGCTCGGCGAGGCGTCGGCCGGCCAGGGCCGAGGCGATGACGACCGGTGCGGCGATCGCCGCCAGCGACAGGGTCGTGGGGTTGACCAGGCCGGCTGAGACGGAGAAGGGCAGCTTGACCAGGTTGACCAGGAAGAAGAACCAGGCCGTCGTCCCCAGGAAGGCCTTGACCGGATAGCGGCAGGCCAGGAAGTACATGGAGGTCACCGGTCCGCAGGCGTTGGCGACCATTGTGGTGAAGCCGGCCAGGCTGCCGTAGACCAGTCGGGCCGGGCGGCTGCCGGCCGGGGTTGGGGGGACGGCCTCAGGTGTGTCGTCGGACCTGTTCCTGGTGGCCGAGCGGCGCTGGTACAGCGTGACGGCGACCAGGATCAGCAGGATGGCGCCGATGAGGCGGCGAGTGGAGTCGTTGGGGGCCAGGTGCAGGAACAGGGCGCCGGCGCCGACGCCGGCCAGGACCGCCGGGACGAGCCTGCGCAGTATGCGGAAGTCCGCGTCGCCGCGATAGCTCCATACTGCCAGCAGGTCGCCGGTCATGAGCATGAGCAGGATGGCGCCGGTGGACTCCTTGGCCGGCAGTGCCGCGGTGCACAGGGCCACGGCGATGGTGGCAGCCCCGGGCAGGGCGGTCTTGGCGATGCCGCACAGGGCCGCCACGACCACGAGCAGGATCCAGGCGGTGGTGGTCAAGGTGGGGAGCACGGGACCTCTCAGCGGTGAGAAGAGTCGGAGTCTGGTCTGAACTTTGTCCGGACTAATCATAGCCATCGACGGCGAGGGCCGGTGGGGTCCTCGCCGTCGACGGTGGCTTGCGTGAGTGCTGCCGGGGGCTGCGTCAACGAGGTGCCGCAGCGGTGCGCAGCAGCGTGGCGATCCCGGAGACACCCAGGAAGATGAGTGCCGTTGCGGGCAGGGTTGCACTGAGCAGGTGGTCCCAAAGAGCAGTGCGCTGGGTCGTCAGTCCGATCCCATGAAGCAGGCCGAGAGCGGCTGCTCCTGCACCGATCGAGAGGATCGAGACCGCGGCTCGCAGCGCCCGTCTGGCAGCCGGCCAGGGGGTGATGAGCTGCAGCGGGGGCAGGGCCGCCCAGGCCGTGATCCCGGTGATGCCGCAGACAAGTGCGCTCGAGGCGGGTGAGGAGTCATGGAGGAGGTGGTCAATCATCCCCTGGACCGCGACGACCCAGAAGAGGGCGCAGTAGGCGACCAGCAGGCCGTCGCTCCAGGTGAGGCGGTGATCCGTGCGCTCCCAGCGGCGGACATCGGAGAAGAACCCACTCACTGTGCCTGAAACCTGCATCGAGGACATGTCCCTTCCTCCTGTGCGTCATCGCGGTCAAGAGTGCCCTTTCCAGAATAAACCCGCCGGTGCGCATGAGCGAAGGGTGAGCGAAGGGTGATGGTCGTCGGGCCCCAGCGGGGCGGGCGGCTCGCCCCGGCGTGCTCCTCAACGGCCCGGGAACGACGACGCTCCCAACCATCACTGGTCGGGAGCGTCGAGGTGAGACGTCAGCCGGTGGGGCCCGCTCGGAGGGGGAGTCCGCGCGAACCCCGCGACGTCTCAGGCCTTGAAGAGGGTTCCCTCAAGGTAGGCGCGTGCCTTGCGGGCGTACTCCAGGGGGTTGGCGATGGCCGGGTCCTGCTCGGCCTCCACCAGGATCCACTCGGAGTAGCCGTGGTCCACGAGGAACTTGTAGGGGACGGTGAAGTCGATCGTGCCGTCGCCGGGGACGGTGAACATGCCGGCCAGGAAGGAGTCGAGGAAGGAGCGCTCGGCAGCCTTGGACTCCTCCATCTTCTCGGGACGCACGTCCTTGAAGTGGACGTGCTTGATGCGGTCGATGGTGGCCTCCAGCAGACCCATGACGTCGCCGTCACCCACGTAGGCGTGGCCGGTGTCGAACAGGAGGGAGACCTTGGCCGGGTCGGTCAGCTCCATGAGGCGGATGGTCTCCTCCTTGGTCTGGATGACCGTGCCCAGGTGGTGGTGGTAGACGAGCTCCAGGCCGTGGGCGTGGGCGACGTCGCCCAGACGGTTGAGGCCCTCGGCCAGCACCGGCCACTGCTCCTCGGTGAGCACCGGCTTGTTGGTGAAGATGCAGACGTCGCGGATGCCCTGGACCGAGCCGGTCTGCTCGGAGACGACGACGCGAGTGGCGCCCAGGTACTCCAGGTAGGCGCAGGTGGCCTCGAAGTCGGGGATGACGGTCTCGACGCCGTCGCGCAGGATGAAGGAGGAGAACCACTGGGCGACGATCTTGATGCCGCGGGCCTCGGCGGCGGCCTTGACCTCCTCCTTGGGCGGGAAGAAGCCGGCGCACTCGGTGCCCGCGTAGCCGGTGTCGGCCAGGTCCAGGAGCATGTCCTCCAGGGTGTTGAAGGCGCCGACCTCGGGGATGTCGTCATTGCGCCAGGTGATCGGGTGCATGCCCCAGGAGATGCCGTGGGGGTCGGAGATGGCGGTTGCAGGGTCGAGGGTGAAGGACATCGTTGCTCCGTGTTCTCGCTCGGGTGGTGACGGGCGGTGGTCAGTGGATATGTGCGGTGAGGTGGCGGTGACGCGCGGGCGGCTGCTGCGCCGTTGGCTCGGGGCCGCCAGTAGTGCGCTCCCGGGAGGAGGGTGCCGGCGTCGGTGCCGGGCGGTGGGCCCGTGCCTCGAACCTAGCAACAGGACTTTGTCCTGACAAGCCCTTTTCGGGTTCTCCCGGGAGCGCGTGTGCTGGGGGTGGGTCAGGAGTAGAGCTTCTCCATCTCGACCTCGATCTCCTCCAGGGACTTGTCCTTGGTCTCCGGCATGATCTTGAACAGGACGACGGCGACGACCAGGTTGAGCACGCCGTAGATGGTGTAGGTGATGCCGCCGCCCAGGGTCTCCATCATGGGCGGGAAGGTCCAGGTGATGATGGCGTTGGCGGTCCACATGCAGAAGATCGCCGTGCCGTTCATGA
Organism: Actinomyces sp. oral taxon 175 str. F0384; assembly: GCF_000223355.1. NCBI lineage: Bacteria > Bacillati > Actinomycetota > Actinomycetes > Actinomycetales > Actinomycetaceae > Actinomyces > Actinomyces sp. oral taxon 175. Next base: position 497,225 of record NZ_AFUR01000001.1, read on the forward strand.
TGCCGCGGACGTTGGCCGGGAAGATCTCACCCATCATCGTCCACACGATCGTGCCGTTGGAGGACTGCACGATGAGCATGAAGACGGACATGAGCCCCAGGATGAGGTAGGCGGCCCAGGTGGGCGGAGTGGTGTGGTTGGCCATGTGCGGGGCGATGAAGAACTGGAAGGTCGCCGCGATGCCCAGCAGAGTGATGCCCACGCCGATGACATCGCCGATGAGGACCTGGCGGCGCCGGAACTTCAGGATGAGCCAGATGCCGATGGCGGAGCCGATGACCGACATGACGCCGTTGGCCACCTGTGCGGTGATGGATGCCGAGGTGGACATGCCGGCGTACTCCAGCACCTTGGGGGCGTAGTACATGACGGTGTTGACGCCGGTGGTCTGGTTGACCACGGCCAGGAAGATGCCGACCAGCAACAGCTTGCGCAGCCAGGGCGTGGCCATGACATGGCTGAAGCCCTTGCGCTGGGTCTCCTCGTCCTTCTCGTGCTGGCGGGCCTCGACCATCTCCATGATCTCGTCCTCGATGGAGCCGTCCTTCTCCGGGACGCGCACGCGCTTGAGGGCGCCGATGGCGTCGTAGAGGCGCTCCTTGGCCAGGTACCAGCGCGAGGACTCGGGCATGAGGCGGATGCCGATCCACAGGGCCACGGCCGGGATGGAGCACAGGACCAGCATGTAGCGCCAGGCCTCGCCGTTACCGGCGCTGATGCTGAGCTGGTCGAGGAAGGCGTGGTACTGCTCGGCGTTCATCGGGCCGCCCTTGGAGGACTGGAGCTTGGCGATCTCGTCGAAGACGTACTGGCCCGGGGTGAAGTGCCCGCTGGGGTCCTCGGCGATGGTGATCCTCGGGCCGCCCTGGAGGGAGTTGATGATGGCGTTCATCGAGAAGGCGAGCAGCTGGCCGGTGACGATCATGAGCTGGTCGATGGCCACGATGGAGCCGCGGATGCGTTTGGGTGCCGTCTCCGCCAGGTAGACGGGGACCGTCGCGGAGGCGGCGCCGACGGCGAAGCCCAGGATGACGCGGAAGGGGTACATGACCCAGACGTTGGGGGCGATGGTGGTGCCGATCGCGCCGGCGAAGAACAGGAAGGCCAGGAAGGTGATGTTGTGGCGCCGGCCCCAGCGGTCCGACATCAGGCCGCCCAGCAGCGCGCCCAGCGCCGCGCCGACCAGCAGGGTGCCGCCGATGGCGCCCTCCTCGAAGGAGGTCAGCTGGAGGCCCTTGGCGTCGAAGGGCATGTACATATACGGCAGGGCGCCGGAGATGACGCCGGTGTCGTAGCCGAAGAGCAGTGAGCCGAGCGTGGCCACGGCGGCGATGGCGATGACGCCGCGGTGCTTGCCCGAAGGCGGCGTCTCGGCCACCGCCTTGTTGAGCTCTTCCCTGGTGAGTCCACGCAGGGACGTCGTGACTCCCTGAGACATAGGGGGTCTCCTCTCAGTCCTGCGGCGACGATGCCGCAGGGGTTGTCGTGATGGGTGGGTGGTGGAGTGAAGAGAAAGGTGCAGCGTGGGGCGGCTCAGGCGTCGAAGGTGGTGCGTCCCTCGACACGAGGGACCTCGTGCCACTGGCCGTCGGCTGCCGAGGCGACAACGGCCTCGTCGACCTCCGCGGCGCACCAGGCGTCGGCGGCCGAGGGGGCCACCTGCTTGCCGGTGAGGATCGACTCGATGAACTGCGCGGCCTCGATGGCCTTCATGTCGTCAAAGCCCATGGAGGTGCCGATGGCGGGCTGGAAGCGCTGCCACTGGCCCCACTGGGGGCCGGCCATGGCGCGGGTGTAGCCGTGCGAGGCCCCGCCGTCGAGCACGGGGCAGATCTCCAGCTCGTTGAGGCGCTCGAAGTTCCAGCGGGCCGAGCCCTTCGTGCCGTAGACCTCGACGACGTACTCGGCGCGAGGTCCCACGCTGACGCGGGAGGACTCCATGGTGCCCACGGTGCCGTTCTCGAAGCGCACCAGCATGGAGACGTAGTCCTCGTTCTCCACCGGGCCCACCTCGTCGCCGATCTCGAAGCCCGAGTGGCCGATGCCCATCTTGGTGGGGATGGGGCGCTCGGTGATGAAGGTGTCGGTGACTGCGGTGACGGAGGCGATGCGACCCACGATGTACTGGGCCAGGTCCGCCCCGTGGCTCATGAGGTCGGGCACGACGCCGGCCCCGGCCTTCTCCTTCGAGGCCCGCCAGGTCAGGGGGCCCATGGGGGAGGAGTTGTAGTCGGCGATGAACCACACGCGCACATTCGTGATCCGGCCCAGCTCGCCGCCGCGCACCAGGGAGCGCAGGTACTCGATGGCCGGGGTGTGGCGGTAGTTGAAGCCGACGGCGGTCATCAGCCCCGCCTTCTCGGCGGCCTGGGCGATCTGCCGGGACTGCTCGGCACTGACCCCCATGGGCTTCTCGATCCAGAAGGGCTTGCCGGCCTCGACGGCGGCCAGGGCCATCTCGTGGTGGAGGAAGTTGGGAGCGCAGATGGAGACGGCCTCCACCTCAGGATCTGCCAGCAGATCGCGGTAGTCGGCGTAGGCGCGCTCGAAGCCCAGGTTGTCCACCGCCTCCTGGCGCACCTCCTCCACGGGGTCCGCGGCGGCGACCAGCCGTGGGGTCACCCCCAGCTCGGGGAAGCGCTCGGCGATGGCGCGATAGCTGCGGGAGTGAAGCCGTCCCATCCAGCCCAGGGAGATGACTCCGATGCCCAGTATTGACTTATTGGCCATAACGGTCCTTCCCGACAACATTGTCGGCTGCTGCGTGTGTGGAGGTGTCTCCGGAAGCCCCAGGAAACACCCGTCGTTAATGACGTCACAGGAAGATATCAGAGCACCTTTGTCCTGACAAGAGGGAAGTATGAGGTCTGATGACCTCTCTGAGCAGGACTTACGTGCTCACCGGTGTTGCGGATAGGATGGGCTCAACCGGTGTCCAAGGATGGCCTGGTTCCCGCGGATCGTGCCGGTCCGTGAGGCACAACGGCGTGGAAGGGGAGACGTCTGCCGTGGAAGGACCTCGAGGACGAGGCGGGCGGGTCACGATCAGGACCGTCGCCGAGCGCGCCGGCCGTTCCATCTCCACCGTCTCGGCGGCTCTCAACGGCTCCGACGGCGTCGCCGAGAAGACCCGTGGCGAGATCCTGAGCATCGCCGCCGAGCTCGGCTACCAGGCCGACCCGCGCGCCCAGTTCCTGCGCCGCAGCCACACCGGGCTCATCGGCGCCAGCTTCGCCATCGGGCAGGCCTACCAGGGGCTCATCGTGGACGGGCTCTTCCAGGCGGCCTCCGCCCTGGAGCACGCGCTGGTGCTGGCCACCTCCACCCCGCACCGCGATGTGGCCGACGGGCTGCGCTCACTGCTGCTCCAGCGCTGCGAGGGCCTCATCCTGGTCGACCCCGACCTCTCCGTGGACGCCCTGGCCGGCATCGGGGACCGTCCTCCGGCGGTTCTCATCGGGACCAGTATCGAGATGGAGGACGTCGATGAGGTCCACTCACGTGACGACGTCGGTATCCAGATGCTCGTCGATCACCTGATCGACACCGGGAGGCGCTGCATCACCCACGTGGACGGCGGGAAGGAGACCGCCGCGGGGCGACGCATCCAGAGGTTCGGCCAGGCCATGGAGAGCCGGGGGCTGGGGCGAGGCGCGCGGGTGGTGCCCGGGGGAGGTGATGAGGACAGCGGCGCCAGGGCGGTCCGCCACCTCATCGAGGCCGGTGAGCTGCCCGAGGCGCTCCTGTGCTTCAACGACCACTGCGCCGTCGGTGCTCTCATGGAGCTGCGCCGTCAAGGGGTGAGGGTGCCGCAGGACCTGGCCGTCACCGGCTACGACGGCATCCCGGTCACAGCGGCCTCGGCCTTCTCTCTGACCACGGTGCGCCAGGACGCCCGCCTCATCGCCGAGGTGGCGGTCCGGGCGCTGCTGGCCCGGATGCACCCGGGTCAGGATGGCAAGATTCCGGCGGAGGTGGCCGGTGAGGACCGGCCTCTGGGGGGCCGCCTCTACCGGGTGGTCCCCGAGCTCGTTGTCCGCGACACGACGGCCCCGCCGCGCGAGCGTCGGGCTGAGGCCTGTGCCTGATGCGGCACGCGGCTACGGTAAACCTCACCGAGGAACGAGGAAGCCACAACCGAGGGGCGCACGCCCCGAACACTGGGACAGGAACCATGATTAACGGAGAACTCATCGACCTGGTCGCCGGCGACTACGAGGCGCGTATCGCCTCATCGGGTGCCATGCTCGTCCACCTGCGCCGCCAGGGGCGCGACCTCATCATGCCCTTCGACGCCGAGGCCACGCTGCCCGCAGGCTGGCAGGGCAAGACCCTGTTGCCGTGGGCCAACCGCATCGCAGGGTCCCGCTACGACTACGCGGGCACCGAGTTCCTCGTGGGCTGCAACGAGCCGGCGAGTGGCTCGGCCCTCCACGGCCTGGCCGGCTGGATGGACTGGCAGGTCGCCGACGACGACCCCTCCGGCCCTGACGACGGCGCCCCCCGCAGCCGCGTCGTCCTGGAGCTGAGCCTGCTGGCCTCCTACGGCTACCCCTGGAGCCTGGAGGCCAGCGCCTGCTTCGAGCTCGACGCCGAGCGCGGACTGAGCGTGACCGTGACCGCCACCAACGTCGGTGCGGCCCGCCCCGCCCCGCCGGTCCCCGGCGCGCCGGAGGTCAAGGGTGAGCCCGCCCCCGCTCCCTACGGCGTGTCCTGCCACCCCTACCTGACGCGCTCGGTGCCCCTGGACGACTGCGTCCTGACCATTCCGGCTGCCGAGGTCCTCGACGTCGATGAGCACATGGCGCCCACGAGCCTGCGCAGCGTGGAGGGCACCGACTGGGACTGGCGGGGCGGCCGGTTCGTCGGGGCCACCCAGACGGACAATGCCTACACCGCCCTGCCCGAGGGCACCTGGGAGGTGAGCCTGCGCGGCGGGCAGGGGGACCGCGCCGTCGTCATGAGCTCGGACGTCCCCTGGGTGCAGGCCTACACCGCCGACGAGCTCTCCCGGCCCGGCGTGGCCATCGAGCCCATGACCTGCCCTCCCAACGCCTTCAACAGCGGGGAGGACCTCATCGCCCTCAAGGTGGGGCAGTCCCACTCCTTCACCTACCGTCTCCACGAGGCGGACTGAGCGCGCACGCAGCCTTGCTGAGGCCGTAACGGCCCTGCAGGCGCTGAGAACGCGGGTGGGCGTCGTCGAGACGGAATGCTCGACGACGCCCACCCGCGCGTCAGAGGGGCGGTGCTCAGCTCAGTCGCACCGGCTGCCCGGAGTGGGCCGACTCCGTGGCGGCCTCGGCCAGGCGCAGGGCGGCGATGGCGTCCTCGATGCCGGTGGGGGGCGTGGTGCCGGCCTCGACGGCCTCGATGAAGGCACTCAGCTCGATGCGGTAGGCGTCGGCGTAGCGCTCCAGGAAGAAGTCGAGGTAGGGCTCCTGGGCGTCGGTGACCTCGCCGTTGGACAGGCGCACCGTGGTGGCGCGGATGTTCTCGGCGAACAGGGCGCCCTCGCGGCCCGAGGCCTCGAGTCGCTGGTCGTAGCCGGAGGAGCAGTGGCGGTTGTTGATGATCGTGGCCACGGCGCCCGAGGCTGCCTTGAGGGTGACGACGGCGGCGTCGAAGTCACCGGTGTCCTTCAGGGCCGGGTCGAGGTTCTGTCCGGCGGCGTAGACCTCCTCGATCTCGCCCAGGAAGAAGCGGGCGGTGTCGAAGTCGTGGATGGTCATGTCGCGGAAGATGCCGCCGGAGACCTTGATGTACTCCGCCGGCGGGGCGGCCGGGTCGCGGCTGATGATGGTCAGCTGCTCGATATCGCCGATCTTGCCGGCCTCGACCGCGGCGCGGGCGGCGGCGAAGCTGGGGTCGAAGCGGCGGTTGAAGCCGAACATGACGGGGACCGTGACGGCATCGAGCTCGGCCTGGGCGGCCTCGACGTCCTTCATGTCCAGAGCGATCGGCTTCTCGCACAGCACCGCCTTGCCCGCCTTGGCGGCGGCCAGCAGGTGGGGGATGTGCAGTGGCGTGGGGGAGCCGACGATGACGGCGTCGATCTCGGGGTCGGCGAAGACCTCCTCGGCGTCCTTGCAGGACCGGGCCCCGTAGGTGGCGGCGAGCTTCTCGGCCGCGTCCTCGAAGGGGTCGCAGACCAGGGCGAGCTCGGCCTGGGGGTGGGCGGCGATGGTCTTGGCGTGGACGTGGCCGATGCGGCCGGCACCGATGACGGCGATGGAGAGCATCCTTGCTCCTTCTGCGTGTGAGTGGGTGTGTGGGTTGGTGTCTGAACTGTGGATAGTGGTGGGGTGGGCGGTTCGAGGGCGCGGAACGTGTGGACATGACCGAACGCGCCGTGGACCCGCCCGGTGCGGCGGGTGCCGCTGCGGTCGTCCGGGCCCCACCGGGACCCGGACGATCCCGACTGGAGTCGATCAGGGCTGGGGCATGATGACGTCGCGCACCAGGGCGTCCAGGTCGGCGTCGGCCTGGAGGAATCCGCGCAGGGTGCGGCGGGTCGCGCCGAAGGTGTCGAACTCCTCGGGCGTCATGCCGTCGGGCTCGTAGGCGCGCACGAACTCGGGGATCGACAGGAGCGTCTCCATGATCTCGGGGGCCACGGGCTCGTTGATGCGCTCGACGACCTTGTAGTCGGAGTCGTTGATGAGCTTCTGCCAGGCGAAGGGCGGGGAGACGACCAGGTCGCCGCCGACCAGCTCGGACCACTGCAGCACGTTGCGGAAGGCGGCCGACAGCACGCGGGCGCGCAGGCCACGGGCCTGGAACTCCTGGTAGGCGCGCTTGAGGGCGGCTACGCCGCCCCACTCCAGGTGACCGGGGTCGATGAAGAGCTTGTCCCGCTTGGCCACGATCTTGAGCCAGTCGTCCAGGCGACCGCCCATGAGGGTGACGACCGGACCCATGGTGGAGACGTCCTTGCCCTCGGCCTCGCGGCGCTTGAGGCCGCGCTCAATGGCCTCACCGGTGGCCACGGCCTGGGGCACGGAGAAGGAGACGGTGACGTTGACCGACACACCCCGGTAGGTGGCGTCCTCGATGGCCTTGACGCCCACGGAGGTGGCGGGGATCTTGACGATGATGTTCTTGGCCAGGTTGGAGAACTCCTCGGCCTGGTCGGCAAGGGCCTTGGCGCTGCGGGCCAGGCGCGGGTCGGTCTGCATCGACAGGCGACCGTTGCGGCCCTTGTGCTCCTCGAAGATGGGCTCGAGCAGCGTGGCGGCCTCGATGCTCATCTCGCGCACGACCTGCCAGCCGATCTCGGACTCGGTGGCCTCGGGCATCTCCTCGGCCAGCTCGGCGATGCGGGGGAGCCACACGTCCTTGCGCTGGTTGATGCAGGTGTAGGCGATGGTGGGGTTGCAGGTGGCGCCGACGCCGCCGAAGGAGATGGACTGGCGCAGCTCGTCGGGGTCGGCTGAGTCGTTCCACAGGGCGGTGGGCGTGTTGCGGGCGGCGTCGAGAAGGGGTCCGGGGGTGTAGTCGATGCTCATCGGTTCTGTGCTCTCTTTCGGGTTCATCCGCGCAGGCGTCCTTGCAGCCGCGGTCCGGTATCCCCTATTGAAGTGTGCTCGACGGCATCTGTCAATAAAATGTCAGGACAAAGATTCCTGGGAGTGGTGGTGACTCCTGTGTTGGGGTGAGGGCTAGCTGGAGAACAGCGAGGTCTCGAAGGTGTAGCGCGAGGCCCGATAGATGTGCTGCCCGTACTCGATGACGCGGCCCGACTGGTCGTAGGTGATGCGGGTGGCGGTCATGAGGGCGGCGCGGCGCCGCTCGTGGAGGAGGTCGGCCTCGCGGGCGGTGGCATTGCGGGCCCCGATGATCTGCTTGGCCGTGGTGGGGATGACGTCCTGGGCGCGCAGCAGGTCGTAGAGGCCTCCGGCCTCCAGCTCCTCACGGGTGGGGGCGATGGCTGCCGGCATGAGGTTGGACAGCACTGCGATCGGCTCGCCGTCGGCGCAGCGGATGCGGGTGCAGGTCACGACGGCGGTGCCCTCCTCGACCTCGAGGTGCTCGGCGGCCTCGGCGTCGGCCTCGTGCTCGACGTAGTCCAGCACGCTCGTGGAGGTCGTGTGGCCGGCCGCGGACAGGTCTGACAGCAGGCTCGTCAGCTGCATCGGGCGGTGGACGTGCATGGGGGAGACGATCGTGCCCACGCCCCGACGGCGCTTGACCAGGCCGCGGTCCACCAGGTGCTGAAGGGCCTGGCGCGCCGTGGGGCGGGAGACCTTCAGTCGCTTGGCCATCGAGAGCTCGTCCTCCAGACGGCTACCGGCGGGCAGTGTGCCGTCAAGGATGAGTGTGGCCAGCGGCTCGGAAATTTGCGTGTGCAGCGGCGTCTTGGACTCGCGGTCGATCGTGATGTCGAGGGCGAAAGGGGATGTTGAATCGGGCATGAGGTGAGCCTGTGTCAGACGTGATAATGCCTCGAGCATACGGATGCTGTGTGCTGATGTCACGCACTGTCGCCATCCTGTGGCTGCTGTGCGGGAAGACGGGTCCTAAATGTTCTGACAAATGCTTGACCTGGAGCGGTCCAGTGGGGCAGGCTTCGCAGTGACGCCCGACGCAGACCTCCGTTCCGCAGGCCTGCAGCCCCCAAGGATGTGGAGACGCGATCACCGTGACGACAGCAACGACGGCAACGACCCAGGTGACCGAGGCGGTCGCGCCCGAGAGCTCGCCCGCAGCCGCCGGAGACGCCGACCGGCTCGACGTGCTCACCATCGGGCGCTGCGGCATCGACATCTACCCCCTTCAGGTCGGCGTCGGGCTGGAGGACGTGGAGAGCTTCGGCAAGTTCCTGGGCGGGAGCCCCACCAATGTGGCGGTGGCCGCCGCCCGCTACGGGCACCGCTCCGCCGTCGTCACCGGCGTGGGAAACGACCCCTTCGGGCGCTTCGTGCGCACCGAGATGCGCCGCCTCGGGGTCGACGACCGCCACGTCGTCACCAAGGCCGCCTACAACACCCCGGTTACCTTCTGCGAGATCTTCCCGCCGGATGACTTCCCCCTCTACTTCTACCGCGAGCCCTCGGCCCCCGACCTGGAGCTGACTTGGGAGGACCTGCCGCTGGAGGCCATCCGCGACGCCTCGATCTTCTGGATCTCGGTGACCGGCCTGAGCAAGGAGCCCTCGCGCTCGGCCCACCACGCGGCCCTGGGCACCCGAGACCGGCGGCGCTTCACGATCGCCGACCTCGACTACCGCCCCATGTTCTGGAAGGACAAGGAGACGGCCCACCGGGAGGTCTCCAAGATCCTTCCCAAAGTCACCGTCGCCATCGGCAACCGGGAGGAGTGCGAGGTCGCCGTCGGCGAGCGCGACCCCGAGCGGGCGGCCGACGCCCTCCTGGAGGCCGGCGTCGAGCTGGCGATCGTCAAGCAGGGCCTGGAGGGGACGTTGGCCAAGACCCGCACCGAGCGGGTGGAGATGCCCGTGACCTCGGTGGAGACGAAGAACGGTCTGGGAGCCGGGGACGCCTTCGGTGGGGCCATCTGCCACGGCCTGCTGTCGGGCTGGTCGCTGGAGAAGACCATCTTCGCCGCCTCCACCGCAGGAGCGATCGTCTCCTCGCGACTGGAGTGCTCCACCGCCATGCCCACCGAACCCGAGCTGCTCGAGCTCATGCGCGCCCGCCGCGACGAGGTCGCCCCGGGGCTGACGGACCTGTGAGGAGCCCCCGATGAACGCATCATCCACCCCTGCCGCCTCCGCCTCGGGGCCGCGGCCGCTGACCGACGCCGTCACCGAGATCCGGGCCACCGACCCCGGCCGCATCGGCCGGGCCCTGGCCCAGCGCCCCCGTGCCGACCTCGCCGGGGCCGAGCGCCTCATGGTCATCGCCTGCGACCACCCGGCCCGCGGGGCCCTGGGGGCCGGCGAGAGGCCCCTGGCGATGGCCGACCGCGAGGACCTCCTGCGGCGCTGCATGACGGCCCTGTCCCGCCCCGGCGTCAACGGGTTCCTGGGAACCGCCGAGATCATCGAGGACCTGACCCTCCTGGGCGCCCTGGATGGCAAGCTCGTGTGGGGCTCGATGAACCGGGTCGGCCTCCAGGGGGCCTCCTTCGAGATGGACGACCGCTTCGGCGCCTACGACGCTGAAGGCATCGAGGCCTCCCACCTCGACGGCGGCAAGATGCTCACCCGCATCAACTACGCCGACCCCGCCAGCGCCGCCACCCTCGAGGCCAGCGCCAAGGCCATCGACTCCCTGTCCGAGCGTGGCCTGAACGCCATGATCGAGCCCTTCATCTCCCAGTGGGAGGGCGGCCGGATCGTCAACGACCTCAGAGAGGAGGCCGTCATCCGCTCGATCTGCATCGCCCAGGCGCTGGGGCGCAGCTCGGCGCACACCTGGCTCAAGCTGCCCTGCGTCAGCGATCCCGCCTCGATGCGGCGCGTCATGGCCTCCACCTCCCTGCCCAGCCTCATCCTGGGCGGCGAGGTCTCCACCGACCCCGAGGCCACCCGCGCCTCCTGGGCGGCGGCCCTGGAGCTTCCCAACGTCAGGGGACTGGTCGTGGGCCGCTCCCTGCTCTACCCGGGCAATGACGACGTCGAGGCCGCCGTCGACGCCGCCGTCGCCCTGCTGTGAGCACCTGACACGTCCCGCCACCGGAACCGCCGCAACCGCCGCAACCCCCGTCAATCGGCCCCGGCCGGGCCACCCCATACGAGACAATCCCCACGAGTACCCCCAGGAGCTGAAGGAGCACCACCATGGGCCACACCGACCGCACCGCCCAGTCCGAGACGTCGGACCAGTCCCGCTACGTCATCCGCGCCGGCGAGCTCGCCCACGACAGCTACGAGCTGGACCTCACCCCGGAGCGGGCCGGCTGGGAGTGGTCCTCCCTGCGCGTGGTGGCGCTCGCTCCTGGGAAGCCCCTGACCGTGCCCGCCGGTGAGCACGAGTACCTCGTCCTGCCCCTGTCGGGAGGCTGCACCGTCCAGGCCGGCGGTGAGTGCCTCGAGGTGGCCGGGCGCGAGTCGGTCTTCACCGACATCACCGACTACGTCTACGTCCCCCGCCGCACCGAAGTGACCCTCACCAGCGCCGACGGTGCCCGCATCGCCCTGCCCGGCTCCAAGGCCACCACCGACAAGCCGCTGCGCTACTGCTCGCGCTCCGAGGTCGGCACCGGCCTGCGGGGGGCCGGCCCCTCCTCGCGCCAGGTCAACAACTACGCCCTGGGCAACGACGTCGAGACCTCCCACCTGCTGGCCTGCGAGGTCCTGACCCCCGGAGGCAACTGGTCCTCCTACCCGCCCCACAAGCACGACGAGCACACCGAGGTCGAGCGGGTCCTGGAGGAGATCTACTACTACCAGGTCCGCGCCGGCGAGGACGACGCCGAGGGCTTCGCACTCCAGCGCATCTACCCCTCGCCCGGCCACGACATCGACGTGTGCACCGAGGTGCGCGGCGGCGACGTCGTCGTCATGCCCTACGGCTACCACGGCCCCTCCGTGGCCGCCCCCGGCTACGACCTCTACTACCTCAACGTCATGGCCGGCCCCGCCGAGGACTCCGTGTGGCTCATGACCGACGACCCCCACCACACCTGGGTGCGCCAGACCTGGGAGGGCCAGGAGGTCGACCCGCGCCTGCCCATGACCCCCATGAACGACTAGCCGATCCGCCTTTCGACCGCCCCCACCACCTGAGAAGAGCAGAGAAGAACCACGATGAGCAACGAAGCCTACGCCGGCACGATCCGCCTGACGGTCGCCCAGGCCACCATCCGTTTCCTGTCCAACCAGTACTCCGAGCGCGACGGCGTCGAGCAGCGCCTCATCGCCGGTGCCCTCGGCATCTTCGGCCACGGCAACGTGGCCGGCATCGGCCAGGCCCTCCTGCAGAACGAGATCGCCCGCGCCGACGGCGAGCAGGAGATGCCCTACATCATGCCCCGCAACGAGCAGGGACAGGTGCACGCGGCAGCCGCCTTCGCCAAGACCACCAACCGCCTCCAGACCTACATGTGCACGGCCTCCATCGGCCCGGGCTCCCTCAACATGGTCACCGGGGCCGCCCTGGCCACCACCAACCGCCTGCCGGTGCTGCTCTTCCCCTCCGACCAGTTCGCCACCCGCGTCCCCGACCCCGTACTCCAGCAGCTGGAGGACCCCACCAGCCTGGACGTCAGCGTCAATGACGCCTTCCGCCCCGTCTCGCGCTTCTTCGACCGCATCAACCGGCCCGAGCAGCTCATCCCCTCACTGCTCAACGCCATGCGCGTGCTCACCGACCCCGCCGAGACCGGCGCGGTCACCATCGCCATGCCCCAGGACGTCCAGGCCGAGGTCTTCGACTGGCCCGTGGAGCTGTTCCGCAAGCGCGTGTGGCACGTGCGCCGCCCGGTGCCCGAGCCCGCCGCCCTGGAGCGCGCCGTCGCCCTCATCAAGGCCGCCAAGCGCCCCCTCATCATCACCGGCGGCGGCACCATCTACGCCGGAGCCAGCGAGGAGCTGCGCGCCCTAGCCACCGCCACCGGCATCCCGGTGGGCGACACCCAGGCCGGCAAGGGCGCCATCAACTTCGACCACCCCAGCGCCGTGGGCGGCGTGGGCTCCACCGGCTGCGACTCCGGCAACCACATCGCCGACAAGGCCGACCTCATCATCGGCGTGGGCACCCGCTACTCCGACTTCACCACGGCCTCCAAGACCCAGTTCAAGAACCCCGACGTGAAGTTCGTGAACATCAACGTCACCCCCTTCGACGCCGCCAAGGAGAGCGCCGAGATGGTGGTGGCCGACGCCCGCGAGGCCCTGGCGGCCCTGACAGAGGCGCTCGCGGACTACCGCGTCGAGGCGGCCTACTCCGAGGAGATCACCGCGGAGAAGGAGGCCTGGCTCAAGGCCACCGAGCGCTGCTATCACCTGGACCACGGGCCCCTGCCCGCCCAGACCGAGGTCTTCGGCGCCCTCAACGAGCTCATGGGGGAGGAGGACGTGGTCATCAATGCCGCCGGCTCCATGCCCGGTGACCTCCAGGCCCTGTGGCAGGCCCGCAGCCCGCTGCAGTACCACGTGGAGTACGCCTTCTCCTGCATGGGCTACGAGGTGCCCGCCGCCATGGGCGTCAAGCTCGCCCGCCCCGAGGCCGAGGTGGTCGCCATTGTGGGCGACGGCACCTACCAGATGCTCCCCATGGAGCTGGCCACGGTGGTCCAGGAGAACATCAAGGTCATCTACGTCCTGCTGCAGAACTACGGCTTCTGCTCCATCGGCGCCCTCTCGGAGTCCCGCGGCTCCCAGCGCTTCGGCACCAAGTACCGCCGGCGCGGCGAGGGCAGCCACCTGGCCGACGAGCAGGTCATCGACGGTGTTGACATCGCCGCCAACGCACGCTCCTGGGGCCTGGACGTCCTCGAGGTCCACACCATCGCGGAGTTCAAGGAGGCCTACCGCAAGGCAGAGGCCTCCGACCGTCCCACGATGATCCACATCGAGACCGACCACTACGGCCCCAACCCGCCCGGCTCGAGCTGGTGGGACGTCCCGGTCTCGGGGGTCTCCGAGCTGGAGTCCACGCAGCGCGCCTATGAGGAGTACCTGCGTGACCGCAAGCCTCAGCGTCACTACCTGTAAGGCCTCTACCTGAAGGGATCGCAGGTAGGACGCGGATGACGGCGCGCTTCTCCGCCGGCCGCGACGGCGGGGGTCCACGGCTGATGGTGCCGTGGACCCCCGCCGTGCGCGTGCCCCCGTCCGGGGAGGGCGTCGCCGGTCGCTGTGCCGGTGGCGCTGCGGAGGGGATGCCAAGATCACGATGTGGTCAACGCCCCGATTATGTTCTGACAAAACGGCGCCATTCGCCGTCTGGGACGTTAGGCTGGGGGCACATGCAAGGCGCTGGGCGCCCGGCCGGTCCGCCACTGAGACCTTGGTCTGAGTCCGGCCCTACCCACCCCATAGGCGGGGCGGGTCCGCGAAACCGACAATCAGGAGTCGATAACGATGAGAACCATTGCGCACTGGGTTGACGGAAAGTACTACGAGGGAAACCCGATCGGGCGCTTCGCCGTCGAGAACCCGGGAACCGGTGAGGTCGAGGCCGAGCTGCTCCAGGCCTCCGACGCCGACCTCGACCACGCCGTCGAGGTGGCCCGCCGTGCCCAGAAGGAGTGGGCGAAGGTCTCGCTGGCCAAGCGCACCGCCATCATGTTCCGCATGCGCCAGCTGGTCCTGGACCACCAGGACGAGATGGCCAAGATGATCGTAGCCGAGCACGGCAAGAACTACTCCGACGCCATCGGCGAGATCCAGCGCGGGCGCGAGACCCTCGACTTCGCCACCGCCATCAACCTGGCCCTCAAGGGCGAGCACTCCTTCGACATCTCCACCGGCGTGGACATCCACACCCTGCGCCAGCCGGTCGGCGTTGTCGCCGGCATCTGCCCCTTCAACTTCCCGGCCATGGTGCCCATGTGGATGCACCCCATCGCCATCGCCACCGGTAACGCCTTCGTCCTCAAGCCGGCCTCGGCCACGCCCTCGGCGGCGCTGCTGACGGCCGAGCTCTACAAGGAGGCCGGCCTGCCCGACGGCGTCTTCAACGTCGTTTCCGGCAACCGCACCATGGTCTCCAAGGTCCTTGAGCACCCCGGCATCGACGCGATCTCCTTCGTGGGTTCCACCCCGGTGGCCCACATCGTCCAGAACACCGGCGTCACCCACGGCAAGCGCGTCCAGGCCCTGGGCGGGGCGAACAACCACGCCATCGTCATGCCCGACTCCGACCTGGACTTCGCCGCCCAGCACATCTCCGCCGCCGCCTTCGGCGCCGCCGGCGAGCGCTGCATGGCCCTGCCCGTCGTGGTGGCCGTGGGCGGCTGCGGCCCGGATCTGGCCCGCCGCGTCAAGGCCCACGCCGAGAAGATCAAGGTCGGCTACGGCATGGACGAGGGCGTCGAGATGGGCCCGGTCATCGACGCCAAGTCCAAGGAGTTCATCACCGGACTCATCGACGACGCCGAGGCCAAGGGAGCCGAGGTCGTCCTCGACGGTCGCCCGCTGGTCATCCCCGGACACGAGAAGGGCCACTTCCTCGGCCCGACCATTGTCGACAACGTCTCCCTGGAGTCCTCGCTCTACACCGAGGAGGTCTTCGGTCCGGTGCTCGCCATCGTCCACGCCGACACCTACGAGGAGGCCATCAAGCAGGTCAACTCCTCGCCCTTCGGCAACGGCGCGGCCATCTTCACCAACGACGGCGGTGTGGCCCGTCGCTTCGAGCTCGACGTCGAGGCCGGGATGGTGGGCATCAATGTGCCGATCCCGACGCCGGTGGCCTACTACTCCTTCGGCGGCTGGAAGGAGTCGCTCCTGGGTGACACCCACATCCACGGTCCCGAGGGCGTGCGGTTCTACACCCGCGCCAAGGCGGTGACCACCCGCTGGCCCTCGGAGAAGACCTACGCCGCGACCATGTCCTTCCAGCGCGAGGAGTGAGTCCGGCTGCTCCGCCACCCATCACCGCGGACGTACCATAGAACTCTAGGACGGATCCTGCAGGATGAGTTCGCGAGCCCTATGGTGCGTCCGCGCCTTTGCCGGGCGGTGGGCGACCCCCTACTTCCAGAGGCGGCCACCGGGCGCCGGCGGAGCGTGGACGCCTGCCGGGGTCTTGAGGTTGCTGCGCGCTGGCAGGCCTGCAGGCGGTGTCATCGGGGGAGTGGCGACTGAAGCCGCCCGCCATATTTGTCCTGGGGGCCTGCGCCTCACTCCCGGGACGCTGACTTTTCGTTGGCAGAACAGCATGTTTCCGGGCTGTCGTCCAAGGATCTGAAAATGCCTGACGTCACCACTTCCCCAGAGGTTATTGTCATGACATTATGGGTGTGTCGACGTGGATGTCGGCGCCGCTCCTGCGCTGCGGGGCGGTGACCGGCGGACCGGGCCATCCGGTCGACCCAGCAGCGCTCTCTTTCGCCTCCGCCAACGATGGCGGACGACCCAAGGAGTTCTTTCATGTCCACAACACCCAGCTCTGCGGCGCACTACACGCCGGAGAAGATCCGGGAGCTGGTCGACCAGACCTCCGCCTCAGGGCCGAAGCGCTCGCTCGGACTCATCGCCCTGGTCGCCACCCTCGGCTCGCTGCTCTTCGGGTACGACACCGGTGTCATCTCCGGCGCCCTGCCCTACATGTACCTGCCGCACGGCGCCGACGGCCTGCAGATCACCTCCTGGGAGGAGGGCTGGATCGGCGGCCTGCTGTGCATCGGCGCCGCGCTTGGAGCCTCGGTGGGTGGCAAGCTCTCCGACAAGTACGGGCGCCGGCACAACATCATGCTCCTGGCCATCGTCTTCTTCTTCGGGGCGCTGGGCTGCACGATCTCGCCCAACATTTGGGTCCTCTACTTCTTCCGGGTCGTGCTGGGCTTCGCCGTCGGTGGAGCCTCGGCGATCGTCCCCGTCTTCCTTGGTGAGACGGCCCCCAAGCGCATTCGCGGCACCCTGGTGGCCGTGGACCAGATGATGATCGTCTTCGGCCAGTTCCTCGCCTTCTCCATGAACGCCGTCCTGGCCCGCATGCACGGCGGCCCGGAGGTCACCCTGGCCAACGACGTCGTCAACAAGTCCGGTGAGGTTGTCGCCAAGGCCGGCGACAAGGTCGCCTGGGAGAGCGTGCAGCACTTCAGCAACGTCGTGGTCGAGTCCGGCAACGGCATGACCTGGCGCTACATGCTCGTCCTGGCCACCCTGCCCGCCGTGGCCCTGTGGTTCGGCATCCGCCTCATGCCGGAGTCCTCGCGCTGGTATGTCGCCAACCTGCGCATCGCCGAGGCCATCGGCTCCCTCAAGCGGGTGCGCGACGAGTCCAAGGACGGCTCCATCGCCGAAGAGGTCGACGAGATGCTGAAGATCCAGCGCAAGGAGGCCAACCAGGAGAAGTGGGGCCTGGCGCAGATCATGGGCGTCAAATGGACCCGCCACCTGCTCTTCATCGGCATCATCCTGGGTCTGGCCGACCAGGTCACCGGCATCAACACGGCCATGTACTACACGCCCAAGGTGCTCTCCGCGGCCGGCCTGCCCATGAGCGACGCGATCTCCCTCAATGTCGTCTCCGGATTCGTCTCCTTCGTGGGCTCCGCCATCGGCCTGTGGCTGGTCACCAAGTTCGCCCGCCGCCATGTGGGCATCTACCAGGAGGCCAGCATCGTGGTCTCCCTCGGCCTCCTGGCAGCGGTCTTCTACTTCCTCATCCAGCCCTACCAGGACGCCGACGGCAATATCGCGGGAGCTCCCACCTTCGCCCCCTACCTGGTGCTGCTCATCGTTTCGCTGTTCGTGTTCGCCAAGCAGTCCGGGACAGTCACCTGGGTCCTCATCGCTGAGATCTACCCCGCCAAGGTTCGCGGTACGGCCATGGGGCTGGCCGTGGGCACCCTGTGGATCGGCAACGCGATCGTCGCCGCGGTCTTCCCCGTCATGATGGAGAAGCTCGGAGGGGCGGGGACCTACCTCATCTTCTGCCTGTTGAACGTCCTGTCACTCATCTTCTACATGAAGTTCGTGCCCGAGACGAAGTACCACTCCTTGGAGGAGCTCGAGGTGCGCTTCGAGAAGGAGTACAGCTGAGGTCAAGGGGTGAGGGACCGCGGCAGTGGCTAGTGAAGCTGAGCTGAGACGGTCGGATTGAAGCAACCGTCAGGCTCTGAGAAACTGCCGCAGTTCCCCTCCCGACCTCTCCTTGTTCAGACAACGTCCCTTCCCAGTTGAGCCCAACACATATCTGCCGCCTATGACGTACACGGTGACTGGTCCATGAACCCGCATCCGCCGCGCAGCGCGCCACCCGCTCCGCTCCGCCTCCGCCTGTACGCATGGGCGGCAGGCCTGTTCCTCGGCGTCCTGGAAGGGGCGCTGGCTATCGAGGTCGCCGGCGCGCGCGGCGCCGCTCTGCCCCTGCTCGGTGCCATCGCTGCGGCGATGGTGCTGGGAACCTTCACCGGTCGCCCCCTCGCCCGGTACCTGGGGCGACGGAGAATGGGCCTGCTCATGGGGGCTCTGGCAGTGCTGGGCGCCGGGGTCGCAGCCGGGCTCGGTGGCGTCGTCGGCCTGATCGGGGCGGGCCTGGTGGGCCTTGCCGCGGGTGGGGTGCTCGTTGTGGCGCCATTGGTGTGCCACGAGCTCTCTCTGCGCGGGCACAAGCGGCTCATGCCGCAGGCCATGGCTCTTGGCCCGGCGGCGGCCGGTGTTGTGGTCCTGGCGGCCTGGTGGAGTCCCCCGCGGCTCCTCATCGCCTGGGCGATGGTCGCCGTCAGCGCGCTGGCATACCTGGCCTGCGCCCTGCTCCTGCCCGAGAGCCCGGTCTGGCTGGTGCGGCAGGGGCGCGACGTCGAGGCCTTCGAGGCGCTGCGCCGCCTGCACGGGACCCTGGAGGCCTCCGTGGCCATCGACTGGACCCGGCTGGACGCGGAGATGATGGCCGAGCAGCAGGCCGTGTCTCCCACTGAGCTGCGAGTGCCCGAGGTGCGTGCCGCCGTGCTCACCGGCGCCGTCCTCATCATCGCCCAGGAGGCGCCCCTGGGGGCGGCGGCCCTGGTCATGGCCCCTCTGATAGCCACTGAGCTCGGCCTCGCATCCGCTGCGATTGCTGTAAGCGCCGCGACCTGGATGGGGTTTGCGCTCCTTGCTCTGGCGCTGGTGACCCGGGTCGAGCGGCTGCGCTTCCTGCGGGTGGTGCTGGGAACGGTCGTCGCCGTCCTGGGGGCCACCTTCCTGGTGACCGGTATGACCCTCGGGGGCGTGGGAGGCGCTTGGACGATCACCATCTCTCTGACGATCCTCGTCGCCAGCCAGTCCGTCCTGGTCCTGCCCGCCTGCCAGGGGGCGATCGACCCGCGGATCCCGCCCTGGCTGGTTGAGGCGCAGCGGCGCGCCTCGGCGACCGGGGGAGTCCTCGCGCGCACCGGTGTCCTCCTGGCCTCACTGCTCATCGTGAGCTACCTCGGGACGCACGCCCTGTTCTGGGCGGCCTTCACGCTGTCGGTGCTCAGTGTCGCCGTCGTTCTCCTGCGCCTGCCGCGCGAGCTCAAGGTCTAGTGGGATTGGCGCGCGGGGCATCTCTGAGGACAGCGCCCCGAGCATCCGACTTCGGACCTATGATTTGTCAGGACAAATATCGTATGGTGGGGGCGTGGCCGCAAGGAGCCACTCGGCGGCCCGACGTCGTCGACACCTGACAGAGAGGCACCTGAGCATGACGAGCAACGAGGCAGTCCAGGCCTCACAGACCACCGTGTCCATCCCCGAGGCCATTCCTGAAACCATGAAGGCCGCGGTCCTGCGGGACCACGAGGTTGGCCTGCAGATCGAGACCCTGCGCACGCCCCGGCCCAAGGCCGGCGAGGTCCTCATTAAGGTGGCCGCCTGCGGATTGTGCCACTCCGACCTCCACGTCATCGGCGGCGCCATCGCCTTCCCGCTGCCGGCGGTGCTCGGCCACGAGGTCTCCGGCACCATCGTGGAGCTCGGTCCCGGCAACGAGCACACCGGCTTGACGGTCGGGCAGAAGGTGGCCGGCGGCTTCCTCATGCCCTGCGGCCAGTGCGACGCCTGCGCCTCGGGGCGCGACGAGCTGTGCGGCCCCTTCTTCGACCTCAACCGCCTCAAGGGCGTCCTCTACGACGGCACCACCCGCCTGGCGACCCCCGACGGCGAGCCGGTGGCCATGTACTCCATGGGCGGCCTGGCCGAGTACGCGGTCGTCCCCTCCACCGCGGTGGCCCCCGTGCCGGACACCATCGACATGGTGCCGGCGGCCATCCTGGGCTGCGCGGCCATGACCGGCTACGGGGCCGTGCGCCGCGGCGCCGACCTACGCTACGGGGAGACCGTCGCCGTGGTCGCCACCGGCGGCGTGGGCACCAACATCGTCCAGATCGCCCGGGCCTTCGGCGCCAGCCAGGTCATCGCCATTGACGTTGATGATGAGAAGCTGGCCCCCATGCTCGACTACGGGGCCACGGCGGTGGTCAACTCCGTCACCCAGGACGCCCGCGAGGAGGTCTTCCGGCTTACCGGCGGTAAGGGAGTTGACGTCTCCTTCGAGGCCCTGGGCATCCCCGCCACCTGGACCACCGCTCTGGATGTCCTGTCCGATGGTGGCCGCATGGTGCCGATCGGCCTGGGGGCCGGCGTGCAGACCGCCGGGGTGGAGATCAACCGCACCGTGCGCCGCTCGCAGTCGATCCTCGGCTCCTACGGGGCGCGCACCCGCCAGGACCTGCCGGCTGTCGTCGACCTGGCCGACAAGGGCGTCATCAACTACCGCGATGTCGTCTCGCGCCGCCTGCCGCTGGAGGAGGCCGGTGCCGGCTACACCGCGCTGCGCAACCGGGAGATTCAGGGACGCGCCGTCGTCGACATGTCGCTGTGATCCCAGGCGGTCAACCCTCGTTCGTCGGGGCTTGACCGCGCGCTCTCATCCTCGTGCCTCCCGCTCGGGGCCTGCCGGCTTGAGCGGGAGGCGCGATGCCTGATCCGAAACCGAGGAAGAGGATGCTTGGTGTCCAAATCGGATACAAAGGAGCCGGCGGCTCGATCAGGCCGCTGATGAAACCGCGGAATCATGCGGTTTCTTATCGGTGATGTGGGCTCGGATTCCGCCTTTGTATCCGATTTGGACATCTTGGCCGCTCCTGCGTCGCTCGGGGAGGGTGGTGTCCGCTTTGCGGGGAGGGATGCACCAGTAGTGAGCGGAGTCGGCACGAGAGCTGGTTCCGTCTGCGTTGCGGGGAGGGGGGCATGAGAAGAGGGGCGCCGCGTGTGCGGTGCCCCTCGGGTTGCCATGGCTGCGCGGGCTTCCTTGGCCGCGCAGCCTCGTTGTTCTGCGCCCTTGTCGGGCTGGGTCCGGGTCCTGCGTTGCTTGTGGTGCGTGGTCCGGATCCGGTGGAGCTCCAGTGAGCTCGTTGGAGTCGTCTACGCTCAGCGGGCCTCGAGGAGGTTGATGCCGGTGTAGATGCCTACGCCCATGGTGATCGCGGCCAGGACGGAGGAGGCGAACATGAGGGTCGGGATGCCGGTGAAGGCGCCGACGACGGCCATGGCCATGACGGCGAACATGACGGCGATCATGGCGACGGCGAAGGTGAGGCGGTTGGCGTCGGTCTGCGTGTCGGTGGTCGCCTGGGTGGCGGTGGTGGCAGCGGTGGTCTCGACGGTCTGGGTGGGGCGCTCGGTGATGGTGGCGGTCATGTGAGTGTTCCTCTCGGTGTGTGTCGAGCAGGTCCGCCTGACCATGAGTCGTGCGTCCCTGCACGACTGTGTGCAGCCCGTGGGCCGGACGGAGGTTTCTCCGTCACGTAGAACTCTAGGAACGCTCCATCCGATTGTCTAGACAAAGGATCGTGACGTGTGTTGCGTCGGTAGTTCGTGGATCACAGGACGTCGTAGGGAGATGGGGCGATCGCTCTTGGAGGGGAGTGCCCGAGCGTGGCGTCATCGAGGGGAATCCTGGTCTCAGAGGAACATTGAGGGGGCCGGCGTCTCGGTGGTTTTGATACGGAGACGTGACGTGTGTGGCAGGAGTACGACGTCAACCACTGGTCTAGCCATTCTGTGGTGGTGGGCAATGCTGAGAGGTGGCGGCGTCGTCGCCGGCCGGCAGGGCGGAAGGCGGCCGGTTGCCGCCCCGGCTATTCTGTTCCGGTGACGACCAGCCAGACTTCTTCCAGCGCCGTCGGCCCTGTCCTCGTGGTGGACTTCGGCGCCCAGTACGCCCAGCTCATCGCCCGCCGCGTGCGCGAGGCCGGTGTCTACTCCGAGATCGTGCCCCACTCCATGGATGCCGCCGTCATGCTGGACAAGCAGCCATCGGCCATCATCCTCTCCGGCGGCCCCTCCTCGGTCTACGCCGACGGCGCCCCCTCCGTTGACCCGGCCCTTTTCGATGCTGGAGTGCCGGTCCTGGGCATCTGCTACGGATTCCAGGCCATGGCCCAGGCCCTGGGCGGAACGGTCGGACGCACCGGCACCCGGGAGTACGGGCACACCCCCGCCCGCGTGGAGGAGGGCTCGTGCCTGTTCGACGGCACCCCGGACGACCAGGTGGTGTGGATGAGTCACGGTGACGCGGTCCAAGCCGCCCCCGAGGGCTTCACGGTCACCGCCTCCACCTCCCAGACGCCGGTGGCCGCCTTCGAGAACCCGGGTCGTCGCCTCTACGGGCTGCAGTGGCACCCCGAGGTCCTCCATTCCGAGCACGGGCAGGCCGCCCTGGTCAACTTCCTGCACAAGGAGGCGGGACTGCCGGCCACCTGGACGCCGGACAACATCATTGACGAGCAGGTGGCCCGCATCCGCGAGCAGGTAGGCGACGCCCACGTCATCTGCGGCCTGAGCGGGGGAGTGGACTCCTCCGTGGCCGCTGCCCTCGTCCACCGCGCCATCGGCGACCAGCTCACCTGCATCTTCGTCGACCACGGCCTGCTGCGCGCCGGCGAGCGCGAGCAGGTCGAGCACGACTACGCCGAGGGGATGGGCATCCGCGTCATCACGGTCGACGAGACCGAGCGCTTCCTGAGCGCCCTGGCCGGCGTCACCGAGCCGGAGGCCAAGCGCAAGATCATCGGCCGGGAGTTCATCCGCTCCTTCGAGGCTGCCCAGCGCCGGGTCATCGAGGCTGTGGGCGCTGAGGGCGGTGAGATCCGCTTCCTGGTCCAGGGGACCCTGTATCCCGACGTCGTCGAGTCCGGCGGGGGAGAGGGCGCCGCCAACATCAAGAGCCACCACAACGTGGGTGGCCTGCCTGAGGACCTCGACTTCGAGCTCATCGAGCCGTTGCGCGAGCTGTTCAAGGATGAGGTGCGCGCCATCGGCCGCGAGCTGGGTGTGCCGGAGAAGATCGTCGCCCGCCAGCCCTTCCCCGGGCCGGGGCTGG
The DNA here is from genome assembly GCF_000223355.1 of Actinomyces sp. oral taxon 175 str. F0384. Lineage (NCBI taxonomy): Bacteria > Bacillati > Actinomycetota > Actinomycetes > Actinomycetales > Actinomycetaceae > Actinomyces > Actinomyces sp. oral taxon 175. The sequence continues at coordinate 520,150 of NZ_AFUR01000001.1, forward strand.
GTATTCGCGTCATCGGCGAGGTGACGGCCGAGAACCTGCGCGTGCTGCGGGCCGCCGACGCCATCGCCCGCGAGGAGCTCACCGCCGCCGGGCTCGACAACGAGATCTGGCAGTGCCCGGTGGTGCTGCTGGCCGACGTGCGCTCCGTGGGGGTGCAGGGCGACGGGCGCACCTACGGCCACCCCATTGTTCTGCGGCCGGTCAGCAGTGAGGACGCTATGACCGCGGACTGGACCCGCCTGCCTTACGACGTCCTGGCACGCATCTCCAGCCGGATCACCAACTCCGTCCCGGAGGTCAACCGGGTGGTGCTCGACTGCACGAGCAAGCCCCCGGGCACCATCGAGTGGGAGTGATGGGCGAGTCGGAACGATAGCCCGCCGCCTGCTAGGCCCCGCCGGTGCAATGCGCTGGCGGGGCCCCGTTGTGCTCGTGGTGAGCGCGATCCGGCGTGCCTGCCTGTGTCGGGGCGGGGTCGGCTGCCAGGTGGGGTAGTGGGGGGCCTGACTACCGAGGACTGCGATTGTCGTCGAGGACGTACGTATCCTCCAGATCACTGGGGTTCCCTCGCAGTGGTCTGGAGGAGAAGTCAGTCCTTGTGCAGGAAGTACGTCCCCGATCCGGGAAGGCTTGGATTTGGGGTGGCGATTGCGTGACCTGTGGGGGTGGTGGAGTGCTCCTCTCGGTGGTCGGAAGAGGCTTTGCGAAATCACTGTAAGGTCAATAAGGTATGCGACTTCCGTGCTTCGAAAGAGCCCAAAGTAGAGGTTAATTGAAGGGGTGGATGATTATTGAATCCCGCCTCTCCCGAGGGGTGTTGACAGTGCTACGATCACGCCCATAAAACACGTCAATGGAGGTGTGGCGGTGTCTGCCCCAGCAGGTTGGTATGACGATGGAACGGGCCAGCAACGATGGTGGGATGGCGGCGCATGGGGTGTCTATGCGCAGGATGTCTCCTCCGTCCCGGGGGGACCCTGGTGCGGCGGGTTATGGGCAGGTGGCTGGTTCGGTCGGGCAGCCTGCAACGAGCTCAGGAATGTTTAATGCGCTGGGGCGAGCGGTCAAAAATGCTGCCCAGGAGCAGAGGGCGGCAAGTAAGCGGAGGCGTCAAGAGCGTGAAGAGCTCGAACAGGAGGCTCGCCGCAAGCAGGAGGAGCTTGATCGCCGGGCGGGTCCGTTGGTGACTAGTGGTGTGTTCGGAGGTTCATCTATTGAGATATATGAGAACGGTTATGTCCGTATTGGTGAGGCCTTGGTTGCGGAGGTGGAGAGGCAGCAGGACAGGGTGATGTCGATAACCGGCTCACGTGCTTCGGTGTGGCAACCTCAAAGTCTGGGGTTGCGACTGCCGTCGCGACCCTACGAAAAACTGCTATCGATCAGTTTTTCGCGCGGCAGTGGATCTAAGCCGTCATCCAATCCGACTCATGATGTTGCTGGCAGTGTGGCGGTAAAGGCTGTTTCTGCCGTTGTGAAGGGCGGGTTCAAGGCCTCGGTTCCCGGGGTTGCTGTTGCTGGTGTTGGGTATATTGCAAAGAAGGCGCTTTCGGGGAAGTCGGTTCTGACTATAGCTACCGACCGTCGGATTCATACGCTAACTAATCGAACGACGCTGTCGACCGGGGGAATTCCAATAGTTAAAACAAGTCACGAGGATGTTGGTGAGGTTTTGGAGAGAGTGGGCAACTCGGTGCTGGCCGCCCTAGGGCGTGGACCTGTGGTGCCGACCGTTCCTGCTCTCCCCTCCGGACAGGTCGAGCCGCCTCAGAGGGTGAGTGCCTCTCCCGTGTCTACTGTGGATGTGACCGCGAGTCTGCGCGACCTGGCTCAGCTGCACAGTGAAGGTTTCCTCGACGATGATGAGTTTCTCGAGGCCAAGCGTCAGTTGTTGGGGAAGCTCTAGGGCAATTGCCGTACGCCGTCGTCGACCAACGTGCAGAACGGGCTCCTTGGCTGAGCCCGGGCGTGCCCGTCGAGGACTGCGATTCCCGCCGAGGACGTACGTATCCCCCAGATCACTGGGGTTCCCCCGCAGTGGTCTGGAGGATAAGTCAGTCCTCGTGCAGGAAGTACGTTCCCGATTCAGTGAGGCACCGTGCAACGTGACGTTGGGGCCGGTCACCAGGTGGTGGCCGGCCCCAACGTCGTGTTGGCGGGTGCTCCGCGCGCCAGTGCCCTACAGGGCCGACCGGTCCCGGGCGCGCCCCACGGCCACGGCGACGGAGAAGACCGCGACGGCGAACAGGGCGCAGATGCCGCAGTCCACGAGCAGGGGCCCAATGACGGCGGCGGACATGGAGGTCGCCTCGTACGCCCCGGAGATCGCTCGGTCCGCCCAGTAGCCGGGCGTGAGCCTCGCCGCCCGGGCGAGCGAGTCGGGCAACCCCTCGATGGGTACCCACGCCCCACCCAGGAAGGACAGGGCCATGCCTCCGATGTTGGCGACCGCGTTGGCCGCTTGCTGGCCCAGACCGATCTGCCCCATGAGGAATCCGATCGAGACCGCCACGAGCGTATAGCTGCCCACAGCCGCAGCGACCACCCCCAGAAGCGGAGCCGACGTCGCCACGCTGCCCAGGCCGAAGGCCGCCACTCCCAGCCCGAAGACCCACAGCCACCCGGCGAGCCCCACCACGAGGCACGCGCCCAGCAGCCCGAGGCTGCGGGAAGTGCCACTGACCGGGGTGGCCTCAAGGCGTGCGCGCACCGCCCGGCGCCCCAGCGCCGCCATCAGCGTGGAGATCGTGACGACCGCGAAGGCCATGAGCGGGTAGAAGGAGAACCTGGCGTAGGTGACGAAGCTGTGGGACAGAGGCGTGGCGTCCGGGGTGATCCGTTTCGCGGGGGCGGAGTGGTTCATCGTCTCCTTGGCAAGTGCCACGGCCCGGACCGGGTCGTCCGTGGTGGTCGACAGGTAGTCGCTGACCTGCCCCACGTAGGAGTCGGTGCGCACATTCATAAGCGCGCCGGACGCCGACTCGTACCCGATGACCGTGTCCATGCGGGGCGGCTCGGTGCCCTCGCGAGCCGCCTGCTGCAGCCTCTGCCCGTAGCCGGCAGGAATGATGAGGATGTAGCTGATGCGGTTCTGCGCGGTGGCGTCCTGGAGGGCCCGCCTGGAGTCCTCAAGCGACTGAGCCTCGCCGACGGACTCGACATAGCCCTTGACCCCGCGGGAGATCGTGGAGCCGTCGCGGTCGATGACGGCCACACTCGCCGTGGCGACCGTGACCTCATCGGAGCTGTCCTCGGACTTGGCCATCCCGGTGAACAGACCGAACAGGCTCAGCACCACCAGGTAGATGAGGATGTACAGCCGGTGAGCGGCCACAACTCTCACACATGTCTTAAAGGTGCTCATGGGTCATCCTCCTGGCGCGGATCAGGGCGATGGTCAGGAACAGGCACGTCATGCCCAGCAGGACTGCGCAGCTGCGGGCGAAGGGCGCCAGAGAGTCGTAGTACAGGAGCCCGTAGAAGCAGCGGGCCGTCTGCCACAGGGGATTGGCCTGCGCCAGCAGCGGTGCGTGCTGCTCGATGGAGCTGGCCAGGGACTGGGATGCGGGCCCGTACAGGCCGGTCAACAAGGACAGCAGGGACGTGAAGCCCGAGATCATCCCGATCTCCAGGCGGGCCAGCGTCCCCAGGGCGGCGCCCACCGCGCTCGCCATGAGGCTGCACACCCCGATCGCCACGAGGCACAGCAGCACATGGGGCCCGAAGTCCACGCCCACGACCAAGGCCATGAAGGCGAAAGCGACGAGCAGGCAGACGAACACGCACACCCAGGAGGCCGCGAGCGTGGCCGTCAGGACCTTCCAGCGGGCCAGACCCGCCAGGGTCTGCCTGGCGCCCACCGGTGAGACGGCCATGATTCCCTTCACGGCCACCATTGCCACGGTCGTCCCCATGCCGCAGGCGAAGGCCAGCAGCGCGAAGTAGTAGTGGGTCTGCGGCTTGACTGGGGAGGGCGTCACCGAGATCGAGCGGGTGAAGGCCTGATCGGTCTTCAGCGCGGCCAGCTTCTCAGGAGGGGCCCCCGCCTTGGCCAGGGCCACGTACTCGGCCCGCCTCTGGGTGTAGGAGTCCATGACCACTCGCAGCACCCGAGTCGTCTCGGCCTCGTTGCCCTGCTGAGTCACGTGCAGCACAGGATCGCTGTCCTCGACGGCGAGATACCCGTTGGTCTCTCCCCGCTTCGCGGCGGCCTCGGCCTGCGCGACCGTGGAGTGGGTGACCTTCGTGATGAGGTGATGATCGGCGTCGTCGGCGGAGATGCGCTCCACGACGGCGTCCAGCCCCGGAGCGGTCCGGTAGGCCTCGTCCTGGACGACGCCAAAGCTCATGGGGGTGGCCTCGTAGACCTTGTCCAGGTTGGAGAACATGGCCATGAAGATGAGGGACAGGACGACGGGGAAGCCGAGCGTCCACACGAGCAGGACCCGGTCTCGCAGGAGCCTGAGTACTTGATACAGGAAGACGGTCAACATCTCAGGCCGCCTCGTCTCGCAGGGCCCGCCCGGTGATCTCCAGGAAGACGTCGTTGAGGGTCGGGGGCTCGGAGGTCACCCGGCCGCAGGTCGCCCCCGCGGCATCCAGCGCCCTCATGACATCGGTGAGGTTGTGAGCCCCGGGGGAGCACTCGATGAGCACCTCACCGTCCAGGTAGGCGGCCGTGCGCACATGCTCCAGGCGGCGCAGGCCCTCCAGGGCCTCCTCGCCCAGCGGGGCGGGGTCGATGACCTCCACCCGGATGCGTTCACCGGTGCCGATCATGGCCTTGAGCTCGTCGGAGGTGCCGGAGGCCACCTGTCGGCCGCGGTCCATGATGACGATCCGGTCGCACAGCTGCTCCACCTCCTCCATGTAGTGGCTCGTGTAGACGACCGTGGCGCCGCGCTCGTTGAGGCGCTTGATGCCATCGAGGATGGCGCCCCGGCTCTGCGGGTCGACGGCGACCGTGGGCTCATCGAGGAAGATGAGGTCGGGGCCGTGGGCGATGCCGCAGGCGATGTTGAGGCGGCGCAGCAGGCCGCCGGAGAGCTTCTTGGGCTTGAACTTCACGAACTTCTCCAGACCGACGAAGGCGATCGCCTCGGCCACCAGGCGGCGCCTCTCGGCGCGATCGCGCACGTAGAGGGCGCAGAAGGCGTTGACGTTCTCCGCCACCGTGAGCTCATCGAAGACGGCGACATCCTGAGGCACCACGCCGATGCGACGCTTGAGACCGTAGGAGGTGGGCGTCATCGGCTCACCGAAGACGCGGATCGAGCCCTTGTCGTAGGTGAGCAGCTGAAGGATGCAGCTGATCGTCGTCGTCTTGCCCGAGCCGTTGGGGCCGAGCAGCCCCAGGACCTGGCCGCGCGGGATCATCAGTGACAGGCCATCAACCGCGACCAGCTCCCCATAGCGCTTGACCAGGGAGTCGACCTCCACCGCCAGGCCCGCCTCGTGGTTCTCATCCTCGCCGTCCATCTCGGCTCCTTCCTTTGTTCCGCCGGTGGTCCCCGGCTCATGGCATCCATGGTCGCGGGGCGCGGTGGCGCTCAGAAGTGCCTGTTGTCATGACTGCGGCCGGCCCCCATGACTTCTGTCATGAGATGCCGGAACGAGTTCCCTAACGGCATGCCGGGCCCACGAGCGCCGGCCACCGACCGATAATCGAGGGGTGAAGGTTCTGGCCGACAAAGGCGTGCTGCTGTGCGGTTGCCTCCTGCTGGTCCTGCTCGTGGGGCAGGTGAAGACGGCGGCCGTGATCTGGTTGATCGTGGCCGTGACCGTCGCCGGCCTGAGCATGAGCGCCGACCAGCGACGGTGGGGGTTTGCTGTGCCGGCCGCCTATCTCCTTGTGGGAGCCCTCTCGGCGGACTCCGTGGCTGGGGTTCCGCTGGTCGTCTACGTCCTGGCCCGCCTCGGTGCGCTCGGGACCCGGCGCGCGCGAATGGCGGCCGTGGCCGTCTGCATCCCCTTCGTGGCCGTCATGGTCACGCGGGTTCGGGACATGCCCGTGCTGGCCCTCGCTCTGGCGGTCTGCGCTCTCGCGGCCCTCCTGGCGCTGCGTACCGTCCAGGAGGAGGCGGCGCGAAGGAGCCTGCACGTGGTGCGCGACGACCTGCGCGAGAAGGTCCTCACCCTGCAGGACACGAACGCCCAGCTGCTCCAGGCCCAGGACTACGAGCTGCGCGCCGCCGCCCTGGCCGAACGCACCCGCATCGCCCGCGAGATCCACGACGGCGTTGGCCATCTCCTCACTCGCCTCCTACTGCAGGTCAAGGCCCTCCAGGTCGTCCACCGCGAGGAGCCCGGCGTCGTCGCCGACCTCACTACCCTGGACGGTGGCCTCGATGAGGCCCTCGACTCCATGCGCCGCTCCGTCCACGCCCTGTCCGACGACGGCGAGGAGCTGGCCACCTCCCTCAACCTGCTGGGCTCGCGCTGCGGCATCGACTCGGTGAGCGTGGACTGCTCCACCGAGGTCGAGCCGCCTGCGACGGTGGCGCGCTGCGTTGTCGCCGTGGTGCGCGAGGCCCTGACCAACGCCGCCCGCCACGGTGGGGCCCGCTCGGCCCGCGTGGCCGTCACCGACTATCCTGCTTTCTGGCAGGTGACGGTTGACAATGACGGCATCGTCCCCGCCGAGGGCGAGCCGGCCGTATACGGCCGCGGCGGCTCGGGCCTGGGCCTGCGCTCCATGACGGAGCGGGTCGAGGCCCTGGGCGGCCGGGTGCGCATCACCCCGCGGCCACGGTTCACGGTCTTCGCCACGATCCCCAAGGACGGACAAGGGAAAGAAGGAACATCATGAGGGTCCTCATCGTCGACGACGACGCGCTCGTCGCCCAGTCCCTGTCCACGATCCTGTCGGTCGAGGACGACGTCGAGGTCGTCGGCCTGGGCTGCTCGGGACCCGAGGCCACCGAGCGATACCGGGAGCTGACCCCCGACATCCTCCTCATGGACATCCAGATGCCCGGCGGGGACGGGCTCAGTGCGGCCGAGCGGATCCTGGCCGAGGACGCCGGGGCGCGCATCGTCTTCCTGACCACCTTCTCCGACGACGAGTACATCGTGCGGGCCCTCAAGATGGGGGCGCGTGGCTACCTCATCAAGCAGGACGTCGCTCAGGTCGCCCCGGCGCTGCGCTCCGTCATGGCCGGGGTGTGCGTCCTGGAGGGAGAGGTGCTCGAGCGCAGCACCACCATGGGGCTCGGCGGGCGTACCGGAGGGCGGGAGCCGGCCGAGGAGGGCCCGGGACTGTCCGACAAGAACCTGCGGAGCACGGCTTTCGCGGCCCTGACCGACCGCGAGTACGAGGTCGTCGAGGCCGTGGCCGAGGGACTGGACAACGCCGAGGCCGCGGCGCGGCTGTTCATGAGTGAGGGCACGGTGCGCAACCACATCAGCGCGATTCTGGCCAAGCTCGGCCTGCGCAACCGCACCCAGGTCGCGGTCATGTACTACCGCTCCGCGCAGGCCGGGTGATCCTGGCGCAGCCGTACCCCAGCGTGACACATCGTGTTACCCTCGATGGGAGACGAGGAGGAAGCGATGTCGACCGCTATGGAGAATCTCAACGTCAAGATCGATGCCGAGGACAAGCGTCTGTTCGTTGAGCTTGCTCGCCAGATGGGAACGACTCCGTCCAATGCTGTACGCATGTTCGTCCGTGCGTTCAATGACTTCAAGGGTTTCCCTTTCGACACCTCACGTCCCTATGGCATGACTGCCGAGGCACGACGGGCTTACGAGGAGGCCGATGCGGCGATCGCCGCAGGAACGGCCAAGCGTTACCGGACCGTAGCTGACCTGCGCAACGACCTGGGCCTGTGATGCTCCAGATCGTCATCTCGAACAAGTGCAAGAAGGACCTCAAGCGGGCTAAGAAGCGCGGTCTCGACCTGGATGAGTTCTTTGCCGTCGTCGACATGCTTCAGCGTCAAGAGGCGTTGCCCGCTCGCTACCGCGACCATGCGCTCACGGCGGACCGAGCAGGTTTGAGGGACTGCCACATCCGGCCCGACTGGGTGCTGATCTATGAGGTTCGAGAGGCGGAGCTCGTGTTGCTCCTGGTGGAAACCGGCAGTCATTCCGATCTTCGGGTGTGAATGGTATGAACAATCAATCGTGGCCAAGTGAGTGTTTGTGAAATCATGCGCAGATGGATCTGCTCCAGCTGAGAGCGGTGCCCGCCACTCGGGTGCACACCGCGTCCGACGACTTCAGACACCTTCGATGACTCTGTTTGAGCGCGGTTGATGGTGGTAGTATCAATACGAGCGGTCGGTGTGGTCGCAATCTACGAAAGTAGGAATCTGTGGGAGCGCTTGCTTTAATCATCTTCTTCATGTTTCTCGTTCCCATGCTTCTATGGGGTGCCATAGACCCTCGCGGTATGTGGGAAGCGACGTCAGCCTGGCAGTTCCGTGACCCTGAGGCCAATGAGCCGTCCGATGGTGCCTTCGCTTTTCAACGGCTTGCTGCCATTGTCGCTCTTCTGATGATGGTGGGGGGCGTATTCTTCGTCATGTCGGCGTCGCACAGGAATGCGAGTGATCGCGCAACGGATGATGCCACTCCTCATGTGTACCCAAACATTTATTCGTCGAGTGACGGTGAGGATAGTGATGGATATGCCGAGACGACCGTGACTCCGTATCCGGTTGATCCTTTCCCGTCATCTTCGATGACTGCCGTGGGATCTGGTGATCCGGTTGTCCTTTTCAAGCCGGTTCTCGAGGGTGTGGCCGGTGAGCAGAAATCGGACTCCTCGGTCAGCATCGGCATCGACGCCTTCTATTACTCGTGGCTGCCCGGAGACCATCCGAGTGCCTTCGCCACGGCAAGCGTCGTCGACTCCAAGGTCGCCTTGGGGACGCTCGATCCTGCCCAAGCGACCACGGCCAGTGGTGGAGAATCGGCACTGGGGGAGGGGTCTGCGATTATTGTCCGGATGACAAAGGCGGTGTGCGCTGTCACGTCGGTATCGGTGACAGAGTATGAGCAGGGCATTCAGGTTGCTGTCTATGGGGTCACTGATCCGGCCCGCTGCGGGCAGACAACCGAGGGTGCTTACGTCGCCATCCCGCTCACCGATGAGCAGGTGACGAAGGCGCGCAGCTACCAGGCTCCCGCCTACCATCCTCTGGATGACTCCGAGCTGAAGTACGGGTGGCAGAGCTCACCCGAGGGGAAGTACAGCCCGACCATTTTCTGGACTCGTAGCCGTGCCAAGCTCTCCGAGGTATGGCAGTCGGAGGAGACAGACCGTCAGCTGACGCATGATGTGCTTCTGCCTCGCAGTGCCGGCTAAAGAGTGCCGGCTGGTCAGGCGAGCTCGCCGGTGACGATGCGGACGAGGTCTCGGCGCGCCCGGCGCCCCTCCGGGGTGGGGAACATCGGGTGGACGTGGTTGAGGTTCTCGCCGAGGTGCAGCGTCGAGTCCACCCCGGCCTCCAGGAGCTTGGCGTGGAAGAGCGCATTGTCCGGCAGGAGGATCTCCCGGGTCCCCACGAAGGTCGTCACCTTCTTCAAGCCCGACAGGTCACCGTAGATGGGGGAGAGGTGCCAGTCGGTCGGCGGGGTGCTGCCCGCCCAGGAACGGCCGATCTCGGCGAGGGGCTCGGGAGCCATGAGCGGGTCGGCGTCGACGTACTCGGCGATATCCGGGTTGGTGTTGGTGATGTCGACCCAGGGCGAGATGAGTGCGAGCTCATCGGGCTGGGTGTCGCCGGCCTCGGCCAGGGACAGGGCGATGACCGCCGCCAGGCCCCCGCCAGCACTGTCTCCCATGAGGACGATCCGCTTCCCCGGGTTCTGCGCCACCGTTCGCCGATAGAGCTCCAGCACCAGCCGGTGCGCCTCCTGCCAGGTGTGGTGGGGCGTCAGCGGGTAGAGCGGCATGACGACGTCGGCCCCCGTCCTACGGGCCAGATGATCGACCAGCCAGGCGTGCGCCGAGACCGCCGTCGCGATGTAGCCGCCGCCGTGCAGGTAGACGATGACCGCGCTCGACGGCGTCCGCTGGCGGACGTGATAGACCGGCATGCCGGAGTCCTCGCTCCGCTCCAGGTCGTAGAAGAAGCGACCCCAGGCCGGGAAGGTGACGGTGCGGGCAGGCTCGGGGCGGTCGGCCAGACGCGCGATCCGCTCGGTCATCGGAATGCGGGCCGCCAGTGCCTTGACCGGCCGGACGCCGTACTCCGCCAGGCTCGCCGCGGCCGAGCGGCCATATCGCTTGCGGGAGTAAAGGCTGAAGGCCCCCACCGTCAGGCCCACACTGGCCGCGCCGACGGCGATCCTGCTCCCGCTGAGTCTCCTGGGTGCCTTCATGATTTCCTCCACTCCGCAGAGCCCCGAGTGCTCGCCGACAACATCTCCGGATCCGGTGTCTGCTCCGTTATCGTAGGCATCAGAACGCCGCGATGATGGGGTGAGTCCAGCTCGTTCACTCAGTGCGGAGGCCGCCACGTGGTTGAGCCGTCGGCATGACAACAGGAGACTGCGATATGGAAACCTACGAGATCGACCACCTCGCCGCCGTCCGCGCTCTCGCCCCCGAGTGCATGGTGCTGCTGCGCTCCAACGGTGCCTTCCCCCTGACTGAGCCGGGCGAGATCGCCCTGTTCGGCTCCGGTGCGCGACACACCATCAAGGGCGGAACCGGCAGCGGAGACGTCAACTCCCGCCACGTCACCACCATCGAGGAGGGCCTGGAGACGGCCGGCTTCACCATCGTCACCCGGCCCTGGATGGAGGCCTACGACCGTATCCGTCTCCAGGCCCACCAGGACTTCATCGCCGGTATCAGGGCCGAGGCCGCCGAGCGCGGCGTCCCCGCCATCATGGTCGGCATGGGCTCGGTCATGCCCGAGCCGGAGTACACGATCCCCCTCGATATCCAGGCCGGCACCGACCCGCACGCAGCCGTCTACATCCTGTCCCGAACCTCCGGGGAAGGCAGTGACCGCAGCCCCGAGGCCGGAGACCTCAGGCTCACCGACACCGAGATCCGCGACATTCTCGACCTCAACGGGCGCTTCAAGCGGTTCCTCCTCGTGCTCAACGTGGGCGGCGTCGTCGACCTCAGCCCTCTCGACGACGTTGCCAACATTCTCCTGCTCTCCCAGCTCGGCGCGACCGTCGGCGACGCCTTCGCCGACGTCCTCCTGGGAAGGGCCTACCCCTCCGGAAAACTTGCCACCACCTGGGCCGCCTGGGACGAGGGCGACCAGATCGGCGACTTCGGCGACCCGGACGACACCCACTACCGCGAGGGCATCTACGTCGGCTACCGCTTCTACGACTCGGTCGGCAAGGAGCCGCTCTTCCCCTTCGGATTCGGCCTGGGCTACACGACCTTCGACGTCCAGATCCGCCAGGTGAGCCTCGACGGCGCTCGCGTCAGCATCGACGTCGACGTCACCAACACCGGCGGATACCCGGGCAAGGAGACCATCCAGGTCTACGCCGGCGTGCCGGCCGGACGCCTCGACCAGCCCCTCCAGGCGCTGGCCGGCTTCACGAAGACCGACGAGATCACCCCCGGCGCCACGGCACGGATCACCGTCGACGTCGACCTGACCGACCTGGCCTCCTACGACGAGGCCGCCCGTGCCACGGTCCTGGAGGCCGGGCGCTACCTGCTGCGGGCGGGAACCTCCAGCCGGCAGCTGAGTCCCGTCGCCGTCGTCGAGCTCGCCCAGGACGCAACCGTGCGACACCTGACCGGTGACCTGGGGGAGCCCGGCTTCACCGACTGGAAGCCCGAGGCGCCGGCGGTCCTCGACATTCCGGCCGGCCTGCCGGTGCTCACCGTCGACCCAACCGACCTGCGTCTGCCGGACCACGCCGAGCCCGACGAGCAGTCTGCGCTGGAGGGCTTCAGCGAGGCCCACACCCTGGCCCGGGGGCTCTCTGACAACGAGCTCATGTATACCGTCCTGGGGGACTACCGCCGCGGCGAGGAGTCCGGCTCCATCGTCGGGGCCGCCGCCACCACCGTCGTCGGCGCGGCGGGCCAGACCATCTCCCGGATCCCCGGCCTGCCCAGCATCATCATGGCCGACGGGCCCGCCGGCCTGCGCCTGGCTCCCACCTACGGCGTCGACGCCGAGGGCCCCTTCTCCCTGGGCGACTCCAGCCTGCCCGCCACCTTCCTCGAGCTCATGGACGACGCCGGACGTGAGGCCCTCGGCATCGCCGACGAGCCAGAACCCCGCGAACCCGCCGAGATCCGTGAGCACTACGCCACCGCCATCCCCATCGGCACTGCGCTCGCCCAGTCCTGGAACCCTGCGCTGGCCGAGCAACTCGGCGACGTCGTCGGGGCCGAGATGGAGCGCTTCGGCATTCACCTCTGGCTCGCCCCCGCCTTCAACCTGCACCGCAGCGTCCTGTGCGGACGCAACTTCGAGTACCTCTCCGAGGACCCGCTGCTGGCCGGACGCATCGCCGCCGCCATCACCCACGGGGTCCAGACCCACCCGGGGCGGGGTGTCACCATCAAGCACCTGGCCTGCAACAACCAGGAGACCAATCGCCTCAACTCCAACAGTCGGGTCAGCCCCCGAGCCCTGCGCGACCTCTACCTGCGCGCCTTCGAGATCTGCGTGCGCCAGGCCCGCCCCGCCGCCGTCATGACTTCCTACAACCTCATCAACGGCGTCCACACCTCCGAGTCGGCCCAGCTGCTCGAGGTGATCCTGCGCCGGGAGTGGGGCTTCGACGGACTGGTCATGACCGACTGGGTCGTCGACGGCATGACCCGCAGCGACATGAAGCACCCGCGTGCCACCGCGGCCGCCACCATCAAGGCAGGCAACGAGCTCTTCATGCCCGGAGGCGAGACGGATCGGGAGGACCTCCTGGCGGCCCTGGAACGGGGGAGCGCAGGCCGCGGGCCGGGTGACCGGATCGCGCCGGAAGACGGAGGCGTGAGTCTGACGCGGGGCGAGCTCGAGAAGCAGGCCGCCCGGGTCATCCGCGCGGCCTGGAGGATAGCCACGATCTCGACATCCTGATGCTCGTGCTGTAGAATTAATCGAAGGATTCAGCAGCGGGGGGTGTGTGATGCCGACGATCAAGCCAGTATCAGATCTGAGGAGCTACACCGACGTTCTCAAGGATGTTGCAGAGGGCTCGCCTGTTTTCCTCACCAAGAATGGTCATGGGAGGTACGTCCTTCTCGATATGAAGGACTATGACCGCATTAAGGCGGGTCGTCGTCTCCTCCGAGAGGTCGAGGCGGGTCGGATTTCTGGTGAGGAGCAAGGGTGGGTTAGTGCTGCAGACGTGCGTGCGCACTTCGTCGCACGGCGGAATTCCGCCCATGAGTGCTGAGATCGTCTACTCCGCTGATGCTCTCATTGATCTTGATGAGGCCTGGGATTTCACGGTTGAGACCTCCGGCGACCCGGACTTAGCGTTTCAGCAGGTGGATGCCCTGCTTGAGGCGGTCGAAGGGACTCGTAGCTACCCGTTGGCCGGGAGTAGGTTGGATGTTGTTGTTGGCACGCCAACTGACAGTCGCTATGTTGTGGCTGGTCGTCTGTTGGCTGTTTACAGCATTGAAGAGCACTTCATTCGGGTGGATCGGATCTTCGATACTCGGCAGGACTGGGTTTCTGTGCTCGTCCGGCGTGGCTGAGATCCCGTGCTCTGGGGGGATTGCTGGGGCCTGTCGTTGGGGCATTGAACGTGACATGCTCAGCAGGAGCCACCGTACATCGTAAGGAGCCCCTCCATGGCGCTGACACCTCAAGCACGTGAGACCTTCACCAGGCTGTTCGGGGTGGAGCCCCAGCCCCACCCCACGGACCCCGAGCTGTTCGACATCCTCCAGAACGGGATCTTCGACGAGGCCTTCTCCACGGGCGTCCTCACCGATGTCGAGCGCGAGCTGCTCACCATCACCGCCCTGACCGCCATGCAGACCCTCCCGCAGCTGCAGGCCCACGTGGGGGCCGCCCTCAACATCGGAGCCAGCCCGCTCCAGCTGCGCGAGACCATCTACCAGTGCGCCCCCTACATCGGCTTCCCCAAGACCCTTAACGCCATCGATATCGCCAACGGGGTCTTCGAGGCCAACGGCATCTCCCTGCCCCTGGAGAACGCCGGCACCGTCGACGCCACCGACCCCAGTGCCCGCGAGCAGGCCGGCGCCGCCATCCAGGCCCCGCTGTACGGCAACGAGGTCACGGAGGTCTTCTCCGCCCTGCCCGAGCCCTTCGACGAGTTCGTGCCCCACCTGCTGACCTCCTCCGCCTTCGGCGACTTCGCCACCCGCGGCGGCCTCGACGTCGCCCAACGCGAGCTCATCAGCCTCGTGGCCATCGCCGCCATCGGCGCCACCACCCAGCTGCGCCCGCACGTGGCCGGGGCGATCCGGGCCGGTTCCTCCCGCCAGAAGGTGGCCGCCGCCCTGGTCCAGGTCATGCCCTACATCGGTGGCCCTTACGCCCTGTCCGGGCTCGTCCTCGTGGCCCGGTACGACGAGAGCGCCTCCGCAGAGGCCTACCGCTGAGAAGAAGGTCCGCGCCCGGCCCGGCGGTCCGTCTACGATGGCCGCCGGGCCGGTTCTCGTTGCCGGCCCTGCACAGCAAGGAGAACACGTGACGACGACGCAGCCCTACCTCTCACGGCAGGTCACCCTCACCGTCCAGGGGCAGAGGCTCGGGGGACTGGCCTACGTCCCGCGCACGGCGTCGTCGACCCCCTCGCCCCTGGTCATCTGCTGCCACGGCATGGAGGGCTCCCACACCCGCGTCGCCCCCATGGCCCGGCGCTTCGCCGCGGCCGGGGCCGTAGCCATCTGCTTTGACTTCCGCGGGGGCGGCGGCAGCGCCAGCCAGGGCGAGACCACCGCGATGTCGGCCCTCACCGAGCTGGCCGACCTCGAAGCCGTTCTCACTGCCGCCTGCGCCTGGCCGGAGGTCGACGCTTCCCGGGTCGCCCTGTTCGGGCTGAGCCTGGGCGGAGCGGTTGCAGCGCTCGCGGCCGCCCGCCACGCGCAGCGGATCACCGCCCTGGCCCTGTGGTATCCGGCCCTGCAGCTGGGGGAGAACCTGCGCGCCGCCTTCCGTACGCCGGCGGCCGTGCCCGAGGAGTTCGACTGGGCGGGCACCCGCCTGGGGCGCGCCTACGCCGTCGACGGCTGGAACCTGGAGGTCGGGGCCGAGCTGGCCACCTACCGTCGCCCCGTCCTCATCGTCCACGGGGACCAGGACCGTGCCGTGCCCATCGAGGTCTCCTGGGCTGCCGTGAGCGCCACCCCCGACGCAGAGCTCGTCACCATCCCCGGCGCCGCCCACGGCTTCGGTGACGCTAACTGGGAGGAGGCCATGCGCCGCACCATCGGCTTCCTGGCCTGGAACGGGGTCCTCGAGGAGGACTGAGAGGACTGAGCCGCGCGGCGGGCAGCGGGAACGGGCGGCGCAGTCCGTTTTTCTGACACCGGTGGTTCCCGAGCCACGGGCGTCGCAGAATTGACCGCGTGAGCGCACACGAGACAGCAGACCTGACCAGTGTCAGCAAGACGATGCTGCTGACCCTCCATGCCAGGGCGGAGCACACGCTCTCCGACCGGCCGCGCTTCACTGACCCCGCCGCGGTCGAGCTCGTCTCCCGGCTCGACTACGACTTCACCATGGCCAAGCAGGACCGGCTCATGGCCGACGGCGTCGTGCTGCGCACCCTCACACTCGACCCGCTCGTGGCCGGGTACCTGGACACCCACCCCGGCTGCACGGTGGTCAACGTCGCCTGCGGGCTCGACACCCGCTTCCAGCGCCTCGACGACGGGCGCATCACCTGGTACGACCTCGACCTACCCGACGTCATCGCGCTGCGACGTCGGCTGCTCGAGGGCGGCGAGCGTCACCGCACCATTGCCGCCTCCGCCCTCGACCCCTCCTGGCCCGACCAGCTGGAGGACGTGAGCCGCGACGTGCTCGTCGTCATCGAGGGACTGAGCATGTACCTCGAGCAGGAGGAGGTGCGCATGCTCCTGGATATCATCGCTGAGCGCCTGCCCGGTGCGACCGTCCTCATCGAGGTCATGCCCCGCCTGTTCCAGAAGTACGGTCGGGAGCGCTCAGTGGAGGACGCGGGTGCGCGCTACACCTACGGCTGCTCCAGTGCCGCCGAGTTCCGCCGGACGGTGGCCCCCGGCTACATGCTGCTCCACGACGTTCCCTTCACCCGCACCATCGCGCGCTACCACCCCCTGCTCGCGCCCCTGACGCGGCTGCCACTGGTGGGCAGACTCTCCGAGCGCATCGTGGTGCTGCGGGCGCCGGCCTGAGCGCTGGATGGACGCTGGTCCGGTGCTGGGCCGGGCGTTGGGTCAGGGTCTGGCTTGGTGTCGGTCTGGCACTGATCGGCGCTGGACCGGTGCTGGCCTGGCACTGGTCGGCACTGTACTGACACGAGGCCTGTGCGGCCGGTCTCGAGGGGGACATCCTGCGCGTGGGGGTGCATTCCCTCCCGGTCGGGGACAGCCTGCGCGTTGGGGGACAGGAATCCGGCCCCCGACGGCGTCGAATGCCCCCGGCCGCACGGAAACGCCCCCGGCCGCGTGGAATGTTCCCGGCTGTCGCCGTGCGTCTCCACGCTGAGAGGCCGACGCCTGCCCCATCGTGCTGCTCTACTCCGAGCCGCGGCCGTGCCATTGAGACAGGGCCTCAGTGATCTCCTTGAGTGAGAGCTTCCCAGCGGCGACGTCCATCACCAGTCGGTAGGCGTGGTCGTCGGGGGCCTCGACCCAGTGGCCGTTGATGTCCAGGAAGACCAGCGTGGCCAACCACCCTAGGCGCTTGTTGCCATCCACCAGCGGATGATTGCGGACCAGGGAATCGAGCAGCGCCGCCGCCTTCTCATCGATCGTGGCGTAAGCGTCGTGTCCCCAGAGCATGGTCGCAGGTCGGTGCAGCGCCGAGTCGAGCAGGCCGAGATCCCGGACCGGTCCCACAGCGAGGTCCTCAATGAGAGACAGTGCGTCCTCGAGCGTCAGGTACTCGACCATCTCTGCCCGATTATCGGCCGAGGCGTTCCAGGACTTCGGCGTACCGGTTGCGGATGCGGGCGGAGGCGTCCGCGACTCGCTGCTCATGCCCGCGGCGCGCGGCCACCTCGTGGATCGCCCGGATCGTCGCCTCCTGGCGGCTGACCCCGTCCTCCTCTGCAAGGAGCGCGAGCAGCCGCTCATCCTCTTTGCTCAAGCGCAATGTCATCGCCATGCCTCCACAGTAACAGGTGGTACCAGACTGGTATCAGACGGGGTGTTGGGTAAGGACCTGGCTGGTGCTGACCTGGCACTGTTCGGCACAGGCCCGGTGCTGGCTTGGCACTGGCCTGGCACTGCACAGCACTGGACCGACACGAGGCCTGGGCGGCCGGTCTCGAGGGGGACATCCTGCGCGTGGGGGTGCATTCCCTCACGGTCGGGGACAGCCTGCGCGTTGGGGGACAGGAATCCGGTCCCCGACGGCGTCGAATGCCCCCGGCCGCACGGAAACGTCCCCGTCTGGAGGGACACGCACCCGGCCGTGTGGAATGTCCCCGACGGCATCGGATGTCCAGGCCCGGAGGCGCGTGTACCCGGCTGGCAGCGATGGGGTGAGCCGGCACTACTATTCCCCCTGGACGTGCCCGCAGCGCTGCGGGCACGGGCGACGAGGAGGAATCATGAGTGAGCCGATGACGGCGTCGGATAAGGATGCTCAGACGGCCGAGGAGCAGGAGCGCGGCTACTGGCTCTACGTCCCGGGCGAGGGCGCCGGGAAGTGGGATGAGTTTCGAACGGCCGGGATCATGGCGCTCAACTGGGATCGGATCGGCGACCCCACCAGCTACCCGAATGAGGAAGCCGTCATCGAGGCGCTGGAGGCCGGCTACGGGGACTGGGGAGGCAGGCCGACAGGCGCGGCGGGAATGATCCGGGACTTCACCCGCACGATGCGTCCCGGCGACGTCGTTTACGCCCGGCGCGGTCCGACTGAGATCATCGGGCGCGGCGTCGTCCGCTCGGAGTTCCGTTACGACGACGCCCGGCCCGCCTACCGCTGCGTGCGCGACATCGAGTGGACGCATGTCGGTTCTTGGCCGCTCGACCGGCGTGTGGGCGCAGTGAGCCTGCAACGAGTCACGGAGAACACGAGCTACAACCCGGCCCAGCTCGAGTCGCTGTTCCGGGACCGGAACTCCTCAGGCGCGTCGACTGCCTCCGCCCGGGCGCAGGGCGTCGGGGACTCCAATCAAGCCAAGAAGCATGAGCCCCAGCACTGGCTTTACACCCCGGGCGAGGGAGCGGCGAGATGGGATGAGTTTCGAACGGCCGGGATCATGGCACTCAACTGGGACCGGGTTGGCGATCTTGCCTCCTTCCCCGACAAGGAGTCACTCCTGGACGCGCTCTACACCCATTACGGGGACTGGGGCGGCCGCCCACGTAAGGCCGCGGACTCGGTGTGGGACTACATCCATGCCATGAAACCAGGCGACATCGTCTATGTCCGCCGCAGCTTCAATGAGATCGTGGGGCGCGGAGTGGTTCGCTCCGACTATCGCTATGACGAGGACCGGTCATCCTTCCGGGCGGTGCGTGACGTCGAGTGGACGCATGTCGGCTCCTGGCCGCTCGAGCAGCGGATCGGCAGACTGATGCTGCAACGCCTCACAGAGAACACGAAGTACACACCGGATCAGCTCAACGCACTGATCGGAATCGAGGACTCGCACTCTTCCGCATCCGTGGACGAGCGGTGCGGGAACAACGATCTCGACGAGGCGGACGAGCACTACACCAGTGCCGACTTCCTGGACGAGGTCTTTCTCAGACCCGAGGACCTGGAGCAGATGCTCGGGCTGCTGCGACGCAAGAAGAACCTCATCCTCCAGGGCGCTCCGGGCACGGGAAAGACCTTCGCGGCCAAGCGCCTGGCCTACGCCCTCATGGGCCAGACGGATGACTCGCGGGTGGAGGTGGTGCAGTTCCACCAGTCGACCACCTATGAGGACGTCGTCGTCGGGCTGCGCCCCACGGCCGAGGGCGGGTTCGCGGCCGCCGAGGGCGTCTTCGCCAGGTTCTGCCGGCGTGCCGCCGCCGACCCGGGACGGGACTACGTGTTCATCATCGACGAGATCAACCGAGCCAACATCTCCAAGGCCTTCGGCGAGCTGCTCATGCTCATCGAGGCCGAGCACCGTGGGGAGGCACTGCGCCTGCCCGTGTCCGGGGAGCTGCTGTCCGTCCCCAAACGGCTCCACATCATCGGCATGATGAACACCGCCGACCGGGGATTGGCCCTCATCGACTACGCGCTACGGCGCCGCTTCGCCTTCTTCGAGATGCGGCCGGCCCTCGATCACCCCGGGTTCCTCAGGCACGTCGAGGCCGTGGGCAGCTCGAGGCTGGAGGCGCTGGTCGACGTCGTACGCCGCCTCAACCAGCGGATCGCCGAGGACGAGGCCCTCGGCCCCGGGTTCCAGATCGGCCACTCCTACCTGTGCCTGCCTGCGGCCGGCCCCGAGAACCCCGCGGGCACGGATGCGGACGTGACCTCGGTGGTGCGCTACGAGCTGGAGCCGCTGGTGCGCGAGTACTGGTTCGACAATCCCTCAGCGATGGACGAGAGCATCCACGAGCTGGAGAGCGTCCTGGGATGACGGCCGCCCTGCCCGGCCGGGCGCGAGACGGGGCTCCCGGCCGACCGCACCAGCGTGGTCCCAGCACCGTCCTGCTCAAGAACGTCTACTACATGCTCGCCTACGCCTTCAAGGCCCTGGAGACCGGCGAGCACCGGCGCCTGGCGGCCGAGGACTTCGAGCATGTCCACGACATGCTCGCCGCGATCCTGGCCGGTGGGCTGGACAACCAGCGCCGACGCGGTTTCGAGCGGGACTATCAGCCCTTCAACGAGGACCTGACGGTGGTGCGGGGACGCATCGACCCGGCCGCCACGATGCGTCTGAGGGCACGTCGCAGGAACCTGGTGCGCTGCGGATACGACGAGCGCACCGAGAACACCCTCATGAACCGGCTCCTCAAGACCGCCGCCCTGCGCCTGATCCTGCACGGCGACGTCGCCCCGGCCCGCCGGAAGCGTCTGAAGTCCACACTGCTCGTCATGGGCGACGTCGAGGTGATGAGCGTCGGGGACCTGCGCCAGCTGCACTGGGACAGCCTGTGCTTCCACCGCGGTAACCGCTCCTACCGGCTGCTCATGGGCGTGTGCCGACTCGTCCTGGACGAGCGGCTGCTCAGCGGCGCCGACGGCGCAGTCAGCCTCGCCGACTTCCTCGACCCCCAGGAGCTGAGCGCCCTGTACGAGCGCTTCGTCCTGGCCTACTTCCGCCGCCACCACCCCCACCTGCACGCCGGCGCTCCCTGGGTGAGCGGCGGCATCGAGGACGCCCCGGTCTTCCTCCCGGGACTGCACACCGACATCGTCCTCACCGGGCCGGAGCGGACCCTCATCATCGACACCAAGTGCTACGGGCGCATCCTCGGCTCCCGCTACGACAAGTCGATCCTGTCCCCGGCCAACCGCAACCAGATCTACAGCTACGTCATGCACGAGGCCAGTGACCCCCGGCAGTCCGGGCGTGAGGTCGCCGGCATGCTGCTCTACGCCCAGACCGCCGTCGACCCGCCGATCCGCGAGACCTGGACCGAGACCGGGCACCGCTTCCACGTGCGCACCCTCGACCTGGACCGGGATTTCACCGAGATCGCCGTACAGCTCGACGACGTCGCCGCCCTGCTCAGGCCAATCTGACCACTCGCGAGTCGCGAGCGGCGCCGTTCCGCACTGTCCACATCGCATTCTTCCTTCGGCCGGGGACATCCTGCGCGTGGGGGTGCATTTTCTCCCGGCCGGGGACATGTCGCGCGTAGGGGGACAGGAATCCGGTCCCCGACGGCGTCGAAGGCCCCCGGCCGGAAGGACACGCTCCCGGCCGCGTGGAATGCCCCCGGCCGTCACTACGTGTTGGAGACCAAGAGGCGCGTGGGACGAGCGTCGACGACGCCGGTGTCCCCAAGGGCGACTGTCTCGCCGCGGAATCCCCGTGTTGTGGAGTCCGAGAAGGGCTGTCGATGCTCGTTGGCATGATGGGTGATGCCTCCCTTGGCATCTTCTCCCGGAACACTCATGTCCTTGCCGGGGAGGAAGGAGTCGGGAGGAGGTGAGGGCCGTGTCCAAGCCGAGAGGGCGACGCGCAGAAGTCCGCAGGGGCAAGGTAACGGCCCGGAAGGTGAGCGAAGTACTCAACGCTGTCGCTCGCCTGATCCGGGCCGTCGGTGTCCTTGTGGATGCCCTCAGCACGTGGATCGGCTAGGCCGTTCCCTTGCGAGGGGAGTCACCCGGCTAGCACCCGGGTGGCTCCCCACCATTATGAGGCCGCCCATCCGCACTGTCCACATCGCATTCTTCCTTCGGCCGGGGACATCCTGCGCGTGGGGGTGCATTTTCTCCCGGCCGGGGACATGTCGCGCGTCGGGGGACAGGAATCCGGTCCCCGACGGCGTCGAAGGTCCCCGTCCGCACAGAAATGTCCCCGGCCGAGGGGGAGGACTGGCAGCATCGGAACCGTGACCGAGAACCACGCCCAGCCCAGCCCCGCCAACCCGGACGACGTCGTCAACCCCCTCCTGCTCCAGGCCTTCGCCTGGGACCTTCCCGCCGACTCCACCCACTGGCGCCTCCTGGCGGACAACGCCGCCCTCCTGGCCGACTGCGGGGTGAGCTCGGTGTGGCTGCCGCCCGCCTACAAGGGCCAGGCCGGAGTGGAGGACGTCGGCTACGGCGTCTACGACACCTACGACCTGGGCGAGTTCGACCAGAAGGGCACCGTCCCCACCAAGTACGGCACCAAGGAGGACTACCTCGCCGCCATCGAGGCCCTGCACGCGGCCGGCATCAGCGTCGTGGCGGACATCGTCCTCAACCACCGCATGGGCGGGGACGCCACCGAGGTCGTGCGCGCCACGTCCGTCGATCCCCACGACCGCACGTGCACCATTGGTGAGACCGAGGAGATCACCGCCTGGACCCGCTACACCTTCCCGGGGCGCGCCGGCGCCTACTCGGACTTCACCTGGGACTGGACCTGCTTCCACGGCACCGACTGGGATGAGGCCCGCCGCCAGCAGGGCGTCTGGCTCTTCGAGGGAAAGCAGTGGAACGAGAACGTCAATGACGAGCTCGGCAACTACGACTACCTCATGGGTTCCGATGTCCACGTCATCGACCCCGCCGTCAGCGCCGAGATGGATCGCTGGGGGCGCTGGTACGTGGAGACCACCGGCGTCGACGGTCTGCGCCTGGACGCCCTCAAGCACGTCGGTGCCGACTTCTTCGCCCGCTGGCTGCCCGAGCTGCGCCGCGCCACCGGCCGCGCCCTGCCGGCCGTGGGCGAGTACTGGTCCCGCGACGTCGCCGAGCTGGAGGGCTACCTGGAGGCCGTGCCGTTCATGAGCCTGTTCGACGTCCCCCTCCACTTCCACCTGCACGCCGCCTCCACCTCCAATGGCGACGTCGACCTGACCCGGCTCTTCGAGGGCACCCTCGTGGCCGCCGACCCCGCGCGCGCCGTCACCTTCGTGGAGAACCACGACACCCAACCGGGCCAGTCCCTGGCCTCCACCATCGAGCCCTGGTTCAAGCCCTCGGCCTACGCCCTCATCCTGCTACGCGAGGCCGGAACCCCCTGCGTCTTCTGGGGCGACCTGTTCGGCACGCCTGAGACCGGCGACCTTCCGGCCGTCACCGAGCTGCCGCTGCTCATGACCATGCGACGCGCCCTGGCCCACGGCCCCCAGCACGACGCCCTCGACGACCCCGACGTCGTCGGCTTCGCCCGAGAGGGCGACGATGCCCACCCCGGCTCCGGGCTCGCCGTTGTTCTGTCCGACCGCAGGGCCGCCACCAAGCGCCTCCACGTCGGGGCGCGGCACGCCGGCGAGCAGTGGATCTGTGTCCTGGGCGGGCACGAGCCGGTCACCATCGGTGACGACGGCAACGTCGAGCTGCCCGTGTCCGACGGCGGCCTGAGCGTCTACGCGCCGGAGGCTGCCCGGCCGATCCTGGACAGTGCCGAGCAGCACCTCCTGCGCCAGCGCTGAGGATCGCCCGAAGGGCTGGGGAGCTGCGGTGTCCTTCACGCCTGGCGTCACGGGCGCGTAGGGTGATGGTGCCAGCCGCACTGACCTGAGCCGACCTTCCTGGAGGAGACATGCCCGCTTTCCACGCGCCCACCGATCAGAGGACCGACAAGGCCGTCGCCGTCTTCATCGCCCCCGGGCTGGAGGAGGTCGAGGCACTGGCGACCGTGGACATCCTCTTCCGCGCCGGTATCCCCACGACGATGATCTCCGTGACTCCCGAGCGGGCTGTCGTCTCCTCCCACAACATCGTCGTCACCTGCGACCTCACCCTGGCCGAGGCGAACCTGGACGACTACGACATGCTCGTCCTGCCCGGCGGCATCCCCGGCACCCCCAACCTCAAGGCCGTCGAGCCCCTCATGGCCGCGGTCACCGAGCGGGTGCGCACCGGCCGGCCCGTGGCCGCGATCTGCGCCGCACCCTCGATCCTGGCTGAGCTGGGCCTGCTCGAGGGCCGCCAGGCGACGTCGAACCCCGGCTTCGTGGGCGTGCTCGCCGAACACGGCGCCCAGGTCAGCCAGGCCGCCGTCGTGACGGACGGCCCCGTCATCACCTCCCGCGGCATGGGCACTGCCATCGACTTCGGCCTGGAGATCGTGCGCCACTACCTGGGCGAGGAGGCCGTCGACGACGTCAAGGCCAAGATCGTCTACCAGGGCTGAGCCCTCGCCCCGGACTCCGACCAACCCCGACCGGCTCCCTCACCAAAGTCGCTGCGTGGGGGAGCCGACCTATGCGCTCTACGTCAGCTCCGCGGCGCACCGGCGGGCCTGCACGTGAACGAATGCGATTCCGGCAACCGTCTGAATCAGCATGATGGCCATGGGGACCAGGATCGAGATCCTCTCGGGCAGTACCGCCTGAATGGCGAAGAGGACAGCCGAGTCGAGGAGGACCACACCCACTCCGATGGTCGCCGCTGCGCACCGGGCCTGCATCGTGTACCAGTTCTCCTCCGAGCGCAGTGCGATCTCGTAGCGCACTCCCGCCCACGAGCTCGGTGGGAGTCTGCGCTTCGCCATCCGGCGTCCCAGCACCACGAGCAGGATGCCGGTCACGCTCAGAATCAGGCTCATGAGTACGGAGAATGCTGTCTCAACCATCGATGTCCCTCATTATCCGTCGCAGTGGTGGAGGTTCTCGGTTCCGGTGAGTTCTCTTTGAATAGTACGCCGCGAGGACGCACGGTGGGGTTCGCGGCCGCACCGTGGAGGTGCAGTCGGCGGGCCCTGAGGTGCGTCCTCGCGGCTCGATGGTGCGGATGCAGGGTGAATCGGGCGGATCAGGCTTTGCTGCTGCGGCGCTTCTTGGGGATGAGGGCGGCGACGACGAGCAGGCCCCCCAGACCCGCCAGGCAGGCGATGGCCGTCGTCGTGAAGTCGAAGCGCAGCCCCAGACCCGCCGCGATGAGCAGTCCACCCACGAGGAGCAGGAAGGCCCCCCACAGGAGAGTGGAGCCCTTGATGTCCTGGGGCGCCTGCGGGCGGTCCTGCTCAGTGACCGTCCCCGCGCTCCACACCGGGCTCGACGCCGAGGACGCAGGAGCCGAGCCCGTGGAGGCCGTCTCCGCGCCGGCGTCCTGAGAGGCGGGCAGTGGCATGGTGACCGGCTGAGTCTCCGGCTCACCTGCTGGCTCAGCCGCGGGCTGAGTCACCGGTGAGGTCAGGGGCTGGGTGTCTCCGGCGGCCGGGAAGGGCCTGGTGGCGTCCTCGCCGGTCGCCTCGGTGCTGGTGCTGCCGACGTCGTCGGGCGACATCGTGGAAGAGGTGCTGCTCATGAGGGTCTCCTTGGGTGGGCCCGGGACGTGCCCGGGGAAGAGTTCTGGTGGCTGAGTCCGGCTCGCGGGCGCGATCAGCCGGCTGTCGGGCTGGCCGTGGCGGACTGCTTGGTGGGAGCCGGGGACGGTGTCGGGGTTGCCGATCCGGAGGGGCTTGGGCTCGCACTGGGCTGCGTGGAGCCCTGCCCGGACAGGGCCCTTTGCACGCAGGAGTCGTAGGAGGCGCGCTCCTTGGAGGTCAGGTCGGACAGGTTGCTCCACCCGACGTCCTCGCTGCGGTCGTCCTCGTCCACGCTCTCGTGGGCCGTGCGGATGCAGGTCTCAGCGTCCTTGGCTGTGATGGCCTGGTGGTTCATGCCCGGAACCGGCAGGTCGTCGCCGTGGGCGTCGCCCTTCTCGTCGAACCACATGCTGACGATCCACACGGGCTCCTCGACGTTGCCGTACCAGGAGACGGTGTTGCTGCGCTCCTCGATGTTGATCGTCCCGGTGTCCACTGAGGCGTTGATGGTGATCCGCGGCCGCTGGTTGTCACTGTTGGGGGAGGCCAGAGTGCGTTTGATGTTCAGGCCGCCGCTGGAGCTGCTGTAAGCGGGGATGGTCTTGCCAGTCGCGTCATAGGTGCGTGGGCCCTCGTCGTCCTGATCCATCTGCCGACCGTCGACGGTCCAGGCCCGGGCGACCTGTGAGTCGATCGCCCCCATGTCGACGTCGGCCCTGACCTCCACCCGCTGGTCGGTGTCGGTCTTGATGCGCAGGGTGCCGACGTCGAGGTGGGCGGTGATGGTGGAGAGCTTGCCGGCCTCCTCGGCGGGCATGCCGCGCAGATCCAGGGTGAGGTCACCGATGTCCTTGCTGCGGGTGACGCTGCCACCGCTGGCCGACGCCGTCAGCTCCTGCCAGGTCACCGTGCTCGAGGTGGCGGTGGTTGCGTTCCTGAGGCTCTCGAAGGACATGCGGGACAGGCTCGTGGGGACGATCGAGGCGGTGGCCAGAGCGGGGATCGCGACGACGAACAGGACCGGCCAGCCCAGCACCGTCATCCAGCCTCCGTGCCGACGACGCAGGCCACTGACGACGATGCCCGCTCCCAGGAGGGCGACCAGGATGCCGATGAGGATGAACTGACCCTGGAGCAGACCCAGGTGGTGGGTCACCGTGGCGTACCAGACGCCCGCCGCGGTCAGGAGTCCCAGGCCCAGGACCGCCAGCGACAGCGAGGAACCGGGGCCGGGGCGGCGCGGGCGGGCCGGGCGGACCGGCACGGGCGGCTGCTGGTAGGACGGGTACTGCCGGTAGGAGCGGCTCTGCCAGCTCTGGCCGCCGGCCGGCTGGTTGAAGGCCGGGGCGCCGGAGCCGGGCGTTGAGGAGTCCCAGGCCGATGCGGAGCCCTCCGCCGGGGTGAAGCCCCCGGCCTGACCCGCCGGACCGGCAGGGCCGGCCTGGCTGCCGGGGCGGTTCCCCGGTGCCTGCGCGGTGCCGGCAGGGTAGGTCTGCCAGGGCTGGGGTCCCCGAGGGCCTCGAGCGGCCTTCCGGTTCGCGCTCCGGTTCTGGGCACTGCGGATGAGGAAGACGATGGCCAGGACGATCAGCCCCAACCAGAACAGGGGCCACAGGGCGGCGGCGATACCCGCGGTGCCCGCCTCATGGACGTACCAGTTGGGGATGAAACCGCTGCCGAATGTCGACATGCCGATGATCGTCATCCCGATGGCGCCCGCCAGGCCCGCGTTGAAACGGCCGGAGAGGGCCTCCTCCAGGTGGATGCGCCCATCGGACTCCTCGGGCAGGAGGGCCCAGGCCAGGCCGTAGAGGACCAGCCCGACACCGGCGAAGAGCGAGAGCACCACCCACACGCAACGCACCAGGGTGGGATCCAGGTCGAAGCGGTGGGCCACGCCCCCGGCCACGCCCGCGATCCAGCGCTCGTTGGTGCGCATGAGGCCCGAGCCGCGCAGGGAGTCGAAGAAGCGGTGAGTCGATCCGCCCTGAGGCCCGGGCTGGGGGCCGCCGTACTGCTGGAAGGAGGGCGCGGGACCCGGCTGCGGTCCGTACTGCGGTCCCTGCCGGGAATCGCGCTGGGCGCCGTCGGCACCCTGTGTGTTGGAAGAGGGGAAGGATGCGGAGGAGTCAGAGGAATCGGAACCGGTGGGGGAACCACCGTCAGACGGGGAAGTGGGCTTGTCGTTCATGTCAACAATTCTTCGCGTCCGTGGCCTGCGGCACGATCAGGGGAACCCCTGAATGATCCCGGATTGTCCCCCCAATCCCCCGGGGGACCCTCGGGTCGGCGACCCTGACGTGCCACGATGGTGCCATGACGACAGCTCAGCAGCGGGGTACGCAGCCCTCGCCGACCGCCGGCGGGCCCGCGTACTCCTGGACGCCCCCCCGCGCCAGCTGCGGCGACGCCCGCCTCTGCGCCGCCTGCCCCACCAGCTGGGGCCGGCGCCGGCCGACCTGTCCGTCGAGGCCGCCCGTATGCGCCGCCCCGCCCGCATCGCCGGCGTCTGCGCGGGACTGGGGCTCCACCTGGGCATCCCCGTGCGATACATCCGCGCGCTCATGGTCGTCCTCGCCCTCGGCGGCGGCGCGGGAGCCCTGCTCTACGCCCTGCTGTGGGCGACCCTCCCCGGGGAGAACGGGCCGGCAGGAGAGGTGCCCGCCTCGGTGGTCTCCCGTGCTCGCCTGGCGGCTCGCCTCAGGAGTGGGAGAGGTACCGCAGAGTCTCGGGCCGACGGCGGCGCCCCCCTGGGCCTGTCGCAGACGGTCCTCGACGGCGGCGCACTCCTCCTGGCTGCCCTGTTCCTGGCCTCCTGGCGCTTCGGGCTGCTGGACCGGATCGGTGCGGTGGGAGTCATCATCGTCGTCATCGCCGGAGCGGCCCTGGCCTGGTCGCAGATGGACAACCTGGTCGGCCCCGACCGCAACCTGAGCGCTGTCCTGCGGGTGGCGGGCGGGGTGTGCCTGGCCGTCGTCGGCATCCTGGTGTGGGTGGCCGCCGACAGCACCCCCTACAAGCTCATCTCCGGGCTCCTCACCGGAGGGGCGCTCGTGGTGGGCATCGGCGTGGTCCTGGCACCCCTGTGGCTGCGGACCAACCGGGCCCTGGCCGACACCCGTGCCGCCGAGATCCGTGAGTCCGAGCGCGCTGACATCGCCGCCCACCTGCACGACTCCGTCCTCCAGACCCTCACCCTCATCCGCAAGCGCGCCGACGAGCCCGAGACGGTGGCCCGCCTGGCCCGCTCCCAGGAGCGCGAGCTGCGCGCCTGGCTCTACACCGACCGCCCCGCACCGGGCACCTCCGTGGTCGACGCCTTCACCGACCTGGCCGGTGAGATCGAGGACCGTTACGGCGTGGCCGTCGACGCCGTGTGCGTCGGCGACCGGGCCCCCGACCGCGACACCGAGGTCATCGTCGCCGCCGCCCGCGAGGCCCTGTCCAACGCGGTGCGCCACGGCGCCCCGCCGGTCTCCCTCTACGTCGAGGCCGGAGAGGAGGGGCTGGAGGTGTTCGTGCGCGATCACGGCCCCGGCTTCGACCTCGACGCCATCGCCGAGGACCGCCACGGCGTGCGCCAGTCCATCATCGCCCGCATGGAGCGCCACGGCGGCAGCGCCCGGGTGCGCCGCATGTCCACCGGCACCGAGGTGGCGCTGACTCTCCCCGTGCGCGCCCACTGAGCCGTCTATCGTTGCTTTGTCTCCTTGGGCCGCACTCGGCCCCTCGCTCCTCGATCACCCCACGTCACCACCAGGAAGACCCTCATGGCTGACACGCCCCCCGGTACCACCACAGACCACCACCAGCCCGCCGATGCGAGCACGTCCCTGCGGGTCCTGGTCGTCGACGACCACGCCCTGGTCCGCTCCGGGGTGCGCTCCGAGCTGACCGCCCACGCCCCCGACCTGGACATCATCGCCGAGGCCGACGACGTCGAGGGCGCCATCGCCGCCGTCCACGCCCTGCGGCCCGACGTCGTTCTGCTCGACGTCCACCTGCCCGGCGGCAACGGCGGGGGAGGGGCCGAGGTTGTCGCCTCCTGCCACGACGTCCCCGAGACGCGCTTCCTGGCCCTGAGCGTCTCGGACGCCAGCGACGACGTCGTCGGCGTCATCCGGGCCGGCGCCCGCGGTTACGTCACCAAGGCGATCTCCACCGAGGACCTGGCCCAGGCCGTGCGACGCGTGGCCGCCGGAGACGCCGCCTTCTCCCCGCGCCTGGCCGGATTCGTCTTGGACGCTTTCGGTGCCGGAGCGGGCGAGGTGGCCGTGGCCGACACCGAGCTCGACCGCCTCTCGGCGCGCGAGCGGGAGGTCATGCGACTCATCGCCCGCGGCTACACCTACAAGGAGTGCGCCTCCGAGCTGTTCATCTCGGTCAAGACCGTCGAGACCCACGTCTCCGCGGTCCTGCGCAAGCTCCAGCTGTCCAACCGCAACGAGCTCACCCGCTGGGCCGTGGCCCGCCGCATCGTGTAGGGCCCGACGTCGTCCCGGGCTCATCCCGGAAGCGGACCGGGGGGGTACTCCGGTGAGGGGAGACCCGCTCAGGTGACGGTCCGGCATCGCGTCCGGGCCCACACCTCCGCACTGTCCCGCCACCGACCCGATCCGTGGCAGGATGCGGGACGTGAGCCACCCCCCGCAGCCCTCCGCGAGCACCGCTCATCCCCACCCCGACCCCCTCCAACCGGCCTGCGAGCACCTGCGCGCAGGCGGGCTCGTCATCCTGCCCACGGACACTGTCTACGGCATCGGGTGCAACGCCGCCGACGCCGGGGCCGTCGAGCGGCTGTTGGCCGCCAAGGGGCGCGGACGCCAGATGCCCCCGCCGGTCCTCGTGTCCGACCCCGCCGACCTGACCGGGATCGTCGCCCAGGTGCCGGAGGCCGCCCGGGCCCTCATGGAGGCCTTCTGGCCGGGGGCGCTCACCCTCATCCTGGAGGCCGATGCGGCCCTGACCTGGGACCTGGGGGAGACCGGCGGCACCCTCGCCGTGCGCATGCCCGCCCACGAGCTCGCCCTGAGCCTCCTGCGCCGCAGCGGCCCGCTGGCCGTCACCTCCGCCAACCCCACCGGCGCCCCGCCCGCCACCGACGCCGCCTCCGCCCGGGCCGCCTTCCCCGGACGGGTCCGGAGCGTCGATGAGCTCGCGCCGGATGGTGAAGCCGCCGGCGCCGTCCGGCGTGAGGACATTCTGCTGCTCGACGGCGGAGCCACACCGAGACCGGTTCCCTCCACCATCATCACCCTCGCCGGGGAGCACGCCCGCGCCCCCCGGATCCTGCGCCAGGGGGTCCTGGCGCTCGCGGACCTGGAACGAGTGGCCGGCGTCGCCCTGTCCGAAGGGACGGCAGGCGCGGGGCGCGGCAGGACGGAGGTGGGCGCGTGAAGGTCTACCTCCTGGTCATGGCCATTGCTGCGGCGACCACTTACGTGGCCGTGCCGATCATCCGGCACATCGCCCTGGTGGGTAACGCGCTGACCCCCGTGCGGGCCCGTGACGTCCACTCCACGCCCATCCCGCGCCTGGGCGGCGTGGCCATGTTCTTCGGCCTGTTCTCGGCGATCTCCGTGGCCTCCACGATCCCCTACCTCTCCGACGTCATCGACTCCAGCGCCTGGGCGGTGGTCCTGGGGGCGGGACTGGTGTGCCTGCTCGGCGTCGTCGACGACCTGTGGGAGCTGGACTGGATGACCAAGCTCGCCGGCCAGATCCTGGCCGCCGGCGTCATGGCCTGGCAGGGCGTCCAGCTCCTCACCTTCCCCGTGGCCGGGCTGACGATCGGCTCCTCGCGCCTGTCCCTCATCTCCACCGTCATCGTCGTGGTGGCCGCCATCAACGCCGTCAACTTCGTCGACGGGCTCGACGGGCTGGCGGCCGGCATCATCGGGATCGGCTCGACCGCCTTCTTCCTGTACACCTATGTCCTGACCCGCGCCACGAGCCCGGGCTCCTACAGCTCCCTGGCCGCCACCATCGTGGCCGCGCTCATCGGCGTGTGCGTGGGCTTCCTGCCCCACAACTTCAACCCCGCCACCATCTTCATGGGCGACTCCGGGGCGATGCAGCTGGGACTGGTCTCAGCCGCCTCCACCATCATCGTCACCGGGCAGATCGACCCCGGCAGCTTCGACGGCTCGCGCGCCCTGCCCGCCTTCATGCCGATCCTCCTGCCATTGGCGGTCCTCCTGCTGCCACTGACCGACATGATCATGGCGATCGTGCGCCGCACCCGGAAGGGGCTGAGCCCCACCCACCCCGACCGCATGCACATGCACCACCGGCTCCTGGCGGCCGGGCACTCCCACCGCCGCGCGGTGCTGGTCATGTACCTGTGGGCGGCGGTCGCCTCCTTCCCCGTGGCCGCCATGGCCTTCTTCCCCCTGCCCTGGGTGCTGGCGGGGCTCGCCCTCGCGGTGCTGTTCGCCTTCGTCGTCACCGTTGACCTCATGCCCGGGGTGCGCCACGGCCTGCGCTCGGCGCTGCGCCGTCGCCAGGACCGCCAGGAGCAGCGGATCATCATCTCCCGCAACGTCTCGGGAACCGGTGAGGTGACGCGCCCGGCCGAGGGGCAGGCGCCGCAGGGCATCGCCCTGTCGGCACCACCCGGACCCTCTGAAAGGACACGTCAGTGAGCGAGACGACCCCCACGAACGCCCGCGCACTGCATGAGGCCTCAGACCGGCTGCGTCGGATTCTCATGGTGGCCGCCGTGGTCATGGTGGCCGGTGAGGTCCTGTGGTGCCTCATCGGCGGAGCCCGCGGCGCCGTGACCCAGCCGTGGGGCACCCTGCTGGCGGCGGTGGGGACGACGACGCTGCTCCTGGCCGCGAGCTGGTGGTTCCTGGACCGCATGGTCCACTCCGATACGGGGAGCGTGGTGGCCTGGGTGGCTGCCGGGTATCTGGGGAAGATCGCGCTCCTGGCGGTGGGGCTCCTGGGAGGACGAGCCCTGGGATGCGACACGAGAGTGATTGGGGTCTCACTCATTGTGGCGATCCTGGTGGGCATGTTCGCCGAGGCGACCGTGCTGGCGCAGGCGCGAATCCTTGCGGTGGAGCCGAAGAAGGATGACTCGGCGGACCATCCCTGACCGGAGGGCGGGGGCGGACTCAAGACGTCGTGACTGGAGTGGGTCACGATAGGGCGTCTGGTTTGCTTCGTGAGACACCTGTGAGGCGCTAGCATGGCCCGTGATCAGCAGGCCTGTCGGGCAGGCCTCGAAACGTGAGAGACATTGGGAGGATCTTCTGTCCACCAACACCGTCACCGAGAACGGCACGGCAGCCGACGACGTCGCCGTGCCGCGGACGGCTGACGCCAAGCCGTTCGTCAAGCCGCTGTGGTACTGGGTGCTCCTGATCGTCCTGGTTGCGGTGATTGCGAAGACCGCGGTGCCCACCTTCACCGTCACGGGGGGCCACAAGCTTGAGCAGCCCGGTGCTGAGGACTTCTTCCCCGGGGCGATCTTCGGTGAGGGGACTCTCCTGGAGTTCAACCGGCTCACTCTCGTCCGCGTCGTTATGGGGGTTGCCCTGTGCCTGACGGTGGGCGTGGTCGCCAGCCGGATCAAGATCGTCCCTGGGCGCGGCCAGGCCCTGCTGGAGATCATCGCCGACTTCGTGCGCAGCAATGTGGCCTTCACGCTTCTGGGCAACAAGAACGGCCGCCGCTTCGCCCCGCTGCTGGGAACCCTCTTCCTGGGCGTGCTCGCCATGAACCTCGCCGGCGTCATCCCCGGCCTCAACATCGCCGCCTCCTCGGTGGTCGCCGTGCCCATGGTGTTCGCGGCCCTGACCTACATCACCTTCATCGGGGCGGGCATCAGGGAACAGGGGGTCGGGCACTTCCTCGCCTCCCAGCTCATGCCGCCGGGCCTGCCCAAGGTGATGTACCTGCTCATCACCCCCATCGAGTTCCTCTCGAACTTCATTGTGCGGCCGGTGACGCTCACCCTGCGTCTGCTGTGCAACATGGTCTCCGGGCACATGCTGCTCGGCATGACCTTCTTCGGCACCACCAGCCTGCTCCTGCACCTCCAGGCATCCTCAACGATCAGCCTCCTGACCGGCGCGTCCATGATCGTGATGACCCTGTTCGAGATTTTCGTCGCGGTCCTGCAGGCCTACATCTTCACCATCCTCAGTGCCGTCTACATCAAGCTCTCCATCGAGGCCCACTAGACGCCGCGGCGCGTCGCCCAAGCCTCTTTCCACCGCTCCCACCTGCGCCATCCGGCGCCAGAAAGAAGGAACCACATATGACCTCCGCTGCTCTCGCATACGTCGGCTACGGCCTGGCCACGCTCGGCCCGGGCATCGGCATCGGCATCATGGTTGGCAAGACCCAGGAGGGTACGGCCCGCCAGCCCGAGGTGGCCGGGCGCCTGTTCACCAACATGATCATCGGTGCGGGCATGGTCGAGGCCCTGGCCCTCATCGGCTTCGTTATCCCGTTCGTTGTCAAGTGATGCTTCCCCTGGCCAACGAGGGCGGGCAGAGCGGAGGCACGGCCTTCATCCTGCCCCACGCCCATGAGATCTTCTGGGCGGCGATCGTCCTCCTGCTCATCCTCCTGGTGGTGGGCCGCTACGCCCTGCCCCGGCTCTACGCCGTCCTGGACGAGCGCGCCCAGCGCATCCAGGAGGGCCTCGACCTGGCCGACAAGGCGAAGCAGGACCAGGCCGACGCCGAGAAGCGCGCCGCCCGGCTCGTGGACGATGCCCGCCGAGAGGCCGCCCGCATCCGTGACAACGCCCAGAGCGAGGCCAAGGAGATCGTCGCCAAGGCCCGCACCGACGCCCAGGCCGAGGCCGCAGGCATTGTCGAGGGTGCTCAGCGCCAGATCCTGGCTGAGAAGCAGGCCGCGCAGATCTCGCTGCGCACCGACGTCGGCATGCTCGCCTCCACCCTGGCCGAGCGCATCGTCGGTGAGCAGCTGAGCGACACCGCCCTGTCTGAGCGGGTCATCGACCGCTTCCTCGACGAGCTCGAGACCATGGAGCCGGTCGAGGGCCTCGACGCCGTCGCCTCCTCTGCGGAGGCGACGCGGTGAGAACAGGAACTGCCGCCACCCGTGAGACCGTGAGCCAGGCCTGGAGCCCGGTGCTCACGGCTGCGGGCGTCGAGGGCCAGGAGCTGGGTCGCCAGATCCTCGCCCTGGCTCACCAGGTCGCCGTCCACTCGCTGCCCGCTCCGCTGACCGACCCGGGCCGCGAGCCCGAGGACAAGGTGGCCCTGGCCCGCAGGCTCTTCACCGGCACCGTGGACGAGCGCGTCGTCGACCTGCTCAGCGCCATGGTCCGTGGCCGCTGGTCCAAGGCAGTCGACCTGGTCTCCGCCCTCCACGACCTGGGCATTGAGGCGATCCTCGCCGGCGCCCACGCGGGCGGCTCGGCGGAGGAGATCGAGCAGCAGCTCTTCGAGGTCCACGAGCAGATCGCCGACAACCGCGAGCTGCGCGAGGCCCTGACCCCCTCACGCCGCACCGGCACCGAGGCCCGGGTCCGCTTGGCCGAGGCCGTCTTCGCGCCCCACATCAGCGCCCCCGCCATGAGCCTGGTGGACTGGTGCGTGCGGCACCACGCCGAGGGCGGGCCGTTGCGCAACCTGCGCCGCGTCGTCGAGTTGGCCGCCGAGATGCGTCAACGCACCATCGTCGACGTCGTCACCGCCATCCCCATGACCTCGGCCCAGGAGGAGCGCCTGCGCACCATCCTGGAGCGCCGCCTGGGCACCAGGATCGACCTCAACTGCGAGGTCGACCCCACGGTCATCGGCGGCGCCCGCATCTCGACACGGAACTACGTCATGGACCGCACCGTGCGCAGCGCCGTCGCCGAGCTGCGCACCCGGCTGGCGGGCTAGCCCGCTCATCGCACGCCGACCCACAACTTCACCACCCCACCCCGCGCCGTCGTCGCTCACGCCCAGCGCCGCCGGCCCCCAGAACGCAACCAGCAAGGAGACGAGATGGCAGAGCTGACCATCAGGCCCGAGGAGATCCGCTCGGCCCTGAACGAGTTCGCCGAGTCCTACAAGCCCGCCGA
The DNA here is from genome assembly GCF_000223355.1 of Actinomyces sp. oral taxon 175 str. F0384. NCBI lineage: Bacteria > Bacillati > Actinomycetota > Actinomycetes > Actinomycetales > Actinomycetaceae > Actinomyces > Actinomyces sp. oral taxon 175. The sequence continues at coordinate 555,152 of NZ_AFUR01000001.1, forward strand.
GGTCGCGGCCGAGGAGGTCGGGCACGTCGTCTTCGCCGCTGACGGCATCGCGCACGTCGAGGGCCTGCCCGGCGTCATGGCCAACGAGCTGCTCACCTTCGAGGACGGCACCGCCGGCCTGGCCATGAACCTCGAGGAGCGCCGGATCGGCGTCGTCGTCCTGGGCTCCTTCGACGGCATCGACGAGGGCCAGGTCGTGCGCCGCACCGGCGAGGTCCTCTCCGTGCCCGTGGGTGACGCCTACCTGGGCCGCGTCGTCGACCCGCTGGGCCGGCCCATCGACGGCCTGGGCGAGATCGAGGCCGAGGGACGCCGCGCCCTGGAGCTCCAGGCCCCCGGCGTCATGGCCCGCAAGTCCGTCCACGAGCCCCTCCAGACCGGACTCAAGGCCATCGACTCGATGATCCCGATCGGCCGCGGCCAGCGCCAGCTCATCATCGGCGACCGCCAGACCGGCAAGACCGCCATCGCCCTGGACACGATCCTCAACCAGAAGGAGGCCTGGGAGTCCGGCGACCCGAACAAGCAGGTGCGTTGCATCTACGTGGCCACCGGCCAGAAGGGCTCCACCATCGCCGCCGTGCGCGCCACCCTGGAGGAGCGCGGCGCCCTGGAGTACACCACCATCGTGGCCTCCCCGGCCTCCGACCCTGCCGGCTTCAAGTACCTGTCGCCCTACACGGGCTCGGCCATCGGCCAGCACTGGATGTACCAGGGCAAGCACGTCCTCATCGTCTTCGACGACCTGTCCAAGCAGGCCGAGGCCTACCGCGCCGTCTCCCTGCTGCTGCGCCGTCCGCCGGGCCGCGAGGCCTACCCCGGTGACGTCTTCTACCTCCACTCGCGCCTGCTGGAGCGCTGCTCCAAGCTCTCCGACGAGCTGGGGGCGGGCTCCATGACCGGGCTGCCGATCATCGAGACCAAGGCCAACGACGTCTCGGCCTACATCCCCACCAACGTCATCTCCATCACCGACGGGCAGATCTTCCTCCAGTCCGACCTGTTCAACGCCGACCAGCGCCCCGCCGTCGACGTCGGCATCTCCGTGTCCCGCGTGGGCGGCGCAGCCCAGGTCAAGGCCATGAAGAAGGTCGCCGGAACCCTCAAGATCACGCTGGCGCAGTACCGTTCTATGCAGGCCTTCGCCATGTTCGCCTCCGACCTGGACGCCGCCACCCGCGCCCAGCTCACGCGCGGCGAGCGCCTCATGGAGCTGCTCAAGCAGCCCCAGTACACGCCCTACCCGGTGGCCGAGCAGGTCGCCAGCGTCTGGGCGGGCACCAAGGGCTACCTCGACGACATCGACGTCTCCGACGTCCTGCCCTTCGAGGCCGCCTTCCTGGACCACCTGCGGCGCAACACCGATATCCTCGACACCATCGAGTCCACCGGCCAGCTCACCGACGAGACCGAGGAGGCCCTGGTCAAGGCCGTCGAGGCCTTCCGACGCACCTTCGCCTCCGGTGAGCAGATGCTGGGCGCCCAGGTCGCCGAGCCCGAGGAGGAGCCCGCCGCCGAGAGGACCACCGAGCAGCTCGTGGTCAAGAGGGGCTGACGTGGCAGGAAACCAGCGCGTCTACAAGCAGCGCATTCGATCGACCCAGACCCTCCAGAAGGTGTTCCGGGCGATGGAGCTCATCGCCTCGTCCCGGATCGGGCAGGCGCGCCGCAACGCGCAGGAGGCCTCGCCCTACGATCACGCCCTGAGCCAGGCGGTGGCCGCGCTGGGAACCTACTCCCGCTTCGAGCACCCCATCACTCAGGAGCGCACCGACACCAAGCGCGTGGCGATCCTCGTGGTCACCTCCGACCGCGGCATGGCCGGTGCCTACTCGGCCACCATCCTGCGCGAGACCGGCCGCCTCATCGAGGAGCTGGTCAAGGACGGCAAGGAGCCGGTGATCTTCACCTTCGGCCGGCGCGCCCAGAGCTACTTCAGCTTCCGGGGCACGCCGATCGAGTTCTCCTGGACCGGGCAGTCGGACCGCCCCAGCGACGAGGCCATCGAGGAGGTGGCCACCACCCTGCTGGACTACTTCCTCCAGCCGGCCGAGGCCGGCGGCGTCGCCGAGGTCCACATCGTCTTCACCCGCTACGTCTCGATGGTCTCCCAGGTCCCCGAGGTACGTCGCATGCTGCCGCTCAAGGTCGTCGACGTCGAAGGGGCCGGCGAGCTCGACGACGCCGGCAACGAGGCCCTGGAGAAGGAGCTGGCGGCCAAGCACGGCAGCTCCATGCCGCTCTACGAGTTCGAGCCCGGGCCCTCCGATGTGCTCGACGCCCTGCTGACCCGCTACATGGGCTCGCGCATCCGCAACGCCCTGCTGCAGTCGGCCGCCTCCGAGCTGGCCAGCCGCCAGCAGGCCATGCACACGGCCACGGACAACGCCGAGGACCTCATCATCACCTACACCCGCCTGGCCAACGCGGCCCGCCAGGGCGACATCACCCAGGAGATCACGGAGATCGTCTCGGGTGCCGACGCCCTGGGGTCCGAATAGGCCGGGCAGCCCCGACGTCGTCGAGAACCCCACACAGACTCACCTCACCGAGCAGGACCCCTCTCAGCTCTGGAAGATACGGAAGAACGCACATGGCTGACACCACCACCCCCGGGACGGGACGCATCACCCGCATCATCGGCGCCGTCGTCGACGTCGAGTTCCCGCCTGATGCGATCCCGGCGATGTACAACGCCCTCAAGGTGACCGTCCAGGCCACCAGCGCCGGCGAGGAGCCCCACGAGATCACCCTGGAGGTCGCCCAGCACCTGGGTGACAACATCGTGCGCACGATCTCCCTCAAGCCCACCGACGGCCTCGTGCGCGGCACGCAGGTGCGCGACACCGGAGCGCCGATCTCCGTGCCCGTGGGGGACGTGACCAAGGGCCACGTCTTCAACGTCACCGGCGACGTCCTCAACCTCGGCCCCGGCGAGCAGCTGGAGATCACCGAGCGCTGGCCCATCCACCGCCAGCCCCCGGCCTTCGACCAGCTCGAGTCCAAGGAGCAGATGTTCGAGACCGGCATCAAGGTCATCGACCTGCTCACCCCCTACGTGCAGGGCGGCAAGATCGGCCTGTTCGGCGGCGCCGGCGTGGGCAAGACCGTCCTCATCCAGGAGATGATCCAGCGCGTGGCCCAGAACCACGGCGGTGTCTCCGTGTTCGCCGGCGTGGGGGAGCGCACCCGTGAGGGCAACGACCTCATCGTCGAGATGGACGAGGCCGGCGTGTTCGACAAGACCGCCCTGGTCTTCGGCCAGATGGACGAGCCGCCGGGCACGCGTCTGCGCGTGGCCCTGTCCGCCCTGACGATGGCCGAGTACTTCCGCGACGTCCAGCACCAGGACGTGCTGCTGTTCATCGACAACATCTTCCGCTTCACCCAGGCCGGCTCCGAGGTCTCCACGCTGCTGGGCCGCATGCCCTCGGCCGTGGGCTACCAGCCCAACCTGGCCGACGAGATGGGCCAGCTCCAGGAGCGCATCACCTCCGCCGGCGGCCACTCCATCACCTCCCTGCAGGCGATCTACGTGCCCGCCGACGACTACACCGACCCGGCGCCGGCGACGACCTTCGCCCACCTGGACGCCACCACCGAGCTCAGCCGTGAGATCGCCTCGCGAGGCATCTACCCGGCCGTGGACCCGCTGACCTCCACCTCGCGCCTGCTGGCCCCCGGCTACGTGGGCCAGGAGCACTACGACGTCGCCACCCGCGTGAAGTCCATCCTCCAGAAGAACAAGGAGCTTCAGGACATCATCGCGATCCTCGGTGTCGACGAGCTCGGCGAGGAGGACAAGGTGACGGTGGCCCGCGCCCGCCGCATCGAGCAGTTCCTGTCCCAGAACACCTACATGGCGGAGAAGTTCACGGGCGTGGCCGGCTCCACCGTGCCGCTGTCGGAGACCATCGAGGCCTTCCGCCGCATCTGCGAGGGTGACTACGACCACCTGCCGGAGCAGGCCTTCTTCAACATCGGTGGCATCGAGGACCTCGAGCGTCGCGCCGCCGAGCTCAACGCCTGAGTCGTTAGGATCCGGGTAGAACCGGGCGCAGGAAAGGAGGGGGACATGGCCTTACATGTTGAGGTGGTCTCGCCGGCGGGCGAGGCCTGGACCGGTGAGGCGACGCAGGTCTCCGTGCCCCTGATCAACGGGGAGATGGGGATCCTGCCGGGTCGTCAGCCCCTCGTGGCGGTCCTGGGGGCCGGTCCGGTGCGACTGAGTCCCATCGACGGCGAGATGTGCAGCATCGAGGTGTCCGGCGGCTTCTGCTCCGTGGACCACGACGTCATCACGATCGCCGCCGACCACGTGAAGCAGGGTACGGAGGCCTGAGTCATGGGGCAGCACGTGTGGATGGTCGTGGCGATTGCCGTCACCGTCCTCGTGCTGCTGGCAGGCGGGTTCCTGCTGCGTCTGCGCTACCTGGCCGGGCAGGTCGGCTCCTTCGAGTGCGCCCTGCGTCCACGCGGGGCGCAGCGCTGGCTGAGTGGGGTGGCCTCCTTCCGGCTCGACTCCCTGGAGTGGTATCGCCTCGTGTCCTTCTCCACCAGGCCGTCGCGCTCATGGAGCCGCTTGAACCTGGAGCTCTCCGAGGCACGGCGCCGCCGGGAGCAGGGGCGCGTCGTCGAGGTGCACTGCGTGGACGCCACCCGCAGCCCCGAGGGCTTCGACCTGGCCATGATGGAGGAGTCCCACTCGGCGCTGATCGCCTGGGTGGAGTCCGCCGCCCCCGAGCAGCCCAGGCTCTTCTGAGACCCGACGCCGGGGCTCGGCGATGCGGCTCGCTACTGAGCCTGGCGGCTGCGGCTGGCCGGTGAGCCTGGCGGCCGGATTCGCCGGGGCGGGGATGCAGCCTCCTGGCCGGATCGGCGACGTACCTTCCAGCCCAGGACTGCGTTTTCCTCCAGGCCACTGGGGTCGCCTCCCAGTCATCTGGAGGAGAACGCAGTCCTCGATCACGAAGTACGTTCTCGACGGCGGGGCAGGGTGCCGCCATCGCCTGGCCCTGCGTCCCCAGGCCCCGGGGCACGCCTGAGACACGACGTCCGATCCGGTGCGGGCGCCGTGCATGGACAGTGGAGGGGAGCACCCCGGGTGACACGATGCTCAGGCCCGCCGGCCCCGGTGTCGCGCCGAGGCCGGGCCCGCCCCGCTAGGGTGGACGGGTGCGCCTCGTTATCGCCTCCTGCTCCGTCGACTACTCCGGCCGCCTGGACGCCCACCTGCCCCGGGCCACCCGCGTGCTCATGCTCAAGGCCGACGGCTCGGTCCTCATCCACTCCGACGGCGGCTCCTACAAGCCCCTGAACTGGATGAGCGCCCCGGCCCGCCTCGCGGTCACCGAGCCGGACGAGGAGGCCGCCGCCGACGGCGTGCGCGAGGTCTGGGAGGTCAGCGCCACCAAGACCGATGACCGCCTTGTCATCCGCCTTTTCGAGACCATCTCCGACGTCAGCCACGAGCTGGGCGTGGACCCCGGGCTCACCAAGGACGGCGTCGAGGCCCACCTCCAGGAGCTCCTGGCCGAGCAGATCGAGGTCCTGGGTGCCGGCTACCGCCTGGTGCGCCGCGAGTTCCCCACCGCCATCGGCCCGGTCGACATCATGGCCAAGGACGCCGAGGGCCGCTCCGTGGCCGTGGAGATCAAGCGCGTCGGCGGGATCGACGGCGTCGAGCAGCTCACCCGCTACCTCGAGCTCCTCGACCGCGACCCGCTGCTGACCCCCGTCCAGGGCGTTTTCGCCGCCCAGACCATCAAGCCCCAGGCCCGCGTCCTGGCCGAGGACCGCGGTATCCGCTGCGTCACCCTCGACTACGACGCCATGCGCGGCATGGACGACCCGAGCTCCCGCCTGTTCTAAGGAGTCAGCCGTGCCCGCCGCCCGCACCTCCTCCGCGCCGCTGCCGACCGAGGTGAGCCTGGCCCGCATCATCTCCCAGGGCCTCGTCCCGGCCACTGCCGCGCCCGACGTCGTCGCGGCAGTGTCCCGCCAGCTCGCCATCCAGGGCCAGCAGGTCTCCGCCGTCCCGCACGCCCTGCTCGTGCGCGCCCCGGCCGCCACCCCGGCCGACATTGAGGCCGCCTTCGCGCGAGGCGACCTGGTGCGCTCCTGGCCCATGCGCGGCACCGTCCACATCACCACCGCCGCCGACCACCACTGGCTGCGGGCCGCCCTCATGCACCGCACCGACGCCTGGGTGCGGAACAGCGAGGCCGACTACGGCGTCGATACTGCCCTGTGCGAGCGCGCCGCCGAGGTGGCCCTGGGCCTCATCGACGATCAGGGCCCGCTGAGGCGCTCGGTGCTGCTGGCGGCCTGGCAGGAGGCGGGCCTCATGGAGGCCTTCCGTGGCGAGGACGTCTCGGCCTACCGGCGCCGCCACCTCCTGGTGCGCCTCCAGCGCGAGGGGATCCTTGTCCAGGGGCCGCGGTCCGGCAACGAGCACCTCGTCATGGACACACGCGACCTGCCCGATGCCGACTCCGGGCCCGCAGGGGCCGACGTCGCCCACGGCGGGACCGGTCACCGCGCCGCCTGCGCGCACATCGCCTACCGCTACGCGGCCAGCCACGGCCCGGTCAGCGCCGAGGACCTGGCCCGCTGGACCACACTGCCCAAGACGCAGGCCGCCCGCGCCCTGGAGGACGCCGTCGAACTGGGGGAGGAGCAGGCCCCAGCCGCGGTTGATGCTGCCGGTGAGCCGGCCGGGCCCCGTGTCCCGCTCGTGCGCGCGGTCGCCGAGGGCGGGGCCCGCGGAAGCCTGCGCCCGCTCGGCCCCGGCGAGTCGGCCCGGAAGACCGGCCTGCTCTACATGCGCGCCGACCTGCCCGACCTGCTGTCCGCCCACCGCGGCGCCGCGCAGGCCACCCACTTCCTGGGCTCCTTCGACGAGCTGCACGTGGGCTACAAGGACCGCTCCTGCCTCACCGATGAGGACGGTGAGCGCCTCATCTGCCCGGCTAGCAATGGCATGTTCCGCCCGATCCTGGTGGACCGTGGCCGACTCGTCGCCGTGCGGCCGGTCGGTGAGGGCCTGCTGTGGAAGGGCGGGGCGGCACCGTCGGCCCGCGTGGAGCGCGACGTCAACCGGGCCGTGTCCCGCATGGAGCAGCGCCTGGCCGGGCGAGCAGAGCGGAGCCGAAACCACCCGCGCAGTGTGGGGGAGGAGACGCCCCGAAGGAGGTTGTCTGATGTCTGAAGTGGTGACAGAATCCGACTCATGAGCAACGAAGCCATGCAGGTCCGCGCACTGCGGGGACGCGTCGTCACCCCCGACCACATCATCGACGACGGGGCGGTCGTCCTGTCCGGAGCCCATATCGCGTGGGTCGGGCCCGCTGACCAGGCCGCCCGGGCCGGCTTCGCAGACGCCGTCGAGCAGGCTCAGGCCGCACCCGAGGGCGGCTACCTCCTGCCGGGCCTGGTGGACGTCCACTGCCACGGCGGCGGCGGTGAGTCCTTCCCCAACGCCGAGACCGCCGAGCAGGCCATGGTCTCCGTGCTCGAGCACCGCCGCTTCGGCACCACCTCGCTCGTGGCCTCCTGCGTGACGGCCGCCCCCGAGGTCCTGCGCGCACGCACCCGGGTCCTGGCGGGGCTGTGCGAGGACGGCGAGCTCGCCGGCATCCACTTCGAGGGACCCTTCGTCTCGGTGGAGCGCTGCGGCGCCCAGGACCCCACCTACATCATCGACCCCGACGCCGACCTGACCCGTGAGCTCATCGAGCTCGGCGGCGGGCACGTCGTCACCATGACGATCGCCCCGGAGAAGCCCGGCATCACCGGCGACGACGGCGTCAACGCAGCCCTCATCGAGGGCGGGGCGCTGCCCTCCTTCGGGCACACCGACTCCGAGGCCGCCCCCGTGCGCGCCGCCCTGGCCGACGCCGCCGCCCGCATCGCCGAGCGCCTCGAGGCCGGCAAGCCGGTCCGTGCCCCGCGCTCGACCGCCACCCACCTGTTCAACGGCATGCGCCCCATGCACCACCGCACGCCCGGGCCCGTGCCCGAGTTCCTGGCGGCCGCCCAGCGCGGCGAGTGCGTCCTGGAGATGATCGGCGACGGCGTGCACCTCAGCCCCGCCATCGTCCTGGACATGTTCGAGACCCTGGGGCGCGACAACGTCGTCCTGGTCACCGACGCCATGGCGGCGGCCGGCATGGCCGACGGCGACTACGTGCTCGGCTCCCAGCCGGTCACCGTGGCCGACGGCGTCGCCCGCCTCACCGAGGGCGGCGCGATCGCCGGGGGGACCGCCCACCTCATCGACGTCGTGCGCACCACCTGGCAGGGGGGAGTCGACCTGGTCGACGCCGTCTACGCCGCCAGCGTCCAGGGCGCCCAGATCCTCGGCGACTCCTCCGTGGGCGCCCTGCAGGCGGGCCTGTGGGCCGACGTCGTCGTCACCGACGCGGAGCTGCGGCCCGCCACCGTGCTGCGCCGCGGCGAGGCGGTGGAGCCCGCCGCCTGATCCTCCCGCACCACCGGCCCACGCGGGCACCAGCAGACTCTTGTCATGTGGGAGCCGTTCGCCCCGACCTGAACCGCCAGGTCGGGGCGAACGTGTGGTGCGGGGTGGGTTGCGCGCCTAGCCGGGCAGGCCCAGGAGGCGCCGGGTGTAGACGGCCTGGCCGGAGTGCTGAGCGGCGTCGTCAATGACTGAGGCCAGGCGGACAGCCCGAGTGACGGGCGGGTCCCAGGACTCGTCGACGATGTCGTCGAGCCCCTCCGGGGTAAGGGAGCGCAGGTAGGTGGTGGCCAGGGCGTAGGCGTCGTCGAGGTAGGAGAAGAGGAGATCGAGGTCGGTGACGACGACCTGGGCGGCCTGCTCGGGCGTGTGGTGCCAGTCCTCGGTGTCGTCGGGCAGGGGCAGGGCGAAGCGCTCGCGGTGGCCGCCGGTGACCCAGACGGGTTCGACGCCCGTCAGGGGTGCGATCTGGATGTCGAGCTCGCGGGCCGTGTGCCAGGCCAGCCAGGTCAGGGAGTCGATGCGGGGTGCCAGGTCCGGGGTGGGGCGGGTGTTGGCCTGCTCGAGCGTGACGCCCTCGAAGGCGCGGTCGAAGCGCTCGCGGGATCGGGACAGGACGTCAATGAGCATCTCAAGAGTCGTCATGATGTCAGGCTACGTGGCAGGTCTGAAAACATCGAGAGAACCGTGCACCGGGCACTGTCTCGCCTGCACCAGTTTCAGTGGGAGGTGAGCCGCAACGACACCGCGCCGGCGCATTGGATACAGGTGACTCGGTTCACGGACCGCCTGTTCAGAATTGCAGTGTTTTGTCAGTGATCTCGATAGCATTGCTGTATGAGAACTGAACGCGACGTCATGTTGCTGACTCCTTTGGAGCGGGTGGAGGAGGCTCTATTCTTGGGTGCCGCATGATCTTGATCGCAGGTGAGTTGCTCGAAATTCGATCAATGATCGAAGGTGTAGGTTCTGGTCTACGTGTTGCCAAGGTGGTGCGGTCAATATTATGTATGTGATGTTTGATCAGATTGTCGACTGTGAGCGCGGAGACCGGGCTCGGGCTCGCGAGGTTAGCCTTTTTTTCTACGGCAGTGTTCTCTCTGTGGTTTACTCACTATTTCTGTGGTACTGCTCTCTATGGTCTATTCTCGTCGTGTTCTTGACGTTTTGCGTTATATTTCTGGCGCAGAATGTTGTGAAGGGTTCTGTATTGGAAGATGTTGATAGGCCTCACCGGCAGTGGGCTAGGCTGTCGACTGAGGGGGTTGAATTCGTTCCGTCGTCAACGCCGGCAGTATGTGAATGGGCTTGTCTTGTCGGGCTTTTCCTGGGTGCCTTACTTGCAATATGTGTTGGTCAGTATGTCGACGTTCCTCGCCGACCATACTCCGATGGACTGCTTATCGGTGCAGCCGCAGTGTTCTTTGTCTTATTGGCCATTAATGGGGTGCCTCGATCGGCTCCTGGAAGTGCTGCATGGAGGCTGACTCCCGAAGGGCTACTTATTTCTCCATATAGTCAGTACAGGGCGTTCGTCGACTGGTCTATGAAACCTCAGGTGGAGGGGCGGGGAGTTGTCAACCTCCAAGAGTGTGTCGTGATCAAGGACTCGCGCGGAAGGCGCTACTATCTTCCGATCTCGGGGCTGCCGATGAGTTACGTGCAGTTTCGTCGGCTGCTGAGTTTCTACTCAACGCACCCTAAGCTCCGCCGGGAGATCCCGTCGAGTAAGGGTGTTGGGCGCGTTTGCTCTCTGTTGGATAGCTAAGGGGAGGGCTGTGATTCGTCATGTGACGTCCTATGTCACGTGGCCGCGACGCCTGTCTCCGGCTGGCGAGTTCGTAGGTTAACCTACGCGTTGTGGGGCGAAGTGATGAACTGGCGGTTTAAGGTGTGACCGTGTGTTGGGGACTGGGGCTTAGGGGTGGGCTAAGTGGGCGGTCTCGACGATGCGCTATAGGGCCCTGGTGTCACGATTGGCGACTTTTGGGGCGTTGATCGGTTGCCGTGCCCGAGCCTGTGTGTCTCTGACCAGCGCATATTCTCCGGAGCGCGACGGTCATCGGCCAAGCGTGTTCTTAAAAGTCGCCGTTTGTGACACCGTTCGCCGGCCGAGCTGGTGGTCTGAGGTGCTGCCGTGTGCTGGGGTGTGGGGGTTAGTGGCCTTGGGCTTCTTCTGCGTCGTCGGTGAGGTAGGTGATGACGCGGACGAGGTCGTAGGGGGTGGAGGTCTCGGTGGTGGTGATGGTGCCCTCGATGGGTCGCCACTGGCTCTCGCCGGCGGGGCGGAACCTCGTGGTCCAGGTGGTGGTCAGGGTGGTGGTGATGCCGGTGGCGGTGTGCTGGTAGTGGTGGGTGACGGTCTGGTGGGGGTAGGGGGCGCCGGGGTCGGTGGTGGTTGTGGTGGTGCCGTCTCCCCAGCCCCAGGTGTAGGAGACCGGGGTGAACTCCACCTCGATGGAGGTGCCCAGGATGGTGGTGGTCTGGTAGCGCACGGCGGGGTTGGTGTAGACGATGAAGGCCTTGGAGATGATGACCTTGGGTCCCGGGGGCTGACGGGTGATCCCCGACCCCTGAGCAATCAACGTGGCGGCCTGGCGGGTGGTGATCGTGATCGTACGAGGACCACCACCGCCGGCGGGCTCGGCAGGCTTATCGGAGCGTTCTCTGCCCCACAAGCGGCACGCGTAGTCTTGCGTCTCGTTTCTCTTGTCTTTAGCTGAGCACTCGTGGTGGGGCTGCTGATCCCACATCGACGGGTCCGAGGCCGTCACCGCCGGGTGCTCCTGAGACGGAGGCCCACCAGAATCCGAAGATCCTCCTTCGGTTACTTGCTCGGTTACTTCTCCATAGAATTCGGTTCCATTGGGGATGTTTTTAGAGTCTACTTCTGTTTGTGGTGGAGGTTGGTTGTCGTGGCCCGCTACAGTGATGGGTGAGGCGACAATCAGAATCGACGCAACAGTGCTTACGATAGCTTGCGATCCTGTGTTCACTTGTGTTCCACCTCGACAGTACCTATCATCCAGCGTTTATTGCTGTATCGGACTGCGACATTCAGTACTTTTCCCTCGGAGGGTTCAGAGGTGGTTGGATTTTGCCCGTCGCCATAGTAGGAGGCCATTGCTCCGTAGTTGACGATTACCTTGACTCTGTTGTATTCGTAGCCTTCCAGCTTCTCATAGTAAGTCATGCTGACAATTTCTTGATCCCATTTGTCGGCCCATCCTCCTTTGCTGTGAATGTCGTTGGCGTCGTCGATGGTGGACTTGCAGAATTTGCAGCGGTCGTCGCTCATGGCGGCGAACTCGGTGATGTCGCCGGTCATGAAGGCGTAGCGGTAGAGCTCGAGGAAGTAGTGGACGCTGGAAGCAGCCCCTTCGGGGCTCTCCTCGTTCATCTGTGGGGGCTTGGCCGGGGCGGGTTCGGCCAGGGCGGCGTCGCGCTTGGCGCGCAGCTCAGGAGTCAGGGCGGCCTCGCGGGAGGCGGTCGCACTCGCGTTGGCGTCGGCGATGCCCTTCTCAGCCCGAGCAATAGCCGCCGACGCGCTGGCGCTGGCGCTCGCGCTGGCCTCAGCCTTGGCGTCCTTTACCGAGCAGGCCGCCACCCCCAGCGCCAGCACGCACACCGCCACCAGCCCAGCCACACCCCTGCGGCGGCTGTGCGCGGCAGGGCGGCGCTCCAACACGGTGACCCGGCCAGAGCCGGATGCAGGACGCCGCATACCCACGGGCGCAGCGGATCGTAGGGACGTACTCATCACGGAAGCCTCCTCGCCACCGAAACAACTCCATACCCCGCCCGGCCGGGCGACACTGCCCGTCCAGACGGTGCATTGACATTACCTGCCCCAACGTCCCCAAACCAGACCCCGAGGACACTCTGTGGAAAACCCGAAACGGGACTCCCCGAGGAGGGCGGCGCCTCTCGCGTCGTCAGTCCACAACCGTCGACTGTGACCGGTACCAGGGAGAGTCATGGTGGCTGCGTGAACCGTGCTCACACTCGGCCACCTGACCTCGCACGATTCCACCAGCCTCTGCGTTGTCTCATGAATTCTGAGAGTTTCGGATGTCATGACATCTCAAGACACCGGTGGGGTGCGTCTGCCAGTTGGGCGAGCTGTTGCTTCAGTCTGCCGGAGTGGGGTGCCCAGGTCACTGTGGTGGCTGCCGTCGTCGTCTGCAGGCACTGTACGAGGGGCGGGGGTTACTGGGCGAGGGTGGGGTGCACTTTGGGTAGGTGGGGCCCTCGTGCAGTGCGCACAACCCTTGTTCAGTGGATCCCGACCCTCGTGGAGCAGGCCGACTCGAGGCGGAGCCGGCGTCGAGTCATAGCCTCCCGGCCCTCTGCGCAGGTGGCGGGCAGGGAGCGGTGCAGGAAGATCTGTGACGGAGACGCCGGGCACTGCCGCAAGACCCACGGACTCTCGCTCCTGCGCGGCCTGGTGTCCACAGTGCTGACATTAACGGGCTCGGCGTCAGTGCACCCAGCAGGGATCGTTGGAATCCTGCGGTTTCTCTCGGGTGTGCAGCCCCGATTCGGGGTTAATGTCAGCGCTGTGGACACCACTCCCGTCACGCCCCATCCCTTCGGCCCCCTCGCCTCCTGGACCACCAGCCTGCCCCGGGTTCCCGCCCGAGTGAGTGTCTCAGAAGTGAGGAGACAGCACAGATTCCACCAGCCGCGTTCACAACCTCACGGGGAAGTGCATCGCCACCGCTCTGGCACTTTGTGCCATCCGAGTTGCCCACGTCACCGTCCGGCCTCTATCTGGACGGTGACGGGCCACCCCACCCCGCCCCTGCTCAGGCGAAGACGACGGTGCGGTGCCCGTTGAGCAGCACCCGGTGCTCGGTGTGCCAGCGCACCGCCTGCGCCAGCACCCGGCGCTCGACGTCCTGCCCCTTGGCCTGCAGCACGGACACCGAGTCCTCGTGCCCGGCCCGCGTCACGTCCTGCTCAATGATCGGCCCCTCATCGAGGTCCGCTGTCACGTAGTGCGCCGTCGCCCCGATGAGCTTGACCCCGCGCTCGTGCGCCTGGGCGTAAGGACGCGCCCCCTTGAAGGACGGCAGGAACGAGTGGTGAATGTTGATGACGCCCCCGTGCAGCCGCTCGCACAGGGCGGGGGAGAGGATCTGCATGTAGCGGGCCAGCACCACCAGCTCGACGTCGAGGGAGTCCACCAGCCCCAGCAGCTCGGCCTCGGCGGCCTCCTTGGTCTCCTTGGTGACCGGGATGTGGTGGAAGGGCACCTCGTAGAACTCGGCGACGTCCCGCAGCGTCTCGTGGTTGCCCACCACGCCGACGACGTCGACCGGCAGTCCCTGGCTGCGGGCCCGGAAGAGCAGGTCGGTCAGGCAGTGCCCCTCCTTGGAGACCATGATGAGGGTGCGCATCGCGCGCCCCACCTCATCGAGGCTCCACTGCATCTCGTACTCGCCGGCCAGCTCGGCCAGGTCCTTCTCCAGCTCCACGCGCGGCACGGTGGTGAGCACCTGGACCCGCATGAAGAACAGGCCGGTCGAGGAGTCCCCGAACTGCTTGGACTCGGTGATGTTCCCGCCGCGGCGCGCCAGCGTCCCGGTGACCGCGTGGACGATCCCCGGGCGGTCGGGGCAGGACAGGGACAGGACCAGGTGGGCGGCGGAGTCGGTGTGCGCCGTGGAATGAGCCATGGCCTCAGCCTAGTCGGCGCTCGCGCCACTTGACGACGGCGAGCATCAGCCAGGTGGTCACGATGAAGGGCCAGGTGTAGGTCGGCACCGGGATCTCCGTGAAAACCCGGTCCACGACGACGGTCAGCACCGATCCCACCACCGCCAGCACCCAGGCCCGCCTCCCGGGAGGCAGGAGGACGACGCCGATCGCGATCGCCGTCAGGCACGGCGAGTATCCGCCCAGTCCGTGCGCCGCCTGGCCAGCAGGAACGAGCGCCAGCGTTGCTGCCGTCCCGACGACGCTGCCCAGCAGCGCCGCCGCCCCGACTCTCCACCCGGCGATGAACAGCCCTGCCAGGATCAGCACCCCGCCGACCCAGGAATCGACGAGCACCACCTGGGACTCTCCCGTCAGCACCGCCTCCGGGACCAGCCAGGCCGTCGCCCCACTGACCGGCGCCGGATCCGGCACCATCGGCGCATCGATCGCCCTGAGCAGAGCGGTCAGCAGGCCGGAGACGATGCAGAAAGGAGCCGTGAGCGCCGGGAGCCCGACCGGGGCGAGGGTGCGCTCCAGCGCGCGGTGCACCGCGGGGCACGCCGCCGCACCGACCACGGTAACCAGCGTCGCCGGCCAGAAAACCCCCATAGCGGCCCAGGCCGCTGCTCCCACCAGTGCCCCGTTGTAGCCCTGAAGTCCGTCACGCACACGCAGATCCAGCAGCCTGGCCGCCACCGTTGACACCGTCGTCCCGAGGGCCACCTCACAGGCCATGAGCGGTGAGTAGACGGCGATGCCCGCCACGATGAGCAATCCGGTGAGCGCCCGGGGCTGGAAGAAGATCTGCCCCACCCCGCGCCCCAGTGCGCCCACGCCGGACGAGACGATCGCCGGGACGGCCGAGGTGCCGGCTCCGTCAGCCGGGCGGCGGGACTGATGAACAGGTGACTCAGGCATGAGGGGCTCCGATCGGTAGAGACTCGGGAGGTGCCCGCCGCCCAGGCGAACGGGCTGTTGCTAGTACTTGCGCAGGTTGAGCCTCGGCGCGCCGAACCACCGGCCGCGCAGAAGCTCGCTGATGTCGAGCATGAGATCGGTCAGACGGGTCGTGTCGTCGCCCAGCGCCCGGGCGATGAAGCCGGGCCCCTGCACTCGCGTCACTGCCCCGCGCACGCCGTCGACCTCCAGCATCTGGGCCACCTCATTGACGAGGGCGTCATCGACCCGGGCGTCGAGCGCCGTGAAGGAGGCCAGGTGGCTGTGCCCCTCCAGGCCTCCCAGCCCCGCCAGCCCGGCCTCACCGGGGACCAGGCGCAGGTTGTCGACGACGGCGCACCGCCCACCGACACGGATGTCAGTGCGCATCCGCAGGCAGTCGTAGCCGAAGGCCGAACCGTCCGGGGCCCAGCCGGGGGTGAGGACCTCCAGGGACATGAAGGTCGCCGTCGGATCCATCTCAACCAGGGTGGTCTGCCGGTAGGAGGACTCCCGGTAGGCGATGATTTGGTCGGGAACGAGCTCCAGCACGGCCCGGGGCCCCAGGCTCACCCGGGTGGCCTGGCGGACCGGGCAGGTGGGGGTGCGGTAGATCTTCGTGGCCGCCTGGGTCGTCAGCACCGCCGAGGCCCCCTGGAGGACCTCGACCTCGGTGAGATAGGAGTCGCCGTCCAGGTACCCGCCTCCGGGATTGACCACGTAGTAGGTCACCTGCCCGGTCTCATCGAGGTACAGCGGGCGGAACACCCTCAGTGCTCCCCGGTGGTACTGCTCGACGGCGACGCTCCGGTCCCCGCCCCGGGCGATCCGCAGGTGCAGCTCGCCGGTGGTGCTCACGACTCCAGGTCCGTCATGAGCACGTCATGGTGGATCCACTCGATGACCTGCTCCAGGCCCTCATCGGTCTTGAGGTTGGTGAAGCAGAAGGGCTTGTCACCCCGGAACACCTTGGAGTCGGCCTCCATGACCGCCAGGTCGGCGCCGACGTGAGGGGCCAGGTCCGTCTTGTTGATGACGAACAGGTCGGACTTAATCATCCCCTGACCGGCCTTGCGAGGAATCTTCTCGCCCTGGGCGACGTCGATGACGTAGATGGAGAAGTCGACCAGCTCGGGGGAGAAGGTTGCCGAGAGGTTGTCGCCTCCCGACTCCACGAACACCACCTCCAGGTCCGGGTGGCGCTCCACCAGCTCGGCGATCGCCGCCTCGTTCATGGAGGTGTCCTCACGGATGGCCGTGTGCGGGCAGCCCCCGGTCTCCAGCCCGACGATGCGGTCCACCGGCAGGACCCCCTGGGCGGCGAGGATCTTGGCGTCCTCGATCGTGTAGATGTCATTGGTGACGGCGGCCATGGAGACCTCCCGGCTCATGGCCCGGGTGATGCGCTCGATGAGCTGGGTCTTGCCAGCCCCCACCGGGCCGCCCACCCCGATCCGGACCGGGCCGGGGTGGGAACGGTGCGCCGGCTGCCTGGGCGCATCCGCGTGCTGCTGGCTGGTTGCTGCTGACATGAGAATCTCCTCACTAGCTCTTCAGGAAGGTCTTTCAGGACATGAACATGCGGGCCCGCTGGCGCTCGTGCCGCATCTGGCTGATCTCGATCCCGGGTGCGGCGGCCCCCAGATCCATCTCGTCAAGGCCCCCGATCCTCCTGACCGCGGCGCGGACGTCGCCGCGCACCGAGGCGATGGCGCGCTGACCGGCGTCCTGCCCCAGGGGGATGGCTCGAACGGCGTTCTGCGTCAGTGAGATGACGCTGGACTGGAGGTAGGCCGCCGTGACCGCCGCCGGCGGCGCCCCGAGCGCGTAGCCGGCGATCGCCAGCACGATGGCGGGGTGGGAACGGCAGCCCCCGCTGCCCTTGGTGCCTCCGGTGCCCCTGGCGTTCCCGCTGCCCCCGGTGTCGATGAGCGCCGCGTATCGGCTCAGCAGCCTGCCGCCGTCGGTGCCTTCCAGGGCCAGGCGGGCGATGGTGAGCATCCTCCGCCCCATCGTCACCCCGGCCCGGCGCACCTGGATCGGCACCGCATGAGCCACGAGAAGCGCATCGAGGTGCGCGATCGCCTCCCAGTCATCGGCCGCCACCGCCTCGAAGGCCAGCCGCAGCCCCAGCCCCTCGGAGAAGGTCAGCTGGGTGGACACGAGCGCGCGCAGCCAGGACACGAAGGAGGCCTCACCGTCCACGACGCCCTCGCAGATGTAGGTCTCCAGCCCGAAGGAGTGGGAGAAGGCGCCCGTGGGCAGCGCGGAGTCGCACAGCTGGGCCAGCGGCAGCTGCCAGCCGGCAACCTCGCCCCACTGCGGGGCGGGAGTGTCAGTGAGTGTGCTCGGCATGACGGAAGGGGACGGGCATGGACCGCTCCATCCGCGCATGACGCACACCCAGGTGCTCCAGGTAGTGCTCGGCGGTGTGGTCGTACTGGATGACCATGACGCCGTCATGCCCCTCAAGGCCAGGGAAGGGCTCCTCCGACCCGAAGAACTGGGCGGGCAGGTGCCGGTTGCCCAGGTTGTGGGCGACGACCCCCATCTCGCGCACCGTGGTGGGGGCGATGACCAGGACGTCGGTGGGCTCCAGGCGCACGACGACGATCCCGCGCTCGTTGCGAAGCAGGATGTCGCCCTCGCGCAGGTCCGGTGCGCCCGGCGCGAGCCGGATGCCGAGCTCGGTGCCGTGGTCGGAGCGCACTCGTTGGATGCGTTTCGTGAGGTCGGCCAGGGGGAGGACCACGTTCTCCACGTGCACGCCCTCCAGCTCCTCGCCGGGCAGGTCGTGGATATTGCCTGAGATGGACTCGATAATCATGAAGGCTCCAGGGGTTAGGGGTCAGAAGAGGAAGTAGCGCTGAGCCATGGCCAGGACGTGGGCGGGCTCGCAGGTGACCTTCTCGCCGTCGACGGTGACCTCGTAGGTCTCGGGATCGACGGTGAGCGCCGGAGTGGCGTCGTTGAAGGCCATGTCCGCCTTCGTCAGCCGCCTGACCCCGCGGGCCGGGCAGATCCTCTTGCACAGCCCCAGGCTCTGGGGCACTCCCGCATCGATGGCCGCCTGGGACATGAAGGTGATCGAGTTCGACGCCGGCGCCGCCCCGTAACCGCCGAACATGGTGCGCATGAGCGTGGGCTCGGGGGTGGGGATCGAGGCGTTGGCGTCACCCATGACCGCCGAGGCGATCTGGCCGCCCTTGAGGATCAGAGACGGCTTGACCCCGAAGAAGGCCGGGTCCCACAGCACCAGGTCGGCCCACTTGCCCACCTCCACGCTGCCCACGACCTCGGCGATCCCGTTGGTGCGGGCCGGGTTGATCGTGTACTTCGACACGTAGCGCTTGATGCGCAGGTTGTCGCCGCCCTCCGGGTCTCCGGCGAGCCTGCCGCGAGCCTTCTTCATCTGGTCGGCCACCTGCCAGGTGCGGATGACGACCTCGCCGACGCGCCCCATGGCCTGGGAGTCCGACGACGTCATCGAGAACACGCCCAGGTCGTGCAGCACGTCCTCGGCCGCGATCGTCTCCGGACGGATGCGCGAGTCGGCGAAGGCGACGTCCTCCGGGATGGCGGGGTTGAGGTGGTGGCACACCATGAGCATGTCGAGATGCTCCTCAGCGGTGTTGCGCGTGAAGGGCAGCGTCGGGTTGGTCGAGGACGGCAGGATGTTGGGGTCCTGCGCCAGGGTGATGATGTCGGGGGCGTGACCGCCGCCGGCGCCCTCGGTGTGGAAGGTGTGGATGACCCTCCCGCCGATCGCGCGGCGGGTGTCCTCGACGAAGCCGCACTCGTTGAGCGTGTCGGTGTGGATGGCGACCTGCACGTCGAACTCGTCGGCGACCTTGAGGGCCTCGTCGATGACGGCGTGCGTGGCGCCCCAGTCCTCATGGATCTTGAAGCCGACCGCGCCGGCGCGCAGCTGCTCGGCCAGAGGCTCCCGGGCCGAGGCGTGGCCCTTGCCCAGCAGGCCGATATTCATGGGGAAGTCCTCGACGGCCTGAAGCATGCGGGCCAGGTGCCAGGCCCCGGGGGTGATCGTGGTGGCGTTGGTGCCGTCGGCCGGTCCCGTCCCTCCGCCGATCATGGTGGTCACGCCTGAGGCCAGGGCGGTGGCGACCTGAGTGGGGGAGATGAAGTGAATGTGGGAGTCGATGCCCCCGGCCGTCAGGATGCGGTGCTCGCCGGCGATCACCTCCGTGGAGGCGCCGATGACGATATCGACGTCGTCCATGATGTCCGGGTTGCCCGCAGCGCCGATAGCGCTGATGACGCCGTCGCGGATGGCGACGTCGGCCTTGTAGATGCCGGTGTAGTCGATGATGATCGCGTTGGTGATGACGGTGTCCGGGATGCCCTCGTCCCGCGTGCGCTGGCCGTTGTGGCCCATACCGTCGCGGATGACCTTGCCGCCTCCGAAGACGGCCTCGTTGCCACGGTGGGTCAGGTCCCGCTCGATCTGGGCGAACAGGTCGGTGTCGGCCAGGCGGACGGCGTCCCCGGTGGTGGGGCCGTACAAGGCGGCATGCTCCCGGTGGCTGAGTTCCTTGCTCATGATGTGCTCCTGTGCTCTCAGCCCTCGACCGGGCCGTTCGTCTCGCCTGCCAGACCGAAGACCCGTCGCGCTCCCGCCAGCGCCACCAGGTGGACTGGTCGGGAGTCGCCCGGCTCGAAGCGAACCGCGGTTCCGGCTGGAATGTCGAGGCGGAAGCCACGAGCGGCCCGCCGGTCGAAGGACAGCGCGGGGTTGACCTCGGCGAAGTGGAAGTGCGAACCGACCTGAATGGGGCGGTCCCCGGTGTTGAGGACGTCGAGACGGAGGGTGGGGCGGCCCTCGTTGATGGTGATGGTGCCGCCTGCGAGTCGGTACTCCCCGGGGATCATGGCAGGCTCCTGCGAATCGGGTCGTGAACGGACACGAGCTTGGTTCCGTCGGGGAAGGTCGCCTCCACCTGGACCGCGCGGATCATCTCGGGGACTCCCTCCATGACGTCGTCGTAGGTCAGCAGCGTGGTCCCGTAGGCCATGAGATCCGTGACCGTGCGCCCCTCTCGGGCCCCCTCGAGGATCTCAGCGGTGATGTAGGCGACTGCCTCGGGGTGATTGAGCCGGATACCCCTGTCCTTGCGTCTTCGCGCTAGGTCTGCGGCGACGACGATGAGTAGCTTCTCCTGCTCACGAGGGGTGAGGTGCATTGGGGCTCTCCCAGAGATGGATCCGGAGCGGGCGCATAGGCGCGAGCTTGTCCGCGCACGACGGACGTTTATAGGCAATGCCTGGCATGTTGCAGAAACATTTCCGGTTGTTGAGCGGCAAGGTTCTGGGTGCACCTGCCCCCGTGGTTTTCCGCGTCATGGCGCGAGAGGGATGATTGTGGTTGACGTGCCATCGATCCTCGGCGACTGATGTCGATACTGAGGAAAAGAAGGGCCGGGATGCGTGCTGAGACGCATCCCGGCCCTGCGTGGGTGGTGGTCACCCTCAGCCCTGACGGGCCTTGAGGCGGGGATTCTTCTTGTTGATGACGTAGGTGTGGCCGCGGCGTCGGACCACCTTGGACCCCGGCTGCTTGGCCAGGGACCGGATCGAGGCACGAACCTTCATGTCGGCTCCTTTCCTTCTTCGTGTCCAGTGATGGCGGCGCGAGAGCAGGGATGAGGGGCGGTGGCGCCGATGAGCTTGACCCCGCGCGCGTGCGCCTGGTGGTACGGCTTGGCGCCCTTGAAGGACGGCAGGAAGGAGTGGTGGATGTTGATGACGTTGCCGCGCAGCTTCTCGCACAGGGACTCCGAGAGGATCTGCATGTAGCGCGCGAGCACGACGAGCTCCACGCCGAGCTCGTCCACGAGCCCCAGCAGCTCGGCCTCGGCGGCCTCCTTGGTCTCCTTGGTGACCGGGATGTGGTGGAAGGGGACGCCGTAGAACTCGGCGACGTCCCGCAGCGTCTCGTGGTTGCCCACCACGCCGACGACGTCGACCGGCAGCCCCTGGCTGCGGGCCCGGAAGAGCAGGTCGGTCAGGCAGTGCCCCTCCTTGGAGACCATGATGAAGGTGCGCATGGCGCGCCCCACCTCATCGAGGCTCCACTCCATCTCGTACTCGCCGGCCAGTTCGGCCAGGTCCTTCTCCAGCTCCACGCGCGGCACGGTGGTGAGCACCTGGACCCGCATGAAGAACAGGCCCGACTCCTCGTCCCCGAACTGCGAGGACTCGGTGATGTTCCCGCCGCGCCGGGCCAGCGCCCCCGTGACTGCGTGGACGATGCCGGGGCGGCGGGGGAGGGCGCCGACGGCGTGGCGGGAGCCGTCGCGGTCACGGGTGCAGTCGTACTGCGCAGCCTACCCAGCCGCGCGGCGCCCCTCCGAGTCGGGGCGGCCTCCGCCCGCCCCGCCGTCGGGCCTCCCATAGCGCAGCGCTCCCGCCGCACCGAGGGCGCTGAGCCCGACGACGATGAGCCCCACCCCGCCGACGCCACAGACCGCCGTCGTCCCGTAGCCCGGATCGAGCATCTGGATCGCCACCGCCGCCGTGATGACGACCATGAGGGCCACCGCCACCGACTGGATCCGGCGCTCGCGCCGGGAGCGGGCGTGGATCGCGGCGATGAGCGAGCTCGCCGCGAAGTACAGGCCCACGAGCACGCTGAGGGCCTCCACCGTGTCTGTGAAGAGCCCCTCGGAGACGAAGAGCAGGCCCGTCCAGGCGACCGAGGCGGCCGTGACCACCGCCGTCGTCCAGGAGGTGGAGCGCAGGCGGCCCGCCCAGGAGGGGACCTGGCGGGCGTCGGCCATCGCCTCGATCCCGCGCGCCGTCGGCACGAGGGTGGAGCCCAGGCTCATGATCGCCGAGGAGACCACCGCGACGCGCACCACCAGATGCCCCGTCACGGGAGCGGGGTCGACGGCGCTGTACGCCGTCCCGCCCACGGCGAAGAACCCCATGAGCCCCAGCATCGTCAGCGCGGTGACCCGCTGCGGCGCGCCTGCGCCCGTGACATCGGTGAGCGCGAAGATCGCGTCGAAGCCCCAGTAGGCGAAGACCGCCAGCAGCACCGCGTGGAACCAGTCGAGGGGCGAGCCAGTCATGGGCGCCAGGCGCACCCCGCCCCCGGCCACGAGCCCGGCGCAGACGATCGTCGCCCCGAGCCCCGCGATGACGGCGAGGTACTGCAGGGCCGCCATGAGCCGCAACTCGTAGAGGTCGATGAGGGCGGCGAGCGCGGTGAGCACCGCCGCCAGGGCCGCCTTGAGCGCCGCCGGCGCCGCGGGGGCGAGCAGGTCGGCGGCCACGTAGGCCATGCCGGAGGTGGCGATGACTCCGGTGGCGGCCAGGCAGAAGCCCGCGAACCACCCGGTGCGCGGCAGGGCGCGCCGCACCCATGTGTAGACGCTGCCCTTGTGCGGGTCGCGCCGGTCGTTGGCGCTCATGCCCGCGGCCACGAGGGCGGCGGGGATCGCCGCCAGGAGGTAGACGACGGCGGTGCCCGAGCCGACCAGCGCGGCGATGAGCGGCGCGGTCACCATGATCGAGTACCACGGCGCCGTGGCCGACAGGGCGAGCGCGGATCCCTGGAGGACGCTCAGGCGCGGGCCGCCAGCCGCGCCGCCACCCGGATCGCCCGGGCCTGATCGCGCGCTGCCGGCCGCGGTCCCACGCGCGCCCCCGCCCTCGCGCGGAGGGCGCGGCGGCGTCGTCGACCCGGGTGCCAGCACTGCTCCCGGCGCCTAGAGGCGGATCCGGTTGGGCACGAACCGGCAGTAGTAGTCCGTGATGGGGCCGTCGGACTCGCGGATGCCCAGGCCGTAGCACTCGTCGCCCACCATCCATGTGCCCAGGACCGGGCGGTTGTGCAGGTGGTCGGAGCCGGTGAAGTCGGGGAGCTTGCAGAACTCCTGGATGACATAGCCCTCGATGCCCCAGCCGCCGGGCTGGACGATGTGCCGGCCCTCCCCGTGCAGCTCGATGTTCGCGCCCTCGCGGGCGTGCAGGGGCTTGATGACGTACTCGGACATGCCCATCGTGTCGTGTCGGGCGCGGGCCTCATCGGGGTACATGTAAGTGGGGATGAGGTTGGGGTGGTTCGGGTAGAGGTGCCACAGCGCCGCGCTGAGCGCCTTGGTGGACAGGAACATCGTCCAGGCGGGCTGGAACCAGTAGTCCGGCTTGAGCGCGCAGATCGCGGGGCCGAACTCCTCGAACATCATCTCCTCCCACGGGTAGAGCTTGAAGATGGCCTCCAGGTGCCTGTTCTTCCCATCGGTGAAGCGGGCGGTCTCCCTGTCCAGCCCGAGCTGCTTCATCTCCACGAGAGTGCTGGTCAGGCCCGCTTGGATGGCGGTGTCCATGAGATAGCCCGTGGTCATGAGGTCCTCGCCGGAGTCATCGGCGTCGGTGTAGGCGAAGTGGTACATGTGGGGGCGCAGGCCGTGGAGGCGCCCGAGGTGGTCGTCGATGCGGCCCCACTGGGCGATGAGCTCCTCGTGGATGCCGTTCCACTGGTCGATGCCGGTCACGCCCGCCTTCAGATGGACGTCCTCGTGCCAGTACCACTGGATGAGGGCGGCCTCCACCAGCCCCGTGGGGGTGTCCGCGTTGTACTCCAGCATCCGGGGCGGCCGCCCGTCGTTGCCCGAGTAGATGAGATCGAAGCGCGAGTAGAGCGAGGGGTCGTCGCGGTCGAGGGAGACCGTGGCGTACTCGATGGCCTCTCGCGGGATGCCCAGGTTGAAGGGCGAGCCCGGCTTGAGCGACTCCTCGGCGAGGAAGCCGGCGGCGTCCTTGGCCATCATGTGGAGGTTCTCGCTGGTGCGCTCCAGGAGGTCGACCTCGTCCATGGTCAGCTCGTAGCAGGCGAACTCGTTCCAGTAGCTCGTGCTGATCCCCGTGGCGGGGTCGGTGGTCTCGGAGAAGACGAGGCCCTGGTGGGCGATGGTGTCGCGCCACCCGGGGCGCGGTGAGGATGGGACGCGCTGCACTCAGGACCCCGATCCGCCCTTGGAGCCCGAGCCGAAGCCCCCGTGGCGGGTGCCCGAGCCCCGCGAGTAGGAGCCCCCTGAGCGGTCCGAGGTGGTGACCTTGCTGCTCGACGACGGCTTGGAGTCGCTGTACCCCGAGGGCACCTTCTGCCCGACCCCGGGCGCGCTCACCGAGGAGCCGCGCGAGATCGGCATGTAGACCCAGTGGGGGTGGGAGTGGGAGTGGGAGGCCGGGCCCGTGTCGTCGTCGCACTTCTTGTCCTCGACGCGCTCCCCCGTGGCGGGATCCTTGCAGACCTTGACGTAGTCGGCGTCGGTGTTGCCGTTGTCGGAGGCGCAGCCGGCGATCCCCCCGATCCACAGCGCCGCTGCGGCGGCGGTGACGGCGGAGACCACGACCCGTTGGCCTTGGATCCTCGTGTGCATCCCTCGTCCTTCCTGCGCCGCGCGGGAACAGGGAGCCCGACGCCATACGGCCCTAGCCTAGGGGCGGGCGCCGCGCTCGACAACGGCGCTGGCACGGCAGCGCTCCCCATGGCCCCCATACGGGGGCCATGGGGCCGCTCAGCCCTGGCGGGCCTTGAGGCGGGGATTCTTCTTGTTGATGACGTAGGTGTGGCCGCGGCGTCGGACCACCTTGGACCCCGGCTGCTTGGCCAGGGACCGGATTGAGGCACGAACCTTCATGCTCAGGCTCCCTTCTTGGCGGCGGTGGCGGGCTTGGCGCCGGGGTGGGCGCGCTTGCCGTAGCGGCGCTCGAACTTCTCCACGCGGCCCGCCGTGTCGAGGATGCGGCCCTGGCCGGTCCAGAACGGGTGCGAGGCGCTGGAGACCTCGACGTCGTAGACCGGGTAGGTGTTGCCGTCCTCCCACTCGATGGTCTCCGACGATGTCAGGGTCGAACGGGTCAGGAAGGCGAATCCGGCGGACTTGTCGC
Source organism: Actinomyces sp. oral taxon 175 str. F0384 (assembly GCF_000223355.1). Classification (NCBI taxonomy): domain Bacteria; kingdom Bacillati; phylum Actinomycetota; class Actinomycetes; order Actinomycetales; family Actinomycetaceae; genus Actinomyces; species Actinomyces sp. oral taxon 175. The sequence goes on from NZ_AFUR01000001.1 coordinate 580,188, forward strand.
GAAAGACGATGGGCTGGTAGCTGGGGTGGATCCCAGGGCGCATACGAGCTCCTTGGATGGGGGTGAATATGAGAACTGACGTGGTGAACGAATGCCGGCGGCGGTGCTGAGAGGGGAGCGGCTGAGGCTGCGCTGCGCCGCAGGCCCCGGCGGGTGCGGGCCCACAGACCCGCCCCGCCCGCACCCGCCTACCAGGAGGACTTGACGATGCCCGGCAGCTCGCCGCGCAGCGCCATCTCGCGGAAACGCACCCGGGAGGTCCCGGTGACGCGCAGGTGCCCGCGCGGGCGACCGTCCACCGCGTCACGCCGACGCAGACGAGTGGGGGAGGCGTCGCGGGGCAGCGCGTGCAGTGCCGCCATGGCCTCATCGCGCTCGGCCTGGCTCAGGTGAGGGTTGACCGAGGCCCGCTTGAGCTCGGCGCGACGCTCGGCGTAACGCTCCACCACCTGCTGACGCCGCAGCTCGGCGGCGATCTTGGACTTCTTGGCCATCAGCGCGACTCCTTGTACTCCACGTGCCGGCGCACCACCGGATCGAACTTGCGCAGCACCAGCCGGTCAGGGGTGTTGCGGCGGTTCTTACGGGTCACGTAGGTGTGGCCCGTCCCCGCAGTGGAGACCATCTTGATGATCGGCCGCAGGTCCTTCCCCTTGGCCCCGCTCATGACAGCTTCTCCCCTCGGGCGAGCATCTGAGCCACGACGACGTCGATGCCCAGCTTGTCGATCGTGCGGATGCCCTTGGCGGACACCGTCAGGCGCACGGTGCGCCCCAGGGACGGCACCCAGTAGCGCTTGCGCTGCAGGTTGGGATCCCAGCGCCGGGGCGTGCGCTTGTGGGAGTGGGAGACGGACCGGCCGAAGACAGGCCGGGCCCCCGTGACTTGGCAGTAGGTGGTCATGACGAGCATGATATAAGAATGATTCTCAGTTTCGTCAACTCTGCTGGAGGACCTCGTGACCGATCCCTCGGATGACTTTGCCGGCAACCTCGCTGACATCCCCGGCTCCCCGGCCGACGGCCGGCACACCCTGGCCGTCATCGGCGCCGTCGACCCCGCCCTGCTGGACCTGGTCGACCTCGCCCTGGCCGGCCAGGACGCCGTCGTCATCCGCGCCGGGCTCCACTTCGCCGCCGACGACGAGACCGGGAGCAGCGACGCCGACGACGACCTGGTCCGGCTTGTCAGCCACAGCTCGGCCGAGGGCTTCGACGACGAACCGGTCAGGCTCGACGTTCCCATGCCCTCCACCTGCCCCACCTGCTCCCTGCGGGAGGTCCTGGCCGCCGTCGCCCAGGACCGCGCCGCCCAGGACCCGGGCGGCACCACCGTCATCCTCCTACCGGCGGCCATCGAGCTCGCCCACCTCCTGCCCGGCCTGGCCGAGGAGCTCGCCGGCACCGGCGCGAGACTGGCCGGAGCCGCCCACGTCCTGGACGCCACCACCGCCCTGGACGAGCTCCTCGAGCACCGCCAGCTGAGCGCCTTCCCCGGCGACCCCCGCTGCACGGGCGCCGTCCACCTGACCAACCTCGGATACGCCGACCTCGTCCTGGCCCTGGGACGCGACGAGGACCCGGCCGGGGCCGACCTCATCGAGCACCTGCGCCCCCACGACGCCCTCCTGCTCCCAGGCCTCGACGCACCCCTCCTGGAGGCCCTCACCGCCCTCACCCACGACGTCGCCGCCTCCTTGAGCCGCATCCACCCCGCCACCACCAGCGCCTGGGGCGGCCCCGACGAGCACGGCGTGTGGACCCTCGACCTCAGCGCCTCCCTGCCCTTCCACCCCGAGCGTCTGCGCTCCCTCGTCGTCGAGCTCGCCGGCCAGGGCCTGTGCGCTCGCGGCTGCTTCTGGCTGCCCAGCCGTCCCGGCCGGGTCTGCACCTGGGAGGTCGCCGGGGGTGCCGTGAGCGTCGGCGACGCCGGTACCTGGGCGGAGGTCCCGGCCGCCCCCTCCGATGCCGACGACGACACGGCCGGCGAGCCCCGCTGCCATCTCGTGGTCACCGGTGTCGGGGACGAGGAGATGCGCGAGCAGGTGCGCCGCGCCTTCTCCCGGATCCTCCTGCGCCCCGAGGAGATGGCCCAGGCCCTGGCCTGGATCGGCGCCGACGACGGCCTGGGCGACTGGTTCGGGCAGGACGACCAGGACGGCTGAGCGCCCGCTGCCTTTGTGCGAGCCCCACCCCAAGTAGGCATGAGGTGGCACGGGGAGCCGCTGGCCTGCACTGTGCGCGAGGGGACGGCACGGCTCCGCTCCGGCACGGTAGGGTGTTCCTGTCGCGACTGGCGCCGGGTGGATCACCACCGGGGAGCGGCACGAACACGACTCCGGGGTCGCCCGCCTGGGCCACGGATCGCCCACCAGTGCGCGCACAGCCGCCTGCCATGGCGCAGCGTGCGCCCCACACCTGAGGAGAGACATGACCGCGCAAGCCGTCACCCCGTCCCTGAACCAGCCGCTGGCCGAGCTCGACCCGGACATCGCCGGGGTCCTCACCGGCGAGCTCGCCCGCCAGCGCGAGACCCTGGAGATGATCGCCTCGGAGAACTTCGTTCCCCGGGCCGTCCTGGAGTGCCAGGGCTCGGTCCTGACCAACAAGTACGCGGAGGGCTACCCGGGGCGCCGCTACTACGGCGGCTGCGAGGTCGTTGACGTCGCCGAGTCCCTGGCCATCGAGCGCGCCAAGGCCGTCTTCGACGCCGAGTGGGCCAACGTCCAGCCCCACTCCGGGGCCCAGGCCAACGCCGCCGTCCTCCACGCCCTGGCCACCCCCGGCGACACCCTCCTGGGCCTGTCCCTGGCCCACGGCGGCCACCTCACCCACGGCATGAAGATCAACTTCTCCGGCAAGAACTACAACGCCACCGCCTACGGCGTGGACGAGACCACCATGCGCATCGAGATGGACCAGGTGCGCGAGGCCGCCCTGCGCGAGCGCCCCTCGGTCATCATCGCCGGCTGGTCCGCCTACCCCCGCCACCTCGACTTCGCCGCCTTCCGCTCCATCGCCGACGAGGTCGGTGCCACTCTGTGGGTGGACATGGCCCACTTCGCCGGGCTCGTCGCCGCCGGCCTGCACCCCAACCCCGTCCCGCACGCCGACGTCGTGTCCACCACCGTCCACAAGACCCTGGGCGGCCCCCGCTCCGGCATGCTCCTGTCCAGCCGCGCCGAGCAGTGGGGCAAGAAGCTCAACTCCGCCGTCTTCCCCGGCCAGCAGGGCGGCCCCCTCATGCACGTCATCGCCGCCAAGGCCGTGGCCATGAAGATCGCCGGCACCGAGGAGTTCCGCGAGCGCCAGGAGCGCACCGTGCGCGGCGCCGCCATCATCGCCGAGCGCCTGGGGGCTGACGATGTCAAGGCCGCCGGCGTCAGCCTGGTCACCGGGGGCACCGATGTGCACCTGGTGCTGGTGGACCTGCGTGACTCCTCCCTGGACGGTCAGCAGGCCGAGGACCTCCTGCACACCGCCGGCATCACGGTCAACCGCAACGCCGTCCCCTTCGACCCGCGTCCCCCGCGTGTCACCTCCGGCCTGCGCATCGGCACCCCCGCCCTGGCCACCCGCGGCTTCGGCGACGCCGAGTTCACCGAGGTCGCCGACATCATCGCCGCCACCCTCGTCCACGGCGCCGCCGGCACCGCCGACGACGAGACCCTGGCCGCCCTGCGCGGTCGCGTGCGCGCCCTGACCGACGCCTTCCCCCTCTACCCGGGGCTGGCCCAGTGAGGGCTCCCTGGAACGGGGCGGCCCGGGTCCTGGACGGCAAGGCCACGGCCGCCGCCCTCAAGGCCGAGCTCAAGGAACGCGTGACGGCACTGCGCGAGCGTGGCGTCACCCCCGGCCTGGGCACGGTCCTGGTGGGGGAGGACCCCGGCAGCGTCAAGTACGTCGCCGGCAAGCACGCCGACTGCGCCGAGGTCGGCATCCTCTCCATCCGCGAGGACCTGCCGGCCACCGCCACCCAGGCCGAGGTGGCCGCCGCCGTCGACCGCCTCAACTCCGATGACGCCTGCACCGGCTACATCGTCCAGCTCCCGCTGCCGGCGGGCGTGGACACCAACGCGATCCTGGAGCGCGTCGACCCGGCCAAGGACGCCGACGGCCTGCACCCCACCAACCTGGGGCGCCTGGTGCTGCGGGCCTCGGGGCCCATCGACTCGCCCCTGCCCTGCACGCCGCGCGGCTGCATCGAGCTCATGGAGCGCCACGGCATCGACCTGGCCGGCCGAAACGTGTGCGTCGTCGGCCGCGGGGTCACGGTGGGCCGCTCCATCGGCCTGCTCCTGGGCCGCAAGGACGTCAACGCCACCGTGGACATCTGCCACACCGGCACCACGGACCTGGCCGAGCACGTGCGCCGGGCCGACGTCGTCATCTCGGCGGCCGGCAGACCCGGCATCATCACCTCGGAGATGGTCGCCCCCGGCGCCGTCGTCCTGGACGTGGGCGTCTCGCGCGTTGTCGACCCGGCCACCGGCAAGGGCCGCATCGCCGGTGACGTCGCTGACGGCGTCGACGAGGTGGCCTCCTGGCTCTCGCCCAACCCCGGCGGCGTGGGGCCCATGACTCGCGCCCTGCTGCTGGCCAACGTGGTTGAGACCGCGGAGCGCTCGCTCTAGGGGACGTCGCCGCTCGCCCGACCGGCCGATAATCTTGAGGCCATGACGGACGAGTCCCACGGCGCCCATCCCTCCCATCCTGACCACCTCACCCGTCCGGCTGAGTCGGCAGGCTCCCCGAGCTCCTCGGGACCTGAGCCGACTCAGCCGGAGGCGTGCCCGCCGACCCCTGCGGACGCGGCGCCTGTGTCGCCCTCGCCGACCGCGACCGACCCCCAGGACCCGCAGCCGCACAGGACCGGCCTGCGGCGTCGAACCCTCATCCTCGGTGCGGCCGGCGCCGGCGCCCTCATCGTGGGCGGAGCCATCCTGGTGCGCTGCTCCACCGGGCGCCGGAGCTCGCCGACGCCCACGGCCACCGACTCGCCGGCCTCAGCCGCCTACCGCCCCGCCTACCACTACAGCCCCGCCACGGGGAATCTCGCCGACCCCAACGGCCTGGTCCTCTACGAGGGCGAGTACCACCTCTTCCACCAGCAGGACGGCACCTGGGGTCACGCGATCAGCTCGGACATGGTGCGCTGGAAACGCCAGGGGACGGCCCTGGAGCACGACGCGCAGGGCCTGGCCATGTCCGGCAGCTGCGTCGTCGACGGAGCCAACACCTCCGGCCTGGTCACCGGCGGCGGCCTGGTCGCCGTCTACACCTCCACCGAGGGCGGTGAGGCCCAGTCCCTGGCTTACTCCACCGACCGAGGGAGGAGCTGGCGGCGCTTCTCCGGCAACCCCGTCATCCCCAACGACGGGCGCAAGGACTTCCGCGACCCCAAGGTCTTCTGGCACGAGGACTCCAAGGCCTGGATCATGATCGTCTCCGCCGGGGACCACGTCTCCCTCTTTCGCTCCACCGACCTCAAGGCTTGGAGCCACGCCAGCGACTTCGGCCAGGGAATCGGCTCGCACGCCGCCGTGTGGGAGTGCCCCGACCTCTTCCCCCTGACCGACTCCAGCGACGGGCGCACCCGCTGGGTCATGACCCTCTCGATCGGCGCCAACGAGGAGACGGCCGGCTCCACCGCCCAGTACTTCATCGGCGACTTCGACGGCTCCGTCTTCTTCCCCGAGGACCACGACACCCGCTTCACCGACGTCGGCCAGGACTTCTACGCCGCCCAGAGCTTCGAGCACGTCGAGGGCCGCCGCGTGTGGATGGCCTGGCTGGGCAACTGGAACTACCCCTACTCCCTGCCCACCGGAGACTGGCGCGGTGAGATGAGCATCCCGCGCGAGCTGTCCCTGACCACCATCGGCGGCAAACGCACCCTCGTGCAGAAACCCGTCCCCGAGCTCGACGCCCTGCGCGGGCGGGCCACCGATCTCTCCGGCCTCAAGGCCACCGACACGGTGACGGCTCTGGGCACGGGACGCACGGTCGAGATCGACCTGACGTTGGACGTCTCCCACGCCTCTGAGGCCTGGCTGGGACTGGCCCGCGGCACGGTTGACAGCAAGACCCAGGAGGTGCGCGTCGGCGTCGACATCTCGGCCGGCACCCTCTACCTCGACCGCACCGACGGTGGGCTCACACAGGTCGACGGCAAGGACGAGGGGACCACCACCGACTTCGCCCTGCGCCGCCAGACGCAGTACCGCCCCACCGGCTCCACAGTGCGTCTGCACCTCTACCTGGACCGCTCCAGCCTCGAGGTCTTCGTCGACGACGGCGCCACCGTCGGCAGCCTCCTGGTCTTCACCGCCCCCTCCTGCCAGGAGATCGTCCTGGGGGCCAAGGGCACGGCCACCATCACGTCGGGAAGCCTCACCCCCCTGGCCGCAGCCCTGTAAGGACGCCGCAGGAAACGTCGCCGACAAGGAGGCGGGGTCGCCGGAACTTCTGTTCCGACGGCCCCGCCTCCTGCTTGAGCAGTGATGCCCTGAGCGCGGCGGCTACTTCAGCCGCTGCGGGCGGGTGTCACCGCCGTTGGAGCGGGCCCGGTCCGAGGGGATGTCCGCGAAGCCCCCCAAGCCGTTGGTGCCGTAGGTGCGGTCCACTGAGGTGGTGTCCCCGGAGATGTTCAGCTTCACCGTCGGGGCCAGCGAGCCCCCGCGCACCGGGTTGCCGTCCTTGTTGCCGCCGATGGAGTCGATGAAGGACTCCACCAGGCCGCCGGGCATGACGTAGTGCGAGTAGGACTGGAAGGTGTACGGGCTCTGGTTGAAGTCCGGCGAGTAGGGCTTGCCCGGGTTGAAGTTGAGGTTGATGGGGTTGCCCAGCGCGATACCCGTGTTCTGGTTGAGCGGCTTGTAGTCGCTTCGCAGCCCGTCGCCCACGAAGCCGTAGACGCCCTCGGGGCCCTGGAGCCCGTCGGCATAGGTCTCCCGGTGCGAGATCGTGAACAGGTAGTACTTGCCGTCCTGGAAGTAGATCTGGGGCCGCTCGGTCTGGTCATTGACGCAGTTGCCGCTCAGCAGCGGAGGCAGGTACTCCCACTGGGTCATCGCCTTGTTCTTGGCCCGGGCCAGGCCCACGTTGGCCAGCTGGTAGCGGCCGCCGCGCTGGTTGACCGCCTCGACCGTCTCGGCCTTGGGGTCGCCCTGCTCGTAGCCGAGATCCTCCGCGGTGCAGGTGGCCAGAGTGGTGTTCTGCCCGGCCTTGGCCGCGGCGTCGACGTACTGCTGCTCACGGACGAAGGCCGAGTTGCCCTCGAAGACCATGTACTCGGTGGGGTCCGAGGGGTTGTTCTGGTCGCGGAAGGTGAAGGGGTCGCGGAAGTTCACGCCCGGGTTCTGCTCGCGGGTCTGGTAGTACTTGCCGTCCGGGACGAGCAGCTGGTGCTGGGTGCGGAACCCGGTGAGCCACACGCCGTTCTCGTCAGCGTAGATGCGTCCCTCGGACTGCACGATCCGCGGGTCGTAGGGCTTGGAGGCCGCGTTGTTGCCGTCCTGACCGTAGCCCCCGTCGCCGCTGCCGCCGGTGGTGGTGTTGTAGAAGGCCACCGAGGTGTAGAACATGCGGATCTTGTTGCCCTCCATGAGGCGGGCCGAGCCGGACCACTCGGTCTGGGCCGTGAAGCTCTGGTCCTCGAAGATCGAGCCGGAGGCGCCGTCGGGGAAGACGTGCCCCCCGTAGATCCACCCGCCGTTGGAGCTGTTCGCGCCGTCGGCCGAGGAGGTCTGCGTGCCGGCCTTGCGGTAGAAGAAGCCCAGACGCGCGTGGGTGTGGCGGTCGTCGAAGGTGTAGCCGGCGTGCCGGTCGGCCACCAGGGAGAAGGCGATCTCCCAGCCGTTGTAGGAGATCTGGTGGGCGGCCTCGTCAGTCAGCGTCCAGGTGTCCCACACCCATACGTCGTCGCTCGTGGCCGGGAAGCCGTTGGAGATCTCCGGCATCGTGAGCTGCTCGGGCATCGAGTTGGTGCCCGACGGCGCATTGGGGTTGGAGACGCGCTGGATCTGCATGGCGTCTGCGCGGGTCCACTTGGCGGTGTAGTTCTCCTCGACCCCGTGCGCCGCACCGGTGTGCTTGGTGGCGTTGGCCCATCCGGGGTTGTCGGCCTTGAAGCCCTTCGCGTCCTGGGCCGCGGCCCCACCGGCGGCCTGCTGGTCGCTCTGGCCCGCCTGACCCTGCTCGGTGGGGCTCTGGCTCGCCTGCGCCTGGCCGGCAGGGGACTGGTCGTTCTTCTGGGCCGCTCCCGCCTCGGGTGAGGCCTCGGCAGTAGCGGTGGCGGTGGGGGAGGCGCTGGGGGAGGGCGTCTCATCGGCGAGCGCGGTAGTGCCGGACCCGGCTACCAGGAGTCCGAGCGTCAGCGCCACGGCCAGTCGTCTGCGACGGGCGCGGAACGAAGTGTGTGTCACGGTCATTGTCCGTACTGTCCTTACTCATGAGGGATGAGGGTGTCAGTGCGCCGTGAGCCGATGTTCGTGATCTCCCAGGCCCAACCTTAGGAGAACCTGGAGGCGGAGGGACAGGCCTTTGGACCGCTCTGTCAATATCGGGACACTGCCACCAAAGACGTAGGCCCTGCATTCTCAGGGTTTCTTGAGGTTCTCGGTAATTTGGTGACATAGACCACAAGCCAAGGGCTTATCGTCCGGTTAGTCTTGATCCCGTTCTCCGTGAGCTGTCTGGTCTCCCAGCCTGTCGGTTCAGGTGGTCGTCCGCTGCCGGGCGGCCCCGTGTCTAACGGAGATCCTGTGAATACTCTTCCCATCCGTCTGCGACGGTTATCCGCTTCAACAATCGCTTTGCTGGCTGCGCTCGCCCTGAGTGCGGCCGGCCCGGCGGTGGCCGCTACAGCGCCGAATACGGCGGGGCAGTCCACCACCTCCCTGCGCAACACCTCCACGGTGAGCGCCCAGTCCCTGGCCCAGATGGTCGCCGGTCCGAAGGCGACAGTCTCCAACGCATCCGTCTCCGGCAAGGACGTCCAGATCGGCACGGTCAAGGGACTTCCCGGTGACGGCAACGCCATCACCGAGGGTGTCGCCCTGTCCACCGGCTCCCTCGTCGACCCCGATCCCACTGCCGACTCCGACACCGACATCACCCGCTCCGCGGTCCTGGGGCCCAATGACGCCTTGGACACCACCGGTGACTTCGGCCTCACCGAGGACCCGGCAGGACTGGCCAAGGTGGCCGGCACCGACGTCTACGACGAGGCCGTCCTGGAGTTCGACGTCACCGCCACCAGCTCAAACATCGTCCTCTACTACAGCCTCGGCTCCGAGGAGTACGCCGGCGCCACCGAGGGCACCCCCGCCTCCTGGCAGTCGCGCGGATACAAGGACCCGCTGAGCATCCAGGTCAATGGCACCGAGTGCGCCCACGTCCCCGGCACACAGACGGCCGTGAGCGCCGCCTCGATCAACGAGTCCTCCAACGCCGCCTACTACACGGCCAATGTCTCGGGACACACACCGGGGCAGATCCCCGTGGAGTTCAACGGCTACACCTCCGCCCTGCCCTGCCAGGCCTCCGTCACCCCGGGGCAGAAGGTGCACGTGCGCGTGGCCATCGCCGACGCCCAGGACGGCCAGCTCGACTCCACGGTCCTCCTGCGCACCCAGGGACTGGGCTTCACCGACAAGCCGATCACCGACCCCTGCAACGCCAAGGCCGGCAGCTGTGACATCCCCGGCAACAGCAACGGCTCCAACGGTGCGAAGAACGGCAAGGACTCCACCACCCCGCCCGGTCAGGGCAAGCCGGGCGTGACCGACTACAGCGCCGCCTCGCCCACCGCGAGCCCCAAGAAGACGGTGGCCGGTCTGCCCCTGACCGGAACCCAGGCGCTCTTCCTGGGAGGCATCGCCCTGCTGCTCCTGGCCGGCGGCGGTGTCGCGCTCATGCTGCGTCGTCGTCGCCTGACCGGCTCTGAGGCCGGCTGACAGCGAGACTGCGGCCAGCAGACGGCTGACGGGGCGGATGGGGCTCTCCTCATCCGCCCCGTCAGTCTGTGTCTGCGGCTCACCGCTGTCGGTCGCTCAGTCCTCCTCCGGCCGGGAGGTGCGACGCGCCGCCAGCTCCTTGGCCAGCATCGCACAGCCCAGGATGCACAGCGGCATGGAGGCCAGCCACAACAGGGTGCTGACGCGGGACAGCAGCGAGGTCTGAGCCAGCACGGGCAGGACGGCGGCGATGACGATAACCGCCATCCACACGCCGACTCGTCGGGCGCTGCGCGGCGCCCGGGCGTCGTCGGGTTCCATGGCCCGATCCTCTCACCCGGTGATCTCGAACCTGCGCTCATCCAGGCAGCCGGCGCGCAGGTCGGTGACGGTGAGCCGGCGCACCGAGGCCCACCGCGGGCCGTGCCGCAGCCACGCGATCAGCCGGCCCACGGCCTCAGGCTCGCCCTGGGCCGTGACCTCGACGTCGCCGTCGGGCAGGTTGCGGACCTGCCCCACCACTCCCAGCTCCTGGGCGGTGTAGGCGCAGTGGTAGCGGAAGCCCACCCCCTGGACCGTGCCCTGGACCAGGACGTGAACGGTTCTCACGGTGCTGGCACTCCTACCGGCGTCGCTCATGGCCCTATCGTCTCAGGCTCAGGGCCGAGCGCGTAGGCTTGCCGCCATGCGTATCGCCACTGTCAACGTCAACGGCATCCGGGCCGCCGCCCGCAAGGGCATGGGGGAGTGGCTCGCCGCCTCCGCCCCCGACATCCTCCTTCTCCAGGAGGTCCGGGCCGACGAGCAGATCGCCGTCGACCTCCTGCCCGGCTACGAGGCCGCCATCTGGCCCTGCCGCATCAAGGGACGTGCGGGCGTGGGCGTCGCCGTGCGCGAGGGCGGCCCCGCCACCCTCGGCGAGCTGCGCTACGGCGTGGCCGCGCCCGGCACCGAGGAGCCCGACGTCGACTCCGGCCGCTGGCTCGAGGCCGACCTGAGCCTCACCGGCTTCGACGGTCTCGAGCGGCTCACCGTCATCTCCGCCTACCTGCACTCGGGCCAGCTGGGCACCGAGAAGATGGACCAGAAGTACGCCCACCTCGAGCTCGTCGACGCCCGTATGGCCGAGCTCCTGGCCGCCGCCCGTGATGGTGGGCCCCAGGTCGTCATGGCCGGGGACCTCAACGTGGTGCGCTCCGAGCGTGACATCAAGAACTGGAAGCCCAACCACAACAAGATCGCCGGCGTCATGGACGAGGAGATCGCCCACCTGGAGGGCTGGTTCGCCTCCGGCTGGGTGGACGCCTCGCGTCACCTCGTGGGGGACGAGGAGCAGGGGCCCTACACGTGGTGGTCCCAACGCGGCAAGGCCTTCGACAACAACACCGGCTGGCGGATCGACTACCAGGTCCTCACCCCCGCCCTGGCCGATCGGGCCCACAGCGTCACCGTGGACCGGGCGCCCGACTACGCCTCGCGCTGGTCCGACCACGCCCCGCTCGTCGTCGAGTACCGCTGAAGACGCGGCTGACCTTTTCGGAGAGCACGTCGGGGTCGGGTGCCTGTTCGGCCCGACCCCGGCGGGCTCTCAGTAGCGGATTGCGTCGATCGGCCGGATGCGGGTGGCCACGATCGCCGGGATGATGCCCGCCAGCGCGCCCACGGCGGTGGCCGCGACCAGGCCGATGACAGCCGCCACCATGGGGAAGGGCGGGGTCGTGGTCACCGGGATGCCGAGGAAGGCGCTCAGCGGCATGACGCGCATCCCCACGATGGCGATCCCGATGCCGACGACGCCGGCGACCACGGTGGCCACCACCGACTCCAGCATGATGGAGAAGAAGATGCGTCGGCTCGTCGCCCCGAAGGAGCGCCGCACCCCGATCTCGTGGATGCGTTGACGCACGGTCACCAGTGAGATGTTGACCAGGCTCAGGGCCCCCAGCAGCATGACGAACACGCCGGCGGCCGTGACCACCTGGGTGAAGGTGTTCGCGCTGGAGCTGAAGCCGCCGCCCTGGAGGTTGTCCTCAGCCTGGGTCGAGCCCTGACCGAAGCGCGCGTCCAGGTCCTTCTTGGCCAGGCTGGCGACCTCCTTCGCGCCATCCTGACCGGCCCAGATTTCCAGCGTGGGGGCGGGGCGGGCGGCGTCCTTGGGCAGCCAGTGCTCGTAGGGCGTGTTGAGGGCGAAGGCGGTCACGGGCTGGGTGCACGGCAGGCCCGCGTCCCGCTCGGGGTCGCCGCTGCAGCCCATGAGGGAGAGGTCCTCCGCCTCCAGGACGCCGACGATCGTGAAGGAGGTCTGCACCGGGGAGAAGGAGGTGATGGTGACCGGCTCGGTGAGCTGCTGGATCCCCATGGCGTCGAGGAAGCCCTGGGTGACGACCATGCTCGGGGAGAGGTCGTCCTCATCCTGCGCGGTGAACCAGCGTCCCTGGGAGACGGTCTTGTGGTGCAGGAGCCCGTAGCTCAGGCTCACGGTCTGGGTGGGCACGCTCCGAGCGCCGTCGGGGAAGGAGAAGCGCACGTTGGAGGTGTAGGTCGTCGCCCAGGACTTGACCTCGTAGCGCTCGACGAAGCTGTTCATCGCCGTGGAGATCTTCGCCGCTGTCGCAGCGCTGGTCGTGGAGCCTCCACCCGCGCTACCAGCGCCCCCTGCAGCGCCCGCACTGCCTGCGCCGCCGGTACCGCCCGCACCGTCGCTGCTGCCGCCGCTGGCACCTGAGTCTGCGCCGGTGCTCGACTCGGGGGCGTCGTCGGCCTGGAGGGCCTGGTCCAGGCCCTTGCCGGTGGGGCTGACGTTGATCGTCACCGTGCCCGGGCGGCCGGTGTACTTCTCGCTGACCTTGTTGATGGCGTCGACGGAGACCTGACCCAGGGCGATAACGAAGGTCATGGCCGCCACTGCCGCCGCCACGCCCACCAGCGACAGCAGGACCCTCAGCTTGCCGATGCGCAGCTGGGCCCATGCCTCGACGATGGCGCCGAAGAATCCGGTGAGAATGCCGTTCATGAGGCTCCTTCGTGGCTGGTGGGCGCCGACGGGTAGGGGGATGTCGGAGGGGTGGTGACGACCTCACCGAACTCTTCCAGGCTGCCGACCTTGCGACGCATGACGGAGATCGGGGTGAGGGCGCCGTGGTCGAGCCGGTACTGGGTGTGGGCGCGGCCGGCCACGGCCAGGTCGTGCGTGATGATGATGAGGGCGGCACCGTTCTCGGCGCACTGGCGCTCCAGGAGCGTCATGACCGAGTTGCCGGTGTCGACGTCGAGGGCGCCGGTGGGCTCGTCGGCCAGGATGACGCTGGGGCGGCGTGACAGCGCCCTGGCGATGGCCACCCGCTGCTGCTCACCTCCCGACAGGCGCGAGATGGGCGAGCCCACCTTGTCACCCAGGCCCACGGCCTCCAGCAGCTCGGCGGCCCGTGCGCTGCGGGTCCAGAAGGCCCTGCCGGTGTCGTACAGGAGGGGTGCCGCCACGTTCTCGGTGGTGGTCAGTCCCGGGATGAGGTTGAAGGACTGGAAGACGAAGCCGAAGGTCTGCCCTCGCAGGTGGGCGCGGCGACTCTCCCCGAGCCGGGAGGTGTCGGTGCCCGAGAGCGTGTAGTGGCCCGATGTCGGCTTATCGATGAGACCCAGGATGTTGAGCAGGGTGGACTTTCCCGTTCCCGAGCGTCCCACGATGGCCACGTGCTCACCGGGGGAGACGCTCAGGTTGACTCCCGTGAGGATGTGCAGGGGCTCGGAGTCGGGGACGGTGAAGGTACGGGTGATCTCCCGCAGCTCCAGCAGCCCGCTCACAGGATCTCCTTGCCTTCGGAGTCGTAGCAGGCGGAGTTGTCCGGCTCGCAGGTGTCCGGTGTCCCGGTGCGGCGCGTGTCCTTGTTGGGGACGAACTGCAGGACCTGCTGGTCGGCCTTGAGACCGGCGGTGATCTGGATGTTCGTACCGTCTGTGATCCCCAGCTTCACAGCGGTCTTGACCGCCTTGGAGGCGTCCCCGGACTCGGGTACCAGCCACACGAAGCCCGAGCCGACCTTGCCCTCCACAGCGGTGACCGGAACCATCAGGGCCTCTGAGGCGCTGCCGGCGTCAACGCTGATGGTCACCGGCATACCGGCGAAGACCTTCTGGTCGCCGGGAACCGCGCAGCGCATCTCCACGCTGGTGCCGTCACCGGAGGTAGTCGTCGTCGAGCCGTCCCCACCGGTGGTCGTGGAGGTGGAGGCCTTGGTGCCGACCTTGAGGTTGTTGCACTGGAAGGGCGCCGGGCCCCCCTCCAGGGTCAGGGTCGCGGCAGTGGGCGCGTTGGTGAGCCGGTACTGCTGCGCGGCGCTGACGGTCCCAGTGGCCGAGTAGGTCGCGGGGGTGATGGTGGCCACGACGACGCCGACGCCGGTCTCCTGCTGCTTGAGGACCTTGGGGGTCACGGTGCCGCTGACGGGGGCGTAGATCGTGGACCAGGTGACCTTGTCCTCGGTCGGGGTCTGGGTGACGTTGCCGCTCTCATCGGTCTTGGTCACCGGGGGCTGGGACTCGGAGTGCTTGATGTAGAGCAGCGGGTCACCGGCACTGACCTGGGTGTCCTTCTCCACGGCGACGGAGTCCACCACGCCGGCCAGGTCGGCCTGGACCTCGACCGTGGCGTCCTGAACGATGTGACCCTTGACCGAGACCGTGTTGGAGATGCTGCCTTTGGTCACGGGGACGGTCTTGACGTCGGCGGCGTAGCCCGGGGAGATGTCAGCGGTCGTCCCGTCGCCCTGCGAGGGGAAGAAAGCGATCTTCACCAGAGCGACGGCGACGATCACCGCAATGAGGGTTTTGAGGGCGGGCCAGACGAAGCGCTTCACGGCGTCCTCCATGGAAGGCGGCGGGATCAGAACCGGGTAGGGGCCCCGGGCTCCTGATGAATACGCGCAGAGACTACGGCAAGAGCGGTTGTCTGACCTCATCCTGAAGGAGGAATGCTGACAGTCCTCTCCAACCGAGGTTGGAGAGGACTGATCACCGTCAGGTGCGGGTTCCAGCGGAGCGCTGGGCGGCTCAGGCGAGCCTGCCGGCCGGGGCGGCGGGAACCGCGTCGAGGAAGGCCGGCGGGTTGAAGCCCTCGCGCTGGTAGGCCTCGGCCACGGCGCGGGCCACGTCGTGGACGGCGTCGGCGTCCACCAGGGCGATCGCCGAGCCGCCGAATCCGCCGCCGGTCATGCGCGCCCCGTGGGCGCCGGCGGCGCGGGCCGCCTCCACGGCCACGTCCAGCTCGGGGCAGGTGCACTCGTAGTCCACACGCAGTGACTCGTGCGAGGCGTCCATGAGCCTGCCCGCCTCGGCGAGCTTCTCTCCGCGCAGGGGCTGCCCGTCCTGCAGAAGCGCCACGAGCCGGCGGGTGCGGTCGATCTCGGTGACGACGTGGCGAGTGCGCTTGACCAGCTCGTCGGCGTCGGCGCCGTCGGTGGCCGCGAGGCGCTCCAGGGCGCCGGGCAGGTCCTCGATCGCGATGTCCGCCAGGAGCTCCACCCCGAGGATCTCAGCGGCCCGCTCGCAGGCCGCTCGCCTGGCCCCGTACTGGCCGTCGTCCAGGGAGTGCTTGGCCTTGGTGTCGATGACCAGGAGGGCCAGGCCCTCGGCGGCCAGGTCGAAGGGCACGTGGGTCACCGAGCCGTCGCGGCAGTCCAGCTCCAGGGCGTGACCCTCGCGGCAGCGCATGGAGGCCGACTGGTCCATGCCGCCGGTGGGGGCCCCGGCCATCTCGTTCTCCGTGCGCACGCAGTTGGTCACCAGGCGGGCGCGCCCGGCGTCGTCGGGCTCCTGCGCAGTCCCGGCCAGGCCCAGGTGCGCGACCTCGTCAATGGCGACGGCGGCCGAGCACTCCAGGGCCGCCGAGGAGGACAGTCCGCCTCCCAAGGGCACGCAGGAGACGAGTGCGGCGTCGAAGCCGGGCAGGTTCTCGAAGCCGTCGCGCTCCAGGGACCAGGCGACGCCGGCGATGTAGGAGGCCCAGTGCGCCACCTCCCCGGGGGTTCCCTTCGGACCGATCGTGTCGAGGTCCATGACGTCGACCTTCTCCCGGGTCTGGGGGGAGACCAGGCGCACGACGCGGTCCTCGCGGCGCCGCAGCGCCAGGTGCGCCCGGTGTGGCAGGGCGATGGGCAGGGCCAGGCCGCCGTTGTAGTCGGTGTGCTCGCCAATGATGTTGACGCGCCCGGGGGCGTACCAGACGCCGTCGGGCTCGGCCTCGAAGACCTCCCGGAACAGGGCGGTGGCGGCCTCGGCGCCCTCCTGGGGGCTCAGCGCAGGGGCGAAGACGGGAGCATCGTTGGTCATCGTGTTCTCCTGTGGTGGGTTGTTGTGAGTGAGCGGACAGGCTGAGGAAGGGGGCGGGAGCGGTGGGGCCGGGTCAGGTGGCGATGGTCAGGCGGGTACCGGCCTGCTGCAGGGCGTCGACGCCGTCGGCGTCGGGCGCGGCCTCGGTCACCAGGACCCCGATGTCCCGGGTGGCGCAGAAGGAACGCAGCCCCAGGACCCCCCACTTGGAGGAGTCCAGCGTGGCCACCACCGTGCGTCCGGCGGCGACCAGCGCCTGGTTGGCGGAGGCCTCCTGCAGGTTGGGGGTCATGAGCCCGGCCTCGGGAGTGAAGCCGTGGGCGCCCAGGAAGACCCACTCCACACGCATCGTGCTCAGTGCGTCGATGGCCACCAGTCCCACCAGGGCGTTCGACGGCGTGCGCTCGCCGCCGGTGATGACCACCGTCGGGGCGTCGCGGTTCTCGGCGCGGGCGGCGTCGGCGGCGTCGAAGAGTACCTGCGCGGCGGGAAGCGAGTTCGTGATGACGGTCAGGGTGGGGAAGTGCTCCAGCTCGGTCAGGGCCTGGGCGAGCGCCAGCGTGGTGGTCCCGGCTGACAGCGCCAGGGAGTCCCCGGGGCGGACCATGGCAGCCGCGGCCTGACCGATGCGGCGCTTGGCCTCCAGGTTGAGGGTCGACTTGGCGGTGAATCGCGGCTCGAGGGTGGTGGGGCCGGCGGCCACCGCCCCGCCGTGGACGCGCTCGACCAGCCCCTGGGTGACGAGCTCGGTGATGTCGCGGCGCACGGTCATCTCCGAGATGCCCAGCTCCTCGACGATATCGGCCACCCGGACCCCGCCGGTGGCCGCGACCCGTTCCAGGATGTGCTCCTGGCGCTGACGGGCGAGCATCGGGGCCGGACGGGGCGATCCGACGGCGGAGGCTGAGGGGCCGGGTTGCATGGGCCCAGTCTGCCAGACCTCGACGTCGAAAACGCCATGTCCGCACGTTCCCGCACAGAGTCGCACAGGCGGCGGCGGTGGCGGCCGTTCCACCCGTTCGGTCGGTCATGGCACACTTATCCCGCTCGTGCCGCGCTCCCGGCTGGGATAACGGGGGTGTGACACGGTAATGTGTTCGGGTCGCCCTCAGGGCATCCGTTCGTCCAGACGCCGACACCTCATCAACCCGGTCAACCAGTCATCCCGTAGGAGCCCAGGAGTCATGCAGATCCCCGCACCAGGCGCGCACCAGTGCGTCATCGGTGTGGCCATCGCCCTGCCCTCCCACTACGCCGCCCAGGTCCGTGCGGTGCGGGAGGCCGCCGGGGATCCTCTGGCCGAGGTCGTGCCGCCCCACATCACGCTGCTGCCGCCCACGGCCGTCGACCTCGACTCCCTCGACGAGGTCATGCGCCACCTGCGCAACGTGGCTGCTGGGACGAACCCCTTCGAGGTGCGGCTCGACGAGGTCGGCACCTTCCGGCCCGTCAGCCCCGTGGTCTACCTCGGGCTGCGCAGCGGCGCCGAGGAGTGCGACCGTCTTCAAGTGCGGGTGCGCGACCGGCGGGGACCCCTGGCCCGTCCGCTCAGCTTCCCCTTCCACCCGCACGTGACCCTGGCTCACGAGGTTGCTGAGGACGGCCTCGACACCGCGGCGAGGAAGGGCGAGGATCTGACCATGGACTTCACCGTCACTGAGCTTCATCTCTACCGACACCGCAGTCGGTCCGCCGGCCACGGCGGTGGCCGGTGCTCGGCTTCGGAAGGGGGCTGGGACGTGGTGGCCGCCTTCGCCTTCGGGGGCTCCCTGGCCCCTGACGCCTCCGCCGACACTGCTGTGCCCGCAGTGTCGGTGCCCCCGACGACTCCGGCGGTGTCGGTGTGATCGAGCGTGTCAAGGAACTGCTGGAGGCCGGGCGGCGCACGCGGGTCGGCCGGGCCCTGATCCGCTACGGCACGGCGCGAGGCGCGCTCATGGCCGGAGGAATCGCCTACACGGGCATGTTCTCGGTCTTCGCCGTCCTCGTCATCGGCGTGAGCATGCTCATGGCGATGCTCGGTCAGCACCCCACCATCCGGGCCGCCGTCGTGGACTCCATCAACTCGCTGCTGCCCGGTGTCATCGACACCGGCAACGGCAAGGGGCTGGTCTTGGTCGAGCAGCTGACCCTTCCCTCGGCGCTCAACCTGGGATCGGTGCTGGCGGCCGGGGCCTTCATCTACTCCGTCATCAGCCTCATGGGCACTCTCAAGATCGCCTTGCGGGCCATGTTCGGGCTGGTCAATCCCGTCATGAGGCCGGTGGTCGGGCAGCTGGCGAATCTCGCGGGCTTCCTGGTCATCGTGGCCGGAGTGCTGGTGACCGCCGTGGCCTCGGTGGTGACGACGACACTGTCGGGCAGTGTCGGTCGCTCCCTGGGCCTGCCGCAGTCGCTGACCGGAACCGGGGCGTGGGTGATGACGCTCCTGCTCTCCTTCCTCATCGACACCGGTGTCCTGGCGCTCCTCATCACCATTTGTGGCATCCGCCCGCCCCGACGCGACCTGCTGCAGGGCTGCATGCTGGGCGCCTTCGCCCTGGGCGTGCTGCGGCAGGTGGGGACCGGGGCGGTCGGCTCGGTGACGCGCAACCCGCTGCTGGCCTCCTTCGCGGCCATAGCCGTCCTCATTCTGTGGCTGCACCTGACCAGCCGCGTCGTGCTGCTCGTGGCGGCCTGGATGGCCAACCCGCCGCTGCCCCGCGACGTCGACCATCCCAACGAGGTCCACGCCCACGAGCGCCCCAACTACGTGACGCTCTCCGTGCCCGAGACCCTGGCCTGGCCCCGCCAGTCCATCACCGGCAGCCTCGAGGCGGACCCGACGGCGCACCCCGACTACATCCCCCCGGTGCCGATCCCCTGAAGGCCGGGTCTAGTACTGCTTTGAGTCCGACCTGGTGAACAGACAGTCGACCGGGACGATAGCCTGTGGCGGTGACTGAGATTTCTGGCAACCCTGGCAAGTCCGATCGCGCCGTACAGCCCGACAGCTCGGCGCCGGCCATTCACGCCATCATTCCCGCAGGCGGTGCGGGCACCCGGCTGTGGCCGCTCAGCCGACGCCACCGCCCCAAGTTCCTCCTCGACCTCACCGGGGCCGGCCGCAGCCTCCTGCAGGACACCGTTGAGCGCCTGGCTCCACTGACCGCCACCACCACGGTCGTCACCGGCGTCGCCCACATCGCCGCCGTGGCCGACCAGCTCCCGAGCATCCCGCGCGACAACCTCCTGGCCGAGCCCTCCCCGCGCGACTCCATGGCGGCCATCGGCCTGGCCGCCGCCGTCATCGCCCACCGCCACGGGCGAGACGCCGTCGTCGGCTCCTTCGCCGCCGACCACACCGTGGCCGACCGGGCCGCCTTCGCCGACGCCGTCCGCCAGGCCGCCCGCCTGGCCGAGCAGGGCTGGGTGGTCACCATCGGGATCGAGGCCACCGGCCCCTCGACCGCCTTCGGCTACATCCACGCCGGCGACCCCACCGACGTGCCCGGGGCCCCCGACGGACGCCGGGTCCTGGGCTTCACCGAGAAGCCCGACGCCAACACCGCCGCCGCCTACCTGGCCACCGGCGACTACCGCTGGAACGCAGGCATGTTCGTGGTCCGCGCCGGCGTCCTCCTGGACCACCTCGCCGAGCTCAGGCCCCAGCTGGCCCAGGGCATCGAGGCCATCGCCGCCGTCTGGGACGCCCCCGAGCGCGAGGAGGTCCTGGCCGAGCGCTGGCCCGCCCTGGAGAAGATCGCCATCGACCACGCCATCGCCGAGCCGGTGGCCGCCGCCGGAGGAGTGGCCACTGTGCCGGTCTCCATGGGCTGGAACGACGTCGGCGGATTCGACGCCCTGACCGACCTCGTCCCGCCGCGCACCGAGGGTCCGGCCACCGGTGCCGGAGTGCTCGACGACACCGACGGGTCTACTGGCGCCGCCGGCGACGCCGCCCCCGCGAACCCCCGCGCAGAGATCCGGGCCCTCGACTCCGACGGCGCCCTCATCGCCGCCACCTCCGGACGCACGGTGGTGCTCCTGGGGGTGCCGGGCACCGTCGTCGTCGATACTCCCGACGCCCTCCTGGTCACCACCCCCGAGTACGCCCAGGACGTCAAGAGCGTCGTCGACGCCCTCAAGGCGGCTGGCCGAGAGGACCTGCTCTAGCCGAACCACTGCACCGCGGGCGCAGCAGCCGTCGAAGTCGCTGGGGCCGCTGGAACCGCTGAGGTCTTGAGGGCCCGGCGCCGGAAGAAGACAGCCCTCCGGTGCCGGGCTCCTCATTGAAACCACGACGATCACGAGGCCATCCCGGTGGAACGGATGGTGTGAGAATGAGAGGTTCTCGCCTATCCTTGACACTCGAATGTGTCCCCCGTCGCACGCGAGAACCACGGAGGTTTCCATGAAGAAGGCCTGCTCCGCGATGACGCTCGGCGCGGCCGTGGCCCTGGCCCTGGCCGCCTGCGGGACGCCACCGGCCCAGCGGCCCGCCCGCAACCTGGAGGGCGCCAAGAACTTCACCGCCTGCATGCTCTCCGACGAGGGCGGATTCGACGACCACTCCTTCAACGAGTCCGGCAAGAAGGGCCTGGACCGGGCCGGCAAGGAGCTGGGAGTCAAGACCATCGCCGTGCAGTCGGAGAACTCGGCCGACTACGCCACCAACATCTACGCGCTCATCCAGCAGAACTGCAAGCTCGTCATCGGCGTCGGCTTCAACATCGCCGCCGACCTGACCGAGTCGGCCAAGGCCAACCCCGACATCCAGTTCGCCCTCATCGACGCCTCCTTCATCGGCGCCGACGGCAAGCCCGCCACCCTGCCCAACACCAAGCCGCTGCTGTTCAAGACGGCCGAGGCCGCCTACCTGGCCGGGTACGCCGCCGCCGGCACCTCCCGCACCGGGGTCGTGGGTACCTACGGCGGCAAGCCCCTGCCCACCGTCCAGATCTTCATGGACGGCTTCGCCAAGGGCGTGGCCCGCTACAACCAGGACACCGGCGCCCAGGTCCAGGTCAAGGGCTGGGACACCACCACCGGCAAGGGCGGCTCCTTCGTCGGCAACTTCACCGACGCCG
Source organism: Actinomyces sp. oral taxon 175 str. F0384 (assembly GCF_000223355.1). Lineage (NCBI taxonomy): Bacteria > Bacillati > Actinomycetota > Actinomycetes > Actinomycetales > Actinomycetaceae > Actinomyces > Actinomyces sp. oral taxon 175. The sequence continues at coordinate 601,539 of NZ_AFUR01000001.1, forward strand.
CCAAGGGCCAGGCCATCACCGAGCAGTTCATCTCCCAGGGCGCGGACATCATCATGCCGGTGGCCGGCCCCGTCGGCCAGGGCACGCTGTCCTCCGTGCGCCAGAAGAACGACGCCGGGGGCACCAACGCCGTCATCTGGGTCGACTCCGACGGCTACACCTCCTCCGGTGACGGCAGCATCATCATGACCTCCGTGGTCAAGGAGATCGGCAACTCGGTCTTCGACACCGTCAAGAACGCCTCCGAGGGGAGATTCTCCTCCGAGCCCTACATCGGAACCCTCAAGAACAACGGGGTGGCCGCCGCACCCTTCCACGACTTCGACTCCCGGGTGCCGGCGCCGGTCAAGGCCAGGCTCGAGGAGCTGCGAGCCCAGATCATCGACGGGTCCCTCGACGTCTCCACCCCCTACGACCCCTCCTGACCGCCCGGCCGGGGCCGGCGCCCCGAGCCTCCACCGCCACCCGGAAGCGAGTCTGTTGTGAAGCTTGAGCTGCGCGGGATCACGAAGGCCTTCGGGCCGCTCGTGGCCAACGACCACATCGACTTAACCGTCGAACCCGGCCAGATCCACGCCCTCCTGGGCGAGAACGGCGCGGGCAAGTCCACGCTCATGAACGTCCTCTACGGCCTCCACCAGCCCGACGCCGGAGAGATCCTCATCGACGACGAGCCCGTCGCCTTCTCCGGGCCGGGCGACGCCGTGGCCGCCGGTATCGGCATGGTCCACCAGCACTTCATGCTCGTGCCCGTCTTCACCGTGGCCGAGTCCGTCGCCCTGGGCTACGAGCCGGTCGGGTCGCTGGGGCTCATCAACACCGGCGCCGCCGCCGCCAAGGTCACCGAGATCTCCCGCCGCTTCGGCTTCGACGTCGACCCCCACGCCCTCATCGAGGACCTGCCCGTGGGCGTCCAGCAGCGCGTGGAGATCATCAAGGCCCTGGCCAGAGACGCCAAGGTCCTCATCCTCGACGAGCCCACCGCCGTGCTCACCCCGCAGGAGACAGACGAGCTCATCACCATCATGCGCGAGCTCAAGGCCTCGGGCACCTCCATCGTCTTCATCACCCACAAGCTGCGCGAGATCCGCGAGGTCGCCGACACCATCACCGTCATCCGCCGCGGCCGCGTCGTCGGCACCGCCGAGCCCACCGCCTCGGCCGCCGAGCTCGCCGGCCTCATGGTCGGCCACGACGTCTCCCTGACCGTCGACAAGCCCCCGGCCGACCCCGGGGACGACGGGCTCGCCCTGGAGGGCATCAGCCTCATCGAGGACGGCACCACCCTGCTTGAGGACATCGACCTGCACGTGCGCGCCGGCGAGATCCTCGCCATCGCCGGCGTCCAGGGCAACGGTCAGACCGAGCTGAGCGAGGTCATCCTCGGGCTACGGCCGCCCACCACCGGCTCCATCGCCTTCGACGGCCAGGACGTCACCCGCCACACGGTGCGCCGCCGCCTGCGAGCCGGACTGGGCTTCGTGCCCGAGGACCGCACCACCGACGGCATGGTCGCCGAGCTCTCCGTCGCCGAGAACATGGTCCTGGACCGCTACGATGACCCCTCCCTGGGGCGGGGCCCGTCACTGTCCCCGACGCGCGTGCGCCACGCCGCCCACCGGATGCGCGAGGAGTTCGACGTGCGCGTCACCGACGTCGACGACGCCATCTCCACCCTCTCGGGAGGCAACCAGCAGAAGGCCATCCTCGCCCGCGAGCTCTCCCGGCCCCTCAAGGTCCTCGTCGCCTCCCAGCCCACCCGCGGCCTGGACGTGGGCTCCATCGAGTTCGTCCACCAGCGCATCGTCGCCGAGCGCGACACCGGCACCGCCGTCCTCATCATCTCCTCCGAGCTCGACGAGATCTACGCCCTGGCCGATCGGATCGCCGTCATGTACCGCGGACGGATCGTCGGCACCGTCCCGGCCGACACCGCCCGCGACGCCCTGGGCCTCATGATGGCCGGCACCCCCGCCGAGCAGGCCCTCGACCCTCAGGAGCAGACACGATGAGCACCCCCACCACCGGCTCCAGCACCGAAGCGACCCCGACGGCCCCGCCTGAGGACCGCCCCGAGGAGCAGACCGAGCACGGCCCGAGCGGCCAGGCCGCCCTGCTGCGGCAGGTCGCCTCCTCACCGGCCGTCGTCGGGCTGCTCGCGGTCCTGACCGCCCTGATCCTCAGCTCGATCCTCATCCTCGCGGCCGACTCCGAGGTGCGCTACACCGCCACCTACCTGCTCAACCGCCCCGGCGACTTCCTCCACGCCACCGCCTCCACCCTGAGCGAGGCCTACAGCTCCCTGCTGCGCGGCGCCCTCTTCGACTGGCGCGCCACCACGGGCGTGCGCATGATCCGCCCCATCACCGACACCCTGACCAACGCCACCCCGCTCATCATCGCCGGGCTCGGCATGGCGGTGGCCTTCCGTGCCGGCCTGTTCAACATCGGCGGCCAGGGGCAGATGATCCTCGGGGCGATCACCGCCTGCTACGTGGGCATCGCCTGGAACCTGCCCCCGGTGGCCCACCTGCTCGTCGCCGTCGTCGGGGCGGCCCTGGGAGGACTGGTGTGGGGCGGCATCGCCGGCGTCCTCAAGGCCCGCACCGGCGCCAACGAGGTGATCGTGACGATCATGCTCAACTCCATCGCCGCCCACCTGCTGTCCCAGGTGCTCAGCCTCAAGGCCTTCAACGGGGAGGGGGAGACCGGCAACCGCAAGTCCCTGACCGTGGCGGATGCCGCCCAGTACCCCTCACTTGCCGGCGACTCCTTCCGCCTCCACACCGGCTTCCTCCTGGCCCTGCTGGTCGCCGTGGCCGTGTGGTGGCTCATGGAGCGCTCCCGCCTCGGCTTCCAGCTGCGGGCCACCGGCCTCAACGCCGACGCCGCCCGCACCGCAGGCATGAGCGTGCCCTGGGTGACGAGCCTGGTCATGATGATCTCCGGCGCCCTGTGCGGGCTGGCCGCCACCGCGCCGGTCCTGGGCACCCAGAAGAGCATGGACGAGTCCGTCGTGGGCACCATCGGCTTCGACGCCATCACGGTAGCGCTCCTGGGCCGCTCCCGTCCCGTGGGGACCGTGCTGGCCGGCCTGCTCTTCGGGGCGCTGCGCGCCGGGGGCACCGCCATGCAGGCCGCCCCGGGCACCCACATCAAGATCGTCCTGGTCCTGCAGTCCACGATCGTGCTGTTCATCGCCGCGCCGCCCCTGATCCGGGCCATCTTCCGGCTCCCGGAGCGCCGCGACTCCCTCGGCGGCACCGCCCCGTCCCCCGCCTCAGTGCCGGCCGCAGCCCCGGCCGCTCCCGCCGCGAAGGAGGCCTGAGCCATGAGCGCATCAACCGCTTCTGCCGACTCTCACGCCGCGACCGCACCGGATGCCTCCGCGCCCGCGACGGCGGCGCCCATGGATCTGAAAATCCCGATCACTGGCGTCGTCGTGCTCCTCCTGCAGGGGCTCATGGCTCTGGGGGCCCGCGGCTCGACGACCTTCGACCTGACCGCCTCCTCCGACCTCTTCCGGCTCGGGGCCCCCGAGCTCAACGCGCGCCTGGTCATCCTCGCCGCCGCAGGGATCGTCGCGGCGTCCACCGCCGTCGCCTTCGACCGCTCCCGGCGCCGCAGCAGGATCCCCACCTGGGCCGCCGTCCTCATCGGCGTCGGATTCGTCCTGGCCTTCCTGGCCTGGGCCGGGGCCGGAAGCCGCGGCGTCATCCCCCTGGTGACCATCCTGTCCTCCGCGCTGGGACTGAGCGTCCCCCTCGTCTACGGCTCACTGGCCGGGATCATCGGGGAGCGCTCGGGCACCATCAACATCGCCATCGAGGGCCAGCTCCTGGGCGGGGCCTTCCTGGGGGCCGTCGTCGCCTCGGCCTGCTCCAACCCCTGGGTGGGGATCCTGGCCGCCCCCGTGGCCGGAATCCTCGTGGCCCTCCTCCTGGCCCTGTTCGGCCTGCGCTACCGGGTCAACCAGATCGTCGTCGGCGTCGTCCTCAACGTCCTGGTCTCCGGGCTCACCGGCTTCCTGTTCTCCACCTTCCTGTCCTCCAGCCCCAGCCTCAACCGGGCCCTGCGCCTGCCCACCCTGGCGGTGCCGCTGCTGTCCCGGATCCCGATCATCGGGCCGGTCCTCTTCCGCCAGACGATCCTCGTCTACCTCATGTACGCGGCCGTGGCGGCCCTGTCCGTCATGCTGTTCCGCTCCCGGTGGGGGCTGAGGCTGCGGGCCTGCGGTGAGCACCCCAAGGCCGCCGACACCGTCGGCATCAACGTCATGCGCACCCGCGTGGCCAACCTGGCCCTGGCCGGGGCGCTCGCGGGACTGGGAGGGGCCTTCTTCACCGTCGGCTCGGGCCTGTCCTTCGAGAACGACATGACCGCCGGCAACGGCTACATCGCCCTGGCCGCCATGATCCTGGGCGCCTGGCGGCCCCTGGGCTCCCTGGGGGCGGCCCTGCTCTTCGGCTTCGCCACCTCCGTGGCCCAGACCCTGCCGGTCATCGGCAGCTCGGTCTCACCGGACATCATCTCCATGATCCCCTACATCGTCACGATCCTGGCGGTGGCCGGGTTCGTGGGCAAGGTGCGTGCCCCGGCCGCCGAGGGGGTGCCCTACCCGTGAGCAGCATCGTGCCCACCGAACTGACCGACGCCCACTGGCGGGCCCTGCACGAGCTCGCCCTGGAGGCCATGACCCACGCCTACGCCCCCTACTCCCGCTTCAAGGTCGGCGCCGCCGCCCTGGTCGACGACGGCCGACTCGTCTCGGGATGCAACGTGGAGAACGCCGGCTACGGCGTCACCCTGTGCGCCGAGTGCGGCCTCGTCTCCGAGCTCACCCGCACCGGAGGAGGGCGCCTGGTCGCCTTCTCCTGCGTGGACGCCCACGGCCGGGCCCTGGCACCGTGCGGGCGCTGCCGCCAGCTCCTGAGCGAGCACGCCGCCGACGGTATGGTGCTGGCCATGCCCTCGGGGATGATGAGCATCGACGAGGTCCTGCCCGACCGCTTTACCGCCGACGACGTCGAACGCGTCGTCGGCCCGCAGAGCTGAGGGCCGGCTGACCAGCAGCCACAGATGAAGGAGAACCCCGTGACCGTCCCCGCCACGCCCTCCGTCGAGCCCTTCGACGCCGTCGACGTCATCGCCGCCAAGCGCGACGGCGCCGCCCTGACCGACGCCCAGATCGACTGGGTCGTGGAGGCCTACACCCGCGGCGCCGTCGCCGAGGAGCAGATGAGCGCCCTGGCCATGGCCATCTACCTGCGCGGCATGAGCCGGGCCGAGATCGCCCGCTGGACCGACGCCATGATCGCCTCCGGGAAGCGCATGGACTTCTCCGGCCTGACCCGCCCCACAGCGGACAAGCACTCCACCGGGGGAGTGGGGGACAAGATCACCCTGCCGCTGGCACCGCTCGTGGCCGTCTTCGGCGTGAGCGTCCCCCAGCTGTCCGGACGCGGGCTCGGGCACACCGGCGGGACCCTGGACAAGCTGGAGTCCATCCCCGGTTGGCGGGCCGACCTCAGCAATGAGGAGATCCTGGCGATGCTCGACGCCGACGGACCCGGCGCCGTCATCTGCGCCGCCGGGGCGGGCCTGGCCCCCGCCGACAAGCGCCTCTACGCCCTGCGTGACATCACCGCCACCGTCTCCTGCGTCCCCCTCATCGCCTCTTCGATCATGTCCAAGAAGATCGCCGAGGGCACCGGAGCCCTCGTCCTGGACGTCAAGGTCGGCTCGGGCGCCTTCATGAAGGAGCTCGGCCAGGCTCGCGAGCTCGCCTCCACCATGGTGGCCCTGGGTACCGACGCCGGAGTGACCACCCGCGCCCTGCTCACCGACATGTCCACCCCGCTCGGACGCACCGCAGGCAACGCCCTCGAGGTCGCCGAGTCCCTTGAGGTGCTCGCCGGTGGGGGACCGGCCGACGTCGTCGACCTCACCGTGGCCCTGGCCCTGGAGATGTGCGCCGCCGCCGGCAGACCCGTGGAGGAGGACGAGGCCCGTGCCGCCTTGGCCGACGGACGGGCCATGGACATCTGGCGCGACATGATCTCCCGCCAGGGCGGGGACCCGGACGCACCTCTGCCCCTCGCCCCGGAGACCGAGACGGTCACCGCCCCGGCCGACGGGGTCCTCACCACCTTGGATGCCCTCGCGGTCGGGGTGGCCGCCTGGCGCCTCGGGGCCGGGCGGGCCCGTAAGGAGGACCCTGTCCAGGCCGTCGCCGGCGTCACTATGCACGCCAAACCGGGCGACGAGGTGCGCGCCGGCCAACCGTTGCTCACCCTGCACACCGCCACCCCCGAGCGCTTCACCCGCGCCCGGGAGGCGCTCGCCGGCGGCATCGTCATCTCCCAGGCCCGCTCCCAGGAAGCGGCCGACGCCGTGGCCCGCCGGGAGCGCGGCGTCATCCTGGAGCGCATCGGATGACCGCGTCCCGGCCGGTGGACCCCGCCATCGTCGCCCGAGCCGTCAACTCCCGGCTGCGAGTGGGCCGCCTCACCCAGGCGGGCCAGGCCATCACCCTGACCCAGACCGACGCCACCACCTGCGGACCCACCTGCCTCCTGGCCGCCCGCCTGCTCCTGCAACCCGGCGAGCGCGCAGCGGTGACGGACGACCTCGCCCAGGAGATGACCGCCTCGCCACCCGGCCGAGAGGGCAAACAGCTGGTCTCCGTCCTGTCCCGCCACCAGGTGCGGATCCAGCGGGCCATGAATGTCCGCGGCCTGGGGGTCCTGCCCTGGCCGAAGGCGCTGGGTTCCACGCCCTGGTCCGTGGCCCGGCAGATGACCGAGATCGTGCGCACCTGCACGCTGGGCGGAGGGCGTCGTCGTTACACGGTGAGGTGGGTGAGCGACCACGGCCCCGCTTGGGGCAGTGAGGTCGCCTCGATCCGCGAGGTGCTGGCAGGCGGACTCCCGGTCATCCTGGTCTCCGGCGGCCCGCTCGTCCTCGATACCCTCGCCGAGGGCGAGCCCACGGCGAGGGCGAGGCTGCGTGCGTCCCTGGCACGCACCCCGGCCGTGCCCCGCCACTACGTCCTGGCCCTGCCCTGGCGGACCATCGGGCAGGAGGACCCCGGTGAGGGGAGCGCACATGTCTACGAGCCCTCCAGCGGCGCCGTGCGCCCCCTCGACCTGACCGTCCCGCGCGATCCGCACCGCCCCGGCCCTCGCGAGCTCGGCAACTGGCCCCGCGTCCTCGCCGTCATCGCGCCCGAAAACAATCCATGACGAGTACAAGTTGTGTGGGAGTGATATCCATGTCGACACGGAGAGCCATGCCACTCATCACTGTGCGCGATCTTGATGCTGCCATTGAAGCGTATCGTCGCCTCACCGGGATGGAGGTGGTCATGAATCATGGCTGGATCGCCACCCTGTCCCCGCCAGGGGATCGTTCCATCCAAATCAGTTTGATCGCCTCGGATCCCACTGCTCGGGTCAACCCGGCGGTCTCCATCGAGGTGGATGATCTGGATGATGCCTACCGGATCGCTCGGGAGAACGGCTGGGAGATCGTGCATGACCTCGCTGTGGAGGAGTGGGGAGTGCGTCGTTTCTTCTTCCGGGATGCGGACGGAAACATCGTGAACGTCCTGTCTCATCTGTGATTCCAGCACTGAAGGTGCATCGCGTGGTGCTTTGCCGCATGAGGCGGGTCGGTCCATGATGGATGAACTCTCGTGAAAGGATCCCCATGACCACGCGCGACCGGATCGCCCGCCTCATCGACCACACCCTCCTCAAGCCCGAGGCCACTGTCGCCCAGGTCGACGCGCTCATCGCCGAGGCCGCGGACCTGGGTACCTACAGCGTGTGCGTCTCCCCGAGCCTCCTGCCGCTGGAGGTGCCTGACGCACTGCACGTGGCCACCGTCTGCGGCTTCCCCTCCGGCGCCCACGCCACCTCCGTCAAGGCCGCCGAGGCCGCCGACGCCCTGGCCAAAGGCGCCGAGGAGATCGACATGGTCGTCAACCTCCGCCTCGTCAAGGAAGGTCACATCGACGCCGTCGAGGCCGATATCCGCGGCGTGCGCGAGGCCTGCCGGGGCGCCGTCCTCAAGGTCATCATCGAGTCCGCCGCCCTCACCGATGAGGAGATCGTCTCCACCTGCCGCGCCGCCGAGGCCGCCGGGGCCGACTTCGTCAAGACCTCCACCGGCTTCCACCCCGCCGGCGGCGCCTCCACCCACGCCGTCGCCCTCATGCGCGCCACGGTGGGAGAGCGCCTCGGCGTCAAGGCCTCCGGTGGCATCCGCACCGCCGCCGACGCCCTGGCCATGGTCGAGGCCGGCGCCAGCCGCCTGGGCCTGTCCGCCAGCGCCGCCGTCCTGGAGGGGCTGAACGACTGAAGGCGCCAGCACGTCACCGCACCTCACGGACGGGCCCGGCATAGCAGCCGGGCCCGTCGTCGTCCCCTTCGGTATGCAGCAGGAAGGATCGCCTCAACTTGCCAAGTTTCGGGTCTCCGAAACTATACTCGGCTCTATGAGAACCATCCCCAGTATGAGTCGCCGCAGCGCTGCGGCGCTTGCCTGCCTCGCCCTGTCCGCTCCTGCCCTGGCTGCCTGTGGTCACAGCTCGACCTCGGCCGACGCCGCGGGAACGGTCAAGGCGGTCGCCTCCACGACGCAGATCTGCGACTACATCACCCAGCTCGCCAGCGGCGACGCCTCCAGTGATCTCTCCTTCGACCGCACCGGCGCGGACGGCAAGACCCAGCACTTCGGAGCCGACGCAGCCAAGGCCAAGTCCCACCTCACGCTCACCTGCCTGCTGGCCCCCAACGCCTCAGCGCATGAGCACGACATGACCACGGCCCAGTCCAAGGCCCTGTCCGAGGCGGATCTCTTCTTCGTCTCCGGCGTCGACCTGGAGCACTTCCTGGACTCCGCCGTCGACTCCAGCGGCTTCAAGGGCACCATGGTGGTGACCTCCGGGGTCGCCGGGGCCGCCGACGTCGATGACCTGGCCGCCCAGAAGAAGAAGGAGGAGGCCAAGCCCTACAAGGTCGACCGGGGCAGCGCCAAGGTCGAGGTCGCCAAGTGGCCCTTCCCGCCGGAGGAGGGCGAGAGCGAGCCCGAGTTCCGCTTCGACCCGCACGTGTGGACCTCACCGAAGAACGCGATCGTCCAGGTCACCAACATCGGTGCCGCCCTGGAGAAGGCCGCCCCCGACCAGGCCGGCGTCTTCCGCAGCCACGTGGACGCCTACGTCGCCAAGCTCAAGAAGCTCGACGAGTGGGCCGCCAGCTCGCTCAACTCGGTTCCCCAGGAAAAGCGGGTCCTGTTCACCAGCCACGACGCATTCGGCTACTTCAGCAAGGAGTTCGACGTGAAGTTCGAGGGGGCCGCCCTGTCCGACTTCAACGCCCAGCAGGACGCCACCGCAGACAAGATCCAGCAGACCGCGGACAAGGTCAAGTCCTCCGGAGCCGTGGCCATCTTCGCTGAGAACTCCAACAACCCCAAGTCCATCCAGAAGGTCGCCGAGGTCGCCGGAGTCAAGGCGGTCATCGGTGATGAGGCCCTCTACGGCGACTCCCTGGGGACCCCCGGATCCGACGGCGAGACCTACATCGGCTCCATCCTCCACAACGTCTCCAACCTCACCAAGGCCTGGGGCGGCACGGTCACCGAGATTCCTGCCGACCTCGCCCAGTGGAGCCCCAAGGCCTCCGACGTCAAGTGAGGAACCGTATGACAGACCCCCGTGATCGCACTCCCGCGATGACCTCCCCGACCACCCTGACCGCTGCTGCCGAACCGGTCGTCACCCTGGAGGACGCCTCCTTCTCCTACGGCTCCTCCACCGTGCTCACCGGTGTCACCGGTCGGGTCCCGGCCGGGCAGGCCCTCGCCCTCGTGGGTCCCAACGGCTCGGGCAAGACGACACTCATGCGGGCACTGCTCGGCATGGTGACCGTCAGCAGGGGCCGGGTGCGTGTCAACGGGGCGGCACCGGGCAGAGCGCCACGGGGGTCCGTCGGATACGTTCCTCAGCTCAGCGACCTCGACCCCACCTTCCCCGTCACCGTGCGGGAGGTGGTCCAGATGGGCATGTACTCCCAGCTCGGCATCCTGCGGCGCCCCGGCGCCGAGGCCCGTCGTCGGGCGCTGGAGGCCCTTGACAGCGTGGGTCTGGCCGACCGCGCCGACAGGCGCTTCGGCACCCTGTCCGGCGGCCAGCAGCAGCGCGTCCTCGTGGCGCGCTGCGTGGCCGCCCGGCCCCGCCTCATCCTCCTCGATGAGCCCTTCAACGGCCTGGACCAGCCCAACCGGGACGCCCTGCTGTCCATCATCACTGACCTCAAGGACCAGGGCATCTCCCTGGTCATCTCCACCCACGACCTCGTTCTGGCCCAGGAGACCTGCGAGCAGGCGGCCCTCCTGGCCGGACGGCAGATCGCCTTCGGACCGCGCGACGACGTGCTCGTGGCCCGCTACATCGACGAGGCCTACGGCGGCCACGGCACCACCCGGCTGCTGGGGCTCCGTTCCGGCGCGGGCACGCAGGAGCCGTCATGAGTGAGGCGATGAGGCTCTTCAGCCAGGCCCTCGAGCAGCTGCGCCTGGCGGCCCTCAACATCCCCGGGCTCACCGATCTGGCGACGTACCCCTTCCTCTTCCGCCCCCTGGTGATGGTGGTGCTTCTGGGCGTCGTCGCAGGCGTCATCGGTGTCATCGTCAACCTGCGCAGCGCCGAGTTCAGCGCCGAGGCCATGGTCCACGCCGTCTTCCCCGGGATCGTCGCCGGCGCCGTCTACTGGGGGATCGACGCAATCATCCCGGCGGCCTCCGTTGTCGCCGTCGCCGCGGCCGTGGTGCTGACCATCGTCTCGCACCGTTCGCATCGGGGGGAGGCCTCCGAGGCCGGCACCGCCGTCGTCCTCACCAGCTTCTTCTCCGTTGGGCTCATCCTGTCCCTGGCCAAGGGCGACATGTCCGGCCAGCTCGAGGCCCTCATGTTCGGCCGCCTCCTGGAGGTCACTGATGCGCGCCTCGCCCAGGCGCTCATCGTGTGCGCCGTCGCACTGCTGCTCATTGCGGCGACCTGGAAGGAGCAGGTCGCCTACGCCTTCGACCGCACCGGCGCCCGCGCCTCCGGGCTGAGGCTGCTCGCACTCGACCTGATCCTCAACACCGCCATCGCTGCCGCGGTCGTTTCCGCCTCGACGGCGGTGGGGATCCTCCTGGTCATCGGCTACCTCGTCATCCCCGGTGCGACGGCGCGCGTTCTTGCCTCCCGGGTACGCACCATGGTCCTGGTCGCCATCGCCGTGGGTGTGGGCGGGGGATACCTGGGCATGCTGCTCATGGCCCTGCCCAGGACCTCCGACAAGCCGATCTCACCGCAGGCCACCGTGGCCCTGGTGATGACCGGGATCCTCCTGATCGCCGTCGGCGTCTCAACCGCGCGCGAAAGGCTGCGCGGGCCGGCTCGGCGGGCCGGCTCGGTGCAGTCCGCGGCAGCTGCGTCGACCTCGACGACGGTAGGTGCGCCGGCCAGTGCCGATCCCATCGGGGGACCGGAGGACTCGGCGAGAGGCGTGACCCCGACGGCCAAGAGGAGCCGGGTATGAGAATCGGGTTCGACATCCTCCTGCTGCCCATCATCGAGGTCCTTCTCATGGGGCTCCTGGCCGGGCTCGTGGGGGCGCTCGCGCTGGTCCATCGCCGGATCTTCTTCACCGAGTCACTCACCCACGCGACCTTCCCCGGAGCGATCGTCGGCGTGGTCGCAGCCGCCTGGTTCGCGCGGGCGATCCTCGGCCAGCGCGCCGACTTCACCCTCCTGTCCGCGCTGGTGCTGGTGGGAGCCGCCCTCATGTGCCTGCCGATGATCTGGCTCATGCGACGACTGTCCCAGGTCCCCGGGATCTCCTCCCAGTCTGCCGCCGGCGTTGTCCTCACCTTCGGATTCGCCCTGGGCTACTTCCTCAACAAGTGGTTCGCCCCGCTGCCGATCAAGGTGGACTCCTTCCTGGCCGGTTCCGTGCTCAACGTCAACCGCGTCGACGTCATTGCCGTCGGCGCCGTCCTGGCGCTGACGGTCCTCGTGCTCGCGGTGGCCGGGCGGTTCCTCACCTTCTACAGCTTCGACCCGCTGGGATACCGCGCCAGCGGTCTGAAACCCGCCTGGGCCGAGGGGACCGTCATGGTCATGATCACCCTGACCATCGTGATGCTCGTTCCCGCCGTCGGCACGATTCTGCCCATCGCCCTCATCGCCGCGCCCGCGGCCGCGCTGGCGCCGTGGACACGCACCATGCGGCACCTGCTGATCGGCGCCCCGATTCTCGGTGCGGCGACGTCCCTGGCCGGGCTGTTGATCGCAGTGCAGCTGAGCCTGTCCGCCGGCGGAGTCATCGCCGTGGCCTGTGGAGTGGTCTACCTGGTCTCAGCCCTGCTCCACTCGGCCGCGATGAGCGGAGCCCGAGCGCGGGTGCCGCTGCCACACCGGGGCTGAGCCCGCGCCGATCCTGCGTGGGCGCTCCCGGCGACGTTGAAGCGAGGTCTGCGGTGGTTTAGCCCGGCTTCAGGCGGCGATCCCCAGAATGCCGCGCAGGTCGGCCTTGATGGCCTCCAGGCGTTCAGCGGCCGCCTCGCGCACCTGCGCCACCGGAGTGTCATTCGTCGGCAGAATCACTTCGCAGTAGCACTTGAGCTTGGGCTCGGTTCCCGAGGGGCGCACGACCACTCGGTCATCCGAGGCCGTCACCCACACCAGGCCGTTCGTGGGGGGAAGGGTACCGCCGTTGCCGTCCGAGACGCCGTCGAGCAGATCCACGGTCGTGGTGACCGGGGAACCGGCGAGCTTGGCCGGCGCCCCGCCCGAACGCAGACGCTCCATGGTGCTGGTGATGATCTCGAGGTCCTCGACCCGCATGCTCAACGGGCTCGTGGCGTGCAGACCGTGGTCACGCGCGAGCCGGTTGAGCAGATCCTGCAGGGTCCGGCCCTGCTGCTTGAGCACGGAGGTCAGCACCGCCAGCCGCACCGAGGCGGAGATGCCGTCCTTGTCCCGCACCGCGGCGGGATCGACGCAGTAGCCCAGGGCCTCCTCGTAGCCGAAGACCAGGCCCGGCTCCCGGCTGATCCACTTGAAGCCCGTCAGCGTGCGGCGGAAGCCCAAGCCGTGGGACTGGGCGATCCGGCGCAGCAGGCGGGAGGAGACCACGGAGCAGGCCAGGACCCCGTTGCCCGCGAAGGCAGCCAGCTCGGCGGCCTGCTCACCCAGGAGCGCGCCGACCTCATCGCCCGTCAGCTGACGCCAGCCGCCGGGAGCATCCTCGTCCGGGATGGCGGCGGAGCAACGATCCGCATCGGGATCGTTGGCGATCACCAGGTCCGCCTCGACCTGCCGGGCCTTGTCCAGCGCCAGGTCGAGCGCCCCGGGCTCCTCCGGGTTGGGGAAGGCGACCGTCGGGAAGTCTGGATCCGGCTCGAACTGCTCAGCCACCTCGACGACGTCGGTGAACCCGGCTCGCGCGAGCACCTCCCGGCACGTGGCCCCACCCACGCCGTGCATCGCCGTCAGCACGATCTTCACCGGGGCGGGGGCCGTCATCCGAGCCGCCTGAGCGGCCCGCTCGATGTACTCCTCCCGGATCTCCGGGTCGACCGTCTCCCAGCCCGACTGCGGGCGGGGTACGGAGCTGACCGGGCCGACGGCGTCGATCGCCGCAGCGATCTGGCTGTCATAGGGGGGAACGATCTGGGCTCCCTGACCTGAGTCGGTCACGGCCCGCCCGCCCAGGTAGACCTTGTAGCCGTTGTCCTGCGGAGGGTTGTGCGAGGCCGTCACCATGACGCCGGCGTCGGCCTCCAGGCGCCGCAGCGCGAAGGCGAGTACCGGGGTCGGGCAGTGCGACTCGAAGAGAATGGCCCGACCGCCCGCGCCGGTAACGACCGCGGCCGTATCGAGGGCGAACTGCTCGGAGTTGTGGCGGGCGTCGTAGCCGATGACGACGCTGAAGTCCTCACCGAGACGGTCCTTGAGGTAAGCGGACAACCCCGCCGCGGCGCGGATGACGACGACCCGGTTCATCCGGTTGGGGCCCCCGCCCAGACGACCTCGCAGGCCGGCCGTGCCGAAGGCGAGGGTGCCGCTGAAGGCGTCGCTGAGTGCCCTGCGAGCCGCCTGGGCCTGCTCGCCATGAGAACGGGCGGCGCTCAGCAGCTCAGTGAGCTCGGCGCGGGTGACGGGGTCCGGATCGTCCTGGATCCACGCGTCCACGGCAACGTCGTCGTACACATCTTCAGGGCCTCGGGTCATATCTGCGACGGTACCGCGCGATAACTTCTGGAAACGCTCACAATGACGCTCCTCACTGGTGTTTCCAAACACAAGGAGAATTCAGTCACCAGGGCGACGGAGAGCCCTTGAAGATAAGATGTCTTGAATTAAATTGGCGGTATAATTCGGGTTTGTTTTGAGAGTTCTGAGAGATGAGGTGCTGGTGAGAAAGGTGTGGGTGGCGGGGATGAATTTCTGGGACTTTTGTCCCTCATGTGTCCTCTTCTTCTGCGCACTGAATACGTCGCCGTCTCGGCGGGATTAGGGGATCATGGCCGCATGAGTACACGCCAGTCCTACCGCAAGGGACCAGTGGTGCTGCGCGGCACCCAGATCCCTACCCAGACCACCGACGCGCGACTGCTGAGCAGTGACGCCGACGCCGACTGGCTCCACGCCGACCCGTGGCGGGTCATGCGCATCCAGGCGGAGTTCGTCGAGGGCTTCGGGGCCCTGGCGGAGCTGGGGCCGGCCATCAGCGTCTTCGGCTCAGCCCGCACCAAGCCCGAGGACACCACCTATCGAGTGGCCATGGAGGTGGGGGCGGGGCTGGCGCGCGCCGGCTACGCCGTCATCACCGGAGGCGGTCCGGGCATGATGGAGGCCGCCAACCGCGGCTGCCACGAGGCCGGTGGCACCTCAGTGGGGCTGGGTATCGAGCTGCCCCACGAGCAGGGTATGAACGAGTACGTCGACCTCGGGGTCAACTTCCGCTACTTCTTCGCCCGCAAGACCATGTTCGTCAAGTACTCCGACGGATTCGTCGTCATGCCCGGCGGGATGGGGACCCTCGACGAGCTCTTCGAGGCGCTCACCCTGGTCCAGACTCAGAAGATCTCCTCCTTCCCCATCGTCCTGGTGGACAGCGGCTACTGGGGCGGGCTGCTGGATTGGCTGCGCACCACGATGATCGGGCGCGGCATGATCTCGGCGACCGATCCCAACCTGCTGCACGTCGTCGATGACGCCGAGGCGGCCGTGGACTACGTGGTCAGCGCGGCTCGCCGGCTGCGCAACAGCCGGGCGGGGGCGTGAATCGCGTCATGGCGGGCCCGTCCTCGAACGTTGCACCTTGAATGTCGTAGAATATGACAGGTCGCGCGGCGATGTGCCCGCGCAACACTGACGAAAGGTGAGCACATGGCTGCCATGAAGCCCCGGACCGGAGACGGCCCCCTCGAAGTCGTCAAGGAAGGCCGCGCCATCATCATGCGGGTTCCGCTTGAGGGTGGTGGTCGACTCGTCCTCGAGATCACGGCCGATGAGGTCAAGGCACTCGGAGAGGCCCTGGCCAACGCCAAGATCTGACCGATCCTGGCGCCCGGGGGCAGCCGGTACCACTGGAGCCTCGGCGTCGAGGAGCCGGTGGCCGAGCCATCCAGCCTCGCGAGAGAGGGCCGGACCCACTGCGGGTCCGGCCCTCTTCCTCGTTCCGCCCAGTTGGCGGTCAGGTCTGGCGCACGGAGACGAGCAGGCCGTCTCCGACGGGCAGCAGTGTGGTCAGCAGCGCCCGGGAGGCCCGCAGCGCCTTGCCGAGCTCACGGGCTGCCACGGTGGTGACGTCGCGGCGGGCCGGGTCGGCCACGTGGTCGTTCCACAGGGCCCGGGTGACGGCTAGGACCCCACCGGGGCGCAGCATCCGCAGGGCGTTGGAGGCCAGGAGAATCGCCTCCTCCGGGGCGACGTCGAGCACCACCATGTCGTAGGAGCGGGCCGCCATCCGGGGCATGACGTCCGAGGCCCGCCCCTGGATGATGCGGGTGCGCGAGGAGGGATAGCCGGCCCCGTCGAAGGCGCGACGCGCCTCGCGCTGGAGCTCGGGCTCGACATCGATCGTGGTGAGGACCCCGTCAGTGCCCATGCCGCCCAGCAGCCACAGGCCCGAGACGCCGGTGCCGGTGCCGACCTCGGCCACGGACTTGGCTCCCACTGAGGCGGCCAGCATCCGCAGCGCGGCTCCGGTCCCCGAGGACACCGGGGTGATGCCGAGCTCGAGCCCGCGTATGCGGGCCTGGGCGGTGGCCTCGTCCTCCGCGGTGAAGTCCTCCGTGTAGGACCAGCTCAGCGTCTTGTCCGCACTCACTGTGAGCCTTTCTTCTGCTGCGGGGTGCCAGGCGCACCCCTCAAGCCACATTGTTCCAGGTGTTCGGCCCGATAGGCGGAAGGGCGCTCGCCCGGGTGAGTCCGCCGGTAGGCGAACCGAGGCGGATTCGGACCGGTGGGACTCCCTATACTGAGCGGCGTGTTCGGCATCAACGGATCTGAGTTCCTCGTCATCATCCTGGTGGCGGTGATCGTGGTGGGGCCGCAGCGCTTGCCCGAGTACACCCGCAAGCTCACGCAGATGGTGCGTCAGCTCCGGGTGTTCCTGGACAACGCGCGCAGCCAGATCGCTGAGGAGGTCGGCCCCGAGATGGCCGACCTGGACCTGTCCAGCCTCGATCCGCGCCAGTACGACCCGCGCAAGATCGTGCGCGACGCCCTGGGGGAGGACATCGACGCCATCCGCGAGGATCTCGCCCACCCCTTCCGCTCCGTCGGCTCAGCCGCCAAGGAGATGTCCGACGACGCCGCACAGGCTGTCAACGACGTGGTCAAGAAGGATCGGGCCACGTCGCTGAGCAAGCAGATCGAGGCCAAGCGCGACGAGCGGCTGGCCGAGAAGGATGCCGAGAAGGCTGAGAGCAGCGGGAGCACCGAGGGCTCCGAGAACTCCGAGAGCACTGAGGGTGTCGAGAACGCTGAGAGCCCGCAGAGCGCTGAGCAGGCAGCTGCCGCTCCGCCGCGGGGAGTGCTCCAGCAGGCGGATGACATCGAGGCCGAGGTCGAGTCGGCTGACGGGTCTGACGAGGGCGAGCTGGAGAAGACAGAGGTCGAGCAGCCCGAGGAGGCCGACGTCACCGAGGACGCGGAAGACGCGGAGGACACTGAGCAGCCGGAGCCGGTGGAGGTCCCGACAAGCCTGGTTGAGCCGCAGGCCGCTGCCTCTGGTGAGGATGCAGGGGACGCCACCGCGGCGGGTGATGACTCCCGTACCGGCGTGCGTCCTCTGTCCCCGCGTGACATCGTGCGCGCCGCCAACGCCGCGGCCCGCACCCGCGCTGAGGCTGCGCGCGTCGCCGTCGACTTCTGACCCTTCCGAGCTCCGCCCCCCATCGAGTCGGGAGGAAGAGCCGTCGGGCGACGCGACGAGTGCCGGTCTCGGTGAGAGAGCCGGTGGGGCCGGCTTCAGGCCGGGGTGACCCCCAGGCTCTTGCCGGCCAGACCACGGGAGCGGTGAGTCAGGCGCTGGGCCACTGCGGACAGCTCCAGGGCCGCGGGGGCGTCGGCGGCCGGCTTGCCGTCCTCGGCCACGGTGGCCGGCAGTCCGGTGTCGGATCCCTCGCGCAGGCGGATGTCCAGCGGCAGCTGGGCCAGCAGAGGCACCTCGTAGCCGAGGGTCTCGCTCAGGGAGGCGCTGACGATCTCGCCCCCGCCGGAGCCGAAGATCTCCAGGCGTGAGCCGTCGGGCTGGGGCATGTAGGACATGTTCTCGATGACGCCCACCACCTTCTGGTGCGTCTGGGTGGCGATGAGGCCGGTGCGCTCGGCGACCTCGGCGGCGGCCGTCTGCGGGGTGGTGACCACGAGGATCTCGGCGTTGGGGAGAAGCTGGGCCACGGAGATCGTTACGTCGCCGGTGCCGGGCGGCAGGTCCAGCAGTAGGACGTCCAGGTCGCCCCAGAACACGTCGGAAAGGAACTGCTGGACGGCGCGGTGCAGCATGGGGCCGCGCCAGACGACCGGCTGCTTGTCCTCCACGAACATGCCGATGGAGATGACCTTCACCCCGTGGGCCACCGGCGGCACGATCATGCCGTCGAGCTGGGTGGGCACCCGGTCCACTCCTAGCATGCGGGGGATGGAGAAGCCGTAGATGTCGGCGTCGACCACGCCCACGCTCAGGCCCTGGGCGGCCATGGCGGCGGCGAGGTTCGCGGTCACTGAGGACTTGCCGACCCCGCCCTTGCCGGAGGTGACGGCGTAGACCCGGGTGAGGTTGCCCGGCTGGGTGAAGGGAACCACCGGCTCGGCGGCCCCTCCGCGCAGACGGCGCCGCAGCTCGGCCTTCTGCTCATCGTTCATGACGCCCAGGCTCACCTGGACCTCGGTGACCCCCTCGACGGCGCTGACCTCGCGCCGGGTGTCGGCGGTGATCGTGTCCTTCAGGGGGCACCCGGCCACGGTCAGGAGCACCTCGACACTGACCGCGCCGTCCTCGGCGATGTCAACGGAGGAGACCATTCCCAGGTCGGTGATGGGGCGGTGCAGCTCGGGGTCGATGACCCTGGCCAGCGCCTCCATGACGGCGTCATGAGTCGGTTGCGTCATGGGCCCATCCTAGGGGTGCCGCCGAGCGCCACGACAGGTGGCGAGTCCCACGTGAGGGCGGCACGCCCCTCACTGAGCGGTGCGCTGCCCAGGTGCGGTGTCGGGCTCGTCGTCGCCGCTGTCCTGGAACTCGGCGATCTCCTCACGGGTGAGGCGCTCCTCGGCGAGGATCTCGCTGAGCATGTCGCGAAGTTCGCTGCGCACGAAGTCGCGGGTGGCGACGTCGTTCATGGCCAGGCGCAGGGCGGCGATCTCCCGGGTGAGGAACTCGGTGTCCTCCAGGTTGCGCTGGGCGCGCTGGCGGTCCTGCTCGGCGGTGACGCGGTCGCGGTCGTCCTGCCGGTTCTGGGCCAGCATGATGAGGGGGGCCGAGTAGGAGGCCTGGGTGGAGAAGGCCAGGTTGAGCAGGATGAAGGGGTAGGGGTCCCAAGCCTTCTGCATCTTGGCCAGCACGAGGTTCGCCGCGATCCACACGATGACGAAGATCGACATGTAGAGCACGAACTGGGGTGAGCCCATGAAACGGGCGGTGGCCTCAGCGAAGCGGCCGAAGCCGTCGGAGCGCGAGGCGTGGGCCGGATGCGTCCTGCGCAGCCACCGCAGGCGACTGTCGGGCAAGGGCTGGTCGAGCTGGTCAGGCATTGGCGCCCCTCTCGATCGTCTCGTCGGTGACGGCCTCGTCGGCCACGCGCCAGTCGTCGGGCATGAGGTGGTCCAGGACGTCGTCGACACTGACGGCGCCCAGCAGTCGACCGGCGTCGTCAAGGACCGGCAGGGCCGTCAGGTTATAGGTGGCTAGCAGGCGGGTGACGGTACCGATGGAGTCCTCGGGGCGCACGGAGTCGACGTCGGTGTCCACGATAGAGCCGACCATGCGCTGGGGGCGCTCGCGCAGGGCCCGCTGGAAGTGGATCATGCCCACGAACTTGCCGGTGGGGGACTCCAGGGGCGGGCGGCACACGAAGCCGACGGCGGCCAGGGCGGGAGGGACCTCGGCCTTGCGGGACTGGGCCAGGAAGGTCGCCACCGTCGACTCGGGGGGCAGGATGATCGGCTCGGTGGTCATCAGGCCACCGGCGGTGTACTCGTCGTAGGCCATGAGGCGGCGCACGTCCTCGGCCTCCTCGGGCTCCATGAGGCCCAGCAGCTCGGTGGCCTTGAGCTGGGGGAGGTCGGCGACCAGGTCGGCGGCGTCGTCGGGCTGCATGGCGTCCAGGACGTGGGCGGCGCGACCGGCCTCCAGGCGGGACAGGAGGGCGACGGCGTCCTCGTTGCCGAGCTCCTCCAGGACGTCGGCCAGGCGCTCGTCGGTCAGCTCGGCGGCCACGCGCATCTGGCTGTCCTGGGGAAGGTCGCGCATGACGTCTGCCAGGTCGGCGGGCTTGAGGTCCTCCAGGGTGGCCAGCAGCGCGGTGGCGCCCTGCTGGTCGGCGCTGGCGGCCAGGCCGCTGACCTCGTCGGGGCGCACCGTGAAGGTTTCCCCGCGGCGCAGGCCCAGGGGACCCGAGGAGGCCCGCTGGACGAACAGGCGGGTCACCTTCCAGTCCATGCCGCGGTCGCGCTCAATGGCCACGTCCCGCACCGTGACGTTCCCCGAGCCGTCGCGCATGGTGACCACCCGGTCCAGCAGCTCGCCGACGACCAGGGTCTCCACGTGGCGCTGGGTAAAGCGGCGGATGTTCATCAGGCCCGTGGTGATGACGGCTCCGGGCTCGATCGCGGTGATCCTCGACAGGGGCAGGAAGACGCGGCGCCGGCTGGAGACATCGATGACGAAGCCGACGGCCCTGGGCTCTCCGCGCATCTGCAGCAGGACGACGACGTCATGGACCTTGCCCACCGCGTCGCCCAAGGGGTCGAAGACGGAGGTGCCGATGAGGCGGGCCACAAAAACCCTGCTGGTCGTGCGCGTCCTGGTGTTCTCCACAAGCCAAGCCTATGCGCCTGAGGCGTGATTGCCTGCCGACGGGTCCGTACCGCGTGCCCGCGCGTGCGACGATAGCCCCATGAGCGCCAATCCGAGCCCGTTGTCCTCCCTGACCTCGTCCAGCGGTGGTGTCATGCCCCAGGGGGAGGAGGTGGCCTCCTTCGCGACCTACCCCGAGGCGCAGAGGGCGGTCGACGCCCTGTCGGACCAGGGCTTCCCGGTGCAGCACCTGGCGATCATCGGCACCGACCTGCGTCAGGTCGAGCGCATCACCGGACGCATGAGCTGGGGGAGGGCGGTGATGTCGGGGGCCATGAACGGCCTGTGGATCGGGATGTTCTTCGGCATCATCATGTCGGTGGCCGCCAGCAGCGGTCCCAGGCTCAACTTCTGGGCCTGCGTCCTGCTGGGGGTGCTGTGGGGGATCGTCTTCCAGCTCTTCAGCTATGCCCTGACCCGGGGGCGCCGTGACTTTACCTCCATCAGCCAGGTCGTGGCCTCGCGCTACTCGATCATTGCCGCCCGGGAGGTTCATGAGGCCAGCCAGGCCCTGGCCGATGTTCCGGGCAACCTCGCACGGGGGGCAGGCACGCTGCGGCGCTCCCAGGAGCGGCGTCGGGCACGGGAGGAGGCTCCCGGGCCGACCGCCTTCGGGTCGCGCCCCGACGAGCAGCCCCGCTTCGGGGTGCGCCTGCCGCAGCCCGGCAGCGACACTGCTGAGCGGACCTCCACCGTCTCGGCCGGCTCTGCCTCCGGAGCCCCGGCCGCTGCCGAGGACTACGACCCCTTCCTGCGCCCCTCGCGATCAGAGGATCGCAAGGAGCCGGGGACTTCGGCGTCGTCGCAGGAGACCGGCGATGAGACCGGCTCCGGTGACGAGGGCTGACCGGTGCTGAGGGACGAGGGAGCGCGACAATGAGCATTCCGGTGGGGCTGTCGACCGCCTGTGTGGTTCCCGGCAGTGTTCCCGACACCTTCGCCATCGCCCAGGAGCTGGGCTACGACGGCGTCGAGATCATGGTCTGGAGCGAGAAGGCATCCCAGGACGCCACCCGGCTGGCGGCCCTGGTGGAGAAGCACGACCAGCCGGTGCTGGCGGTCCACGCCCCCACGCTGCTGGTGACCCGCGGGGTCTTCGGCGTCGATCCGTGGGACAAGGTGGATCGCTCCATCGAGCTGGCCCACTACCTCGAGGCGCCCACGGTGGTGCTGCACCCGCCCTTCTTCTGGCAGACCCGTTACGCGCGCTCCTTCATCGCCGGAGTCGCGCAGCGCGAGGCGACCACGGGCATCCACCTGGCGGTGGAGAACATGTTCACCTGGCGGCCCCGCCACGCCCACTCCACGCGTGACTTCCAGGCCTACTCGCCCACCTGGGACCCGGTGGGGCAGGGTTACAAGTCGGTGACGCTGGACATCTCCCACGCCGCCACCTCTGGCTCCGACGCCCTGGCCATGGCCCGTGCGCTGGGGCCCACGCTGCGCCACCTGCACCTGACCGACGGCGTGCCCGGGCCCCTGGACGACCACCTGCTGCCCGGGCAGGGCAACCAGGACTGCGCCGGGGTCCTCAAGCACCTGGTGGCCACCGGATTCGAGGCCGGAGGAGGACAGGTCGTCGTCGAGGTGACCACCCGCTCCATGACGGCCGCCCAGCGCCTCGAGGGTCTCGCCAGCGCGCTGGCCTTCGCTCGTGAGCACCTGGAGGGCGGGGAGCCGGCCCACATTCCCGAGCCGACTCGGAAGCGCTACCGCCGTTCCTGACCCGGCCTAGCAGTAGGCGGCCTCATGCTCGAGGTGCGAGACAGGCTCGAGCTGGAGGGTCGCGTGCTGGATCCTGACCGGGAAGTGCTCGGCCACGCAGTTCTGGAGCCGGTCGAGGATCTCCTCGGTGTGACCATCGCGCAGGCACTCGTCGCGCACGACGACGTGCGCGGTCAGCACCGGCATGCCCGAGGCGACGGTCCACGCGTGCAGGTCGTGGACCTCCTCGACGTGGTCGATGCCGAGCATGTGCGAGCGCACCTGCGCCAGGTCCAGCTCCCGGGGGGTGAAGTCCATGAGGACCGCCAGGGCCGAGCGCAGCAGCGTCACCGCCCGGGGCAGGATGAGGACGGCGATGAGCAGGGAGGCCACGGCGTCGGCCCGGGTCCAGCCGGTACGGGCCACGACGGCGGCGGCGATGATGACGCCCACCGACCCCAGGGCGTCGTTGAGGACCTCCAGGAGGGCGGCCCTCATGTTGAGGTTCTCGCCGTGTCCGTCATGCCCCCGGCCGCCGGAGAGAACCAGCAGCGCAATGACGTTGGCAACCAGGCCGATGACACCCATGACGAGCATCCCCGAGGCCTCGACCTGCGGGGCCACCAGCAGGTTGTGAACCGCCTTGAAGGCCACGAAGAGCCCGACGACGGCGAGCATGCCCGCCTGGAGCGCGGCCCCGATGACCTCGGCGCGGCGCATGCCCCAGGTGGAGCGGTCCGTGGCCGGACGCGTGGACAGATGGGCGGCCGTCAGGGCCATGGCCAGGCCGGCGACGTCGGTGAGCATGTGCCCGGCGTCGGCCAGCAGCGCCAGCGATCCGGTGACAAGAGCGGTGACGATCTCGGCCACCAGGACGGTGGCCGACAGGCACAGGGCGACCAGGAGCCGCCCACGCGAGGCCCCGGCGCCGTGGGCGTGCGAGTGACCGCGGGAGTGGTGGTGGGAATGGGCGTCGGGCTCGTGGCCGGCTGGGGTGCTCACTGCGGCTCCTTGCCCCGGCTCGCTCCGTCCGCGGAGATGACGGCGGCCAAGGACTCGGCAGCGGCCAGGACCTGCTCGATGGCCTCGGGGTTCTCGATCCGGCTGACGTTGGCCCGTCCGTGGGAGTGGCTGGAGATGAGACCGGCGCTGCGCAGGATCGCCAGGTGCTGGGAGACGGTCGACTGGGCCAGGCCCAGGTGCTCGGTCAGTTCCACCACCCGGTGCTCGCCGCCGTGGAGGTGGCGCAGGATCGCCAGGCGGGTGGCGTCCCCCAGGACATCGAGCAGGGAGGCCACGGTGGAGGCCTCGCGCACAGCACCGTGGTCCTGGGGGCGGTCCTCGGGCAGCAGCCCATGTTTCATCGTCATGCGGCGATGCTATCTACGAATAGCGATGAGCGGCAAGGGAGGTGACCGAGCAGTCAGTCAGTCGGCAGTCAGTCGGCAGTCAGTCGGCGATGAGTCCGCTCACCCAGGCCTCGACCTCCTCCACGGTGCGGGGCACGTCCTGAGTGAGGCGCTCCACGCTGCCGTCCTCGCGCACCACGACGTCGTCCTCGATGCGCACGCCCGTGCCACGCATCTCGGCGGGCACCAGCAGGTCGTCCTCGCGGAAGTACAGTCCCGGCTCAATGGTGAAGCACATGCCCGGCTTGAGCTCGGCCTCCATGTACATCTCGCGGCGCGCCTGGGCGCAGTCGTGGACATCCAGGCCCAGGTGGTGGCTGGTGCCGTGCACCATCCAGCGCCGGTGGTACTGGCCTTCGGGGGCCAGGGAGTCGGCTGCGCTGACGCCCTCGGGCAGCATCCCCCACTCCTCGAGGCGGGCGGCGATCACCTCCATGGCGGCGGCGTGGACGTCCTTGAAGCGGCAGCCCGGGGTGCCCGCACGGGCGAAGGCGGCGTCGGCGGCGTCGAGAACCGCCTGATAGATCCGGCGCTGAGCCTCGGTGAAGCGACCATCGACCGGGATCGTGCGAGTGACGTCAGCGGTGTAGAGGGAGTCGACCTCGACACCGGCGTCCACCAGGACCAGCTGGCCGGGCTCGACGGCGCCGTCATTGTTGATCCAGTGCAGGGTGTTGGCGTGGTTGCCGGCCGCGGCGATCGTGTCATAGCCCAGGCCGTTGCCCTCCTCACGGGCCTTGGCCCCGAAGGCCCCCTCCAGGACCCGCTCACCGCGCCAGTGGCCGCGGGCCCGGGGGATGGAGCGGATGAGGTCGTCGAAGCCGGCCTTGGTGGCGGCGACGGCGGCACGCAGCTGGTCGATCTCCCAGGGGTCCTTGACCAGGCGCAGCTCGCTGGCGGCCTCGGCCAGACCGGCGTCCACCTCCGCGGCGCCCTGGCCGGTCTGCAGCCCGACCTTCTCCCGCGTGGTGGTCACCAGAGCGGTGACGGACTCATCGGCCTCGGCCACGACGCGCAGCTGCACCGCGTCGGGACCGGCATCCTTGGCCAGCGCGTCGGGCAGGGAGTCGATGTGGGCGCAGCGCATGCCGGTGGAGGCCTCGACCTCCTCCAGGGAGGGCCGCACCCCCACCCACAGCTCGCCGTAGCGGGGGTCGCCGTAGAACTCCTGGCTGGATCGCGAGGCCCTGGGCCGGAAGTAGAGGACCGCCTCATGCGTCGGGGCGACGTCGTCGGTGTCATCGGAGCCGTCCGGGGAACCGGCGTCCTGACTCGGCTTGGTGAGGGGGTCCAGGACGAGCACGGCATCCGGCTCGAAGTCCGTGCCGGTTCCGGCCAGGTGGGCGAAGGCGCTGTGGGGCCTGAACCGGTAGTCGCAGTCGTTGTTGCGCACCTTGAGCGCGCCCGCGGGCAGGACCAGGCGCTCGCCGGGGAAGAGCCTGCCGAGGGCCTCACGGCGGGCGGCCGCCCAGGGGGCCGCCTCGCTGCGGGAGGGCAGACCCTCGGGACGCGGGCCCCACCCCGAGCCGATGAAGTCGCGGAAGGCCTGGTTCTCGGGCTGGCGGGACCGGTTGGAGCCTCGCGCCGCCAAGGACTGGGGGGCCTCCTGCGAGGAGGCGGGGGTCTCGTCGGACGGGCGGTTGTCTGCGGGAGAAGTCGATGCCATAGGGGCATCATTCCACTGTTGGGCCCCAACCGGCGCTCGGTGGGGTACTCAGGAACGCTGGGGCGGCTCAGTCCTGCTCATCGGCCGGGAAACGCACCCCCACCTGGCGGCGAGCCTCCTGCAGGACCCCGACCGCCGCCACGGAGCGGCTCAATGGGTGCAGATCGGACTGGCGCGCTCCGGCCCGCACCAGGCGGCACACCTCGGCCAGTTCGTAGGCGAGCTGGTGACCGGGCGCCTCAGCGCCGCGCTCAACCGACAGGTCCTCATCCGTGCCCGTCGCCGCCGCCGGGCCGTGCAGCCCAATGCGCCGGGGCCACTGGCAGTCGTCAATGCTCAGCACGTCATGGTCCCCGGCGAAGCTCGACTGTGTCCCCGGGGAGGTCTTGGAGTGCAGGCAGACGACCTCCAGCCCGGCGTGCTCACCGCAGTCATAGGACAGGACCGCCGTGCCTCGTGCGTCGACACCGCACTCCAGCAGCGTCCCCGTGGCCGTCACCCGGTCCGGCTCACCGAAGAGGTGAATGGCCAGGTTGACCGGGTAGATGCCCAGGTCCATAAGGGAGCCGCCGCCCAGAGCCGGATTGAAGGCCGGCGGCAGGCCACCGGAGCGGTAGACCTCCATCCGCGAGGAGAACTGCTCCTTGGACAGCACCGCCCGGTGCAGCCGCCCCAGCCGCGGCAGCTGTTCGCGCAGCCGGGCCACTCCGGGCTCGAAGGCGGACAGCCACCCCTCCATGAGGAAGCGGTCGGCCGCCTGTGCTGCCTCCACCATCGCCTCGGCCTGCGAGCGCGTCAGGGCGAAGGGCTTCTCCACCACCACGTGGAAACCTGCCTCCAGGGCCGCGATCGCGTGCTGCGTATGCAGGGAGTTGGGGGAACCCACATGGATGACGTCGATCGGGTCGGTCGAGCCCGGGCCGTGGGCGGTGAGCATCTCCTCAAGCGAGGCATAGGCATGTGGAATTCCGTACTCGGCGGCGAAGGCGGCGGCGCGCTCGCGGTGGGCGGAGGTGACGGCCACGATCTGTGCACCCGGCTCGCGGGCGACGGCCTCGGCGAACCAGCGGGCGATGAAACCGGCCCCGATCACCCCGAAGCGGACCGGGGCGTCGTCGGTGCGCCGCGTGGTGGGCACAGTACTGCTCATACGGCTCGACTCGCTCATGCCGTCCAGTCTTCCACGCCTCCCTGCGCGCTGCCCGCACTTACCTACACTGTCCCGGTGCGCATCGACCCCCACACCCACTCGGCCTGCTCCGACGGCACCGACTCGCCCGCCGAGCTCATGGAGAAGGCGGCCGAGGCCGGCCTCGACGTCGTCGGCCTGACCGACCACGACACGATGGCCGGCTGGCAGGAGGCGGCCCAGGCCGTCCCGTTTGCCGGTGTCGCCCTGCTGCGCGGCACCGAGATCTCCTGCGCGGCCGACGGGGTCACCCTCCACCTGCTGTCCTACCTGCACCGGGCCGACGACGCCGGGCTGGAGGCCGCCTTCGCCCGCGCCCGCCGCTCGCGCGACAGCCGGGCCCAGCGGATGGTCGAGCGCCTCAGTCAGGACTACCCGGTCACCTGGGAGGACGTCCTGTCCCAGTCGGCCGACTCCCACACGATCGGCCGGCCCCATATCGCCGATGCCCTGGTGGCGGCCGGATCCTTCCCTGATCGTAACGCCGCCTTCGCCGGGCCGCTGGCCACCTCCTCGCCCTACTACGTGCACCACTGGGCGCTGGACCCGGTGGAGGCCTGCCGCCTGGTGCGCGCCGCCGGTGGGGTCCCGGTGGCGGCCCACCCGCGCGCCGCCTCCCGCCAACGCCGCCTCGTGCCCGATGAGACCTTCGCCCAGATGGCCGAGGCCGGCCTGGCGGCCCTGGAGATGAACCACCGCGACCAGGACCCCGAGCAGCGAGAGCAGGTCCGCCTCCTGGCCCAGCGCCTGGGCCTGGGGCTGTCGGGGGCCTCGGACTACCACGGCACCGGCAAGCCCAACCGCCTGGGGGAGAACCTCATGCCGCCCGAGCTGCTGGAACAGATCCTTGACGAGGGCGCCCTCGACCTCGTCCGCCCCTGAGGGCCGACCGGCCACGGCACCCGACTTCCGCCGAGCGGCGGTGATAGAAACGCCCCATGCTGCAGTCCGTCTTCGACACCACGGTCTTCGCCACGACCTTCACCACGCTCTTGGTCATCCAGGACCCGTTGGGCGCCATCCCGATCTTCCTGTCCCTGACCTCGCGGCAGACACCCCCTGAGCGCGCCGCCTCTGCACGCCAGGCCACGGTCGTCTCCTTCGCCGTCATCGTGCTCTTCGCAGTCTTCGGACGCTACATCCTGAAGTTCCTGGGGATCTCGGTGCCCTCTCTCCAGGTGGCCGGCGGACTGCTGCTGCTCCTGGTGGCCCTGGAGCTGCTGACCGACAAGGTCGATGAGAGCCCCGACCCCGAGGCCGTCACTGCCAACGCCGCCCTCGTGCCCCTGGGCACGCCCCTGCTGGCCGGGCCCGGCGCCATCGTCGCGGCGATGGTCGCCGTGGACACCACCGGAGGCGGGGTGGCCGGGTGGGTCTCCGTGACGGCCGCGATCATCGGCACGCACATCGCCATCTGGGCCTCGCTGCGCTTCTCCCTGGGGCTCAACCGGGTGCTGGGCACCTCCGGCATCCGGATCCTCACCCGGGTCATGGGACTGCTCCTGGCGGCCATCGCCGTCCAGATCATGGCCGACGGCGTCTTCGCCTTCCTGGCGACCCGCCTCTGACCCGGCTCCGCCCCGGAGACGGACAGCGGCTGAGACCCACGTGAGTCTCAGCCGCTGCTTGTCAGTCCTACTCGCCGGCGGTCCCGTCAACCGGGCGGCCGCCGCGCGTGCGCTTACGGGTGCGCTTGCGCCGGGGCTTGGCCTCGCCGTCGGCGGAGCGCCGGGAACGCTCACCGCGCTTGGAGTCCTTGGCGCCCCTGCCGCCGCGGCCCCGGCCGCGCTCCGAGCGCCCGCCCTGCCGGCCGGACTGCTTGCGCCCATGCTTGCCGGTCTCACCCAGGTCCTCGATCTCCTCGGCGTCGAGCCCCTCCAGGGTGCGCTTGTGACGGGGCAGGCGGCCGGTGACCTTCTCCGGGATCGACAGGTCGGAGAACAGGTGCTCGCTGGTGTGGTAGGTCTCCACCGGCTCCTCGATGGGCAGGCCCAGAGCCTTGGCGATGATCCGCCAGCGCGGCACGTCGTCCCAGTCCACGAAGGTGACCGCCGTGCCGGAGTTGCCGGCGCGTCCGGTGCGCCCGATGCGGTGGACGTAGATCTTCTCGTCCTCGGGGCACTGGTAGTTGATGACGTGGGTGACGTCGTCGACGTCGATGCCCCGGGCGGCCACGTCGGTGGCCACCAGGACGTCCACCTTGTTGTTGCGGAAGGCGCGCAGGGCCTGCTCGCGGGCCCCCTGGCCGAGGTCGCCGTGCAGTGCCCCGGTGGCGAAACCGCGGGCGCGCAGGTCGTCGGCCACCCGGGCCGCCGTGCGCTTGGTGCGCGCGAAGATGATGGTGCGCCCGCGCCCCTCGGCCTGGAGGATCCGGGAGACGACCTCCACCTTGTTCATCGAGTGGGTGCGGTAGACGACCTGCTGGACCGTCTGGACGGTCATACCCTCGTCGCCCGGGTCCTGGGCGCGGATGTGGGTGGGGCGGGTCATGTAGCGGCGCGCCAGGGCGACCACGGCCCCGGGCATGGTGGCGCTGAAGAGCATCGTGTGCCGGTCGGCGCGGGTGCGGGCCAGGATCTTCTCCACGTCGGGAAGGAAGCCCAGGTCCAGCATCTCGTCGGCCTCGTCCAGGACGACGGTGGTGACGTGAGCCAGGTCCAGCACACCGCGCTCCATGAGGTCGATGAGGCGGCCGGGTGTGCCCACGACGACCTCGGCTCCCCGCTCGAGGTCCTCGATCTGGGGCTCGTAGGCGCGCCCTCCGTAGACCTGGACGATGCGCACGGTCCGCTTGGCGGCAGCCGTGGACAGCTCCTCGGCGACCTGCTTGGCCAGCTCGCGGGTGGGCAGGATGACCAGGGCCTGGGGGCTGCCGGAGGCGGGATCCTCGTCCCAGCCCTCCTCCCCGGGACCCAGGGTGTCCATGAGCAGGGGGATGCCGAAGCCCAGGGTCTTGCCGGTGCCGGTCTTGGCCTGACCGATGATGTCCTGCCCCTCCAGGGCCACTGGCAGGGTGAGGGCCTGGATGGGGAAGGGGTGGGTGATGCCCTTGGCGTCCAGGGCTTCGCAGATCTCCGGCTCGACACCGAAGTCGGCGAAGGTCTTGCGGCTCAGGTCGGTCTGGTCGCCCTCGTCGGTGATGTCGGGAGTGGCCTCGTCCAGGACGGGGGCGTGGGCGCCGGCCGTCTCGATGATCCCGGACGGGGCGGTCGTGGCGCCGGCAGCGGCGTCGGCACCCTCGATGGTGGTCTGGTCGTCTGTGGAGTTGTGGTCGGGCTCGACGGCGTCGGCCCCGTGCTGCTCGTTGCTCACGAGGTTCCTTGTCTTCTGATCGGGTTGAACCGCTCCGGCGCGGCTGTCGCTCGCGCGCACAGTCGGGTGCGCTGCGTGGGCGTTGGCGCCGTCGGATCTGGCAGCCGATCGCGAGTCATATCTGAGTCCATCTGACGACCGGGCAACCGTGGACGCCGTCAGCGTAGCGGGAAAACATGATGATGGCCTGTCTGGATGGGGAGGTGCGCCGTCGGCGTGGTCGATGTCACGGCTGTGCTTCACGCACGGCAAGACCTGGATACGATGGTGGCCATGTCCCAGATGCCGACTCCGTCACCTCAGCCCAGCGCCTCCACCCCGATGCAGGTCGGGCCTCACGAGTTGTCGGTCGTCGGCGTCGTCGCGATCTCCCGGACGGCGGCCTGCACCCGCTACGCCAAGGATGCCGACCGGGCTCCGCGGATGACGGCCCGGGTCGACCTGCTGCGCATGAGCGCCTGGGAGGTCGCCTCCTTCGACCGGGTCGTGGAATTGGCCGCGACCCACGGCATCGACGCCCTGGGGGCGGCCGAGCGCTTCACCGACGTGCTGGGCGACTTCGACGAGCGGCTGCGGCCACTGGACTGGGCCGAGCGCCTGCTCAAGACCTACATCACCTTCGGGCTGCTCATCGACTTCGGGATGGCGCTGAGCGAGTCGTTGGAGGATCCCTTGCGCAGAGGGCTCGTCCACGAGCTCAGCCAGGACCCGATCAGCACCTACGCCGTCGCCGAGCTGGAGGAGGTCATTGCGGCCGACCCACAGCTGGCCGCCCGGCTGGGGCTGTGGGGTCGGCGCGTCATCGGTGAGGAGATCGGAACCTTCCAGAGGCTCCTGGGGCAGTTCCCCGAGCTCCTCGGGCAGATGGCTCAGGAGCAGCTCCACTCGGTGCTGACCCAGGGGGCGGTCTCGCGCATGAGAGGGCTGGGCTTGAGGGTCTGACCGTCTCTCAGCACGTCCGAGCGGCTAAGATGTGAAGTGCCCAACAGTGGAGTAGTGCCCGTGTCGGTGGCGTGACAGGACCCGGGCTGCGTTGGGTAAGGTGTCCGCATCCACATCCTCATCACCCGATGTGAGAGCCGTGGCTCTCACATCCTGAAGGAGTTCCCATGAAGCGAAGCGTATGGATGGCCGCGTCCGCGGCCGTGGCCCTGTCCGTCGTCCCGGTCGGCGCGGCTGCTGCCGAGACGGACCCCGCTCCTGCCGCCGAGCAGGTGGCGCCGCAGTCCGGTGGCGCGAAGGCCGACGCTCCCCAGCCCGACACCCCCTCCCCGGCCGCTCCCAAGCCCGATGGCGACAAGCAGCCTGCCCCCGCCCCCGAGCCTGCTCCCGCCCCCGCGGAGGACGCGGGCAAGGCGGCACCTCAGGCTCCGGGTGCCAACAACGCCGCGGCGCAGCAGGAGAACAAGCCGGAGGCTCCGGCTGAGCAGTCCCAGCCGAACCAGGGCGACCAGCAGCAGGGCGATCCTGCCGGTTCCCAGGCTGCTCCCGAGCAGCAGGCCCCGGCCCCCGAGCAGTCCTCTGAGGGAGGTGCCCCTGCGGCGGCCGAGGAGAGCGCCCCCCAGGGCGCTGCGGAGGCTCCCGGTGAGCAGGCCGCCGCACCCCGCGAGCAGGCTGCCTCTGGCCAGCAGGGCACCGCCACCGCAGGTCGCTCCACCCTCGCTCAGACCGGAGCGGGAACGACCGCCGCTTGGATGGTGCTGGGCACCGGTGCGACAGGCGCCGCCATGCTCATGGCTCGCCGTAGGCTGACCTACTGACACACATCGGTCCTTGACGTTGAGGAGAGGTCTGGCCCATGGATGACCGGATGCTCGACGGGGACAGGGTGCTGTGGTTCATCGGCGGCAGTCCTGAGCGTGCTCAGGAGGCCCTTGCCGCCGGACACGCCTGGACGCCCGAGCAGCGTGCGCAGCTCGAACAGATCGCAGCATCTGCCGGATATTCCCCTCAGCAGCCTGCCGGGTACCCGCCTGCTCAGCAGCAGATGCCCGTTCAAGAGCCCGCGCCCGTGTACGGGGCGCCTGCACAGCCCGCGGCCTTTGATGGCGTATTCGGAGGCGACGGTGCTCATGGCGGCACTGTGGACTACGGGGCGGCTCAGCCGACTCAGCCTGCTCAGCAGCCGGCTGCGGTCGCGCCGCTCCAGCCGCAGATGGCGACACCGACGCAGCCTCAGCCGCAGGGTTACCGGCTTCAGCCGTTGCCCGCGGTGACCGAGATGGAGGCGCCGCAGAGCGATGTCTCCCAGTACCCGAGCAGTGCTCCGCGTCGCGGTTGGGTCCTCCCGGTCGTAGCGGTCAGTGTGCTCGCCCTCGGGCTGGTGGGGGGTGCCCTGGGAGGCCACTGGCTGTGGCCCGGTAAGGACGCGGAGGCTCCGTCGTCCCCCGCTGCGGCGGCCCCCGCTGCCAACAAGCCTACGACCCTGCGCGCCGGCAGCGGTTCCTTCGTCTGCTCCTCCGGCGGCACCGGAGTCTCCTGCTGGGGCGCTGACGCCCAGGCCAACACTCAGGGCGCACGTGTCTCGCCGACGGCGGTGCCCGGCCTGGAGAAGGTCAAGGTCTCTGCGCTGAGCGTGGGCAAGGGCTTCGCCGTGGCCGTGGACGACTCGGGCAAGGTATACGCCTGGGGCGCCAACGAGGTCGGCCAGCTCGGCAAGAAGACTGATGAGGCGCTGGTGAACCAGGCCGTGGAGGTCGGCAAGCTGCCGGCCGCTCCCACCGCGCTCGTCTCCGGTTACGAGCACACCTGTGCGCTCGCCAAGGGCACGGTCTGGTGCTTCGGCTCCAACCGCTACGGACAGGTCAACGGAACTGTCTCCGACACCCCATCAGGGCTGGTGCAGGTGGACAAGATCGACGGGGCCAGCCAGATCGGCACCTCCGGCTATGACACGTGGGCCACGGTTGACAAGGGGACCTGGACCTGGGGGAACAACTCCTGGGGGCAGGCCGACCCCTCGCAGAGCGTGGTCAACGTGGCGCCGACCCTGATCCCTGCGAGCAGCTGACGCCGGTATCGGCAACGCAGTAGCGCCCAGCCTCCTTCAGGAGGCTGGGCGCTCGACGTATGTCGCGACGACGCTTACTTGTCGCCCTTGAGGTGGTTGACCGCACCCTTGATGGCGTCCTTGGCGTCCTCGGCGACCTCCTTGATCTTGCCCTCGGCCTGCTGGAGCTTGCCCTCGGTCTCGGTCTCCTTGTTGCCAGTGACCTTGCCCGCGGCCTCCTTGGCCTTGCCGGCGAGCCTGTCGAAGGTTCCGTTGTCGCTCATGAGAGCTCCTTTCCGTAGTGAGTCTCCACGAGGTGGAGACGTGGAGGATGGCTCGACTATACAGGTGTACATCTGAGACGGGACCCGATATCCAGTGAGAGTTTCTATGGAGATCGCCTCAAGCGTGTGACATATCCTATTTTGTTGGGGATGTGGTTGCTCAGTTCGTCTCTCCGGTGTCGTTCGGCGCATCTCAGTGCCCGTAGACTTCAGGCACCTCTCCTTCGAGAGCCACCTGATACCGACATCGAGGTCGATCACCCATGAGCAGTGCACCCGCAGACGTCCCCGCCGCCACCCGAGTCGAGAACGCCGGTCTTGACGTCATCTCCGAGTCCGATCGCAAGGGACGGCCGAGCGATCTCTTCATGCCCTGGTTCGCGGCCAACATCTCCGTGCTGGGACTGTCCTGGGGCGCCTGGGTCCTCGGATTTGGACTGTCCTTCTGGCAGGCGGTCGTTGCGGGCAGCGTCGGTGTCATCGTCTCCTTCCTCCTGTGCGGCGTCGTGGCCGTCCTGGGCAAACGAGGCAGCGCCCCCACCCTGGCACTGTCCCGAGCGGCCTTCGGCTACAACGGCAACCGCCTGTCCGCGGCCCTGTCCTGGATCCTCACGGTCGGCTGGGAGACCGTCCTGTGCGTCTCCGCCACCCTGGCCTCGGCCACGGTGTTCCAGGCCCTGGGCTGGCACAACCAGGTCGGTGCCCAGATCCTGGGCTTCCTGCTCACTGTCGGCCTGGCCGCCAGTGCCGGCATCCTCGGCTTCGAGGCGATCATGAGGGTCCAGACCTGGATCACCTGGGCCACCGGTGTCCTCACCATCATCTACCTCGTCCTTGTCGCTCCCCAGATCAGTGTCCACAGGATTCTGGCCCTGCCGTCGGGCGGCCCCGCGGCCTTCATCGGAGCCCTGGTCATGGTGGCCACCGGCTTCGGCCTCGGTTGGGTCAATGCCGCTGCCGACTACTCCCGCTACCTGCCCCGCAAGGCCTCGACGGCCGGCGTCATCGGCTGGACCACGCTGGGATCGGCACTGCCCTGCGTGGTGCTCGTCTTCTTCGGCATCCTCCTGGTGGGTTCCGACGCCGAGCTCGGCCAGGCCATCAACACCGACCCCATCGGCGCCCTGACCACGATCCTGCCCACATGGTTCCTCATCCCCTTCGCGATCGTCGCCATCCTGGGGCTGGCCGGCGGCATCATCATGGACCTGTATTCCTCGGGCCTGTCGCTCCTGGCGACCGGCCTGCCCGTGCGCCGGCACGTGGCCACCTCCATCGACGCCACCATCATGACCGTGGGCACCATCGCCGTCATCTTCGGTGCCGATGACTTCCTCGGCCCCTTCCAAGGGTTCCTCACCACCCTGGGAGTCGTCATCGCCGCCTGGGCCGGAGTCATGGTCGCCGAGGTCATTCTGCGCAAGCGCGACTACGACGAGGAGGCCCTCTTCACACCCGACGGCGTCTACGGCTCAGTCAACTGGGAGGCCATCGTCCTCGTGGCTGCCGGTTCCGTCGTTGGCTGGGGGCTGGTCGTCAACTCGGCCGCCTCCTGGTTGTCCTGGCAGGGCTACCTGCTCGGGCCTCTCGGGGGCCGCGACGGGGCCTGGGCCGGAGCCAACCTCGGTGTGCTGGCCGCTCTGCTCATCGGTGTGCTCGGGCACCTTGCCCTCGGCCGAGGCCGGATCGCCCTCCAGGAGGCCCGTTCGTGAACGACAGGGCCACAGGCTTCGCTCTCGAGCCTGAGCGTCTGGAGGCCCTGAGCGCCTCTGCCGGCGCAGAAGGCCCGGGCCCGGCCGTGGAAGGCGCCCACCAGATCGCCCGACGCACCGGCGCACCTCGCCACGACCTCCTGGTGGTCCTGGGGTCCGGCGCCGCTGACGCCTTGGCGTCCTGGGGTGAGCCGGCTGCGAGCATGCGCCTGTCCGACTTGCCCGGGGTCATGGTCCCGGTCGCGCCGGGACATGAGGACCGCCTCGACTCCTATGTCGTCGCTCGTGGCCGGAAGGTGACTGGACAGGAGGTCGGGGGAGGTCGGCGCGTCCTCGTGGCCCGCGGACGGACCCACCTCTACGAGGGGCACGGGCCCGGACCCGTGGTCGCCCTGTCCCGTATCGCGGCCGCAGCCGGCGTACGTGAGGCCGTCCTGGTCAACGCCGGCGGCTGCCTGCGCAGCTGGCACATCGGCGAGGTCATGACGATCACCGACCACCTCAACCTCACCGGCTCCTCACCCTTCGACGGCCCGGTCTTCACTGACGTTCGCAGTGTGTGGGACGACGAGCTCGCTGACGTCCTGCGCGGTGTCACAGAGAGGTCAGGCGTCTATGCCGCTGTGCGCGGGCCGGAGTATCAGACCATGGCGGAGACGCGAATGCTGGAGTCCGCCGGTGCCGACTGTGTCGGCATGTCCACCGTCCTGGAAGCCATCGCCCTGCACCAGCTCGGGGTGCGCGTGGCCGGCATGAGCGTCGTCTCCGACCTGTCCTTCGCCCAGGCGCCCACCGATCCCGACGAGGTTGTCCGACTCGCGGCCGGTGCGCACACGACGATCGCCGCCGGCACCGAGGCGGTGCTGGCGGCGATGTCCTGAGCTGCCGACATCGACGATGCTCTCGGCCGGTAGCGATCTGAGACGTGTCTGGGACGCCCGTCCCCGCACGGCGGCGAGCACTAGCGCCTAACCTTGCACCTATGACAACTGATGCAAAGACGCCCAACCAGGCTGTCACGACCCGCACCGAATCCGACTCCATGGGCACCATCGAGGTGGACGCCAACCGTTACTGGGGGGCCCAGACCGAGCGGAGCCTGCACAACTTCGACATCGGCCGCGAGACCTTCGTGTGGGGCCGCCCCATGATTAAGGCCCTGGGGATCCTCAAGAAGTCCGCCGCCCTGGCCAACGCCGAGCTCGGTGAGCTGCCCGCCGACATCGCCGAGCTCATCGCCAAGGCCGGCGACGAGGTCATCGCCGGTGACCTCGACGCCGAGTTCCCGCTCGTGGTCTTCCAGACCGGCTCGGGCACCCAGTCCAACATGAACTCCAACGAGGTCATCTCCAACCGCGCCATTGAGCTGGCCGGCGGCGAGCGCGGCTCCAAGACCCCGGTCCACCCCAACGACCACGTCAACCGCGGCCAGTCCTCCAACGACACCTTCCCCACCGCCATGCACATCGCCGTCGTCAACGAGCTGGCCGCCATGTACCCGCGCGTCCAGCAGCTGCGCGACACCCTGGATGCCAAGGCCAAGGCCTACGCCGACGTCGTCATGGTGGGCCGCACCCACCTGCAGGACGCCACCCCCATCACCCTGGGGCAGGTCATCAGTGGCTGGGTCGCCCAGATCGACTTCGCCCTCGACGGCATCCGCTACGCCGACTCCCGCGCCCGTGAGCTCGCCATCGGCGGGACCGCCGTCGGCACCGGCCTCAACGCTCACCCGAAGTTCGGGGCCCTGTGCGCCAAGAAGATCTCCGAGGAGACCGGCATTGAGTTCACCCAGGCGGACAACCTCTTCGCCGCCCTGGGTGCCCACGACGCCCTGGTTCAGGTCTCCGGCGCCCTGCGCGTCCTGGGCGACGCCCTCATGAAGATCGCCAACGACGTGCGCTGGTACGCCTCCGGCCCCCGCAACGGCATCGGCGAGCTCATCATCCCGGAGAACGAGCCCGGTAGCTCGATCATGCCTGGCAAGGTCAACCCCACCCAGTGCGAGGCCATGACCATGGTGGCCACGAAGGTCTTCGGCAACGACGCCACCGTCGGCTTCGCCGGATCCCAGGGCAACTTCCAGCTCAACGTCTTCAAGCCGGTCATGGCCTGGTGCGTTCTGGAGTCCATCCAGCTCCTGGGTGACACCTGCGTCTCCTTCGACACCAACTGCGCCTACGGCATCGAGCCCAACACCGAGCGGATCAAGGCCAACCTGGAGACCAACCTCATGCAGGTCACCGCCCTCAACCGCCACATCGGCTACGACAAGGCCTCCAAGATCGCCAAGAACGCGCACCACAAGGGCCTGTCCCTGCGCGAGTCCGCCCTCGAGCTCGGCTTCGTCACCGCTGAGGAGTTCGACAAGTGGGTCGTCCCCATGGACATGACTCACCCCAGTGTCGCTGAGGACTGATCCTCAGGACTGTCCCCCATAGCTGACGACGGCGTCGCCCTTCACGTGAGGGCGACGCCGTCGTCGTACGAGCCGAGCCCACATTCTGGCTTGCTCGCCAGCACGCGGATGCCGACTCACAGAAGCGGCACAGCCACGTCCTGGGATCGTCCGTGCCTTAAGGTGATGTGCTAGCCACGTACGCAGACACCCGAGCGAGGCACGCGACTGAGCGTGCCGGAGGGAACCACGATGAACCTGCCACGACGCACCATCCTTGCCGCCCTGCCCGCCACGGCGGGACTCCTGGGCCTGGGAGCCTGCTCCACCGGAGGGGCCACCGCGCAGGCCTCCTCCACGGCCTCGTCGCAGGCGCCCACCGATGCCAAGCTCGCCCTGGACTCCGCCGCCTGGCGCTACGACGCGGACCACAAGGTCTACTACCAGCTGGGTCTGCGCTATGTGGCCACGCCCCAGGCCTCGGACTACGAGACCCTGGGCATCTACGTGCCCGGTGCCTACTTCACTGGGAAGGACAACGGCAACGGCACCTACACGGTCACCGTCAACGCCTCGGGCGCCGTCGGCAGCTTCACCGCTGCCACCGCACCCACCGTCTTCCCGGTCAACACCCCGGGATACTCCGCCCAGAAGCCGCCCACCGAGTACTCCTACGACACCATCAAGGCCTACATGGAGGCCGGCTTCATCTACGTCCTCGCCGGTTTGCGCGGCAAGGACTCCAACTCCCAGACCTACTCCGGCAACGCGCCCTGGGGTGTCGCCGACCTCAAGGCCGCCGTGCGCTACCGGCGCTACAACTCCGCCGCCGTGCCCGGCGACGCCGCGAAGGTCTATGTCTTCGGGCACAGCGGGGGAGGGGCGCAGAGCGCCGTCGCCGGAGCCTCCGGGGACAGCGAGTTGTTCGCCCCTTACCTGGCCGTCCTGGGGGCCGCCACCACTGACACCAGCGGCAAGGCACTGTCCGACGCCGTGGCCGGAGCCATGTGCTGGTGCCCGATCACCAGCCTGGACAGCGCCAACGCCGCCTACGAGTGGAACATGGGGCAGTTCGCCTCCTCCGACACCCGGGCCGAGGGCACCTGGACGCGGGCCTACTCCCAGGATCTCGCTGCCGCCTTCCCCGCCTACCTCAACGGGCTGAAGCTCACCGATTCCCAGGGCAAGCCTCTGACCCTGGAGTCCTCCTCCCAGGGCACCTTCCTGTCAGGCTCCTACTACGACCACCTCGTGGCGGTCATCCAGAAGTCCCTCAACGACTTCCTGGCGGCCACCACCTTCCCCTACACGCCCTCCTCCACCGAGATGGCGGGGATGGAGCCCGGTGGGGGCGGCGGGGCGCCGTCGGGAACCCCGCCCAGTGACGCCGGCGGCACGCCACCCAAGGGCGGGACGCCCGGAGGAGGCAGTCAGGGCAGCGCCGAGTCCACCACCTACAAGACGGTGGAGGAGTACATCGCCTTCCTCAACTCCTCCTCGCAGTGGGTCACCTACGACGCCTCCAAGAAGACCGCGACGATCACCGGGCTGCAGGGCTTCGTCACCTCCCAGAAGAACGCCTCCAAGGACGTGGGGGCCTTCGACGGCGTGGGCCGCGCCCAGACCGAGAACCTTGTCATGGGCTCGGGGGAGAACAAGCAGCACTTCTCCTCCCTGAGCCGCGAGGTCATCTCCAAAGGGCAGTCCAGGTACGCGAGCCTGTCGGGCTGGAACAAGGACTACGGCGTCGCCGCCTATGAGAAGGACCTGGCCGCCAAGGACTCGGTCGGCACCGACATTGTCACGCGCGTGGCGATGTACGACCCCCTGTACTACCTCACCCAGGACTCCAAGGGGCGGGGCAGCTCCACCATTGCCCCGGCCTGGCGCATCCGCACCGGCATCACCCAGGGCGACACGGCTTCCACCGTTGAGGTGAACCTCGCCCTGGCGCTCCAGCAGGCCGGAGCCGGCAATGTCGACTTCGCCACCATCTGGGGGCAGGGGCACACGATGGCCGAGTTGACCGGCACCGGCGAGGAGAACTTCATCGCCTGGGTGACCAAGCAGGCCTCCTGAGCGCAGGACATTCAGGAGACTGCGCCGGGACTCCCGGGGGAATAACGACGGCGATGGGGCGGTTGAGCCGACCGGTTTCCATCCGTCCCATGAATCGAGCGCTCATGCTGACGGCCGCAATGGTCCTCGCCGTCCTGGCCGCCGCTCTCCATGTCCTCATCTTCTACATGGAGTCCATCGCCTGGGAGGGGCCCCTGGCCCGCAAGACCTTCGGAGGCACGCCCGAGGAGGCCAGGCCCCACGCCTTCTACGCCTTCAACCAGGGCTTCTACAACCTCTTCCTGGCCCTCCAGACGCTGACCGGAGTCACCCTGGCGGCCCTGGGACACGTGGCGCTCGGCGCCGCCCTCATCCTGGCCGGAACCGGGGCCATGCTGGCCGCCGCCGTGGTCCTGGCCCTGGCCTCGGCGCCGCACCGTGGCGCAGCGGCCAAGCAGGGGCTCCTCCCGCTGTTGGCCATCGTCTGCACCCTCGCAGCACTGCTGGGCTAAGTCGCTCCGCTGCGACCCGGTCGTTCGCCGTTAGTCGCACAGGACGACATCAACCCCGACTCCCCGCAGCTCCTCGAGTGCCTCGGGGTCGATCTGGCTTGTTGTCAGCAGCGTGTCGAGGTCCTCGATACGCCCGAACCGGTAGGTGTTGGTCTGGGTGATCTTGCTCGGTGCGGTCGGCAGAACGCGTCGGGTGGAGGAGGCCATGATGGCGCGCTTGACCATCGCGTCGTCGGACTCCATGACGGTCAGGCCCTCATGGGTGGACACGGCGCAGGCGGACAGGACCGCGACGTCGGCGCGGAACGCGCGCACCGCCTCGACCGCCTCAGCGGAGAACAGGGAGAGGGACTCCGGATCCACCGGGCCGCCCGCGATGGTCACCGCGGCTCCACGCACGGAGGCCACTGCCGCCCCGGCTCCCAGCGACAGGCACAGAACCCGGATGTCGCGGCCGGCCAGCTGCTCAGCCACCATCTCGCAGGTGGTCCCCGAGTCGATGATGACCGCCTCCCCGTCCTCGATGAGCTCGGCAGTGGCCTGCGCCAGACGGCGCTTGATCTCCACATCCTGCCTGCGACGCATGGAGGCCGGTCGGGCGGCTCCACGGCGCGGTGCACGCAGAGCCCCGCCGTGGACCCGGGTCGCCAGGCCCTCATGGGCCAGCTCTGCCAGGTCCCGGCGGATGGTGATGACCGAGACCCCGGTCAGCCGGGACAGCGCCTGCACACTGTGGACCGTGGTGGGGCTCAGGGCGCGCAGTATCGTGCGGCGCCTGTCGTGGGGACTCTCGCGCATGCTTCCTCCGCATCGGTAGCAACGAGGTGATCGTTTTGCTGGAGAACGAGCAATGACAATGATCGTATGGTCTTCTACTGTTGGTGTCAACGGATCGGAGTTTCGGAAATCCGTTGATTCAATGCCAAAAAATCGCTGCCTTGAAGAGTGATCGTACGATCATTTCTGGTTGTCGGTAGTGATTCTCCACCGTCAGGAAAGGAATGACCATGCCGTACCTCGACCACGTCGCCATCTGGGTCGCCGACCTCGACAGCGCCCGCGACTTCTACTCCCATTGGTTCGACGGGCACGCCAACGGCCTCTACGAGAACCCCAGGACCGGCCTGCGCACCCACATCCTCCACTTCGCCGAGACGCCCGCGGACGAGCGGGGGACCCGCCTGGAGATCATGACCCGTCCGGAGCTGGCCGAAGGGCGCGAGGCCGCCGGGCTGGGGTGGGCTCACGTCTCCTTTGGCCTGCCGGGGCGCGAAGACGTCGATCGCCTGGCTTCCTACATGTCGGAAGCCGGTGTGCCGGTCGTCGACGGGCCTCGCGAGACCGGCGACGGATACTACGAGGCCACCGTGCTTGACCCCGAGGGCAACCGTGTCGAGCTCGTTGCCTCGGACTACTCCGACGACGTCGCCCTGCGCCCGTCCTTCTGATCCGGAAAGCCCGCCCGGGTCGCAGCCTGGGCATGAGGTGCGGGAATGGTGCGCACTGCTGCGGTGTTGAGAGGGAGCAGCTCGTCGATACCTTCGACGTGTCGATGGTGAGCACCTGGGTGTTTGCTTTCAATCCTGCACCAATCGCCTTGGGAAAGGCCGTCACCTGGCAGATCGGCAGGTGACGGCTGGTACGGTTGCGATACGCCATCGGGCCGCGCCGCCTAAGGCCATGAGAGGACACCTGGCACCCGCAATGAGCAGCACCATCACCTTCGATGCCGTTACCAAGTCGTACCCGGCCGGGAGGGGCGCCGAATCAGGTTCCCCCGCCGTCGACTCCTTCACCGCCCGTATCGAGGCCGGCACCACCACCGTCCTGCTGGGATCGTCCGGCTGTGGCAAGACGACCCTGCTGCGCATGGTCAACCGCATGGTGGAGCCCTCCAGCGGACGGGTCCTCATCGATGACGAGGACGTCGCCACCCGCGATGCCGTGGCCCTGCGTCGCTCCATCGGCTACGTCATGCAGAACGCGGGGCTGCTGCCGCACCGGCGCGTCATCGACAACATCACCCTCGTACCCCGCCTCCAGGGCGCCGACCGCCACGACGCCCGGTGCCGGGCCCTCGAGCTCATGGACATGCTCGACCTCGACCGCGACCTGGCCGGGCGCTACCCCCACCAGCTCTCCGGCGGCCAGGCCCAGCGGGTCGGTGTGGCCCGGGCACTGGCCGCCGACCCCGAGGTGCTCCTCATGGACGAGCCCTTCGGCGCCGTCGACCCGCTCGTGCGCCGCGACCTCCAGCGCGAGATGGCCCGCATCCAGGCCGAACTGGGGAAGACCATCATCTTCGTCACCCACGACGTCGATGAGGCCCTCGCCCTGGGCGACGAGATCATCCTCCTGCGCGAAGGCGCCCAAGTCGCCCAGCGAGGCAGCGGCCCTCAGCTACTGGCCGACCCGGCCGATGACTTCGTCGCCCGCTTCCTCGGCCTCGACGACGCCGCCCGCCAGCTTCAGCTCACGGACGTCGCCGAGTCCCGGATCGTCCTGGACCGGGCCGGCCGCGCCGTCGGGCGCCTGGCCGACGAGTCCTCCACGGAGGCGGAGGAACAGGCATGAGCTGGGTCCTGGCCAACCTGCCCACCATCGCCGGGCACCTCCTGGCCCACCTGCTCCAGGCGGTTCCTGCGATCGTCGCCTCCTTCGTCCTGGCGATCCCCATCGCCCGGCTGGCCCGCGTGGCCCGGCCGTTGCGAGCCGTGCTGGTGACCGGCTCCTCGCTGCTCTACGCCGTCCCCTCCCTGGCCCTG
Source organism: Actinomyces sp. oral taxon 175 str. F0384 (assembly GCF_000223355.1). Lineage (NCBI taxonomy): Bacteria > Bacillati > Actinomycetota > Actinomycetes > Actinomycetales > Actinomycetaceae > Actinomyces > Actinomyces sp. oral taxon 175. The sequence continues at coordinate 644,185 of NZ_AFUR01000001.1, forward strand.
TTCGTCATCCTCCCCATCATCCTGGCCACCGGCATCCGCGACCCGCTCAACGTCATCGTGGCCCTGACCCTCTACGGGCTGGCGCTCCTGGTGCCGGCCACCGCCGACGCACTCGACGCCGTTGACGCCCGCGTCCTGGACGCCGCCACCGCCATGGGCATGGGGCGCCTGCGCTGCTTCCTCACCGTCGAGCTGCCGCTGGCGGGCCCCGCGATCCTCACCGGCCTGCGCGTGGTGACGGTCTCGACGATCTCACTGACCACTGTCGGGGCGGTCCTCGGTGTGCGCAGCCTCGGCTGGCTGTTCACCGACGGCTTCCAGCGCGGCATCACCGCAGAGATCGTCACCGGCCTGGTGGCCACCGCGGCCCTGGCCCTCGTCCTGGACGGGCTCGTCCTCGCTCTGGGGCGGCTGTGCCTGCCCTGGACCTGGAAGCGCGCCGGCGACGCCCGGGCAGTCGCTGCCGGAGCCTGCGCAGCCGCCTCGAACAGTCAGGAGGGCAAGGCGTGAGGTTCGTTCTGGCCGCCCTGGCCTACATCGCCGATCCCGCTCACTGGAGCGGGGCCATGGGGATCGGCCCGCTGCTGGTCCAGCATGTCCTCTACTCCCTGGCCGGTGTCCTCATCGCCGCCCTCATCGGGGTCCCCGCCGGCTGGTGGGTGGGGCACACCGGACGCGGGCGAACCTGGGTGCAGCCGCTCAGCGGCACGGCCCGCTCCCTGCCCACCCTCGGCCTCATTACCCTGTTCGGCCTCGTTCTCGGGGTCGGCCTGAGCGCCCCCATGATCGCCTTCGTCATCCTGGCCCTGCCCAGTGTCCTGGCCGGAGCCATGAGCGGGGTGCGGGCGGCCTCAGCCATGGCCGTCGACGGCGCCCGGGCCAGCGGCATGAGTGAGCTACAGGTGCTGGGCCGGGTCGAGATCCCGCTGGGGGCGCCGCTGCTCGTCGGCGGGCTGCGCTCGGCCAGCCTCCAGGTCATCTCCACCGCCACACTGGCCGCCTACACCGGCGCCGGCGGGCTCGGCCGACTCATGTTCCTGGGCCTCAAGACCCAGGACTACGTCATGATGCTCGCCTCCGCGCTCCTGGTCATCGCCCTGGCCTTGGCCTCCGAGGCCATCTTCGCCCTCATTCAACGGGGGGTCACGCCCCCAGGTGCCCGGCAGCACCGGAAGGAATCAGCATGACTGCACCGTCCAACCCGCGCCCCGGCAAGCAGCTGACGCGACGCGGCCTGCTGGCCGGCGTCGGCGCGACCACCGGCCTGCTCGCCCTGAGCGCCTGCTCCGACACCGATCCCTTCGCCGTCGACCAAGCCTCGGGAGGCTACTCCGGCGGCCCGATCATCATCGGCAGCCAGCAGTACTACTCCAACGAGATCATCGCCGAGCTCTACGCCCAGATGATGGAGAAGACGGGCCTGACCGTCACCCGCCAGTACCAGATCGGCCAGCGGGAGGTCTACCTGCCCGAGCTCGAGGCCGGCAAGATCCACGTCATCCCCGAGTACGGCGGCAACCTGCTGGAGTACTACAGCAAGACCTCCGCCTCAGGCGGCCCGACTGCCACGACCGCCACCGTGACCGCCACTGCGACCCCCTCCCGCGCCGCCGGCGATACCGCCTCCATCCAGGACGCCCTGCTGAGGACCCTGCCGCACTCGCTGACCGTCCTGAACCCGGCCGAGGCGACGGATCAGGACTCCCTGACCGTCACCAAGGCCACCGCCCAGGCTCACTCCCTGACCTCCATCGGCGACCTGGCCTCGCTGGGGCGGCCCATTACGATCGCCGCGAACTCGGAGTTCACCACCCGCCCCTACGGCCCCAAGGGCCTCAAGGCCGTCTACGGCGTCGACGCCTCCGTCACGCCGGTGGAGGACTCCGGTGGGCCTCTGACCGTCAAGGCCCTCACCGACGGCACTGTCGATGTCGCCGACATCTACTCCTCCGATCCCGCCATCGGGGCCAAGGACCTCGTCATCCTGTCCGACCCTCAGATGCTGATCCTCCCGCAGAACGTCACCCCGCTGGTCTCCGCCTCGCTGCCGGCCATCGCGGCCACCGCCATCAACCGGGTCTCGGCCCTGCTGACCCCCGACGAGCTGCGCTCCCTCAACCAGCGCTCCACCGGCGAGAAGCTCAGCTCCAAGACCATCGCCACCGACTGGCTCACGTCCAAGAAGCTGCTCTGAGCGGCGAGAGGGCCGCGGTGTCCGGCCTGTCAGTGATGGCGGGGAGCGTGCGGACAACGGTTGTGATCTCTTACATGCAGTCACTCTCTTTCGGAAAGTGGGTGCGCGTGAGAGAGTTTAGTTGTTCGTTCAACAACTAATGCTCAAGGAGCTCTCATGTCCGTCCCCTCCATCTCCATCATCGGCGCCGGCAACATCGGATCGGCGGTCGCGGGTCTGGCGGTCAAGGCCGGTGCCAGTACTCAGGTCCTGGTGCGCGACGCCTCCAAGGCCACCGGCCTGTCGGGCGTCGACGTCGCCCAGATCGGTTCACCCCTGACCGGTGACATCGTCGTCCTCGCCCTGCCCTACGCCGCCATCGACGACGTCATCGCCACCTACGGCGCACAGGCCTTCGCCGGCAAGGTCGTCGTCGACCCGACCAACCCCCTGGACTTCACCTCCCTCGACTCTCTCGTCCCGGCCGGTAGCTCCGCGGCCGCCGAGCTCGCCGTGAGGCTCCCGGACGCCCATGTGGTCAAGGCCTTCAACACCGTCTTCGCCGCCGTCCTGGCGAGCGGCACCATCGGTGCCCGCCCGGCCACAGTCCTGGCCGCCTCCGACTCCGCGGAGGCCAAGGCGGGCCTGCGCTCGTTCGTCGAGGCCGCCGGACTGGCATGGGCCGACGCCGGCGAGCTCAAGCGGGCGGAGCGTATGGAGGCGCTCGGGGCGCTGAACATCGCCCTGGGTGTCACGGAGCAGGTCGGTTGGACCGGCGGCTTCGCCGTCGTGTCAGAGTGAGCCCCGGGTGAGCCTCGAGTGAGCCTCGAGTGAGCCTCGAGTAAGGCTCCCGGTTCGCAGGTAACCTGTCGCCTATACCCGTCGTCGGCCGCTCACACGCGTGAGCGGCCGACGACGGATCAGCGACCCAGCACACGAGGAGACGACGTGGCCGATACTGAGCAGCCGACCGGCACGCAGCAGGCCGGGGAGATGGCGCCCGACCCCTATAGCCGCAGCTGCCCCTCACGCCGTCTACTCAAGTCGCTCGGTGACCTGTGGACCGTGCTCGTCGTCGGGGCGCTTCACGAAGCGGGCCAGCCACAACGATTCAAGGAGATATCGACCCGCGTCGACGGTATCTCCACCAAGATGCTCACCCAGACCCTCAGGGGCCTTGAGCGTGATGGACTCATCGAGCGCCATCAGTACCCTGAGATCCCACCGCGAGTGACCTACGAGCTCACCGACTCAGGCAAAGGGCTGGCGGAGGCGCTCGCTCATGTCGAGGCCTGGGCCACTGAGCACCTCGGCGCTGTCAGCCAGGCCCGGGCGCGCTACGACGCCGAGCACTGAGCATCCGCTGAAACGCTCGCCGAGGGCGTTTCGAGCGCGTCTACAGGTGCCGCCAGGTCTCCACGCGCCAGCGCGCGTCCCCGGATGTGGGGCGCCACTGCCCCCGCGGGTCGGAGAGGACCGGATCGATGGCCCACTCCTGAGTGCTGATCCCCGGCGCGCGCACGAGCGCCGAGTCGGGCAGGCCGCGCTCGCGGGCCCGCTGCGTGGCATCCAGGTCCAGGACGCTGACGACGAGCACATCGGGCAGGCCGTCAGCCAGCGCCTGCTCGTAGACACTCCCGCCACCGATGACCCACAGGCGGGGCAGCCCCGCAGCATCCCCGTCACGGGGATCGTGCCCCAGCTCGGCGGCCAGGCCCCGTGACGCCAGCGAGAGCCCCTCGCGCAGCGAGCCGGCGCGAACCGCCCCCTCGGCCCGCCAGGAGCGGTCACGGGTGAGAACCACATTGCGCCGCCCGGGCAGGGGCCCTCCCAGTGAGTCCCAGGTGGTGCGCCCCATGACCAGCCCGCAGCCCATGGTCGTGGCCTTGAAATGGGCGAAGTCCGCCGGCACGCGCCACAGCATGCTGCCGTCGGCCCCCAGGACGCCAGTGACGTCCTGGGCCCAGATCATCCCCAGGCCGCTCATACCGCGACCGGGGCCTTGATCGTGGGGTGGTGCTCGTAGCCCTGGGAGGCGTCGATGTCGTCCATGTCGTAGGTGTCGATGGACTCGGCCCGTTCCAGGCGCAGCGTAGGGAAGGGGTGGGCGCTGGGCACCCGGGAGAGCTGGGTGCGGACCTGCTCGACGTGGTTGTCGTAGACGTGGCAGTCCCCACCGGTCCAGATGAGCTCTCCGGGCTCCAGGTCCGTCTGCTGGGCGAGCATGTGGGCCAGCAGCGCGTAAGAGGCGATGTTGAAGGGCACCCCCAGGAACAGGTCGGCGCTGCGCTGGTAGATCTGCAGGCTCAGGCGGCCGTCGGCCACGTAGCACTGGAAGAACGCGTGGCAGGGGGCCAGCGCCATGGACCCCAGCTCGGAGACGTTCCAGGCCGACACCAGCATGCGCCGCGAGTCCGGGTCGGTGCGCAGCGTGTCGATGAGCCCGGTGATCTGGTCGATCGTGCCCCCGTCCCGGGTGGGCCAGGAGCGCCACTGCGAGCCGTAGACCGGTCCCAGCTCACCGGAGTCGTCGGCCCACTCGTCCCAGATGGTGATGCCCCGTTCCTGGAGCCAGCGCACGTTGGTCTCCCCGCGCAAGAACCACAGCAGCTCACCCTTGACGGCCTTCATGGCCACGAACTTCGTGGTGATGCGCGGGAAGCCGCGGCGCAGGTCGTAGCGCAGCTGGCGGGCGAAGAGTGAACGCGTCCCGGTGCCGGTGCGGTCGGACTTCGCAGTCCCGTTGGTCAGGACCTCGGCCAGGAGGTTCTCGTAGGCGACGTCGACACCTGGTGGGGGGACGAGCCCCATCTGCGCCAGGGCCGGGTACTGAGCGGCTGACGGTGAGGGATCGCTGCCGCTGCCGATACCGCTCACGCTTCGATCACCTCGACGTGGGAGCTGTCGACGTAGTCGCTCAGAGCGAGCTGGGGCCCCAGCGCCGCCTGCGCTCCCTCGATGACCTGGTTGGCCAGTGCCCGGCCCCCCTTCCAGCCGATGGCGGCCCCGATCCCGAAGGGCAGGAGGCGCCCCAGTGCCAGCGCCCCACCCTTGGCGGCCGAGCGCTTGGCCACCCGCTTGATGAGGTGGGCGTTGATCGACTTCACCGATGGCAGGGGCATCTGCATGAGCAGCTGAGCCGCCCAGAACATTGAGGACAGACCCAGCTGGCCCTGAACCGCCTCGGATCCCTCCTTGCCCAGAAGGGCGGAGAGGACCAGGGCCCGACGGCGCTCGGTGTCGACGACGTGGACCCCCTGGATCTCCGCGACAGTCAGAACGTAGGTGACGGCCGAGGCGATGAAGGCGGCGCTCTGGCCGACCGTCAGGGCAGCGGCCGCGCCCGTACTGATGGCCGGGATGGCTGCCGAGGCCCCGACCGCCCCCGATGACAACCCTGCGTCCCGCCGGAAGCGGGCGCCGGCCATCTCGACGAGCTCGGCGGCGTCGGCCCCGGGGCGGTCCCGGCGCATCCGTGCGACGCGCTCCTCGATGCGGGAGGCCGGGATGGCGATGGCCTTGTCGAGGGCACGTTCCAGCGCTGTGGAGCGCCCGGAGCGGGAGGTGTTCACAGTGGTCTCCTTACCTGAGTGACGCAGGGGGCCTCGGGGAGCGCGGCCGGTTCAAGGGCCGGGGTGCTGAGGGCTCAGTCCTCGTTGGGGTCGACGATCGTCGTGGTGTAGGAAGCGCCGTGCTCGATGGTGTGGCCCACGGTGCAGTGACGGTCGACGGCGCCGGCGACCCGCTGGCTGAGCAGCTCGCGCTGCTCGGCGTCGAGCGAGGACAGGTCGGTGACGATCTCGACCTGGAAGGACTCGTAGCGTTCCTCGGCGTCGTTCTTGACGGTCGAGCAGCCCACGGTGGCCTCGAAGTCCTCGCCCAGGGCCTTGGCCAGCCGGTGATCGGCGGACAGGGTGTTGCAGGTGGCCAGGGCGATCTTCATCAGCTCACCGGGGGAGAACTCGCCCGGGCCCATCCCGATGCGGACCTCAGCGCCCGAGGAGTTGCGACCGATGTACTGGCGGGTGCCCGCGCGCTCGGCCCACACGGCGTTAGGGGCGGAGGCGGCTGCGTTAGAAGTGCTCATGGCCTGATCGTGCCATGAAACCGGGCGAGACTCGGCGGTGGAATCGGCGTACAGCCCCGTGCTGCGCCACTGGCGGACAGGGGCGCAGCACGGGAATAACGCCGCTGGGCGACGCAGCGCACAGTCAGTGATCCGTGCGTGATCCGCGAGTGATCGGGGCGTGATGAAACGCGAATCAGTGCTCGGCGAGCCAGGCGGCGGCCCGGCGCTCCTCGTCCGCCACGACTCGGCCGACCATGCCCATCGCCTTCTCCTCGATGGTCTTGCCGACCAACGGCACGGTGACCTTGAGGTCGACGTCGACGGTGACGGTGGTGGCCTCACCGGCGGGAGACATGGTGGAGGTGGCGCTGACCTTGACCGGGGCGTTCTTGATCGTCACGTCGTAGCCGCCGGAGCGTGAGCCGTCATCCTTCGGCTCGCCCCAGGACTCGGCCACGGAGAAGGACACCGCCGAGCGCACGAACCTCGAGGCGACCGAGGGCAGCTGGGAGGGCTGGATGCTTCCGGCGATGGTGGACACGAAGCCCTGGCCTCGCTGGGCGACGTCCACCGAGGCGTTGTCGAGCCCGGCCCGTGAGACCCGCGCCTTCTGGTAGGCGGGGTCGGCGAGCATCTGCGCGGTGCGTGCCGGAGTGGCGGGATAGGTGATGGTGATGGTCTTCCTCATGGTGCGATCCTGTCATGTTTCGCTGGTCCGGGGCATGTTCCGACCCCCCGTGGGGACGGAAGCCAAGGCGTGCTCGTGCGGTTGAATGCGGGATCGCTCAGTTCCCGAACATGTGTCCTGCTTGGCAATTAGCCGGCTCAACGAGCCGGTTCCGCTCACTGCCGATAACCTTGAGAGGTGCCTAATCTTCTGCCTAGCGCCCTGAGAGACGCAGTCGACCTCGCTGAGGCCGACCTTGACTGGATCCACCAGCTGGTGGCCGACTGGCAGCTGATTGCGGACCTATCCACCTCCGACCTGGTCCTGTGGGTGCGTACCCGTGCGGGGCGCTTCATCGCCGCGGGCCACACCCGCCCCTCGGGGGGAACCACCGTTCACCTCGAGGACGTCGTCGGGCGGCGCATGCCGGCCTCGCGTGAGGCCATGGCCATGGAGTCACTGTCCACCGCCCAGATCCAGGACGCGGCCGAGCCCTACTGGACCGGTACCGCCGCGGTCCAGGAGGAGTACATCCCGGTTGTTCACGCCGGTACGCCGATCGCCGTCGTGACTCGGGAGACCTCGGTGGGTGTTATCCGGGGCGGGCGCATCGTTGAGCGGGAGATGGAGGAGATCGCCGAGGTCCTGTGCCAGATGACCGCCTCGGGCGAGTTCCCCATCCAGGGGGCCGGCACCACGATCCGCCACGGCACGCCGCGCGTGGCCGACGGCGTCCTGCGCCTGGACGAGGAGGGGCGGATCGTCTACGTCAGCCCCAACGGGCGCTCCTGCTTCCACCGCCTGGGGATTGAGGGCGAGCTGGAGGGGATCCTGCTGGCCGAGGCCGTCACCTCGATCATTCCTGCTCGTACCCCCGTCGATGAGACGCTGGCCGTGGTCCTCATGGGCAGGCAGGCCTGGCTCACCGAGGTCGAGGTCGGGGGAGTGTTCCTGTCTGTGCGCTCCATCCCGCTGACGCTCAAGGGGCGCCGTTCCGGGGCGGTGCTTCTAGTGCGTGACGTCACCGAGGTGCGTCGGCGTGAGCAGGTTCTGCTCAACAAGGACGCCACCATCCGGGAGGTTCACCACCGGGTCAAGAACAACCTGCAGACCGTCTCGGCGCTGCTGCGCATGCAGGCCCGCCGCGCCTCGAACGAGGAGACCCGTCAGGCCCTGTCCGAGGCCGAGCGCCGGGTGACCACTATCGCCACCGTCCACGACGCCCTGAGCCACAACGTCAACGAGCACGTGGACTTCGACGAGGTCTTCTCCTCCATCCTGCGCATGGCCGCGGTCGTGGCCACGCCCACGGGCGAGGTCAGCACCAAGCTGGAGGGCTCCTTCGGGGTGGTCGACGCTGACACGGCGCAGGCGCTGGCCACGGTGCTGGCCGAGCTCGTGACCAACGCCGTCGAGCACGGCCTCGATGGCCGCGACGGCCGCGTGACGGTCACGGCCCACCGTGACGAGGACCGGCTCGAGGTCCACGTCATGGACAACGGTGCGGGCCTGGCGCCGGACACCCTCATGACCGGACTGGGAACACGGATCGTCACCACGCTCGTGCGAGGAGAGCTGCGCGGGGCCATTGATTGGGAGCCTCTGAGCGGAGGGGGCACCGACGTCGTCATTCATGCCCGCCTTCATCAGCGGGCTGCCAAGGCTGAAGCCTGACCTTTCCTTTTCCCGCTGTAGAGAACCACTAGATCAACAAAACGGTGTTCGCACGATTAACCGTGCGAACACCGCAGTGTCAAGAACTCGATCAGTTTTCAGGAGGACCGGCGGGCCCTGGCCGCCCGGCGCTTGAGAGAACGGCGCTCGTCCTCGCTCATGCCTCCCCAGACGCCGGCGTCCTGGCCGTTCTCCAGTGCCCACTTCAGGCAGGTGTCCACCACCTCGCAGCGGCCGCACACCTCTTTTGCCTTGGCGATCTGGGCAATGGCGGGACCTGTGTTCCCCACGGGGAAGAAGAGCTCCGGGTCAACGGTGAGACATGCGGCTTGGCTGCGCCAGTCCATAAGGGCCCCCTACAAGGTCATCGGTCATGCGGTTGGCGCCGACCCAACTTGTCAGGGAACGGCGGCCGCGTCCGAGAACAACTTTCACACGACGGGGGGCGGTGGGCAAGACCTCGATCATGAGACCTGTGCCGATACCCTGTCGTGATCCTCACAGGATGCTGAGCTGTTGAGATAACACCACTTTCCTTCATTGAGAATGCCTGTTAAACAGGGTGTTCAATAGGACGATCATTGTCTTCGGGCCGGGGTAGCACGATCTGAATGGGCAGGCACGTTCCGCGATAGACGAGTGCCCCACGACCGGGCAGCGTCATCGCTCTGGGGTCGGTGACCGTCCGCAAGGAGATGCCGGCGGCCTGATCGGCAGGGCGCATACCGGGCCACAGCACGACGAGTGCCTCACGCTCACGCATGGTGGAGATCGCGCCGCGGAAGGTCGTGGCGACCTTCTCCGTCGAGGCGGAGGCCAGGACCACCTCGGAGCGCGCTAGCGCGGCCTCCACCTGAGTGGCGGTGGCGATGTCCGCCAGGTCCAGGTCGTCAACGACGAGGGGGTCGGAGGCCATCGCCTGGGCCAGAGCCCGCAGTGCCGTGGAGCGCCCCGATCCGGGAGGCCCGGCGACCAGGACGCTGGTGTGAGCCGGAAGCGTGACCGGTGCCGCCGCGTCTCCTCCCACAGCCCAGGTGCCCTCCGGGACGTCCTCCCAGGTGAGCCGGGTCGGCAGCGGCTCGAGCCGCAGCGTGCGGGCGCCGTCGCGCTCGGAGGCGGATACCGGGAAGTCCGCACGGAGCACGATCTGGCAGGCGGTCGTCGTCGCCCCGTCCAGGATGACGCCGCGCCCCGGGGCGCCGCCGGTGACCACCCCGCGTGGAAGACCGGCCAGAGCGGCCTGTGTGCTGGTGGCCGCACCGAGAACCAGCCTGAGGCCCATGGATCCGGCCCACCGGGCGGTGGAGGCGACCAAGGGCGCGGTCAGCAGCAGGGGAGTGCCCGCTGCGGACGTGGTGCGGATAACGGCCTCCAACAGGGCGTTGCCCTGGCCGGGGCCCAGCACCTCATCGATGGTCGCGATGAGTGCGTCGACGTTATCGAGGCACAGCAGGTCCGTGCCGAGGTGCCCACTGGCGGCGAGTCCCCACAGCCGGGCCAGGCGTCGCGGGTCCTCCGTGCCGACCACCGTGCCCACCCCGGGGTGGGTGAGGAGCTCGCGCATGGGTGAGGCCTCGTCCGGGGCCTGGCCGGAGGCGTCTAAGGTCGGGGAAGCGAAGCCGCACAGGTGCACTCCTCGGCCCGCGCCCAGTGCTGCCGTCGCGGCTGAGGCGATGACTGTGGACCGCCCTGACCTTGAGGCCCCGAGGACCAGCAGCGGGCGTGTGACCCGCCAGTGCCACAGCCCCAGGCTCTGCTGGCGAGGAAGGTCGGTCACGGCCAGGAGAAGATGGTCGTCGTCGCACCCGGACAGTCCTACGTGGTCAGCAGGCTCCGTTGGGGCGAGCGCCCCGTCGGCTCCCTGCTCCTCACGATCACCCGGTGCCCGGGGGCCCCGGAGCCGAACCAGCTCGAGCGCCTCGGCCGCGCTGATCGAGGCGGGCAGGGCCGGCGCCCAGGGGCGCCACGGGGAGGCGTGCCCCTGGGCTGCGCGTGAGATGAGGTCGACGATCCTCTGGACCTCACGTGTCGAGCCGCACCAGGGGGCCTGAAGCACCTGACTGCCAGGGCTGGGAGCACCACTGGCTCCGTCGCCGAGACCTTGCCGGTCAGGGGCACTCTCCTGAGCGCCGCCGGCGCCACTGACCAGGACCCGCCCGGGATGATGACCGATCCGGGCGGCCCCGTCGTGCCCCAGGACGTCCCTGGAGTCAGCGGCGTCGAGCACCCGCAGGCACACTCGCAAGGAGGTGTTGGCCCGAATCGCCGGGGACACGGCCCCCTGAGGGCGCTGTGTGGCCAGAATGAGGTGGATGCCCAGGCTGCGCCCCTGGGCGGCGATACGCACCAGTGACTCCAGGACCTCGGCGTGCTCGCCGGCCAAGGTGGCGAACTCGTCCACCGCCACCACCAGATCGGGGACGACGACCTGTGGCGGCAGGCAGGAGAGATCCTTGGCGCCGTGGGCGGCCAGGATCCGCTCGCGGCGGCGCACCTCGGCCTCCAAGGAGGACAGGGCGCGCTGGGTGCCGGCGGGATCCAGATCCGTCAGGACCCCGGCCGTGTGCGGCAGGCCGGCGAGGGGGCCGAAGGCGGCACCGCCCTTGTAGTCGACCAGGACCAGGGTGAGGCGGTCCGGCGCTCGGCTCAGCGCCAGCTGTACCAGCCACGAGATGAGCAGCTCGGACTTCCCCGAACCCGTTGTCCCGGCCAGCAGGGCGTGCGGGCCGTCCGCCACCAGGTCGGCACGTACCGGCCCCTGGGCTCCCACGCCGAGCACCGCTGACAGCGCCGGGGCGCCCCGGGTCGGCGAGTGCGCCTGCTCCTGCCACTGCTCCCGCAGCTCGTGGGCGTCGAGGTCGTGCATGACCGTCTTGAGGGGGACCACGTCGGGGACGCCATTGACCCGGGACGACGACCGGGGCGGTTCCGTGATCCGGGAGCGGCTCAGGTGTTGAACCGCCTCCCACCAGGTCGGTGAGCACGACGGCGCCCCGGCCGGAGCGGGCCGTGTGCTCAGAGCCTGGGGCGGGACCTTATCGTGGGCGCAAGTCACTATCTGTGCGCTGTGAGGGTGGGCCTGCGGGCCCCAGGCGAGGCGTAGCCCCAGCCGGCCACTCGCCATCTCCCATCCCTCACTGTGCGCACTGTCCCGATGACCCGCGCGTTCATGTTGCAGGGCTCCTGACGGGGCATCCAACACGGTCACCCGGACCTCGTCGCGGGCCAGAAGCTGGGCACACCACCATCGCAGCGCATTGCCGGCGCCCTTGCCCACCAGGGCCAGGCTCTCGCCGTCGCAGAGCGTCAGGACGCAGCGTCGTCGGCGAGCGGCACTCCACGCGGCCAGGACCTCCTGAGCGGCGGAGGCGGGCGTTGAGCCCTCGGACCGGGAGTCCCGGACGGCCTGAGACATGCTGGAGCGCGCGGCGACGGCCAGCAGCATCGTGGCAGGGTCCGGCTCATTGCGCCTCCACCCCGGTCGGCGTCCCCGGTGGTACCGGCGAGCGCGCCATCGGGCCCCACCGGCACGCCCGGCGCGCCCGGCACGTTGGGCTCGCCGTTGTTGCAGGAAGGGCACCAGACGCATGATCGTCATCGTGACCATCGGCGCCACCATGACCATGCCCATTGCACCGCGGCTGCCCGTCCTGAGCGCGATCACTGCTGAGCCGCCCATGACCAGGACGCAGACCAGTGAGCCCACCATCAACCATGCCGTTGACGAGGCCTGTGTCGCAGGGGCCGCCACTACCAGGTCGCAGGGGCGCCTGCGCAGCTCGAGCAGGCTGTCTCCCAGCCGCAGGAGCGTCCCCTCCTTCATCCTCGTCTCCCGGCGCATACGCAGCCACAGCCCCAGGTGCCAGTAGCGGTAGGAGCCGTTGGCCGATCCGCAGTCCTGCGCCAGGACTCGGCCGCCGTGAAGGCGCAGGCGCAGATGATGGCGGGAGACCAAGGGGTCACTGAGAACCTCGCCCCGGCCCAGAAAAGCGCCGTCCCTGACGGCCATCACCAGGCCACGGTCAGGACCGTCCAGGACCGCGAGGTGCCACGGACCGGCCAAGGCGGCCAGAGCCGCCTCCGCGGCTGCCTCACCCGCCGAGCGCCGGCGCAACGAGGCCGAGGCCTCTGCCGGCAGGAGCCAGTGGAGGTCCGGGACGGCGGTGGGAGTGCTCATTGCTCCAGAATCGCCGCTGGGGACCGTCGCGTCGCCGTCGGTCAGCCCCGGGTGTGGACAACCTCGGCGTTCGGGGATGTTCATGGTCACTGTGGACACGGGCGGATCCCGGTGTGAACCCGGTTGGGGGAAGATGACCCCATGACTGACACCGACGCGCCCCGCGGATCCGCTCTCGCCCCGGCCCCCTCCTCGGCACGCTCCGATCAGCGTGGCCCCGTGGATCTGAGCGCCATCCCCACCGCCGCCCGGGAGCGTTGGAGCGAGCTGGTGCGTGACATCGAGGCCGCCCGCGACGCCTACTACAACGCGATCGATGCCGAGAGCCCCCTGTCCGACGCCGACTACGACACCCTCTATCGGGAGCTGGAGGGACTGGAAGCGGCCCACCCCCTCCTGGCTCGAGCCGGGTCACCGACCCGCTCCGTGGGCGGGCGCGCCGTCACCGACTTCGCCCCCGCCCCGCACCACGAGCGCATGTACTCCCTTCAGGACGTCTTCTCCCTCGACGAGGTCCAGGAGTGGGCCGAGCGCATGGTCGCCGAGACCGGGGTCGGCGACGACGAACTCGCCATGACAGCCGAGGTCAAGATCGACGGCCTGGCCGTGGCCCTGACCTACGAGGACGGCATCCTCACCCGGGCCGCGACCCGCGGCGACGGCACCACCGGTGAGGACGTCACCGGTAACGTGCGCACCATCGCCTCGGTCCCCCTCGTCCTGGCCGGCGACGCCCACCCCTCCCTGCTCGAGGTGCGCGGAGAGGTCTACTTCCCCACCCAGGACTTCGAGGCCTTCAACGAGGAGCGCCGCACCCGCAACGTGCAGCGGCAGGCCGACGGAGCCCCCCTCCTGCAGGTCTTCGCCAACCCCCGCAATGCGGCCGCCGGCTCGCTGCGCCAGAAGAACCCCGCTGTCACCGCCTCCCGGCCTCTGGCGATGATCGCCCACGGAGTCGGTGCGATCACCCCCGCACCAGGGGAGAGCCTCCCCACCCGGCAGCACGAGTGGTACGAGCTGCTGGCCGGCTGGGGGCTGCCGGTGTCCCCCTACAACGCCGTGGTGAGGGGGCGCGCCGAGCGTGAGGCCTACATCGAGCGCTACGCCGCCCACCGCCACGACCTCATCCACGAGATCGACGGCATCGTCTTCAAGCTCGACGACCACTCCCTTCAGCGCCGCCTGGGCCACACCTCCCGAGTGCCCCGCTGGGCCACCGCCTACAAGTACCCGCCCGAGGAGGTCCGTACCCGCCTGCTGGACATCGCCGTCCAGGTCGGACGCACCGGCCGCGTCACGCCCTTCGGCATGATGGAGCCGGTCCTCGTCGCCGGCTCGACGGTGGCCCGCGCCACTCTCCACAACGCCACCGAGGTGGCCCGCAAGGGCGTGCGCATCGGGGACATGGTCATCGTGCGCAAGGCCGGCGACGTCATCCCTGAGATCCTGGGGCCGGTCGCGGACCTGCGTGACGGCAGCGAGCGGGACTTCGTCATGCCGACGCACTGCCCCTCCTGCGGCACCGAGCTGGCGCCGGCCAAGGACGGCGACGTCGACCTGCGCTGCCCCAATACCCGGTCCTGCCCCGCCCAGCTCACCGAGAGGATCGCTCACATCGGCTCCCGGGGCGCTCTGGACGTCGAAGGGCTGGGGGACGAGGCCGCCGGCGCCCTGACCCGACCCGACGCCGGACGCCGCGAGGCCCTGACCGCGCTCGCGGCGGGGCGGAGCCTGGAGACCGAAGGCGGACGGCTTAGCCTCCCGCCCGGCGAGCTCGACTCCCTCCACGTCTCCCAACGGGTGGAGGCCGTTGAGGAGCTCCTGAGGCAGGCGGGGATCACCGAGCAGACACCGGTACTCACCGGCGAGGCCACCCTGTTCGACCTGACCGAGGACGACCTGCGCGAGGTCTTCGTCTGGCGCCCCGTCTCCCGTCGCGGCGTCCCCACCGGGGACTGGCGCCTGAGCCGGTTCTTCTGGACCAAGCAGACCTACGACGCCGACGGGCGGGTCAAGAAGGCGACTGCTCCGGGGAAGAACGCCACCGCCATGCTCTCCCAGCTCCGCCAGGCCCGCAGCCGCCCGCTGTGGCGCATCCTGGTGGCCCTGTCCGTGCGCCACGTCGGCCCGACCGCCGCCCGGGCCCTGGCGGCGCGCTTCAGGTCCCTGGAGGCCCTGTGCCAGGCAGACATTGCTGAGCTGGCCGAGGTCGACGGCGTCGGACCCACCATCGCCGAGTCCTGGGTGCGGTGGCGTGAGGTCGACTGGCATCGCGAGATCCTCAGCCGCTGGGAGGCCGCCGGGGTCCGCACCCGGGAGGAGGCCTCAGAGGAGCAGGAGGAGCCGGCGCGCACCTTGGAGGGCCTGACCGTCGTCGTCACCGGCTCCCTGGAGGGATTCACCCGGGACAGCGCCAAGGAGGCCATCGTCTCGCGCGGCGGCAAGGCCTCGGGCAGCGTCTCGAAGAAGACGAGCTTCGTCGTCGTGGGGGACAAGGCGGGCTCCAAGGAGACCAAGGCCCGCGAGCTGGGGCTGACGATCCTTGACGAGGAGGGCTTCGTGGCGCTCCTGGAGGGCGGACCCCAGGCGGTCTCCTGAGGACGCACGAACGGGGCGGGGCACCTCCTTGTCAGGAGGTGCCCCGCCCCGTTCGCGACTCGGCTGTTACTGGCGCTGATACCGGCTCAGTAGTGGCTGTGGACCACCGTGTTCGTGTCGACCCAGTTGTAGATCCACTGCGCCTCGGGGACCGGCATATTGACGCAGCCGTGGGAGCCGGAGTACCCGAAGCTGGAGCGCCAGCCCGCGCCGTGGAAGGCGTAGCCGCTGTAGAAGTAGCTCACCCACGGGACGTCCTCGGCGACGTAGGGGGAGCCGTCGGCGTTCTCACCGCGCATGGTCTGGGACTCGTACTGCAGGTAGACCTTGTAGGTGCCGGTGACCGTGGGGGTCTCGGCGGCGCCGTCGACGATGGAGACCGGGCCGTGCACGACGGTCGCCCCCTCGTAAGCGGTCACCGTCTTGTTCGACAGGTTGAGGTCGACCCACTTCTCACCAGGAGCGGCCTGGTAGGGCAGCTTCTCCGCACCATTGGCGATGGTGCGATCCTTCCACTCCGCCTTGACCGTCGTGGCCTCGAAGGAGCCGGAGTAGGCCTTGTTGCTGCCCAGGGACTGCGTGATCGCGGTGGTCACCGCATCGGCGTTGTTGACGGTCTTGCCGTCCTTGGCCTCTGTCGGGGTGGAGACCACCTGGCCGCTGGCATTGACGTTGCGCTCGCCGGTGACGGGCTCGGAGCTGGCCTCCTCAGCCTTGGCCTTGACCCACTGGGAGACCTTTGAGGAGTCCACGGCAATGGTCGGGGCGGACTCGGTCGAGTTGGTGATCTTGATCCACGAGGCCTTGTCCGTGTTCTCCGCCGTGTAGGAATCCTCGCCCATGGTGATGGTGACGTCCTGGGAGACCCAGCCGTTGGCCTTGTCGGCGACCTTCTGGGCGTCGGAGTCGGAGACCTTCGGGGCGGCGTCCGTGATCGTCAGGGAGATCGACGAGGAGTCCAGGGACGTGGCGGCCTTCTGTGCGGCCTGGGCCAGGGTGTTGGCGTCCAGGGAGGATCCGTTGGCCGAGCTCGTGGTGGTGAAGGTGGTGCCGTCCTCGCCCAGGACCACGGTGGCGTTGCGTGCCTTGGCGCGGTCCTCGGGGATCAGGGAGGTGGCGTAGCTGCTCACCTTGGTCTTGTCGGTGGTGGAGACCACCGGGACCTCGCTCTTGCCTTGGGAGACCAGGGCGCGGAACTTCTCACCGAGCGTGTCGCCCCGGGCCATGACGGCGTCGGCGGTCGCCTGGGCGTCCACGGTGGTTCCCAGGTCCGCCAGAGAGGCGCTGGCGGTGACGTCTCCGGAGATGTCGACCTTGGTGCTCTTGGCGCGCTCCTCAATGGCGGCCACCACCTCCTGCCGGCTCTTGCCGGAGACGTCGGTGCCGGCCACAGTGGTCCCCGGGACGGCCCGGCCGTCGTAGTGCGCGGCGTAGGCGTAGCCTCCGGCACCGGCGACACCCAGCAGGAGGAGCGCTGCGGCCGCGACTCCCAGGGGCCAACGGCGACGCCGCCGCGGCTCGGTCGAGGATGGCTCCGCAGCGGTGGAGGTCAGCGCCCGGAAGGCATTCGTCACCGGGACGGCCGTGGCGGAATCACCGGCGCTGACAGTGCTCTCGGTTCCTGAAGCGCCCTCGAGCGTCGACTGATCGCCGGGCTCGCTGCCGGAGCCCGGTTCTGAGGTCGCTGCCGGGGCGATGGCCTCGATCTCCTCAGTGCTGCTCTGCTCGGCGCTCGTACCGCTTGAGGCGGTATTGGCGGAATGGGCCTGCGGTGCCGTGGCTTTCGCAGCCGCCTGGAAGACGGACTGACGACGCACGCCTTCGGGCTGCCCGTAGGGCGTGCTGAGCACAGTGGTCTCGCTCTGTGAGGCTTCTCCCTGGTTCTGCGTGCCGGCGGGGGAAGTGTTGCTGCTCATGCATCCTCGTCCCTCGGCCACGGGTCCCGTGTGGGGCGGGGTGGCCGAATTCAGTGGTCCATCCGACCTCCGGTGGTCCAAGGTACTGGATGGAGGTCTGACCCAAGGGCTGTTCCTGGTCCGACCTGCGTCAACGCGGCAGCGCCGTCGCCGGCGGGGCGGTCCTCACCCTGGTGATTACCATGACATCTGTGAAACGAGATGATGTCAATCATCCTCGGGGATGAGACTCTGTGAGATCGCACGAATTCGGTGTCGGTTCAGTTTCCTAGGAACCCGCAGGGCTTGGTACCCATGCACCGCCGGCGGGAGAGGGGCGCCGATTCGGGCCGGGCGTGCCGGTCGCGCCTGCGATGTCGACGCGGTGGGGCCGCAGCCAGGCTCGACCCGGCTAGACTCCACACCATGTCTGCTATTTCCACTGATGAGGTCGCACGGGTTGCGGCGCTGGCTCGGGTCGCCCTGAGCGATGAGGAGGTGTCGCGTCTGGCCGGAGAGCTGGACGCCGTCGCCTCCTCCTTCGCCCGGGTCACGAGCGTGGTCACGCCCGACCTGCCGGCGACCTCCCACCCCGTGCCCCTGACCAACGTGCTGCGTGAGGACGTTCCGGCCCCCACGCTCGACGTCGACGAGCTCCTGGCCGGCGCGCCGGCCAGCGAGGACTCCATGTTCCTCGTTCCGCAGATCCTGGGGGAGGACTCCGCCTCATGAGCGCTCACAGCACCAACGCCCTGGCCGTCCTCATCAGGAGCAGCGCCGCCGAGCAGGCCGCGGCCCTGGCGGCGGGGGAGGTCTCCTCACGCGAGCTCACCCAGGCCCACCTCGACCGCATCGCCGCCGTCGACGGCGTCGTCGGGGCCTTCCTCAACGTCGATGCCGAGTGCGCCCTGAGCCAGGCCGACGCCGCTGACGCCGCCCGCAAGGAGGGCCGGGCGACCAGCGAGCTGACCGGTGTGCCGGTGGCCGTCAAGGACCTCATCGTCACCCGAGGCCAGGTCACCACCGCCGCCTCACGGATCCTCGAGGGATGGGTGCCGCCCTATGACGCCACCCTCGTGCGCAACCTGCGCGCCGCCCGCACCCCGATCCTGGGCAAGACCAATCTCGACGAGTTCGCCATGGGCGGCTCCACCGAGCACTCGGCCTTCGGCCGCACCGCCAACCCCTGGGACCTGGGCCGCATCCCGGGAGGATCCTCGGGTGGCTCGGCCGCGGCCGTGGGCGCCTACGAGGCCCCCGTCGCCGTGGGCACCGACACCGGGGGCTCGATCCGCCAACCCGCGGCCGTCACCGGCACGGTCGGCGTCAAGCCGACCTACGGCACGGTCTCGCGCTTCGGCGTCATCGCCATGGCCTCCTCCCTCGACACGCCGGGCCCCATGGCCCGTACGGTGCTGGACACCGCTCTGCTACACGATGTCATCGCCTCTCACGACCCGCTGGACTCGACCTCGCTGCCGGACGCCCCGCGCGACATGGCCTCCGTGGTCCGGGCCGCCCAGGAGGGAAGGGACCTGACCGGACTGCGAGTCGGCGTCATCTCCGAGCTCGACGGCGGAGAGGGCTACCACGACGGCGTCGTGGCCTCCTTCCACGCCGCCCTGGAGCTGCTCGAGGCGGCCGGCGCGCAGGTGGAGACCGTCTCCCTGCCGCACCTGGAGTACGCGCTGGACGCCTACTACCTCATCATGCCCGCCGAGGCCTCCTCCAACCTGGCCCGCTACGACGGGATGCGTTACGGCCTGCGGGTCGAACCGGCGTCGGGACCGGTCACCGCCGAGACCGTCATGGCGGCCACCCGCGGGGCGGGCTTCGGTGACGAGGTCAAGCGCCGCATCATCCTGGGCACCCACGTGCTGTCGGCCGGCTACTACGACGCCTACTACGGCTCGGCCCAGAAGGTGCGCACTCTCGTGCAGCGCGACTTCGCCGCCGCTTGGGACAAGGCGGACATCCTCGTCTCGCCCACCGCCCCGGTGACGGCCTACCGCTTCGGGGAGAAGGACGACCCGCTGGCGATGTACAAACTGGACGTGACCACGATCCCGGCCAACCTCGCGGGGGTACCCGGCATGAGCCTGCCCTCGGGGCTGAGTGATGACGGGCTTCCGGTGGGCTTCCAGATCCTGGCGCCGCAGAGGGCCGATGACCGCCTGTACCGCGTGGGTGCCGTCCTGGAGGCCGCGCTGGAGGAGACATGGGGGGCGCCGCTGCTGTCGCGTGCGCCCGAGCTGGAGGAGACACGATGAGTGACACGCTGATGGACTTCGACGAGGCCGTTCGTCGCTACGACCCGGTCCTGGGACTCGAGGTGCACGTCGAGCTGGGGACCGCCACCAAGATGTTCGACGCCGCCCCCAACGTCTTCGGCGCTCAGCCCAACACGATGGTGACCCCCACGTCGGTGGGCCTTCCCGGTGCGCTGCCGGTGGTCAACGCCCGTGGCGTGGAGTACGCCATCCGTATCGGCCTGGCCCTGGGCTGTGAGATCGCGCAGTCCTGCCGCTTCGCCCGGAAGAACTACTTCTACCCGGACCTGGCCAAGGACTTCCAGACCTCCCAGTCCGATGAGCCCATCGCCTACGACGGCGCCCTGGAGATCGAGATGGAGGACGGCTCCTTCTTCACCATCCCGATCGAGCGCGCCCACATGGAGGAGGACGCCGGCAAGAACACCCACATCGGGGGTGCCGACGGCCGCATCGAGGGCGCCAGCCACTCCCTGGTGGACTACAACCGCGCCGGCGTGCCGCTGGTGGAGATCGTCACCCGCCCCATCGAGGGCACCGGTGCCAGGGCGCCTCAGGTCGCCGCCGCCTACGTGCGCACCCTGCGCGACATCTTCCGGGCCCTGGGCGTCTCCGAGGCGCGTATGGAGCGCGGCAACGTGCGCGCCGACGTCAACGTCTCTCTGCGCGAGTCGCCCGACGCGCCGTTGGGCACCCGCACCGAGACCAAGAACGTCAACACCTTCCGTGGGATCGAGCAGGTCGTCCGCTACGAGATCCAGCGTCAGGCCGCGATCCTGGCCGCCGGGGGAGAGGTGCTTCAGGAGACCCGTCACGGCCAGGCCGATGGCACCACCCGCGCCGGTCGTGTCAAGTCCGACGCCGACGACTACCGCTACTTCCCCGAGCCGGACCTCGTGCCGGTGGCGCCCAGCCGTGAATGGGTCGAGGAGATCCGTGCGGGGCTGCCCGAGATGCCCGCGGCCAAGCGTCGTCGCCTCAAGGCCGAGTGGGGTCTGAGCGACACCGAGATGCGCGACGTCGTCAACGCCGGGGCGCTCGAGCTCATCGAGGCCACCGCGGCAGCGGGGATCACCGGTCAGGCCGCCCGCAAGTGGTGGATGGGTGAGCTCTCCCGCAGGGCCAAGGAGCAGGAGACGGCCCTGGAGGACATGGCCGTCACGCCCGAGCAGATCGCCGAGCTGCAAGGGCTGGTGGACTCCGGGCGCCTGACCGACAAGCTCGCCCGCCAGGTTCTCGAAGGGGTCCTGGCCGGCGAAGGTGATCCTGAGGCCGTGGCCGCTGCTCGCGGGCTCGAGGTCGTCTCCGACGACTCCGCGCTGCTGGCCGCCGTGGACGAGGCCCTGGCCGCCAACCCGGACGTGGCGGACAAGATCCGCGGCGGCAAGGTCCAGGCCGCCGGCGCCATCGTCGGAGCCGTCATGAAGGCGACCCGCGGCCAGGCCGATGCCAAGCGCGTACGCGAGCTCGTCATGGAGCGCGTGCAGGGCTGAGGCGGGTCTCGCCGCAGGTCTGCTGAATCCTCTTCTCCTTGCATCGCCCTCCCGTACTGAGGGCGGTTCGGGACAATCCGGCCCGTCACCGCTGCATCCAGCCAGTGGTGACGGGCCGGACTGTCCGTTGCCGGCGGTTCCCCTCAGCATCCCCGGCGGCTCGCGTCGGTGATGGAGGGCTTGCGAGCAGGGTGAGATTGCTTGCGAAAGCTGCCCGGAATCTCAGCATCCGGTCACAATAGGACCGTCATCCGAGTGGCTGGCGGTCGGTGAGAGATAGGCTCGGAGTACTGACCTCAAGTCCCGCCCATCCCACGAGGAGTGTCCATGGTTCAGCCCAGTCCCAGTTACACCGTCGCCCTGTACCTCGAGGTGCCCGCCTCCCAGAAGGCGGTGGCCCGCCTGGTCGACACTGCCACTGCGACTGGTGCCATCGTCACCGGCGTCGACGTGGCCGACTCCGACGGCGACAAGCTCACCGTCAATCTCACGGCGGATACCCGGGACTCCAAGCACCGCAACGAGCTGGTTGCCAAGTTGGAGGAGATTGACGGCGTCGTCGTCCGCAACGTTGGCGACTCGACCTTCCTGACTCACGTCGGAGGCAAGATCGAGATCGCTAGCAAGTACCCGATTCACAACCGTCGTGACCTGGCCCGTGTCTACACCCCCGGAGTGGCCCGCGTCTGCAAGGCCATCTACGACCACCCCGAGCGCGCCCGGATGCTCACCATCAAGAAGAACACCGTCGCCGTCGTCACCGACGGGACCGCGGTCTTGGGGCTGGGGGACATCGGCCCGTCCGCCGCCATGCCCGTCATGGAGGGCAAGGCCGTTCTGTTCAAGCAGTTCGGCAACGTGGACGCCTGGCCGGTGGCCCTGGACACGAAAGACCCCGAGGAGATCATCTCCATCGTCAAGGCCATCGCCCCGGCCTACGGCGGCATCAACCTGGAGGACATCGCCGCCCCCAAGTGCTTCGACATCGAGGCCCGCCTGCGCGAGGAGCTCGACATCCCGGTCTTCCACGACGACCAGCACGGTACCGCCATCGTGACTCTGGCGGCCCTCATCAACGCTCTGAAGATCGTGGGCAAGAAGATCGAGGACGTGCGCATCGTCCTGTCCGGTGTCGGTGCGGCCGGCAGCGCCATTGCCAAGCTGCTCATGGCACACGGCGCCACGGACATCGTCGGCTACGGGCGCACCGGGGCCCTGTCTGCGGCGAACACCGAGGGGATGAACGAGCACCGCAAGTGGCTGGCTGAGAACACCAACCCGCGTCAGGTGACCGGTTCCCTCAAGGAGGGCCTCAAGGGGGCCGACGTCTTCATCGGCGTCTCGTCGGGCAACCTGCTCGAGCCCGAGGACCTGGAGGTCATGAACGACGGCGCCATCGTCTTCGCCATGGCCAACCCGATCCCGGAGGTCGACCCGATCCGTGCGGCCGACTACGCCGCCGTGGTGGCGACCGGACGCTCGGACTTCCCCAACCAGATCAACAATGTGCTGGCCTTCCCCGGGCTCTTCCGCGGCCTGCTGGACACAGGTATCACCGACATCTCCACCGAGCTGCTGCGGGCCGCTTCCACCGGTATCGCCTCGGTGATCGCCGACGACGAGATCAGCCCGGTGTACATCATCCCGGGCGCCTTCGACACCCGGGTCGCCGACGCCGTGGCCAAGGCGGTCCGCAAGTTCGCCGAGACGGAGTGAGAAGCCTAGGTTCCAGGTGACGTAGCCAGGGGCGTGAGACACCTTCGGGTGTCTCACGCCCCTGGCGGTACTCAGGACCTGGGCCGAGCTCGCTCGTCGGTCACGACGACGGAGACATCAGCGCAGCCAGGAGTCGCCGACCAGACGAGACCACCAGGTGCCCAGCCCCAGGGTGTCGCCGGCCCGAGTCAGGGCGAAGAGGATGGCGGACAGGGTCAGAACCCAGTGGAGATCGACCAGGGGGTTGGTCGCGGTGTTCTCGGTACCTCCGGTTCCGATGGGCCACAGGGCCAGATACAACGGAACCATGAGTGCTGAGGCCGCGAAGGCGCTCACCTTGAGCCCAATGCCGAGAGTCAGGGCGACGCCCACCCCGAGCATCCCGGCCATGAACAGCCAGTCGCCGACCGGGTTGGCCAGCAGCTCGAAGGCACTCCCGAAGGGGCTGTGAACCGCCACGCCCTTGATGAAGCCCTGGGCGGGTTGACCTCCGTTGATCCAGGCCATCTGACGAGGGGTGGAGAATCCAAGGCCGAACGTCTTGTCCAGGAAGGTCCACAGGAAGATGAAGCCGACGACGATCCGCAGGGCGGCCAGCACGATGCGAGCCGACGGGCTGGTCACGATGTCGGATCCGGAACGAGGGCGCTTGGCGCCACGAGTGGAAGCAGGCACGGGAGGTGCTCCTTGATGATCGCTGGGGTCCGATGCCGGACACCAGTAGTTGAACGGTAAACTGACTGGCCGATTGTAGACATACCGGACTGCTCGGTGGATACTGACGAACGGCGGGGTGTTATCGATATGCGGCGATGCGTTCATCGAAACGGTTGGAATGGCGAGGAAAAGTCGATGTGTCCTGGATCATGGGCGATCGGTTTGACGTCTGAGGGGTGGACCTGCCTAAAGTACAGCCCGCTGCCGGACGGCTCGGGCCTTGCTTGAGACCTTCCAGCGGCGAACTCACTACAACAGAACGTCGATCGGTGTGACCAGGAACAATGCTTCTGAGGTTGACGTCGAACCGACAAATGTTCTAGAGTAGCGGAGTTGCTCGCCAGAGCGAAGTTGAGTCAAAAGGCTCGATTGAGTTCCGGCTGGGTGTGTTGTTTGAGAACTCGATAGTGTGTCATGTTTTTTATGCCATGGCCCTGGGGGCTGCGCATGATTTTGGTTGTGTGTGGTTGTTGGGGTTGTTTTGTTTTGGTTTGCCTGGCCCTCATTTCTTTTGTTGTGGGGGTTGGGTTGGGCCTGGTCTGGTTTTCTGGACTGTTGTACTGACTTTGGGTTCTGGCTGGCTGTTTGTGGTTGGTTGGGGCTTGAATTTTGTTGGTTTTGTTTGGAGAGTTTGATCCTGGCTCAGGACGAACGCTGGCGGCGTGCTTAACACATGCAAGTCGAACGGTGAAGGGACCGGTTTTTGCTGGTTCTGGATGAGTGGCGAACGGGTGAGTAACACGTGAGTAACCTGCCCCCTTCTTCTGGATAACCGCATGAAAGTGTGGCTAATACGGGATATTCTGCGCCTGCTGCATGGTGGGTGTGGGAAAGATATTGCTTCGGTGGGGGATGGGCTCGCGGCCTATCAGCTTGTTGGTGGGGTGATGGCCTACCAAGGCGGTGACGGGTAGCCGGCCTGAGAGGGTGGACGGTCACACTGGGACTGAGACACGGCCCAGACTCCTACGGGAGGCAGCAGTGGGGAATATTGCACAATGGGCGCAAGCCTGATGCAGCGACGCCGCGTGAGGGATGGAGGCCTTCGGGTTGTAAACCTCTTTCGCCAGTGAAGCAGGCCTGTCCCTTGTGGGTGGGTTGACGGTAGCTGGATAAGAAGCGCCGGCTAACTACGTGCCAGCAGCCGCGGTAATACGTAGGGCGCGAGCGTTGTCCGGAATTATTGGGCGTAAAGAGCTCGTAGGCGGCTGGTCGCGTCTGTCGTGAAATCCTCTGGCTTAACTGGGGGCTTGCGGTGGGTACGGGCCGGCTTGAGTGCGGTAGGGGAGACTGGAACTCCTGGTGTAGCGGTGGAATGCGCAGATATCAGGAAGAACACCGGTGGCGAAGGCGGGTCTCTGGGCCGTTACTGACGCTGAGGAGCGAAAGCGTGGGGAGCGAACAGGATTAGATACCCTGGTAGTCCACGCCGTAAACGTTGGGCACTAGGTGTGGGGGGCCTTTTCCGGGTCTTCCGCGCCGTAGCTAACGCATTAAGTGCCCCGCCTGGGGAGTACGGCCGCAAGGCTAAAACTCAAAGGAATTGACGGGGGCCCGCACAAGCGGCGGAGCATGCGGATTAATTCGATGCAACGCGAAGAACCTTACCAAGGCTTGACATGTGCCGGTCGGCTCCGGAGACGGGGTTTCCTCCTTGTGGGGCCGGTTCACAGGTGGTGCATGGTTGTCGTCAGCTCGTGTCGTGAGATGTTGGGTTAAGTCCCGCAACGAGCGCAACCCTTGTCCCGTGTTGCCAGCACGTTGTGGTGGGGACTCGCGGGAGACTGCCGGGGTCAACTCGGAGGAAGGTGGGGATGACGTCAAATCATCATGCCCCTTATGTCTTGGGCTTCACGCATGCTACAATGGCCGGTACAGAGGGCTGCGATACCGTGAGGTGGAGCGAATCCCTTAAAGCCGGTCTCAGTTCGGATCGGTGTCTGCAACTCGACACCGTGAAGTTGGAGTCGCTAGTAATCGCAGATCAGCAACGCTGCGGTGAATACGTTCTCGGGCCTTGTACACACCGCCCGTCACGTCATGAAAGTCGGCAACACCCGAAGCCCGTGGCCCTACGGGGAGCGGTCGAAGGTGGGGCTGGTGATTGGGACGAAGTCGTAACAAGGTAGCCGTACCGGAAGGTGCGGCTGGATCACCTCCTTTCTAAGGATTGATTGTGGGGGTGGCTTCCTGGCCGTTTGATCTTGTCTGGGCCGTGTGGGTCTGGGCCGGCTGGGGGTCTGCCCTTGCGGAAGGGCTGGGCGGCCGACTGTCGTGCACTGGTGTGCGGGGTGGTTGGCTTGTCTGGTGATTGGTGTAGGAGACACGCCTGTCATGCTTCTGCTTCCTGCTTGTGTGGGGAGTGGGGCGTGGTGGGTGCCCTCGCGTGTGTGGGGGTGGCATGCTGTCGGGGTTCTGGGGCAGTGCGCCCTGGTTGCCTGACCCGTGTTCTGCTGCCTTGTTTGTGGGTGGTGGGGTGTGGGTGTGGGTGGGTTGGTTGTGAACTGTATAGTGGACGCGAGCATCTTACTGTAATGATTTCTGCGAATTGATTGCTCAGAGCAGGCGCCTGTTGGTGTGTGTTCTGTTCTTGATTGTGTTCGTGTATCTTTTGTTGTTTGTTTTTTGAGCGTTCGGTGGATGCCTTGGCATCAGGGGCCGATGAAGGACGTGGTGGCCTGCGATATTCCTCGGGGAGCCGGCTGGCGGGCTGTGATCCGAGGGTTTCCGAATGGGGGGACCCGGCACGAGTTATGTCGTGTCACCTGCATCTGAATTGTATAGGGTGTGGGGGGTGACGCGGGGAAGTGAAACATCTCAGTACCCGTAGGAGAAGATATTCCGTGAGTAGTGGCGAGCGAAAGCGGATGATGGTTAAACCGTGTGCGTGTGATACTCGGCAGGGGTTGCGTGTGCGGGGTTGTGGGGCTGTCCTGTTTCTCTTCTGCCGGAGAGGGGGCGCGTGTGCTGGCCGGTAGCTGAATCGTCTGGGAAGGCGTGGCGTAGTGGGTGATACCCCCGTAGGCGGAACTGGTTGGTGCGTGTCTGGGATGGTGCCCGAGTAGCACGGGGCTCGTGGAATCCTGTGTGAATCTGCCAAGACCACTTGGCTGCCTGAATACCTCCTGATGACCGATAGTGGATAGTACCGTGAGGGAATGGTGAAAAGTACCCCGGGAGGGGAGTGAAATAGTACCTGAAACCGGGCGCTTACAAGCCGTCAGAGCCTCCGCACGTCTTGTGTGGGGGTGGTGGCGTGCCTTTTGAAGAATGAGCCTGCGAGTCAGTGGCGTGTCGCGAGGTTAACCCGTGTGGGGTAGCCGTAGCGAGAGCGAGTCCGAATAGGGCGATGTGTAGTGGCGCGTTCTGGACCCGAAGCGGGGTGATCTACCCATGGCCAGGTTGAAGCACGTGTAAGAGCGTGTGGAGGACCGAACCCACCTAGGTTGAAAACTGGGGGGATGAGCTGTGGGTAGGGGTGAAAGGCCAATCAAACTCCGTGATAGCTGGTTCTCCCCGAAATGCATTTAGGTGCAGCGTCGCGTGTTGCCCGGCGGAGGTAGAGCTACTGGGTGGCTGATGGGCCCCACAGGGTTACTGACGTCAACCAAACTCCGAATGCCGTCGGGTTGTAGCGTGGCAGTGAGACCGCGGGGGATAAGCTCCGTGGTCGAGAGGGAAACAGCCCAGATCGCCGGCTAAGGCCCCTAAGCGTGTGCTAAGTGGGAAAGGATGTGCGGTCGCGCAGACAACCAGGAGGTTGGCTTAGAAGCAGCCATCCTTGAAAGAGTGCGTAATAGCTCACTGGTCAAGTGATCGTGCGCCGACAATGTAGCGGGGCTCAAGCACACCGCCGAAGCCGCGGACCCATGACATCATTCCCTTCATCATCCCGTTTTGTCGGGGTGGTGGCAGGGGTTGTGGGTGGTAGGGGAGCGTCCTGCACCGGGGGAAGCCTGTGGGTGACTGCTGGTGGACGGTGCGGGAGTGAGAATGCAGGCATGAGTAGCGATACTAGGGTGAGAAGCCCTAGCGCCGAATGACCAAGGGTTCCAGG
This sequence comes from Actinomyces sp. oral taxon 175 str. F0384, assembly GCF_000223355.1. NCBI lineage: Bacteria > Bacillati > Actinomycetota > Actinomycetes > Actinomycetales > Actinomycetaceae > Actinomyces > Actinomyces sp. oral taxon 175. The sequence goes on from NZ_AFUR01000001.1 coordinate 671,691, forward strand.
GCCAGGCTAGTCCGCCCTGGGTGAGTCGGGACCTAAGGCGAGGCCGACAGGCGTAGTCGATGGATGACGGGTTGATATTCCCGTACCGGCGAAGCACCGCCCATGCTGACGCGCGGGTGCTAACCCACGCCCAACCACCATGTATGCCGCATGTGTCAGGTTCGCCTGACGGTGTGGTTGTGGTGGTGGGGTCTGGGGATCCTCCGTGCAGGTAGGCAAGCGTGTTAACAGGGGTGACGCACAGTGGTAGCCCGGCGGACCTGATGGCTTGGTCCGTTCAAGCGCGCAGCCCGTTTCCCAGGTAAATCCGGGGGACTGTCTTTGATGACGGGGGTGAGGCGTGATGGTGACCTCACACTGGTGGGGGATAACAGGGTGATCCTGGGGTGCCGAGAAAAGCCTCGACGCGATGGTGCCAGCCGCCCGTACCCTAAACCGACACAGGTGGTCGGGCAGAGTATGCCTAGGCGCACGAGTGAATCATGGTTAAGGAACTCGGCAAAATGCCCCCGTAACTTCGGGAGAAGGGGGGCCTGATCCCTGAAGCCCCGTTTGCGGGCTAGGGGGGAGGGTCGCAGAGGCCAGGGGGAAGCGACTGTTTACTAAAAACACAGGTCCGTGCGAAGCCGTAAGGCGATGTATACGGACTGACGCCTGCCCGGTGCTGGAAGGTTAAGAGGAACCATCAACCCTCGGGTGAAGTGGTGAATTTAAGCCCCAGTAAACGGCGGTGGTAACTATAACCATCCTAAGGTAGCGAAATTCCTTGTCGGGTAAGTTCCGACCTGCACGAATGGCGTAACGACTTCCCCGCTGTCTCAACCATGAGCTCGGCGAAATTGCAGTACGAGTAAAGATGCTCGTTTCGCGCAGAAGGACGGAAAGACCCCGGGACCTTTACTACAGCTTGGTATTGGCGCCCGCTATAGCTTGTGCAGGATAGGTGGGAGACTGTGAAGCCGTTACGCCAGTGGCGGTGGAGTCGTCCTTGAAATACCACTCTGGTTATGGCGTGCGCCTGAACCTGGGCCCGTGATCCGGGTTAGGGACAGTGCCTGGTGGGTAGTTTAACTGGGGCGGTTGCCTCCTAAAGTGTAACGGAGGCGCTCAAAGGTTCCCTCAGCCTGGTCGGCAACCAGGTGTTGAGTGCAAGTGCACAAGGGAGCTTGACTGTGAGACCGACGGGTCGAGCAGGTACGAAAGTAGGAACTAGTGATCCGGCGATCCCGTGTGGGTGGGTCGTCGCTCAACGGATAAAAGGTACCCCGGGGATAACAGGCTGATCCTGCCCAAGAGTCCATATCGACGGCATGGTTTGGCACCTCGATGTCGGCTCGTCGCATCCTGGGGCTGGAGCAGGTCCCAAGGGTTGGGCTGTTCGCCCATTAAAGCGGTACGCGAGCTGGGTTTAGAACGTCGTGAGACAGTTCGGTCCCTATCCTCTGCGCGCGCAGGAGACTTGAGAAGGCCTGTCCCTAGTACGAGAGGACCGGGACGGACGAACCTCTGGTGTGCCAGTTGTCCCGCCCGGGGCACGGCTGGTTGGCTACGTTCGGGAAGGGTAACCGCTGAAAGCATCTAAGCGGGAAACCATCTTCAAGATAAGGTCTCCACAAGAAGGACTTGTCCTTTTTGGTAGGCCCCCAGCAGACTACTGGGTTGATAGGCCAGAAGTGGAAGACCGGCAACGGTCTGTGAGCTGACTGGTACTAATAGGCCAACACAAACAACAACACCCCCAACACACGCACACCGCGTGCAGCCCGGGGGGTGAGCAACCACAGTAGAGCGAAGCGTCCACTATACGGTCCACACCCAACCCAACCACCAACCACACGCACTCACGCGCAAGCATGCGTGAGTGCGGGTCGGCAGGCTGCCACACGGATAACCGAATAACCGCACCAGAGATGACGGTCCAGCACTGCCCATGTAGTCGTCTCGGTGGTCACAGCGACAGGGAAACGCCCGGCATCCATCCCGAACCCGGAAGCTAAGCCTGACAGCGCCGATGGTACTGCACCCGCCAGGGTGCGGGAGAGTAGGACACCACCGAGCACACACCACACAGCTGGCCCGGAACCGCCACGAGCGGCTCCGGGCCAGTCACGTATGATCCCGCACCAACAAGACACTCAACACCACCCCACAACACCTCACACTCCAGTATCTGAAACCGCGCGATACCCGGACCGAACTGACAGTGGGATACGAAACGGTGCACCATTGTCTCTGTGACTCATAGCGACCTCCCTGCCACTCCATCGGACAACGGCCACGAACCGAGTCTCGATGCCGATCGGCTCATGCAACAGTCCGACGTCGTGCTGCACCTGGGACGGCTCATGCTCGCCGCCGGTGCCGGCTCCTACCGCATCAAGTCCTCCATGGCCAGAGCTGCCTCGGCTGTCGGCCTCGACCGCCACGAGGCGACCGTGACGATGACCGAGATCGTCACCTCCTCCTACGTCGGCAACCGGTTCCGTACTGAGGCCTGCGAAGTGCGTCGGGTCGGTGTCAACGTCGGTCGCTTGGAGGCACTGCGCCGCATCGTCCACGACCTGCGCGCCCACGAGACCGTCGAGCACCTCGAGGCCAAGCTTGAACAGGTCGAGAAGATGCACGCCCGCTACAACGCCTTCACCAACGCGGCAGCCTCGGGCGTGGCCTGTGCCGGATTCTGCTTTCTTAACAAGGGCGGTTGGGTGGAGTGCCTGACGGTCCTCGTCGCGGCATTCCTCGGACAGTTCGTTCGCCGACAAATGCTGGAGCGCCACTATCAGCACTTCTTCACCTGGCTCGTCTGCGGAGTTGCGGCTTCCGGCACCTACATGGGCATCGTGACATTGCTGAACGCTACTGGCGCGGTGGCAGGAAACCACCAGGGCGGCATCATCTCGGCGATCCTCTTCCTCATCCCTGGTTTCCCAATGGTCACCGCCATGCTGGACCTGTTCCGACAGGACTTCTCCTCGGCCCTCTCCCGCAGCGCCTACGTGCTCATGGTCATGGCGGCGGCCGGCGTCGCCGTGTGGACCGTCACCTTCATTTTCCGGTGGGATGTTGCTGCGGCCAGCGGTAGCACTCTCGACGGTCCTATCCTCTACGTTCTGCGCTGCTTCTGCTCCTTCATCGCAGCCTACGGATTCGCCATGCTGTTCAATGCAGGCGTGAAGGCCAGCATGCTGGCTGCAGTGGTCGGGGCTCTGGCTAATACCGGCAGACTGCTTCTCATTGATGTCTTCCACGTGCCGTGGCAGCTCGCAGTGGGCCTGGCCGCGGTCACGATCGGCCTGCTCGCCCAGCTCTTCGTCTCCCGCGCCTCCCTGTCCCGGGTGGCTCTCTCCGTTCCCGCCGTCGTCATCATGATCCCCGGGGTTCCCTTCTACCGGGCCATCTCCGCGCTCAACACGCTCTCCGTGGACAAGCTCGGCGTCGACGTCGGCGAAGCGGCCACGAACCTGGCTGAGGTCTTCTTCGTCATCACCGCCATCGGTGTGGGGCTGGCCCTGGCGCGCATCATCACCGACCACAACTGGCGTCATGATGTCGCCACCTCCGGGCACATCACGCTGCCTCGCACACACGTTGAGGCGGTGGAGCAGCCTCTGGAGGACTGAGTCTCGGCCCGCACTCGCTTGAGACGGACGATGGTGGCCCGCCGCTGACACGCAGCGACGGGCCATCTTCAACGATGCGAGACCGGCGAGCCTGCGGGGCGGGTCACAGCCCGCCGAGGACCTGCGCAATGAAGATCTTGACGATCATCGCCACGGGGTAGACCATCGCGTACCCCAGCGCCACCCGCGGGTCGGCGCCGGTGCGCTCGTTGGCGAAGGCCAGAATCGCGGGCTGGGTCTGTGCGCCACCGATGAGGCCGGACAGGCGAGTCCCACCCATCTTGACGATCCAGCGCATGGAGGCGTAAATCCCCAGTCCCACAATGGTGGTGACGACGAAACCGGTGACGAAGATCCTCCACCAGTCACCACCGGTGAAGGCGTGCGCGATCTCCCCACCGGCCTTGGTGCCTGCCTGGGCCAGGAATACCAGGAGCCCGAACTCCGAGAGCACCGCCGTGGCAGTGAAGGGCATGGCGGTCACGAACTTCCCGATACGGCCGATGCGCCCGAAGATGAGGCCGATCAAGAGCGTGCCGGCAGCCGATCCGATGGAGAAGGTCGCTCCAGTGGGCGTGAGGAACTTCCACTCACCGATGAAGATGCCCAGTGCCATCCCCAGGCCCAGTGCCACCGGGTTGATGGAGGACAGCCCCCGCGAGGAGTCGCCGAAGTACGTGGAGATCTCCTTCATGCGTCCGGTCGGGCCGACGACGCGCACCCGGTCTCCCTGCTGAAGCACCAGATCCGGGGTGCCCACCATATCGACGTCGCCGCGGCGTACCCGCGAGATCGTTGCCCCGAAACGGCTGTCGATGTCCAGCTCACCGATGGTACGGCCGGCCAGCTTCGGGTCCGAGACCGTGATCCTGCGGAAGTCGAGGTACTTGCGGTCCTCGATGAGTGAGTGCGAGGAGCCGTGGCCCACCGCCTTGATCGCCTGGTTGACGGCGTCCTGAGTGCCGACGACGGTGATGAGATCGTTCTTTTGCAGCCGGTCGTCGTTCTTAGGCCGGGTGATCGGACCCTTCTCACCCCGGCGCAGACGAGAGAACCGCAGCTGTCCCGAGATGGTCTCGACGATGTTACCCAGGAGCGGGCCGTCCTCGCGCTCCACCCGGATGGTGCGGTTGATGAGCGGGGAGGGAGTGTCCTTGTCGCTGCGCCGGTAGCGCAGCGACAGCAGACAGAAGAACAGCATGCCGATGACACCGTAGAGGTAGGTGACGGCATAGGCGACGGTGGCGTCACCCGGTCCGGCCTTGTCTCCGGCCATGGCGGCGGCGTTGCCGGCTGCGGCCAGGGCGGGTGTGTTCGTGACGGCGCCGGCGAAGGCTCCCGCGATCATCGCGGCCTTGAGCCCGAGGAGACGTCCCACGCCCACGGCTGCCAGGGCCGCCACGCCCAGAATGCCCAGGAGGATCGCCAGCGGTCCGCCGGCGGTTCGGATGACGTGGAAGAAGTTCGGTCCGGACTGGATTCCGATGGCGAAGGTGAAGATCGCCAGCCCCAGTGCTCCCAGGTCCTTGTGAACCTCAATGGGGGTGGAGGCGGAGGCTCCCCAGGCCGCCAGCGCAATGCCGCAGAACAGTACCGCTGCTGCCCCGAGGCTGACTCCCTTGATCTTGATGTGCCCGAGCAGCATCCCGCCGCCGACCAAGAGGAACAGGACGAGAACCGCGTTCTTGGACAAGTGGTACAGGATATTGGCGTGCGCCACCTTCCAGATCAGCAGGGCGGTACTGCCGATCAGGAGGGCCGCTGCCGGGACGCGTATGCTCCTGCGTCTGGCGCGCCAGAGCAGCATCCCGGAGCCAACCATGAGCAGGACGATGACAACCGGGTTGTCTAACAGATAGTCCAGGACCGTAGCCACGTCGCTAGTTCCGCCTTCCGAATCGCTGCTGAAAGTGATGCAGCGGACGTTTTGTCAGGAGTAACAGCAGCATTGTGTCATCTCCGCAGGCGATGATGACCTACCAAGGTCCGTGATTCACCGGGGGAGCGGATCGCGCCTTGTGCGTGGGGATCCTCCATGCCACCGACCTGCCACCGGGTCCGTGATTCCACGATGTGAGATTGCCGCCGTCTCATTATGACTCTGTGCGGAGACTGATCTAACGTTCATTACCCGGCAGGTCGCCGGTCAGTAGGCACGGAGAAGGAGAGCGAGCGATGACACGCGAAGACGCTCCCGCACGTCAGGACCACCAGGTCATGACAGGCGCCCAGGCTCTGGTGCGCGCGCTGGAGGAGCTAGGCGTCACAGACATCTTCGGGATGCCGGGTGGCGCCATCCTGCCCTTCTACGACCCCCTGCTCGCCTCGACGAAGATCCGTCACGTCCTGGTGCGCCACGAGCAGGGTGCTGGTCATGCCGCCGAGGGATACGCCATGGTCACCGGTCGCCCCGGGGTGTGCGTCGCCACCTCCGGCCCTGGAGCCACCAACCTCATCACCCCCATCGGTGACGCCCACATGGACTCCGTTCCCATGCTGGCCATCACCGGGCAGGTCGGAAGCCGCGGAATCGGGACGGACGCCTTCCAGGAGGCCGACATCGTCGGGGCCACGATGCCCTTCGTCAAGCACTCCTTCCTCATCACCCGTGCCGAGGACATCGTCCCGTGCGTGGCTGAGGCCTTTCACATCGCCTCCACTGGACGCCCCGGTCCGGTCCTCATCGACATCTCCAAGGATGCCCAGGAGGGGCTCACCGAGTTCGTGTGGCCCCCGGCCCGGGACCTGCCCGGCTACCGCCTGCCGGGTAAGCCCAACCAGCGGCGCCTGGCTCAGGCCGCCGAGGTGATCTCCGCGGCCGAGCGACCCGTCCTCTATCTGGGCGGTGGCCTGAACCGGGCGCAGGTTCCCACTGAGGACCTCACCGAGCTCATCGAGCTCATCGGAGCGCCCTTCGTCACCACTCTGACCGCCCTGGACGTCATGTCCAGTGAGCACCCGCTCAACCTGGGGATGCCCGGAATGCACGGTACGGTGGCCGCCGTCGGGGCGCTGCAGCGGGCCGACGTCGTCGTCTGTCTGGGAGCCCGCTTCGATGACCGGGTCACCGGCAAGCCGGACACCTTCGCCACCAAGGCCTCGGTGATCCACGTCGACGTCGACCCCGCCGAGATCTCCAAGATTCGCACCGCCGACGTCCCGATCGTCGGGGACCTGGCCGATGTCGTTCCCGCGCTGAGCGCTGAGTTCCGCGACCACGTCGCCGCTGAGGGGCGGGTGGATATCGCCCCGTGGCGCCGTGAGATCGAGCGCATCCAGGCCACCTACCCTACGGGCTGGACCGACACCGATGACGGACTGCTTCAGCCCCAGGAGGTCATCACCCATCTTGATCGGGCGGCCTCCGAGGACACCATCTGGGTCACAGGCGTGGGACAGCACCAGATGTGGGCGGCGCACTACCTCACCTTCCGCCGTCCGCACACCTGGCTCAACTCGGCCGGCGCCGGCACCATGGGCTACGGCCTGCCCGCCGCCATGGGTGCCAAGGAGGCCTGCCCCGACCGGCCAGTGTGGCTCATCGACGGGGACGGATGCTTCCAGATGACCAACCAGGAGCTGGCCACCTGCACCCTCAACAACATCCCCATCAAGGTCGCCATCATCAACAACTCCTCCCTGGGGATGGTGCGGCAGTGGCAGACGCTGTTCTACGGGCAGCGCTACTCCAACACCGACCTGCATACCGGGGCCGGAACGAAGCGGATTCCCGACTTCGTCAAGATGGCCGAGGCCTACGGGGCCGTTGGGCTGCGGTGTGAGCGCCTGGAGGACCTGGACGACGTCATCGCCCAGGCCAATGCCATCAACGACCGCCCCGTCGTCGTCGACTTCATCGTCTCCGCGGACGCCCAGGTGTGGCCCATGGTCGCGGCCGGGGTGTCCAACGACGAGATCCAGCACGCCCGCGGCATGAGCCCGGTGTGGGAAGAGGAGTGAGCGCCGTGAGCGAGAAGCACACGCTGTCCGTCCTGGTGGAGAACAAGCCCGGCGTCCTGACCCGGGTCTCGGCGCTGTTCACGCGCCGGGGCTTCAACATCCACTCCCTGGCCGTGGGGCCCACCGAGCACGAGGACATCTCGCGCATCACGGTGATCGCCGACGCCGAGGGACTGGCCATGGAACAGGTCACCAAGCAGCTCAACAAGCTGGTCAACGTCCTCAAGATCGTCGAGCTCGACCCCGACACCTCGGTCGAGCGCGAGCTCTACCTCATCAAGGTGCATGCCGATGACGCCAATCGCACGGCGGTGCTCCAGGTCGTCGACCTGTTCCGGGCCCACGTCGTGGACGTCGCCCCCACGTCGGTGGTCATTGAGACCATCGGCTCAGAATCCAAGGTCAAGGCTCTACTGACGGCTCTCCAGCCGTACGGTGTCAAAGAGATTGTCCAGTCCGGTGCCGTGGCGATCACGCGCGGCCCACGATCCATCACCGATCAACTCAAGGAGAAGTGAGAAGCAATCATGGCAGCTGAGAAGTTCTACGACGACGACGCCGACCTGTCCGTCATCCAGTCCAAGAAGGTCGCCGTCATCGGCTACGGTTCCCAGGGGCACGCTCACGCTCTGAACCTGCGCGACTCCGGCGTGGAGGTCGTTGTCGGCCTGCGCGAGGGCTCGGCCTCCGTGGCTAAGGCTGAGGAGGCGGGCCTGCCCGTCAAGCCGATCGCCGAGGCCGTGGCCTGGGCCGACGTCGTCACCGTCCTGGCCCCCGACCAGGTGCAGGCCACCCTCTACCGCGAGGAGATCGAGCCGAACATCAAGGCCGGCTCCGCCCTCCTGTTCTCCCACGGCTTCAACATCCACTTCGGCTACATCAAGCCGTCGGCGGACATTGACGTCGTCATGGTGGCCCCCAAGGGGCCCGGCCACACCGTGCGCCGCGAGTTCGAGTCCGGCCGAGGCGTGCCCGTGCTCGTCTGCGTGGAGCAGGACGCCACCGGCACCGCCTGGGACCTCGTCCTGTCCTACGCCAAGGCCATCGGCGGTACCCGCGCCGGCGCCATCAAGACCACCTTCCGCGAGGAGACCGAGACCGACCTCTTCGGTGAGCAGTCGGTCCTGTGCGGCGGCGTCTCCAAGCTCATCCAGTACGGCTTCGAGACCCTGGTCGAGGCCGGCTACCAGCCCGAGATGGCCTACTTCGAGGTCTGCCACGAGATGAAGCTCATCGTCGACCTCATCAACGAGGGCGGTATCTCCAAGCAGCGCTGGTCCTGCTCCGACACCGCTGAGTACGGCGACTACGTCTCCGGCCCGCGCGTCATCACCCCCGAGGTCAAGGAGCACATGAAAGAGGTCCTGTCCGACATCCAGGACGGCACCTTCGCCAAGCGCTTCATGGACGACCAGGCCGCCGGCGCTCCGGAGTTCAAGAAGCTCCGGGCCGAGGGTGAGGCGCACCCCATCGAGGCCACCGGCCGCGAGGTGCGTTCCATGTTCGCCTGGCGCGCCGAAGTCGACAAGGACTACACCGAGGGCTCCGTGGCCCGCTGAGGACTTGTGATCCATTGACAACGGGCGGTGCCCCGATGACCTGACGTCATCGGGGCGCCGCCCACGTCGCGCGACGGCACTACTGGGGTGAGGCGAGCCGGCGTCGCTGGAGGCGAACGGTGAGAGCCACCAGGGCCATGACCGCGCCCATGAGGCCCACGAGCAGAGCGGCGCCGCGTCCCGGGCCGATGCCGACGACGGCTCCTACGCTGGTGGACAGCGACCGTCCGGGCTCCAGCAGGGGCTGGAGCACATGGTCCACCAGGACTCCGGAGCACAGGTAGGCCACCAGGTAACCCGTCTGGGTGACCAGGCTGATCGTGCCCCAGGTGCGCGCCTGCCGAGTGTTGTCGACCTGCGTGCGCACCAGGACCTCTGCACCCGCCTGGGACAAGGGCAGGCAGGCGAAGGTGAGGAAGCCGCAGGCGGCCACCCACCAGGCGCCCGGCCCCAGGGGGACCAGCGCCATGGCGGCGCCGGTTCCGGCCAGCCCTGCGGCAAGCAGCGTCGTGGGCTGGGCACTCTTCCAGGCCGTGACCAGGGCCGCGCCCACGAGCATGCCGGTGGCGGCCACCGTCTCGACCACCCCCATCTCGGCGGTGCTCACGGTGGGCAGGAGAATCGGCTTGATAAGAACCTGGATGACTCCGATGGCGAGGGTCGCCAGTGTCATGAGGACCACGAGGGCGCGCAGGCCGGATGAGGCGGTGATGGTCCTCCATCCCGCCATGACGTCGCGGTCGTCACCGGGCTGGGACGCTGCGCGTTGCGAGGCACCGGCTGCCAGAGCCTGGCGCACTGTCATGGTGCACGCCACGGTGACCAGGCAGGTGCTGGCGTCCAGCAGGACGAGACCCCGGGGGCCGACAAGAGGCATGAGGAACCCCGCCGCGGCCGGCGCCAGCAGGTACTTGGCAGCAGAGGCGAGCTGGAGCAGACCGGAGGAGCGCACGTAGTCCTCCTCGGTCACCAGGTCGGTGACGCTGGCCCGCAGCGCCGGCTCGGTCAGGGCCGCCAGGCAGGAGGAGGTGACGGCTCCTGCGCAGATCCAGCCCAAGGAGGGCCGGGGCGAGGACAGGGCCGTCAGGATGACGCCCAGCCCGAGAATCGAGCCGCCGTCACCGATCATCATCATCAGGCGGCGGTCGTAGCGGTCTGCGAGGACCCCGGCCAGGGGTGCCAGAAGAACAATGGGGGCGAAGGCGCTCATCTGGACGGCTGCCACTGAGGATGCCGTCCCGTAGGTGCGCAGTATGACGACGGCCAGGCCGAAGGCGCTCAGACCCGTTCCCAACGAGTTGATGAAGGAGCCCAGGACCAGCAGCCCGACGTACTTCATGGCTCCGCCTTCGTCAGGAGGCCGAGGCTGCCGGGCTCGGCACCCAGGAGGATCTCACTGGCCCAGATGAGAGTCTCCTGGCGGCGGGCGAGCTCAGCGGGGCTGGACTTCATGATGTCCTGGTCCAGGAGGATGCCCGAGGCGCTCAACAGCAGCTCGATGACGTCATGGGGGCGCTCGGTGGTGAAGGTCCCCTCGGCCACCCCCTGGGTGATGACCTCGGCCAGGACTGGGGTGAGGTGCTCGATCATCGCTGTGATGGACAGCAGGTGGAACTCCGCGTTGCCCGGCGCGTGGAACTGGTCGACGAGCTCGGACTCGGTGTCCACCAGCCTCATCGCGCTCATGATCGCTGCGAGCTTGTCGGCCGCCGGGGCCGATGAGGCGGCGATCGCGCGGGCCTGCTGCTCGACCTGGTGGACGATGCGCAGGACCAGGGCCTTGAGGATCTGCTCCTTGCTGGGGAAGTGGTAGTAGAGCGTCCCCTTGGCGATGCCCACGATCCTCAGGATGTCCTCCATGGTCGTGGGTTGAAAGCCCTTGGTGGTGAACAGGGTGTGGGCGGCGTCGAGAATCTCCTCGCGACGTTGCGCGGTGGGGCGGTGGATGCGCGGCATGGCTCCTCCTTGGTGCGTCGGAAACAGACTAACCGACCGGCGGTCGAGACGCGAGTGTGCACATCCGTCATGCGGACTCTTTGTCTCGCATCCTGATCCTGCCCTAAGGTGGCCCCATGACGCAGACCATCAAGCTGGCAGTAATCCCGGGTGACGGCATCGGTAAGGAGGTCGTCCCTGAAGGGCTCAAGGTCCTCGAGCGAGCGCTGGAGGGAACCGGGGTCACGGTCCGTCCCACCACCTTCGACCTGGGGGCCGAGCGCTGGCACCGCACCGGCCAGACCCTCACCGACGAGGATCTCGAGGCCATCAAGACCCATGACGCCATTCTGCTGGGAGCTGTCGGCGATCCCTCCGTCCCCTCCGGTGTGCTCGAGCGCGGTCTGCTCCTGCGTCTGCGCTTCGCCCTGGACCACTACGTCAACCTGCGTCCCTCGGTGTACTACCCGGGCGTGCCGACGCCGTTGGCCGATCCCGGCGACATCGACTTCGTCGTGGTGCGCGAGGGCACCGAGGGCCTCTACTGCGGTAACGGCGGCGTCGTGCGCCAGGGCACGGCGCACGAGATCGCCACCGAGGTCAGCGTCAACACGGCCTACGGGGTGGAGCGCCTGGTCCGCTACGCCTTCGCCAAGGCACAGGCCAGGGCGGCCAAGCACCTCACCCTCGTCCACAAGCACAATGTGCTCGTCCATGCCGGCGACCTGTGGCGGCGCACCGTGGAGGCCGTCGGCACCGAGTACCCCGAGGTCACCGTCGACTACTGCCACGTGGACGCCGCCACCATCTACATGGTGACCGACCCCGGCCGCTTCGACGTCATCGTCACCGACAACCTCTTCGGCGACATCCTCACCGACGAGGCCGGCGCCGTGACCGGCGGCATCGGACTGTCGGCCTCGGGCAACATCAATCCCGAGAGGGCCTTCCCCTCCATGTTCGAGCCCGTCCACGGCTCGGCCCCGGACATCGCCGGTCAGGGCAAGGCGGACCCGACCGCCACGATCAGTGCGGTGGCCCTCATGCTCGACCACCTCGGGCTGCCCGAGGTCGCGGCGAAGGTCGAGGCCGGAGTCACTGCGGACATGGCCACTCGGCGCGGCGGCGCCCAGCGCTCCACCAGCCAGATCGGTGACGCCATCGCCGAGGCGGTGACGGCCGGGGCCGATACGTCATCGCTTTGAGACCCCACGGCCCTCATCGTGTCCGCAGCGTGATCGCAGTGCGCGAGCGGGCCGTTACATTCCGAGTATGTCGCTACTCGGTCCCCGACGTCGGACAGCCGCCTGCCTCCTGCTCGCCGGCCTCACCGGCCTGTGCGGTTGCGACGTCCTGACCGACGCCCCACTGACCGACTCCGAGATGTCCGCCTTCCTGGCTGAGGCGGACTCGCACGCCACCCGATCACGGGGACGGGCCTTCCAGGCGACCGCGGTGGCGGCAGCGGATCAACGCTCCGCCATCACGGGGGCCCTGTCGCTCTCCCGGATCCGGAGCGACGCCGCCGCGGAGGGCGCGACGCTGGCTGCCAGGGTCGGAGCTGTGGCGAGCGACCTGAGTCAGGCCGAGTCCACCGGCCTTGAGGTCGCGAGGTCGGCGCTCGACCAGGCGCTGCAGGGCGAGGACGTCGAGGCGATGACGACGGCGCTCACGAACCTCCGTCACGCCGTGGCTGGGGCCGAGTCCGCGGTCTCGGCCCGGCGCTCCTCAGTCGGCCAGAACCAGGTGGCTGCGCCCGGGGAGGAGAGCCCGCCAGGAGCTTCTGGCAGGGGAGGGGACGGCGAGTCCGCAGGGGCGGACCGGCCGGGGGAGGGGGAGTCCGAGTCCCCCGCTCAGGTCGGCGCCCCGTCCGATAGCGAGCCATCAGGGCCTCAGGACTCCGCCGAACCGGCCCAGGGGCCGCCCTCTTGAGGGGAGCAGTCTCAGGGGTCGTGATGAGACGGGGTCATCCGGCGGTGGAGGCGGTCGGCGTCTCAGACCCGGGCGCCGCCTTCGTGGGCCAGCGGGACTGACCCGACAGGCCGTCCACGGCGATGCCGCGAAGGACGGTGTCCCATGCCGCCTCGTCGAAGACCCCCTGCTGACAGACCTGGGTCACTGACACGGCTGCGCCGTCGGCCGACCACACCCGCACGAAGGCCCTCCCCGCGACCCGGGAACCACGGAGGCTGGCGCTGAAGGCGGTGGCGATACCGGCATAGGGTGCGGAGCGGTTCGTCGCCGTGAGCTCCTCTCGACCGGTTTGCCGGTAGTCCGGGTAGGTCCCCGCCAAGGAGGCGGACCAGTGCTCGGACAGGGCGCGGTCATCGCCGCCGGAGACGAGCAGCGCCGCTGCGCTGGTCACCTCGGCGCTCACCTGGCATCCGGAGGAGGTCGAGGCGTAGGAGCGTGACCAGGATGCCTCCGGGGTTGACGCCGTCGCGGGCCCGGTAGGGGTGGTGCTCCCGTGCGGGGCGCTCGTGGCGGTTGGGGACGCGGTGTAGCCGGGAAGGTCCGGGAAGCTGACCGTGAGCGCGGCTGCCGCCGTGGCCTGGGCGGTCGGCAGCGCGGTGGGCATCACCATCCGGGACGGAGCCGTCGAGGACTGCGACGCCGTAGAAGGGGAGGCGGGCCCCGACACCGACCCGGCGAGCTGATCCAGGTCCACCTGTGCGCATCCGCTCACCCCGGTCAGGAGGACTGTGCCGGCCACCGCCGCCCGGGCGAACCGGGCTCGTGCACCCATTCGGCGAGTACTGACCGAGGGAAGACGAACGGAAGTCATGGCCGGAACCTAGCTCTGAGCCCGCCCGCCTGCCAGCATATGGGAAGGTCGTGTCCGAGTTGTGGCCTCGGCGGTAGGGTGGACCTATGCCCGAGACAGACGCCACCTCAACCGACTTCGCATCCTCCTTGGCCCGTGCCGCCGAGGTCCCCGTCCCGCAGGCCGATGCGCTCGCCGGTCGATTCCCCCTGACCGCCAACCCCTCACCCCTCGCCGAGGATGAACGGGCAGCGGTCCTGAGGAGTCTCCACTTCGGTAACGCCTTCACCGACCACATGGCTCACGCCCGCTGGAGGCAGGGCGAGGGGTGGGGCGACTACGGCGTCATTCCCTACGGCAGCCTCAGCCTGTCCCCGGCCGCCGCTGTGCTCCACTACGGCCAGGAGGTCTTCGAGGGCATCAAGGCCTACCGGCACGAGGACGGATCGGTGTGGACCTTCCGCCCCCGCTACAACGCGGCGCGCCTCAACGCCTCCGCCCGGCGCATGGCTCTGCCCGAGCTGGCGGAGGAGGACTTCGTGGCCTCCCTGGTGGACCTGGTGCGCGCCGACGCCGCCTGGGTGCCCTCAGGTGAGGGCGAGTCCCTCTACCTGCGCCCCTTCGCCTTCGCCTCCGAGGCCTTCCTGGGCGTGCGCCCCGCCGCTGTGGTGGACTACTACGTCATCGCCTCTCCCGCCGGCTCCTACTTCCCTCACGGCCTGGAGCCCGTCTCCATCTGGGTGACCACCGAGTACCACCGCGCCGGACGCGGAGGGACCGGGGCGGCCAAGACCGGAGGCAACTACGCCTCCTCCCTGCTTCCTCAGCAGGAGGCCTACGCGCAGGGCTGCGACCAGGTCTGCTTCCTCGACGACGTCTCGCAGAAGAACATCGAGGAGCTCGGCGGCATGAACCTCATGGTCGTCGACGCCGACGGGACCGTGCGCACACCGCGCCTGACCGGGACGATCCTCGAGGGCTGCACCCGCAGCGCCATCATCCGCCTACTGCGCGACTCCGGGCGGAATGTCGTGGAGGAGACCATCAGCCTTCAGGGACTGCTCGCAGACATCGAGTCGGGCCGGGTCAGTGAGGTCTTCGCCTGTGGAACCGCCGCCGTCGTCGTGCCTCTGGGGCATCTCAAGGGCGAGGGCTTCGACGCCCGCATCGAGGGCAGTGAGGTCACCCGGCAGATTCACGACCGGCTCACCGCCATTCAGACCGGCCGCGCCGAGGATCCCTACGGGTGGATGTATCAGCTCGTGCCTCCTCGTTCATAAAACCACCGACGATATTCCTTCTGAACGTCCAGAAAGATATTGTTTATGTGACGTGAAATGGTGACAGCGAGATTGCGGCGGTCTCAGTTGCATCTCATTTCATGAGCATTTTGCCCGGAATTCCTAAAACAAGGGGATTCCGGGCAAAACGCTCGAGAAATATGTGGTGCCATTGGCCCATGACTCAGTCCCTCCTACCAGAACCCGAAAGCAGTCCGATTGAAAAGGGCGATGCTGAAGCCGCCTCGTCGGGGGCCGACACGACCTCGGCGCGCGGTGCAGGCAGCGCCCTGCGCCGTCCCGGACGAGGATGGAGGATCGCCCTTCTCAGTGTCCTGGCGATCTTCCTGGTTCTGACCCTGGCCACAGGAGGCCTGGCCCTGTGGGTGCGACACTCCATCGCCTCCGGCATCGAGTTCATCGCCGATCCCTTCGCGGGCATTCCCGCACGGGCCCCGCAGCAGAAGGTGGCCGCGGGCGAGGAACCGGCTGTCAACATCCTGGTCCTGGGGACCGACTCGCGCAGCTCCGCCTCCGACCCCTCCCAGTGGAAGGAGGGGGCCCAGCGCACGGACGCGATCATGATCGTTCAGGTCAGCGGAGACCGGAAGACGGTCTCAGTCATGTCGATCCCCCGTGACTCATGGGTGGAGATCCCCGGTCACGGCCAGGGGAAGATGAACGCCGCCTACTCCTACGGGGGGCCCTCGCTGACGATCCACACCGTGGAGAACCTCACCGGCATCCACATCGACCACTTCGCGGTGGCGAACTTCGAGTCCTTCGTCGCCCTGACCGATGAGATCGGTGGAGTGCGAGTCAACCTCAAGACGCCTCAGACACTCGCCGGCAAGGAACTCGGCGCAGGGGCCCAGGTACTCGACGGGCAGCAGGCCCTGGCCTACACCCGCGAGCGCTCCTCCCTGCCCAACGGGGACTTCGACCGCGTCAAGCGCCAGCAGACCTGGATGCGCTCCATCGTGAGCAGGGTCCTGACCAACGGCACCCTGAGCAGTCCCACGGCGCTGTACTCCTTCCTCAAGACCGCCTCGCGGACAGTCGCCGTGGACGAGTCCTTCACGCTCAACCAGATGCAGTCCCTGGCCCTGGAGACGCGCCACCTCCACAGCAACGACATCAGGTTCATGACCGTGCCGACCGCCGGTACGGGAACCTCCACGGACGGGCAGTCCATCGTCACGCTCGACGCCGACGCGGACACCCCCTTGTTCAAGGCCTTCGCCGAGGACCGGGTGAGCGCCTACCTCACCGAGCACCCCGACGCCGTTGAGCTGCTCCCCGCCACGGTGAACTAGAGGTACGGACACGTGGCTCACGGAGCAGCGTCCCCGGGGAGCTCCCCGGGGACGCGAACGAATGCATGGAGACTCATGACTGACACTACTGAAGTAGCCGACGTCGCGGTCATCGGGCTGGGGTACATCGGCCTGCCCACGGCAGCGGTCCTGGCCCGCGCCGGGCTCGACGTCGTCGGGGTGGACCGGATCCGGGAACGTGTCGAGGCCGTCAACCGCGGAGAGCTTCCCTTCCTCGAGGAGGGGCTGGCCACCGTGCTGGCCGAACAGGTCGAGGCCGGCCGCCTGCGCGCCCAGATGGAGACGCCCTCGGCACGGACCTACATCATCGCGGTGCCGACCCCGTCGACGGGCTCGGACCACGCGGCCGATCTGTCCCTGGTGGAGGCCGCCACCAGGCAGATCGCCCCTCGTCTCACAGGGGGAGAGCTCATCGTCCTGGAGTCGACCTGCCCGCCCGGCACCACTCGCGCCCTGGCTGAGGCGATCGGCTCGATGCGCCCGGACCTGTCCACGGACGGCAGCGGTGCACGGCCCCAGGTGCATCTGTCCTACTGCCCTGAACGCGTGCTGCCCGGGCGCATCATGACGGAGATGGTGACCAACTCCCGGGTCATCGGCGGCCTGACCCCCGAGGCCTCGCACCTGGCCAGAGACCTGTACGCCACCTTCTGCGCCGGCGAGCTGGTCCTGACCGACGCCACCACCGCCGAGATGACCAAGCTGACGGAGAACTCCTTCCGTGACCTCAACATCGCCTTCGCCAACGAGCTGGCCCTCGTCTGCGAGCGGGTCGGGGTGGATGTCTGGGAGCTCGTCGACCTGGCCAACCGCCATCCGCGGGTGAGCATTCTGCAGCCGGGCCCCGGCGTGGGCGGCCACTGCATCGCCGTGGACCCCTGGTTCCTGGTGTCCAGCGCTCCGGAGGAGACCAGGCTCATCCGCACGGCCCGCCAGGTCAATGACTCCCGGCCGGCCCACTACGTCGGGCGCATCCTTGAGGCGATGGAGCCCTTCTCCTCGCCGATCGTGGCGGTACTCGGCCTGACCTTCAAGGCCGATGTCGATGACCTGCGCCAGTCGCCGGCGCTTGCGATCACTGAGCAGGTGGCCGCCGCTGCGCCCCATGCCCGGGTCCTGGTGGCCGAGCCGCACGCCAAGGAGCTCCCGGCGTCCTTGGCGCGGTGGGACAACGTGCGGCTGACCGGGTGGCGGCAGGCCGTCGAACAGGCTGATGTCGTGGCGGTGCTGGTTGGTCACCAGGAGTTCGCCGACCTTGATCCGCACCTGCTCGAGGGGCGCAGCGTCATCGACGCCACGGGGTTCTGGCGCGCCCGAGAGCCCCAGCTGACGGGTAGAAGGACATGGGCGGCAGGCGTCTGAGACGTCTCATCGGTGCGGCTGTGCGGGGCGTGCACCGGCCCCGACTCAGCGTCATCGTCCGAGCAGCGGGGGCCGGTCCTCACCTGGAAGGGGCCATCCGCTCCGTACTCAACCAGACCTTCAGGGACCTGGAGGTCCTGGTCGTCGTCGGTCCGGGGGCCGATGCGCTGAGCTCCGGTGAGCAGGTGGCCACCGGCCTGTCCGCCAGGGACCGGCGCGTCCGGGTCGTGTCCTGCGACCGGGACGATAGCCGGGGTGCTGGCCCGGATGGCTGGCTGGATGCCGCCCTGAAACGAGCCAGGGGAGGCCTAGTCACCGTTGTTGACGGTGGGGACGGACTTGTCGGCGGTGCCTGCCAGTCGATGATTGAGTGCCTGGAGCGGTCGGGCTCCGACGTCGTCGTCGCGCGCTCGCGGTCCTTGACGCCGGCAACCGGGGCCGGGCCGGGGGCGGGACCTCCCCGCGCGCCTCGCCTGGCGCAGCCGTTGGCCCGGGTGCCCGAGGCGGCTGAGGAGCTGGTGGCCGGCGCCGTCATGGCGCGCCGAAGGCTGTGGGCACCGCCGAGACGGCCTCGAGTACTCCGCGCCCCCGCCGTGTCACTGCCCGCCAGGGCCCTCGTGGTGCTTCTGGCCGCGACCCGGATGGACGTCCTGGATGAGGAGGTCTACACCTGGCGCGCAGGCTCTGCGGCCCGTGGCCTCAGTGCGGACACGGATCCCGTCGGCCTCCTGGCGGAGGTGGACGCTTTGGCGCAGCTGGCCGCCGACGCCCCGGAGGCGGTGCGTCGGCGCCTGGTCGCCGGACGCCTGAGCCGGGACCTGGTTCGTCTGGCCGAGGCCGCTCACCGGGAGGGGCCCGACTTCGCCAGCAGGCTGCGCCGCATTGCGAGAAGGGCGCTCGCCGACGCCGACGACCTCGTGTGGGAGGCGGTCGGGCTGCTCGACCGACTCGTGCTGTGGCTCCTCATCCAGGACGAGCCGGCCGGCGCCGTGGAGCTCGAGGAGCTGATCGGCAGACGCTGCGAGGACCTGGGCCACCTTCCCCTGACCATCGAGGCGGGCACCGTGCGCCCCGAGCCTGCTCTCCTGGAAGGGGCCCCGGTGCCCCGCCGACTCACCGAGATCCGGGACGCCGACTTAAGACTGCACGTCGGTGTCGACGCGGTGCGCTGGCTGGGCCCCAGGACCCTGGAGGTACGCGGCTGCGCCTGGGTCTGGGGGCTCGACCCAGGCCTGATCGACCGCCCGACCGTCGAGGTGGTCGATGAGACCGGACGAGTTCGAGGCCGCGCCGAGGCGGACCGCTGTGAGGCCCCCCGAGCCGACCTGGAGGCCGGCGACCCGTGCCGCTCCTACCTCACCTCGGGGATCGTGGTGCGTCTGCAGCTCGAAGCGGGCCGCTCCTCCTGGTTCCGGGTGGTGACGCGCGTTGCCGGGCGAGAGGTGCGGGCATGGATGCCGCAACCGGCCGGCTCCAGCAGGAGGCACCCGGCGCCGCCGGAGACCGGGCAGCATCTGGAGGCGCGCGGTCAGCGGGGGCTGCTCCAGGTCGCCCCGGCGCCGAGTGGGAGCCGGGGGAGTGAGTCGCGGCCCGGCGGGGAGATCGACGTCGTGCTCCTCTGTGCGCGTCTGGACACTGACGCAACGCTGGAGCTGAGCGGAACGGTGGCGCCGGCCCCGGATGGGCTGGATATCGTCCTGGGCGGCAGGGCCGCCGAGGCTCGGGCGATGACGGTGCCGGCCGTCCTGGCCCCTGGCGGCGGCTGGTCGGCGCACATCGATTTGGCTGATCCCGACGTCGAGCTGGCGACCTACCCGCTGAGCTGGAGCACCGTATCGCAGGACGAGCCCGGCAACCGGATCAAGGGAGCCTGCCTGGCCGGAGAAGGGATCGACGGTCCGGCCACCGAGGTTCCCATCGCCGCGGCGCCCACTAGCTGCGCGGCGGAACCCGATAGCGACGTCACCGGGGCGGATGCCGGGCGCCCGGCGCGCCGCGCGCGGATCCTCACCCGCACGGACGGCTCCGTGGCCGTCGCTGTCATCCCTCCGCTGACTCCTGGCGAGCGATCACGACGGGGCCACCGGCTCCTCATCGAGCGCGAGGCGGGCCCCCTGAGACCGGGAGTGTTCCTGGAGTCCTTCGGTGGACGCAGCGCGGGAGACAACCCGGCCGCCATCTGCGAGGACCTGGCGGCCCACGGCGTGGGAGCACCCCTGTGGTGGTCGGTTGTCGACGGGACGGTTCGCGTGCCGGCGGGCGCGCGCCCCGTCGTCGTCGGATCCCCGCAGTGGGTGGAGGCGCTGCGCACCTCACGTGTCATCGTCACCAACGACCACCTCCCCTTCTGGTTCTCCAAGCGTGAGGGCCAGTACCTGCTCCAGACCTGGCACGGCACTCCGATCAAGAAGCTGTTGCACGACGCGCCGAGAGCCGTCACCCTGAGGTACCGGCGACTCATGGACCGCCAGGTCCCCCAGTGGGACCTGCTTCTCGCCCAGAGCCCGCAGGCCGGTCGGCGCCTTCAACAGGCACTGGGATACCGCGGGCCGGTTCGGGTGGGGGAGTACCCCCGCAACGTGAGGCTGCTCGGAGGCGCTGAAGTACGGCGACGGGTGCGCCACGAGCTCGGTATCGGTCAGGGGCAACCGGTCGTTCTCTACGCCCCGACCTGGCGCGAGAGTCTGCGGCCCCCGACGGGTGCAGCCGGCTGCAGCGCTGCGGGTGGGCCAGGGCCGGCGGGGGAGCCCGACGGGGCGCGTCTGGCTGAACGCCTCGGCGCGGCGGTCCTCATGCGCAGCCACCACATGAACCGGGCCGGATGTGTCCCAGGGATGATCGATGTCAGCGGGTACCCGAGTGTCGAGGAACTCATGCTGGCGGCCGACATCCTGGTCTCGGACTACTCGAGCATCTTCTTCGACTTCGCTCTGACCGGGAAACCGGCAGTGGTCTACGCACCCGACCTGGCCTCCTACCGAGATGTCGAAAGGGGCCTGTACGGTGACTGGCCCCTGGGCTCGGGGCTGCCGGTCGCCGCCGACCACGATGAGCTCGCATCCCACCTGCAGCGGCTCCTCGGCGACATCGACGTCGCTGAGGGGTGCCACTCCCCACTGGAGGTGGAACCCGCGCCGATCCTGGACAACCTCACGTGGATCCGGGGATGGATCGCTCGTTTCCTGAGCTGATAAGCGACCGGAAGGGCGGATGAACACCGCCTCTCAAAAGAACTGGAAAGAAAAAATGTGACGAGAGCGTGAGGGAGAGGGAAAGGTGAGGCGGAACTCTCTGTGATATTCGACGGCGAATGTCGGGTATTTCGGCGGCATATCGGTATCGCATCGATTCTATGACATCTTCGATTTTGGTTCTCGGGGTGGGGAATACTCACGGTGGTTTGTCCGGAGTGTTGTTGAGGGCGAGCCTCGAACGTCCGACCAGGAAGTGACCCCATGAAGCGCGTGATTACCTATGGCACATATGACCTGCTCCACTATGGTCATATTGCGTTGCTGAAGCGTGCGCGAGCGCTGGGGGACTTCCTGATGGTGGCGCTGTCCAGTGACGAGTTCAATGCCGGAAAGGGCAAGCAGGCCTACTTCTCCTACGAGGAGCGCAAGGTGATGCTCGAAGCCATCCGGTATGTCGATCTCGTGGTGCCTGAGCTGACCTGGGGGCAGAAGACCGAGGATATCGCCAAATACGGTATTGATGTCTTCGTCATGGGGGACGACTGGAGCGGCGAGTTCGACGACCAGCTCAAGGGGCTGTGTGAGGTCGTCTACCTCCCGCGGACTCCCGAGGTATCAACGACTCGGATCAAGAGTGATATGCGCCTGGGCTGAGTGGTGCGCTGAGCGGCGGCTCGCTGTGCGGGCTGCATCGAGGGCCGGGCGGAGGTCCGGGTTGAGGCTCGCTGCATGCTGCGTCAACAGGCGCAGGATTAAATACGCGTAATGTTCATACTGAAATAAGGGCGACCATCATGAGTAAGGATGCTGTTCTCAGAAAAATGGGGCGTGCCGTTTCCGGCCGCCTGCAGCTGTCGGCCACCGCCCGGCTGGTGCGCTATGCCGCCGCCAGGGAGTACGAGGACGGTAACCTGGCCGAGGCAATGCGTCTGTATGAAAAGCTCTCTGAGAGCGGCCACGACACGGCTAGCCGGCTGCGGCTGGGAGTCATCGCTGAGCGTCAGGAACGGTTCGAGGCGGCCTTGAGGACCTACACCGAGGTGGCCGACCGCGACCCCTCCTGCGGAGAGGCCTTCTACCGTGCCGGCTGCCTCCTCAAGCGTCAGGACGATCCGGAGGGGGCCTCCGTCTTCTTCTCGCGGGCCCTCTCCTCGGGGGTGCGGGACCGGCGCTACTCGGAGAACCTGCTCGCCTGCCTGCCCGCGAGCACCCCGCAGTGGCAGCGCCTGGAGGTTCTGCTCTCCGGACTGCCGGAGCACGAGAACGACGCCGCCTGGCTGCGCAAGCTCCTTCAGGCTCAGCTTCACCTGGGGCTCAACGGGCCGGCCAGGTGCACCCTGGACGCCCTGGCCGACATTGATGAGCTCAGCGCGCAGGAGCTCTTCGAGCAGGGGGTCATCGCCCACCGTGAGGGTGATCGGGCCTCCGCCGCCGCCAGCTTCGCCGCCGCCTGCAAGGCCGCCGGAGGAAAGGCCTGCAGCAAGGGACCGGCTCAGTTCGCGTGCTCCCGGGGAGACTGGAGGCTGGCGGCCGAGCTCTTCGAGATCTACCCGGGCGAGGGGATGACGAGGGTGGAGCGGGCCTACGAGCTGGCCTACTGCCTGGACCGTCTGCGCGAGCACGAGCGGGCACAAGGACAGTACGCCCTGGCCGCCTCACTGGACACCGGCAACGGGAACACTCTTTACAAGCTGGGACTCGCCTCGGAACGTGTCGGCGACCTCGCCACCGCGGAGCGCTCGTACCAGGAGGCCTTGCGGACACTCAAGAAGCCCGCACGCAGCTGGTGGAATTATCGCCGTGGGGCCTGCCTGGCGAGGCTGGGACGCCACGACGAGGCGCTGGCCTCCTTCTGGGCCTACCTGGGGCCGGCCCCGCGCGGGCTGGCATCGGTGTCCAAGCAGCTGGCCAGCACGGGCTTCCTCGACCTGGTCCGCGCGAAGAGCACACCTCCGCCTCGGCAGCGGCCGGAGGACCTGGTCGAGTCCACCATCGGCGACGTCATGCTCGGCCTTCACGAGGCTCTCAGCTCCCACAACCCCACGGATGATCCCGGTGCCGGCAAGGCGATCCCGTCCGCCGCAGCGGGTCAGGCCGCTCAGTCCATCCGGCATGTCCTCCCGCTGGTTCTCAAAGGGGACCGGAATCACCGCCTGGTCCTGGCCCAGCTGGCCCAGGACGCCGGGCAGGTGGAGCTCGCCTGCGAGATCCTCGAGCAGGCCGAGGAGTTCGGCTGCAAGGACGGGCTGGACCCACGGGCCTACGGACGCACCGCGACAGCCGCCCGCAACATCCGCTACGCCGAGGCCCTGGAGGTCCTTCCCGTCAGCCCCCACCTGGTGCTGTGGGAGTCCAACCACGGCGCCTCGATCGGCTGCCATCCCCTGGCCATCTTCCGCTGGATGGTGGACCGGCCGGAGTACTCCCACCTGTTGCACGTGTGGGCCGTCAATGACCTGGGCGCCATCCCCGCGGATCTGCTGGGGCGTCGCAACGTCGTCTTCGTCCCCCTGCACAGCACCGAGTACATGCAGTACCTCGCCACCGCCGGGTACCTCGTCAACAACGTCTCATTCGCCCCCTACTTCGTGCGCCGCCGCGAGCAGCGCTACCTCAACACCTGGCACGGCACCCCCTTCAAGACCCTGGGACGGTCCATGCGGGGAGGTCTGCTCGACTACGAGAACCTGCAGCGCAACTTCCAGCTGAGCACCACGCTCATGGCGCCCAATGAGCTCACCCGATGGGCGCTGGTGGAGGACCATGATCTGCTCGACGTCTACCGGGGCCGCACCATCGTCGCCGGCTCCCCCCGACTGGACACCTCGCTGACGATGAGCGCCCAGGAGCGCACGGCGCTGCGAGGTCGCCTGGGACTTGCTGAGGACGATGAGCGCCGTCTGGTCCTGTTCGCCCCCACCTGGCGCGGCGGGGTCAGCAAGCGAGAGCTGGACCGCGAGGCCCTGGTCGCCGACCTGACCGCCATGGCCTCCCGTGACGACGTGCTCGTGGTCTACCGCGCCCACCGTCTGTCCGAGAAGCTGCTGGCCGGCGTCGATCTGCCGGTGAGCGTCGTCCCCAAGGACATCGACACCAATGAGCTACTGGCCGCCGTCGACGTCCTGGTGACCGACTACTCCTCGATCCTCTTCGACTTCCTGCCCCAGAAGCGCCCCATCGTGCTCTACATGCACGACATCGAGGAGTACCGGGCCGAACGGGGCCTGTACCTCGATCCTGGGGAGGTCCCCGGGCTGGCCTGCTATGACCGCGCTGAGCTGGCCTCAGCCATCGGACGTGCCCTGGCCGGAGAGGGGATCGCCCCCCAGAAGGCCCTCGACCGGTACTGCCCCTACGAGGACGGACAGGCCTCGTCACGCCTGGCCCGAGCCTTCTTCGACGACGACCTCGACCACGGACGACAGGCGATCATCAGGGACCACGCCCTCGAGCCCGCGTCTGGCGACGGTTCCCGCAGACGCCGCACCCTCCTGTTTCACGCCTCCATGATCCCCAACGGGATCGCCTCCGCCCTCCTGGCCCTCCTGGAGGCGCTCGATCCGGACCTCTACTCGGTCAACCTCATCGTCGAGCCCTCCGTCCTGCGCAACAACGAGGACCGTCAGGAGATCTTCCGACGCCTGCCCCGCCACGTCCATGTCATCTGCAAGCCCGGGGCCGCTCCCTGGCGGATCCACGAACGGGCCTGCGTCAACGACTTCGCCCGGCACCCCGAGGCCTTCACCTCGCAGAGCTTCTGGGACTGCTACTGGGCCTACTACGAGCGCGAGACGCGCCGCATCCTGGGCGACTTCGTGCCCGACGCCGCCATCGAGTACGACGGCTACGCCGAGACCTGGGTCTCGCTCATCGCTGCCTGGGGTCGCCGCGGATCGCGCACCTCCTGCTACCAGCACAACCAGATGGACAACGAGTACCGGGACAAGTACCCGGGCCTCAAGCGCGTCTTCACCCTCTACAGCGCTGTCGACGCCGTCGTCGCCGTCAGCCCGGGACTGGCCCGCCACAACCGCAGCGGGCTGGCCGGCCTGGGTGTCGACCTCACCCAGCGCCAGCTCTCGGCCCGCAACCTCCTGAACGTCGAGCGGGTCCGCCGCGGGGCGCAGGCACCCGCCCCGGAGGCCTTCACCGCGCTGAAGAACGAGCACGACATCGTCCTTGCCACCATGGGGCGGATGTCGATGGAGAAGAACCAGGCGGCTCTCATCGAGGCGCTCGCCCTTCTGCGCAAGCAGGACGGCACCGAGGGCTGCGGCGCTCAGGGACTGAGCGTCGGCCTGGCGATCGTCGGCTCCGGGGTGCTCGAGGCAACGCTGCGGGCCAGGATCGACTCCCTGGGCCTGTCCGGGCACGTTGCGCTGCTGGGACAGATGGACAACCCGTTCCCGGTCCTGGGCGGAGCCGACCTGTTCGTCCTGCCCTCCCTGCACGAGGGACAGCCGGTCACCCTGCTGGAGGCGATGACACTGGGAACCGGGGTCGTGGCCTCCGACCTTCCTGGCAACCGGGAGCTGATCGACCTCGGATACGGGGTTCTGAGCGGCACCTCGCCCCAGGACATCGCCCAGGCGATCCGCTCGGCACTGGCTGATCCCCGCCTCGCCCACGGAGACTTCGACGTCACCGAGCACAACGCGCGCTCACTGCGGGACACCCTGGAGGCAGTGCTCGGCCCCGAGGCACTCCACCAGCAGCCCCAGGGGAAGACGGCTTCCAAGAGGCGGCGGCGCAAGCGGGCGGCCTCGCGAGGGAAGCCCGCATGACGCATCGACCCGCCCCCGAGCTGCGGCGCGCCCTGTGGCACCTGCGCCACTCCGGGCCGGCGGGACTGCGTGAGCACCTGCGCCGTCGTCGGGCCACCGCCTGGGCCCGCCCCCGCCGGTGGGCCTCCAAGAGACGGGGCCGGACGCTCCTGCCGGACTGGCCGCTGCCCACACCCCAGGAGACCGGGCCCCGTCACGACGTGACCGTCGGGATGATCGCCGACGAGTTCACGGCGCTCGCCCTGGGCTACGAGTGGCGCTCGGTGCCCCTGACCCCCACCGGTTGGCGCGAGCAGGTCGAGCAGACCCCCATCGACCTGCTCTTCGTAGAGTCCGCCTGGCACGGCAACGACGACGCCTGGCGCTTCCAGGTCATCGGCTCCCAGGGACCCTCGGGGCACCTGAGGGACATGGTTACCGTGCTGCGGGACCGAGGAGTGCCGACGGTCTTCTGGAACAAGGAGGATCCCGCCCACTACGACGAGGCCATCGAGACCGCACGCCTCTTCGACTGGGTCTTCACCACCGATGAGGCGATGGTGGAGCACTACCGGCGCGACCTGGGACATGACCGCATCGGGATCCTGCCCTTCGCCGCCCAGCCCGCGATCCACAACCCGATCCGCCTGCTGGACGAGGCGGGGCGTCCCGCGCCCCTGAGGGATGTCGCCTTCGCCGGCACCTACTTCGCTCACAAGTACCCCGAGCGGCGCGAGCAGATGGAGATCGTCCTGGGCGGCGCCCACGACGTCGCGGCACGCCTGCCCCACGGGCTGGACATCTTCTCCCGGTACCTCGGCGGCGACGACACCTACCAGTTCCCGGCTCCCTGGGACTCGCACGTGCGCGGCAGCCTCACCTACACCCAGATGCTCAGCGCCTACCGCGCCTACGCCGTCTTCCTCAACGTCAGCTCC
This sequence comes from Actinomyces sp. oral taxon 175 str. F0384, assembly GCF_000223355.1. Taxonomy (NCBI): domain Bacteria; kingdom Bacillati; phylum Actinomycetota; class Actinomycetes; order Actinomycetales; family Actinomycetaceae; genus Actinomyces; species Actinomyces sp. oral taxon 175. Next base: position 698,403 of record NZ_AFUR01000001.1, read on the forward strand.
GTGGTGGACAGCCCCTCCATGCTTCCGCGCCGCGTCATTGAGGTCCTGGCCTGCGGCACTCCCGTGGTGAGCACCCCGACGCCGGCCACCGACCGCCTGCTGCCCGCAGGCGCCCTGGCCAAGGTCACCGACCGCGCCCAGGCCGGTCACACCGTGCGAGCGCTCGTGACCAACCCGGCCCTCGGGGAGTACATGACGCATCTGGCGCAACGGGAGATCTGGAGCCGGCACACCTACAGCCACCGCGTGGAGACCGTGCTGCGAGCCGTCGGCATGGGGGAGCGGGCCACGCGCCGCCCCACCATCGCACCGCTGGTGTCCACCATCCGGCCCGAGCAGATCGACCACGTCCTTGAGACCCTGGCCGGTCAGCAGCGGGTGACGATGGCCCCGGTCATCCTCACCCATGGCTTCACCGCCCCGGCCCGCAGCAGGGCCCGGGCCCGCGAGCTGGGCCTGGAGATCAACTGGGTCGGCGCCGAGACCAGCACTCCCTTGGGGGGCTGCTACAACCTCATGCTCTCGCGGGTCGAGGCCGACTACATCGCCAAGATGGACGACGACGACCTCTACGGCGATCACTACCTCTTCGAGTCCCTCGCGGCGGCCGACTACGCCCGTGCCGAGGTCGTGGGCAAGCACGCCCACTACCTGCACCTGACGGGCCCGGACCTGACGGTGCTGCGCTTCGCCGACTGGGAGCACCGCTATACGACTTTCGTCTCCGGGCCGACCCTGGTGGCTCGGGCGGACCTGGCACGCGAGGTGACTTTTCCCGAGACGACCACTGGCGAGGACACCGGTTTCCTCAATGACTGCGCACGTGCCGGGGCCCGTATCTATTCGGCCTCCCGATTCGGGTTCGTCCAACGGAGAGGGACGACTTTCGGACACACCTGGGACATCTCCAACGCGGAGGTGCTGGCTACGTCCACCATTAGTCATTGGGGACCGCCCCACGAAATGGAGATGCCCACCTCATGAATGCCCGCAGCACCGAGACCTTGCACGTCATCATCATCGGTTCCGCAGATGGGCAGGACACACTCGGCTCTCTTGACCAGGACTCGCCCGAAGGCGGGATCGTCCCCATTGGCTGCCCCGATCCGGCGGGGCTGGGCCAGGTCCTGCGCCCTCTGGCCGCAGGGACCCGGGTCCTGCTCCTCCAGGCGGGAGACCGGGTTGAGCCGGGCTATCTCACCTCAGTGGCCCAGCACGGCACCGGCGAGGCGGTCGTCCTCACCCCGACCGTGACCATCCGCCCCGACGGCACCCGCGACGAGCGGCTGCAGTGGCGCTTCAAGCACGGCAACCGCACCGCTGACCTGACCGTCGAGCCCCACATCTTCCCCGACACCGTCGGCGGAGCGGTGCTCACCATCCCCCGCCACGGCCTGCAGGACTGGGGCGGACCGGGGGCCCTCCACGGCGCCGCCGGCGCGCAGACCGCGACCGATGACGAGCACACCGCCCTGAGCGGGCTCATCGCCCACATCATGGCCACCGGCAACCGGGTGGGGCTGCACGACGGCCCGGCCGTCATCCGCCACGCCCCCCAGCCCCCCGGCCCCTGGGGCAGGATCGACCACTACCGCCACCTGCTGGGCACGGTGCTGCCGGCGTGGCTGCAGGCCGGCAGCCCCCCACCGGCCTGGGTCCACCAGCTCATCATCCACCGCCTCATCCAGGTCACCGACGCCGACCGCGGACTGCGCTACCCCTCGGCGGGGCTCACGGCCGCCGACCGCGCCGAGGTGGCCCAGCTTCTGCGCGCCGTCACCCAGCGCGTCCCCGCCCCCCAGATCGAGGCGTACTGCTCCACGCCGCTGGCCGTGGGCCGTCGCACCGCACTGGTCGCCATGGCCGCCGGCCCCATGCCCGCCCCGATCCTGCCCTCGGCGCGCAGGTTCCGCAGCGACCAGAAGGCCACCTACTTCTATGCCGGCGACATGCCCCAGGAGCAGTGGAAGGTCGATGGCGCCTGGGCCCGGCCGACCAGCGCCAAGACGGTCGACCACCGCTACTTCGACGACGTGGTGCTCCACGAGCGCATCGTCTGGCTGCCCAAGGGGCGGATCACCGCCGTCATCGACGGCCAGGAGCTCCCGGTCGGCCCCTACCGGGGCAATCCCAGGCCGCCTGAGACGCCTCCGGGGCGAGGCTGCCCGGGAGCGGCCTCATCCGGGCTGCGCCGGCGCCTGGCCCGGCTCCTGAGTCCCACCGCCACGCAGGAGACCCAGACGCCCGACGGCACGTCACCGGCCCCGGAGGCCTCCTCCGCGGCGTCCTCCACGACTTCCGTGGCCTCCTCCTCAGCGCCCACGCCGTACACCGCCTCATCCCCCTCCGACTGGCCCCGCACCTGGCTCTACATGGACCGCCACGACAGCGCCGGTGACAACGCCGAGCCGCTGTACCGCTACGCCCGCACCCACGCACCCAGCGTTCGGCACATCTTCGTCATCGAGCGCAGCAGCCCGGACTGGGAGCGCCTCGCACAGGACGGCTTCGTCCTGCTGGACCCGACCGGCCCCGGATTCGACGCCGCCTGGAGCGGCGCCGAGACCATCCTCCTGTCCGATATCGGCGATCCGCTCATCGCGGGCCGCCTCACCGGCACGGGCGTCGGCCCTGACCAGCGCCTCGTCTTCCTCCAGCACGGCGTGACCATGCGTGACATGTGGCGCTGGTTCAACGGCGCCCGCATGGACGTCGTCGTGTGCGCCACCGCCGCTGAGCAGGCCGGGCTGACGGCCGACCACACCTCCTACACCCTCACCGACCGAGAGGTCTGGCGTACCGGCTTCCCCCGCCACGACCACCTCCACAGCCTGCTGGGACGCGAGCGCGACAGCATCCTGCTGGCCCCCACCTGGGACCCCGAGGTCTCACGAGCCCTGGAGAGCGACCCCGACGCCGTCGGACTCCTCAGCGCGCTCTACCGGCCCTGGCTCGAGCTGGCCGCCGGCCTGATCCAGGACGGCCACCGCACCGTCCTGTTCGCCCACCCCAAGCTGGTGCTGCACGCACCCGAGTGGTTCCGGGCCCTGGGCGTGCCCGCAGTCACCGGCCGCGAGCTGCCCGAGACCCTGGCCCGCTCCTGGGCGGTGGTCTCGGACCGCTCATCCGTCCTCGACGAGGGCATGATCGCCGGCTGCGTCGGTATCGTCTGGGACCCCCGCGCACGGCCCGACACAGACCGCTACCGCGCCCTTCACGAGGCCATCGGAGCCATTGGCGCCGACACCAGCGCGCAGGTGCATCAGGCGGTGGAGGACGTCGTCGCCGGACGAGTCACCGCCCCCGAGGACCTCCTCCTGCTCGACGCCGGAGCCTGCGCCCGCCTGACCGCCCAGCTCCGACGCGACGTGATCTGATGCCGGCCCCGCTGGCGGGGGCCCCGCCGATGCGCCGCCGCCCGCCCCTGGTCAGCCTCGTCATCCCCGTCTACGGGGTGGCCCCTTACCTGCCCCGCTTCCTGAGCTCGCTCGACGCCCAGGACCACCCCCACGACCGTCTTCAGGTCGTGCTCGTCCTGGACGGGGCCTGCGACGACTCACTGCGGGCCTGCTGGAGCTGGGCGCGGCGAACCGACCTCGACGTCGAGATCATCGAGACGGACAACGGCGGACAGGGACGCGCCCGAAACCTCGGGATGGAGCGGGCCCGGGGGCACTGGATCGGCTTCCCCGATCCCGATGACTGGCTCGCCCCCGACTTCCTCACCCGGCTCCTGGCCGCCAGGCGTCGTGGCGACGTCCTCCTGGCCGGCCGCACCCTCATCCACCAGGACGGTGCTGAGATGCCCCACCCCCTCGACTTCCGCTTCCAGGGCGGGACCGCCCGGGTCGACGCCGCCCGGCAGCCGCAGGCCATCCAGCTCTCCGTCCACGAGTGCCTCATCCGGGCCGACCGGGCGCTCGCGGCCCGGTTCCCGGAGGACCGTGAGGCCCCCACCTTCGAGGACGCTCTCTACCTGGGGCGTATCCGCAGCCGCTGGGGCCGGATCTCCTACGTGCCCGAGGCCGTCTACCACTATGACAAGCGGGTCGCAGGTGACTCCGCGGTTCAGACCGCCTGGTCGCGGCCGGGTCGCTACATCGCTCAGATGCGCACGCGCTACCACGCCCTTCTCGATGCCGCCGGTGGGGCGCCCTGGGCTCAGCAGACGATCCTGTACGACCTGGGCTGGTACTTCGGGGTCGTCGACGCCGGCCGGATGCCCACCGAGCCACCCGGACTGGGCCAGGCTCACGCGGCCGAGATGCGTGGGCTGGCGCAGCGCCTCGACTCCGAGCAGATCCTCCGCAGCCCTTGGGGGAACCTCGGTGCCCGGGACCGGGCCCGCCTTCTGCTGTGGAAAGGCCGACCCGAGGTGGCGGTGGTGCGTGACGGCGAGGTCATCGAGCTGTGCACCGTCGAACCTGTCAGCCGGCAGGCGGAGCCCCTGGGCTACGCCGGCACCGACGTCGGCTGGGTCCTCACCGGGGCTGAGGCGGCGCAGCGCTACTCCGGTGCAGATGTCCCCCGCATCCCTCTGTGGCCCCGCCGGCCACGGCTGGTTGAGCCGCGCGCGTCCAGGACGGTGCGCCTTCGCAGGCTGCTGCGGCGTCGTCGTTGAAGCGTGTCGATCCCTACCGGCCCGACGCCGCCCTGCCTCACGGGGTGGGGCTCACAGCGCCGGGGCGAGGTGACGCGGTGCCAGGGCGACCTCCAGCTCGTCGGCGACCCACGAGTACAGGGAGCCGGCGTAGTGGAAGGGGGCGGCCCCCCAGCGGTGCGCGTCGTCGGCCACCACGAGCTCGTCGGGCACCTGCAGAATCCGCAGGTCGGTCTCCTGGTAGACGAGCTCGATGTAGCGGGTCATGACCCAGTTGGCCTCCATGGCCGTCTGCCCCCAGCTCGGGACGGTGGACATCCCCGATGTGGTCCGCGTCGCCCAGGGAACGTTGATGAGGATCGTCCGCCTCGCCAGGTCGAGCCGCTCCAGGAGGGCGTGGAAACGCAGCAGGGCGGGCCGCCACAGGTGCAGGTGCTCGGCCGTCCCCAGCTCGAGGAACCTGGCGGGAAGCCCCTCGTAGAGGCCGGCCGTCAGCGCCTCGGTCGAACGCGTCAGGAAGGTCCCGGGGGAGGTCTCCAGGACGCCGAGGCGCTCATCGGTCAGGTCCCATAGCAGGAGGTCGGTGTAGGAGGCGACGGCCGTGAGCTGCGCCTCCAGGTTGCCCACCATGTCGGACAGGAAGGACCGACGGGCGAAGGACGACCTGAGCAGGGACAGATCGACGTCGCCGACGTCGGCCGGGCACCCCGCACTGATGAGGGACTGGCGGGCGATGTAACGCTCCACGCTCCAGCCCCGCCGCTCCATCTCACCGGCCACGTCCCTGGCCACGCAAGAGCCGTAGACCGTGATTCGTCCTGCTGTCATCGTGCTTTCCTCACTGCGCATGGTCATACTCCTCGAGCGTGTCGGTAGGGCAGGGTGCGGCTCTCCGAGCGTTGGATCCGCACCCCCGCCGGTTTCCACTTCTCCCGGCACTCGGCCAGGATCGTGGCGGCCTTGTCCGGCTTGTTCTTGGCGATGTTCCAGGACCACCACCGGTAGTCGTGGGCGATCTGGGGGCCCGGGCCGTCACCGATGAGCTCGCCATCCATGAGCCACAGCGCCCGGGTACACATCTCCTCGATGACCTGTGCGGCATGGTTGACGATGAACACCGTCCCGGCGGCGCGCCGCAGCTCGGTCATCTTGATCTCGCTGCGCTCCTTGAACGCGGCGTCACCGGTGGACAGGGCCTCGTCGATGAGGAGGATGTCCGGGTTCGCCGCGGCGGCGATCGCGAACCGCAGACGTGAGGCCATTCCCGAGGAATAGGTCTTCATCGGGCGGTAGATGGCCTTCCCGATCCCGGCCAGCTCAATGACCTCCGGGATGATCGCCTCGATCTGCTGGGGAGTCAGCCCCATGGCCAGGCAGCCCAGGCGCACATTGCGCTCGCCGGACAGGTCCGGGACGAGGGCCGCGTTGACGCCCAGGAGCACCGGGGTGGAACGGGCACTCACCGTTCCCGAGGTCGGCGTCTCCAAGCCGCCCATGACGCGCAGCAGCGTGGACTTCCCCGCCCCGTTGCGCCCCAGGATCCCGATCGACTCCCCGGCGCGAGCCACGAAGGAGATGTTCTTGAGGGCTTCGACCCTCACTTTCGGCCTGTGCCCAGTCATCCCCATGACGATCTTCTGCGCCACGGAGGCGGCGCGCAGATCCTCGGCGTCCGTGGAGGGCGCCCGGTAGCTCACCCCGATCTCGTCGACGACGACGGTGGCGATGCCGATGCCGGCCTCGTGACCCTCGGCCGCGGTCATGACAGCGGCCGACGAGTCGCCGTCCGATGTCATCGTGACGATGGGGGAGGGAGGTGTCACCTCTCCCGGCCCGTCCGCCTGGAGGGCCGCAGACTCATTCTTCAGCCCGCTCTCAGCGCTCGACACCGTAGGCCTCCTCCTTCTCCCAGAAGAACACGAAGGACACGGCGGTCAGCCCCAGCGACCAGGCGCTGAGGATGAGCCACATGCGCGGCTGCGGAACACGCTGGTACAGGATCACGTCCCGGTACATCGTGATGATGAGGTAACCGGGATTGAGGTCCATGGCCCGCAGCATCACCGGGTGATTGATGAACCGTTCGTAGGAGAAGAAGACTCCCGAGGCGTAGAACCAGAACTGCGTCAGGAAGGGCCAGATGTTGCGCATGTCCGGGATCGTCGTCGTGATACGGGAGGCCGCCAGCGTCAGTCCCAGGCTCAGGAGCACCTGAAGCGCCAGGACCGGGACGATGAGGACCCAGTGCCAGCTCGGCCAGGCGTGAGGAGGAAGGACCACCACGAGGACGAGGAGCGCGATCATCGGCGGGATCAGGTCGATCGCGCTGCGAATCGTGTACGACGCGGGCAGGGCGGCCCGAGGGAAGGAGAAGCCTCGAATGAGGTTCCTGCCGGTGACGATCACCTGGCTGCCACCGGTGACCGCCCGCTGCAGCGGCGGAAAGAACGTGACGCCGATGATGAGGTAGCCGATGAAGTTGTCAATACCGCGGCTCGTCTGCAGAAGCAGCCCGAAGACCAGGAAGTAGACGATCGCGTCGAGCATCGGCTTGGCGATGAGCCAGGCGTTGCCCAGGAAGGTGCCCCGTTGAGAGCCCAGGGCCTTGGCCCGGGCGTCGGCCCAGATGAAGTGCCGGCGCTGCCAGAGCTGGCGGATGTAGGCCACCAGCGGCGGGCGCCGGCCCACCGGGTAGAGCTCGCTGAGCTCGACGACGCTGACACTGACCTCCGAGCTGCCGCCCCAGAACGGCTGCCCATCGGACCACGGGGCCCAGGACGCCCTGCTCATACCAGCTCCTTGTAGATCTCGGCCTGACGGACTGCGTTGCCGCTCCAGGTGGGCAGCGGCTGACGCGTTGAGGGCGTCGAGGGCAGAGGCTCTCCCGCCGCCATACCAGTCAGCACTCGGCTGAGCGCCTCAGCGTCCCCGGCCGGAAAGGACCGATTCGTCGCTGCGGCGGTGAGCTCGCTGAGCGCGGGAAGGTCGGAGACCACCACCGGCCGCCCCAGCGCCATCGCCGTCATCGGCTTGAGCGGTGTCACCAGCCGGCATACCGGCGTATCCAGCCTCGGCACGCAGAAGACGTCCAGGGCCTGGTACCAGTCCAGGGCCGTGGCGCGCTCCACCCGTCCGGGAAGGACGCACACCGAGGCCTCCAGCCCCAGCTCTCCGGCCAGGGCCACCAGCCCGGGTCGGCTGACCCCGTCACCCACGACGGCGCACCGCACGTCGACCCCCCGAGCGCGGCAGAGCGCCACGGCCCGCAGGAGCACGTCGAAGCCCTCGTAGCCCACCAGGGAGGAGACGCTGCCCACCCACAGGCCGTCGCGGGGCAGGCCCAGCCGTTGGCGGGCGTCTTCCGGCGAGTACCTAGTGGCGTTGACGACATCCTGCTCCACGGCGTTGGGGATGACCGTGATCTGGTCGGGCTCGACACCCCGGGCCGCGAGGTCCTCGGCCTGGACCCGTGAGAGGACGACGACGGCGTCGGCCCTCCGGGCCATCTCGGCCTCCTTGGCCCGCAGCAGCGCGAAGCGCTCGGAGCTCAATGCCTCGGTCTGCTGACCCACCGGCCTGGAGGCCACCCAGGTGCACTCCAGTACCCCTCGCATCTCGTAGACCCAGGGCAGGCCGTAGGAGCGCGCCACCGCCTGGGTGACCAGGGCGTTGACGTAGTTGGTGGTCGTGTGCAGCACGTGGGGGTGGAACGCCTCCACCTCCCGCGCCAGCAGACGGCTCATCTGAGTCAGCCGGGCTATCGGGGCGGCCTGGGTCCGCGCGGGCAGAAGCCGCCGGTAGGTGACTGCGTCGACGACGTCGGTGGCCTGAGCCGAGGGCCTGCCGATGATGACGGGGTAGCCGATGCGGGTCACCGCCCGCACGTCGATGCCGGCGTCGCACTGCGCCCGCAGGAGTGCGTGCGAGCGCACGGTGTAGCCGGACTGGGTGTGGGGCAGTGAGCTGGTCAGCAGGTGAAGGACTCGCAGCGGCTCGCCGGGGTCAGGAACGGTCCAGCCCGGTGAGGGGGACAAGCGGGGCAGGTGGAAGCCCGGGCTCATCATGGCGAGCTGGGAACGCAGACGGGCCCGCAGCGCCCCGGAGCCCGGCGCTGCCTCCAGTGCGCTGAGCGCGGCGCTCAGGTGGCCCCGGGACCACAGGTCCCGCGCGCGCACCGCGGGGCTCAGGCCCGCATCATCAAGATGCCTGCGCTCGGCGGAACCGAGGTGGATCGCCATCTCGGCGGCGAGCCGGCGGCCGAGGGGCGATCGCGGCACCGCCCGGCTCAGCGCGTCACTAGCCGAGTCCGGTCGGTCGGCGATGAACGCCGACAGCGCCCGGCGCAGCTCGTGCTCGCCCGCGCCGATGCCGAGAGCCCGAGCGCTGCGACCGCGCCAGGGCTCAGAGAGCCGACGCGCCCCCTGCAGGGCGAGCAGCACCGGATCCTCGACCAGCTGCCGGGTGGCGGAGGTGCTCAGCAGTGCCAGGTTCCTCAGGATCTGGAGGTCATCAGTCACCGGCCACCTGCCTCAGGAGGGACTCGTAGCGGTCGGTCATGGCCTCGGCGTCGGCGTGAACCGCCAGCCAGCGCCGTCCGCCCGTCACGTCCAGACGGCTGCGGTCGGCAGCCAGGGTGCTCCACAGGGAGGCCAGGGCCTGCGGGTCCTGCGGGGCGGTGACGTCACCGCAGCCGGCGTCCTCCACGATACGCCGGGCCTCCCCGTCCACCGAGGCGCACACGTGCACTCCGGCGGACATGATCTCGTAGAGCTTGGAGGGGACCGTCATGGACATGGCCGGCCAGTTCTGCAGGCTCACCAGCGCCGTATCGGCCCAGGCGTAGTGCTGATCCACCTCGCTCCAGGGCACAGGGGGGAGGATCTCCACGGGGGCGGCGAGCCTGTGGGCCAGGGCCGCCACCTCCTGGAGCTGTGCGCCGTCGCCGACGATCCGCAGCACCACGGGCGTGCCGTTGCGCTGAGCGATGTGTGCGGCCCGCACCGCGAAGCCCAGTCCCTGAGCGCGCCCCACGGTTCCCAGGTACAGCACGTGCAGGGTGCCGTCCCAGCGGCGTCGGTCGGCACCCGTGCGGCCTGTCTGCACCGCGGCGCCGGTGTTGCGCACCGTCACCACGCGGCGTATCCCGCGCGAGCGCAGGACCTGGGCGAAGGAGTCGGTCGTCGTCACCACGGCCGTGGCCTCCCGCTCCAGGCGGGTGATGAGGGGTGGCAGGAGGCTACGCGTACCGTGGTCGACGATGTGAAGCCGGCGGGCTCGGTGGGCCCATGCCAGGGCCGATGGGCAGGTGGCCGGCTCGGACCACTGCGCGGCTGACAGGAGCAGATCCGGCCAGGCGTCGCGCAGCTCCACCACGACCGGGCGGCGCAGGGCCCTGCCGACGGCGAGCGCGGCCGGGAGGGTGGGGAGCCCGGGAACCGAGCCGAGGATGACGTCGGGACGGTTGGCGCCCCGGAAGCGCGCCACCCCCAGGCGCACGGAGTCGGCCGCCGCGACCATCTGATCGGTGCCGCGTCCGCACATTCCGCTGCTGTAGGGGCGGAAGATCGTGCGGTGCACCATCGCCCCGGTGACGTCCCGCCTGATCGAACCAGCCACGTGGGCCGCGCCGCCTGGCAGGAGACGACCGCCCGGGTAGTGGGGGGCCGGAGCCAGCACCGCCAGCTCGTGGCCCCGTGAGATCAGCGCCTCGGCCAGCCGGTTCCAACGGCGTTGGGGGGCGCCGACCTCCGGTGCCCAGTAGTGGGTGAGCAGAAGGATGCGCATGTCCTCACCTCGCCCTTCGAAGGGTGGGGAAGGGGTTGGGGGCTCCGATGATGGAGGGCATTTTCAGGTAGACGATCAGGACTGCTGCCATGGCGACCTGGGGCATCCAGAGCCGGTTGCTGGTCAGGAGGCTGCTGGCCGCCAGGGCGGAGCACGACGCGGCCGCCAGGGTCACCAGGAGGGCCGAGGCCCAGTGCGGCCATCCGGCGCAGACCAGGCGCTGGTAGACGTGCAGCCGGTGCGGCGCGTACCAGCACTGGCCCGCTCTCAGCCGCATCCACAGGGTGTAGCCGGTATCGGCCAGGAGCACGAGGACGGGGGCGAGAGCCGCCTCCACGGCCACACCCCGGGACAGGCAGGCCGTCACGGCGAAGGCCCAGGCGCTGCCCAGGGCGTAGGAGCCGGAGTCACCCAGGAACACCTTGGCGCGAGGCGTGTTGAATGGCAGGAAGCCGAGGCAGGCTCCGGCCACCGAGACCATGACGAGCCCCAGCCCGGCGACCGGGGCGACGGCCGCCACCTGGACGTACCACAGGGAGGTCAGCAGGGCGTGGCCGCAGGCCAGACCATTGGCGCCGTCCATGAAGTTCGTGGCGTTGACCAGCGCGGCGGTGCCCACGCAGATCGCCGGGGTCCACCACAGTGAGACCTCGAAGGCGCTGTGCGCCACCAGACCGAGCCCTGCGCCCAGGACGAGCTGGAGAACCAGACGGGCCCTGACGGACACCGAGAACAGGTCCTCGATCAGCCCGAGCAGCGCGAAGGCGAGCACGGTCGCCAGCCCCATGAGCGCGACGTCGACCCCGGACATCGCGTGAACAGCGCCTTGCAGGTGCACCGCAGCGAGGACCGCTGTCCAGGTGGCCAGTGAGGCGGCCAGAACGATGGCGAGTCCACCACCGCGGGGGACAGGCGTCCTGTGCAGGGATCTGTCCCCGGGGACGTCGACGACGCGGGCTCTCCTCAGAAGCGGGATCACGGCCGCGGTCAAGGAGGCGCAGACGGCTGCTGTCACGGCGAGTCCGCTCAGGAGCAGGGTGGTCATGAGGCCGCCTCCAGGGCCCGCCGGGCGTGAGCCCGCCATCTCAGGCGGAGTCGCCACTGATCCGCCACCGCGACGGCCGACCCTGCCAGGCCCGCGGTCCACGGAAGCAGATGGACCTGCGTGGCGAGGTCGAGGAAGCAGGAACCGACTGCGAACCCAGCCCCGGCCACGATGATGAAGGGCATGACCCGCGTCGAGGCCCACGGCCAGTAATGCCATGTCACGCACCAGGCGGTCACCTGAATGAGAACCGCGGCCGCGACCCCTATCAGGAGCAGACGCGGATAAAGAATTCGATGCGTTGATAAGAGCGCCCTGATAAGGGTCGCCAGGAAGAGCCACAGCGCCCAGGAGGCGATGTCTCGGCTCACTGCCGAGAAATCAGACGGGAGGCCGGGCGCTGAAGCGGCCACGGAGGGGACACTGGAGGAGGTGCGGGAGGGGGCGGCAAGGGGTCGGGCAGGAACTACTGCGACCACTGGTGACCTCCGGTCTTCTGGGACGGTAAAGGCCTGGGGTTGCGGCCTTCTTTACTCGCTTTCTTATAACGGTAGTTGTGTCGCCCAGTAGGAAAAGCGGTAGTCGTCATGATTGGCTCGTCTGCAATCAGACTGTGATGTTCAGGGCTTATCGTGACGGCGCCGAAACCGCTCGTAATCGTTGCTATACCGCGGAATACTGGGGTTCTGTCACATGATGGCCTCAGCTTGTGGTGTCCCGAGCCGAGGGGTGGGGTGGCAGTTTCGCGCATTCATTGGGTTACGCGATAGTGGGTGACGGCCGACATAGTTGAAAGCCTGCTTCAGAGGGGTAACAAAGGATTCTTGGGGGGTGTCTCGTGCCTAGACTTAGTGGCGAGCGCGTTCAACCGCCATACGTGCAACCAACGACAACACCATCGATTCTTGTGTGATTCATACAAAGATCGACGGGTTCAACCCGCGAGGACAATCCCTATGAAACGCATCATCACCTACGGCTCCTTCGACCTGCTCCACTACGGGCACATTGAGCTGCTACGCCGGGCCAAGGCCATGGGTGACTATCTCATTGTTGCGCTGTCGACCGATGAGTTCAGCGCCTCCAAGGGGAAGCGCGCCTACTTCACCTATGAGCAGCGCAAGGCGATGCTTGAGGCCGTCCGCTATGTCGACATGGTCGTTCCCGAGCAGACCTGGGGGCAGAAGAGTCGGGACATCGACGAGTACGGCATCGATGTCTTCGTCATCGGCGATGACTGGGTCGGCACCTTCGACGAGCAGCTCGAAGGCCGCTGCGAGATCTCCTACCTTCCGCGGACCCCGGAGATCGGCTCCTTCGATCGGACGCGACCGTGCGGCGAGGGACAGGAGGAGGCCCGGGAGACTCTCGTGCGGTGAGCGCCCTCAGGCGTGACGATTGTGTCCGGGGCCGAAGTAGACGTCGTCGAGCGTGGCCGTCTGCAAAGAGCGCTGACGCAGAATGTCGATGATCTGACCGTAGACGGAAGTGACGGTGGGGAAGTTCGCGTGACCGATGACGATGTGCTGGGCGAGCAGCCACTTCTGCGCCTCACCGAGAAGGACCTCCGGCGTGAGCTGCCCTGAGTCTCCGAAGGAGCCGTACCACATGGTCGTGGTCGTGTAGCCGATCTTGGCGCAGACCGAGTCGGTGTAGGAGCTGCGGCCGCCGTAGGGGGGCCGGATGAAGGGCGCGCCTGTGACACCGTAGGTGTTGCGCAGCAGGTTCTCGCACTGGGTGAGCTCGTCGATGATCCCGCCCTCCGACAGCGTCGTCAGGTCGGGGTGCGTCCAGGTGTGGTTCGCCAGCTGAATCTGCCCGGATTCCACCAGGGGCCTCATCTTGTCCCGATTGTCGGTCCAGCTCGGATAGCAGCCGGTGACGAAGAAGGTCAGGCGGACTCCGGAGTCCTTGGCGAAGTCCAGGTAGGCGTCCACGACTGAGGAGTCGACGCCGTCGTCGATGGTGATGGCCACGACGTTGCCGACGTTCTCCGGCAGGCCGGTGATGAGCGAGTCTGCAGGACTGGGCGCGGGAAGTGGTGGTGGACCGTCCTGAAGGTGGAGCGGGCTGAGGGAGGGGGTCGGCGAGGGTGTGGGGGAGGGTGACGTGGAGGCCAGGGGTGAGCCCTGCGTCGGGGACGAGGCCGCTGAGGTGGAATGGGCCGCCGGTCGTGCGGTGTTGCAAGCGCTGAGGCAGCCTGCGGTTCCGGCGGCCAGGGCGAGTAGGAAGTCGCGGCGTTGCATGGGAGGGACTTTCTCGAAGGGTGGTTGTCAGAGCATCGAGCACCTGCTCCGCCGGCAGGGGCGTCGCAGTGAGCGCGCTGCTCATTTGTCGGGGCGCAGGAGAGAGGCTGAAGCCATCGCTGTCCGCAGCAAGCCTGCGCCGCTAAGGTGGCAGCGTCGTTTGCTGCCGCAGGAGGGGGGGAGGGGGCGGATGATCCGCCATCGTGGGGTGGCTGACGGGGTTTGAACCCGCGACCTCCTGGACCACAACCAGGCGCTCTGCCGACTGAGCTACAGCCACCATGTACGGTATCACCGCAACGAGTCGGTACTGTATCCGCTCCTCTCCCCGCACACCAAACTGGAGTCGGTGCACTACGTCACGTTCGAGGGGTGCGCCGAGGACGCTGTCGTCCCGCTCACCTGGTAGGCGTGTTGAGGATCCGCTCAGCCACGTCCTTGCACTCCTGAGAGCTCGGGCCCTCCCCGGCGGGGAACAGGACCTCGCGGTAGTAGCGCAGCTCGTCGATGGACTCCAGGATGTCCGCCAGCGCGCGATGGCCGCCGGCCTTCTTCGGCGCGTGGAAGAAGGTCCTGGGGTACCAGCGTTTGGCCAGCTCCTTGAGGGAGGAGACGTCCACGATCCGGTAGTGGAGGTGCTCGATGAGCTCGGGCATGTCGCGGGCCAGGAACGCCTTGTCCGTGCCCACGGAGTTGCCCGCGAGCTGGGCGGTGCGGGGCTCGGGAACCAGGGAGGTCACGTAGTCCAGGACCTTGGTGCGGGCGGTCTCCATGGTCACCCCGTCCTCCAGGGCGGCCAGGAGGCCCGAGGAGGTGTGCATGGTGCGCACGTAGTCGTCCATCTGCTCCAGCGCGGCGGCGGGAGGCTTGATGAGCACATCGATTCCCTCCGCCAGGGGCTTGAGCTCATAGTCGGTGACGACGACGGCGACCTCGATGAGCGCGTCGGCGCTCTGGTCCAGCCCCGTCATCTCACAGTCGATCCACACCAGCGGGTCAGAGGTAGTCATCTGCTTGCTCACGGGAACCACTGTAGTCACCTCGGCGAGCTTCAGAACCGTGGACCCTCCCATGGGGTGGTGAGATTCGAGGCGGATGGGTGACCGCGTCCTGGCATAGCGGTCCGGCGGCGCAAAGATCGCGATAAGGTCTCTATGAAGTCTGACCGCCCTTGAGCAACACGGAGCACTCATGTCCCAAAGCCCCGACCCCCGTCACCTCGGAAGCTCCTACATCATGGAGACCCGGATCGGTGCGGGTGCCCAGGGAGAGGTCTGGCGCGGTCGGCGTACCGACGCCCGGGAGACCTTGGCCTTCAAGGTTCTGCGTGCGGAGCTGGTGGAGAACCCCGACGTCGTGGAGCGCTTCATCAAGGAACGCTCCACTCTGCTGCGGGTGCGCAGCCCCTATGTCGTCGCCATCCGTGACGTCGTCATCGAGGGCTCCACCTTCGCGATCGTCATGGACTACGTCAACGGCGGTGACCTGCGAGATCTGCTGAGGTCTCACGGCAGTCTGCCGCCTGCGCAGGTGGCGTCCCTGGGGACGCGTATCGCTCAGGGACTGTCCGCGGTTCATCGCGCCGGCGTGATCCACCGGGACATCAAACCCGCCAATGTCCTGCTCAGCTCCCGTCCCAGCCGGGGCGGCGACCCCGCTGAGACAGTCGTCGTCGGTGTCGCCCCGGGAGGGGAGGTGCCCGAGACTGTTGTACCCCGACTGGCGGACTTCGGGGTGGCGCGCATCTGCGACACCTTCTCCGCCTCCCACCTCACCGGGGCCATCGGCACACCGCTGTATATGGCGCCGGAGATCCTGTCGCTGCAGGCCCCGACCTCCGCCGCCGACATCTACTCGCTGGGCATCATGCTCTACGAGATGACGTGCGGGACGACGCCGTTCGTGGGGGAGCCCGCCCAGCTGCTGAGCCAGCACGCCCGACGCGATGCGGGCCGGCCTCTGGGAGTGCCCGACCCGCTGTGGGAGCTCATCGCCGCGATGATCTCCAAGCAGCCCGACATGCGTCCCTCCATTGAGGACGTCGCCCAGCGCCTGGACGTCATGCAGTCCGCTCTGGCCGGTCTTCCCGCAGCGCGGCGACTGGTCTCACCCCCGCAGTCGACGGCCTCGCTCGTTCCCTACGACTGGGACGCCCTCCCTCCTGCCGAGCCCGCGGCTCCGCCGGCGACGCTGCCGAGTCCGGCGGTGACCTCGGCCACGATGGCCTTCGCCCCGGATGCGCCGACACTGGTGGGCGGGCAGCAGTACGTCCCGGGACCCGGACAGGTTCCCCTCAGCCCGGGAACGGCAGGGACCGCGGGCTTCGCCGCTCCTGCGATGCCGGCCGGCCCCGGTATCTCCAGTCCTTCCACGCCCGCCTTCTACAGTCAGCCGGGCTCGCAGCACCCGCAGGCTACGGCGGGGGGACCGCAGGCCGGCGCGCGTCGGCGGTGGTGGCGCCGTCGGTGGGTGGCTGTGGCCGCCGTGGTCACCGTCCTGGCAGTGGTGGGGGCGAGCGCGACCTGGTGGTACTTCTTCTCCGGAGCGGAGATCGACAACCGGTGGGCGGCGGCGCTACCAGCCGGCAACGGTGTCCAGGAGGAGCTGCGCTACGCGGAGGTCTCCGAGCCCGTCGCATCCGCAGACGGAACCACGATCGCCTTCCAACGCGATGGCAAGAAGCACCTTGTGGATCTTACGAAGAGCACGACGACGCCGGTGTGGAGCGGTGAGTGCTTCAAGGTGCGCCCCTGGGTCGGTGGTTCGATGCTCTGCACCCAGACCAGTGACGAGTCCACAGTGATCGGGGCTGCGGGCAAGACCTCCAAGGTGCCTTTCTCCAAGGGCTCCTTCTACATCGGCGCGACACCTGACCTCGGCATCGTGTCCGACAAGGGGGAGTCCTCCGACGGAGGCATCATGAAGGCCTACGACGCATCCGGCAAGGAGAAGTGGACTGCTTCCGGGCAGTACAAGGGAGGCAGGGTCGACAACGGTTTCATCCTCACCTACGAGATCAAGTCGCGACAGTTCCAGGTGCTGTCGGCCAAGAACGGTGAGGTGCTCGTCTCCGAGCCCGGAAAGCAGCCGGATTCGGACTTCGATGAGGACACTCGATTCCCCGGTGGGTTCAATATCGTGTCCGGGCCAGAGGCCTTCTCGAGAGTGACGTCCTCGGGTGCCACGATCTACAAGGCCAACGGCAGCGAGGCGGCATCCGTCTCAGGCAAGTTCTCGGAGAAGCACTGGTGGGCGGCGTCGGCGCCCCTGAATGTCTCGGCGCTGAAGGATGCCTACTCCTCCTTGGCCAAGGCACCGTCCTCGACCACTCCGGTCATCGGCCCCAGCGGCACGGTCAACGTCGCCATTGATACGAGCGCCTGCACGGCCAAGGTCGGCAGCAAGAAGCTCGCGCTGCCTGAGTTCTCGCAGCGCGAGGGCTGCCACATCAGGCCCATCGGGCTACTCAGTGACGGACAGGTGCTGGTTGAGGTAGGAAGGCAGAGCATCTGGGACAGTGAACCGGGCAACCTCGTCGTCGCCGTGTCGCCCGATACGGGCAAGGTCGGTTGGAAGACCCCCGGCGCCTATGGCGGCACGGTCCCTCCCGCCAAGGGCAAGAGCGAGGCCCGTCTTCTGGTCGCCCAAGGCGCCTCCTTCTACTTCGATCTGGTGGTCTCCCGGATCACCAGCAAGTAGGAGCACCTGCGATACACGGCTGATACGTGGCGCCGGGGTGCCGACCAGATCAGTGGTCGGCACCCCGGCGCTCATGTCGGGAGGACTTGGAAGGATCAGCGACGCCCGCGGCGGGCCAGAGCGGCGTAGCACACCACCATGCAGACCAGGCCGATGGCTGAGAGCATGCCGTAGTCCGTCAGCCACTGCGCGGTCTCGTGCTTCCACAACGCGTCGTCACGGTTGGGCAGGATGGCGAGCATCTCCAACGTGGAGGAGGCCATGGCATAACCCCACCGCGACGGCATGAACCAGGCGAGCTGCTCGAAGACCGCCCGTCCCGAGATCGGGATGATGCCACCGGACAGGACCAGCTGGGCCATGATGGAGACCACCAGGACCGGCATGACCTGTTCGGAGGAGGAGACCATCGCGGAGACGGCCAGCCCCAGGAGCCCGGAGACGAAGGCGACGGCCCAGCAGCAGAAGGCCAGCTCCAGCCCCGGCCACCCTTCCAGGATGACGGCATCTGAGGGGCCCTTGTTGAGGGCCAGGGCGATGCCCAGCATCAGTGCGGTCTGAATGGTGGTGATGAGCGCCAGGATGGTCGCCTTGGAGAACAGGTAGGCGCCGGATCTCAGCCCGACGGCCTTCTCCCGCAGGAAGACGTCCCGCTCCCCGATGAGGTCGCGGATGGTTGCTGACATCCCGGAGAACGCCGCCCCGGTGATGAGGATGACCAACAGCTGCAGGGCCTGGCTGGAGTACCTGATGATCGGGGGAGTGGGGTTCTCCGGTGTTGGGGGAGTGGGCTCCGGGTAGTGGGGGACCGCGAAGCCGTCGCTGCCCTCGATGGCCTTGGTGAGCAGTCCCATGATGATGGGGAGCAGCAGCATGAAGGCGAGGTAGGACGGGTCCGCCGCCACGATCCGCAGCTGGCGCCGCACGAGGGTCGAGACCTGCCTGAGCACGGACTGCTGCTTGGGCGGCTTCTCCTGCGTCGCCGGCCCCGCGGCCGCTGCGGGAGCCCCTCCGCGCCGCGTCGAGGGCACCGTGGCCTCCATGTACTGACGCAGTTCCGCGGTGTGGTTGCGGATGAGGGCGTAGACATCGGCGTAGCCGTCCACGGCGGGTGGGTCGGGCAGGGTGCCCTTCGGCGTGTTGAGCAGCAGGCGGCCCTGGGAGGCGATCTCGTTGAGCCTCTGGCGGAAGTAGGGGAGTACCTCGCGGGGGGAGCCGTAGTAGACGGGCTTGCCTCCCGCAGCCAGGATGAGGACCTTGTCCGCGCGGTCGATGTGGTTCTCATTGTGGGTGACGACGACGACCGTGCGGCCGGTGTCACCAGGACGTGTGCCGTGAGCCAGGGACGCCAGCAGGTCCATGACGTCACGGTCCAGCTGGGGGTCCAGGCCGGAGGTGGGCTCGTCGAGGAACAGGAGGCTGGGGCGTGTCAGCAGCTCGATGGCGGTGGAGACCCGCTTGCGCTGGCCTCCGGAGAGCTTCTTGACCCGCTTGTCCACGTGCGCGGTCAGGTCAAGATCCTCCAGGACCTCGGCGATGCGTTGGCGCCGCTCGGCCTTGGACACGTCCTTGGCGAAGCGCAGCTCAGCGGCGTACTCGAGGGTCTTGCGGACAGTGAGGGCCGAGTGGATGACGTCGCTCTGGGGGACCACGCCGATCTTGTTGCGCATGACCGGGTAGTGCTCGTACACGTCCAGCCCGTTGAAGAGCACCTGGCCCTCCTGGGCCTTCTGCTCGCCGGTGAGGGCCTTGAGCAGCGTCGACTTCCCGGCTCCCGACGGGCCGACGACGGCCAGCAGCTCGTTGCCCGGCAGCGAGAAGGAGATGCCGTCGAGCAGCGTCATGCTGCCGTTGTTGACCCGGAAGGTCAGGTCCTTACCCACCAGCTCGCCGCCGGCTCCGCCGGCGACCTGGACCTCGCACAGACCGTCCGGGCTCAGGGCGATGAAGGTCGATCCCAGACCCATCAGCACGGGCTGGGTGACCTGGACCTGTGACACGCGCTGCCCGGCGACGTACAGACCGTTGGTGGATCCCAGGTCGGTGACGACCATGCCGTTGGGGGAGACGTCGATACGGGCGTGGTGCTTGGAGATGAGCGGGTCATCCAGGACCAGGGTGTTGTCGGGCGCGCGCCCGATGGTGCCCGAGGAGGTGACGCGGAAGGACTTGAGCGTGTGGCGTGAGGTGGGGAAGGCTCCCGAGCCCGCTGAGCTCGATGAGGGAGGCGCCTGGCGGCCCGGGGGTGCCACGTAGGTGGCTGCAGAGGACGCCGATGCCATGGCCTGGGGCATGGGCGCGGCCTGCGCCGGGAGGGCCGCGGCCGGGGTCGGGCCTGCCGGGCGCTGGAGGGGTACGGCTTGCGGGGCGGAGGCCGCACTCGGCTGCGATGGGATGAACGGGGCGCTCGGCGCGGATGGCGCGGGCCGGCCCATCTGCCGGGGCTGGTTGGGGGCGCCGGCCTGAGGCGCGCTGCCGGAGACGACCGGAGTGAGCCCCAGCGCTGGCCCGGAGGCGTCGCCCAGCTGGATTCGAGTCCCCTGAGTCACGAGAGCCTCGCGCGTCACGGCCCCGTTGACGAGCATCCCGTTACGGCCCTGGCACCTCACCGCCCACCCGGTCGGGGTGGGGGTCACCTGGAGGTGAGTGCGGGAGACGAGGGGGTGGACGATCTGAACGTCGCTGTCCGGTGAGCGTCCCACGGTGAAAGGAGCGGTGAAGGTGTGGGGCTCCAGTGATGACTGGGCAGAGAGGGAACGCACGATGAGTGCGGGAGTGGGCAAGGCGCAGTCCTTCCGGAGGTGTGGGATGGGGCTGCGGCCACGATACTGGTGTTTCGCCGTCGTCGCTAAGAGTGAGGACTCCCCAGCGTGAGGTTGGATACATGCGGACGACGCCGTCGGGGCAGGTGCGGGCCCTCCCCGGTGTCGATCGAATCGGTCACAGGGTTGTTGCAGTGCGATCACGGTCGTATTGCGGTGATTGTGCTCAGCAGTGTGAGGCGTGAACGTCGCGGCTGCGCAGAACCATTCGCTCGTTCAGATCGATGCGTTCTCGTCATGGCGATGTGATCTTCTCGAGATCGCTTTCTGGTGTTGATGACCGCCTCGGGACGTCCCCCTCGTCGGGGGTGGGGCCGTCGGGTTGATGGCGTAGGCTGGTGAGGCGCTTCGCGCACGCCTCCGTAGCTCAATGGATAGAGCATCGGCCTTCTAATCCGCAGGTTGCCGGTTCGAGTCCGGCCGGGGGCACTGGCGGTCGAGGCCGAGAAGGTTGATATTCCGCGGACTATCGACCGTTCGGGTCGCCGGCTCGCCGGGGCTGTGACGATGGTGTCGCACTCATCGCCCCGTGAGCTCCCCGCTTCTGAGGACGTGGCCGGCGGCTGCGTTCCCGGCCCGCCTGAGAGTGTCATCCGCCTTCTCGAGGGGGACTCGGCGCGCGCTCGCGGTGGTCACAGCGGAGTGACAGGAGATTCTCACTGAGCTTGCGACACATGTGGTGTGAACTGTCGAGATCAATCGTCGACTCTGCTGCGCTGTGCTCATAGTGTTGGCACATGCCCGCTCCTGTCCCCTCGCGCCACTCCAAGGACGACGCCCCCGTCTCCGCCCTGAGTCGCGCTCAGCTCCTCGATGTCCTGTCCGACCTGGTCCGGGACCTCGAGCGCCTCGACCTGGCCCTGAGTGCCGATGGCATCGAGGCTGCGCGCACGTTGCGCGACGGTCTCATCGGGCAGGTCCGTGACCAGGTCGTTCCCCGCCTCCAGGATGCTGATGTTCCCTCCATCGTGGTGGTTGGGGGATCCACGGGAGCCGGGAAGTCCACACTCGTCAACTCCGTGCTCGGCCAGGAGGTCTCAGTCGCCGGAGTACTCCGGCCCACCACTCGAACCCCGGTCCTGGTGGCCAATCCTGAGGATATGGACTCGCTGTCCGAGCACCCTCTGACCCAGGTCTGCCGCCAGGAGGTCTCCGCTGCCATTCCGGCCGGCCTGGCCCTGATCGATGCCTCGGACCTGGACTCCGTGCACGAGGCCAACCGGGCTCTGGCCGGCAGGCTGCTGGAGGCCGCCGACCTGTGGCTCTTCGTCACCACCGCGGCGCGTTACGGCGACCAGACGCCGTGGACGACGCTGGAGGAGGCCGCGCGCCGCGAGACCCCCATCGGCGTGGTTCTCAACCGGGTACCGGCGAAGATCCTGCCCGAGGTGCGTCGGGATCTCATTACCCGCCTGCAGGGGCTGGGGCTGTCGGAGGCGCCCTTCTTCGTCGTTCCGGATGCCGGGCCGCACGAGGGGCTCCTGTCGGATGACGGCGTCAGCGAGCTGCGTGACTGGCTGCAGCTCCTCGCCGGGCGTCACCGTGCAGCCGGTCTCGTGCGGCGTACCGGCAGGGGGGTGTGGAGCACTCTGCGCGCCGACCTGGAGCGCCTGGCCGACGACGTCGACGCCCAGGACGCGGTGGCCCAGGAGCTGGAGAGGACGTGCCAGGAGCTGAGGGAGACCGCCATTGAGGCGTTGAGCGCTGACATCAGGGCCGGTTCAGCAGGTCAGGGCGCCACCGCCACCCGGTGGATCACCCTGGCCTCCTCCGGAGGCCCTCTGGCCTCGCTGGCCCAGGGAGGCAGGCTGCGCAGAGGATTCCTGGGGCGGGCGGACAAGGCCCGGGCCGAGGGGCTCTCCCAGCTGGCCACCGATGCCCGCGAGGCCCTGGCCAACCAGCTCCAGGCCGCCATGATCGCCTTGAGTGCCGAGGCTCGTAGGGCCTGGGCCGAAGCGGGGGCCGAGGAGCATGCCCGCAGGCTCCTGGGGCAGGGTGATGACGCAGCCGCGACCATTGAGGCCTGGGTCGGCTACCTGGAGGCCAATATCGAGAACCCGCAGGACATCCGTAGACTGAGCCCCGGTAGTGTCATCGACCTCCTCATCTCCGCGGCGGCCGGTGTCGACGGGGCTGTTGCAGCCGCCAGACGCCTGGGACTGGAGGAGCAGACCGCTCAGGCCAGTGCTCTCCTGGTGGAAGCGGTCACCGAGGCGCTGACTGCCACAGTCCCCAAGGGGGCGGCCACCTCGCTCGCCCCCGCCCCTGGGTTCGCCGCTGCGCTGCGTCTGCGCTCGGGCGAGCTCAAGCCCTTTACCCGTCCCGGAGCCACAGCATGAGCCATTCCGAATCCGTCCCCTCCACCTCCTCGGCGCACCGAGGGTTCGAGGTGCTCGACGCCGAGCACCTCGATGCCCGTCTCAGCGCGGTTCGGGAGGCGCTGCGTCTGTGCCCCACGGAGGTTCCGGCCTCCCTGTCGATCCCTGCTCACAAGGCACTTGATGCCGTGGCCCAGCGTCTGGCGCTGGGAGTGGATCACACCGTCGTCGCGCTCTTCGGGGGCACCGGCTCGGGCAAGTCGTCGCTGTTCAACGCCTTGACTCAGCTGAACTTCGCGGATGTCGGCGCGCGTCGCCCCACGACGTCGCGGGCCGCCGCCTGCTCCTGGGGTGACGACGCCGGCCCGCTCCTGGACTTCCTCGGGGTCTCCTCGGAACGGCGAATCCGGAGGGACTCGATCCTCGACGGCGAGGACCAGGGCTCCATGGCCGGTCTGGTCCTGCTCGACGTCCCCGATTACGACTCGGTGACGACGGAGCATTCCCTACAGGTGGATCGCCTCGTTCCGCTGGCGGACATCCTCGTGTGGGTGGTCGATCCTCAGAAGTACGCCGACGCGGCCCTGCACGACGGCTACCTGCGCGGACTGGGCGCCCGCCAGGAGGACATGCTCGTCCTGGTCAACCAGGTGGACACCCTCCCGGAGAGCGGCTTGGCGAGTCTGCTCGACGACGTCGGGTCTCTTCTCAAGGACGACGGGCTCAGCCAGGTTCAGGTGCTCCCGGTCTCGGCCGTGCGCGGCGACAACCTCGACGTCGTGCGCAGCATGCTGCGCCAGCGCGTCGCCCGGGAGTCCAACGCGGCACGCACGGCCTCGGCCGAGCTCGACGCGATCACCCGTCGTCTGCGTCCCACGGTGGCTCGCAACAAGGTGGAGCTCGATGCCGAGCTCACTGAGGAGACCACCAAGGTGCTGCTGCAGGCTTCCGGCGCCCAGGCGGTGGAGGACTCGGTGAGGGCCGGGCTGTCCAGGGTGCTGCCCAGGGCCCTGGCCCGTCCCGAACCGCCCTCGCGCACCGCGGTGTCCTCGGCCCACTCCACCTGGGTCCACCGCACCTCGCAGGGGCTGCCGCCCACGTGGGCCCGGAGTTTGGAGGCCTCCGTCGCCTCCCCGGAGACCTTAGCGGGGCAGACCGCCGAGGCGGTCGGTTCAGTGGCGCTGCCGGGGCACCGCCAGCCGCTGATCGACCTGCTGTGGTGGGGAGGCCTGCTCATGGTGCTCGGCGGGGTGTCGTGGCTGACCGCCTCCGTGGTGCGAGAGGGGCTCGAGGTCCTGCACCGCAGCATCGAGATCGCCCCGGTCTGCCTCGTCGCCGTCGGACTCCTGGCGCTCCTGATCGCCACGGTGCGCCGGCGCAGCAGAGCGCGCCGTGAGGCGCAGCGCTATGGACAACGGGTGCGTGACCGCCTGGAGTCCGTGGTTGAGCGAGGACTGAGCCGGCCGGCCGCCAAGATTCTGGACAAGCACCGGGTGCTGCAATCGGCTTTGGGGCTCTAACCCCGTCTGTGCAAGGCAGCCGTGTGGCCACAGCCCTGAGCCTGCCCTTCGGCGAGACAGAGGTGGGGACTGAGCGCGCGGCCGGCTGGGCACTTGAGGGACGGTCCGAGCACCGTTGTGGTGAAGGGGCGGCAGAGGGCCGCCCGCCCACAACCAAGGAGCCCCTCATGACTCGTCAGCTCGACCTCACCGTCCAGGGCGTCGTCGGAACCAATCCGGCCCTGTCCCGTGTCGGGGACAATGCCCGTCCCTACTGCCGTTTCCGTGTCGCCGTCACCCCCACCTACCGCACCGAGCAGGGCTGGAACAATGCCGAGACGATCTGGTTCACCGCCAAGGCGTGGGGCCAGCTCGCCGCCAATCTGAGCCACTCCCTGCGCAAAGGGGACGCAGTCCTGCTCACCGGACGCTTCTCCCAGGAGTCCTGGGAGAGCAACGGCAGGAAGCACGAGACCAACGTCATCACGCTTCAGGCCGCCGGTCACGACCTGACCAGAGGGGAGTCCCGCTTTGCGCGCGTCAGAGCCGCGGAGTCGGCGCCGTCGGCCTCCTCCGGGGCGGGAACCGGTGATGCCGAGCTAGAGCCCGGTGGCGAGGAGCGCGTCCCGTCGGATCACTGGGAGGTTGAGGCGGTGGCCTCAGGCGCCTCGGCTTCACCGGCCCCGGGGCCTGGAGACCCCCGAGAGTCCGCAGAGTCCACCGAGCTCAGTGAGTCCACCGAGTCCACTGAGCCCACCGGGCTTGGTCAGTCCAGCGCGACGCACGCGCAGAGGCCTGAGTCCTTCGTCATCGATCCGGCCTGTGCGCGCACTGAGGACCAGACCGGGGAGCCGTGGCCCGTCTATGAGCTCGCCGATGATCTCGTCGAGCAGGCCCTCGGGGTCAGCTGATGTCGGAGTGTGCGCGCAGGAGGTAGTCCAGGTCCGCGGGATGAGCGACCTCGAGCACCTCGATAAGGATGCGGGTCACCAGGTCGGCGGTCTCGTCTGCGTCGGACAGCAGCCTGGCGAAGACGTGATGGCTCTCCTGCCAACCGATCGCCCCCAGGATCCTGCGCTCGGTGGGGCCCAGTAGCACCCGTCCCTGCGCATCGAGCTCGGGAAGCGATACCTCGACGCCGTCGGAGCGGCCGACGAGGACCACGCCCGGCAGGTCCGGGGAGGGGACCGGGGGAGTGACGAGGGACAGCCTCGTCAGCAGCTGCGACCAGCGCCCCTGGGGAACCAGCTCCTCGGGCTTGACCATGGGGAGCGGGGCAGTCAGCAGCAGGGTACCGCCGGAGGGGTCAACGGCGGCCTCGGCGGATTCTCCCCGGTGCGCGGGCGGCCTGCACACCTCGTCGAGGAACCGGGCCAGCGACGAGGTGAAGCCCGCCCAGGAACCCAGGTCGACGCGATCCTCGAAGGCACGTGTCAGCGCGGGCGATAGGGAGGTCTCACTCATGCTCCCAAGCCTAGGGCGCGTTGCCGGTCAGTGGTTGGAGCTTGGGGCTGTCGGGGTCTGGGATCACAGGAGGATCACGCCGCGTCCCGGCCATCACAAGCCACATCGACGCTGGGCGTGTCACGGCGGAAAAATGGCGTGTCGGCGCATACGGTGGCCACAACGCCATGAACCCGAGTGCCGTGCTCGGGGCGCAGCAGGGGAGCAACGAGCAGATGATCCGCTTCAACCACGTCTCGAAGGTCTATGACCGGGGGATGCGTCCGGCGCTCGACGACGTCGATATCAAGATCAATCGTGACGAGTTCGTGTTCCTTGTCGGCGCCTCGGGATCGGGAAAGTCGACCTTCCTGAGGCTGGTCATCCGGGAGGAGCGCCCCACCAAGGGACGCATCCACGTCCTGGGACGTGACCTGTCGAAGATCTCCTCGTGGAAGGTGCCCCAGCTGCGGCAGGAGATCGGCTTCGTCTTCCAGGACTTCCGGCTCCTGGAGAACAAGACCGTTCTGGAGAACGTGGCGCTGGCCTCCCAGGTCATTGGTAAGCCGCGCCACTACATCCTCTCCGCTGTGCCCGAGGCCCTCGACCTGGTGGGGCTGGCCGGCAAGGAGAGGCGCCTGCCGCACGAGCTCTCCGGGGGTGAGCAGCAGCGCGTGGCGATCGCCCGCGCCATGGTCAACCGGCCCAAGCTCCTCCTGGCCGATGAGCCCACCGGGAACCTGGACCCCTCGACGTCGGTCGGGATCATGCGTCTGCTCGACCGCATCAACCGGCAGGGGACCACGGTCGTCATGGCGACTCACGACGACGAGATCGTCGACCAGATGCGTAAACGCGTCATCGAGCTCAAGGGCGGCGAGGTCGTGCGCGACCAGGACCGCGGCGTCTACGGCTCGGACCGCTGAAGGAGAAGAACTGTGAGACTGCGTTTCGTCCTGTCGGAGACCGCCAAGGGCATGTACCGCAACCTGGCGATGACGGTGTCCGTGATTCTCGTTGCCTTCGTGTCGCTGCTCTTCGTCGGGGCCTCGTCGCTGCTGCAGAGCCAGATCTCGACCATGAAGGGCGACTGGTACGACAAGGTCGAGGTCTCGGTCTACATGTGCCCCAAGTCCTCGGCCTCCTCCAACTGCGCCAACGGCGAGGCCACCGCCGCTCAGATCAGCGAGGTCGAGAACCTCATCACCAGCGGCGCCCCCTCCGGCTACGTCAAGTCCTACCAGATGGAGACCAAGGCCCAGGCCTATCAGAACTTCATGAAGGCCTACGCCAAGTCCGCCGTCGGGAGGAACGCGACGGAGGACATGATGCCCGTGTCCTTCCGCATCAAGCTCAAGGACGCCGAGAACTACAAGCTGGTGGCCGAGCAGTTCGAGGGGCACAGCGGCGTGGAGCGGGTGGTCGACCAGCGCTCCACCCTCGAGCCGCTCTTCCTCGTGATGAACCGGGCCTCCTGGATCACGGGAGGGCTGGCGACCATCATGGCGGTGGCCGCGGTGCTGCTCATCTCGACGACCATCAGGCTGTCGGCCATGTCCCGCTCCCGACAGACCGGGATCATGCGTCTGGTGGGGGCCTCGAACCTCTTCATCCAGCTGCCCTTCATCCTCGAAGGGGTCATCGCCGCACTGACCGGGGCGATTCTTGCCGTGGCCACGTTGTGGCTGGGAGTCCGCTACGTCGTGGAGGGGTGGCTCGCCTCATCCATCTCCTTCACGAGCGCCTTCATCAGCACCAGGGATGTCCTCTTCCTGTCGCCCTGGCTGATCCTGGCCGCCATCGCCCTGGCCGCGGTCTCCTCCGCCCTATCGCTGTCCAAGTACACGAGGATCTGATCTCACATGCTGTCTCGTCTGTTCCTGCGCCGTTCACGCCGGCGTGCCGCAGTCTGCGCCCTGGCGGCCGCCAGCCTCGTCTTCTTCTACTCCGGGGACATCTCCCTGGCCGATGAGCGAGACGACGCCGTTGCCAAGCAGAATGAGGCGCAGCGCAAGCAGCAGCAGGTGATGTCCTCGCTGGAGGGGGTCAGCGCCGATCTGGGACAGGCATACATCTCGCTTCAGAATGCCCAGGCCTCCTTGAGTACCGCGGAGACTCAGCTGACCACCGCTGAGACGAATCTGGCCGCCAAGGAGAGAGAGCAGCAGATCGCCAGTGACCGCCTGACCACGGCGCAGAACAGCCTGGAGACGGTCAAGAAGGAGTCCGAGGCGTCCAAGAAGACGGCCGAGGAGACCTCCGACTCGGTGGCGGAGATCGTGGTGTCCACCTATCAGGGGGACAACTCGGTGACCTCCTGGAGCTATGTCCTCGCCTCTCAGGACGTCGAGGAGCTCAGCCAGCGCGCCTCAGCGGTTGAGATCGGCTCGGGAGTCCAGGAGGCGGTACTGTCCGCCGCCGAGGTCGAGCGTGCTCAGAACGCCAACCGTGAGGCCAGGCAGAATGCTGCCACCACGCGAGTCAGCACGCTCAAGACCGAGGCTGACACCGCCGAGGCGAACGCCAAGGCCGCCCGGGACGCGGCCAAGACCAAGCGGGACGAGGTCGCCAAGCTGGCTGCCCAGAAGAAGTCGGCCGCCGAGGCGCTGGAGAGCCGTAAGAGCGATCTGCAGTCCCAGCTCAACCAGGCCAACGCCGATGCCGCGGCAGCGGCCGCACGAGTCGCCCAGATCGACGCCGCCAACCGTGCCGCGGCCAGCGCCGGAACGATGCCCTCGGTCCCCGCCAGCTCGATCGGCGCCGACTCCCTGGGAAGCGGGTACATCGGACACCCGATCACCGGCCCGCTCGAGGTGACCTCACCCTTCGGGTACCGCGTCCACCCGGTCACCGGTGTTGCCACAGGACACCAGGGGGTCGACTTCGCCGCGAGTGAGGGAACGCCCCAGTACGCGGCGGTCTCCGGAGTGGCCACCTACTGGGACTCCGAGTCCTGCGGCATCGGCATTGACATCAACGGCGGCATCATCGACGGGCACTCCTACGTCATCACCCTGTGCCACCTCTCCTCGCGCAGCATCGCCGACGGCCAGCAGGTCAAGCGCGGTGACGTCGTCGGTGCGACCGGCTCAACCGGTTACGCCACCGGGGCGCACGTCCACTTCCAGGTGGCCCAGGACGGGGCGTACATCGACCCGATGTCCCTGCCCGGCTTCTAGTCGGGTCGTTCTTGACGGGGCCCGTAGACTCCTGTCCCTGCGCGTCGTCGTGTCGCGCCACGATGCCCCGGTCGGGCTCGGCCCGCTCGGAGGGAACTCCGGGTCGTCCTGACGGGGAGTGCCAGCCATCCCGTACTCGTGAAAGGACAGGCCGATGACCCCTGCCTCCAAGTCCGCTCGGGCGCCCAAGCCAACGGCAGGGCAGAAGGCGAAGGCCGCCTCCGACGCCCACAAGACGGTGGCCCGCAACCGCAAGGCGACTCATGACTACTTCATCGAGGACCGCTACGAGGCGGGGCTGGTCCTCACCGGCACCGAGGTCAAGGCGCTGCGCATGGGGCGGGCCTCGCTGACCGAGGCCTGGATCGAGATCGACCGCCATGGCGAGGCCTGGCTCCAGGGGGCGCATATCCCCGAGTACCTGCAGGGGACGTGGAACAACCACTCCCCGCGTCGCAAGCGCAAGCTGCTCCTGCACCGCAGCGAGCTGGAACGCCTCGAGACCAGGGTCCAGGCCAAGGGCTACACGGTGGTCCCGCTGGAGCTGTACTTCATCGGGGGACGCGCCAAGCTGGAGATCGCCCTGGCTCGAGGGAAGCAGGACTGGGACAAGCGCCAGGCGCTGCGTGAGGCGCAGGACAAGCGGGAGGCGGCCCGGGCCATGGCAGCCGCCAACCGGCGTCGGGGCTGAGGCAGGAGGGAGCAGGGCTCCCCGAGCGTTTCTACCTGCTGACCGGCCGCGTGAGGTATGGAGCAGTAGCCCTCAGTGCTCTCGTCTCCTGGTTCTGCTAGAATGGCCTGGCTCTGCTGAGAGCGCGTTCCGGGTCTCCTGCAGGAGCCCGGTGACACCTTCATAGGGGATGATCGGTTTCGACGACGGTCGTAGGTTCAGGAGAAGCGGGTCGAGGATGCGCAGTCATCTCGTCAACGCTCTGCGCGAACCAATAGGTGCCGATAACACTCGCACCGACTTCGCCCTCGCCGCCTGAGCGAGCCTCGAAGTCCGTCAGCCCGGGGAGCGCTTCCGCCCCGGTTCCTGGCGTCATCTAGGAAGCCACTGCTGAGAGCCCGTGTCGGTAGGGCTCTTGGGACTTTTCATCGACTGAGCCCGTCGGCGTCCTTGCTCGCGTGAGACGCCGGGGCTGAGAAAAACGCTAGCGAGCTGCACCCGGAGAAGTCCTGTTGTGCGGCCGTCGGACGGGGGTTCGATTCCCCCCATCTCCACCATGTGCCTGCTGGCGCTGATGCGCTCACGTGCCAGCAGGCGCTTTGTTTTGCGCGTGTGCCATTTTGGCCCCCCGTGCGTGAGACTTCACGTTTTCGACGCAAAAGCCCTAGTGAGAGCGTTATGACGCGCGTCAGAGATGACGGATTGCTGGCTAGTTCTGGCCGATTTTTGACACTTCTGCCGCCCGGCAACACCCACTGATCAGGCCTGGCTCGAGTCACTCAACGGAATGCTCAAGGCCGAGTGGCCTCATCTGCTGGCCATCACCGACCCCGCCGTGCTCAGAGCCGAGCTCGACTTGGTGTGGACCGAGTACAACAGCCGGTGACTGCACTCAGGTATCGGCTACGTCACTCCTCTCAACGAGCACGAGGGACGCGGAACAGCCATCCGCAAAGCCCGCCAGGACGGCCTGGAGCGAGCCGCCGGCAACGACTTGCTTACAACCGACGACAACGACACAATCAAACCAACCCAGAAGACCACGATGATGTCTGATCCAATCGCCTAAAACGGACATTAACGCTGAAACAGGTTAGTCGATATGGGGCAGGTGGGGTAGCATCGGGGGCAACATGACCGGTTCCGCTGCCCGCTTCGGTGGGTGTCCAGGGCTGCTGGTCTTAGCGTCCCGAAGGTGCGCGGCGCGCCCGCTCGCAACCAGGGGCGCAGCCTCGTTAGACTCTGAGCCACCTCAGGTGTCTTCCAGCCAAGTCCCGTCGCTTCCGGTGTCGCGTCCTTGTGCATCTTTCCGCTTGAAGGAGGCGAAGCGGTGTCCTCATTGAATATCTACTGTGATGAGAGTACACATCTGCCCAATGACGGTCGACCTTACATGGTTCTTGGGGCTATCGTGTGCCCCGCAAACCGTGCCCGAGAGATTGCCGTTCGACTAAGGGAGATTCGCGCAAAGCATAAAATTCGTCCGGATGTCGAGATCAAATGGACAAAGGTTTCCCCGTCGAAAATCGATTTCTACCTCGATGTTATCGACTACTTCTTTGATGATGATGATCTTAGTTTTCGTGCCGTCGTAGCCCCCAAGGCGGGACTCGATCATGAGCGCTTCGCACAGACGCACGATGACTGGTACTATAAAATGATGTTCTATCTCGTCAGGAACGTACTCCCAGCTCAAGACGAGGCTTTCATCTATCTCGATAAGAAAGATACTAACGGGCAAGAGAAGATCGAGCGACTCCGTAACGTGATCGCCAATGCGGAATACGATTTCGGACGCAGCAAGATTCGACGTCTTCAAATCGTTGAGTCAAATCAAGTCGGACCCCTCCAGCTTGCGGATCTACTCATTGGTGCAGTCAACTATGCCAACCGTGGTGACAGTTCGAGTGTGGCAAAGCTGCGGTTGATCGAGCGAATTCGGGGCCGGTCTGGCGTGAGTCTGACTCATACAACGTTGCTATCCGAGACAAAGATGAACATCTTTCGATGGCGGGCCCAGTGATCACAGTGAACAAACTGTTTCCTCTTGGTCCGAGGTTCGACTCAGGTATCACGACGCGTGACGAATACGTCCATGCCCTGTATAAAATCTTTCTCGCGGACCTCGTATCTCGCCCTCTCTATTGGAAGCGAGACGGTTTGACGGTAAGCCTCCGCAGGAATCCAGAAATTGATGGCCGTCATGCGATCTTTTGGCATATCATCTCAGGTGGATCTGGCGATGAGTCTTGTCGACAACTGGAGCCTCAACGGTGCATACGTTTGCGTTGGATTCGAATTATCATCGAGATCTTCAACGCGGAGTTCCCTCGCGAATTCGATATTCGCTGGTGGATTGATACGAAACGCGCGTCGAAGCCACGATATGTCATCACTCGTCCAAACTTCGACTATGTCGTGGTCGTCGAGCAACGTAAGGGCTACGCATTACTGGTTACTGCCTACTACGCTGAACAAGCGCATCGCCGGCGAAAGCTCAAGCGAGAGCATGACGGCTACTGGGCAAAACAAGAGCCGCCCACCCAGTGAACGGCTCCAGATACTCCTTCAACGCATGGTTGATGAGCTGTATCCAGCATAGCACGAACCGCTGCAGTTGGGTAGCGACCCACATTGAGGGTGGCGGGGCCTCGTTTTGTCCTGCTGTGGCAGCGCTCCAGGCGTCGGGTCCTCCGCTGGGTTGTTTTAGGTGAGGACGGCGAGGAGTGGGGCGTAGTGGTCGGTGATGGCTTTGCGGTAGGCGGGGGTGTCTCCGGCGTGGGCGGCTTGGAGCATGGCTCGGTGGGCTTTGGCGGTGCTGGTGAGGTCTTCGAGCTTGGGGGCGTCCAGGAGGGGGACGGTGAGGGTGTGGATGGCCCAGAAGGCTTCGGTGAGGTGGAGGTAGAGGTGGTTGTCGAGGGGTTGGAGCAGGCGGGTGTGGAAGCAGCGGTCCTGGTCGGTGAAGAGCTTGCCTTGGGAGGCGAGGTGCTCGATGTTGTCGACGAGGGTGTTGAGCTCGGGGTCGTGGCGGTTGTGCCAGGCGTGGGTGACGGGTTCGGCTAGGGCGTTGTCGAGGGTGATGCGTACTTCGACGATGTCGCGTAGTCCGCGGTGGTCGTCTCCGGGGTTGAGGAGGCCTTTGAAGATGAGGGACTCGACCATGGGGCGCATGGAGACTTGGCCGACGAACATGCCGTGTCCGTGGCGTACTTCGACGATGTCGAGGGCGACGAGGGTGCGGACGGCTTCGCGCACGGAGGAGCGGGATACTCCTAGGTCGGTGCACAGCTGGGACTCCGTGGGCAACGCGTCACCAGGATGCAGACCCTTGGTGAGGATGTAGTTCTTGATCTCGGCCATCGCCGTGGATGACTGAGTCATCGGGGTGGTGGTGAGGCCGGACATGACACCGCGGGAGATCTGCATGGCCCCATTGTCCGACTTTTGGTTCATTTACGCTGGTGAATGTCGAACCGCACTCACCCGTGCGTTCTCAAGGCTTCGAGCAGCTGCAGTGCTGAGGGAGGAAGCCTTCGAGGGAGTCCATCGTCGGGCGGCTGTCGGAAGTGGGGCTTGGTACCGCAGGTCAGTGACCGATTGTGAGCGGCTTGCTGCTATAGCGCTCACAGTGCAACAGTTGCGGCATGTCTCGCACGCATGAGGAACTCCCCGCTCGTCCTGCCTACGACAGTGCCACCGCCGCCCTGCTCGAGCGTATCGAGCCGCTCGGCGTCTTCGGGACCATGACGGTGCAGGCCATTCCGAGCTGGCGTGCACCGGCTGACGAGGTCCGGGCAGGTTTCCAGCTCAGGCACCCCGACATCGACCTGGAGGACGTTGACGTCCTTCGGCAGGACGGGACGACGCTTCTCGCTGCGGTTGCACGAAGCGCCCAGGGCGCCTGCGTGGGCCGCCCCGGCCCCCTGTTCCTCTCCCTGCACGGGGGAGGGCTGGTGATGGGGTGCCGTTTCAATGGTCTGTCGACCGTTGTCCCGTGGCTGCGGCGGTACGGGGGCGTCATCGTCAGCCCCGAGTACCGTCTGGCTCCCGAGGAGCCGGCACCGGCCGGCGTCGAGGACTGCTACACCACGCTGTGCTGGGCGGTCGAGCACGCCGGGGAGCTCGGTGCTGATCCGGAGCGCGTCATCGTCGTCGGGCCGAGTGCCGGGGGCGGGCTGAGCGCCGGCACGCTGCTCATGGCGCGAGACAGGCGAGGGCCGGCCGTTCTTGGCGGGCTGCTGGACTACCCCATGCTGGATGACCGCACCGGCATGCCGCACTGGCAGGGATCGGTCTCGGCGCGTCAGTACCCGGACGACGGCACCTGGCCGACGGCGTACAACAACGTCGCCTGGGACGCGGCGCTGGGGGAGCGGCGAGGCACGGAATCGGTCACCCCCTATGAGGCCCCCGCCCGTGCCCCCTGGCTGGGCGGGCTGCCGCCGCTGTTCATCTCGGTGGCCTCCGCAGAGGTCTTCCGGGACGAGGACGTCGCCTTCGCCTCCAGGGTGTGGCGCGATGGCGGAGATGCCGAGCTGCACGTCTATCCCGGGGGCACTCACGCCATGGAGTTCGTCAACGCGCGTTGGCTCGCGCAGGGGCTGACGGCGGCACGCGATCTGTGGATGGACAGGCTGCTTCGTCCGGAGGACCCGCGCCTCAATGTCGTGGCCGTGGCGCAGGCCGGCACCTATCCGGCCCTGACGGAGGAGTTCTCCGCTGGGTTGTCTTAGGTGAGGACGGCGAGGAGTGGGGCGTAGTGGTCGGTGATGGCTTTGCGGTAGGCGGGGGTGTCTCCGGCGTGGGCGGCTTGGAGCATGGCTCGGTGGGCTTTGGCGGTGCTGGTGAGGTCTTCGAGCTTGGGGGCGTCCAGGAGGGGGACGGTGAGGGTGTGGATGGCCCAGAAGGCTTCGGTGAGGTGGAGGTAGAGGTGGTTGTCGAGGGGTTGGAGCAGGCGGGTGTGGAAGCAGCGGTCCTGGTCGGTGAAGAGCTTGCCTTGGGAGGCGAGGTGCTCGATGTTGTCGACGAGGGTGTTGAGCTCGGGGTCGTGGCGGTTGTGCCAGGCGTGGGTGACGGGTTCGGCCAGGGCGTTGTCGAGGGTGATGCGTACTTCGACGATGTCGCGTAGTCCGCGGTGGTCGTCTCCGGGGTTGAGGAGGCCTTTGAAGATGAGGGACTCGACCATGGGGCGCATGGAGACTTGGCCGACGAACATGCCGTGTCCGTGGCGTACTTCGACGATGTCGAGGGCGACGAGGGTGCGGACGGCTTCGCGCACGGAGGAGCGGGATACTCCTAGGTCGGTGCACAGCTGGGACTCCGTGGGCAACGCGTCACCCATCTGCAGACCGGAGCGCAGGATGTAGTTCTTGATCTCCGCCATCGTGGCTTCCGCCTGGGTAGTGGGCGACGCCATCAGTGTGGAGTAGGGGCCATGAGGGATGATCGGCTCATCGACTGCGGACGTGAGGTTCATCTCTTTTCCTGTGGTGGTGGTTGCTTGCGGCGTGGAGGCTCTGTTCATGGTGCTGCTCTTCTTGGTGTCGGCCACGGTTCTTGCTCTGTCAATCATTGTTGGTCACTACGATGTGATTCCGCTCGTCGAACGACTCGCCCCAGCGGTGGGGCGGCAGTTCGCGAACGCCTTGCCTGCGAGGTCGTGAGTGGTCTGGACGCCCTGACTTCTGCTACAGTCATCCTACCAACGTCAGACATAAGACGTCAGACATCAGGAGAGAATCAATGGCGATCACGACTCCGGCGGGTACCAGCCGCCGCAACTTCATCAGGCTGACTGGCACCCTGGGTATGGCTGCCGGCCTTGCGGCCAGTGTGGCGGCGTGCGGCAAGGGAGGGAAGGCGGCGAAGAAGGATGGTGTCATCACGGCGGGCATCTCCTATGAGTTGGGCACCAACGGCTACGACCCCGCGTCGACCACCGCCGCTCTCACGATTGCGGCCAACTGGCACACCATGGAGGGGCTCACCGAGATCCACCCGGCGACCCGTAAGGTGTACGCGGCTCTGGCGGCGGAGATGCCCAAGAAGGTCGACGACACCACCTACGAGGTGACGCTGCGCAAGGATGCGAAGTTCTCCAACGGCTCGCCCGTGACCACCGAGGATGTCCTCTACTCCTTCCAGCGCGTGATCGACCCGGCCAACAAGTCGTTGTACGCCCAGTTCCTGTCCTTCGTCGACAAGGTGGAGGCCAAGGATGCCAGCACCATCACCTTCAAGCTCAAGCACGCCTTCGTGCTCCTGCCTGAGCGTCTCAGCGTCGTCAAGATCGTCCCCAAGGCGGTTGTCGAGGCCGACCCCAAGAACTTCACCTACAAGGTCGTCGGCACTGGACCCTACAAGATGACGGACAACGGTGCGGCGAAGCAGGTCATCGTGTTCGAGCGCAATGACCACTACAACGGTCCGTACCCGGCGCTGGTCAAGACCATGAAGTGGAACATCATGCCTGATGACACCACCCGCACCAACGCGATGACCTCGGGGACGGTACAGGCCATCGACGCAGTGCCTGCGGCCAACCTGCCGACCTTCACGGAGCCGGTCAAGGTGTCGGCGCTGCAGGGATTCGGCCTGCTCTTCGCCATGTTCAACACCTCGACGTTCTCCGACGTCAAGGCCCGTCAGGCGGTGCTCTACGCCCTGGACTACGACAAGATCTGCAAGGACGTCATGGCCGGGCTGGCGACGCCGGCGACCTGCTTC
Source organism: Actinomyces sp. oral taxon 175 str. F0384 (assembly GCF_000223355.1). NCBI lineage: Bacteria > Bacillati > Actinomycetota > Actinomycetes > Actinomycetales > Actinomycetaceae > Actinomyces > Actinomyces sp. oral taxon 175. The sequence goes on from NZ_AFUR01000001.1 coordinate 734,434, forward strand.
CTCCAGGAGGGGCACCCCGCGTACAAGAAGGCCAAGACGGTCTACTCCAAGGATCTCGACAAGGCCAAGGCACTCCTGGCTGAGGCGGGGATCACCAGCATCAGGATGCTGTGCTCGGACCACGGCTGGTTCTCCGGGGTGCGTCCCGTCATTCGGGAGAACCTCGAGGCCCTCGGGGTGACGGTCACCTATGACGAGAAGAAGTCGCTTGATCTGTACAGCTTCATTGACTCCGAGGATGGGGCGAAGGCGTGGGACGTCGTCATCGCGCCCGGGGATCCCTCGGTCTTCGGTGATGATGCGGACCTGCTCATGCGCTGGTGGTATGAGCAGCCTGTATGGACTGAGAAGCGCATGCACTGGAAGGGCTCGGAGGGGCAGAAAGCGATCTATGCGCTGCTCGAGGAGGGGGCCAAGCTCGAGGGTGACAAGCAGATCGCCAAGTGGCAGGAGGCCTTGGACAAGATCTCGGAGGAGGTTCCCCTCTATCCGATCTTCCACCGCAAGAGCCCGATTGCCTACAACTCCTCGACCCTCAAGGACTTCCAGCCGATCAAGCTGACTGCCCTGTCCTTCGTGGGGACGGGGTCGACCAAGTCCTGAGAATCGCGCACGGGCGGTGTGGCTACCACTGGAAGGTGCCGCGCCGCCCGCGTTGCGCTCGCGGCGTCAGTGTGTCCGAGGTGAAAGTAACGGACTTGCGATCTGACGTCAGACATCAGACAATTGGGGTGGTGGTCGACCTTGCGACCGCCACGTCACCCAGCCGCCCGCTTAAGGCGGCAGGACGCTAACGCAAAGGAGCATTTCAGTGTCCAACCTCATCCGCCTGATCGGACGGCGCCTGGTCGCGCTTCCGGTCATGGTGCTGGGCGTGACGCTGCTCGTCTTCGTCGTCATGTCGTTCTCCTCGGCAGACCCGGCGCGCCTCGCGCTGGGTGAGTCGGCCACGCCAGACGCCCTCGAGCAGTACCGAGTCGCCCACCACCTCAACGATCCCCTCCTTCAGCGGTACTGGGACTACCTCGTGGGCCTGGTCCACGGAGACCTCGGCACCTCCTTCACCGGAGTCGATACTTCCCAGCGGGTTGCCGAGGCCTTCCCCATCACGCTCCAGCTGACCTTCATCGGAATCTTCGCCGCCGTCATCGTGGCCACGGTCCTGGGCATCACTGCGGCCCTCTATCGCGACAAGTGGCAGGACCAGGTCATCCGCGTCATCTCCATCGCGTGCCTGGCCACCCCGTCCTTCTGGCTCGCCCTGTTGCTCATTCAGTGGTTCTCCACGGTCCCGGGCGGCACGGGGACCTTCCCTGCGCTGGTTGCCGAATGGGTGCCTCTTGATGAGGATCCTGCTGCCTATGTCAATCAGATCTTCCTGCCGGCCCTGGCCATCGCGGTGCCCAATGCCGGATCGTTGACTCGTGTGGTGCGTACCGCCATGGTCGAGGAGCTCGACCGTGACTACGTGCGCACCGCCATCGGCGGCGGTGTCCCCAGGAACGTCGTCGTGGCTCGCAACGTGCTGCGCAACGCGCTCATCACGCCACTGACCGTGCTGGGCCTGCGCTTCGGCTACGCCATGGGTGGCGCCGTCGTCATCGAGATGATCTTCAACATCCAGGGGATGGGCAAGCTCATCTACGAGGGCATCACCAGTAATGACGTGAACGTCGTTCAGGGAGTCTCCATCACGGTGGCACTGGCCTTCATCATCATCAACATTGTTGTTGACATGCTCTACGTCCTCGTCAACCCACGAATCAGGAGCATCTGATGCTGCACCGCTCCACACTGGACAAGGCCTCCAAGCCCGGGACCCGCTTTCAGGGCTGGAAGGCGCTTCCCCTGGGTTCCAAGATCGCTGTCGTCGTGCTCGGCCTCATCGCTCTCATCGCCATCCTGGCCCCCGTCGTCGCCCCCTACTCTCCTAACGAGACCGGGCTCGCGGTGGCCAAGTCGACCGCCAATATCGAGGGCGCCGGCAATCTGACCACCAGCGACCTCTCCGTGGCCCCCTCGATGTCGCACCTGTTCGGCACCGACGACACTGGCCGCGATATCTTCTCCCGCGCCGTCTACGGCTCCAGGGTCTCGCTGGTCGTCGGCCTGACGGCCACGGGCCTGGCCCTCCTGGTGGCCTCGGTCCTCGGTGCCGTCGCCGCCACGTCGCGCAAGTGGATCGCTGAGACCCTCATGCGCGTGCTCGACGTCGTCATGTCCTTCCCCGGCATCGCTCTGGCGGCCGTCCTCGTCTCGGCGATGTCGACCCGCCTGCCGATGCTGCCGGTCATCATCGTCTCCATCGGCATCCTCTACATCCCCCAGCTCACCCGCGTGGTGCGCGCCAACATCATCTCCCAGTTCGGCGAGGACTATGTGGCCGCCTCCAAGGTGATGGGCGCCCCGGTGCCGTGGATCCTCCTCAAGCACGTGGCCCGCAACTGCATCGCCCCCATCATGGTCTTCGCGACCGTCCTGGTGGCCGACGCGATCGTCTTCGAGGCCTCGCTGTCCTTCATCGGTGCGGGCATCAAGTCCGTCAACACCCCGACCTGGGGCAACATGCTCGCCGAGGGCAAGAAACTGCTCCTGTCGGGCCACTGGTGGCCGACCTTCTTCCCCGGCCTGCTCATCCTCATCACCACCCTGTGCCTCAACATCCTGTCCGAGGGGCTCACTGATGCGATGGCCTCCCCGCGCATCAAGGCCAAGCCCGACGTCCAGGCCGATGAGGAGGCCATGGAGGCCCAGGAGACCCTGAACGCCTGGGACGACGCCGCTGAGGCGGTGGTCGCCAACGCCTCCGTCGCCGACGGGGACGACGCCACGAATGGGTTCAGCTCACTGACCGGCGTCGCCGCCCCGGCAACCGAGGATGTTCCTCTGTCCGAGCGGCTCAGCTCCCTACGGGTGGCCGAGCTCGCCCGGCGAGACCGCCTGGTTTACGAGGACACCGGCGAGGACCCGGTTCTGGAGGTCAAGAACCTCACGATCGCCTTCCCCGAGCAGCACGGTGAGGTCAACATCGTCGATGGCGTGTCCTTCTCCGTGCGTCCCGGCGAGACCATGGGCCTGGTGGGCGAGTCCGGCTGCGGCAAGTCCATCAGCTCGATGGCCGTCATGGGGCTGCTGCCTCCCTCGGCCCGGATCTCCGGCGAGATCCTCTTCAAGGGACGCAACATCCTTGAGATGACGCCGGCTGAGCACAACGCGCTGCGTGGTCACGAGATGAGCATGGTCTACCAGGACGCTCTGTCCTCACTGAACCCCTCCATGCTCATCCGCACCCAGATGGCCCAGCTGAGCGCGCGCGGAGGCACCCGTAGTGCCGCCGAGCTGCTCGAGCTGGTGGGGCTCGACCCCAAGCGTACGCTGCGCAGCTACCCGCACGAGCTCTCCGGCGGTCAGCGTCAGCGCGTCCTCATCGCCATGGCGCTGACCCGAGACCCCTCCCTGGTCCTGGCCGACGAGCCGACGACCGCGCTGGACGTGACCGTTCAGAAGCAGGTCATCGACCTGCTCAACGAGCTGCGCGAGAAGCTCGGCTTCGCGATGGTCTTCGTCTCGCACGACCTGGCCCTCGTGGCCAAGCTGGCCCACCGGATCACCGTGATGTACGCGGGCCAGGTGGTTGAGCAGGCGCCCACCAGCGAGCTGCTGGCCAACCCGGTTCACGAGTACACCCGGGGCCTTCTCGGCGCGGTGCTCTCCATCGAGTCCGGCTCCAAGCGACTCCACCAGGTGCGAGGGGTCGTCCCCTCACCCAGCGAGTTCGTCAAGGGCGACCGGTTCGCTCCGCGATCGTCCCACCCGACGGTCGGACTTGAGACCCGTCCGGTGCTCAAGCCCGTGCCGGGCACGACGGAGCACAGCTACGCCATCACCCCCGAGCTCGAGGCTCTGCTCGCTAAGGAGAAGCACTGATGTCGCCCAACACGTCTGCATCGTCCTCATGGAGCGAGGACCAGCCGGTCGTCGAGCTCAGGAATGTCAATGTCATCCACAAGTCTCGCACCGGTGGCCTGTTCCACCCGGACACGGTTCACGCGGTCAACGACGTCTCGCTGAGCGTCAAGCGCGGAGAGACTCTGGGACTCGTGGGGGAGTCGGGTTGCGGCAAGTCCACCACGGCCCGAGTCATGGTGGGGCTGCAGCCGGTCACCTCCGGTGAGGTCATCTTCAAGGGTCGTCCCTTGGGGCGCTCGGCCTCGGACCGTCGCGATCTGGGGCGCAGTATCTCGGTGGTCTTCCAGGACCCGGCCACGGCCCTCAACCCGCGCATGATCGTGCACGACGCGCTCATCGACCCGCTCAACGTGCACGGAATCGGGTCGCCCAAGGAGCGTGAGGCCAAGGTGCGCGACCTGCTCCACCTGGTCGGGCTGCCCCCCAGCGCACTCAACGTGCTGCCTCGGCAGATCTCCGGTGGTCAGCGCCAGCGCGTCGCCATCGCCCGAGCGCTCGCCCTGGACCCCGACATCATCGTGGCCGACGAGCCCACCTCCGCACTGGACGTCTCGGTGCGCGCCCAGGTGCTCAACCTCCTCCAGGACCTCAAGGCCTCCTTGGGACTGGGGCTGGTGTTCATCAGTCACGACATCAACACGGTGCGCTACGTCTCGGACCGGATCGCCGTCATGTACTTCGGCAAGATCCTCGAGCTCAACACCACTGAGGAGATCTTCAACAACCCTCAGGAGGAGTACACGCGCACTCTGCTGTCGGCAGTGCCCTCACTGCTCGATGTCTGAGTAGACGGCGCCCGGTCGCGGCCGGCGGCGTTAGCACCTCCAGGTGAGGGGCGTACCCACTGGGTCCGCCCCTCACCTGTCTATCGGTTCCGTTCAAGAGGGGGATTGTTATCTATGTCGATGCTGTTAGAGGCCGGGTGCTGGTGTGGTGATTGCGAGAGATTTCTCTTCCGATCTCGTATGAAATCTGAGCGTGTGAGCATTGACTTCTGGGTCACATGTCGTGTAGATTACTTTTATCAGTTCAGAGAGGAGCTGATAGCGGCACACACAGCCGCCAACAAAGGTGTTGAATGTAAAGGAGGGTCTCCTATGTATGTCACAGCGCCATGGCGTGTGACCACGACGGCGCGTCGCCAGTCCGTCGTGCGTGAGGGTCGGGGCCCGTCCTTGATTCGCCTCTGACCAGCTGGTGAGAAACCAGAGGGTCGCGTCAGGGGCGAGTGAGGCGCGGTAAGCGCTCCTCCGGTGCCGCCTCATCGCGGCGAAGCATGAGGTGATGAGAAAGTCGAGACGCGCGTGAGTCGCTGAAGCCGGGCGCGTCTGCGATCAGACGCATTCTTGATGAGGCCGGCCCATGATGTTGGGTGCGGAATTCCAGGGATTGTGATCCACATAGTGACTGATGGGTACTTCTATGCCCATTTTAAGAAACAGGTGACAAGTGACTGAGTCAGTCTGTGCCGCATTGCGGCTTGATGAAGAAATCCTCGACTCTGAGACAGGAAGCATCTCCTGTGAGTTCCGGTCGAGGTCCGACGGTAATCTCTTCGCGCTGCGAGGCGGCGACGGGGCCGGTCTTGAGCTGCGCATCGTGGGATCGTCACTCGTGTACGAGGTGACGGTTCCAGGCAGGTGGAGCAAGCTGGAGGCCGAGGACGTGCGCTCACTCGACGACGGGCGCTGGCACAGCGCCGTCGTCACCGTCAGCTCTGCCGGTACCCGCCTCTACCTCGACGGCTACCAGGTCTTCTGCGGTACCACCACGACCTTCCTCAAGGACCTTCCCGGTCTGACGCAGGCCGTCGTGGGGCAGGGGGACAGTCCTGAGGTCACAGCCTTCACGGTGCACCCCCGGGTCCTGACATCCAGGGAGGTCCTCGCCCTGTCCAAGCGAGCCGAGCCCCTGGTCGAGGTCGCCGCCAACCGTCTGAGCCCTCACGACGTCGCCCGCTTCGCCGACGTGCGGCACGGCTCCTTCTGGCTGCGCTTCCGGGTGCGGGGACGGATGCAACAAGGGGCCCTCCTCGCCGCCGGCGGACACGGGCGCGAGCAGCTCACCGTGTCCGTGGGGCCCGAGGGGATCGCCTACACGGCCGTGAGCACCACGGGGGAGCGCAGACAGGTCAAGGCCACAGGGGCCTGGAGCGACGGCGGCTGGCACGAGGTCGTGGTCTCTGTGGGGCACGGTGCGGTCGACCTCTACGTCGACGGCTTCCGTGAGACGCACGCTCCAGGTGAGTTCTTCCTCGCAGGGGTCGAGGGGCTCGACGAGATCGTCGTCGGCCAGGACTGCGAGGGGGTGCGTCTGTCCGGAGAGGTCCAACGAGCGGGGCTCTACGATCACGCGCTTAGCGACGCGCAGATCAAGCGCTTGTCCGAGGTGGAGCCGATCGAGACCGACGCCCTGTTCGACCGCGGCTACTGCGGCTCGGCCTCCTACCGGATCCCCTCCCTGCTGACGCTGTCCTCCGGCACCATCCTGGCCGGGGCCGACCAGCGGGTCTCCAATGCCAACGACTCTCCCAACGACATCAACTTCGTCGTGCGCCGATCCCTGGATGCGGGACGGAGCTGGGAACCGGCGAGCACCGTCATCGACTGCCCGGGAATTGGGGAGGACGCCTCGTCAGTCATCGACTCCTGCATGGTTCAGGATCCGAGTACCGGACGGGTCTACGTCCTCATCGACCACTTCCCGGGAGGGATCGGACAGCCCAACTGCTGGGCCTCCACCGGATTCGACGAGCACGGCAGGCGGCAGCTCAGAGACCTCGACGACGGACGCTACGTCGTCGAGCCCGATGGCACGGTCACAACGATCGAGGGCCAGGCCACCGAGTTCCGAGTGCTGGATGACGGCACCGTGCTGCGTGACGGCAACCCGGCAGGCAACATCGAGCTGGCCCCCGGAGCGGACCCGGCCGAGACCCTCCTGGCCATCCCCACCAGCTACCTGCAGATCGCCTACTCCGACGACGACGGCCTCACATGGAGCCGGCCGCGGGACCTCAACCCCGAACTGAAGCAGCCGTGGATGAGGTTCCTGGGAACCTGCCCGGGTAACGGCATCTCCCTGAGGAACGCCCCTCACGCCGGACGCCTCATCGTTCCCCTCTACTTCAACAACGACCAGAACTGGCTGGCGATGTGCGCCACAGTCGCCTACTCCGACGACCACGGCGAGACCTGGCAGCTCGGTCACGGCCCCAATGAAGGGCGGCAGACCCCCCAGGGGGAGCTCGACCCGCAGACCTTCGTTGACGAGACCTGGTCGCTGCACGAGGCCGCCGTGGTCGAACGGCACGACGGCGTGCTCGTGCTGTTCATGCGCAACCAGCACCCCCGTGGGCGGGTCGCCGTCAGCGAGTCCCACGACGCGGGGCAGACCTGGGGGCCGATCCGCTTCGATGAGGCGCTGCCCGAGATCTGGTGCCAGCCCAATGCGATCAGTCTGCCCTCGCCCGAGGGGGAGGACCGCATCGTCTTCGCCAACGCCTCGCTCATGCTCCCGTTTCGAGGCTGCGGAGTCATTCGGCTCAGCCTCGACGGCGGACGCAGCTGGAAGTACTCGCGGACCTTCAACCCCGGGCACTACGTCTACCAGTGCATGTGCGTCCTACCCGACGGCAGGATCGGGATTCTTTGGGAGAACGAGTGTCAGGGCCTGTACTTCTCACGCCTGCCCCTGAGCTGGTTCTCCGACGGCCTCGAGACCGTCGATCCCCGTCAGGCCGAGTCGCAGGACTCACAGTCATGACGATGAATCACCCGTCATCCACACCTCACTTCACCACCCATCCGTCATCCCCCGTTCAAAGGAGAACTGTCATGACTCCCTCCACCCCCGTCTCATCCCACTCGGCCTCCGCACTCAGCCGTCGCGGCTTCATGGTCCTGGGCGGCATCGGCATGTGCGGCGCGCTGGCCGCATGCGGCGGCAAGGACTCCGCCGAGGACGAGGGGACCGGGCCCCTGCGTGGCACGGTCACCATGTGGTCCTCCTTCACCCAGGGGCCCCGTGCGGACTGGATGAAGAAGATGGCCGAGGAGTTCCACAAGAAGAACCCCGACGTCACCGTCAAGATCGAGCAGTTCTCCTGGTCCGAGTTCAAGACGAAGTGGACCACTGGACTGACCGCGGGCCAGGTGCCGGATATCTCCACCGCCCTGCCCAACGACGTCGTGGAGATGATTAACTCCGAGGCCCTGGTGCCGCTGGACAAGGTCATCGACTCCATTGGCCGGGACCGCTTCCCCAAGCAGGCGCTGGCCGAGGGGCAGTCGGACGGAAAGTCCTACTCCGTGCCCATCTACTCCCACGCCCAGGTGATGTGGTACCGCAAGGACGTGCTGAGCTCCAAGGGGCTGTCCGTGCCCACGACCTGGGAGGAGCTGGCCAAGGCCGCCAAGGCCATCGGAAAGTCCGACAGCCTCTACGGGCTCTCCGTGCCTCTGGGGACGGGGGATATGCTGGGCGCCCGCTACCTCAACTTCTATGTTCGTTCCGCCGGCCAGAGGCTGCTCAAGGACGACGGGACGGCCAACCTCACCTCCGAGGCCGCCTTGGGCGGCATCAAGTACTGGACTGACCTGTACAAGTCAGTCTCCCCGGAGGGATCGCTGGACTACGCGGTCCTCGACCAGGCAACGCTCTTCTACCAGGGCAAGACCGCCTTCGACTTCAACTCCGGCTTCCACATCTCCGGAGTGGCCAAGGACAGCCCCAACCTGGTCGACTCCATCGCTGCGGCGCCTCTTCCCCGTATGAAGGCCTCCGACCCGGCGAACTACCCGGCCGAGGTATCCAACGTGCCCCTGGTGGTGTGGGAGGCCTCCAAGGTCAAGCGGGAGGCCAAGGCCTTCCTGGAGTTCCTGTTCACCAAGGACAAGTACATCGAGTTCCTGCACTCGGTCCCCGGAGGCATGCTGCCGGTTCTCAACGACATCGCCAAGGACCCGAGCTACACGAACAACGAGACGATCAAGAAGTACTCCGACTCCATCAAGGTGATTCAGGACCAGGTGGGTGTCGGCACCGCTATCGGCATGGAGAAGGGCCCGCTCGTCCAGGCAGGAGTCCTCACCAGCCAGGGGCTGATCGAGAAGATGTACCACTCGATCATCATCGACAAGACCGATGTCGAGGCCGCCGCCAAGGACTGCGAGAAGAAGCTCAACGAGGCCTTCAAGGCCGCCGGAGCCAGCATCAAGTGATTCGGCAACGCGGTGGGGAGAGGAATCTCCCCACCGCCCAGTCCGAAAGGTGAGCTCATGACTCGAATGAAGCGAATGAACTGGACGGGCGTCGTCTTCGTGGCGCCATCCATACTCATTGTTCTTGCCCTGCTGATCTACCCGGTGTTCTCAAGCATCTGGTACTCCTTCACCGACAAGCACCTCTTGCGCCACAGCTATCACGTGGTGGGTCTGTCCAACTACACCGACCTTCTGGCATCCTCCAGCTTCTGGAACGCGTTCGGGGTGTCGATCAAGTGGACCGCGGCGTCGATCATCGGCCAGCTCGCTGTGGGCCTGGTTCTGGCCCTGGCGCTGGACCGGGTGCCCCGGGGCTCTGGGGTGTTCCGGACACTCCTCATCGTGCCCTGGGCCTTCCCGGCGATCATCACCGCGTTCGCCTGGAAGTGGATCCTCAACGACGTCTACGGGTTCCTGCCCAATCTTGCGACCACTCTCGGTCTCACTGATAAGAACATGGCGTTGCTGGGCAACCCCTCGACGACCTTCTGGGTGGCATTGGGAATCAACATCTGGTTCGGCGCCCCGATGTTCATGGTGAATATCCTCTCTGCCCTCAAGACCATCCCTCAGGAGCAGTACGAGGCGGCCATGGTGGATGGTGCCTCTGGGCTGCAGAGGTTCAGGTTCATCACGCTGACTCATATTCGAGAGGTCATCGGCCTGCTGGTCATCTTGCGCACCATCTGGGTCTTCAACAACTTCGACATGCTCTTCCTCCTGACGGGCGGAGGTCCGGGGGAGAGGACGACGACGCTACCGATCTTCGCCTACCAGGAGGGCTGGAATCTGCGGCAGCTCGGGGTCGCCTCCACCGTGACGATCCTGCTGCTCCTCTTCCTGCTGGCGCTGGCCTTCGGCGCCTTCAAGATGCTCAACCGCTGGGAAAAGGAAAGGGGCTGAATCATGCGACGTGCTGGTCGTGGCCCGTGGGGCACCGTGTGCGTGTATCTCATTCTCATCGTGGCTGCTTTCGTTGCGGTCTTCCCGCTCGTATGGGTGGTCTCCTCATCGTTCAAGACCTCCCACGAGCTGGCGCAGAATCCGCTGCAGCTGTTCTCGAGCTCGCCGACCCTCGAGCACTACAGCAAGGTGGTCAACGAGATCGGGTTCTTGACGAACCTGAAGAACTCGCTGCTGATCGCGGGCTGCTCGACGGTGATTGCGGTCCTGGTCTCGATGCTGGGCGCCTACGGGATCGTGAGATTCTTCCCCCGTGTCGGCAAGCAGCTGACCAAGCTCCTCATCGGCACCTACATGTTCCCGCCGATTCTGCTCGCCATCCCGTACACCATCACGATGGTGAAGCTCGGTCTCATGAACAGCTATTTCGGGCTCATCATCGCCTACCTGTCGTTCTCGATCCCCTACGCGATCTGGATGCTCATCGGCTTCTTCCAGACGGTCCCCATCGGGGTGGAGGAGGCGGCAGCCGTGGATGGGGCCAGTCGGTTCCGGGTGTTCTGGCAGATCTCGGTCCCGATCATCCTTCCGGGGATCGTGGCCACCGCCGTCTACACCTTCATCAACACCTTCAACGAGTTCCTCTACGCGCTCCTGTTCATCACCGAGTCGGACAGGATGCCCGTCGCAGTCGGCCTCTACTCTCTCCAGGGGTCGGAGGTTCTTGACTGGGGAGCCATGATGGCTGCTTCCGTGATCGTGATCGTCCCGTCGGTCGTCTTCTTCATGATCATTCAGAAGCACATCTCCGGAGGGCTCTCGGAGGGCTCCGTCAAGTAGCGCCTTCGGGGCGGTCCCCGGTCCGCCTCCTGCCGCTTCGGTGCCTGTGACGTGAGTGATCGCATGCTCACAGGCACCGGGGTGGCGCCAACCGGGAGCATCTGCAACAATACCTCGTGACGTCAGATGTCAGACGTCCGATATCCTTTCAATGAAGAGAGTCACCACAATGGACAACCGTTTCACCGGCGTCATCCCGCCGGTCGTCACCCCTTTCACCGCCGCGGGCGAGGTTGACTTCGACAGTCTGGACAAGGTCGTCGAGCACCTCATCGCCGGTGGTGTCAACGGCCTGTTCGCCCTGGGGTCCTCCGGAGAGGTCGCTTACCTCACCGACGCCCAGCGCGACGCCGTCATCGAGCGGGTCGTCAAGGCTGCGGCAGGACGCGTCCCGGTGCTCGCCGGTGCCATCGACACCACCGCCCACCGGGTCATTGACCAGGCTCGTCGGGCAGCCGCCCTGGGCGCCGAGGCGATCGTGGCCACCTGCCCGTTCTACGCGCTCAACGACGCCGAGGAGATCAAGGCTCACTTCCGCGCCATCGCCGCGGCCATCGACGTCCCCGTCTTCGCCTACGACGTCCCCGTGCGCCTCGGCGGCGCGAAGCTCGGTTGCGAGCTGCTCGTCGAACTGGGCAAGGAGGGCGTCCTGGCCGGTGTCAAGGACTCCTCCGGCAACGACGTCGCCTTCCGCAGGCTGGTGGCCGCCAACGAGGCCGCGGGCCACCCCCTGGCCCTTCTGACCGGCCACGAGTGCGTCGTCGACGGCATGCTGCTGCTGGGTGCCGACGGCCTCGTCCCCGGGTACGGCAACGTGGACCCGGTCCGCTACGCCGAGATGTGGAAGGCCTCCCGCGAGGGGGCGTGGGACGAGGTGCGTCGCCTCCAGGACGAGGTCTGCGCCGGCTTCGAGATCGTCTTCGTACCCCAGGGCCGCTCGGCCGACGCGACCGGCATCGGCGCCTTCAAGACCGCCATGGAGGCGATCGGGATCATCGCCACCAACGAGATGGCCTTCCCCGTCAAGGCGCTCGAGGGCGAGACCAAGGAGCGGGTCCTGGAGATCGTCAAGGCCCAGGGCCTCATCTGACATCCCGGCGGCTGCATGGCCGGTGGTCGCGGCACCGACCGATCCGGACATGCAGCCGCCGTGGCAGCGGCGAGGCCTAGAGCCTCGCACCAGGCAGCCTCCTGCGGCCGCCCCTCATCCATTTCTCACCCCGGTGCGCCAGCGCCCAACATCCCGTCGGAGAGCGTCATGAGTCAGGATGTCCTCCCATCCACCCCCCTTGCCCCATCATCATCGTCGTCCGGTCGCGCCCCGCTCGTCGTCGGACTCGACCTGGGCGGCACCAAGATGGCCGCCGCACTGGTCGACTCCGGCGGAACCCTGCAAGGACCGGTGAGCTCCTGCCCGACCCCGGCTCACGAGGGCCCCACCGCCATGCTCAACGCCATCAGCGGCCTGATCGCGACGGTCGTCGAGACCGGAACGCACCAGGAACCCGGCAAGGCCGCGGCGATCACGGCGGTCGGAATCGGCACCGCCGGCGTCGTCGACGTCGAGCGAGGGACCATCCTGTCGGCCACTGACGCCATCACCGGATGGGCCGGCACGCAGGTCGCCGCCGGCGTTCGCGAGCGGCTCGCCGCCCAGGGGCTGGGTGAGCTGCCGATCCACGTCGAGAACGACGTCGACGCCTACGCCGCCGGAGAGGCCTGGCTCGGTGCCGGCACCGGGGCCGAGGTCGTCCTCATGGTGGCGGTGGGCACCGGGGTCGGCGGCGCCCTTGTTTTCGAGGGGCGAACCCGCAGGGGCGCTCACCACGTGGCCGGCGAGATCGCCCACGTCCCCGTCCCCGGGGCTCAGGGCGAACCCTGCACCTGCGGCAGGACGGGGCACCTGGAGGGCGTCACCGCCGGGCCCCAGATCCACCGCCGCTACCTGGCCAAGGGCGGAGACCCCGACGTTCCCGACGCCCGCGGGGTCGAGGAGCGCGCCGCTGCCGGGGACGACATCGCTGCGGAGGTCTACCGCGACTCGGCCGCCTGCCTGGGCAGAGCCCTGGCAGGACTGGTCACCGTGATCGACCCCGACGTCGTCGTCGTCTCCGGTGGCCTGGCCCGCGCCGGTGACCTGTGGTGGGAGCCCCTGCGGCAGACCTTCGCCGCAGAGATCATCGACCCCCTGGCTCCCATCAAGATCCTTCCCGCCACCCTGGGGACCACCGCGCCGATCGTCGGCGCGGCTCGCGGTGCCCTCGCCCTGGCCGCCAGCAACGACAACCATCGCCCCTAGCCGCCGGGCTTGGGCACCATCAGACAGGACACACCTATGACCGAGCAGTCATCTTCACAGCCGTCAACGCAGGTGCAGGGCGCCACGGCGGGGGACCACCCCGTCCTGGAACGCCTCAGGGGAGGGCTCATCGCCTCCGCCCAGGCCTACCCGGGCGAGCCCATGCGCGACCCCCGCACCATGGACCAGGTGGCCCAGGCCTGCGTCGCTGGCGGCGCCGTCGGCATCCGTGCACAAGGACTGGCGGACCTGGCCCTCATCTGCCAGCACGTCGACGTCCCCGTCATCGGCCTGTGGAAGGACGGGCACGACGGCGTCTTCATCACCCCGACCCTCACCCACGCCATCGCCGTGGCCGCCACCGGAAGCCAGATCGTGGCACTGGACGGCACCCGGCGCCCCCGCCCCGACGGGCTGAGCCTGGCCCAGACCGTCGAGGGGCTGCGAGCGGCCCGTCCCGAGGTCCTCATCATGGCCGACTGCGGCTCCCTGGATGACGCCAAGGCCGCACAGGACGCGGGAGTGGACATCCTGGGGACCACCCTGGCCGGCTACACCGGGGAGCGTCCCAAGACCGACGGGCCCGACCTCGAGCTCGTCGACCAGGTCGCCGGCATCGCGGAGGTCCCGCTGGTGGTGGAGGGCAGGGTCCACACGCCCGCGCAGGCGGCCGCCGCCATGGAGCACGGCGCCTTCGCCGTCGTCGTCGGAACCGCCATCACCCACCCGACGACCATCACCTCGTGGTTCGCCAGCGCGCTGCCCGGCGCCCTGTGGAAGGAATGAGCGGAAGGGCGCAAGGAAACGGCGCCGTTCCGCGACTCGCTCCGTGTGTGACGGATGTGACTGTTGTGGCGCAAATGTGCGAATTGTTACTCGCTACCCAGCGCGACACTCCGGTCTGACCTGACAAACCCAAGGTTTTATGCGTAGCGTTGCCAGAAGTGGCACCACACAAGGGTGTCCGTCCACGATCGAGAGGGAAGACATGTCCGTCAACCGCACCGAGCTCATCGCCGCCATCGCCGAGAAGGCCGGCCTGACCAAGACCGACGCCGACGCCTTCCTGGGAGCCTTCCAGGATGTCCTCGTTGAGAACGTCGCCAAGGGTGAGGCCGTGAAGATCACCGGCCTCATGGGTATCGAGCGCGTCGAGCGTGCCGCACGCACTGGCCGCAACCCCCGCACCGGTGAGGAGATTCAGATCCCCGCCGGCTACGGTGTCAAGGTCACCGTCGGCTCCTCGCTGAAGAAGGCTGTCGCCGAGTGATACGTGGGGCCGCGCCCCTGATGTCCTGATTCCGGCCCGTTGCCGCCCGGTCGAGGCGTGGCAACGGGCCGAATCGTGTTCTCCAGCGGTTCCCTCCTCATCGGGCTGATGAAGCTCAGGGCGGTTCTCCAGGAGGATGTCGGGATCAGTGATCTCCTCCCTGCGGCGGAGGGCTGAATAGGATCAGGCTTTTACAGTGGAAACATGTCTGCTTCCACATTCGCGGTGAACTCGCCCGACCGCACAGACGCGGTTGCCGCACTGGCCGGGGCCTCGCCTGCTCCTGCCTCCGTTCCAGCACTTCAGATGAGGGGGCTGGTCAAGGCCTTCGATCGCAAAGTCGCGGTGGATCGGTTGAGCCTCGACATTCCCGTATCCAGCTTCTACGGCATCGTCGGGCCCAACGGAGCGGGCAAGACGACCAGCCTGTCGATGGCCACCGGCCTGCTGCGACCCGACGCCGGTCAGGTACTCGTTCATGGTGTCGACGTGTGGACGCAGCCTCAGCGGGCCAAGACCCTTCTGGGGGTCCTGCCCGACGGGCTGCGCACCTTCGACCGTCTCAACGGTCTTGAGCTCGTCACCTACTCCGGGCTCCTGCGTGGGCTCGAGCGCGACGTCGTCCTGCCCCGGGCGACCGAGCTGGTCAAGGTACTGGGGCTGTGGGATGCCGGAACCACCCTGGTCGCCGACTACTCGGCGGGCATGCGCAAGAAGATCCACCTGGCCTGCGCCATGGTGCACTCGCCCTCCATCCTGGTCCTGGACGAGCCCTTCGAGGCCGTCGACCCGATCTCCGCCCAGACGATCCAGGCGATCCTGCGGGACTACGCCGCCGCCGGCGGCACGGTGGTCATCTCCAGCCACGTCATGGCCACGGTGCAGCGCCTGTGCGACCACGTGGCCATCATCAATGCCGGCCGGGTCGTCGCCGCAGGCACGACGGAGCAGGTCGCCGCCGGTGCGGACCTTGAGCAGCGCTTCACCGAGCTGGTGGGGGGCCACGTGCGAACGGAGGGGCTGTCATGGTTGCGACCCTCGTCAAGCTGAAGTGGCGCCTGACCCTCAACGCGCTGACCAAGAACGTCTGGGCCATCATCGGGACCGTGTTCGGGGCCCTCTACGGTATCGGGGCGCTCGTCATGGTGCTGGCAGGCGCCGTCGGGCTGGGGCTCAAGGCCGCACCTGACGTCATCGGGCTGGTTCTCGGGGCTCTCGGGGCGCTGCTGGTGGCCGGTTGGGCCGTGGTGCCACTGCTCGTCACCGGGGTCGACTCCACCCTGGACCCCCGCGCCATGGCGGCCTGGGCCGCTCCGTCCAGAGGACTGGCGCTCGGCCTGGTGGCCGCCGGCGCCCTGGGGATCCCCGGTTGCATCACGGCTGCCGTCTGCCTCATCCCGGTTCTCACCTGGTTGCTGGCGGGCCAGCTCGCGGCGGCGCTCCTGGCGCTGCTGTGCGCTCCGGCCGCCCTGGCCGCCTGCGTCCTGCTGTCCCGGATCATCGTGACGGCCGCAGGCATCTCCTCCTCGCGACGGGGGCGTGAGACGACGGCGATCATCGCCTTTGTCGCCTTCTTGGTGGTGACGCAGGCACCGAATCTCATCCCCCGGATTCTCGGGGACGATCTCACCGGCTTTCTTCAACAGCTCCGGACCCTGGCCAAGGTCATGGGCCTGAGCCCCTTCGGGTGGGCCTTCGCGGCCCCTGGTCTCATGTCCACCGGTTCCGTGCTGCCGGCACTGGCGCTGGCGGTCGGAGCGTGGATCCTTCCCGTGATCCTGCTGCCCCTGTGGCAGCGTGTGGTGGGCAAGGTGATGACCTCTCCGGGGTCGTCGCACACCCGGACGCGGGCCTACGCAGCCGGTAGTGCGGACTCTGACGCGCGGAATCAGGGCCTGCCCGACGTGCTGCCATGGGCCCGCAGGCTCGGCGCCGCCCTGCCCGCGCCCGCCGCCGCCGTGGCGGCCCGCAGCCTGCGCTACTGGCGCACCGATCCCAGGTACCTGGTTCAGTTCCTGTCCGCCATGCTCCTTCCCGTTGTGATCGTTCTGGGTCCTGCTCTCAACTCCAGTCGGTTCTCCGCCGGTGTCAACGGCCAGCCGGTGGACACCAGCTTCGCCCTCGGGCACGCGCCGGCCCCGCTGCTGTTCATGGCACCCGCCCTGGCCGTCTTCATGGGGTGGGCGATCCACGATGACCTCGGCCTGGACTCCACCGCCCTGTGGAGTCATATCAGCGCCGGGATCCGTGGGGTCCACGACCGTCTGGGGCGGGTGGTCGGGGCGGCCGTGTGGCAGGTTCCTGCGCTGGTCGTGATCGACCTGCTCATGGTCGCGTGGACAGGGCGATGGGAGGCGCTGCCCGCCGTCACCGGTGCCTGCCTGGCGCTCTACGGCTGTGCGCTGGCCTGGTCCTGCCTCGCCAGCGTCCTGCTGCCCTACGAGACACTCGCCCCCGGGGACAGCCCCATGCGCTCGCGGACCTCGGGGACGGCCTTCCTGGCCGCGCTCGTTCAGATGGCGGCGATCCTGCTTCTGCTGGCCGTGTGCTCCCCGGTTCTGGGGGTGGCGGTCTACGGCGTCGTCCAAGGTGCGCCGGCGTGGGGTTGGGTGGCGCTCGTCGCGGGGGTCGTGTGGTGCGGTCTGCTGCTGTGGGGCGGAGTCGTCTTCGGCGGGCGGGTGCTGGATCGGCGAGGACCTCAGGTTCTTGCCACGATCCGCACCTGGCCGGGACACTCCCAGCCGGTGTGATCGCCCTGGTCACACCACAACGGGCTGATTGATTCTGATGGCTCGGGGTAGGATTGCTTTAAACTCGCTCACTCAATGAGCGGCTCTCAGAGATCCGTACACCCCATACCATCAGTTGTTGTGTCAGAGAGGACATCACCGTGCAGCTTGTCATTCTGGATTCCGCGCAGGCGATCGCGCAGCGGGCGGCCGACGAGATCGAGGCGCTGCTCAAGGACAAACCGGCAGCCGTGCTGGGAACCGCCACAGGCTCCTCGCCCCTGCCCCTGTACGACGAGCTCACTGCTCGCTGCGCCGCCGGACGCCTCAGCTTCGCCGAGGTCACTGGATTCATGCTCGACGAGTACGTCGGCCTGCCTGCAGGCCACCCGGAGCGCTACGCCACCTTCATGGAGACCAACCTGCGCTCCCGTGTCGACATGCGCCCCGGCGCCCTCCACGGCCCGGACGCGCTGAGCGAGGACCTCGAGGCCGCCTGCCGGGACTACGAGGCGCAGATGGCTGCGGCCGGATACTGCGACCTGCAGATCCTCGGCATCGGCTCCGACGGGCACATCGGGTTCAACGAGCCCGGCGGCGCCCTCGACTCGCGCACGCACCTGGGCGAGCTCCACGAGCAGACCCGCCGGGACAACGCCCGCTTCTTCGGCGGCGACGTCGAGGCCGTGCCCACCCAGTGCATCACCCAGGGGCTGGCCACCATCATGGAGGCCCGCAAACTGGTCCTCATCGCCACCGGCGAGGGCAAGGCCGAGGCCATCGCCCAGCTCGTCGAAGGTGAGGTCAGCACCCAGTGGCCGGCGACCGTCATGCAGCGTCACGACGACGCCCTCGTGCTGGTCGATCCCGCCGCCGCCAGCCGGCTCACCTCGACGCACTGACGACGGCGCAGGCTCTCCTCAAGGGAGAGCCTGCCCACAGGGGTGGGGCGGGCGACTGCCGGTGCGCACTGTCCGACCTACACTGGGCGGCATGACAGACGTCCTCGCCAGTGCCGATCCCGGATCGCCCGGAGCCCCGACAGACCCGGCCGCCGAGCCCACCCAGGGCGTCGGTACGGCTGTCCTGGAGCGCGAGGAGCTCCAGTCGACCGACGACGGCGACGCCGACCGCTTCGCCCACTACGTCCGCAAGGACAAGATCGCCGCGGCCGCTGTCACCGGGCGTCCCGTCGTCGCCCTGTGCGGCAAGGTGTGGACGCCCGGGCGCGACCCGTCGAAGTACCCGGTGTGCCCCACCTGCAAGTCCATCTACGAGGAGATGCGCAACGGGGAGGGCTCCGGCGACGGCAAGGGGCCTCGCTTCCCCCGCTTCCCGTTCGGGCGAGGCGGTCGGTGAACGCCGCCCGCGGCGGCCAGGCGACCCATTCCACCCCGACGCGAGCCTCGACGTCGGCGGCCCAGAACCTCTCCCCGGCCTACCCGCGCCGTGCCGCCTGGGGGACAGCAGGTTCACTGCGTGCCTGGCAGGCCGCTGCGCTCGGGCAGTACCTGGAGACGATGCCTCAGGACTTCCTGGCGGTGGCCACCCCTGGGGCCGGCAAGACGACCTTCGCGCTGCGGGTGGCCACCGAGTTGCTCAGCTCCGGAGACGTCCACAAGGTGACGATCGTCTGCCCCACTGAGCACCTCAAGTACCAATGGGCCGAGGCCGCCGCCCGCGTCGGCATCCATATCGACCCCTCCTACTCCAACTCCCAAGGGGCACTCGGCTCGCGCTTCGACGGCGTCGCCCTGACCTACGCCCAGGTGGCAGCCAACGCCAACCTGCACCGCGCCCGCACCGATCAGGCCCGCACCCTGGTCATCCTCGACGAGATCCACCACGGGGGAGACGCCCTGAGCTGGGGAGACGCGATCCGGGAGGCCTTCACCCCGGCACGGAGGCGACTGGCCCTGACTGGAACGCCCTTCCGCTCCGACACCTCCCCGATCCCCTTCGTGCGGTACAAGGAGGACGCCTCCGGGGCGAAACGCTCCCAGGCGGACTACTCCTACGGCTACTCCGACGCCCTGCGCGACGGAGTCGTGCGCCCGGTGATGTTCATGTCCTACTCGGGGCAGATGCGGTGGCGCACCAAGGCCGGCGACGAGGTCGCGGCGCGCCTGGGCGAGCCCCTCACCAAGGACCTGGAGTCCCAGGCCTGGCGCACCGCGCTCGACCCGGCGGGGGAGTGGATCCCCGCGGTCCTGGCCGCCGCCGACCAGCGCCTGACCGAGGTGCGCCGCCAGGTCCCCGACGCCGGAGCCCTCGTCATCGCCTCCGACCAGGCCAAGGCTCGCGCCTACGCCAAGCAGCTGCGCGCCATCACCGGCGAGGCCCCCACCGTGGTCCTCTCCGACGACAACGGCGCCTCCAGCCGCATCGAGGCCTTCTCCGCCTCCACCGACCGCTGGCTGGTGGCCGTGCGCATGGTCTCCGAGGGAGTGGACGTGCCCCGCCTGGCCGTGGGCGTCTACGCCACCTCCACCTCCACCCCGCTCTTCTTCGCCCAGGCCGTGGGGCGCTTCGTGCGCTCGCGGGCGAGGGGCGAGACCGCCTCGGTGTTCCTCCCCTCGGTCACGCCGCTGCTGGCCCTGGCCGGCGAGATGGAGGTGGCCCGCGACCATGTCCTGAGCCGCCCCGACTCGGCGGCGCAGGAGGACGCCCTGTTCAGCCCCGAGGACCGTCTCCTCGCCGAGGCCAACAAGACTGAGAACGCCTCGGCCGAGCTGCTGCCGGGCTTCGAGGCCATGGATAGCCAGGCCGAGTTCGACCGGGTGCTCTTCGACGGTGGCGAGTTCGGCACCGGTGCCATGGTGGGCAGTATCGAGGAGCAGGAGTACCTGGGGCTGCCCGGTCTGCTGGAGCCCGAGCAGGTGACCGCCCTGCTGCGCCAGCGCCAGGACAAGCAGATCGCCTCCCAGAAGAAGCAGGCCGCAGCCGAGGCGCAGAGGCGCAAGAACTCAGGCGTCGACGACGCCCGGCGGCGGGCAGCAGCCCGGAAGGAGCTCTCCCAGCTGGTGGCCGCCTGGGCCCGCCGCTCGAGCCAGCCCCACGGCGTCGTCCACAACGAGCTCAGGCGCGTGTGCGGGGGACCGGAGGTCGCGGCGGCCTCCACCGAGGAGATCGAGAAGCGCATCCAGACCCTGCGGCGCTGGTTCGTCGGCAAGCGCTGACAGTGCTGATAAGGCTGAGGACACAACGCCGACAACGCCGATAACGCCGATAACGCTGACAAGGAGCGCCGGCCAGGGGCGGAATGCGCCCCTGGCCACCGGTCAGCGTCGGGTGGCGCCTCGCCCGTCGAGGTCGACGTGACGGGTCGGCAGCGCCGACTCGCCGTCGCTCAGACGCCAGGCGTCGTAGGGGAGCTCGGCGCGCGACGCCCGGTGCCGCTCCGCCGCGGCGCTCAAGGCCTCCTTGCCGCGGTGCTCCTCGATGATCCGGCCCTCATCGACCAGGAGCACCTGAAGCGGCCGGGCACCGGCCTGGCTCAACGCCGACATCCCCTCGTCCTGCGAGCTGGAGGCGACCACCAGCTCCTCGGCGGCCGTGCCTTCGGAGCTGAGGATGCGGCCGGCCCACTTGCGGCCGCCCACGGTGGACTTGCCGCCCGAGGAGAACTTGGCGACCTCCTCCATGGTGCCGTCGGCGCCCTCGCGCTCCACCAGCTTGTAGACGAGCGCCGCAGTCGGGCGCCCCGAGCCCGTCACGAGCTTGGTGCCCACACCGTAGGAGTCCACGGGGGCCGCCCCCAGTGCCGCGATGGCGTGCTCATCGAGGTCGTTGGTGACGGTGATTCTCGTCGAGGTCGCCCCCATGGCGTCGAGCTGGGCGCGCACCTTGAAGGCCTCAGCCACCAGGTCGCCGGAGTCCAGGCGCACCGCCCCGAGCTCACCGCCCGCGGCACGGGCCGCCTTGACGGCCCGCTCTACGCCGGTGGCGATGTCATAGGTGTCCACCAGGATCGTGGTGCTCGGTCCGAGGCTGGCCACCTGCGCCGCGAAGGCCTCCTCCTCGGTGTCGTGCAGGAGGGTGAAGGAGTGGGCCGAGGTCCCCACAGTGGGAATGCCGTAGAGGAGCCCCGCCTCCAGGTTGCTCGTTCCCACGAAACCGCCGACGACCGAGGCCCTGGCCGCGGCGACGGCTGCCTGCTCGTGGGCCCGGCGCGCCCCGAAGTCCACGCAGGGGCGCCCGTGGGCGGCAATGGTCATACGGGAGGCGGCTGCGGCGACGGCGCAGTCGTAGTTGTAGATCGACAGGGCCAGGGTCTCCAGGATGCAGGCCTCGGCGAAGGTGCCCTCCACGGTCAGCAGCGGGGAGCCGGCGAAGTAGCACTCGCCCTCGGCGTAGCCGCGGATCGTCCCGGAGAAGCGGTAGTCGCGCAGGAAGTCCAGGGTCTCGTCGTTGACGACCCCGGTGCGGTGCAGGAAGTCGATCTGGGCGGGGGTGAACGTGAAGGCCTCGATGGCGTCCAGCAGCCGACCAGTGCCCGCCACCACACCGAAGCGGCGTGACCCGGGGAGCCTGCGGCCGAAGAGCTCGAAGACGCTGCGCCGTGAGGCGGCCCCCGATGCCAGTGCTCCTTGCAGCATCGTGAGCTCGTACATGTCGGTCAGCAGGGAGGTGGAGGCCATGGACACGTCCATGGAGGCGGCGGCGGAATCGGCAGAGGGCGCGTAGCTGTTCACGGGAACAACCTATCGCGCCTCACCGCTACCCTGGTGGTATGAGCACCTCGTTGCCCGTTGCGGAACCGGAGATCCTGGAGGAGTCGCGCGTCCGTGCCCAGCGCCTGTGGTGCACCGTGGTTCACGACGACCCGGTGAACACGATGAGCTATGTGACCTGGGTGTTCCATTCCTACTTCGGTTTCTCGCTGCCTGTGGCCGAGGCCCGGATGATGCAGGTGCACACCACCGGCCGCGCCGTGGTCTCCCGGGGAGCCCGAGAGCGCATGGAGGTCGATGTCACGGCGATGCACGGATACGGCCTGCGCGCCACCATCGAGCCCGTGGGTGACGACGCCGGTGCTGACGACTCTTCAGGAGGGCGCTGATGCGAGCCTTCCGCCGCGTCCCAGAGGGGCTGGCCTGCGGTCTTGACGACTGGGAGCGCGAGCTCCTGGCCAGGCTGGCCCTGGAGGTGAGGGCCCTTCTCCAAGCGGATGCTCCCCAGGGGGCCAGCCAGTCCGAGACCTCCTCGCCGTCGCGTCCCGACCCGGTCCGCCCGGGGGAGAGCGAGCGGGACCGTGAGGTCCTGGAGGCCCTGGACTTCGACCTCGATGCGCCGACCAACCACGTCCACGCCGGCCGCCCGAGCGCGGACCCCGTTATCGCTGTCCTGCTCCCGCAGGCCTCGGAGGATCCCATCACCTCGATGGAGGTCAGCAGCCTGACTCGTGCGCGCCTGCGGGGTGACAAGGTCGACCGCCTGGCGCGCCTGGCCGCCGAGCTGCGGGCGCCGTCGGGCCCTGAGGGAACGGTGCTCGTGGCTCCGGGCCAGGAGTCCGACTGGCTGGGGGCGAGCAATGACATCCGGCTCGTGCTGGCCCAGCGTCTGGGCATCGAGTCGGCTCAGGACGCCGAGCGCGTTCACGCAGCAGCCTTCCAGGAGGCCCCCGAGGAGGAGACCTCTCGCGAGCAGTGGTACCGGGGGACGGCGCTCGTCTACGACATGGTCACCTGGTGGCAGGAATCACTGGTATCCGCGCTGTTCGGGGGCACAGGGCCCGCATAGTCTCGCGGTGTGAATGATGCTCCGATCGGGATGTTCGACTCTGGGGTCGGTGGCCTCACCGTCGCCCGTTCTGTCCTCGACCAGCTGCCCCATGAGCAGGTGCTCTACATCGGGGACACTGCCAACAGTCCCTACGGTCCCCGGGACATCGCTGAGGTCCGGTCGCTGGCTCTGGGCATCATGGACGAGCTCGTGGACCGAGGGGTCAAGCTGCTCGTCATCGCCTGCAACACCGCCTCGGCGGCCGTCCTGCACGATGCGCGGGAGCGCTACACCCTGGGACGGGGAGTCCCGGTCATCGAGGTCATCCACCCGGCGGCACGTACCGCGGCCCGAGTGACCCGCAACGGCAAGGTGGGGCTGATCGCCACCCGTGGGACGGTCGACTCGCGCGCCTACGACGACGCCCTCCAGGCCGTTCCCGGCGTCGAGCTCGTCTCACAGGCCTGCCCGCGCTTCGTCGAGCTGGCCGAGCGGGGGGTGACCACCGGCCCCGAGGTGCTCGACGTCGCCGAGGAGTATTTGGCCCCCATCAAGGCCGCCGGTGTGGACACCCTCATCCTCGGCTGCACCCACTACCCGTTGCTGGTGGGGCCGATCTCCTACGTCATGGGGCGAGACGTGACTCTGGTGACCTCCTCGGACGAGACCGCCAAGGACGTCTACCGGGCACTGGCCGGCAAGAACCTTCTGCGCGGGCCGGAGGCTCCTGAACCGCGCCATGACTTTGCCTCCACCGGCGACCCGGAGGCCTTCTCCGTCCTGGCCCGGCGCTTCCTGGGCCCCGAGGTCACCGCCGTTGAGCATGTCGCCTTCGCTCCTGGGGCAGCCGGCGCCCCTGCCGGGCCGCCCCACCCTCCCTCACCTCCCACCTCCCACCAAGGATCTGCATGAGACTCACGATTATCGGCTGCTCCGGCTCCATGTCGGGCCCCCAGTCCTCGGCCTCCTCCTACCTGGTGCAGGCCGAAGGAGTCGACGCCGACGGCGCGGTGCGCACCTACTCGATCGTGCTGGACCTCGGGCCCGGGTCGATGGGGCAGCTGCTGCGCCACCTCGATCCCGCCGAGCTCGACGCCATTGCGATCTCCCACTGCCACGCCGATCACATGGTGGACCTGGTGGGCATGCACGTCTACCGGCGCTGGCTGCCCACCGGGGCGCTCGGGCCGGTGGCCTGCCTGGGGCCTTCGGAGCTGCTGGAGCGCCTCCAGGGGGTCGACGGCGTCCCGCCCAGTGAGCGCTACGCCACGGAGTTCGGCTTCGTCACCGCCGTGCCCGGCAGGTCCTACAGTGTGGGCCCCTTGGTGATCTCCCCCTTCGAGGCGCTCCACCCCGTGGAGGCCTACGGCTACCGGATCGAGGGCCCCAGCGAGGAGGACCCCTCCCGTCGGGTCAGCCTGGCCTTCACCGGGGACACGGACATCTGCCAGGCGATGAGCGACATGGCTCAAGGAGTGGACCTCCTCCTGGCCGAGGCGGCCTTCGTTGAGGGCCGCGACACCGTGGGCGGCATGCACATGACGGGGCGTCGCGCCGGCGAGCTCGCCGCCCAGGCCGGTGCGGGGCACCTGGTCCTCACCCACATCCAGCCCTGGACGGATCCGGCCGTGCCCCTCAAGGAGGCCGCAGCCGTCTACTCCGGCCCGCTGGAAGCGGCGACGGCGGACGCCGTCTGGGAGCTGTGAGCGCTGACGGGCACGATCGCCCCGCCCCGCGCAGAACGGTCTCCTTCACCCCGGCTCTTCCCGACGGGGCGGACTGTCCCTGGACCCGAGGAAGACGGACGCGCTGGTGGCTGGTGGTTCCCGCCGACCTGGCGGCGGCGGCCCTCGTGGCCCTGTTCGGTGCCGCCTCCACCCGCAGCCTGGGGGAGGTTCCCGCCTCCCTGTGGCAGGCGGGCACGGCCCTCCTCGTCGCCTGGGGCGTGACCTGGCTTGTGCGGCGCTCCCGCCCCGATCACCTGGAGATGGCGCTGCCCGAGGGGCTCATCGTCGTGGGGGTCAGCTGGGTGGTCTGGACCGTGTTGCGCCAGGTGGCATCCGCATTCGACGACGTGTCCGCCATGGCCTCCTGGGCGGTGATGACCGGGGCCTTCCTCCTGGTGTTCCTGGGCGGATGGAGATGGCTCTACGGCTACGTGCGCGCCCACGACTCCCTGACCCCCAAGCCCGTGGCGCGGCGCCTCGCCGAGCAGGAGAGTGAGGGCAGCTAGCCCCGCGGTGGTCGGCCCGGACTCGTTCCGGTAACAGGGCGCTTGTCTTCAGTTGTCTTTACGCAATGACAACCCCACCATTCATACCTTGGCGCCATGCAGCACTGCGCCAGCCGACGTCGACCGCTTCGGTGGGTCGGCGTCTTGATCGCCGTCTGCCTCATTCTGGGAGGAACGGTGGGCGGATCGGTCGTCTATCTCCACAGGCACGAGGGGCGGGCTCCGCGCGGAACCATCCTCATGGGCCAGGATGTGACCGGAATGGACCGGGCGTCCCTGACCGCGCTCGTGCTTCAGCGGGCCGCATCGGCGTCACTGACGCTGACCGTCGACGGAACCCCCACCACGGTTCCGCTGGCCCGGATCGCCCAGGTCGATGCCCGAGCCACCGTGGAGGCAGCCGTGTCCGGGGCGGGGTCACTGGTGACCCACCTGCACGGCATTGTGGGGACACGGCAGGTGGCGGTGCGGTACGTGGTCAACCAGGAGGCCCGCGCCGCATTGGTGTCGCAGCTGAGCAGCACGCTGCGCGACCACGTTGTCGAGCCGGCCGTGACCTGGAACGAGGGCAGCGGCGGTTTCACCACCTCACCGGGACGAACCGGCAACGCCATCGACCCCGCTGATCTTGATGCGGCGCTCGACGTCGCCGCACGCGAGCTGGCGAAGAACCATACCGCGCCGGTGTCGATCCGCCGGACCGAGCCCACGGTGAGCGCCCAGGAGGCGAGCTCGGTCGCACAATCGGCAACGGCACTGCTGGACGCCGAGCTCCAGGTGACGGTCGACGGCGCAGCGCACGCCGCCTCCAAGGCTCAGAAGGCCTCATGGATCGACTTCCCCATCAAGGAGGGCCGCATCGTGCCGACGGTCTCCCAGGAGAGAGTCAGGGCCTGGGTGACCTCACTGAGTACGCCGGAGGAGCGCACACCGGTCAACGCCATCAACGACGTTGACTCAGCCGGCACGGTGCTGCAGCTCGCCCGCCCGGGCAAGGCCGGAAGGAAGGCCGGCAACATCGAGCCGGCCACGACGGCGCTCGTCCAGGGACTCGGCCAGGGCCGGAGCGTCAGCCAACAGATCAGCTGGAACGAGGTGCCCCACTCCACCGAGAACCGGGTAGTGCCCAACGGGCCGGAGCGCTTCGCCTACCAGGCCAAGGCGGGGGAGAAGTGGGTCGATGTCAACCTCACCGACTCAACACTGACCGCCTACGAGGGCCAGAAGGTCGTCTACGGGCCGATCCTCATCAACCACGGCGGCGTCGGGCACGAGACCGTCACCGGCACCTACAAGATCTACCTGCGCTACCAGGCGCAGGACATGGGCTGCACCCCCGAGTGGCCCTACTGCGAACGAGGGGTCCCGTGGGTGAGCTACTGGCACGACAGCTACGCCCTCCACGGCGCCCCCTGGGTCAAGGAGTTCGGTATCGGCACGGATGAGTCCTCGCACGGCTGCATCAACATCCCGGTGCCGGACGCTCAGGCGATCTGGCAGTGGTCCGAGATCGGTACCACCGTGGTGACACACTACTGACGGCACTTCACTGACGGCGCCCTCGCGGGCTCAGCCGGCCAGGACCTCGGCCAGGACCGGCGCCAGGGCGCGGAAGGCCTGTCCCCGGTGGGAGATGGCGTGCTTCTCCTCAGGTGTCATCTGGGCGGTGGTGCGGCTCCGACTCCCCGGCTCGTCCTCCTGGACGGGCACGAAGATCGGGTCGTAGCCGAAGCCCCCCTCGCCCTGAGGAGCGTGGACCAGGCGCCCCTCCATGGAGCGCTCGATGGTGGTGACCTGCTCTGCCTGCCCGCCGGAGGCCGGCTGGACCAGGACCGCCGCGCAGGTGAAGCGGGCGCCGCGGTGCGGGTCGGCGACGTCGGCCAGCTGGGCCAGGAGCAGCTGAAGGTTCGCGGTGTCGTCCCCGTGCCGGCCGCTCCAGCGCGCTGAGAAGATCCCCGGCGCCCCACCCAGGACGTCGACGCACAGGCCCGAGTCATCGGCGACCGCGGGCAGGCCCGTGGCCCGGGCCAGGGCACGGGCCTTGAGCAGGGCGTTGTCGGCGAAGGACAGACCGTCCTCCACCGGCTCAGGCGCCTGGAGTGAGGCGGCCGAGATGACGGATTCGGGCACCAGCCCGGGCACGAGCGGCGCCAGGATCTGCCGCAGCTCGGCCAGCTTGCCGGCGTTGTGGGTGGCCAGGACGAGACGGGCTCCGGCGGGCACCCGGACCCGGTTCGTGAGCGGGGCGGCGCCGTCGGCGTTGGACGAGGCACTCACGGCTCAGGCCTGCGACTGGGGCGAGGAGTCCGCCGAGGACACGGTGAAGGGCTCACCGCTGGGGCCGGCCAGGGCCTGGCGCTGGAGCGCCGCCAGACGGCTGTTGCCGGTTGCGGCCAGGTCGAGCAGCTCTCCGAGCTCGGAGCGGTCGAAGGGGGCATGCTCGGCGGTGCCCTGAACCTCGATGAAGCGCCCGTCCCCGGTCTGGACGACGTTCATGTCGGTCTGGGCGCGCACGTCCTCCTCATAGGGCAGGTCGAGGCAGGGAACGCCGTCGATGATCCCCACCGAGATGGCCGACAGCGAGTCGGAGAGCACCGGCTTGCCGGGACGGGCCTTGATGAGGCCGCGCTGCGTGCCCCAGGCTACGGCGTCGGCCAGGGCCACGTAGGCGCCGGTGATCGCCGCGGTGCGGGTGCCGCCGTCGGCTTGCAGCACGTCACAGTCCAGGGCGATCGTGTTCTCACCCAGTGCGGCGACGTCGATGATGCCGCGCAGGCTGCGGCCGATGAGGCGAGAGATCTCATGGGTGCGGCCACCGACCTTGCCCCGCACGGACTCCCGGCCGGAGCGCTCCGAGCCGGCCCGGGGGAGCATGGCGTACTCGGCGGTCACCCAGCCCTCGCCACTGCCCTTGCGCCAGCGTGGGACGCCCTCGGTGAAGGAGGCGGCGCACAGGACCCGGGTGCGCCCGAAGGTCACCAGGACCGATCCCTCGGCGTGGTCGAGCCAGTGGCGGGTCATGGTCACGGGGCGCAGCTCGTCGACGGCGCGGCCGTCCTTGCGGGTGAAGGGGGCAGTTGTCATGGGCTCAGGCTACCCGGCAGCCATCCGGTATCGGGGCGGCTCAACACCGCGGGATGCTTCATGTCTGTAGTCCGCACCGGTGGTCAGGCGGTAGCGTTCGTTGAGATATCTGCTTGCGGCCGTGAGCCGACGGAGACACAGAGGAGAGCACCTATGACCTATGTCAACATCACCGCACTGACCTTCCCCGAGGGAGCCCAGGCCGAGATCGAGAAGCGCTTCGCCGCCCGGAAGCGAGGCGTTGACACCTCACAGGGCTTTCAGGGCTTCGAGCTGCTGCGCCCGCTGGTCGGAGAGGACCGCTACTTCGTGGTGACCCGGTGGGACAGGCGTGAGGACTACGAGCGCTGGAGCGCGGCGCGGCCCGCCGGCGGGCACGAGGACGACAAGCGCCGGGGCATGAGCGTGGAGGTCCTCGGCTTCGAGGTCGTCCAGCACGAGGAGTGACTCAGGACGTCGCTGGGCGTAAGTGCGGTGATGGGGAGGGAACCGATCACTGCGTCGTAGCCCGGCGCCTCCACCTCCCGAGACGGGAGCCGGGAATCAGCTCTTCGGGTGAATTCCTGGTCGGATAGGGCCCCTCACCATCGTGAGGTCACTAGGGTAGGGGGCGTATCCGTCGTACCGATGAGGGGTAAGGAGACGAGTCACGTGGGAGTCGATGCCGGACGAGTTCGTCAGATGAGCGAGCAGCTGCGCGGCACCGGGATGCTTGTTATTCCGGAGTCACCGATGCGTCTCTGGGGAAGCCTTCTGGGCTGCGTCGGCTTCACAGCGGTGGGGGTCTGGATCATTCTGATTGCGAATCAGTCGAGCTCCCCGCTCCTCTACATGCTCGCTGGTATCGCCTGTATCGGTTTCTTCGGCGTCATCGGTATCCCCGGCATGATGAGGAAGATCATCCTCCGCAGTCGACTGGTGGTGACGCCTGAGGGGCTGCGCCTGGAACGGCGCAACATCGTCAATGAGTCCGCACGCTGGTCGGATATCGCCGAGTTCTTCGGGCAGGAAGTCACTCCCGACAGTGGCTCACGAGCGCAGCTGGTGATCGGCTACACCCTGACGCCGCTGGGCCGGCAGATGCGCCGCCAGGACCCGAGCACCGCCCAGCTGAGCCAGCAGATCAATGAGGTTGCCGACCGTGGGATGGGCAAGGAGGAGCGCGTCTACCTTCCCGGCACCTTGGAGGGCAGTAAGGAGGACCTCCTGGCCCTGCTTCAACAGGCGCACCAGTTCTACGGCGCACCAGGGCGCGTCTAGTCCCCTCGGTGACTCAGGGAGCCGGGGATGGCGCCGTGACGAAGACCGACGCCGGCACCCCACACCGGGAGTAGGCGAGCTGGCAGGTGTGGCAGGGGCCGAAGGCCCTGGTCGGGGTCTGGATCTTCACCCGGGTGACGGTCTCGGGGAGGCGATCGACGCCGAACTCGGCGGCGCTCTGTTCGAGCATCTTGTAGGCGGCATCGACCTGGTAGGACCACCGCCCGAAGGAGCCGCCGCCGCGGATGGCGTGGTCGAGCCAGGCCTCGTACCAGGAGATGAAGCTCGGGGCCACGCGGGTGAAACCGTCGTCGCAGGCCCGCGAGTCCAGCCAGACGCTGCCGTCGTAGGGGCTCATGCGCCACTCGGCGCCGCAACCGGCGTCGGCCAGGTGGATGCCTCCGTCGTCGGCCGGGTAGATGTCCAGCCCGTAGCCGGGGCCGGCGCCTGAGCCCGCGATGGTGCTGAGGAACCAGCGCAGGTCCTCCGGCAGCGAGAGTCCCGCAGGCAGGTTCGGCGGCCCCAGCCTCATGCCGTGGTGGCGGCTGCCGAGCCAGCCGGCTTCGCTGCTGGGATCGTGGGAGGTCGCGGCGATGAGGTT
The DNA here is from genome assembly GCF_000223355.1 of Actinomyces sp. oral taxon 175 str. F0384. Classification (NCBI taxonomy): domain Bacteria; kingdom Bacillati; phylum Actinomycetota; class Actinomycetes; order Actinomycetales; family Actinomycetaceae; genus Actinomyces; species Actinomyces sp. oral taxon 175. The sequence continues at coordinate 764,610 of NZ_AFUR01000001.1, forward strand.
GAGGGTGTGCTGGAGTCCGTCCCTGGTCAGGGGTGGTGCGGGCTCTAGGGGCGTGAGTACCGACCATTCCCGGAGCATACGGTGGCCACCGGGCTCGGGCGGGATCGCGTCCAGGACGCTGCGTCCCGCGGGCCAGTCGGCGCCGGCGAGCTTGAGCTCGGTGATCGAGTGGGGGCCGATGGCCGCATAGCAGCCCAGTGCCACAGCGTCGTCGGAGCGAGTGGCGGGAATCAAGGGGCTAGCGAGTACCCGGTCGGTCAGGGCGCGGGGGCCACCCAGCCGCTGGCGGTAGGCCTCCACCTCCTCGATCGGCATGTTCATGCTGCGGTCGAGATGCCCGGTGGCCACCCGGTAGCGTCTGCCTCCGACGGTGGCCTCGAACTGCTCGACGTCGGGATTGTCAGAATCAATGAGGTCCGGGTGGCCGATTCCGGTCAGCAGGACAGGCCCGAAGGCACAGGCCCAGTTGCATCCGGCGGTGACCACCGACTCCAGCTGGCTGGAGCCGTAGCCGCTGGCCGTGACCAGGACCCGTCTGCTCCCGAAGGCGCCTCCGCTGATCTGAAGGAAGAGGAACGCGCCGTATGGCTCGTGGTCCTGGAGCTCGTCAATGAAGCACTCGATGACGGGCAGGCCCTCGCCCAGCCGGACCGTCTGGGTACCGTCGATGGTCTCGGTCGTGGCGCCTCGGAAGTGCCTGGCGATCGTCTGCGCCAGCACGACGTCGAATGCGGGGGTACCCGAATCGAAGGAGTTCTCTTTCATCGATGCCTCGGAACAAGTCGATGGAAACGGGGCTCTTCGTATTTGAGGGTGTTTTAGGCGGGGCTTATCGGCTGGTTTAGGTGGTTGCTGCCAGGTGGTCTTTGAGGCGTCCGGTGTGGATGAGGCTGCGGATGGTGTAGTGCGTGAGGTTGCGGAATCCCAGGGCGATGCCGCGTAGTTGCTCCAGGCGTCCGTTGATCGCTTCGGTGGGGCCGTTGGAGGTACGGGGGCGGTCGAAGTAGGCCAGGATGTCGGAGGCTCTTTCGGTCAGGGTTCTGGCCAGTGTCTGGATCTCCTCCAGCCCGTCGGGGACGGCCTGCCTCAAGGAGTCGATGAGCCGTTGCATCAGGTACTTTCCCAGGCCCGCCTCCTCGGTGCGGTAGGCCTGGATGAGGCGCTGGTAGACGCCCCAGGCGGCCTGGACCGCAGCGTGGCGCTCATCGGCGAAGAGGTTCTCCAGGCGCTCGGCCTGGGCATCGGTGAGCAGGCCGGCCCCGGTCAGCAGAGTGCGCCGGGCCCGGTAGAGCCGGTCACCCGCTCGGCCCCGCCGGCCCGTGATCGCCCGCTGGATCCGCCGGCGGCACTGGTCAAGCTTGCGGGCCGCCAGGGCCACGACGTGAAAGGGATCCATGACCGCCCGAGCCTGTGGGAGCTCCTCGCCGGCGGCGCTCTTGAACCCGGTGAAACCGTCCATGGCTACCACCTCGACCCGCCCACGCCATTCCTGGTCGCGCTGGGAGAGCCAGGTCTTGAGGACCTTCTTGGAACGACCCGGGACCACGTCCAGCAGACGCGCCGGACCACTGCGGTCGCGCACGGGAGTCAGGTCGATCATGACGGTGACATAGCGGTCGCCCCGCCTGGTGTGGCGCCACACATGCTCATCAACTCCGAGAGCCTCCACCCCCTTGAAGCGGTCTGGCGCCTCGTTGAGGATCTGCTCGGCTCGGGTCAGGATTGCGTTGTTGGCGGTGTGCCAGGAGATCCCCAGAGCGGCTGCCACCCGGGAGACCGACATGCACTCCAGGGCAAGGGACCGCAGCCCCCACTCCACCGCCGAGCGCGTCAGCCGCGCCCTGGGCTCAGCCAGGCCGCTCGTGTCCTGTCTCCACACTCGACGGCAGTGGGTGCAGGCGAAGCGCCGCACGCGCACCACCAGCTGCGTGGGCCTCCACCCCACCGGCACGTGGGCCAGGCGTCGGGCCACCGTCCCACGGGATACTCCCTGAGCGCCGCAGGCTCTGCAGAAGGGGTCCTCGAACCCGATCGGCATGCGGCACTCCACAATGGCTCTCGTCGAGGTCAGGAGCTGACCCACCGCGGTCAGTCCCAGGGCATCCAGGCCCAGGAAGGTCGTCAGATCAGGGCAGGCGAAGGTAGTCTCAGGCACGTCGAGGTCTCTCGTGACGGTTGTGTAGCAGCTCCCATCATCGGGAGACCTCGACCTCTACCCAAGCAACGACGCACCCACCCCACCTATGCACTTCAATAGGCTCCAGCTACCACACCCTCAAACGCGAAGAGCCGGAAACGGCAGGTGTCGGAGCGTACGAAAGAGTTAGGGCCTCCTGTCAGAATTTGGGGACCCTCTTGGTGCTGGAAACTGAAATCTATACACCTGGGCAGCATCAATTCGAACAACTGGCTACCCCTGCTCGCCTTCCGTGAGCGCCTCATCGCGGGTGAGGTAGCTCCGGAGTCGAACACGTCTAGCGTAGCGTCTACCGAGGAGAGGAGCGAGACCGCGACGGCCCGCGGCATCCGCAACACGGCCTGCCGTCCGATCAGCGCGACGAAGAAGCAGCAGATTCTCGACCTGGTCTGCGCGGGCCTGACTGTCAGCCAGATCGCTGCGCAGGTCGACGTCGTAGCGACCACCGTCCATACTAACTGCGCCGCAGCGACGACAGGTTCGGGTGCAGCGGTCGTCTGCTCCAAACGGCGAGACCTCGAGCCACATGGAGGCGGTTTTCAGAGCGTGCCTGATGACAGGTGATGCTGTTGCAGGCAGAAGGAAGAGTGGGATGTAGCATCATCGGCCTGATGAGGGCTCACATGATCTGCTAGTGAGGGTGTGATCGAAGAGATATCGACATTTGTCTATTGTGGTCGGTTGTTGGTGGGAGGCTGGGAATTGTCGGTTTATTCCTTAATGTGCACATGTCGTCTTGTCAATCGAATCGGTTTATCCTCCATTTCCTCTAGCCTAGATCTCGGGTGCCTGAAATCTTTGGTTTATTGTGTCGCCTGACCAAAGTAGTTAAAATGACGTGAGAAACATCTTCGATGTGCTGTAGGTTCAATGAAATGCTTTTGCGGGCATAATCTATGTTGTGGCCCCGTTCTTTCGTTTAATTGTGCCCTGAATATTACGTCGTGCTTTAGATAGTATTTTGCTCGCATCACCACCAATAATTTCTTCTATCTCCCAGGTTCTAACCGTTGCCTGTCGTGGTAACCAGATGCCGACGCGCTGGGCTTGGTAGTCGTTGTCGAGGTCGAGAATGAGGTAGCCCAGGAGCTGCATGAGAACTTTCCGCACCCACGGTGCTGTGATGGTGTCCTTGACCTTGAAGTCGAAGAGGGTGTCGTCGATGAACCAGTCGCCGTCGGCGCCGCCGACTAAGAAGTCGCCGGAGAAGGATGGGTTCGAGATGAAGAAGGCCCCGTGTCTCATGCGTAGGCGCCAGTGCTTGATCTGGCGTTGGTTGACGATGCGCAGGCGAAAGATGTCTTCGAGCATGAGCGGTGGGATCGAGTCGTACACCTCGTCGACGTTCCGTGCTGTTGACAGGCGTTCGCCCAGCGAGCTGCGTATCGCCCGCCCGCCGGCGCGGTAGATCGACTCGCACCAGGCAAAGACGATGCTGGCATAGTCCTGGTCGACGTCGTCGCCGTCCCTGGTGAGTCGTTCCGCTTCGAGGAAAGCGTCGCCAAGCACGTCTGATATGTGCTGGCTGTTCGGCAACAGTGGTGCGAGGAGATGGTTGAAGACGTCCATGCCCATCGCCGAAGCGCTTCGGCGTGGATCGAACTGGCCTAGCATCATCCTGGTGCGGATGTCGAAGGCCATGCCGACAGTTGGCGAATGGCGTCGTGCGTCGGTCACTCCGTCTGGAAGTGGTGCCAGGGATCGTGCCTTGACGAGATCGTAGAAACCAAGCCGTTCAGCGACCCGCTTGCCTTCCGGTGACCTGCCACCAGCTATAGCCAGAGCGGGGGCACAATTTTCCACCAGCTGCCGAAACGGAGACTGCTTCTTGTTCAGTTCGCGCGTCAGGCTCATGGGAGGCTCCACCGCAGGGTTAAGAGGGATATACGGCAGTGCAGAGCCGAGCGACGCCGGTGTCGCCACAGGGGACGGGGGCTGGAGGATGACTCCAACAGGGACGGGGCTGCGTTGCCGCAATCGATAGTAGAGCGCCGCACGACCAGCCTGCAGCGGTCTCCCGTCCCAGCGGGCTGTTTGCGGCCGAATCGTGATCTGATGTGGGTGAGAGCGGGGCAGTCATCTATGAGAGCCCGCATCCTGCTATCAGGGATGACTAGAGCGTCTTTGTGAATCACTCGTGCCTGTGTCTGAGTGCGGGGAAGGACTCTTCGCGTTGGCGCTCGAGGGCGTCATTTCCGCAGTACGGAAGAGCGGCGGACGCTGGTGAGCAGGCGTCCAACGGAGCGATCGTGGTGCCTGCGTCGGTACGCCTCCTGCGACTTGCTCGCGTATCCCGCCGACCAACTTCTCTGCCCGCAGTCCAGCGCTGTCGCTAGGGCGATGTGGGCGCACACGATGAGCAGCACAGCGCCGGAGAAGAAGAAGGAACTGGCGATGCTAGCGGGGGAGGAGGTGCCGATGCTGACACGCCAGTCCTGATGCCGCACTCCGTCCATCTCGCCGACACCGGCTCCGGCACTCGCCTCAGTGCCCTGCTCACCCCACCCTTCGACCAGCTGGCCAGCCCCAGCCTGCACGCCGCCGCTCATGCGCACCACCTGCAGCACGCGGCTCAGCCTGACAACTCGATCACGTCGCACACCGCTGACGACGAGCCCACGAGCCCCACAACACGAACAACGCCCACCCTGGTGGGTGAGCGTTGTTCAACATCTGGAACCGCATCCCAGCCTGTTTCGACTGGGGTGGGTTCAGGTAAGAGCTTGTTGGTACACCTGGGCAGCATCAATCCGAACAACTGGCTACCCCTGCTCACCTTCCGTCAGCGCCTCATCGCGGGTGAGGTTGCTCCGGAGTCGAGCACGGCTAGCGTAGCGCCTACGTCAGAAGCAAGCGAGACCACTGCAGCCCGCGGTATCCGCAAGACGGCCTGCCGTCCGATCAGCGCGGCGAAGAAGCAGCAGATCCTGAGCCTTGAGCCTACCGGCATGACTGCCCGCGAGATCGCTGCCCAGGTCGGTGTCACCGAGTCCACCGTCCGCGCCACGTGCCGCCAAGCCAAGCAACCACCCCGCCGCAAGCGACGCTTCACCGACGACGACCTCCGGCGTGCTCAGCAACTCCACGCCCAGGGCCGCACCTACATCGAGATCGGCCTGGAGCTCGGCTTTGGGCGGGATACGGTGAGCAAGCATCTGGCAGCGGCATAGACCTGACTGATGGCTGGGGGAGTGGAGACAGACAGAGTCATTACGCCACTACTTGTCTTCTCTCGTTGCCGCCGCAGGTTGGGCCCGGCAAACACTTTAGCGTTGCCAGCAGCCCTGATCCCCGTAGAAGGTGAAGTCGGCACGAGCTCGAATACACCACAAGATCCGTCTGCGTACCCTGCCAGCGGTGATCATTATTCGACGTGATTCCGGAAATTACTATTGACATCGCCAAAGAAAAGCATATAATCATAACTAGACACAGGCCAACACCGTGTCACCAGAATCTCCGGCGAGTGGTTTTCAGGTCACACAGCGGGAGATTTTTATTTAGTGAGCTTTAACGCGGTTTCCTATCAAAGACTGACATGAAGTCTTTGCGGCTGGTGCACTTGTCTTCCTTGACTTGCACGCAGAAGTAGCTGTTACCCTTCGTTGCGCAATAGAACCGATGGGGCAGCATCCGCATATCTTCGCCGCTTGCGATCGTATCTGGATCGATCTGAGACTTGACGTGCGGCTACCACTTCGTCGAGCGCACGGTTACGTTACATTCCTGAAGATCATGCTTTAGAACTTCGTCGTGTGATGCTTCTGAGAGCCGTGAGCGTCATCTTCAAATGTAGAACAGTGAACTATTCTGCGCTTGTCGTATGAGACGTGAGTCACGCACGAAAGGCGACGCCTATCGTTGGCATTTGCCCTACAGTAGGAACATGTCAAGCTCAGACGTTCCTCGCATAATCCGCAAGACAAACAAAATACTCAAAGACTGCGGGTATCCAGAGATTAGTAGTGAATCAGAAAAAATGCTTGCAATATCCGCGTCAATCAAGGCCAGTCAAGACCTCAGACTCAGGGGTACCTTTGCTGTCATAAGTGCGTTGTCGTTGATCGGTGCATGGATCACCTCTGGAGGTGGCTTCACGTCGCATTATGTTGTCGCATTTTTAGCGCTAACTTCAATTTCAACCGTATACTCATACTTCACAATCATAGATGTGGGCTCGCGAGATGCAGCGTCGGCAATCTTGAATCACCGTGCCAGCAATCTAGAGTGATGCAACTAGTTTGGAATACATCTTGCAACTTGATGTCAGAGGGGGAGGGGAACTATCGGGGCGCAGTGGCAGCGGAGGGTAGTGAAGGGCACCAGTGACACGCGGATGGAATGTTGGGCCTAACTCTCAAAGCGGGAGTGTGCTGCAAGATTTCGAGGTCAGTAGGCCAGCCTCCTGCATATAGTGGGCTCACGCAACATATTGAGCAGTTAATATGTTCTGTCAGCGGCGTTGTGCTGCTCAGCCACGACGTCCGTGATGTTCTGTCGTGCGGCCAGCTGACTGGTGGCTCTGCGTCGAGCACATGGTGCCCAGCTTCTTCAGTATTAACACGGATGCGAACCGTTGCGAACTGATGCCGCAGGCATGCCACCTGTGGAACGCGCGGGGAATCCCGACACGTTCCACAGGTGCGCGACCGACAACCTTCAGGTGGGCAACGGCGCTTAATGCGAGTGGCTGATCCTCTACGGGGTGCTAACTTGCGTGCTCTGTAGCGTCTTCAGCACTGCGATGAGGCTCTCGGTTGACTCTTCCAACTCGTCGTCCGTGTATGGAGCGTTGAGTCTGTTCTCTGGATGGTGTATAGAGTTCCGAATGAAGTATGGAAGTGTGGCTTCCTCTGGGCCATCGTTCGGCCGGTCATCGCGTTTCCATTCTTTGTCGTATGGCAGCTTGTGCGTATCGTGTAGGCAGACGTTAAGACTCCACTCACTCTTACGTTTGGTAATCACCTGTATCTCACCCCACAACTCATCATGGAATTCAGGCGAAGAAATTCCAAATGCAAAGTAGGTGATCTCGCCTAGAGAAGGCTTTTGGTTGGCGACGAGTCCGAGTTCTTCCGAGTACCGAATCGATGGCCCGTCATCTTCGCGCGAAAGGATGAGCAGTTTGTGCTGTGCTGGGAGGTATGAGCGCAGCATGTACGGCGAGTGCGTGATGAGGAATAGTTGCTCGTTTTCCGAGATTTTTGCCAGCGCTTTTCCGAGCTGAATCTGCGCACGAGGGTGGAGCCAGGTTTCGGGCTCGTCCAGGAGGAGCGTAAGGGGCGCAAGCTCCTTCGTTTTGTGCTGCATATTCGAGTACACCTGAATCAGTGCCAACGTGACGGCGCGCTGCATCCCGGTACCTTTGTCGCACAGCGGGGTCTCGTAGTTGCCATCCGTGACGAGTAGCTGGCCACCCTTGATGAAGGTCGTAGCATCAGGAAGATCGAAGTTGAGCCGGACTTTGGCCGCGCCGTATTGCGCCTGTAAAAGGCTTTCAACTTGGCTGGTGACCTCTTCAGTCAGAGATGAGAGCGATTCCTCGCCATCGGAGAACGCCTCTAGATGAGCCCTCTGAAACGCCGTCCACCTGTCGGTCTCTTGGAATTTTTGTGAGATGGCCGCGATGAGTTTACCGAGTGGTTTTGTTGTGCCAAGATCGACGACTTCGGAGGTGGTGGTGTCGGCAAGCACCGGCACGAGGTCGACTAACGACCTGAAAAGTGCGTCGATACCGGTCGGGTTCTCGAACCGCTGCGTATCTGGGTTCCATAAAGTGATTTTCTTCCCGTCAAGTTTTACTTTCTTGCCGTTCTGCTCAATTTCCTCTTCTTTTGGTGAGCGGCGTACCTTGAAATAAGGTCCGTCTTCATTGAAGAGCAAATAGTCCTTAAGCTTAGAGTATTTTCTGTCTTCAACAATCTGGGACAAATCTTCCCCGGCAATGATGGCTTCGACCGAGAAGTCCTCGCTGGCAGACTTGTTTTGCAATGCTGACGTGTCGCGATTTCCTTCGGCAAGATACCGTAGAGCATCAATTATAGTGGACTTTCCGCAGTTATTATTGCCAACGATGTAGTTGATTCCTTTGGAGAAGATGATAGGCTGTTCGCCCTCAAAAGACTTGAAATTGGTGATGGTTAGGGACTTGAAATACATGATGGGTTCCTCATGGTGTGTCTGTCGCAGCCATTGCGACATCGTGCCCGAGTGGGGCGCTTTCACGATAGCTTGTCGTGAGGATGGTGAGTGAGCCTACGCCGTTGCGGTTTGGTAACGGCAGTGGGGCGCGGACCTCTCAAGCTGCTTGTCGACCTGGATGTAGCGCCTTAGGTAGTAGTCGTCCTAGACTGATCGGTACTGCGCTGGAGTTGCGTGCTTTTTAATAACAATCAACTCATCGAGACACAAAATCGCTCTGTGAAAACGATGATGCTGCTACGCCGACTGCAACCTACTCTCAACAACCGCTACCCGGCCGGCGAGAGCCTCATGCTGCGTGGTGAGCAGCCGTAGTGCGCCTCTCGCTTCGAGGGCGTCTTGGTGCTGAGACTCGATGTCTTTACTGAGTGTGTCGATCCGCGTGGTCACTTCCTGATGGTTGCGATCGATCTTCTCGTTTAGTGCTGCAAAGCGCGTGTCAATCTCATTGAAATGAGCGCCAATGGCGTCAAAGCGTGTTTCCATGCTTGCACGCATCTCCTTCGTCTCATGTTCCAGCTTATCGAGCCGTCTCTCCATGCCGTCTAAGCGCTTGTCTATCTTGTCGAAGCGCTCAGCATTCCGTGCCTCTGTGGCGTTGAGACTCGTGGTTAATAATTCTTGTATACGTTGAAAGTCTTTTTCAGTCATACTTCTATTTAAGCATGTTGGTGCATGAGTGTAAACCACGACATCGTGGCGATTGGAAAGAGGTCGGCCTGGTGGCAGTGTATCTTTGATTCAGCTGGTACGGCTTTACGTGTTCGAGAAAAAGGTGAGTCATGTCAAAATCGAGTAAAACTATTGACAACTCAATCGAAAAGCATATAATCATAACCAGACACAGTTGATCGCCGTGTCACCAAGAAATCTCCGGCAGGTAGTTTCTAGGCTACACCGCGGGAGATTTTTATTTTAGGCTGATTTAGTGCGGCTTCCTGTCGAAGACAGACATGAAGTCTTTGCGCTTTGTTCGTATGTCTTCCTTGACTTGAACGCAGAAATAGCTGCCGTCTTTCGTTACACCATAGAACCGATAGAGCAGCATCCGCTGATCTTCGGTGCTAGCGATCGTATCTGGATTGATCTGAGAATTGCGAAGCAGGTCAAGCGCCGCCTTATAGAAGCGAAGTCGCTTGGTGCGATCCTTCTGATTCTTATCCATCAAATGTGTCCAAAACACGGCGAGAAATACTTTCTCGCCGCTGAAGTACTTCGACTTGACGTACGGCTGTCGCTTGGTTGAGTGTGCGATGACGTTGTATTCCTGGCGAGCACGCTTTAGTACTTCGTTGTATGACGATCCTGAGAGTTGTGGGTATTTTGTATTATATGCATTCATTACTCCAATCAGTATACAATGATTGTAGCACTATGAGAAGGTTCGGCTTGATTGTTAAGTAAGCAAGCTGAAGTCTGTTTTGTGTCTATCAGTGAATCGGTATGCAACCGCCGGGAGTGGCTGGCTTTTGCTCATCGAGTGTTCTCCATCTTGGTAACAACACTGACTAATGAGGTAATGCCTGTATTATTAACTCTGGTGCTCGTTGATGAAACTTCGAACGTCTGGATGGTCGCTCCACCACCATCCATTAGGGTATTGGATTGATTGTTGTTGAGCAGTGCTAATCGCTTCATTCAAGGCTGTGGCGATCTGGGAATCGTTTTTTTGTGGAAACAACTGCTGCCGCATATTGTCATCGTCGATGAGTCGAACGAGAATTGGGTAGGTGTGATTCTGTTTGAAAGCAGACGAAGCGGGATAGGCGCTACCGCTGTGCGTTTTGTCGGTCGCAACAATAGCGCAGTACAGAATGTCAAACTGGCACAGTGAGTTAAGGAGTGGGTCACCCACTGGGATGACTTCGTCAGTATTGAGTGCTATATCTGGCACGTCAGGACGCATCGCGGGATGCTCGACCATAAGTAGGCGTGCTGGGGGAATCATGAGGCCTCCACGGTCGTCGGCAGGAAATAATTCTGCGCAAGACGCTTGGACTTGTCCGTGGCGGATCCACGATGTGTAGACGTACGTGAAGGCGTCGATTTTTGGAGGATAGGGCTGGAGTACAAGATTCGATATAGTCGACCACGCTTCGCATCGGACAGCGGCTGCGCCGATGATGTAGCAGCGTACGATGATTGCGAGTTGCTTTGATGGATCTTGCGGGTCAAGTTGCTTATACGCATCGAACAGGCGGGTGATCGTCAGATCAGCAATGTCGATTTTGCCGAGGAACAGAGCCTGCACGACGATGATAGTTGCCTTATTGAGCGCCTCGACATAACGCTCCTCGTCGGCGGCAAATCCGGAGAGCTGAGACAAGAAGTAGCGGATACGCATGTCTCCGCTGAGTTCAATATTGGTGAGCAGTGCCTCGACGAATGTGTCGTCTGACATTTCTATCGATAGCGGCACATTGGATCGTCCACCTGGGCTTCGCAATGACTTGACAACTTCTGCCACCAGAGATTCTATGTTTTTTCGGGCATCATCGCGGATGCGCTGATCATGCTCCCGTAGCAGCTCATTCCAGTGCGACCACCGAAGAGGGGCGTTTTGCGCGCCATCTCGGATGCAGATGTCTCCCGTGCGAAACAATTGTACAGTTTTACCATTCTTTTCATATTGCCCAAGTGCGCTCATGGGTACAGGGAAGCCACTTTCGTTATGATGAGCGTAGATGACAACTACCTCGTGCCCGCTAACAGTGTGGAACTGTGAGACGATGTGTACGGGGCCTTCGGTGTACCTGCGGATAAGGTCGTTGAGGCGCGCACCGTCGAAGAGTTCACGTGTTTTCTGATCAAAGGTTCCTTGCGGGGCAACAGGCTTTCCGCTGTCGTCAACTCCAATGAGGATGTATCCGCCTGGCGGTCGGTTCGACATAGATACAACATCTTTGACGAACTTTACTCTCCCCTCGTTCTTAGAAAGGTCAACGCTTTCTTTGAATTCGAGGTGTTGTTGCTCTGGCTCAGAGAGCAACTCAGTGAGTTTCTCGATGTCGGTGCGACCGTCAACAGTAACTGCCATTATTCCTCCGGGTATTCTATTTTGGCTACTCTGTAATAAGTATACAGAAAATACGACAGAATGGAGAGATCGCTGGGGAATGATGAACATACGGCAGTGACCACGCCGGCAGTAGTGTCGCTGGCGGCTGCTCGCGAGGAGTGACGGTAACTGCGGTAAGAGCGGTGCCGTCAGCCTTGAAGACCATCCAAAGTCAACTTGGCGACACTTCCAACCCGCTCACCAACCCACCAGCGTCGGTGTCGAGGGCGTGGGCGATGCGGAGGATGTTGTGGAGGCTGAGGTTGCGTTGGCCGCGTTCGACCTGGCCGATGTACGACCAGTGCAGGGTGGTGCGCTCGGCCAGCTTCTCCTGGGACAGGCCCAGCTGCTCGCGGCGGGCGCGCACACGCCGACCGAACTCACCAGTGGCTGGTGAGAGCGGCGGCTTGCGGTCGGTGGGCACGGCTCCATCTCAACCGGCCGAAGACTCCCAATCCAGAGACTATATATCTCAAGACGATGTATCCTGTGGCTGTCCGTAGCGGTCGAACTGGTGAGGAGGTGAGCCAGATGAACGGCGGAAGCTGACTATCCCTCGGAACTAGCCCTCTCTCGAGGAGGCGACTGCCTCAGGCTGCTTGGTCTGGGGCAGCTCGTCGTTGGTTGCCCACGTGAAGGCCACGCCAGATTGGGGGAGTAGCCAGCTAGAGGTCTCGACGGTGATCTCCTTGCCTGGTACAGCCTCTGGCGAGTGGACGATGGTGGAAGCCGGCGTGGTCGCCATCGTGTCACTGATCTGGACTTCGGCAATGGTGGTGTCTGTGTAGTCCAGGCGCAGTGACCAGCCCCGTGTCGGCTGCGCGACGGCGAAGTACAGCCGGTGGCTCCACTGCGGGGTGATGGTGCGGAAGATCTGGCGGATACGGACTGGCTTGCCGCTCCTGGCGTCTTCGTCAAGGTCGACGCTGTAGGTCTGGCCGGTAGCACGGGTACTGCGGCGGATCGGCTGTGGCCGGCCATCGACGGTCAGCTCCAGCAGTTCGTATGCCTCCCGGCGGCGGGCGTCCATGCCAGGGCGCGGTGCCATGAACCAGGTGGAGGTGGCTGGGACGTCCTGGCGGAGCTCGGTGTACTCATCCTGGTCAGACACGCACGCGAAGCGCCGGGTGGCACTGCTGGGCACGGTGGTGTACTCCCACTCCACGGTGACGTCCAGCAGAGGAGTACCTGCGGTACTCCTCTCTACTGCAGTAGAGAGCCGAACGCGCACCGTCATGTCGTACCACCGCTCGGCGGCGCGGATGGCTTGGTCGCGGATGTCGCGGTAGATCTCCCGGGCGAACTGCTCGTCGCCCAGGCGCAGCGCCATCACGTTGGCCGCGATGTCGTCCAGCAGTTCTGGCGTCGCCACACGCTTCAAGTCATCAGGGTGGATGGCGAAGCCCTCCACCACCGCATCACGCATCGCCGGAGCCTCCTCCCGGATGATCTGACGGAAGCGGGCCAGCGTGTGCGCCTCCTGGTCTCTCCGGAAGGTGTACTCGAAGAACGTCGACAGCAGCCCCGCTCCAAACAGCGTTCCACCCAGCTCACCCAGCGGCAGGGCGTGCAGCCACTGCCAGTCGCCCAGCTGCAACGGGGACAGCCAGGCGTTGAGCATCATGAGCAGGATGCCGGCAAGCGTCAGGGAGACGGCGAGCAGGGCGGCTTTGAGCCGACGGAGGCGGTGGTGGGGAGAAGGCTCGAATTCGGACATTACATTATTAATTTTAGCACTTTTATAAGTTGGATAAAATAGGTGTACTTAGTGAAACACAGCCCTCGGTCCGGTAACTTCGTGCTGTAGCGCCAGTCTGACTGGACTTAGTTAGACAGATTGTGGGGTGGCGTCTAACGAGGCGAACGCAACCTCACCCTCAAGAGCCTGGAGAAGATGGCAGAGCAGATTGGGGTGGAAGCTCTGACACTCCTGCAGAAGTAGTGCAGGGTGCCAACGCCGTTCCTGGCCACAGCGATGCCTGCGTATACTTTTGTATGTGTTTAGCTACATCGTAAAGCCAGGAACTAGCGAACTGTGGGGCAACCCCGCACTTGCACAAGACTTCTTCTGGTTGCCGCCCGACACCCCGTTCGGCAATCTCACTACCAAAATTTTCGCTGTCGGTCAACGACTTGCCCACGCCAACGTGCGACTCCAAGAATGCTATACCTGCTGGCAAAATACAATGGCAGCCGCGATGGAACACGATGCCAGTCCAGAGGGTGTCGATGCACGTATTCTCAGTTATGGTAATAACTATATTCAGCAACAATATGCCGGCGAGGAGGCGGTCGCCGCCATTCGTCGATGTGCTGACGAACTTGTTACGCTCATCTGGTACTTGACTCAATACGACGAGACCGGACAGTTTCCTGAGAAGATCAAGGTTGACATGATTGACTCGTTCCTCCCAAAAAGCCAGGAACTACTTAATAACAAGCATGACGCCTTCCTGGAAGAGCTGCGACGACTATCCAACGCCCACAAACATTCATTTGCACAGTCTGACGCGCACATTATCGGGGCAGATGAACCCTGTGTCTACCTTCTTTCCTATCCTCGAAATAATAGAACTAAGGACTGTGAGTTCGTTGTTGTCCCCATGCATCAACTCGTCGATGAGTTCAACGCCTTTTTAGTGGATTGCTTTGAGCGAGTGCGAAAACTAGGCGAAGATATCCACCTCAGACAGTATGATGAGACTGTCTGAGGTGGGGCCGTGCGAGAAACATAACTTGATGGCTGCATGCCCCACCTTGGCCGCACAAATTCAGATGTATTCATGCAGCCATTCTGGCATGCTCGGATCATCCACAGACCAAGAGTCGACCTCTTCCTCTTCCTCTTCCCATGTGTTCTCGTCTCCATCGAAGAACTTTTGGCGATGGCACTTGTACTTCGTGACCGTATCACCCTCAAGTCGATACTCGTTCCAGTAGTAATTCTGTTTGCCGTAGCCTTTCCACTCGTTGGTGGTGTAAATCGTTGACATTATCAGTCTCTCTTTCTGAAGCGCTTGCTTTTCTGACTCAGGGAACGGCCCGTTTCTGAGCGTTGACCTGAAGGGTGAGCAAAAGGCCTGTATGCTGGAGTAGATTCCGACCAGGTGGCTAAATCACAGGCGATCCGCGTTGGCATATCATAGCATTGGAATGAGGTGCCGATGCTGCACATTGGTGACTACGGTATTTCCGGAATACTACCTATTAATATGGTTGTTCTGCGTGCAAGATAGGTCCTACGTCCCAGCGTGTGCTGTCGTGTCTAGAGCGACTTCCTCCTTGACGTGCTGTTCGACGTTCAGGTTGTGCCAGCTGATTTTGCCCTCGCTGATGCCAAGACCGCCATAGATCGGTGTAGTCTCGATACCTCCCATGCCCGCCAGGATGACCTGGCGTGGCTGCTCAGCGCCGTCTTGCTAGTGGAAGACGTCGTACCAGCCCTCGCTGGTGCCACCTGGTGCAGCGACGTTCAAGGTGTAGAGACGTTCAAGGTGTAGAGACCAGTGATACAGTGCTCAGGCGTCTCAAGTTTGCCCGTCTACCAGCTCACGAAATCAAGAAGACTTGCGCTCCTTGAGCTGCTCCTCAATTGTCTTGATCTCCTCTCGGTAGGTTTCGCGGGCTGCTGCCTGTTGCTCTTCTAGCCGCCGACTAGCATTGAACACTTCTCTTTCCGCGCGTTCTGTCTCACGCTCGTATGTCTGCACACTTTCTTTGTGTCGCCGTGATCGACGAACCCAGTGAACGATACCCAGCACTGGGAGCGGCACCAGGAGAAGCCCGGGAAGATACGGCATGAAGATACTGGTTAGTATTATGTGCGCTGTCATGTAAATGCAGATTGCGAGGGGAATCCAGTGTGGCTTTCTGAGTGGCTTGTCGGGCCTCTGGATTGTCGGCTCCTCTACCGGCATAGCGTAGATTGCCTGCATGCGCTTGCGAATCAACTCAAGTCGCGTGATATGAAGATTGATGTAGTCAGACAGCCTTGTGCGTGCCTCATCAACAATTCGCCACGCATCAAGCGTCGTAAGTTGCTTGTTTAGGAGCCTCAGAGACTCATTGATCTTCTCTTCATTTATCTTGTCGTTCTCGATCCAACTGCTAAGCTGATACTCCTGCAAGTCGAATGTGAGACACAGGTGATCGATCGCAACGAAGTACGGCTTGCTCACGCCCTGAATGGTAGACGACGCAATATCTGGATCCTTCCCAAGAGCGGTCAAGCATAGTTCGACGGCTTCATCGTATCTCCGCATTTTGATGTATGCCCAGGCAGCTGACCACACAACGATAGGAAAGTATGAATCCGTTGCTACGTCGAGCGCACGACGATAGTTATTGAGCGCCTTTTCGTTCTCATTGAGGATGAGAAACGCGTCTCCCCGTGCTTGACTAACATCAATCACATTTTCTTGATTGAGATCTAGAATGTAGGCCTGATTTGCGTACTCAAGAGCATGCTTTGCGTCGCCATGGAAGGTTTCAATCTGCGCCGAGATCACATAACTACGAGGATTTCTGTCATCGAAACTGCGTGCCTGCTGCGCGGCAGCGCGAGCGGCGTCATAGTCATCTGCAAAGTAGTACTTCCACGCTTCGTCAATCCAGTCAATCTCTTGGGAGTCCGCTGCTGGTGAGAAGGTGAGGGTAGCGTCGTAGTTTTGACGGGTTTCGTCATCGCGGAATACTTCGATGGCCGCCTTAGCTATCTTTAGCTTCTCGGCCGCTTCTTGCCCATTGCGGCCACTCAATGAGGCACGTTGCCGCCACTGACGTGCTATGTGGCTCGCTTTCCTGTGCAGTTCTTCTGTGTTCTCATCTTGTCCCAGCCCAAGTTCTTGATAGAAGTTGATATTTCCCTGATTCGACACTATGATCGATTCCTTGCTCGTTGTGCTTTCAATGAGAAGAGTGATTAACCAACGACTAATGATGTGCGGCTACGTCAATTGGCACTGGAGTGCGGTGATGTTAACTGTCTGGACAGGACTAATGCCTCAAGATGCGAGTCAAGCCAAGTTGAACCGACCATAAGGTACCTTCACGATTGAAGCGAAATACGATGAACTTCCCGTGATCTAGTCTGTATTGCATATTCTTACGTCCTGCGAGTCCTCCTTCAAAGTCAGGAGCTCCAAATATGTCGATAACCTCCTGTATCGTGGCTGTATTCGGCAGTGAATCTAGTAACTGATGAGAAAGCGGAGTAAAGGGAGCTTTGTAGAAATTATCTTTCTGCAGATATAAAGAAACAACGACGAGGATATCATCACGTAACTGCAGCTCGAGGCCTGAGTTGTAGTACAGCCAGTACGATTCAGTCGAATCGACTGGGAGGAAGTCTGGTTCAGTGTCTTTGATGAGCGGGTCAGCTGCTAGTCCGTTTGTAGCAGCACTAACTGCCGTTTCAATTTCTGCTATGTTTTTTCCGACTAGTTCGAAATACTTTGTGATTGCGCCAGCTAGCTGAGTTTCCATATTCCCTCCGGGAAGACACTTAATTGATTTACTAATTTAGTTTTTAACACACTAATGTGACTGCTGTCAATATCGTAATATTCAAGATCTTTTGTTACGGCGTCGACTATGTTTAATGAATCCTCAACAACCTGTTTAGCAGTGTTTCGGCCTCCGATCGTGCGACTGTTCTTTCGATGCATATTCTTTGGCACCGCAATTGCTCCTCCATGTCGTTCCACAACCTTTCTAATCATTTGTTTCTCTTCCTCAGTGACTGGATTTTCGGTTATTATTTCGATGTATCGACAAGCTGCTTCACATAGTGCCGCTTTCGAGGGGATGTGATCAATTTCCATCCCGTTTCTTGGTCGGGATGCGAGGTCTCCATACGTTCCAACTTCAAAAAGTTGAAGTTCGGCCTTGGGGTCTGAAGCGTGTGTTGGCTGTCCCTGAATGATCAACGCTTCGATGTGAGTTCGGATTGAACCTTCTTTACGTCCCGCTGCTTTGTAGTCGCCTAGAGTGCTCTGACCGGTTGGTCCTTTTGCGTAGGTACCTTCCCTGCTTCTTACCCGAAATTCCATCTCTGCTTTCAGGTAGTCATTCAGTGCCCTTCTTGCACGCTTTGCTGCTTTAACTGCGGTGTCGACACGAGAGGAGGCTTTATCGTTTTCGTTGTGGGAATCTCGGGAGATGTTAGATTTAAGTTTATCGTTGAGTATCTTTACAATACGTTCCTGGGCCTTGATGGGGCCATTGTTAGAGCATATTGTATTGACACATTCCTTGAGCTCGTCAAGGATGTCATTCAAATTATCTGACATGGCGTTTACCTGTGATGAGGGTAGCTACTATTTAGGCGCGCCTCGACTGCTTCCTGCATTTTAATTATTGCGTTTTTACAGTCTTCATATTCAGCTAAAGCTGTACTGGCCGCTTGAATCATTTTGTCTCCTAGTTGAGAATTAGCGCCTTTCATGATTGATCTGGTTCTGTTGCTGACGTCGCAGCATGAATTGACTGCTTCCGCAGCCTCCGTATATGCTGTAGTTAGTTCATGTAATGTCTTTTTGTATGATTGTATCATTATAATCCAATGCGGCTATATTATTGTTTTGCTGCCTGTATAAACTGCTCAACAGCCCTGCCGAGCTCTGCGAGTGCGGTGCTGCTGTCTTGGAGGCTGCGTTGGGCGGTGGTGACGGCTCTGGCGGCTGCGGCACCGCTCTTGGACGGGTGGGAGACGGCGGCGAGCTTCTGGCCCTTTTTGCCGAGGGTGGTGGAGGCGGCGCTGGTGCGTTGGCTGAGCTGTGCGGCGCTGGAGCCGATCTGGCTGGCGGCGGTGATGACGGCGTTGAGGTCGTCGCCGGCGTTGTCTAGAGCCATGAGCCTGTTCCTCTCGGGAAATGGAGTGGTTAAGAGTTGTGAGCAAAGTGCCTAGATGTTGGTGACTTTCTTGGCGGACTGCTCTGCTTGGCGGAGCGCCTGCTGGGCTTTGCTGAGGCTGTCGTCGGCGCGGCGGAGGGCGGCGAGCATGGCTTGCTCATGGCCGGCTTGGCCGCCTTGGAGGGTGCTGGTGACGAGGGTCATGTTGTCGCTGTTGGTGGATTTGAAGTCGTTGATCAGGCCGTTCTGCTCGTTGATCTGGCTGATGACGGCGTTGATGGCGGCTTTGACTTGGGCAAGTGAGGTCACGGTGCACCTTCGTTCTGGAGCGATGGGTGTGGGAGCTGGGCGTAGGGGATGACGAGCTGCGGCCTACTCATCTCGGCTGCGTCCCAGACGAGCATGCGATTGTCGGCACCGCGCCAGCGCAGCAGGGCGTCGTCGAAGAAGTCGACGGCCGACGAGGCGTCGAGCTGCATGGCCGTTTTGATATCGAAGTAGGTGCTGCCGTTGTAGCCAACGCAGTTCTCGAACGATGTCTGCTTCTTCCACCAGAGCAGGAAGTGGATGTGGCTGACGGGCGCGGTCTTAAACAGCTCCTGGAGGGCTTCTTCTCGTTCGTCGGAGCTAGTGCGCCAGCGCTCGAGGCCAAACCCGACGACGTAGACCGGCGGTGCGTCGGCGTCGTCAGCGCGGTCAGCGACCTGCTCGGTTAGCGCATCGACGAGGGTGGCGGCCTGGTGCTTGTCGACAACGCGGTAAGCGCCGCCGATCTTGGTGAGCTGCTGCTCGAAGGCGGCACGCACAGCGTCGCGAGACGGCGAGTGCCAGTCGCCGATCAGGTCGAGCAGAATGAGCTCGGCAGCGGGCGTACTGTGCAGGAGGGAGAGCGCAGTGTTGAGCAGGACGGCGTGGCCCGGGCCGGTGCCAAGCAGAGCCAGGTTGCGGCCGACGTCGGTCGTGAAGTCAACTGTGAGTGGTGCAGCGCCGACGCTGATGTGTCTGCCGAGCATCGCCTGGCCGGCGTGGAGCGACGGTAGGACGCGTGCGTCGTCGTGGAGGCTGAGGCGGCGTTCGCCTTCGAAGACCTCTGGCGGAGCGACGGTGTCTCGGGCCTGCTGCCACCATGCGGTGCGCAGCTCGGCCAGGATGGCGTCGTCGGCATAGGCGATGGTGGTCTTGCGGTTGGAGGACAGCTCGCCGTAGTCGAGGTTGACGATGGCCTCCCGGGAGCGCAGGTGGCTGGCGGCGTCGTTCTTAAACCCCAACGTGGCGTGGGACTCCGCCAAGGAGTTCTTCAGTGCGATGCGCACCGGCACCTGGCCGAAGAGCCCTTCGCCTGCGGTGCCACCCAGGAGGTAGCCGCTGCTGATCGTCTGGGAGGCCAGGATGAAGTGGATGCCGCAGGCGCGGAACAACCGGGCACCCTTAACCAGCAAGTCGACCGCGTTCTCGGCGGTGTCGTCGTCCTCGCCGAAGAGCATCTGGAACTCGTCGATGACCACCACGATGCGGGGCATGACGGCCTCGGGATCCGCCAGGCGGTACTGGCGGATGTTCTGCACGCCGGCGGCCTTGAAGGTGGCCATGCGCTGGCGGTAGATAGCGAAGAGATGGCGCAGGACGTTGACGCCGTACTCCCGATCGGCGTCAAGCCCCAGCACACGGGCGTGCGGCAGGAATGAGCCGGTGTGCGGGGCTGGGGCGAAGGCCTGGAGAGTGACACCCTCCTTGAAGTCGAGCATGTAGAACTCGACCTCACTGGGGGAGTAGCGCTGGCACAGGGAGTGCACCACCACCGAGATGAGGTTGGACTTGCCCTGCCCAACCGCGCCAGTTATCAGGGCGTTGTGGCGCTGGTTGAGCTCGTCGCCAAGGGTGACCTCGATGGTGGACATCCCGTAGGTACCCACCGCGAAGCTGATGCCGTCACGGCTGGACTGCGACCAGGGGGCATCCAGCGGCTGCACCTCGCTGAAGGCCACTGGCTCCACCTGCGCCGACGCAACGGCGGACGCCACGTGGCGACTGACCGCGATCAGCTCATCAGCGCTCAGCGGGTCGAAGCGACCCCGTACGCCACTGCGTTCGTCAAGAACCGTGCTTCCATCGACCTGGCACTGCTGGCTCAGGCCAAGAACAAGCTCGTTGACCCCCAACGTCATGGAGTGGACGAGGAAGGTGACGCCAGCGGCGGGACCAGCCTTGAACAGGACGGTCAGCTTGTCCTTGATCTCATCGCTGAGCAGCTCATAGTCGGTGGACAGGACGACCAGCTTGAAGCCCTCCACCTTGGGTGAGAGTTGCTGACGGAAGTCCAGCAGGCTCTCCGTGCGGCCCTGGATGACGTTGAGGACGGCCTGGATGTGCTCGTGCAGGTGGTGGATGGTCTCGGTGAGCTCCTGCGTGTCGTTGATGTGGTGCAGGATCTTCTCCCCACCACTGTTGACCTCCTGGAACGGCGCTGCCATACCTTTGAGCGCATCATCGAAGACCAGCACCTCCAACTGCCCTGGCGCAGTCTCCTTCAGCGCTTTGGCCATCAGGAACTGGGTGAACCGCACCGAGTCACGATTCACCAAGGAATCCTCGACCCATATGTTGCTCCGCCCGATGAAGCCTAGGATGTCATTACCAAGAGAAATCGTGTCGGCTACCTGGCTTTGCATTATTGATCCAATCGCCGAAATATTGCGGTACCCATGCCTGTCATGATTCTTCTGTCATGGCTTGTAGGGCAGCGCTCACTTTCTCGTGCTCGACGACAGATTGATCGTAAGCCTCCTTCATGCGTTTGTACTCGGCGTGGCGGACAAAATAGAATACAACCCAAGTGGTTGGCGCCGCAAAGAATATCAATGTCACGATGTGGGGGTATGAGATGAATGCGATGATGCCAAGAACGGCGATCCCGATTGCCTTGAGTGGGAAATCCGGGACCCGGTTCGGGTCGGCGGGCGGAACCTGCAGTAGCTCGATGCGCTTGATGTAGAGATCGATGAACGTGATGATGCGTTTCGTGAGGTGTTGCGGTACGCCAAGACTAGTGAACTTGTCTCGCATGTTGCGGAACCAGTTCTTCGACTTCTCGAGCTCATTCATGTCATAGCAGTGTTTCTCAATCGCTTCGCAGCAGTTCTGGCTGACGGCGAGGAGTGTGGCAGAGTCCATATCTGGGTCAGCCTTAAGGCCCTCAACGCAGATATCTATTGCTCTCGTGTATTGCTTCATCTCGACGTAGCACGCTGCCATGCGGAATGCGATATCAGGAACCATTTCGCGCGGCGCCTTGGTCAGGGCGCGCTGGAAGCACTCAATGCCTTTTTCGTATCTCTTTGTGAAGTAGAATGTGACGCCGCGTACTCGGTAGACATCCACGGTATCTTCACCGAGCTCATCAAGAACATAGGCCTCGTCTGCATAGTGTTTTGCTTCTCGCCAGTTTTCCTCCGCTAGCTCGATCCACGCAGAGATCACATGGGCGTTGGGGTCGTCGCCATGCTCGTTTCGTGCCTTGCGTGCGGCAATGCTGGCCGCTCCTGGGTCGTCAGCGAAGTAGTACGTCCAGGCGCGACCGATCCAGTCGATATCCTGCTCAGCCACTTCAGGCAGTGCTCGCAGAGAGCGGTCGTATGCATCGCGCGAGTCTTCGTTTGAGAACACGTTCGAGGCGTTCTCAATCATCTTGAGCTTTGCTCTCGCCTCTTCGCCGCGACTGCCGTTCAGTGACGCGCGTTGCCGCCACTGCATGCGGATCTTATTCAATTGCACCTGAATGTCAGGGGTGGCGTCGTCCTTGTCCAGGTTCAGTTCCTGGTAGTAATCGACCACGGCGACAGTCTGCTCATATGCCATCTCAAGGGTTCCTAACTCAACGATTCGGGATTCGGAGAGGAAAGCGAAGCGAGTGGTAGACGCATCGTTGCGCACAGGCGCTGGTGCTGCGTCTGATTTGTATTCGCTTGGCGGAACCGAGATTAGTGAGACCGTGGCGTAATCGACCAGTCTGAGTACTGAGACAGTGGCTTACGGCGCGGAATTAAGCCGGTTGTGGGATACATGAAAGTGAGCTGGTGTGTCCTGTGTGGAAGTCCCAGGCTGGGTGTCGTATCAACTGCAAGTTGTTAGACAAATGGTGGGAAGGCCTGGCGCAGTGCGGTCTCGTAAGTTTGATTCGTAGTCTTTATCGATCTGCTCGCAACGGTATGAGTCATGCATGTATGTGGGTGCTACGTGCGTGTTTGCTGGCTGCTGAGAGTTCGAGAACGCCTACAGCGTGTGCGTCGACTGGTGAGTCGTGGCTGAGCGGCGCTGAACGCCTCTGCTGCGCCTCGTGGGCTGTCTGGGTGCCTCAATCGCCGATGCCAACGTCAACTCGCGCGGCGAATCCGCTCCAGTGCGATCGCCCCCGCTGCGCTGTGGCATTGGATGGTGGCGGCGTACGGCGAGTGCTGCGGGCAGAGGCGAAGGACGACTGACTCGCCGTTCTTCGCGCGGTGCAGCATGCGGGTGGCGGTGTCGACCAGCGTGGTGGGGAGCGGTGGCGGTGTGATGGTGAGGTCTGTGTCCTGCAGGGAGTCGTCGAGCTGGATGACGTCGACACCTCGATCGCGCGCCTGCCGAACGGCAGCGACGAGAACAGGCTGGCTCGCCAGGCGCGGCACGCGAATGAGATCGCGCAGCTCGGCTTCGACCCGCCGGGCCAGTTGCACCAAGGCGTCGCTTGGGGTGTCGGTGAGTGAACGCAGTTGCTCAAGCACGGGGCGCGAACGCCGGCTGACGTCGGCCAGTAGGGTGGTTTCGGCTTCGAGGCGGGCTTGCCGGGCGGTGCGGAGCACCTGTGCCTGGTGGGCTTGGCGCTGCATGGCGGTGATGCGTGGCTCGATCGAGCGCACTAGAGCAATCACGGTGGCGACCGTCAGGATGTTGATGCACTGAAATCCGAACGAGCGAACGAATGGGGCTGCTGGTGCACCGATCATGACGACTGGCAGAAGGTGGGCGGCTCCCACGACTCCGAGGTTGACTAGTGCCAGTTTCAAGCGCCGCTGATGAAGCAGGAGCACGGTGAAGATGGCGCTATACCCTTGGGGCCATGACGCCAGCTCGAGTGTTGGTGTGAGGGGGCCCCAGGTGAGGAACGGAATTGTGCTCAGTGCTGAGGTGGAGAGTATGCACCAGCGCTGAAGTGCTCGCGCTAGGCCCCGTGGCGGCCAGGCCAAAGCAAGAAAGGAGCATGTGACGCCGACGGCGCTGGGGATGGAAACCAACACGTGGGCGGGTGTGCCGCTGCTGCGCATGACGTGGGCCCAGGCGGTGAGGACGATGCAGCCGAGCCCGATGCGGCCCCAGTGCCCGTGTACCGTGGCTGACAAGCCGTCACCGGTCAGTGGGAGGACGTCTGCGGAGTGAGCCTCCGGAGTGGCTTTCCTAAGCCCGAGCTGGACAGTGGTACCGCGCCCGACGTCCGACGACACGCTGGCGTGCCCGCCTGGTAAGTGGCGCATCCGTCCAATGATTGATTGGCGTAGCCCGAGGCGAAGTGGGCTTAAGCGGCTGGTGTCGAAGCCGACGCCGTCGTCGGCGATCGTGATGGTGAGGGTGCTAGCGGACTGTTGGGTGGATACCGTGCAGTGGATGTGGCGCTGCGGCTCGCCGCCGCTGCTGTGCGCTGCGACGTTTCGCAGTGCCTCTAGACTCGCGGCGAGAACTTCAACGAATTCGTCCTCAGACAGGCTGAGCTCTGCCTCAGTTACCTGCCCAGGATCGGCAGCAGAAGCGAACTGGTACTCAACCTGTGGGTGCGTGTGCTGCTGGCACCATGAGCGCAGTTGGTCGACGAGCTCGGTGGTGGTGTGGTGGTCGTCGCTGTGTGTTGGCTGCTTGAGGAGTTTGAGTGCATTGGCTGCGGCGGCGCGGAGTCGTTTTGCCGGCATCCCGCGTTCCGGAAAGGACGAGACGAGCGCGGCCAGGACATGATCGTGGACGAGGTTGCGGGCATGGCGGCTGCCGGCCAGCTGGGCGCTCAGCCGCGTGGCGAGGTCTTCCTCGTGGCTGTTGCGCTGGCTCTCAGTGTCAATATGCCTGGCGCATCCGATCAGCCAGTTGATCGGCAGGCAGTAGCAGCCCGCGAAGGTCGTGCTGTAGCCAGCGCGGGTCAGCGCTTCGAGTAGCCCCTCGCTTCCGGCATAGAGACGGACGATGAACTCGAGCAAGAACAGCACCGCCAGGCCAATCACCGCCGTCCGCCAGCTCGCCACCGCTGCAAGCAGTGCCGCAGCAATCACCATCCCAAAGGCTGGCAGCGGGTGGATGCCTGATGCCAGATGTGGCTGATCGGGATCGAGATTGTGCAGCGTCAGTATGGCGGCACATGCCCAGCCATGAAGCGCAAGATAAACCCATCCCCCCAGTCGTGCCCCAGCGGCAGCAGCCGACGCGCGGGACCTACGCTGGCGCGAAATAGTGAATGCCGCCAGTGGACACAGCACTGGCGGGATCAACAGGCCAAAGAGAAACGGGTAGCCAGCTGCCCAGCGATACCATCGGGGTGCCTCGGCAACTTGTTGAAACAGCGATGGCTCCTGATGGAACAGCTCGAAGAGCATCCCAAACAGGCTTGCCCCCATAATCAGGATGATCTGATACGCGTCCTGGTTGGTGCCATCGAGCAGTATCCGGTTGACCACGCCGGTTCGCTTCTGCTGGGAAGCACTGGCCGAGCCGGTGTCGGCGGTGAACGGAGCGGCGGAGGCTGCCATAGCGCTCAGAACGAGTGCTGGAGATCCAGCGTGGGCACAAGCCCCTCGGCCTGGGCCCGTACCAGAAGATCGACACGGCTACCAGCGGGGACGCCAGCGTCCATGAATTTGCGGCGGATGCGTGAGACGTAGGTGTTGACGGTGTGGATCGACAGGCTGAGCTGACGAGCGACGAAGCTCGCCTCCGCGCCGGTGGCGTAGAGCGATAGCACCTCTTGCTCGCTGGGCGTCAGAGCAGAAGTGACGAATGCGCTGTCTGCATCCAGAGCACTTGCCCAGTCCAGTGATGGCGTTAGCTCACCACGCAGCGCCGCCCAGATTGTGCTGATCAAAACATCCGGCGTCTCGGACTTGCGGACGACACCCAGAACACCGCCCTCACAGGCACGTCGGATCAGGTAGGGGTCATCGCCGCTGGTGTAAGCGATCACCGCTGCGCCTCGCGTGCGCAGGGTACGGGCGTTGTGTGAGGGGTCGGAGTTGTCCGGTAGGCGCAGGTCGAGCAGTACTACATCGGGCAAGCGATCCTTCGTCGCAGCCGTCTCTTCCAGCAGCTGGGCAACACTGGGATACCCGCCGCGAAAGTGAAGGCTGGCGGTCATCGCCAGCATGGTCGTCACACCCAGGGCGATGACATCGTGGTCATCGATCAGGGCAACGGTGCCGACTCGTGGCACCTCGCGGGCGGGTGCTTGCTGGGCGATGGGATTGGGATGATGCGGGGCGACTCCGGCGACCGAGCCGCCACCGTTGGCAGGTGGCTGTGTCATCTCTGCGTCCTCACGAACCGTCGGGGAAAGGAGCGTGGATCAGGCGATGTTGACGCTAGCAACCTGGTAGCGCGTATCACCATTGACGATTACCAGAGTTGACCAACCGGCAGTTAGCACAACCCTCCAACGGCGAGGCCCCACTTTTGGGCACATCGCTCCTTACCACTCCCACCCAAACCCGCCGAACAGCCCGCCATGGACGTCGCGCTGGGTGAGGGTGGCGCGCTGCTGGGCATCCAGGTGGGTACGGTTGTACTGGTTGGCTGCCTGTGGTCGGGCGAAGGGGCTTGCCCCGGTGAACTGCCAGATGCTGGCTGGCACCTCCCCAATGAAGCGCACCTGGATGGTGGCCAGCAGCGAGCGGGCGTGGAAGGCCCGGCTGGCCAGCGAGATCGGCGTGGTGGGTGCCTCGCCCGGCAGGGGCTCGGCTCGGAAGGCGAGGTCGTAGCGCGTCGCGTCCTGCATCGGCGTGCGCCTGCCGCTGGCCGGGTCGATGTGCCAGAAGTGGTCGTTCCACCCCGCGCCTTCGACGGGGCGGCTGTTGACGCTGAACTCCCCGCCCGGCTGCGCGGTGACGTGGGCCGGGTAGGAGCGGGAGATGGTGACGAAGTCCAGCTCGCCGGCCATGTTGGCCAGCCGGTAGTGCTCCACCGTGCCGCGCCACAGACGGTGCTCGACCACGATGAGGGTGGTGGTTTCCTCATAGACGATCCCGCCGTGCATCTCCGGCACATCCAGCACCAGCGGTGCCTGAGCGTAGCGCCCGGCCACCAGACGGCTGTGCAGCAGGCGCAGGCCGGCCTCCTCCCGGGACGCGATCGTCTCCATGCTGCACCCCAAGCGGGTCGCCATGGCTCGCCGCCGCTCCAGCAGGCTGCCACTCCCGGCCGTCTCAGGGCTGAGGGCGAAGGCTGCCAGCAGCACACCCACCAGCGGCTCATCCTGCTCACTCCCGCTCTCGCTCAGGCTGTGGATGGCTGAGACGAAGCGGTGGCGCAGCCGCTCGAAGGAGTCCTCCAAGCTGCCCCGGAGCACCTCATCGACGATCGGGGCGTGCACCAGCCGCGCCGCCGTAAACCCGCCGCGCTTGCGCAGCCACGCCAGCTCACGCAGCAAGGACGCCGCGTCATCGGCATCAAGACGAGCGCGGGACATGAGTAAGCCTCCTGGGGAAGTAGGAGCAAGGCGTAAGTGGCAGTCGGGTGAGCGGTGAAGCGCCCGCCAGGCGCGGCAACCGCACGGTGTGAGCTGGGGACGGGCCGCAAGCCAGCCTAGACCGAGCGGTCGGGACAAACCAGGAGATATTGCGGGGGAGCCGAAGAACTAGAGGCGAGGCGTCTGTGCCTGGCTTGGCCGACTGGCTCCTTGCCGCAGCTGCTGGCCTGCCGACCACGGTGAGGCTGGCTCGTAGCTGCTCGGGTCGGCGGTGGATGCCTGAGTGAGCCCGCTTTTCCAACTTTCTTCCAACTTTGACGGTGCTGCGGCGCGGCCTGCCTACCGTTCTAACCAACGCCACGAGCCCAGGGCTAGATCGGTAGAAAACGCTGGTCTAGCGCGGCAAGTGGCAGGTAGTACGGTCCGCTCCGCACAGAGCGGCAGCACGGGCCGTCGACGTGAGATGACCAGCTCGGCTGGTCGTCTTTCTCTTCCTTCTTCTCGTCTCGAAAGGACTCCTCTCATGGCTTCTACCAATCTCAGTCTCTTCTCACCCCAGCGCACCCGGATGGGGGTGGTGCTGGGTAATGGCCAGGCCCGGGTGACCAGGCGGGAGATCGAGCAGGTCGCCGCCCAGGCAGAAGTAGCTGCCCAGGCCGAGCAGGCCCGGGCTTTCCTGACCTCCCAGGTCCTGACCAATATCGCCACGCTGGTCACCCAGGCCGAGGCCCAGACCCGCATCGCCCCCGGCGGCGCTCAGTTCTACGAAGCGATCATCACGGGATACGCCCTGGGTGCCGGGCAGCGGATCGGGCAGCTGTAGTCCCAAGGACGGCGGCCAAGCACGCTCACTCTGTGCGTGGTGCTGATGCGTCTGGAAGCTCGTCAACGTGCTGGTGAGCATCCTGTCGCTCTTTCGTTCTCTTCTCTTCTTCTCTCATCTCTTCTCATCTTCGGAGGTTTCATCATGACGGTCATAGTCGGGATCCTGGCCCTCATCGGTCTGGCGGTAGTGGGCGCAATCGGCTGGGCGTTCGCCCACGGGGTGCGCGATGGACTGGCAGCGTGGTGGGAGGCACCGCCGGGTGGAATGAGCCAGCCGGTGCCCGTCGGCGCATCGCCGCTTTCGCTGTCCGCCGCGCTGCCGAGCAGCTACCAGGCCGGCCAGCTCGCCGGTGAGGTCGCAGCCAGCTGGCGCTCCGCACACCAGGCGGCCAGAGCAGCAGGAGCCGGTGTCCCGGCCAGCTCATCATGGGCAGCCGCCCTGGCCCTGGGCAGTGAGCTGAGCCAACAGCGCCAAGAAGCAGGCCGAGCCATGCAAGCAGCCATGGCTCAGGTGCTGCAGGACAACGAGCAGGCAGTGCGGGAGGCAGCAGCTGAGGCTGCCGGAGGAAGACGCGACACCAGCAATGGCGGGAATGGTGCCAGCAGCGGCGGCGGTGTCACTGATGAGAGCAGTGGTAACAGAGCTAGTAGTAGCGGTGCGCCTTCTGGCATGGTGCCGGATGGAGTGGACAGCGGCGACAGTGGTCAGTCGGCGGCTGGTACGGCTCCTCCCACCTGGCCGACTCAGTCGTCCTCGCGTCGTCCGCCGCGGCCGCGTCCCAGGCGGTGCACGCAGCAGCGACCGGCTCGGTCGGACGAGCGCCAGCCGTGAGCGTCTGGCTCCATTCCTCACCCACATGCTGCGTCATTCTCGCCCACTTGTTGCAAAAACTACAGCACCGACTTTCATAGCCACTAAGTGGCGCGTGTGTCCATTTTGTTTCCTGGGGTGGCACCACAGAAACGGCTCAAAAGCAGTGCGTGTCGCGTCGCTTGGCAATCTGAATTGGGAGGTCTTGCAACACGCGAGTGTTCGTGGAATGTATGGGATAAGGGCAACCGGCTGCCGACGTGCGAAAAGCTGGCAGTGGGATAGCCCGGAGCAAATAGCACGTATGAACAAAAAAGGAGGGACATCATGCAACAGACGAAACAGACAAGACGAGCGTGCGCTGGGGGAGCGGCGGTTCGGCGAGGTGAGGCGGCCAGACAGGCGGGCGCAGCGACGAAGCAGAACGCCAGCGTGACGGCACCCGGTGCTGGCTCAATGACGGAGGAACACCGTACTGACTGGCCTCGTGCTGGAGACCTGACGATTCGCAGTACCGATGTCTCAGCCGGTCGGAGCAGCTCCGAGGGCACTGACTCATCGCCCGCCATCCCTGGCCTGCCGCCTGGCGGTTTCGCCACCATCCTGGTCGATCCGCCTTGGCCGCTGCAGAGTGGTGAGAAGCACTACCGGACGATGAGCCTGGCACGGATCAAGGCGCTGCCGGTGGGAGCGTTGGCGGCCCGTGATGCCCACCTGTGGCTGTGGACGACCAACGCGCTCTTGCCGAAGGCGTATGAGGTGGCTGAGGCCTGGGGCTTTACGGTGCGCAGCCCACTGACCTGGGTGAAGTTCCGCCTTGGCCTGGGTGGCCGCTACCAGCTGCGTAACGCTACCGAGCAGCTGCTGTTCTGCACCCGAGGGAGAGCACCCTTGGGGTCGCGTTCCCAGCCGACCTGGTTCAACGCCCCCGTCACGGAGCATTCGCGCAAGCCGGCTGAGCAGTTTGCCATCATCGAGCGGGTCAGCCCTGGGCCGTACCTGGAGCTGTTTGCCCGCCGCCGGCCAGAGTCGAACCAGCCCTGGGCAGTGTGGGGCGACCAAGTAGCGAGCGACATCCGTATCCCCGGCTTTGCCGTGCCGCGCTACAGCGAATGTGTTGAGAAAGCGGAAGCGATGCCGCAGACCGACGATGCAGCTGGTGATGGCTGCGGCGGTAACGGCAAGGAGGTCCTGCGATGAGTCGGCCGTGGCATGACAAGTACCCAATTTGCAGTCTTCGAGGAGATGGTGATGATGAGCGATTCGAGGCGTTCTTTGCCCGGCAGCCTGCTGCGATGCGGCGTCGGCCTGCTCCTGATCGCGATGGGGCTGAGGTGGATCGTCGCCATCGTGCAAAGCAGCTGGCCCTGGCTCGTCGGGCTGCTCGCCGTGAGCGCCGCCGCCTGGCTGGCAGTGCGCTGGTGGCGCAGCCGACGGGAATGGTGAGGGAGCCGAGCACTCACGGTGGCCACCATCGGTCTAGCCAGCTTGAGCAGCGGCGAACTGATGCAGGCCATCAGGTGGAACGGGCTGAGCAGCGGCATCAGTCGCAATGGGGCGGTCGCAGCTCGAGTCCCGCGCTTGATGCTGGAACAGACAGCCGGGAGCGACGCACTCACTCCAATGGTGCAGGCCACCGAGAGAACGGTGGACGGCCTCACTCCCCAAGGAGGCACTCATGATGGCCCTGCATCCTGGTGGTCGCCCTGGTTCGTCGCGGCGGGTGCGGTTGGTGCCGGTGCGGCAGAGCGACTTGGATCACCGGGCGGTGGCGCGGATCGTGCTGGCTCTGGCGCGGCAGATGGCAGCGGATGAGGCTGCGGACTCGGCGGCGAATGACGCGGTGTCCTCAGGTGCTGAGAGCTGCTCGAGGAGCGAGCCTGGTACCAGCGATGTGTCGGCTACCGGGAGTGGTGATGCTGCGGTTCCGTGGGCTGGCGCTCATAGCGGGCAAAGTGCCCGCGGCGTCGCCTCGGTGGGGCGTTGCGCTGCGGAGCGGTTGCCATCCTGTCGTCATACCAGTGTTCACCACTCACCTCACGAGGCTGCCGCTGCTTCGTCTACCCCGGGAGGTGCTCCGTGATGGCCCGCCCCACTCGCCCCCTGGTGTGGCACCAACTGCAGTTTGCCCTGCCGCTCGCCCAGGACACAGCGGTCGGTTTGGTGGAGCGCATTCTGGCGGATGGTTCGCTTGGTCGGGTGGTGCTGGAGCTGCGGGCCTCGGGTGGTCAGGCGGTCTGGGCGGTGGGCTCGCGCGCGGGTGAGCGGTTGGTCTCGGTGGTGCGTGAGCTGGTGCCGGGGTGCCGGGTGTCTCGTGGGTTCTCGCGGCGGGCGGTAAGCCAGGCGGTGGTGGTGTCAGCCCGGCCGGTGGGAACGCTGCTGGCGACGGAGCGGTTGGCGGCGGTGGTGCGAG
This sequence comes from Actinomyces sp. oral taxon 175 str. F0384, assembly GCF_000223355.1. Taxonomy (NCBI): domain Bacteria; kingdom Bacillati; phylum Actinomycetota; class Actinomycetes; order Actinomycetales; family Actinomycetaceae; genus Actinomyces; species Actinomyces sp. oral taxon 175. The sequence continues at coordinate 795,656 of NZ_AFUR01000001.1, forward strand.
CGGTGTTGGCTGCAATGGCGGTGACGGTTGAGGGGGAGGAGCTGGTGGTTCAGCTGCAGCTGGGGCGGCGCTTTGCCCCGCAGGTACTGGGGCGGGTGGAGCCGCAGGGCTGGCTGGAGCTACTTGGCCTCGTACCGATTCCATCGGCTAGTGGTGAGCAGGGTCGGCGGATGCGGGCGCAGGTGGGGCGGCATCGGGCGGCGGGGTGTCTGCGCTTGGGGGTGCGGGCGGCCTCGCCGCTGCGCCAGCGGGTCCTGCTGCAGGGGCTGCTGGGGGCGCTGCGCCTATTAGAGGGGCCAGGGGTGCGGCTGCGCGCCCGCCAGGAGAACCCCTCCAAGCTTGATGGGGTGCGGCGGCCGTGGCGGGCGGGGTTGGAGCTTGGTGCAGGAGAGATTGTGGCGATGGCGGGATGGCCGGTGGGTGAGGGGGCGCTTCCTGCGACGCCGTCGGCTCATCCGCGGGTGCTGGCGCTGCCATCGGCGCGTGAGACGCAGCGGGCGTTTGCTTCGGGGGTGGCGGATCAGGTGGGTGAGCGGCTTGGTATCTCGATTGGTGATGCGCTCTATCACACGGTGCTGCTGGGGCCGACGGGGGCTGGTAAGTCCACCGCCTTGGCGCATCTGGCGTTGGCGGATATTCATGCTGGTCGGGGTGTGCTGCTGATTGATCCGAAGACGGATCTGGTGGCGGACATTCTGGCGCGGATTCCTGAGCAGCGACGGGGTGACGTGGTGGTGATCGACCCGACCAGTAGCCGCCCGGTGGGGATCAACCCGCTGGCCCGGACGCAGACGACGCGTGGTGCGTCGTCATCGGTGGGACGCGGCGTGCCAGGTGGTGGTGCGTCGCCGGAGCTGGTGGCGGATACGGTGCTGGCGACGTTGAAGGGGGTGTTCGCTGAATCCTGGGGTGTGCGGGTGGAGCAGGTGCTCTCTGCGGCGCTGGTGACGCTCGCGCGCACGCCCGGGGCGACGCTGGTCGATCTGCCCCTCGTGCTGACCAATCCGGCTTACCGTCAGCGGCTCATTGCGGCCTCGGGGGCGGATCCGCTGGGGACGGGGCAGTTCTGGGCGGCCTATGAGGCACTCAGTGAGGCGCAGCGTCAGCAGTGGGTTGGGCCGGTGCTGACGCGGTTGCAGCCTTTCCTGATCCGCCCGCATCTGCGGGCCACGCTAGGGCAGGCCGCGCCGTCGTTCGACCTGGGGGAGGTGTTCACGCGGCGGCGCATCGTGCTGGTCAGCCTCAACAAGGGAGTACTGGGGGCGGAGTCGGCGCGGCTGCTCGGGTCGCTGCTGGTAGGCCAGCTCTGGCCACTCATCCTGGCCCGAGCAGCGGTGGAGCCATCGCAGCGGCATGTGGTCAGTGTCTTCATTGATGAGGTACAGGACTACCTGTCACTGCCGGGCAGCCTGGCCGACGCCCTGGCCCAGGCCCGGTCACTGGGGGCGGCGTTTCACCTGGCGCATCAGTACCGGGGGCAGCTGCCCTCGGCGCTCAAGGCGGGGATCGATGCCAATGCGCGCAACAAGATCATCTTCTCCCTGAGCGCGGCGGACGCGGCCGAGCTGTCCCGTCAGGCGATTGACCTGGAGGCGGCTGACTTCCAGCTGCTGCCGCGCTTCGGCGTCTACGTGCGCACCATGCACCACGGGCGGGAGAACCCCTGGTGCCACGCCACCACCCTGCCACCAACCCCACCAACCCAGGACGCCCTGGCACTGCGCGCCGCCAGCCAGGCGCGCTACGGCCAGGACGCCGCGCAGGTTGAGGCCGCCTTGCTCGCGCGGCTTGGGCAGCACGGCGACGTGACTGGCGATGACGTAGCTCGGATGGCAACGGACGACGCGACGGGTGAGCTCGGGGGAGAAGCCACGAATGACGGCACTGGGCCAGCGAATGGCGTACCTGGCTCGACAGCTGGTGTGGTGTTCGGCCGCAGGCCTGGACGGGATGGAGGGACGGCATGACGGGCGGAGAGATCGAGCGTGTTCTCCTCAGCGCGTCGGCTGCGCTGATGGGCCATCCCTCGCGTGGGAGCGCTATCCCAGGAGCCACCGGCTGTCCGCGGGGAGGTCATCGCCTCAGTCATGAGCCTAGTTGCACGCGCTGCCTGGCCACCCTCCCTCCTCCGGAACGCTATAAGGGTCGACACTCCCCGAGTATCGACCGCTTGCGCTGGGCTGAAAACCGCTCATTACGATCGGTTTTCACACTCCTGCGGATTGAGGGACGGCCCGTCAGCGCTGCCGTCAAGAACAGTGCCGGCCCTCTCCCTCTGGAACTATTGCGGGCTGCGAAGTATCGCCCCTATCTGGCCCCTGCGCTTGTCTCCACCACTGGCTTGCCGAGACGCGTCGGGGGACGAATCGCTAGACGCATCGCTGCAGCGAGCAGGCGGGGCTATCGGCGTCGTGGTGCGGCTCAGGCGCGGTTACGGGAGGCGACTGATGGCCCCGTGTGGCCATCCCATCCACCACTGACAACGGCCCCGGCCTCACAGCAGCGACTCGATCAACCACATGACGATCAGACAGGAGGAAACAGCCATGAACACAGCGATATCGGAATACGCGAGCGTCGGGATAGGCACCGGTCTGGCAGTGCCGACAGCTACGACGACACCAACGACGATGAAGGGAGCAGCGACGACAGAAGCAGCGAAGTCTCAGCGCCAGGTTCCGGCCCGGATTGGCCGCGCTCAGCTGCAAGCGATCGCCGAGCGGCTCGATGACACCGATCGGGCACTGCTTGATCTGCTGGCGGCCCATCGCTATGCCACGACGCGCCAGCTGGCGCAGATCACTGAGCTGTCTGGGCAGTACGGTTCGGCCCGTTCGGCGCTGCGCCAGACCAGTCGGCGGCTGCGGCGTCAGCACGGGCTGGGGCTGGTTGCTCACCTAGCGCGGCGGATCGGTGGCACGCGGGCCGGCTCAGCCGGGTACGTCTGGTACCTGACAGCAGCGGGGCAGCGCCTGACGAGCGAGGGGCAAGGGCGTGGATCGCGGCGACGGTTTCAGGAGCCGTCGGCGCTGTTCCTCGCTCATACGCTGGCGATCACGCAGGCGCGGGTCGTCATCGAGCAGGCCATTCACGCCGTCGGTGGGCACCTGGCTCGGCTGCGTACTGAGCCGGCCTGCTGGCGCTCCTGGCTGCGGCTCGGTGGGGCGCTGGGCTGGCTCAAGCCGGATCTGGAAGCAATCACGGCGACGGATACGGGCGCAGAGGATCACTGGCTGCTCGAGGTCGACCTGGACACTGAGCATCCGGCGCGGCTGCTGGCCAAGTGTCACGACTACCAGGCCCACCTGGCCAGCGGTACCTTCCAGGCCCAGCACGGCTACTACCCGCAGGTGGTCTGGCTGCTGCCCAACCAGGCGCGAGCCGGCCGCCTGGCCGAGCAGATCGCCGCCGACCAGACGCTGACCCCGGGGCTGTTCAAGATCACCGCCGCCCCCGAGCAGCTCGCCGCCCTGATCCAGCGCGGCCCGTGACACGCTAAAAACACTCCACCCGCCCTGGCGTTCTCAGCGCGCTGCTTTCGCCACAAAGAGAACAGTGATGCAGAAAAGGATGCAGCATCGACAGAAAATGGCGCAACAGCGCGGAACAGCCGCTAGTGCAGGGTCGGTGAGATCGTTTCTCGGGGGAACATAAAACCGGACTGGACTTTTCCGTCCATCTGAGCGTCAATAGAAAGAGGAGAAACACAAACGAGTGAAATAGAACTATATGACGAGAGGAGGACACCGATGACAACACAAACAAAGATGAACGCACGAGATGAGCACCCGGCCGTACTTGACGCTGTGCCAGCCGCAACGCTGAACAGCCCAGCGGGTACCGGGGCGATCGCCATCTTCTACGGCGCCGCCCGCTACCCCTTCGAGCTGGCCCGGCAACGGGAGCTGGTGGAGGACTACGCCGACGCGGCTGGCCTCAACCTGGTCACCGAGTTCCACGACCGACAGCAGCGCCAGCACGGGCTGAAGATGCTGCTCGATGCCTGCCAGCGCGGTGGGGTGGAGTACGTCATCACGGCAGGCTGGCCCACCCCCAACCTCACCATCACCGAAGCAGACGCGGTCGTCGACCAGCTCGCAGCCAGCGGCACCCACCTGGTCTGCCTCAACAGCTGGCAGCCCGGCGACGGTGAGCCGCCCGCCTGGTGGAACGATGAAGAAGGCGCGTGGATGCGCCAGCTCGACGCACTCAGAGAGGAAGAGCGCCGACAGCGCGAGCAGACCAGTGAACACACCGAACCCACCAAGGAGGTGCACCATGCCTGACGCACTCGCCCCCGATCCCTTCACCGCCATGGCCGCCCAGCTCACTCCCAAACGGGCCGTCTCATACATCCGTGTCTCCACCCGTGAGCAGGCTCAGCGTGGCGGGTCGGAGGAAGGCTTCTCCCTGCCCGCTCAGCGGGAGGCCAACAAGCGCAAGGCCCAGTCGATGGGTGCCCTGGTCGTCAAGGAGTTCGCTGACCGGGGTGAGTCCGCCCGCTCCGCTAACCGGCCTGAGCTACAGAAGATGCTGGCCTACCTCAAGGAAGACGGTGGGATTGACTACGTCATCGTCCACAAGCTGGATCGCCTGGCACGGAACCGGGCGGACGATGTGGAGATCAACCGGGCATTCGAGGAGGCGGGTGTGCGGCTGGTGTCGACCAGCGAGAACATCGACCAGACGCCAGGTGGCATGCTGCTGCACGGCATTATGAGCAGCATCGCCGAGTTCTACAGCCGTAACTTGGCCAATGAGGTCATCAAGGGGATGGGAGAGAAGGCGAGGAACGGCGGGACACTTGGCAAAGCACCCTTGGGCTACGTCAACGTCCGCGCCAAAGACGAGCGCGGCCGCGAGATCCGCACCATCGCCCTGGATGAGGAGCGGGCACCACTGGTGCGGCTGGCGTTTACGGAGTATGCGACCGGTAACTGGACGGTGCGGCAACTGGCCGACCATCTCAACACCCTCGGACTCTCTATCCCGCCTACGCCGCGGCGCCCTGCCAAGCCCATCACGGCAACGCGCCTGCACGAGATCCTGCGCCACCCCTACTACAAGGGCATCGTCACCTTCCAGGGCGTGGAGTACCCCGGCAAGCACGAGCCGCTGGTAGACAGCCAGACCTGGCAGACCGTCCAGACCATCCTGGCCTCACGCCGCTACGGGGAGCGCCAGCGCATCCACAACCACTTCCTCAAGAGCACTGTCGTCTGTGGCCAGTGCGGGGCGCGTCTGTCCGTCCAAAACGCTAAGAACAGCAAGGGCACCATCTATCCCTACTTCGTCTGCGCCCGCCGCTGCCGCCTCCACGACTGCGCCTTCACCGCCGTCCTCATCGACGTCGTCGAAGACCGGATGGTAGACCTCTACCGAACCATCCAGCTCAGTACAGCAGACAGAACGCAGATCGAGCACTACCTCCACGACGAGCTAAGCCAGATCGAAGGAGACAAGGCCAAAGCAGTGCGCTCCCTGACCACCCGGCGCACCAACATTGAGGACAAGCGCCGCCGTCTGCTCCATGCCCACTACGAAGGAGCCATCCCCCTTGACCTCCTCAAAGAGGAACAAGCCAAGCTCACGAGCGAGCTGAACCATATCGAGCGCCAACTAACCGCCTACCAAGCCGACGCCACCGAAGTCCGCCAGCACCTCACCCAGGCCCTTGACCTCCTCGAAGATTGCCACCGCCTCTACACGGCCGCCCCACCGCACCTGAAGAAGCTGCTCAACCAAGTCTTCTTCGAGCGGGTCCTAGTGAACCCACTGGTCGATGAGGAGGGACGGGTCATCTTGCCAGGTGAAGGAACGAGCGATGCTGCCAATGCTGGCGGGCCAGTGGATAAGGATGCAGCAGGTAAGGAGACAGTCGGTGAGGGCAGCACCTCACTCTCGGCCGACCCTGACCATGACGGCTCTTCGTATTTGAGGGTGTTTTAGGCGGGGCTTATCGGCTGGTTTAGGTGGTTGCTGCCAGGTGGTCTTTGAGGCGTCCGGTGTGGATGAGGCTGCGGATGGTGTAGTGCGTGAGGTTGCGGAATCCCAGGGCGATGCCGCGTAGTTGCTCCAGGCGTCCGTTGATCGCTTCGGTGGGGCCGTTGGAGGTACGGGGGCGGTCGAAGTAGGCCAGGATGTCGGAGGCTCTTTCGGTCAGGGTTCTGGCCAGTGTCTGGATCTCCTCCAGCCCGTCGGGGACGGCCTGCCTCAAGGAGTCGATGAGCCGTTGCATCAGGTACTTTCCCAGGCCCGCCTCCTCGGTGCGGTAGGCCTGGATGAGGCGCTGGTAGACGCCCCAGGCGGCCTGGACCGCAGCGTGGCGCTCATCGGCGAAGAGGTTCTCCAGGCGCTCGGCCTGGGCATCGGTGAGCAGGCCGGCCCCGGTCAGCAGAGTGCGCCGGGCCCGGTAGAGCCGGTCACCCGCTCGGCCCCGCCGGCCCGTGATCGCCCGCTGGATCCGCCGGCGGCACTGGTCAAGCTTGCGGGCCGCCAGGGCCACGACGTGAAAGGGATCCATGACCGCCCGAGCCTGTGGGAGCTCCTCGCCGGCGGCGCTCTTGAACCCGGTGAAACCGTCCATGGCTACCACCTCGACCCGCCCACGCCATTCCTGGTCGCGCTGGGAGAGCCAGGTCTTGAGGACCTTCTTGGAACGACCCGGGACCACGTCCAGCAGACGCGCCGGACCACTGCGGTCGCGCACGGGAGTCAGGTCGATCATGACGGTGACATAGCGGTCGCCCCGCCTGGTGTGGCGCCACACATGCTCATCAACTCCGAGAGCCTCCACCCCCTTGAAGCGGTCTGGCGCCTCGTTGAGGATCTGCTCGGCTCGGGTCAGGATTGCGTTGTTGGCGGTGTGCCAGGAGATCCCCAGAGCGGCTGCCACCCGGGAGACCGACATGCACTCCAGGGCAAGGGACCGCAGCCCCCACTCCACCGCCGAGCGCGTCAGCCGCGCCCTGGGCTCAGCCAGGCCGCTCGTGTCCTGTCTCCACACTCGACGGCAGTGGGTGCAGGCGAAGCGCCGCACGCGCACCACCAGCTGCGTGGGCCTCCACCCCACCGGCACGTGGGCCAGGCGTCGGGCCACCGTCCCACGGGATACTCCCTGAGCGCCGCAGGCTCTGCAGAAGGGGTCCTCGAACCCGATCGGCATGCGGCACTCCACAATGGCTCTCGTCGAGGTCAGGAGCTGACCCACCGCGGTCAGTCCCAGGGCATCCAGGCCCAGGAAGGTCGTCAGATCAGGGCAGGCGAAGGTAGTCTCAGGCACGTCGAGGTCTCTCGTGACGGTTGTGTAGCAGCTCCCATCATCGGGAGACCTCGACCTCTACCCAAGCAACGACGCACCCACCCCACCTATGCACTTCAATAGGCTCCAGCTACCACACCCTCAAACGCGAAGAGCCACCATGACCAAGCAGGCAGGCGCAATACGAGTGCACACGATGAGCAGCACAGCGCCGGAGAAAAAGAAAGAATGAGCGATGCCAGTGGGGGAGGAGCTACCGATGCTGACACACCAGCCCCGGTTCCTCACTCCATCCACCTCGCTGACACGGGCTCCGGCACACGACTCAGCGCCCTGCTCACCCCTCCCTTCGACCAACTGGCCAGCCCCAGCCTGCACACTGCCGCCCATGCGCACTATCTGCAGCACGTGGCTCAGCCTGGCAACTCGACTACGCCGCCCACCGCTGGCGACGAGCCCACGAGCCCCACAACACGAACAACGCCCACCCTGGTGGGTGAGCGTTGTTCATCATCTGAGACCACATCCCAGACGTTTTTGACTGGGGTGGGTTCGGGTAAGAGCTTGCTGGTACGCGAGAAGGGACTCGAACCCTCACGCCCGAAGGCACCAGGACCTAAACCTGGGGCGTCTACCAATTCCGCCACTCGCGCTGTGCGGCGCCTACTCTACCGATCCAAGTCCCGGATAGCAGAATGCGGCGACCGCTGCTGTGCTCATATCAGTCCACTCAGTCCACGCCCAGTGCGGCGCGCAGCCGCTTGACGTGACCGGTAGCTCGCACGTTGTACTGGGCCAGCGCCACGGTCCCGTCGGGGGCCACCACCACGGTTGAGCGGATGACGCCGGTGTAGACCCTGCCGTAGTTCTTCTTCTCGCCCCACACGCCCCAGGCCTCCATAACGGCGTGGTCGGCGTCCGACAGCAGGGGGAAGGGCAGGTCGTGGCGGTCGGAGAACTTGGCCTGCGCGCTTTCCGAGTCGGGGGAGATGCCGACGACGGCATAGCCGGCCGCCTCGAGTGCTTCCAAGGAGTCCCTGAAGTCGCACGCCTCCTTGGTGCATCCCGGAGTGCAGGCCTTGGGGTAGAAGTAGACGATGACGCCCTTGTCCGTGCTGGCGCAAAGGTCGCCAAGGGTTACGGTACGGCCGTTCTGGTCGGGCAGGGCGAACTCCGGGGCTCGGTCACCGGCGGCGAGCTGGGTCATGGGTCCTCCTCGGGCTCCTGGACAGATGCGCTCATCCTCGCATCGCCTCCGGTACCTGTGGCAGTGGATTCGAGGACTTACTTTCGTGATCTGGCAAACGTTCAGGACGTCAGTCGCCCGGGACCCCTGACCCAGGTCCGGGTGGCGCCTGCCGGTCAGGCGGCCTGAGCGAGCGTTCGCTCCGAGGCCCGCTGCGCCGCCTCCAGGCGCTCCAGCGCCCGCTCCAGTCGGGAGGGGGAGGCGGTTGCCCCCAGCGAGTCGAGCTCCGCGCGGGCGGCGAAGAGCTCCCTGATGGCGGCCTCGTCGGCCAGGGCGTCAGTGGCTGCCGGACCGGTGGCCGGAGTCGTCATGGTGGTCATGGTGTGGATGTTGCGTGTCATACGTATCTCCTCATCTTCCTTCAACGTCGTCGGCCCGAAGGGGCCTGGGGTCGCAGCACGTGCCGAAGCAGGGACGTACCTGCCGAGCCGGCGTGCGCGGGTCAAGACTCCTGGCGCAGCGGCCGGTTGCGCCGCTGCAGACAGTGCTCACGAGGGCGTGGGAACCGTTGAAACGGTGGCATCCTGAGAGTTTCTCAGTGCGGAGGCGATTGTCTTCGACCGCCGTCATGCGCCTCTGCTGTGCCTTCGGGATCATCCCGGGCGAAGCGCGTGCCCTTCGTGGTACACCGCCAGGGACTTGAACCCTGAACCCGCTGATTAAGAGTCAGCTGCTCTGCCAATTGAGCTAGCGGTGCTCGGTCAGTTTGTGACCAACTCTTCCGGGCCCGAGGGCTGGAAGACTCGTACACCGCCAGGGACTTGAACCCTGAACCCGCTGATTAAGAGTCAGCTGCTCTGCCAATTGAGCTAGCGGTGCTTTCACCACAGCGATGTCATTTGATGTGGCTCGCTGGGCGACGGAGGAATACTTTACGGATGGAGGAGGGCTTCGTCCAGTCGGGATCCATGAAACCTGGCGATTGTGCGGCAAGTCTCAAGGGTGCGGTGGGGTGGGTGGGTAGACGCAGTTGCCACTGCGCGCTGCCCAGTGTCCCTGTTCAGTGCGACGAACGGCCCTCGCGGCCTTGCCTGCGACGGCGCACGTCGGCGGCACGGGCGCGGTCGCGTTTCGACATCGCACCGGTCGAGGAGGACCCCCTCGACGGCGCTGCCTTCGATGCGCCAGTGCCAGTCCGCCCGCTGCGGCGATGGCCGCTCCGCCCGGCCGAAGTGCGCTTGGCGTCGTCGTCCTGCTCGATGCGGCCGGTGCGAGACCACTGGTGGTACTGCTTCAGCGTGGCCGCCTGCTCCTCGGTGAGACGGTGCCACAGGGGCAGGTCGAGCTTCTTGCGGTCGCGCACCCGGGTGCCGAGGGTCCAGCCCGCCAACATGACCAGTGCGACCACCATGCCGCCCCACATGCTGCTGCGGCCAGCGCGGGCGCCAGTGAGTATCGAGACGGTTCCTCCGAGCAGGCCCGCGGCAAGAATGGTCACGACGACGATGGCGGCCATGGATGCCCAGTAGCGCTGCGCGGCGGTGATGCGCGGCTTGCGGGATTGAGAAGTCACCTCGGCATTGTGACACCCTCGCACGCGCGGGCTGAGCAGCGTGCGGGTGTCGAAAGGTTGCGGAACGGAGACCAGCTGGTCGCCCCAACCGGTAGGTAGACATGTGTGCTGGTGCGGGCGCGGTTCAGTGTCACATGTCGGTGGCTCTCGCCGCGGTGCTGCGCGCGGTAGCGTGGGCCGCATGAGCGACCCGATCGTGACGCTGGCGACCTGCGCCGACTTCCCTCACCTTGATGACGATGACCGTGGCCTGCCGGATGCCCTGCGTGCGCGTGGCATCGAGCCGCGGGTTGCCGTATGGGACGACCCCGACGTCGACTGGAGCCAGTCCGGCACAGTCGTGCTGCGCAGCGTGCGCGACTACGCCACCAAGGGCAACTACTCCCGGTTCCTCCAGTGGGCCCGGTCAGTGCCCAGGCTCGCCAACCACCCCGACGTCGTCACCTGGAACTCGGACAAGCACTACCTCACCCGGCTCAGCGAGTGGGGGGTCCCCATGATCCCGACGATGTGGCTGGAGCCCGAGGCCGGATACTCCAAGCACCAGGTTCACACCCGCTTCCCGGCCCATGGCGACTTCGTCGTCAAGCCGGCCGTCTCCTCGGGTGGGCGCGGCACTGGGCGATACACCGCCACCGACGCCGCCTCCCGGTCCGCCGCGATCAATGACGCCATGCACCACCTGCGCCGCGGGCGCACCGTCATGGTCCAGCGCTACCTCGAGGAGGTCGACCGTAAGGGCGAGGTCTCCTTGGTCTACTTCAACGGCGTGCTGTCCCACGCGGTGGAGAAGGCCCCGATGCTCCACCCCTCCTTCAAGTCCACCGACGAGATCCACGAGGAGATCGTCACGGCGCGCGAGCCCAGTGAGCAGGAGTGGCTCTGGGGTGAGCGGGTGCGCAAGGCCATCCACACGCTGATTAAGGAGGTCTCCGGTCGCGACATCCAGCTCCTGTTCAACCGTGTCGACGTCGTCGGGGACGGTCAGGGCGGTTTCTACCTCATGGAGGTCTCGCTGATCGACGCGGGCCTCTACCTCGGCGCGGCACCGGAGGCACTGGACAACTTCGCCGACGCCATCGCTCAGCGCATCTTCTGGTGACCGTACGGGCACGGGGCTCTCGAGGCGCCCGGGTGTGGTAGATAGGTGCCATGCGCACGCTGCTCAACATCATCTGGGTCGTCTTCGGCGGGTTCTGGCTCTTCCTCAGCTACCTCTTCTTCGGACTGATCGCCTGCCTGCTCATCGTCACGATTCCAGCGGGTGTCGCCTCCTTCCGTATCGCCGCCTACGTCCTGTGGCCCTTCGGGCGTGAGGTGGTTCCGGCCCCCGGGGCCGGCGCCATGAGCGGGATCAGCAACATCATCTGGTTCCTCGTCGCCGGGCTCTGGCTGGCCATCGGCCACCTCACCACCGCCGCCGCGCAGGCCATCACCATCATCGGGATCCCGCTGGCCGTGGCCAACATCAAGCTCATCCCCGTCACCTGCTTCCCCTTCGGTAAGCAGATCATCGAGACCCGCTAAGGCCCCTCGGGTGCCGGACCGCCAGCGGCTCACAGACTGACGCGGCGGTTGACTCCCCAGTAGCCCACGTAGCAGACCACGAGGAAGACGGCGGTGATCGCCAGGCCGGCGCGCTGCTCGGGGTCGAAGACGATGAGCAGGCACGAGGCCATAGACAGCCCCAGCGCCGCGATCGAGACCCACGGATACCCGGGAGCCCGGTAGGCCAGGTCCTCAAGGCTGCGGCCCTCAGCGAGCCAGCGCCGTCGGAAGGACAGGTGGCACGCGGCAATCACCACCCAGACCAGGACGACGGCGAGACCGGAGACTGACACAAGGACCAGATAGACCGTGGAGGCCGCATAGGTCGAGGTCAGCAGCGAGGCCAGCCCGCCGACCATGGACAGGCCCATCGCCAGGGCGGGCACCCCGAAGCGATTAGTGCGCGCCAGGACCTTGGGCAGAGTGCCCTCGTTGGCCAGCGACCACAGCATGCGGGTCGAGGCGTAGAGCCCCGAGTTCGCCGCCGACAGGATCGCGGCCAGAATGACGATGTTCATGAGGACCCCGGCGTATGGCACGCCGATTCTGGACAGGACCGTCACGAAGGGACTCTCCTCGACTCCGGCCCTCTCCCACGGGATCAGCGCTGCGATGACGATGATTGAGCCGATGAAGAAGATGGCCAGGCGGGCCAGGGTCGCCCGGATCGCGCGCGGAACAGTGGTGCCCGGATCCTCGACCTCCCCGGCGGTGATGCCGATGAGCTCGGTGCCGGAGAAAGCGAAGTTGACGGCCAGGATCGTGGTGAACACCGAGCCGAAGCCGTTGGGGAAGAGACCGTCCCGGTACAGATTCGTCAGCCCCAGGAACGAGCGGTGCCCCTCGTAGGGCAGGAGCCCGACGATTGCGGCCGTGCCCAGAGCGATGAACACGATGATGGCCACCACCTTGATCCCGGACAGCACAGTCTCCGCCTCGGCGAAGACCCGGACCGAGACCATGTTGAGCACAAGGACCAGGACGATGAAGGCGGCCGCCCACACCCATACCGGAACGCCCGGGAACCACCCGTACATGATGATCGCCGCGCCGGTGAACTCACTTCCCAGGGCGACCGTCCACGTGAGCCAGTACAGGACGGCAGTGACGAAACCCGTGGCCGGCCCCAGGTACTGGCGGGCGTAGACATGGAAGGCGCCGGTGAAGGGCATCGCAACGCTCAGCTCTCCCAGGCACAGCATGACCAGGTAGACGATGACGGCACCGATGGAGTAGGCCAGCACGGTCCCCAAGGGGCCGGCCTGGTGGATCGTGTTGCCGGTCGAGAGAAACAGTCCCGTGCCGATGACTCCGCCAAAGCTAATCATCATGAGATGACGGCGGTTCATGCGGCGTTCCAGCGCGGTGACATGCCCCCGGCTGTCATGGTCTCCCCGACCTTCGGGGCCGTCGTGGTGGGGTCGAGGGGGAGGGGCGGGTGACGTATCCGATGCGGCGGCGGGCTCGCGGTGATGTGCAACCGGGTCCATGCCTGAGACGCTACCGGTGCCGTCTCGAGCCATTCGATACCGTGTCGCAATGCGAACGCTCTCGGAATCCGCCACGTCCTTCGGGCGAGAGCCGGTCCGGTTGTCTGATCTGCTGGACCGAGGTCCGGTCGTCCTCGACGGGGCGATGGGGACCGAGCTCGACGCCCGCGGGATCGACACCCGCAACGCGCTGTGGTCGGCGCGCGCGCTCACCACGGCGCCCGACGTCGTGCGCGAGGTGCACTCCGACTACCTGGATGCGGGGGCTCGCGTCATCACGACCAACACCTACCAGGCCACGCTCCCGGCGCTGATCCACTCCGGGGAGGATGCCGCCGGAGCAAGGCGGGTCATCGCAGCCGGCGCCCGCCTGGCCAAGGGAGCGGCCCGCCAGTTCAGCAAGGAGCACCCCGAGGAGCCGGTACTCGTCGCCGGAGGGCTCGGGCCGTATGGGGCCTATCTGGCTGATGGCAGTGAGTACACCGGCACCTACGGCATCGACATCCTTGAGGACCCCGGTTTCCAGGAGGTTCACCTGCCTCGTATCGAGGTGATGGTGGGGGAGGGGCTCGACCTGTTCGCCCTGGAGACGCTTCCGCGACTGGATGAGGCGCGGGCGCTCGCCTCCATGGTCACGGACCTCGCCCCTCAGGCCCAGTGCTGGGTCTCCTTTCAGGTGCGCCCCGACGGCTCCACGCTTGCGGACGGTACGCCGCTGGCCGAGGCGGCGGCCTGGGCTGAGCAGGAGGAGATCGTCGTCGCGGTCGGCATCAACTGCGTGGCCCCGGGCGTCGTCGCCCGCGCGCTGCCGGTACTGCGTGCGGCGACCGGCAAGCCGCTGGTGGCCTACCCCAATGTGGGCGATCTCTACGACCCGGCGACCAAGACCTGGCAGTCCACAGGTGACGGGGCTGGAATCCCGGAGCTGGCGCCCTCATGGATCGCCGAAGGGGTTCGGCTCGTCGGCGGCTGCTGCCGCACCCGGCCGGCCCAGATCCGCCAGCTCGCCCGCGCGGTCTGCCCGTAACCGAGAGTCCTTCGACCTCGCCGCTCCGGTGAATCAGCCCGGTAACCGACTTGCTCACCATTACTCTAGTGCTAGAGTATTGGTATGTCCTCCGACGCCGACATCGTTGTCCTCTCGCTCCTTGCCGAGCAGCCGCGCCATGGCTACGACCTCGATCGGGTCATTGAGCAGCGCGGCTACCGTCAGTGGACCTCCTTGGCCTTCTCCTCCGTCTACTACCTCCTCAAGCGCCTGTCGGAGCGGGGGCTCCTCGAGCCCGACGAGGGCTCCCAGGGGCGGCGCACCGTCTTCCGGGTCACCGAGGCCGGGCGCCGTGAGCTGAGGCAGGCCGCCGGTGAACGTGTCCTCGCCCCGGCTCCGCCTTCCGCCGGTGTGCTCCCGGCGCTCAATGCCTATAGCCGGCTCGAGGATCCCGCGCTCGCGGCCCTCCTCGCGCGTCGCGCCGAGGCACTCCTCGGCAGGCTCGATGAGCTGCGCGCCCTGCGTGCCCAGGTCGACGAGGAGCACGCCCTGGCCATCTTCGACTACGAGATCCTGCGCCAGGAAGCGGATCTCGCCTGGACCCGATCCCTTCTGAAGAAAGCAGACAGTGATGAGGACTGACATCAAGAAGGACCGCAAGGACCTGTACCTGCCGGGGCGAGCCGACTTCACGGAGGTGGACGTACCGGCCATGACCTACCTGGCCATCGACGGCCACGGCGACCCCAACACCTCACCGGCCTACGCCACCGCGATCCAGACGCTCTACGCGGGCGCCTACGCGATCCGCGCGGTGCTGAAGAAACGAACCGGCGATGACTTCGTCGTCGGCCCCCTGGAGGGACTGTGGACGAGCGCCGACAATGCGGCCTTCGTCGCCGGTGACAAGGGGGAGTGGGACTGGACCATGATGATCCCCCTGCCCGAGGCGGTCTCCTCGCAGGACATCGCCGAGGGGCTGGCGCAGGTGGCGCGGAAGAAACCGGAGCTGCCCGTCTCCGCTCTCAAGGAACTCTCCCTGAGTGAGGGCAGGTCGCTGCAGATCCTCCACGTGGGCACCTACGACGACGAGGCCCCCACCCTGGCGCGCCTGCACGACGAGATCATGCCGGGCCTCGGCCTCACCTGGAACGGGCCCCACCACGAGATCTACCTCAGCGACCCCAGGCGCGTGGCACCCGAGAGGATGAAGACCCTCCTGCGCCAGCCGGTCAGGCCCGTCACGGACTCCCGCGAGGCGCGCTAACCCTGCTGCGGGCCCACGGACAGCAGGTGGACGACCGCGCGTCCCTCCCGGTCGCACTCAGCCAGATCCACCAGGGCCGTCAGCCGCCAGTCGTGGTCGCCGTCGGGGTCCTCCAGGACCTGCGTGGCCAGCCACACCTGCTTGCCGGAGGCCTCCAGGGCCTCGCGCAGGCGCTCACTGACCCCGGCGGCCGCCAGGGCCGTCTCATCGGGGGCCTCGTCGAGCGGCGCCAGTGAGATCGCCCGAGCCGAGGTGTCGGTGCCGATCCAGTCGTACTCGTCCCAGTAACGGCCCAGCACCTCGTCCCAGCGGTCCTCGCCCCAGCCGGAGGAGGCGTCCAGGCGCCCCAGGGCCTCGACGTCGTCGCGCGCCATGAGCTCCACGCGCCGGAACATCTCCCGGCGCACCGCCACCCGGAAGGCGTGACGGTTGCGAGTGAAGGCCACCGTCCCGTTCTCGTCCGCGCCGAAGGCCCGCTCCACCCCGGATGAGTCGTCCGCACCGGGACGGTCGCCCTCCAGCAGGCCGGCGGCCTCGCCGGCCTTGCCCGCCTGCGCCTGACCGAGCGCCTCCCACTCATCGAGCAGGGAGGAGTCGACGGCGCGCACGAGCGCCCCCAGCCAGTCGATGAGCTCGACCACCTCAGGAGTGCGGTGCTCCTCGGGCACGACCTGGCGCAGCGCCCGGTAGGCATCGGTCAGGTAGCGCAGCACCACGCCCTCGCTGCGGCCCAGCTCGTAGCGGGAGATGAGGTCGGAGAAGGTCATCGCGTTCTCCACCATCTCGCGCACCACCGACTTGGGCGCCAGCTCGTGCTCGGCGATCCACGGGTTGGCCTGCTTATACATCTCCAGGGCGGGGGAGAGCAGCTCGGCCAGCGGCTGGGGCCAGGTGACCTCCTCCAGGGCGGCCATGCGCTCCTCGTAGTCCATGCCCTCGGCCTTCATCGCGGCGATCGCCTCGCCGCGGGCGGCGCGCTGCTGGGCGTAGAGCAGCGGGCGCGGATCGTCCAGGGTGGCCTCGACGACGCTGACGACGTCGACCGTGTGCTCCGGGGCCTCCACGTTCAGCAGGTCCATGGCCGCCAGGGCGAAGGGCGCCAGGGGCTGGTTGAGGGCGAAGTCGGCCGGCAGGTCCACGGCCAGGCGCAACCGGGGGCGCCCATCGGCGGCGGCCTGGGCGCTGGAGACATGCGTGAGGACCCCCGCCGTGCGCAGGGACAGGTAGATCTCCAGGGCGCGTCGCACGTGCCGGCGCCGCTGGGCCTCGGGCTCGTGGGCGCGCTCCAGCAGGCCCGCCATCGCCGCCACCGGGTCGCCGGCGCGCTCCATGAGGTTGAGCACCATGGTGGTGGTGACCTGGAACTGGCTGGTCAGTGTCTCCGGGGCCGCGTCGCGCAGCCGCTCGAAGGTCTTGTCCGTCCAGTTGACGCGCCCCTCAGGGGCCTTCTTGCGCACGATCTTGCGGCGCTTGCGCTCGTCGTCGCCGGCCTTGGCCAGCGCCTTGGCGTTCTCGATGACGTGCTCGGGGGCCTGGACGGAGACGTAGCCGCGGGTGTCGAAGCCGGCGCGCCCGGCCCGCCCGGCGATCTGGTGGAACTCGCGGGCGGTGAGGTGGCGCTCCTTGGAGCCGTCGAACTTCACCAGGGAGGTCATGACCACTGAGCGGATCGGCACGTTGATCCCCACCCCGAGCGTGTCAGTGCCGCAGATGACGGACAGCAGGCCCTCGCGGGCCAGGCGCTCCACCAGCCGCCGGTAGCGCGGCAGCATGCCCGCATGGTGCACGCCGATCCCGGCGCGCAGCAGCCGCGAGAGCGTGGCCCCGAAACCGCCCCCGAAGCGGAAGTCGCCCAGCGCCTCCACAACCTCGGCCTTGCGGGACTTGGGCACCAGGTCCACGCTCAGCAGGGAGGTCGCCCGCTCCACCGCCTCCTTCTGGGAGAAGTGGACGACATAGACCGGCGCCTTGTCCTGCCCCACCAGGCGCTGAAGCAGCTCACCGATCGGCTCGACGACGTACTCCATCTCCAACGGAACCGGCCGCACGGCGTCGTCGACGACGGCGACCTCGCGGCCCGTGCGCTCGCGCAGGTCCCGCACGAAGAAGGAGACGTCGCCCAGCGTGGCCGACAGCAGCACCATCTGCGCCTGGGGCAGCTCCAGGAGGGGCACCTGCCAGGCCCAGCCGCGCTGCGGGTCGGCGTAGTAGTGGAACTCGTCCATGATGACGCAGTCCACGTCCATGTCCTCGCCCTCGCGCAGGGACTGGTTGGCCAGAATCTCCGCGGTGCAGCAGATGATCGGGGCGGCGGCGTTGATGGAGGTGTCCCCGGTGACCATGCCGACGTTGTCCGCCCCGAACAGGCGCACCAGCTCGAAGAATTTCTCACTGACCAGGGCCTTGAGGGGGGCCGTGTAGTAGGAGCGGCCCCCGCGGGCCAGGGAGGCGGTGTGGGCTGCCAGCGCGATCATCGACTTGCCCGATCCGGTCGGGGTGGCGGCGATGACGTGGCGGTCCTCCAGGATCTCCGACAGCGCCTCGTCCTGGTGCGGGTAGAGGGGGCGGCCGGTCGTCTCCGCCCAGCTTGAGAAGGCCAGGTAGACCTCCTCGGGCTCGGGGACGCGCTCGGGATCGTCAGCCGGAATGAGGGCGTCGAGCATCGCGTTGAGGGCCGGAGCAGTCTGGGAGGTCACGGCGTCATCGTCTCACGAGGCTGGATCGTGAACGATCCGGGGAGGAGGGCGGGAATCCGATGCTGAGGAGCCGCTCCCGCGTCCTGAGGAACGACCGCACTATGTCCCGGGCGGAGATTCATGAGAGCATGCGGGCCGTCCCCACCTGTCGTGACACCGTGAAAGGCTGAATCTCCCATGGATGTCCTCGCTGCTCAGCTCGCGGCGGTCTCGGACTGGATCACGCTCCACATCACCATGTGGGTGCTCGTCGGTACCGGGATCCTGCTGACCGCCCGCACCGGCTTCGTGCAGCTCCGCCGCCTGCCGGACATGTTCCGCCAGGTGGCCGGGTCGCGTTCGGGTGCTCAGGGGGGGATCTCCTCCTTCCAGGCCTTCACGATCTCCCTGGCCGCCCGCGTGGGCATCGGCAATGTTTTCGGAGTGGCCGCCGCCCTCATCCTGGGCGGCCCCGGTGCGATCTTCTGGATGTGGGTGGTCGCCCTGGTCGGGATGGCCACCGCCTTCTTCGAGGCGACCCTGGCCCAGATGTTCAAGGTCCGCCACACCGACGGCTCCTTCCGCGGCGGGCCCGCCTACTACATGGCGCGCGGGATGCGCAGCCGCCTTCTGGGTGTCGCCTTCGCGGGACTGACGATCTTCACCTGCGGCTTCTCCATCATCATGGTCCAGTCCAACGCCGTCGCCGGGGTCATCGGCCCTGACTCCCCGCTGCACCTGCCCCCGAGCGCCGCCGCCGCGGTGCTGGTGGGGCTGTCCGCCCTGGTCATCCTGGGCGGAGTACGCCGGGTCGCCCGCGTCACCGAGTGGATGGCGCCCATCATGGCCCTGGTCTACGTCGTCATGGCCGTCGTCATCGTCGCCCTCCACGTCACTCAGCTCCCGGGGCTGCTGGTCACGATCGTCTTCTCGGCCTTCGGCCCGGTGCCCTTCGCCGGAGGGGTGACCGGGGGCATCATCGCCGCTCTGACCAACGGGACCCGCCGCGGCCTGTTCTCCAACGAGGCCGGGCAGGGCACCGCCCCCTTCGCCGCCGCCACCGCCACCGTGGCCCACCCCGTCCAGCAGGGCCTCATCCAGTCCCTCGGCGTGTTCGTCGACACCATCGTCGTGTGCACCGCGACCGCCTTCATCATCCTGGTCTCCGGGGTCTACAGCCCCGCCCTCGTCCAGGCCGGCACGCTGACCCCCGATGCCGCGGCAACCTTGACCTCCGACGCCGTCGCCGCCACCCTCGGCAGCTGGACGGCCGTCCCCATGGCCATCGTCATCTTCGTCCTGGCCTTCTCCTCCATCATCGCCGCGGCCACCTACTCCGAGGTCTCCATGACCTTCATCTCCGAGCGGCCCGAGTGGCGCTGGCTGCCCCGGCTCGTCTCGGTGGTCTCCACCGGGCTGGGGGCGCTCGCCTCTCTGACCGTCGTGTGGAACACCGTCGACATCACCATGGCCGTCATGACCCTGACCAACCTGGTCGCCCTCATCTGGCTCGCCCGCTGGGGCGTGGGCGCCCTCAGGGACTGGGACGCCCAGCGCGCGGCGGGACGAGTCGCCCCCCTTTTCACCGGCGTGGGCAACCCCTACCTGCCCGGCGACCTTCCCGGTGACGTCTGGACCGGCGAGAGGACCCACTTGGCCGATGCGGGCGGCACCGCCGACGACGGCGTTCCCGCAGCCACCCCGGCCAGCAGCCAGCCCGCCGCCTCGACAGGAGCCGACGCATGAACCTCACCAGTATCGAGAACCTGCTCAAGGTCGTCGACGACTTCTTCTACACCTACCTTCTTGCCGCCCTGCTCATCCTGGCCGGCATCTACCTGACCACTCGCACCCACCTGGTTCAGCTGCGCCACTTCGGCACCATGGTCAACTCGCTGTCCGGGTCCCGATCCGGTGCGCAGGGCGGTATCTCCTCCTTCCAGGCCTTCGCCGTGGGGCTGGCCGCGCGCGTCGGCATCGGCAACATCGCTGGAGTGGCCCTGGCCATTGTGGCCGGCGGCCCCGGCGCCCTGTTCTGGATGTGGGTCGTCGCCCTCATCGGCATGGCCACCAGCTTCGTGGAGTCCACGCTCGCCCAGATCTTCAAGGAGCGCGGCCGGGACTTCACCTTCCGTGGGGGCCCCGCCTACTACATCAAGAACGGCCTGGGATCGGCTCTGTGGGGCAAGGTCTTCGCCGCCATGTGCATCGTCTCGGTCGGCGTCACAGTGGTCATGGTGCAGACCAACTCGCTGGCCGAGGTCATCACCGCCACCGTCCCCAGCGTCTCGGGCTGGATGGTCGGGGTCTTCCTCGTTCTACTGACCGCGCCGGTGGTCCTGGGGGGAGTCCGGCTCGTGGCCCGCGTCGCGGAGTGGCTCGCTCCCGTCATGGCGCTGGCCTACGTGCTCATGGCCGTGGTGGTCATCGTCCTTAACGCGGACAAGCTTCTCGAGGTCCTTGTGAGCATCTTTGAAGGGGCCTTCGGCGTCAACCAGGCCTTCTTCGGCACCGCCGGAGGAGTCCTCGCAGCGCTGCTCAACGGTGTGCGCCGCGGTCTGTTCTCCAACGAGGCCGGGCTCGGAACCGTCCCCAATGCTGCCGGCACCGCGACCGTCGCCCACCCCGTGCGTCAGGGGCTCATCCAGTCCTTCGGCGTCTTCGTCGACACGATCCTCGTGTGCACGGCCACCGGCCTGCTCATCCTGCTGGCCACCGACACCTACCATCCTGGGGACGACTCCCTGGTCGGCGCGATTCTCACCCAGCAGGCCGTTGCCGAGCATCTGGGCGCCTGGACCACCTGGCCCATGGTGGTGCTCATCTTCGTCCTGGTCTTCTCCACGGTGCTGGGCTGCTACTCCTACGCCCAGGTCAACGTCAACTTCCTGGGCGGAGAGCGCCGGGCCGAACAGGTCTTCGGGATCGTCCTGACCGTGGCGGCCTTCGGCGGCACCGTCCTGACCCTGCCCATCGTCTGGGCCCTGACCGACATCGCCCTGGGACTGCTGGGCGTGCTCAACCTCGTCGTCATCGTCCGTCTGGCCCCCTGGGTCATCGGAGCCCTGCGGGACTTCGAGTCCCAGCGTGCCCGGGGCATCACCGAGCCCGCCTTCGTGGGGCACGGCAACTCCCTCCTGCCCGGAGACGTGGTCCCCGGTATCTGGGAGCCCGACGACGTGGCGAAGCGGGGCTGATTCTCATGGCACCTCTGGGGCGCATCTCATGGATGGGCCAGGTCGACGCCGTCCTGGCCTCCTTCTCCGACATGCTCTACTCCTGGGGCCTCATGTGGCTCCTCATCGGGGCGGGCATCTTCTTCACCGTGAGAACTGGGGCTGTCCAGTTGCGGCACACCGACGCGATCGCCGCCTCGGTGGTCGGATCGCGCGACGGGAGCCACGGCGGCATCACCTCCTTCCAGGCCTTCGCCGTCGGACTGGCCTGCCGGGTGGGGACCGGCAACATCGTCGGGGTCGCCCTGGCGCTCATCCTGGGCGGGCCCGGAGCCGTGCTGTGGATGTGGCTCGTGGCGATCCTGGGAACCGCCACCGCCTTCAGCGAGGCCACGCTCGCCCAGCTGTTCAAGGTGCGTCGCCCCGACGGCACCTTCCGCGGTGGTCCCGCCTACTACATCTCGCGAGGACTGGGGCTGCCGATCCTGGGCGGGGTGTTCGCCGTCGTCTTCCTCATCGCCAACGGCCTGGTCATGCCCATGGTGCAGGCCAACGCCATCACCGCGTCCCTGCAGGGGGCCGGAGGGCTCTCACCGAGTCTGGGAGCGGTCCTCGTCGTGGCCCTGACCGCGCCGGTCCTCCTGGGGGGCCTGCGCGCCATGGCCCGGGTGGCTGAGTACCTGGCCCCGTTCATGGCGCTGGCCTACCTGGTGCTGGTCCTGGCCATCCTCGTGACCCACCCCGTCCAGGCGTGGGAGGCGCTGTGGTCCATCATCGAGGGCGCCGTCGGCCTGCGCCAGGGGCTGGGCGGCCTGGCCGGCGGGGTGACCGCCGCGCTGCTCAACGGCGTGCGCCGCGGCCTGTTCTCCAATGAGGCGGGACTCGGAGGGGCCGCCTGCGCCGCGGGCTCGGCCACCGTGAGCCACCCCGTCCAGCAGGGATTCATCCAGGCCTTCGGGGTCGTGGTGGACACCCTGTTCGTCTGCACGGCGACGGCGCTGGCGATCCTGGTCGCCGGCGCGGACGTCCTCCAGCCCGGGGCGAGTGCCAAGGACAGTGCCGGAACCCTGACCCAGGACGCCATCGCCCACCTCGTGGGGGAGTGGAGCCGCTGGCCCATGGCCCTGCTCGTCGTCGTCCTGGCCTACACCACCATCATCGGGGCCTTCTCCTACGCCCAGGTCTGCCTCGACTACCTCACCGATCGTCCCTGGGTCGCGCGTGCGCTGCAGATCGGCGCCGTCATCTGCGCCGGCATCGGCAGCGTGCAGCAGCTGACCACCGTGTGGACCCTGGCGGACGTGCTCCTGGGACTGGGCGCCATCATCAACCTCGTGGCGCTGGTGCTCCTGAGCCGATGGGTCGTCGGCGCGCTCAGGGACTGGGAGGCCAGGCGGGGCACGTCAACGGCGGAGGGCGACAAGTCGGTCTTCCGCAGGGACTCCGAGTACCTTCCGGCGCCTCTGCCGGAAGGCGCCTGGGAGGGGGCAGGCGAGCGGTAGATGGGCGGTGTCGCGCACAACGCACCACGCGCCTCGCGCACGTGCGGCAGCGATGCCACAGGGCCGTCACCGAATCGAAACACTGTATCCGTAGCCTTCGCGAATACGGTGCCCTCCCTCCCGAAGGAGGGGGACGTGGGCAGGACGTGTATCCCGGACCGCTCCCGTGCTGGTTCGCGCGCCCGACGCCCACCTCGTCCGCGCCGTCGTCCCACCCCTACGGAGGATCTCACGTGCAACCGGTTCTGGCTTCCCTGACCAGTGCGGCATCCAGCGCAGGCAACGGCTGGACCGCATCCTTGGAGCGCTTCTTCAACGATGGCGCCAAGATCCTCGATGACGCCGCCGGGTACCTGTTCCTCTACCTGCTCGCCTGGCTGCTCGTGCTGGGGGGCCTGTACTTCACCATGCGGACCGGATTCGTGCAGCTGCGGCTCTTCCCCTACATGGTGCGGGCCATCACCTCCTCCCGTGACAGCAAGGAGGGCGGGATCTCCTCCTTCCAGGCCTTCGCCATCGGGTTGGCCTCCCGCGTGGGCACCGGCAACATCGTGGGCGTGGCCCTCGCCATCACCATGGGTGGCCCCGGTGCCGTGTTCTGGATGTGGATCGTGGCGCTGGTGGGCATGGCCACCGGATTCATCGAGGCCACCCTTGCCCAGCTCTACAAGGTCACCCACCCCGACGGCACCTTCCGTGGCGGCCCCGCCTACTACATCCAGCGCGGCCTGGGGTCCAAGCCCGCCGCCATGCTCTTCGCCGTCGTCATCACCTTCGTCTTCGGCTTCGCCTTCGAGGCTCTTCAGGCCAACACGATCTCCGCCACGATGAAGAGCACCTTCAACATCGAGCCGTGGATGACCGCCGTTGCTCTGGTCGTCATCACCACGCCGATCATCTTCAAGGGCATCAAGTCGGTCGCTGCCGTCTCGGAGTGGCTCGTGCCGATCATGACGGTGGTCTACGCCCTCATCGCCGTGGCCATCCTGGTGCTGCACGCCAGTGCGATCCCGGGTGCGTTCGTCTCCATCTTTAAGGGCGCCTTCGGAATCAACCAGGCCTTCGCGGGGACCGCCGGAGGATTCATTGCCGCCCTTCAGTACGGTACCCGACGAGGCCTGTTCTCCAACGAGGCCGGTGAGGGCTCGGTCCCCAATATCGCGGCCACCGCCACCGTCTCCCACCCCGTCCAGCAGGGATTCGTGCAGTCCCTGGGCGTCTTCGTCGACACGATCGTGGTGTGCACCGTCACCGCCCTCATCGTCCTGCTCTCCGGGGTCTACACCCCGGCAGGCCCCAACGTCTCCAAGGCGGCAGCCAAAGCGGCCGAAGACGCCGCCAATACCCTGACGTCGGCATCGGTCACCAACGTGCTCGGCGGCTGGGCGCAGTACCTCATGGCCGTCATCATCTTCGTCTTCGCCTACTCCTCGCTCCTGGGCAACTACACCTATGCCCAGGTCAACGTGGACTATCTCCAGGGCAAGCAGCACAAGCACTACGCCCTGCGGGCCATGATCATCGTGGCCACCGCCGTCGGCTCCCTGTCCACACTCTCCTTCGTGTGGAGCCTGTCCGACCTCGTCATGGGGGCGATGACCGTCATTAACATGGTCTCCATCCTCGCCCTGGGAGGCTGGGCCTTCGGAGCCCTGCGCGACTGGGAGGCCCAGCGCCGCGCCGTCGAGGCCGGTGAGAAGGACGAGATCCGTTTCATCGCCACCGACAACCCCTATCTGCCCGGCACGCTTCCCGGGGACATCTGGGCCGCCGACGGCGCCGCCCACGCCGCCATCACGGAGCGTCGCGCCGCGCTCGAGGAGGCCTCGGGCAGCTGAGCCCAACAGCGCTAGGCTGAGGCCCATGAAGATCGCGCGCTTCTCCACCGGTGACGAGCCCCGCTACGGCATCGTCCAGGGCCTGCCCGAGCACGAGGTCGCCTCGGGCGAGTCCGAGGGGCACCTCCTGGTCCTCAAGGGAGACCCCCTCTACTCCCTGCCCGAGGCCACCGGGGAGGTCGTCGAGCTGGGCGAGGCCCGGCTCCTGTCGCCGGTCATCCCGCGCTCCAAGGTCGTGGGGATCGGGAAGAACTACGCGGGCCACATCGCCGAGATGGGTGAGGACCAGCCGCCACGCGACCCGGTGGTCTTCCTCAAGCCCAACACCTCCGTCATCGGGCCGGACGCTCCCATCGTCCTGCCCGCCTGGAGCGAGGAGGTTCACTACGAGGCCGAGCTCGCCGTCGTCATCAAGACCCTCGCCAAGGACGTCCCCGTGGAGCACGCCGACGACGTCATCCTGGGGTACACGGTCGCCAACGACGTCTCGGCCCGCGACCGCCAGCGCGCCGAGCCGCAGTGGGTGCGGGCCAAGGCCTTCGACACCTCCTGCCCCCTGGGGCCGTGGATCGAGGTCCCCGAGCCCGGCCGCGAGCCGCTCTTCTCACCCGGAGACGCGGTGGTGCGCGCCCGGGTCGACGGCCGCCTCGTCCAGGAGGGACGGACCACTGACATGATCCGATCGATTCCCGAGCTGGTCGCCTACGTATCGACGATCTTCACCCTCCTGCCCGGCGACGTCATTCTCACCGGCACGCCGGCGGGAGTCGGCGAGATCCGAGCCGGTCAGCGCGTCGAGGTCGAGGTCGAGGGCATCGGCTCCTTCTCCAACCCGGTGGTTCGCCGCTGAGGCGACACGTCTGGCCCCGCGGAGCCGGAGTCCTCGCCCCGAAGACGACGACGGGTGGGGTTCTCGAGACATGTTCCGAGAACCCCACCCATGCCGGTAGGTACCGGCGTTACTCATCGGCTCATGGTGAGCCGAGGGAGAGTCGATCAGGTGTCCTTGGGCGAGCTGCCTGAGCCCTTCTCGTCGCTCTTCTTGTCCTCGGATCCGCTCTTCTTGTCCTCGCTCTTGGAGCCCTTGCCGGTTCCGTTGTCAGATGTGCCCTCATCCATGTCTGTCGGACCGGGATTACTGATCGGTGTGGCCTTGAACAGCGTCTCCATCTCACTGGCGGAGTAGGCATCAACAGGGCAGGCGTACGCCGCCTGGAGCATGACGGGTCTGCCCACCGTGCTGAATACACGGACGACCCTGGTGATCTTGTAGTCCTTGTTGTCTTGTGTGCCGGTGTACGTGAAGTCCAGCCGCCTGGTCTCGATGGGGTGACCATCGGTGTCCTTGACCAGGGTGGAATCGTCCTTGGTAGGCTCGAAGGAGACATTCTTGAATTCCGGCTTCTGATAGGCGGCGATAAAGGCGTCCGCCTGATAGTCCGACTCGGCGCGATCACCCTCACCGCTCGGTTCGTACAGGTTCTGCGTCGCGGAGAACACGCAACCGTTCGACTTTTCCATCCGGTTCTTGCCGTCGGTGTCGTAGGTGGTCACGTTCCACCCGGAGTGAGACTGCGGGAACTCCCACGAAGGAACGTACTCGACGTTGCTGTTCTTACCTCCCTTGGAGGGCTTTTCCGATGGTTCTGCAGTCTTGTCCGATTTTTTGGCGGATGATGACGCACTGCTGGAGGCACTGGGACGCGCGGGGCCGGACTCGTCCTGGCACGCCGCGAGAGCCGGGAGGGCCAAAGCAAGGCTGAGGCCGGCGACAAGGGGGAGTTTGAGTGATGATCGGCGGCGGCTGGCGGAACGTGCTGCGGGATGAGGGGACGGGGACATGAGGCCTCCAAGGAACGATGAGTCGGGAGTCTTCCCGAACGGGCTGGGGATGTCATCACCACTGGTGGGAGCCGCGAGGACTTCATGGCGGCGACATCATGATCTCACGGATGGCACCCTAATTCCTCCGTATGCGCAGTGCGATGGGGCGAGATCCCCATCTCGCGGAGTCGATGGCGAATACTTCAGGTGAGAGACCCAGATAATGGGGGGGCGTCTATGCGGTAATTCCGCTTACAGGATGTGGGTGGTCATGCCGAAGAGGGGTGACCTCGATGGAGAGGAGATTGATCTCCTCATAGCGTCTCTGTGCCTGATGATGAACTCTGGGCAACGCATCGTCCTCAGAACATGTTGATGGAAAGAAAGGCCGTCGTTGCCAGGAGGGCGGTGCTTGCTGGGCACCTTGCCACAGGGGCCTGGGTTGCTGGTTCTGACAGCTGGAGCGTTCACGGTGCCGGCGGCGGCCGGCGTGGCGGGGCACCCCGCCCGAGGGGCCCGACCTGTTCCCTGGGTGGCGTCAGAGGGGACTATCCTGGCCCCATCATGCCTGAACTCAGTGATCACTCATCCGCCTTCCGTCCTGAGCCCACCAGCACCTCCGGTATCCCGGAGCAGGGCTCATCGTCCGTGCGCGTACGTTTCTGCCCCTCACCTACGGGAACCCCTCACGTGGGCATGGTGCGCACCTGCCTGTTCAACTGGGCTTACGCCCGCCACACCGGCGGAACCTTCGTCTTCCGGATCGAGGACACCGACTCCGCCCGTGACTCCGAGGAGTCCTTCGACGCCATCCTGGACTCCCTGACCTGGTTGGGCCTGGACTGGGACGAGGGCGTGGGTAAAGGGGGCCCTCATGAGCCCTACCGCCAGTCCCAGCGTATGGACCTGTACAAGGAGGTGGCCGCCGAGCTGCTGGCTGCCGGCTACCTGTACGAGTCCTTCTCCACCCCCGAGGAGATCGAGGCCCGTCACCGTGAGCGCGGCGAGGACCCCAAGCTCGGTTACGACGGCTTCGACCGCGATCTGACCCAGGAGCAGAAGGACGCCTTCCGCGCCGAGGGGCGCCTGCCCGTCCTGCGGATGCGGATGCCGGACGAGGACATCACCTTCACCGACCTGGTCCGCGGCCCCATCACCTTCAAGGCCGGCAGCGTGCCGGACTACGTCGTCGTGCGCGCGGGCGGTGAGCCGCTCTACACCCTGGTCAACCCCGTTGACGACGCCGCAATGGGCATCACCCACGTTCTGCGCGGTGAGGACCTGCTGTCCTCCACGCCGCGGCAGGTGGTCCTCTACCGGGCCCTCATGGACATCGGTCGGGCTCAGGTCATTCCCGAGTTCGGGCACCTGCCCTACGTCATGGGGGAGGGCAACCGGAAGCTGTCCAAGCGGGACCCCCAGTCCAACCTCCTCATCCACCGCTACCGCGGCATGATCCCCGAGGGTCTCCTCAACTACCTGGCCCTCCTGGGGTGGTCACTGAGCGCGGACCGCGACGTCTTCTCAGCCGCGGAGATGATCGAGGCCTTCGACGTCCATGACGTCAACCCCAACCCGGCCCGCTTCGACCCCAAGAAGTGCGAAGCCATCAACGCCGAGCAGGTGCGTGCGCTGGGAGAGATCGACTTCCGGGACCGGCTGGTGCCCTACCTCGCCGACGCCTACCCCGACCCGACCGGTGAGACCGCTCAGGTGCCACTGGTCTCAGCGGAGGCCTTCGACAAGCTCACAGCGCGCGAGCAGGAGATCCTCAACGCGGCGGCCCCGCTCATCCAGACGCGGATCCAGCTGCTGCGAGAGAGCCGCGACATGCTCGGCTTCCTCTTCGTGTCCGACGACGATCTCGTCGTCGACGACAAGGCCGTGGCCAAGCTCAAGGCCTCGGCCGGAGACGTGCTGGATGCGGGCATCAGCGCCCTAGAGGGGCTCAACCCTGAGCAGTGGGACAAGGACCATCTCGAGGAGGCCCTCAAGACCGCCATCGTCGAGGGGCGGGGCATGCCCGACGGCGAGGGGATCAAACCGCGCCTGGCATACGGTCCGTTGCGCGTCGCGGTGACCGGGCGGCAGGTCTCTCCGCCCCTGTTCGAGTCCATGGAGATCCTCGGAAGCAGCTCCACCCTGACCAGGCTGAAGACTCTTCGGGCCCGGCTCGGGTGAGGTGACTGCACGATGAACTGAGCCGGTGGGGCCGGGACGCAGCGCTAGCGCGTGCGTCCCGGCCCCACCAGCCAGTGAGTGCGGAGCTGAGTACAGGACCGCACCAGCCGTCCCGCTCTTCTGCGGGTCGCGCCGGCCGATCACATGGCTCCGGCGTCGATTCCCTGGACTCGGATACCGGCGAGAATTGTGTGCCACTGCTCTAAAGAGGCCGGTGTATTCGTTTGGCACACAAGTCCAACATTCAGGACGTATCCCTCTTTTCCGACGGTCCTGCTAAAACGATATCCCACGACAGGTGTATTCGGGGCGTTAGAGAAGTTGACGTTACCGCTGAATCCCACCTCGTAACCGGGAATCGTTCCGTTGTCGTCGCGCACTGCTTCGACAGGGGAAGGGGTGCTGGTGGTCTGATAGGTTGTGTAGTCGTCAGTCTTAATCGATACGTCAGTCATCGACTGCAGCCCATCGGTGGGGTGGGGCGTGAAATATTTTTCCGAGACGTATTGGCTGATGTATCCCTGACAGACCTGCCCGTTGGTGAACTGGTATCCCTCGATGTGGACAGAATCGGAGTTCTTATCGGTGTTGGCCAGATCGTCGTTTCGGGACCAGACGGATGTATCTTCGTTGGTGAAGGTGACTGACGGTCGAGACCACGTGGCGGCTGCAGAGGGGGTGGCGGACGGCGTCTTCGACGACGTCGGGCTCGGTGTCTCGGATGGTTCCGAGTCGGAGGGGCTGGCCTCGGCGGAGGCGTCGGCCGGCTCGACCTTCAGCTGCCCCTGGTGGGCCGGGCCGCAGGCGCTCAGCGCCAGACTGGCTGCGAGGCACATCCCCAGGGCGAGGCGACGAGCTCTGGAGGGGGTGCGGGCGAGGAACATGTGGCGATGCGGTGCTGGATGAGGCAATGCGGCTCTCCTGGTGGTGAGGAAGGAGGAAGGGAGGTGCTGTGGCTCGGTCCTGGAACTCATCTATCCCATGGACCCGGCGTCGACTCCCGTCACTCGTGTCGAGAACAAGAACTGGTGCCATGTGTCGGCGGAGGCGAGCTTGTCCGGGGAGCACTCCAGGAAGATTTCCAGGGTGACACCCTGATCGCTGATCTGCCGGAAGAAACGATATCCAGCCACGTCGCCCGTCGAGCCACTGGCGTACTTGACGGTGGCCGTGTAGCCGATCTCGTATCCGGGGAGTGTTCCATTGTCGTCTCGTACGGCGCTGACGGAAGTCGGCCCTGAGGTCATCGCGAAAGAACTGTGGTTCGGCATCGTCTCCTGAACCTTGGCGGAGGAGGTGGTGTTGTCTCCACCTATTTTTCTTTCGTCGTAGATTGAGTGGTTCGCTTTGTAGAAGATGATGGCCAGGCAGCCTTCTGTGTCGAAATTGTAGGCCTGGCTGATTTCTGATGATGTGTTGGTCGGCTGTTTGAGTATGTCGTCCTGTCGGTGCCACGCGCCGGTGGTGTCGTTGGAGATCGTGACGTTCGGGGCCGTCCAGGTTGTTGCCGACGGCGTTGGGCTCGGCGTCTCGGATGGTTCCGGGGCGGAGGTGCTGGCCTCGGCGGAGGCGTTCGCAGGTTCGACGGTCAGCTGCCCCTTGTGGGCCGGCCCGCAGGCACTCAGCGCGAGTGCTGCGGTCAGGGTCAGTCCAAGGGTGAGGAGGCGGTTGCTGCGCGGGCCGCGACATGCCTGGTGGCGCTGAGGGTGGATGGGCATAAGGCCTTCCAGGAGGGTGGGGTGAGCAGGAACTAGATGGGAGTGTAGGGGATGCCTCTGGAGCTCCGCTTGGTTGTGAGCACTCAGGAGGGGCTGCGGTGCCGGCTGCCAGGGGCCTGTGAGGCGGCGAGTGGGAGGATGGAGGGGGACGATCCCGAGACGTCCGTTGTGTGTCGGTCTTCACCTCCTGGCGATTTGATGGGCTGAGGGCGGGCGTGTAGATTACTGCCCGCTGCCTCGGACGTGATCCGTTCCGGGGTGAAGCCCTTTGGGGTATGGTGTAATTGGCAACACGACTGATTCTGGTTCAGTTATTCTAGGTTCGAGTCCTGGTACCCCAGCGGATCTCATGATCTGTGGCCCCCATCGTTTAGTGGCCTAGGACACCGCCCTCTCACGGCGGCGGCGCCGGTTCGAATCCGGCTGGGGGTACGAGGGTCCGGTTGCCGATTACGGTATTCGGACTGTCATATGCCCCCATCGTTTAGTGGCCTAGGACACCGCCCTCTCACGGCGGCGGCGCCGGTTCGAATCCGGCTGGGGGTACGGATCAATCAGTCCGATCAGGTCTGCTGGTTCACAACTCCATAGCATGCCCCCATCGTTTAGTGGCCTAGGACACCGCCCTCTCACGGCGGCGGCGCCGGTTCGAATCCGGCTGGGGGTACGAGGAACAGGCGCCCGCTCCACCGCACGGTGGAACGGGCGCCTTGTGTACTCGCCCATCTGTTCGCCCCATGCCGCCGCGGTGAACCGCGCTCATGCGGGTGAGGGTTCTTCAGTGGTCCATCAGGCGGAGGCCAGCAGGTCGCTACCCGTCGTGACCGTGAGCCCTCGCTCCAGCAGTGAGCGCAGACCTCCTTCCAGGGCGGAGAACAGGCCCTCGGAGGGTTGCGTGCGCCCGTCGTGGCACAGCACCACCGACCCGGCGCCGGCATCGTCCTTGACGGCGTCGGCGGCGGCCGCCGTTGGCGTGTGAACGCTCCACAGCAGCAGGTCCATCCTCTTGAGCGAGGCAACCATCATGGCCGGCGCGTCAACCCGGCCGTAGGGAGGCCGCCACAGGCGCGGAGACGGGGCGCCTGCCGCCTCGATCGCCTCACACGTGCGGTCCACCGAGTCGCTCAGCTCGGAGAAGCTCACGCCGTAGACATCCGTGTGCACCCAGTTATGGACCCCGACCTCGTGTCCTTCGGCGACCTGTCGCGCGATCAGCTCGGGGTGGGCCTGCACCGCGGAGCCAAGAACGAAGAACGTGGCCTGTATGTGCAGCCTCGCCAGCATGTCGAGCACCCGTGGAGTCCAACGGGGGTCCGGCCCGTCGTCGAAGGTCAGCGCCAGCTTTCCGGACTTCCCGTCGGTCTGGAAGACCACTCGCGTACCGAGCGCGCTGCCGGGGCCCGCCGGGCGAGGGGCGGTTCTGGCGGTGGGGGAGAGGTGGGTCTCCCGCCAGTGAGTGGCTCCTGCGCCGGCGCCCGCGCCGAGCACGCCCGCCGTCGTTGCCAGGGCGGCTCTTCCCAGGAGGCCTCGCCGGCTCTCACGAGGAGCGGGACTCGGCTGTGACTCTGTTGACGAAGAGGGAGCGGTGTCCCTAGCTCCGTCATCCGGCAGGCTCGTGGTCGTCACCGGCATATCGTAGAGCGAACCCGGCAAGCCCCTGAACTCGCCGTCGGAACGTTGCAGAACCACGACGGCGTCGAACTGCCCCGCGCCGTATCAATCGATATCCGAGACATCCTCGGTAGGATGCCCGCGTGACGAACTTTCCCGCGCTGAAGACCCCCGGCCCCCTCGCTGATGGCGCCATGCGCATCACTCCCCTGGGGGGCCTGGGCGAGGTCGGCCGCAACATGACCGTCTTCGAGCTGGACGGCAAGCTGCTCATCGTTGACTGCGGTGTGCTCTTCCCCGAGGAGGACCAGCCCGGCGTCGATCTCATCCTTCCTGACTTCTCCTCCATCGAGCACCGTATCGACGACGTCGTCGCCCTGGTGCTAACTCACGGGCACGAGGACCACATCGGTGGTGTGCCCTACCTGCTGCGCCTGCGTGACGACATCCCCCTGGTGGGAAGCGAGCTCACGCTGGCCTTCGTGGAGGCCAAGCTCAAGGAGCACCGTATTCGCCCGGTGCTGCGCCAGGTCATCGAGCACGAGGAGGTCTCCTACGGCCCCTTCGACCTGGAGTTCGTGGCCGTCAACCACTCCATCCCCGACGCCATGGCCGTCATGATCCGCACCGATGCCGGCAACGTGCTGGCCACCGGTGACTTCAAGATGGACTCCCTGCCCATCGACGGGCGCATCACGGACCTGCGCTCCTTCGCCCGTTTCGGTGAGGAGGGCGTGGACCTGTTCTGCGTTGACTCCACCAACGCCGAGGTCCCGGGCATGGTGGGCCATGAGGGCGAGATCGGCCAGGTCCTGGACAACGTCTTCGCCGACTCCGACGGGCAGATCGTCGTGGCCTCCTTCGCCAGCCACGTCCACCGGGTCCAGCAGGTCCTCGACGCCGCCGCCCTGCACGACAGGCGGGTCGCCCTCGTGGGGCGCTCCATGGTGCGCAACATGGGGATCGCCGCCGAGCGCGGCTACCTCAAGGTCCCCGCCGGCGTCCTCATCGATGCCCGGGACATCACCTCGCTGCCCCCGCACGAGAGAGTCCTCATGGTCACCGGCTCTCAGGGAGAGCCCATGGCGGCCCTGTCCCGGATGGCCCACTCCGAGCACCGCAGCGTCACCATCGAGCCCGGGGACACCGTCATCTTCGCCTCCTCCCTCATCCCCGGTAACGAGAACTCCGTCTTCCGGGTCATCAACCAGCTCATGAGGCTGGGGGCACGCGTGGTCCACCAGGGCAACGCCAAGGTCCACGTCTCCGGGCACGCCTCCTCCGAGGAGCTGCTCCACGTCTACAACATCGTCCAGCCCCGCAACGTCATGCCCATTCACGGTGAGATTCGTCATCTGGTGGCCAATGGTGGGCTCGCCGTCAAGACGGGAATCGCCCCGGAACGGGTCATGCTGTGCGAGGACGGCGTGGCCGTCGACCTGGAGGGGGGAGTGGCCCGTATCGCCGGCCAGGTGCCCTGCGGCTACATCTACGTCGACGGCTCCTCGGTGGGGGAGATCGACGAGGCCGAGCTCAAGGACCGCCGCATCCTGGCGGAGGAGGGCTTCGTCTCGGTCTACGCCGTGGTGGAGACCACGACCGGCACGATCCTGGCCGGCCCCCACATCCAGGCGCGGGGCGTGGCGGAGGACGACTCGGTCTTCGAGGAGATCCTTCCCGATGTGACTGAGGCCCTGTCGGCTGCGCTGGAGACCGGGAAGGCGGACGCCTACTCCCTCCAGCAGGTCATGCGCCGCACCCTGGGGCGCTGGATCGGGCGCCGCCTCAGGCGCCGTCCCATGATCGTCCCGGTCGTCATCGAGGCATAGCGGGAGGGCGCTTACTGCATGACTCTCTTCCGGCCCGCGTGCTTCATATCCACCGGATCCATCCTCATTGACATCCCCCTCCACGTCAGCAGTGTGCCGACGCCAGGAGGGGCGATCACCGGGGCGTCGTCGGGTCCGGTCGTCGGTGGCGGGTACACCGTGGTCTCGGCCGCAGCCCGGCAGGGTGTTCCCACGGCCCTGGCCGCCACCCTGGGAACCGGACCCAACTCCGCGCGGGTGCGCGAGTCGATGCGGCTGGACCGGGTGGAGCTGCTCGTCGAGGAGCTCGTCGGGGACATCGGCACCTGCACCACGCTCATCGAGCCCTCCGGCCGACGCACCTTCATCACCACCGCGGGTGTTGAGGGCGAGCCTCAGCGTGAGGATCTCGAGAGCATCGACCTCAGGGCCGGGGACTGGGTCTACGCCACGGGTTACGACCTGGCCCACTACACGAGCCGTGGCATCCTGACCGACTGGCTCCTGTCGATCCCCGACGGCGTCGGGCTCGTGATCGACCTCGGCCCGGTGCAGCCCGACATCCCCGACCAGGTGCTCCTTCCGCTGCTGAGGAGGGCAACGATACTGACCGGGAACGACCTGGAGATGGGGCGCCTCGAGAAGCGGCTGGGCGGCACCGGTGCCATCCGGCAGGCCTGCCCTGAAGCACTGATCGTCCACCGAACCGGCGTGAACGGCTGTGTTCTCCACCCGGTGGGCGGTGAGCCGATCGAGGTACCCGGTTTCGTGCGTGAGGTCGTGGACACGACGGGAGCGGGAGACACGCACACCGGTGTCCTGGTCGCCGGCCTCCTGGGCGGGCTCGACGTCGTCGAGGCGGCCAGGCGAGCCAACGCGGCCGCCGCCCACGCCGTGGCCCGCAGCGGCCCGGCCCAGGCACCGCTGTGCGAGGAGATCGATGAGTTCCTCCGCGCCGACGACGAGAGGTCCTGACGGGGGACCGGGGCGCGCCTGCCTCTGCCCTCAGGGGATGAGTCCCCGCACCGGGCCGCGGCACCGAGAAGGTGACGTGTCTCCGGCCGGGGCGGGCGGCGTGGCAAGGTCAATGACACCGAGAATCCGATAGTTTCTGGAGCATCATGGCCAATCGTCGCACCACGAGAACAGCTGCGCCTTCACCGGGAACCGGCGGAGGACGTAATCGCGGCGGCTCCGCTCCAGGGGCCGCACCCTTCTCCGCGCCTGGAACCGGGCCCTCGGGCGGACGCTACCGCCGTACCGGCTGGGCCTTCCTCATCCTGGCTCTCGCAGCGGTGCTGGCACTGCGCGAGTGGTTCGGGATCTCCGGCGCCGCAGGCGATCTCCTGCACCACATCGCCGCGGGCCCCGTCGGCGTCCTGGGTGTCTTCGTGCCCCCGCTCCTGGCGGCGCTGGGCATCGCCATGCTGCGGGCCCACACCCTGGGGGCGGTGCACGCACGGGTCTCCGTGGGCTGCCTGGGGCTGCTGACAGCTCTGACCGGAATGATCCAGGTCGGCAGCGGCAACCCGGTCCTCAAGAACAACCTCGGCGGACTGGAGGCCGCCGGAGGGCTGCTGGGGTGGCTGGTGGGCTACCCGCTGGCGGCTCTGTTCTCCTCCGTGGGGGCCTTCATCCTGTTCCTCCTCCTGACTGCGTTCTCCGCCCTGGTCATGTCCGGCAAGACCGTTGCCGAGATCCGTGACCTGCTGGATCAGTACCGGGCCGCGGACGGTGACGGAGCCTCCCACGGCGCCGATGGATCGGGTGACTCCCTGGCCCGGCGCCTGCTGGGGCGGGTTCGCGGAGGCTCTGGGCGGGCCGGCGCCTCGGGCGCGGACTCGGATCAGACGGCGCTCCTGGACTCCTACGACGGCGACGAGCCCTTCCGCTCCGCCCTGGAGGTGGAGGAGTCGGCCTCTCGTAAACGGGGCAGCGGGCGCCGTAAGCGCTCGGCCGACCGGCAGGCCCAGCAGACGACGATCACCGAGCTCTTCGAGCCGGGCGCCGATCACGGGGCTCACTCCGAGGGCGAGGACTTCGTCATCCCGGACGTGGGCGAGGAGACCGATGTCATCACCTCCCCGGCATCCTCGGCCGCCTCCGCCACCCGGAGCAGGCCCGCCGGCCCGGCAGGCGGCCCCGTGGCCTCCGGCCCGGCCGCAGGAGGGCAGCGCAAACCCTCATCCGCCAAGCGCGGCGCACCGCAGCCGACCCCGCAGTCGCCCTCCGGTTTCGACGCCGTCACTGAGGAGACCCCCGAGGTCGCGCTGGAGGAGCCCGACCTCGCCGACCAGATCGCCATGAGCGACCTGAGCAACATGGCTCTGCCCGACGGATCGACCTACACCCTGCCCGATGACGCGCTGCTCGGTCCCGGCCCGGGCCACTCCACCCGCACCCCCGCCAACGACGCCATTGTGGAGTCCCTGCAGAACGTCTTCGCCGAGTTCAACGTGGACGCCACGGTCACCGGCTACACGCGCGGCCCCCAGGTCACCCGCTACGAGGTCCACCGGGGCCGGGGGGTCAACGTCTCCCGGATCACGGGGCTGGAGAAGAACATCGCCTACGCGGTGGCCTCCGACGAGATCCGCCTGCTCACCCCCATTCCGGGCAAGAGCGCCATCGGCATCGAGATCCCCAACAGCGACCGGGAGATGGTCAAGCTCGGCGACGTCCTGCGCTCCCAGGCCGCGCGCAAGCAGGCGCACCCGCTGGTGGTCGGGCTGGGCAAGAACGTCGAGGGCGACTACGTCGTCACCAACCTGGCCAAGACCCCGCACCTGCTGGTGGCCGGGCAGACCGGTTCGGGTAAGTCCTCCTTCGTCAACTCGATGATCACCTCGATCATGATGCGTGCCACCCCCGAGGAGGT
The DNA here is from genome assembly GCF_000223355.1 of Actinomyces sp. oral taxon 175 str. F0384. Classification (NCBI taxonomy): domain Bacteria; kingdom Bacillati; phylum Actinomycetota; class Actinomycetes; order Actinomycetales; family Actinomycetaceae; genus Actinomyces; species Actinomyces sp. oral taxon 175. The sequence continues at coordinate 832,180 of NZ_AFUR01000001.1, forward strand.
GCGCATGGTGCTGGTGGACCCCAAGCGGGTGGAGCTGACCATCTACGAGGGCATCCCCCACCTCATCACCCCGATCATCACCTCCCCGAAGAAGGCGGCCGAGGCCCTGGAGTGGGTGGTGCGCGAGATGGACGCCCGCTACGACGACCTGGCCTCCTTCGGCTTCAAGCACATTGACGACTTCAACAAGGCGGTGCGCGCAGGAGAGGTCCAGCCCCTGCCGGGATCCCAGCGAGAGCTGAGCCCCTACCCCTACCTCCTGGTCGTCGTCGACGAGCTCGCCGACCTCATGATGACCGCCCCCAAGGACGTGGAGGCCTCCATCCAGCGCATCACCCAGCTGGCCCGCGCTGCCGGGATCCACCTGGTCCTGGCCACCCAGCGTCCCGTCGCCCAGGTGGTCACCGGCCTCATCAAGTCCAACGTCCCCTCGCGCCTGGCCTTCGCCACGGCCTCCCAGCTGGACTCCCGGGTCATCCTCGACCAGAACGGGGCCGAGACGCTCACCGGTCAGGGTGACGCGCTCTACCTGGGCCCGGGCGCCTCCACACCAGTGCGCATCCAGGGCTCGTGGGTCACCGAGTCCGAGATCCGCTCCGTCGTCGAGCACGTCAAGTCCCAGCTGACGCCCGAGTACCGCGAGGACGTCGTCGTCCCGGAGGTCAAGAAGCAGATCGACGAGGAGATCGGTGATGACATGGACCTGCTCCTGCAGGCCGCCGAGCTCATCATCTCCAGTCAGTTCGGCTCCACCTCCATGCTCCAGCGCAAGCTGCGTGTCGGCTTCGCCAAGGCCGGACGGCTCATGGACCTGCTCGAGTCCCGTGAGGTCGTCGGCCCCTCGGAGGGGTCCAAGGCCCGCGATGTCCTCGTCCAGCCCGAGCAGCTCGAGGAGACCCTGGCCTGGATCAAGGGCGAGGGCGGTGCGCCGGGAAGCGCGGAGAGTCCCGAGGCCCCTGACGCCTCTCAAGGCGAGCCCGATTCCGAGGCCCCGGCGGGTGCGGCCGCGAACGAGCCCCGTACTGCGGTCATGCCGTCGAACCGCTACAGCACGGATCCCTTGGAGGTCGCCTCCAGCCTGCCGGAGTCGGAGTCCTGGGACGATACCTCCGCCGATGAGGACTCCGAGGACGCCTGGTCGCTCACTGGCCGCGGCTCATCGTGGTGAGGCGGAGGCCGATGCCGCGCCCTGCGGGGCCGGGTGCGCCCCTGCCCGTGTGATGACCTCTTCCCGACTGGGAATCGTCGGAGCCGGTCCGGTGGGCTTGGGCGGTGTGCCGGCCATGGTCGAGGCGTCCTTGACCTGAGAGGTGAGCAGGCTCCAGCGCCGGTCGATCTGCTCTTTGCTCAGCCCCAGGCCGGCAGGCTGCTCGCCGTTGTGAAGCGCCGCCAGGTCCCTGATCTTGTGGCCGCCGGCGAGATCCATGGTGAACGGGTGCCAGTTCAGCTTGTCCACGCTCACCGAGCCGTCGGCGTGGGAGGTGACGTCGGCCCAGACCAGCTGACCGACGTCGGACAGCGGGGCGCAGCACTCCTCATCCTGGTTCGAGATGTAGTTGCCGGCCGAGTACGACACCCACATCCCCTTGCCCCCGACTCCTCCGGAGAGCTTCTCGGCGGGCTGAGGCACATGGGGATGAGCTCCGAAGAAGATGTCGACCTGCCCGGTGTCGGCCAGGGACTGGGCGTAGGAGATCTGCTTGTCGTTGGGCGTGGTCTCGTACTCCTCACCGAGCTGGGAATGGACGACGACGAGATCGGCACCCGCCGCGCGGGCCGACTTCGCCGCCTTCGTGATGGCGCCGACGTCGTTGAGCGACACGGAGTATCCGGTGGGATCCTCCAGGCCGTTGAGGTCCATGGTCGTGGAGATCTGGGCGACGGTCACGGTGCGCCCGCCCCGCTCCAGCTCGTAGAGCGCGAAGGGCACCGAGGCGTCCTGCTGGCTCCGGTAGGTGCCCGCGTGGCCCAACCCGTGAGCGTCCAGGGCGTCCAAGGTGGCCACGACGCCGGCCTCCCCCCGGTCCGCGGCGTGGTTGGAGGCGGTCGCGCAGCCGTCCCAGCCGGATCTCGCCAAGGCGGCCACGACCTCGCTAGAGGTGCCGAAGGCGGGGTAGCCCGAGTAGACCCCGTCCGGAGCGACGGGCACCTCCATCCCGCACAGAGCCAGATCCAGGCCCTCGACCCAGGGGGTCTCAGCGGCGATGTTGGCGGTGATATCCCCTGAGCCTGCCGGAGTGGACTCCATCACCGGCATATGCATGAGGACGTCGCCGGCGTAACCCACGGTGAAGTGGACGTCCTGCGAGCCGCCGACGCTGGCGGAGGCGGACGGAGTCGGCGATTGAGCCGGCACAGCCTGATCGGAACTCGTTGAGCAACCGTTCACGGCGACGGATGCGGTGAGAACGACGGCGGTCAGCAGGCCAGGACCCCGTGACCTGCGGGTGAGGCCGGTGGAGTCCGGTGAAGATGAGGGGAGAAGAGTGGAGGGGTGCATGATGATGAACGTATGAAGTGAACCTTAAGAGTGTGTGCGCGGTTCGTGCTCGTTCCAATGGTGCGGGGGAGGCTCCCGGATGTCGGCGTGAACCGTGGGTGAGAACGGATCTTATGCCGCGTGTCGTCTGCAATGGGGCATAACGCGTACGGTGCAGGCGTTCGGATGCGAGGCCGTTGAGAAGATGGATCGAGGTTTCTGCGTCGGTGGGAGGTCGTCCGCGACTAGGCTGGACCTGATGAACGCCCCGACCGCCCCGGATGGCGCCGCGCCGTCAGAGCAGGCGCCGCTGCTCAACATCGCCAACGTCCTGACGGTGCTGCGCCTGCTGCTCGTGCCCGTCTTCATCTGGCTCGCCCTGCTGCCCGGGGACCGGGCCAGGCTCGCCGCAGTCGTGGTCTTCGTCGTCGCGGCCTTCACGGACCGCCTGGACGGCCAGCTGGCGCGCTCGTGGGGGCTGGTGACCTCCTTCGGCAAGATCGCCGACCCGATCGCGGACAAGGCACTGACTCTGTCCGCCTTCGTCCTGCTGAGCGTCAACCAACGACTGTGGTGGTGGGTCACCATCCTCATCGTCGTGCGCGAGCTCGGCATCACGGTCATGCGCTTCTTCATGCTGCGTCGTGCCGTCATGGCGGCCTCGCGCGGCGGCAAGATCAAGACGGCGCTGCAGATGGTGGGGCTGGTCGGGCTGCTCACGCCATGGTCCATGCTCATGCTGCCCTCGGGGCCGGCCGCGTTCCTGACCAAGGCGGCCTACGTCATTGTGGCTGCGGCGCTCATCGTCACGGTGGTGACCGGCCTGGACTACGTCCGCGAGGCGATGCTGCTGAGCCGTCAGAACGGGCGGGGCGGCCAGTGACCGCCCGGGGGCCGTGGTGATCGAGGGGGCGTCCGGCGCCGAGGACCGTGTCCGCGCGGCGAGGGCTCTCCTGCACTCCGCAGAGGAGCGCGGAATGACTCTGGCGATCGCCGAGTCGTTGACGGGTGGGCAGGTCGCCTCCAGTCTGGTGGAGGTTCCCGGCGCCTCCCGTGTGCTCGTGGGGGCGGTCGTGGCCTACGCCACCCGGATCAAGGCGCAGGTCCTTGGGGTCGATGCCGCGCACCTGGAGCGGACCGGGCCAGTGGACCGCGATGTCGCCCTGCAGATGGCGCACGGAGTGCGTCGGCTCCTCGGGGCCGATCTGGGACTGGCGACCACCGGGGTGGCCGGGCCGGGGCCGGCCGACGGACATCCGGCCGGAACGGTCCATATCGCCGTCGTCGCTCCTTGGGGGCAGAGGCACCGCGAGCTGCACCTGAGCGGTGATCGCTCGCAGATCCGGTGCGCCACCGTGATGGAGGTGTGCGAGCTGGCCATCGGCTTCCTACAGAAGGACGAGTGTGGGCCGCAGCCCTGATTGCTTCTCAATGACGACTGACCAACTACAGACCGCAGACTAAGACGTATTTCAGATTTCTCTCAGGAATGCCGGTAGAGTGGTTCTCAACGTCACAGGAGCCGGAGACCTGGCCCCACGTGGCGGGAATGAATCCACGACGTGAATGGTTGTGCTAGACGATGAACAACACGACTCACCCCCGCACCACTCGCCCGATCAACAACCGGATGCCGATGCGCCAGGGACCCGGGGCAGGGTACGGTGTGTCCGTGGACACCCCGAAGCACGAGAATGTCGTCCTGCGCCGCGAGATCGGAGAAGTCCTGCGCGGCGTCCGACAGCACCAGGGACGCACGCTGCGCGAGGTCTCCTCGCAGGCCCGTGTCTCCCTGGGGTACCTCTCCGAGGTCGAGCGCGGCCAGAAGGAGGCCTCCTCCGAGCTGCTCGCCTCCATCTGCCAGGCGCTTGACGCCCCCCTGTCCATGGTGCTGCGTGAGGTCTCCGACCGCATTGCCCTGACCGAGGGTGTCATGATTCCGGACACGGTTCCCGATGAGCTCGTGCGTCAGCAGGGGGTCGCCCTGCGGTGACCATCCGCTGACGCTCCGCGTGCGCCGCTCTTGTGGCGCGCAGATCGTTGCCAGTGAGCCGACCTTCCCGGCGGTGGGGCCACAATGAGTGGACTCGCCGCCGGGTTGCCTGTTGACAAAGGGGGAGTGGTGAAGCACTCGGAGTTCTGGAATGCCGTCGAGACGGTCTTCGGTCCGGCCTACGGCCGGTCCCTGGCTCAGGACCTGGTTCTTCCAGGGCTGGGGGTGACCTGCGTGCAGGCGCTCGACGACGGTGTGGCACCGGAGCGGGTCTGGGGTCTTCTGTGTGAGGAGACCGAGCGCTCGGATGCCGAGCGGTGGATCTTCCGCTCGGATCCGCGTCGCTGAGCCCAGGTGACGAGGGTGGATGCGGGGGACAGGTGTGGAGCCGCCGACACGCGCGTGACGATGATGTCACGATCGAACAGGTGTTCGGGTACTGTTCTCCACGAACGACGACGACGCCACGTGAGTCCACAGGGCTGATGCGGGGCGGAGATAGATGTCAGTGGTCAGGCATACCGTCGTTGGTGAGCCCCGGAGAGGGGACCTCGCCGAAGTTGACCAGCCATGCCCGCCGCGGCTGCGCGCCGCCCTGAGAACCGAGGTAGAACAATGCCTGCTGCCAGCCAGACCCAGGACCGCTCCAAGGCCCTGGCCACAGCCCTCGCCCAGATCGACAAGAGCTTCGGTAAGGGATCCGTCATGCGTCTGGGGGACGAGTCCCGTCCTCCGGTCTCCGTCATCCCGACGGGGTCGGTCGCCCTCGACGTGGCTCTGGGAGTCGGAGGGCTCCCGAGGGGACGCATCGTCGAGGTCTACGGGCCGGAGTCCTCCGGAAAGACCACCGTCGCCCTGCACGCCGTGGCCAGCGCGCAGAGGGCCGGCGGGAACGCGGCCTTCATCGACGCCGAGCACGCCCTCGACCCGGTCTACGCCAAGGCCCTGGGCGTCGACATCGACAACCTCCTGGTCTCACAGCCGGACACCGGGGAGCAGGCCCTGGAGATCACCGACATGCTGGTGCGCTCAGGCGGCCTGGACATCATCGTCATCGACTCCGTGGCGGCCCTGGTCCCCAAGGCTGAGATCGAGGGAGAGATGGGGGACTCCCACGTCGGTCTCCAGGCCCGCCTCATGAGCCAGGCGCTGCGCAAGATCACCGGTGCGCTGTCCTCCACCGGCACCACGGCCATCTTCATCAACCAGCTGCGCGAGAAGATCGGTGTGTTCTTCGGCAACCCGGAGACCACCACCGGAGGGAAGGCCCTGAAGTTCTACGCCTCCGTGCGCCTGGATGTACGCCGCATCGGCGGCCTCAAGGACGGGGACCAGCCTGTGGGCAACCGCACCCGGGTCAAGGTCGTCAAGAACAAGATGGCGCCGCCCTTCAAGCAGGCCGAGTTCGACATCCTCTACGGCCAGGGCATCTCCCGCGAGGGCAGCCTGCTGGACCTGGGAGTGGACAACGGCGTGGTGCGCAAGTCGGGGGCCTGGTTCACCTATGGGGAGGACCAGCTCGGTCAGGGCAAGGAGAATGCCCGCAACTTCCTCAAGGACAACCCGCAGCTGGCCGCCGAGATCGAGGAGAAGATCCTCGCCGCCCTGGGCATCGGTGAGCCCGGCCGCAAGGCCCGGGAGGCTGAGGAGCTCGCTGCTGCCGAGGCCGCCGTGGCCGCGGCAGCCGTCCCGGTGGAGAGCGCTGACACCGCCGCCACGAGCGCGGTCAAGACCGCCCGAGGGCGCGGGAAGAAGGCCACCTCCACTGCTAAGACCTCCAAGAGCGTCAAGACCTCCAAGGAGGCGTCGGCGGATGAGTCGGACACCATCTTCGGTGAGGAGGCCGGCGGGTTCTGATGCCCTGGCTCATCCCTGACGCCCATGCGCAGGCGGTCGAGGCGGCGCGGGAGATCGTCCTGCGCCGCCTGGACCGCAGCGCGGCTCCTCGCGCCGCCCTGGCCGAGCTCCTCGAGCGCAAGGAGGTGGACCCCCGTGTAGCCTCCGAGGTTCTTGACCGTCTGGAGGCCGCCGGAGTCATTGACGACACCGCCTACGCGGCCCGCCTAGCGCGCACCCGCTTCGCGGAGAAGGGGGCGGCCAGGCGAGCCATCGCCGAGGAGCTGCGGCGCAAGGGGCTGGGTGAGTCGGACGTCGCCGAAGCCCTCGAGCAGATCAGCTCCGAGGACGAGGACTCAGCGGCGCTGGCGCTGGCTCGCAAGAAGCTCTCCGCCACCGGCCACCTGCCCTGGGAGGTGCGCCGGCGTCGCACCGCGGCCGTGCTGGGGCGCAAGGGCTACAGCCGGGACGTGACCATGCGGGCCATCGCCGAGGCCCTCGCCGAGGAGTAGCCCCGAGGGGAGCCCATGGCTCAGGAGCCCGAGGGCTTGAGGTCCTTCTCGCTGAAGGCGGTCACGGTCGAGATGCCGTCGGCGGAGGTGGAGTACACGAGGTGCTTGTCGTGGGCGCTGGGGACCGGTTTGTTCGGCAGGTCGACTTTCGTGGAGCCGTCGGCGCTGATGTAGCGGAAGGAGAAGGTCTTTCCCTCATCGGCGGTGGAACGAACGATGATGCTGCCGTCGCTCAGGGTGGTGCTGATGGTGTCGGCGGGGTTTCCAATGGTCTTGGAGAGGCACTCAGTGGTCCCGTCCTGAGCGATGCGCAGCTGCCCGAGGTGGTCATAGGTGTCGCCGCTGCCGACCGTGAGGTTGCTCTTGGGTGGAATGGTGCATCCCTTGAGATCCAGGACCTGCGCCCCACTGTCGGTCACAGACTGCAAGCGGCTGTCCGACTGGTCCAGAACCAGGATTCTGGTGGGCGTGGTCCAGATTCGGGCGTCGGCGCTGAGGTCGGGGATGGGTTTGGAGGTGTTGAGCTTGAGGAGATCTGCGGGGTCGGCGGGCTCAGTGCCTCTGAAACGCACCTGCCCCTTCCATGAGTAGAACTCGCCCCGACTGCCGCCGCTCAGTCCCAGCTCCTGCGCGGAGTGACTCACAAGGGCCTGCGAGGAGTCCACGATCTTCACGGCACTCATTCCGCCGTCTGAGCCCAACTGAAGTCCTCCGACCAGCTGCGTGTGCGCCGAGTAGGTGTTGCCATCCTCGGCAAAGGGATCAGACCCCTGCTTCCCAGTGCTGGTGTCGAACCAGTGAAGCTGGCCGCTGACCGGGTGGAGGCGCAGGGTGGAGTCCTCCCGGTTGATCTGGTCGGTGGTGAACCAGTAGGAGACGACACCCAGCGCGTCGTCGTAGCTCATCATGGGAGTCAGTGAGGCGGGATCGGCGCCGCTGGGGACCGGCACGCTCGCCTTCCAGGCCTCCTTGCCGTCCCAGGTCACGTGATGGACCGAGAGATCAGCGGCCGGATCCGTAATCGGGTCGACGTAGGTGAGGCCCTTGTCGTCATAGTTGCTCAGTCCGGGAGCGGTTTTGATGCTCATCGTGGCCTTTGACAGGCCGAGCTTGTCGAGGCCCTTGATGTCCGATGGCGGGTCGACGGTGCCGACAGGGCCCGCGGGCGACGCGCTCGCAGAACTGCTGGCACCGGCCTGCGATGTCCCCGATGTGCCGGAGCATCCCGTCACGGCAAGGCACAGTGACGCCGATGCGGCGAGGGCGGAGAGGACGATCCGACGGTTCACAACAACCTCCATGGTTGGTCGATGGGTAACCGACAGACTAGTCGAATAAGGCTCGGCGTGCTGAAGGTATGACTCTTTGTCAGGAGCAATTAATGTTCCACTGATTGGCGGCTCCATGGCGAAAGACAGAAGCCGGGAGCCGGTTCCGACTAGGCTTCATCCATGACCCAGGTGATTGCGGCCACTGGCGGCTCCGACGCTCCGATCGACCTTCACGCGCTGGCGGCGTCAGCGGGAATAGCTGCCGAATACGTCATTCCCTATGGCCGTGATGTGGCCAAGATCGACCTGCGGGCGCTGGAATCCAGCCAGCACGTGAGTGGCGGTCGGGCGAGTAGCCCTCACTACGTCGTCGTCACTGCGATCACGCCGACGCCTTTCGGGGAGGGCAAGACCACCACGGCCATCGGACTGGCCCAGGGGCTCGCTCGCCTGGGAGAGCAGGCGGTTCTCACCCTGCGCCAGTCGGCCATGGGCCCCACCTTCGGCATCAAGGGCGGAGCCGGAGGCTCCGGAGGCGCCCGCATCCTGCCGGCCGAGCGGATGAACCTGCACCTGACCGGCGACTTCCACGCCATCACCGCCGCCCACAACCTCCTGTCGGCGATGATCGACAACCACCTGCACCACGGCAATGAGCTCGACATTGACGAGCGCACCATCACCTGGCCCCGGGTCCTGGATGTCAACGACCGCGCCCTGCGCCATATCGTCTCCGGCCTGGGGGCCAAGATCGACGGTGTCACCCGGCAGGCATCCTTCGACATCACCCCGGCCAGCGAGCTCATGGTCATCATGTCGCTGGCCACGGACCTGGCCGACCTGCGCAGGCGCCTGGGGCGCATCGTCATCGGCCGAAGCCGCGGCGGGGAGTGGATCAGCGCCGAGGACCTCAAGGCGGCCGGCGCCATGTGCGCCGTCCTGCGCGATGCGCTCGAGCCCAATCTCCTGCGCACCGGCGAGGGCACCCCCGTCCTGGTCCATACCGGCCCCTTCGGCAACATTGCCACCGGCTGCTCATCGGTCATCGCCGACCGCGTCGCCGCGGCAGGAGCCCGCGACGGCGGCTACATCCTCACCGAGGCCGGCTTCGGATCCGACATGGGCCTGGAGCGCTTCATCGACCTCAAGTGCGCCGTCTCCGGGATGCACCCGAGCGTCGCCGTCGTCGTGGTCACCATCAGGGCGCTCAAGGCCCACAGCGGACGCCACCGCCTCGTCAGCGGCAAGGACCTGCCCGAGGAGATGCTCCAGGAGAACGTCGATGACGTGCGCGACGGCGCCGCCAACCTGCTCAAGCACCTGCAGATCGTGCGGGGCTTCGGCATCACCCCGGTCGTGGCCGTCAACGTCTTCCCCACCGACCACGACGCCGAGATCGAGGAGGTGACGCGTATCGCCGGGGACGCCGGAGCCCGGGTCGCGGTCTGCCACCCCGTCACCAGGGGAGGCGAGGGCTGCCTCGACCTGGCCGGAGCCGTCGTCGAGGCCTGCCAGGAGGCGGGAGAGCCGGCCAGCAGCCGACCCGCCTACGAGCCGCAGGACGACCTGTGCACCAAGATCTCCAAGCTCGCCGACCTCTACGGCGCCGACGGCGTGGACTACACCCCCGCCGCGAGCAGGCTGCTGGAGGCCTACGAGCAGGCAGGCTTCGGCCACCTGCCCGTCATCGTCGCCAAGACCCCGCTGTCCCTGTCCGCTGAACCCGGCCGCAAGGGTGTGCCCACCGGGTGGCGCCTGCCGGTGCGCGAGGTGCGCCTGGCCGCGGGGGCCGGCTACGTCTACGCGATCTGCGGCAGCCTGTCGACCATGCCGGGGCTGCCGAGCCGGCCAGCCGCCGAGCGCATCGACGTCGACCTCGACACCGGGCAGATCGTGGGGCTGCGTTGACGATCGCGGGCCGGGTCCGGCGATGTACCGGACCCGGCCCGTGGTGGTCACGAGCAACCGAGCTGTCAGCTCTTCTTGTGCTTGGACGTCTTGAACAGGAGGTTGACCTGCTCGTTGTACTTCGTCAGCGTTGAGGCCGGCACCCGGTTGGCCCACAGGTCGTCCGTCGCCGGCTTCATGATGGCGCCCACATCCGCCCCGAAGTAGGTCAGTGGGAAGAAGAACGTGGACTTGTCCTCCAGGTGCTGGGTGAAGGGCTTGGTGGGAAGCCCCGTCTCCTCGAAGACCTTGACGGCCTTCTTCGTGGAGGAGGCGATCGCTGGGAAGACGATTCCGTGAGAGGCCACGATGTCCTGCGCCTCAGCGGTTCCCAGGAAGGCCACCCACTTGGAGGCGTTGTCGATATTGGCCGACTGCTTGGAGATTGAGTCGCCCAGCCCGTTGAACAGGGAGACCGACTTGCCGTTGGGGCCCACGGGGTTCGCCGCGATCCCGACCTTGACGTCGAGCTTGGCGTAGGTGCCGAACATCCACGACCCGTTGAAGCACATGGCGATCTTGCCGCTGCCGAGTTGGACATCGGTGCTGGTCGTGGAGGAGAAGGCGCCGCGCGGAGGCATGTATCCCTTGTCCACCAGGCCGAAGTACCAGTCCATCGTGTCCTGGAAGACCTTCTCGTCGTAGCGGTAGTGGTCACCCCAGGTTTCCTTGTTCGTGTAGAACCAGTCGCCGGCTGAGCCGGTGAAGGGGCTCCACTGGGTCTGGCCGTCCCCGGTACCGGCGTCCTGGATACCCAGGCCGTAGACGGCCACGCGGTTCTTATCGAAACCGGGCTCATCTCCGCGCACGCCGTTCTTGTCCACGGTCAGGCGGGCCAGGACCTTCTCGAAGGTTCCGCCGTCAGCGGGGTTCCAGGACCAGTCGGCCAGGTCCGCCTCGGACAGGCCCGCCTGGGCGAGCATGTCCCGGTTGTAGAAGACCGCCACGGTGTCCCAGTCCTTGGGGCAGCCGTACTGGTGGCCGTCCTCCCCCTTCCACAGGTCGATGAGGCCCTCCTGGAAGGCGGACTCGTCGACGCCCGCCCAGGCGGCCTGCTTCTCCAGCGGGACCAGGACCTCCAGGTCCACGAACTGGGCGAACTTGGAGATGTGGTCGGTGAAGGCGTCCGGGCCGGTCCCGGCGATGAAGCCGGCCGTCAGCTTGGTCCAGTAGTCACCCCAGGCGATCTGGGTGATGTTGACCTTGATGCCGGTCTTGGCCTCGAAGGCCTTGGCGCAGGCCTCATAGGCGGGCAGCTGGCTGGCGTCCCACATCCAGTACTCGACGGCGCCGGCTCCCGACTTCCTGGAGCCGCCGGAGCAGGCGGCCAGGGTCAGGGCGGCCGCGCCCGAGGCCAAGCCGCACAGGAGGCCTCGGCGCGACAGTGAGGAGCGAAGAGGGCTGATCGGTTGAGTCGTCATCTGGTGCCTCACTTGATTCCGGTAAAGCCGATGGAGTTGACGATGCGCCGGGCGAAGGCCATGAACAGCAGGAGCATCGGGAGGGCGGCCACGAGCGTGGCGGCCATGAGCCCGGCCCAGTCGGGACCGGTCTGAGGGGCCTGGGAGCGGAAGACGGCCAGAGCCACCGTGAGTACCCGCGAGGAGTCCGTGTAGGAGACCAGCAGGGGCCAGAAGTAGTCATTCCAGGCCGTGATGTAGGTCAGGATCGCCAGCGTCGAGATCGGGGCCTTGGCCATGGGCAGGATGAGGGTGAAGAACACCCGGACCTTGGAGGCTCCGTCGAGCAGGGCGGCCTCCTCCAGCTCGCGCGGGATATTCATGAAGAACTGTTTGAGGAAGAACACCGCGAAGGGCGTCATGAACATGGTCGGCAGTGCCACCCCGAGGAAGGTGTCGATGAGGTGGAGCTGCTTGACCAGCACGAAGTTGGGCAGGAGCGTGAAGATCGAGGGGACCATGAGGGCGCCCAGGAACACGGCGAAGACCGTGTCGCGTCCCCTCCAGCGCAGGCGGGAGAAGGAGTAGGCGGCCATCGCTGAGAAGAACACCTGCCCCACGGTGACCAGTGTGGAGATGATGACCGAGTTGCGCAGGTAGAGCCAGAAGTTGATGGCTGCGCCGCTGCCGCCGTCGGCCAGTGCCTCCTCAGTGGACTGCATGCCGAAGACACGGGCGAAGCCGCGCAGGTTGATGTCCACCGGCAGCAGGCTGGTGGGGTGGGCGGTGATGCCCGCGTTGGAGGACAGTGCCGTACGCAGGACCCAGTAGAAGGGCAGGAGCGTGAACAGCATGATGAGGATCATCGCCGCCCAGGCCAGGGCCTTGCCGACGGTGAACCGGCGCCCCGGGGCCTCGGAGGACGCCGCAGCGGGCGCCTTGGGGGACGGTGCGGAGGAGACGGATGCGGTTGTCGTTGTCATGGGTGGTCCTCCTTCAGTCCAGGTCCGTCTCGCCGGCACGGGTCATGCGGTACTGCAGGATCGTGATCGCCGCCAGGACGAGGAGCAGCCCCACCGCCATGGCGGAGGCGTATCCGAACTGGAAGCGTCCGAAGGCCATGTCGTAGATGTAGTACTGCAGCACGCGGGTGGCGTTGACGGGGCCGCCCTGGGTGGCCACCGAGACGGTGTCGAAGACCTGGAAGGAACCGATCATCGTCATGATGAGCACCAGCGCCAGGATGGGACGCAACAGCGGGACGGTGATCCGCCAGAACATCCTCCACTCGCTGGCGCCGTCCATCTTGCCCGCCTCATAGACCGTGTTCGGGATCGACTGCAGACCCGCGAAGATGAGCAGGGCCGTGTAGCCCACGTGCCGCCACACGTTGATGATGGCAATGGTGGGGATGGCCATCGACGAGGAGAAGAAGTCGACGGCTGAGCCCGTCAGGGACTCCAGGAGCTGGTTGGTGATGCCCAGCGTGTTGTCCAGGATCCACAGCCACAGCATGGCGGCGACCACGTTGGAGACGAGGTAGGGCGTCAGCACGATGGAGCGCACGAAGGTGGACTGGGTCAGGCGCTGCATGAGGACGGCGATGAGGAGCGCCAGGATCGTCTGCAGACCGATGTTGATGACCACGTACTCCACGGTGACGACGACGGCGTTCCAGAAGGTGTCGTCCTGGGCCATGCGCTTGTAGTTGTCCAGGCCGGTGAACTCCTCGGGAGTCAGGAGGTTGTACTCGGTGAAGGACAGCCAGATGCCTCGGATGAGGGGCCAGATGTAGAAGGCGACGAGGCCGATCGTCGCCGGGAGGATGAAGGCGAGGCCGAGCTTGAGGTCGGAGCGTGGCTTGCGTTGCCGACGCGATGGTCGTGCGAGCAGGGTCGAGGTTGACATCGGGTCTCCAAATCGACGGTGATGAGGGAAAACGGGTCGAAGACGGACGGGCGGGGTAGGGGCGGGTAGAAGAAGAGAGGACGGATCAGCGACTCGGAGGATCGCTGAGCCGTCAGTCGACGGCGCTCGCGCGCAGCAGGATGAGGTGGTCGGGGTGCAGCACCGGCAGTGCCAGACCCGTGGTGGTCAGGTAGGAGCCCGGCAGGGTGACGCCCTGGGCCATCCAGCCCGCTGCCAGGCGCAGCTCGGGGTAGGTCGGCGCCGCCAGGCGCACGTGGTAGCGGCGCGAGGGGTCCAGGCCGGGCAGAGGTCGCGGTGCCGTGGGCCAGGCCAGGAGCTGGCCCAGCGAGGCGATCTCGAACAGGGCGTCGGAGCCGTCAGGGGCGACGACCCCCTCGATGCGCAGCACGTCGTCGTCGGGCAGGTCCGCGTGGACCGTCACCCCCGAGTGCAGCAGGCCGCGCAGCTCCTTGTGCAGCGCGATGATGGAGGCCAGGCGCTCGCGGGTGGCGTCGTCGGCCTCGGTGAGGTCCCACTCCACACCCATATGGCCCCACAGGGCGGTACCGGCCCGGAAGTCGAGATCGAGGTCGCGCAAGGTGGTGTGGGCCCGTCCCGAGCCGACGTGGGTGCCCACCATCTCGGGAGGAAGCAGCAGCGTGGTGCCGCGCTGGATGTTCTGGCGGTCGTGAGCGTCGATGCAGTCCGAGGCCCACACCCGCTGAGTGCGCTCCATGATCCCCAGGTCGATGCGGCCGCCGCCGCCGGCGCAGGACTCGATCTCCAGGGAGGGGAAGCGCTCATGGAGCGCATCCAGGAGACGGTAGACGGCCAGGGTCTGGTCGTGGATGGCGGCCGCCCCCGGACGCCCCGCGGTGGGGTCGGAGACCTCATGCCCCGTGGCCAGCAGAGGGGAGTTGTGGTCCCACTTGAGGTAGGCGATGTCCAGGCGCTCCACGAGGGTGGAGATGGCATCGAACAGGTAGTCCCAGGCGCCGGGGGCGGTCAGGTCCAGGACCCGCTGGTGGCGGTGCTCGGGTGCTCCGCCGGCGCCGTCGGACAGGATCCACTCCGGGTGGGCGCTGGCCAGCTCGGAGTCGACGTTGACCATCTCCGGCTCGAACCACAGGCCGAACTCCATGCCCAGGGCGTGGACGTGCTCCACGAGAGGCTCCAGACCGTTCGGCCAGGCCTCCGGGGAGACCTGCCAGTCGCCCAGCCCCGAGGTGTCGTCGCGGCGGGAGCCGAACCAGCCGTCGTCCAGGACGTAGCGCTCGATACCGACCTGGGCGGCGGCGTCGGCCAGGGCCTTGAGCTTGTCCAGGTCATGGTCGAAGTAGACGGCCTCCCAGGTGTTGAGCAGCACCGGGCGGGGACGGGTGGGGTGGGAGGGGCGCGAGCGCAGCCAGGCGTGGCTGCGCTGGGCCAGGGCGTCCAGGCCCTCGCCCCAGGAGAAGACCGTCCACGGAGAGGTGTAGGTCTGCCCCGGGGCCAGCGAGACCTCGCCCGGCAGGAGCAGCTCTCCGGCTCCCAGGAGCTTGCGGCCCGAGGCTGGGTTCATCGCCAGGTGACGGACGTTGCCGGACCATGCCGCGTGAACGCCATGGACGCGTCCGCTGCGCCAGCCGAAGCCGGTGGGGCCGGCGGCCAGCCAGGTGACGGCGTCGTGCCCCGGGCGTCCCTCCCAGGACTCGCGCAGGCGGGTACCCGGGGTGAAGGGGGTGCGCACGAGCCGGCGCTCCTGGACATGGTGTCCGGTGGTGTCCAGCAGCTCGTCGGCGCTGTCGGGCAGCGGCAGTACCGGCGTGAGCTCGCCGACGACGAGGTCGGCCCCCTGCTCGCCGTCGGACTCGGGGCGGTCATTGCGGACCCAGGCGCGCAGACGTACCAGGCCGCAGGCCTCCAGACGCAGCTCAGTACCCAGGGTCAGCTCGTGGGCGGCGTCGGTTCCGCTGGAGCGCACAACGAGGGCGGGCCCGGCCGGGGTGTCCTCGGAGCCCTCCTCGTGGGTGAAGGCGGTGGGGTGGGGTGAGAAGGCCGAGCCGTCGGTGCGTGAGAGCGCCACGGCGGGGCGCGCGTTCCAGCCCAGGTGGGCCAGGGGCAGGATCGGCAGGTCGTTGGTGATCCAGGCGGTGTTGGTGCCCAAGGACGTCTCGGCGGCCAGGGCCGCGTCGGACAGGTCGTCACCGCTGACGTCACCCAGGTCAGGGCCCCAGTGGCGCACCACCGGGAAACGGTCCTCGGGCAGGTCGAGGACCACGGAGGTGTCGGCGCATCGCAGATGGAGGGTCATCATCGTCCTTCCAGGGGAGGGGGAGGAACCGGGAGCGATTCCTTGTAGGATGAAAATAATTGACAATGTTAGATTTTGCAAGGGTTTGCTCTACAGTGTCGGTACGACGTGGACGGCGGTGAACGTCGTCCCAGGTCACAGGCCGTGCGGTCCCAGTGGCAGCTGACGACGATGGGAGTGGGAGTCGACGATGGGCGATGGACGCAGCCTCGGCGCCAGGGCGCTGCTCGCCCTGATCTCCGCCGGCCCCATGAGTCGCGGCGACCTCGCCGAGCGCCTGGGGCTGTCCGCGGCGACGACGACACGTACGGTGCGCCCCCTCATCGAGGCGGGACTCATCGAGGAGCAGCCGCCGGTGGAGGTGGCCGGGCCGGGGCGACCCACCCGCCTGCTGGCCGTCGTCCCGAGCAGTGCCACCGTTGCAGGCATCAAGCTCACAGATGACCGCCTCTACGCCGTCCTGACCGATCCGCTGGGTGAGGTCCTCATCAGTGACTCTCGGCCGTTGACCGACACCGATGCCGGCTCCGTGACCGCCCTCATCGCCTCGGTGGTGGTGCAGCTGGCCGAGCGCAGCGGGCGACGGCCCGATGCCATCGGAATCTCCCTGGGGGCGGCCGTCGTCGGGAGACGGACTGTGGTGGTGGCCAGCTTCCTGGGATGGCGCAACGTACCTCTGGCCGCCATGGTCGCCGAGGCCACCGGGCTGCCCTGCGTCGCGGCCAACGACGTGCGCGCCTTCGCCTACGCCGAGGCGTGGTTCGGGGCCGGCCGCGGGAAGGACCCCTTCGCGATGGTCACCTTGGGGGCTGGAATCGGCTGCGGGGTCGTGGTGGCCGGTGAGGTCGTCTCCGGTGCGCAGGGGGCGGCCGGCAGTGTCGGGCACCTGCCGGTGGATCCCTCGGGGCCCAGCTGCGAGATCGGGCACCCCGGGTGCGCTCGGGCCCTCGCCTCGACCCCCGGGATCCTGCGGGCGGCCGCCGAGCACCTGGAGTGTGAGGCCAGCGAGCTGAGTCTCGATCTGCTCCTGAGTCCCGACATGCGTCGCCACAACGGCGTCGACGACGTCCTACGGCGTGCAGTGCTGGCGATCGGAAGGGTCGTGGGGACTCTCATCGCCTACGTCGATCCCGAGCTCGTCGTCGTCTCCGGGGAGGGGGTCGCCGTGGTGGAGACCTACCGCGAGGTCTTTGATAAGGAGGTGGGCGGTCTGCGGCACTGGGCCGCGGCGCCCGTGCCCGTCCTGCTGCGTCCCTTCGAGTTCGACGAGTGGGCGCGTGGGGCGGCCGCTCTGGCCCTGGATCAGTGGACGGTGGTCGCAGGCGGCCGGTGAAGGCGGCTCTTGGCCGGGCGCGGCACTGTGACAGGAACCATGTCTGGGAAATAGGTCCTAGCGTGATCTTGGAATAAGGGTGCCCTTAGATTGTGCCCATGAGTCGTCGCACCACCATTGCCCTGTCGACCGCCGGCCTCCTGGCCGCCGGAGCCGCCCTCGCACTGGCCGTACGTCCGGCCCGCCACGACGTCCCCGACGTCGCCGCCGGCACGGGCAGCCGCCGTCCGCCCCGCGTCGTCATTGCCGGTGGCGGCTACGTCGGCTTCTGCGTCGCCCGGGCCCTGCGCGCCCAGCTCAACCTCGACCAGGTCGAGATCGCCATCATCGACTCGCGCGCCTACATGACCTACCAGCCCTTCCTGCCGGAGGTCGCGGCCGGCTCCATCCAGCCGCGCCACGTCGTCGCCCCCCACCGCCGTAACCTCGACGGCGTCACCATCATCACCGGCGCCGTCACCGCCATCGACCACGCGGGCCGCACCGTCACCGTGCGTCCCCGACCCCCCAGTCCACGCACGAGCGGGTCGAGCCCTACACCCTGACCTACGACCACCTCGTCATCGCCCTGGGCGCCGAGGCCCGCACCCTGCCGATCCCCGGCCTGGCGGAGCAGGCCATGGGCTTCAAGCAGGTCGAGGAGGCCACCGCCCTGCGCAACCGGGTGCTCACCCGCATCGAGGACGCCGCCTCCACCTGGGACACCGAGCGCCGCAGGCGCCTGCTCACCTTCGTCTTCGTCGGAGGAGGCTTCGCGGGCGTCGAGGCCATCGCCGAGCTGGAGGACATGGCACGCGCGACCGTGCGCACCATCCCTTCCATCGAGCAGCGCGACGTCCGCTTCGTCCTCGTCGAGGGCTCGCGCCGCATCCTGCCCGAGCTCACCGAGGAGCTCTCCGGCTACGGGCTGCAGCAGCTGCGCGAGCGTGGCATCGACGTGCGGCTCAACACCTTCCTCAGCTCCTGCGTCGACGGCCACGTCGTCCTGTCCGACGGCACCGAGTTCGACGCCGACACCATCGTGTGGACCGCCGGCGTCAAGGCCGCCCCGGTGCTGCAGACCGCCTCCGACCTGCCCATCGATGCCCGCGGCCGGGTCACCGCGCTGCCCACCCTCCAGGTGGCGCGCGACGGCGCGCCGGTCGAGGGAGCCTGGGCCGCCGGCGACTGCGCCGCCGTTCCTGACCTGACCTCCGAGGACCCCGAGGCCACCTGCGCCCCCACCGCCCAGCACGCGGTGCGTCAGGC
This sequence comes from Actinomyces sp. oral taxon 175 str. F0384, assembly GCF_000223355.1. Classification (NCBI taxonomy): domain Bacteria; kingdom Bacillati; phylum Actinomycetota; class Actinomycetes; order Actinomycetales; family Actinomycetaceae; genus Actinomyces; species Actinomyces sp. oral taxon 175. The sequence goes on from NZ_AFUR01000001.1 coordinate 850,400, forward strand.
CAAGCTGCTGGCCGACAACCTCGTGGCCGTCCTCGCCGCCGGGGACGAGAACGGTGTGCCTCTGAAGTCCTACGCGCACGCGAACTTGGGCACCGTGGCCTCCCTGGGCATCGGCAAGGGCGTCGCCCGCATCATGGGCCGGGACCTGCGCGGCTTCACCGCCTGGACCGCTCACCGCGGCTACCACGTCTACGCGATGCCGACCCTCAACCGGAAGGTGCGCATCATGATGGACTGGCTGGCCGCCGTCGTCTTCCGTCGCGACCTGGCCTCCTTCGGCTCCATCGCCGAGCCCGGCGCGGCCTTCGCCACGGCGGCCCGTCACGACGCCGACCTCGCCGCCCGCCGCAAGGCCGCCGACAGCGGGGCCTGAGCGCTCAGCCGTCGACGACGGCGTCGAACTTGTCTGCGTAGTCCTGGGCGCTGAGCAGATCTCCCTCAGCGCTGACCGTCACCGTGAACAGCCAGCCGGCACCGTAGGGGTCCTCGTTGATGGTGCCCGGCTCGTCGACGACCGCATCGTTGACGGCGACGACGGTGCCGCTCACGGGCGAGACGAGGTCCGAGACGGACTTGGTCGACTCGAGCTCGCCGCAGGGCTCGCCCGCCTCGACCTGGGCGCCGACCTCGGGCAGGTCGACGAAGACGACCTCACCGAGAGCATCGGCGGCGACGGTAGTGATGCCCACGCATGCGGGCTCACCGTCCTCCAGCCACTCGTGGTCGATGCTGTAGCGCAGGTGGGCGTGTACGCTCTGAGCCATGATGGGGTCCTTCCTGTCAGGTGGTGGTGGGTGGTGCGGGACGCCTTATCGGGTCCGCTTGTAGAAGGGGGAGTCGACGACCGTGACCTCCAGCGGCCTGCCGCGCACGTCGGCGACGAGCACCGTGCCCACGGGCCAGGCGGGGGCGTCCTCACTCCAGGGACGCAGGAGCGCCAGGGCCACGGGGTGACCCAGGGTGGGTGACAGCAGGCCGGAGGTCACGGTACCGAGCACCTCGCCGTCGTCGCCCAGTACCGGCGCACCGGCCCGGGCCGCACGTCGACCCTCAGCGGTCAGAGCGACCAGCACTGAGGTTCCCTCAGCGCCCTCCTGCTCGGCCCGGGCGGCCAGGGCGTCACGTCCGACGAAAGCGCCCTTGTCGAGCCGCACCACCATGCCCAGGCCGGCGTCGTAGGGCGTCATCCCCTCGTGGAGCTCGTGCCCGTACAAGGGCATCCCGGCCTCCAGTCGCAGAGAGTCGCGCGCCGCCAGCCCGCAGGGGGTCAGCGCCGGCACCGGCTCGCCGTCGATGACGGTGGGCTCCAGGGCCGCCGCGGCACTGGTGATGACCGTCCACAGGTCCACGGCGTCCTCCGCGCCGCAGAACAGCTCGAAGCCGTCCTCACCCGTGTAGCCGGTACGGGCCAGCAGCACCGAGTGCCCCGCCGCCGTCGCCCTGACGGCAGCGTAGAAGCGCAGGCGCTCCAAGAGCGTGGGACCGCACAGCACGTCCGGTCCGCAGTCTTCCTCCTCCGAGCCCTCAAGGGGCCTGAGGGCGCCGGGCATGGCGGCACCGGACTCGACGACGCCGACGAGCACCTCCTGTGCCCGCGGCCCCTGGACGGCGATGAGGCAGGTGCGCAGAGAGATGTCCTCGACCGTGCAGTCGAAGCCCGCGCAACGGGCGACCAGCTCGGCGGCGACGCGCTCGCGGTTGCCGGCGTTGGGCACCACGAGGTACTCCTCGTCGCCCACGTGGTAGACGATGAGATCATCGATGACCCCGCCGGAGGGCGAGACGATCATCGTGTAGCGGGCGCGCCCCACCGCCACGGCCGACAGGGCCCCCACGAGCGCGTGGTCCAGGGCGGCGCCCGCCTCGGGGCCGGCGACCTTGACCTCACCCATGTGGGACAGGTCGAAGATCCCCGCGCTGCGGCGCACCGCGTGGTGCTCGGCCAGGTCAGAGGTGTAGCGCAACGGCATCTGCCAGCCGCCGAAGTCGGTGAAGGACGCGCCCAGGGCCGTGTGCACGCGGTGCAGGGGCGTGGTGCGCAGGACGGATGCGCCGGTCTCGGTGTGCTCGCTCATCGCTGTCTCCTCGTCAGACGTGGTCTCGGCTCATGCCTCGTGCGCCTCGAAGGCATCGGGTGGCGGGCAGGTGCACATCAGGTGGCGGTCGCCCCACGCGTTGTCCACCCGCGAGACCGGGGGGAAGTACTTGTCCGTCTCCATGCCCGCCAGCGGGAAGGCCGCGGTGGCGCGCGAGTAGGGCCGCTGCCAGGGCTCGGCCGTGACGGCCGCCAGCGTGTGCGGCGAGCGGCGCAGCACCGAGTCCTCCAGCGCCACGGCCCCCGAGGCGACCTCGTCGATCTCGGCACGGATCGAGCGCATGGCCGCGATGAAGCGGTCCAGCTCGGCCAGGGGCTCGGACTCGGTGGGCTCGACCATGAGCGTGCCGGCCACGGGGAAGGAGAGGGTCGGCGCGTGGAACCCGTAGTCGATGAGCCTCTTGGCCACGTCCTCGGCGGTCACGCCGGTGGCGGCGGTGAGCGCACGCAGGTCGAGGACGCACTCGTGCGCCACGTGCCCGCGGTGGGTGTACAGGGTGGGGAAGACGTCGGCGAGCGTTTGCGAGAGGTAGCTCGCGTGGGCCAGCGCCGTGAGGGTGGCCCGGCGCAGATCGGCGTCGGTGAGCGTGGCCAGGTACGTCCAGGCCAGCGGCATGACCCCCGCCGAGCCGAAGCGGGCCCCCATGGCCGCTGCTCCGCCGAAGCCCCGGTCATGGTCCTCGTCCGTCGGGAGGGCCGATCCGGTGGGGCCGGCCGGAAGGTAGGGGGCCAGGTGCTCCTTGACGACGACGGGGCCCACGCCCGGACCGCCGCCGCCGTGAGGGATGGCGAAGGTCTTGTGCAGGTTGAGGTGGGACACATCGCCACCGAGGTCACCCGGGCGCAGCAGCCCCGTGAGGGCGTTGAGGTTGGCGCCGTCGATGTAGACCTGGCCGCCGGCGTCGTGGACGAGGGCGGTGACCTCAGTGACCTGCGGCTCGAAGACGCCGTGGGTGGACGGGTACGTGAGCATGATGGCCGCGACGCGCTGACCGTACTCGGCCAGGAGCTCGCGCAGGTGGTCGATGTCGATGGAGCCGTCCTCGGCGGTGGCGACCACCGTGACGCTGAAGCCGGCGCCGGCGGCCGAGGCGGCGTTCGTGCCGTGGGCGCTGGCGGGTACCAGGACGAGGTCGCGCTGCTGCTGCCCGGTGGCCCAGAGGTAGCCGCGCACCGCCAGCAGGCCGGCGAGCTCGCCCTGGGCGCCGGAGGCAGGCTGCAGGCTGCACCGGTCGTAGCCGGTAAGCCGCGCCAGCCGGTCGGCGAGACCGTCCAGCAGCAGGCGCCAGCCGCGCGTCTGGGACGTGGGGGCGTAGGGGTGGATGCCGGCGAGCCCTGGGCTGAGCCACACGGCCGACTGCGCGGCCGCGTTGAGCTTGAGGGTGCACGAGCCCAGCGGGATCATCGTCCGGTCGAGGGCGAGGTCGCGGTCCGCCAGCCGTCGGATGTAGCGCACGAGGGCGGTCTCGCTGCGGTAGCGGTGGAAGCTCGGGTGGGTCAGGAAGCTGCTCGTGCGCGCCAGCGAGGTGGGCAGGGGGAACCGGGAGGCGCCGTCGGTGCCCGGGGTGGGCTCCTGCGCGGCGCGGGGGAGTGAGTCGGCGAGCGCCCGCAGGACCGTGGTGACGTCGTCATCGGTGGTGGTCTCGTTGACGCTCACACCCACGTGGTCGGCATCGAGCATGCGCAGGTTGTAGCCCAGCGCCTCAGCACGCTCGATGGCCCGGCGGGCGGCGCCGGGCAGGCGCACGCTCACCGTGTCGAAGAACTCCTCGTGCTCGAGGGCGAGCCCGAGCGCGCAGGCGCCGACGGCCAGGTGCTCGGCCCGGCGGTGCACGTGCTCGGCGATGGACACCAGGCCCTCGGGACCGTGGTAGACCGCGTAGAAGGCCGCGACGACCGCCAGCAGGGCCTGCGCGGTGCAGATATTCGAGGTGGCCTTCTCCCGGCGAATGTGCTGTTCGCGGGTCTGCAGGGCCAGGCGGTAGGCCTCACGGCCCTCGGTGTCCCGGGAGACGCCGACGACGCGTCCCGGCAGCTGGCGCCGCAGCGCCTCGGTGACGGACATGAAGCCCGGGTGGGGGCCTCCGAAGAACAGGGGCACCCCCAGGCGCTGCGCGGTACCGACGGCGATGTCCGCGCCGACGGCGCCCGGCTCGGTCAGCAGCGTCAGGGCCAGCGGGTCGGCATCGACTGCCACCAGGCCGCCGCGGGCATGGACGGCCGCGATGGCACCGGAGAGGTCCTGGACGAGTCCGCGGCTGGTGGTGTGGGCCAGGACCGCCCCGGTCAGGGGAGCGCCGTCTTCGGTGATCGTGGAGATGCAGACGACCTCGACGTCGATGCCCAGGGCCTCGGCCCGGGCCGAGGCCACCTCGATGAGCTGGGGGTGCAGGCCGGAGTCGAGGAGCACGGGAGCGCCGGGGCCGCGGTGCGCGCGCGTCATGAGCAGGACGGCCTCGGCCACGGCCGTGGCCTCGTCCAGCAGGGAGGTGCAGGCCACCGGCAGGCCGGTGAGATCGGCCACGACGGTCTGGAAAAGCAGCTGGGCCTCCAGGCGCCCCTGGCTGATCTCCGCCTGGTAGGGGGTGTAGGCGGTGGTCCAAGCGGGGTTGGACAGGACGTCGCGCACGATGACGGCGGGGGTGACGGTGGGGTGGTAACCGCGCCCGATCATCTCGGTGTGCGGGTCGTTGAGGGCGGCCAGGGACCTGAGCGCGCCGACGGCCTCGTCCTCGCTCAGCCCGCCGACGACGGCATCGGGTCGCTCGGGCTGCTGCGGGGGGTCGAGGACGGGCAGGGTGGCGGGGACCACCCGGACGGCCAGGTCCTCCAGGCTCCGAGCACCGATGCGGGTCAGGACCGCGTCCAGGTCCGCTCCCGTCGTGCCCAGGTGCCGGTCCAGGAAGCGCGCGGGTGTGTGGGGCGCCGTCATAACCCTCCCTCTCATCGTGTGGCGCGTCACATCCTAGTGAAGGAGCCCGCATCCGCGCAGCAGAATGGAAGCGGCGCTCCGTGAGGCCCAGGTCGAGGACCATCAGTCGTGCATCTGGTCACGACGCTGCGCCAGGGCTGGGGCGGGGCCCCGCCGCCACCTACACTGCTCGGCGATGACCACGCTGACCACCTCCGCCCCCGTTCTCGACGCCCGAGGCGGCCTGCCGCGCACCTACCACGTGCGCACGCTCGGCTGCCAGATGAACGTCCACGACTCCGAGCACATGGCGGGACTGCTGGAGAGAGCCGGCTACCTGCGCGTCGAGGACGTGCCCGAGGCCGCCGCCCGCGCCACCGACGCCGGTGACGGCGGGGCCGATGTCGTCATCATCAACACCTGCTCGGTGCGTGAGAACGCCGCCACCCGGCTCTTCGGCAACCTGGGCCAGCTCGCCGCCGTCAAGCGCGAGCGCCCCGGCATGCAGATCGCCGTGGCTGGGTGCCTGGCCCAGCAGATGGGGGAGGGGATCGTCGAGCGGGCCCCCTGGGTCGACGTCGTCTTCGGCACCCACAACCTCGACGTCCTGCCCGCCCTGCTCGAGCGCGCCCGGCACAACTCCGCGGCCGCCGTCGAGCTCGAGGAGTCCCTCAAGGTCTTCCCCTCCACCCTGCCCACCCGCCGCGAGTCCTCCTACGCCGCCTGGGTCTCCATCGCCGTGGGCTGCAACAACACCTGCACCTTCTGCATCGTGCCCTCCCTGCGCGGCAAGCAGCGCGACCGCCGTCCCGGCGACGTCCTGGCCGAGGTCGAGGCCGTCGCCGCGCAGGGCGCCATCGAGGTGACCCTCCTGGGGCAGAACGTCAACTCCTACGGGGTCGGCTTCGGGGACCGCGGTGCCTTCGCCAAGCTGCTGCGGGCGGCCGGCTCAGTCGAGGGCATCGAGCGCGTGCGCTTCACCAGCCCCCACCCCGCCGCCTTCACCGACGACGTCATCGAGGCCATGGCCACCACCGAGGCCGTCATGCCCAGCCTGCACATGCCCCTGCAGTCCGGCTCGGACCGGGTGCTGCGCGCCATGCGCCGCTCCTACCGCACCCAGCGCTTCCTGGGCATCCTGGACAAGGTCCGCGCCGTCATGCCCGAGGCCGCCATCACCACCGACATCATCGTCGGCTTCCCCGGCGAGACCGAGGAGGACTTCCAGGCCACCCTCGACGTCGTCGAGCAGGCCCGCTTCGCCTCGGCCTACACCTTCGAGTACTCCCCGCGCCCGGGTACCCCCGCCGCCGACCGCGACGACCAGGTTCCCACCGAGGTCGTCAAGGACCGCTACCGGCGGCTTGACGCGCTCGTGCGCCGCATCGCCCACGAGGAGAACGAGCGCCAGGAGGGGCGCGTCGTGGAGGTGCTCGTCGCCGAGGGCGAAGGGCGCCGGGATGCGGTCACCGCCCGCATCTCCGGGCGCGCCGCCGACAACCGCCTCGTCCACGTCGCCCTGCCCGATGGTCTGACCGAGGACGACTACGCCGGCGGGGCCCCGCGCCCCGGCGACATGGTCACCGTGCGCGTCACCCACGGCGCCCCCCACAACCTCATCGCCGACTCCGCCCGCTGCGGGCGCGAGCTGGACCCGCGCGCCGCGGCCGCCAACGAGGCCCTCAAGCCCGGCGACCGCCTCTGGCTCGACGACGGCCCCGCCCTGTTCCAGGTGCGACGCACCCGCGCCGGAGACGCCTGGGAGCGCCGCCAGGCCGAGGCCTGCGCCACTCCCGAACCCGACACCGCCCCGGTGAGCCTGGGTCTGCCCACCCTGCGCGTGGGCGCACCGGCCTGAGGCGGACCACGGCTGATTGCGCTGACGGTGGAGCGGGCCGGGCTGCGCTGGGGAGCAGCCCGCAGGCCCCGCTAGGCTGGGAAGCATGCCCAGCTTCGACGCCAGCTCTGCTGCCGCCGCCACGGTCCCCAGGCCCGTGGACGTCGACCGTATCCACGAGTGCGTCAAACGACTGGGACTGCGTTACTTCATCGACGACGAGGGCGACATCGGCATCCCCTGGCGCTACGTCACCGTCCACGCCATCTTCCAGGACACCAGGGCCGTCCAGATGCGCGGAATCTGGCACCGCATCGCCGACACCGAGCACCTGACCCAGCTGCGTGCCCTGGTCGAGGACTGGAACACCACCCGCATCGGCCCCAAGGCCTACCTCACCGTCGCCGACGGCGGAGTCGTGCGTCTTCACGGTGAGTACACCTACCCCCTCGAGGCGGGAATGACGGACCGACAGCTCGAGGACTTCGTCTTCGGCGGCTGCCGGCTCATCGTCGCCCTCATGCACGAGGCCGAGGAGCAGTTCCCCGACGAGCTGCGCGGAAGCCTGGAGCCGTGATGCCCAGACTGCAACGCCTCACCGACTTCATCGCACGCCTCCTGGGCAAGGAGTGGGACGTGCGGGCGCTGGACCACCGGCGCAGCAGTGGGCCCGTCGACTCCCAGAGCCGACCCGACGAGCCCCCGACCATCTCGCCGTACGTCACAGGTCACGTGGAACCCTCAGCCTCAGGGGAATCAGCCGACTCAACCACTCCGACCGACTCCAGTGGTCCATCGGAGCCGACCAGGACAACCGCCTCGGCGCAGACCCTGGACGCCTCACGCAGCTGGTCGAGCACATCGAGCCGACTGGAAGAGGAGCCGGCAGCGGAAGGACGGGGCGCCGACCGCTCGTCGGACCTGGAGGCGACCGACGAGGAGCCCCAGGAGCTGACCCTGGCGCGGATCGAGTCCATGCTCACCGGCCCCATGGAGTACAACGTCCAGCTGACCGAGGACCGCGAGCACCCCTGCCTCCTGGGCACTTGGGACTCCTTCCCCTTCGTCATCGAGATTCCTGAGGGGCACGACGGCTGGCTCCTGGTCTCGGGGGACTGGGAGGAGGCCGCCCCCGCCTCCCAGAGGGACGAGATCGCCGCCAGCGTCAACGACTGGAACCGGGACAAGTTCTTCCCCACCGTCGGCGTCATCGACACCCCCATCGGTCCGCTGGTGCGCGCCACCTACCTCACCGACCTGTCCGCCGGGGCCACCGACGCCCAGCTGCGCCTCCACCTGGACACGGCGCTGTCCGCCTGCACCCAGGCCCTCAGCCTGGTGGGTCCTCTCCTGCCGGAGATCTGAGCCCCCATGAGCCCAGCGTCCCCGAGCGCCCCCCGTCTGCCCAGACTCGTCGTCGTGGGGCCCACCGCCACCGGCAAGTCCGCCCTCGCCCTCGACCTCGCCGAGCGGATGCACTCCGACGAACCGGCGACCCGCGCCGAGATCATCAACGCCGACGCCTCCCTGCTCTACCGCGGCATGGACATCGGCACCGCCAAACCCAGCCCCGCCGAGCGGGCCCGCGTCCCCCACCACCAGATCGACGTCCTCACCGTCAGGGACAGGGCATCCGTGGCCGCCTTCCAGCGCAGCGCCCGCGGAGACATCGACGCCGTCGAGTCACGGGGCCACCTGCCGATCATCGCCGGAGGCTCTGGCCTGTACGTGCGGGCCCTGACCGACGACCTCGACTTCCCCGGCACCGACCCGGCCGTGCGCACCCGCCTGAGCGAGCGCGCCGAGCAGGAGGGAACCGCCGCCCTCCACGCCGAGCTGGCCCGCCTCGACCCGGTCGCCGCCGAGCGCGTCGAGGCCTCCAACACCCGCAGGATCGTGCGGGCCCTGGAGGTCATCGAGATCACCGGCCGTCCCTTCTCCGCCTCCCTGCCCCGCTACGAGGACATCGCCCCCACCGTCCACATCGCCCTGCGCTGCGAGCGCCGGCTCCTGGATAAGCGCATCAACGAGCGGGCCCGCGCCATGTTCGACGGCGGCCTCGTCGAGGAGGTGGAGGCCCTCATCGACCAGGGTCTTCGGGAGGGGGAGACCGCCCCACGCGCCATCGGCTACGCCCAGGCGCTCGCGGTCATCGACGGGACCATGAGCGTGCCCGAGGCGGTCGACTCCACCGCCCTGGCCACCCGCCAGCTCGCCTCCCGCCAGATCAAGTGGTTTCGGCGTGACCCACGGCTGCTCTGGATCGACGTCGCCCTCACCGAGACCGGGCAGTGCACCGACTCCGAGCGCTCCCGGCTCACCCGGCAGGCATGGGAGCTCGTCTGCGTGGGTCGCGGCGTCGCTTAGGCTAGGGACCATGCCGCACTCGACAGGTCTTCGCGGTCGTGAGCTCATCAAGGGCCACGCGACCCTCAACGACTTCCTCATGCTGGTCGACCCCGGCTGCGAGGTCGCCATCAGCGGCGCCGACATCGCGGCGGCCTGTGACCGCCACCGCGGCATCGGCGCCGACGGCTTCGTGCGCGTCGTACGGACCACCGCCCTGCCCGGCGGCGGAGCCTTCGCCGCCTCCGTGCCCGAGGCCGAGTGGTTCCTGGACTACTACCGCGCCGACGGAACCGTGGCCGAGATGAGCGGCAACGCCGCACGCCTGTTCGCCCACGTCCTGGACCATGAGGGGCTGTGCCCCATCGCCGACGGCGAGTCGGTCACCATCGGCACACGCGGCGGGGCCCGCACCATCACCCGCCTGGGGGAGCTGTGGACCGTGGACATGGGACCGGCCCGCCTGGCCAGCCCCGAGGAGGCCGAGGACGAGGGCTGGGACACGGCCGTCGTCGTCCCTGGCCTGGACGGGCCGCGGGCCGCCCTGAGCGTGGAAATCTCCGGCCCCCACACCGTCGTCGCCCTGGGGGAGGAGGGCGAGCTCGAGGCGGCCGCCTTCGCCGGGCTCACCGACTCCGCGGACCCGGTCGCCTACGACCCCGTCCCCGAGGTCGGCACCAACCTCGAGCTCGTCGTGCCGCTGGGGGAGGAGACCGACCCCGACACCCAGTCATCGGTGGGTATCGCCCGCATGCGCGTCCTGGAGCGCGGCGTGGGGGAGTCCCTCTCCTACGGAGCGGGGTGCTGCGCCGTCGCCGTTGCCCTGCACGCCTGGACTGGTCCGGGCGCTCCCGAGGACTACCGACTGCTCGTTCCCGGCGGAGAGATCGGGGTCCACGTGGGCGCCGACCCCCTGGGCGAGGACGGCAGCGTGCTGCTGACCGGCCCGGCCACGATCACCGGGCGGATCACCGTCGCCTGAGGCCCCTCAGCCCCGCCGCCATCCGCACTGCTCCCGGACGTCGCACCGACGCCACATCCGAGAAGAGAAACCGACCACCACTATGAGCCAGCCATCCACACGCTCCGCCGTCGGCGCCGTCCTGCCGACCGGCCTGATGCTCTTCGCCCTGTTCTTCGGGGCGGGCAACCTCATCTTCCCGCCTCTGCTGGGCGCCGCCTCGGGCAGGTCCTTCATTCCGGCCATGGGGGGCTTCCTCGCCACCGGGGTGCTCATGCCGCTCATCACCGTGGTCGCCGTCTCCGCATCCGGTGAGGGGATCTTGGGACTGGCTCGCAGAGTGGGACCACGATTCGGCGCCGTCATGCCGCTGGCGGTCTATCTGGTGATCGGTCCTCTGACCGGTATCGCCCGTGCCGCCACGGTCGCCTACAAGCTGGCGACCCTTCCGGTGCTCGAGCTGCTGGGGGTTCACCACTCCCGCCTGGCCCTGCTGGCGCATGTGACGGTGTTCATGGGCGTGTCCTTCAGCATCGCCCTCAGCCCGAGCCGCCTGGCCGACCGCGTCGGGCGCTGGCTCACTCCCGCCCTGTTGGCCCTGCTGGCCCTGCTGTGCGGGGCCGCCATCCTGATGTTCCCCAGCGTGGAGCGCGAGGCCGTCGGGGACTATGTGAGTCACCCCCTGACCACCGGGTTGACTCGGGGCTACCTCACCATGGACGTCCTGGCGGCCACCGTCTTCGGCGTCGTGGTCATCTCCTCCCTGCGCGAACGAGGCCTGTCCTCTTCCCGCGCCCTGGTGCGCAGCACGATCCTGTCCGGGGGTATCGCCGCCGCGCTCCTGGGGCTGGTGTACATCGGCCTGGCCGTCCTGGGAACCCACACCCGCGGGCGGATCACCGCCGACGCCGAGGAGGGCACCGAGCTGCTGAGCAACGCGGCCTCCTCGACGCTGGGGGCCTCGGGCGTCGTCATCTTCGCCGCCATCGTCATCCTGGCCTGCCTGACCACCGCCGTGGGGCTGCTGGCCTCCTGGGCCGGATACGCCTACACCGCCTGGCCGGCCGTCTCCTTCAACCGGCAGCTCGTCGCCTGCACGATCGTCGCCTTCGCGCTGGCCAACCTCGGACTGGATGCCATCCTCAAGATCGCGGGGCCGGTGACGTTCCTGCTCTATCCCCTCGTCATCGCCCTGGTGATCGTGACACTGATCGATGCCCTGGCGCCGGGACGGCTCAGGGCCACCTACCGGTGGTGCGTGAGTACAGCCGGGATTCTCGGATCTGTCTCCGCCATCATGGCCACCGGCTGGAAGGGCCCCAGCAGGCTGCTGGAGCGCACCGGCCTGTGGAGCGACTCCACCGGCTGGATCCTGCTGGTGCTCATCGCCCTGGTGATTGGGATCGCCCTGCTGATCGGCATCCTCCTGGACATCCGCTCCGGAGCCTGGTCCACGCCCGCCCCCGGGGAGCCTCCCAGCCGGGTCCAGCAGGACGTCGAGCATGCCGCGGCCTCACAGCTGTGAGCGGTCCGGCACGCGGTAGCCTCACGACGTGCCCACGCCTCACCCCCGCGACCCAGCCCAGACGCCGCGTCCGAACCATGAGCGGCTTCTGCCGACACTTCTCATCCCCGCCTTCGTCACGCTGCTGGCCGTCTCCTCGGTCAATGTCATCCTGCCGGCGGTCTCCCACAGCCTGAGCGCCGGCACCGCCGGGCTTCAGCTCATCGTCTCCGGCTACGCCCTCGTCTTCGGGGTGGCCCTCGTCCCGGCCGGCCGCGCCGGCGACGTCATGGGGCGGGGGCGGCTCTTCGTCATCGGCATGCTCCTGTTCGGGGCCGGCTCCCTCGCCTCCGGCCTGGCCCCCGACGTCGTCACCCTCAACCTGGCCCGGGTCGTCATGGGAATCGGCTCAGGGCTGCTCAACCCGCAGGTGACCGGCATGATCCAGCAGTACTACACCGGTGAGGCCCGAGGACGCGCCTTCGGGCTCTTCGGCGCCGTCATCGGGGTCTCGGTAGCGCTGGGGCCAGTGCTCAGCGGCGGGTTCATCGGCTGGCTCGGAGACGACTGGGGCTGGCGCGCCTCCTTCCTCATCAACGTCCCCCTCACCCTGGCCGGCGTCTGGGCCGCGCGTCGCTACCTGCCGGCCTCCGCCTGGCGCCGGGAAAGCGACACAGGTCAGACGGAACAGGCGGGCAGCTCCGATGGCGACGCCGCCGGGAGCGCCGGCGCCACCGGGGCCGCCCAGCGCGGCGGGGTCGATCTCGACCCGGTGGGGATGGGGATGCTCGCCGTCGGCACGCTGCTCATCATGATCCCCTTCATGGAGGCCTCGGCCGGCACCTGGATCTGGGGTCTGGAGGCCGCCGGAATCGGCGTCATCGGCGCCTGGGTGGCCTGGGAGAAGCGCTACCGGTCCAGGGGCGGCGCCCCCATGGTCGACCTCAGCCTGCTGGCCATCCCCTCCTTCGCCTACGGCAGCCTGGCCATCGCCGTGTACTTCCTGGGCTACACCAGCGTGTGGATCATCGTGGCCCAGTACGTCCAGGCCGGCCTGGGATCCACCGCGCTGGCCAGCGGCCTCATCGGAGTCCCGGCCGCCCTGGCGGGATCGATCACCGCCGCCGTCGCCGGCCGCAGGGTGATCCGGGTGGGGCGGGTTATGGTGCTCGGTGGCATGGTGCTGGGCATGGCTGGGCTGCTGGGGAGCATCGGCATCATGCACATGCATGCGCGTGCGGGGTGGAGTCCCTGGTGGCTGACCCTCACGCTGCTGGTGCTCGGAGTGGGGCAGGGTCTCGTGGTCTCCCCGAACCAGACCCTCTCCCTGGCCGACGTCCCCCTGGAGTACGCCGGGGCCGCGGGCGGCATCCTCCAGACCGGTGAGCGCATCGGCGCCTCCATCGGCATCGCCGTCATCACGGGCCTGACCTTCCGCGTCTCGCACTCCTCGGGCTGGGAGGCCGCCGCCCAAGCCGGCCTGCTGGCCGTCGTGGCCACCATCGCCGTTGCCGCCGGGGTCGCCGTCATCGACCTGCGCCTGGCGAGGCGACGACGCCGGTAGTCGGGCGGGCCCCGTCCGGGCACGGCCCGGCGGCGTGTCAGCCGTGCCGGCGGCGCACTCGCAGGACTCTGAAGCCCTTCGAGGAGGCCATTCGATTCACGTCCCAGCCCTGGTTACTCAGCCAGGTCGCCAGGGAGTCGGCTCCCAGGTTCTTGAGCACCACCAGCCAAGCCTCCCCGTCCTCGGACAGCAGCGCCAGCCAGGTGAGCAGCAGCTCGTGCAGGGCCTCCTTGCCGATGCGCACCGGTGGGTTGGACCAGATGAGATCCACCGGTGTCGAGCTCTGGCGCAGCTCGGCCAGCAGCGCGTCGGCCGGGGCGGTCCGCACGTTGTCCAGGCCTGCGGCAGCGGCGTTGCGAGCGGTCAGGGCCAACGAGCGCTCATTGACATCGACCGCCAGGACCGTGGCCCCAGGAGCGGCGTCGGCCAGGGCCAGCGTGATCGGGCCCCAGCCGCATCCCAGGTCGAGAAAGGAACCGGTCTCGGGCGGATCGGCGACGTGGTCGAGGAGGACCTGTGTGCCCTTGTCGAGGCGGTCGGCGCTGAAGACGCCCGAGGCCGTGACCACCGTGTGCTCGACGCCGCGGATCGAGAACCGGTGAGTGCGCTCCTCGGCCTCGACGGCGGGGGAGGCGGTGAAGTAGTGCTCGCTCACGCCCACCAGGCTACCCGGGCTCTGCTCGTCGACAGAGGGAGGAAACCAAGGCGGTCATCAGTCCGCTGCCCCTTGCCAGGCGAGGAGTGCCGATTTTGCGAGACGCGGCATTTTGATAATACGATCGCGTCTCCATAGGGGTGCGGACGGTAGGAGAGGGATGTTGTCATGAGCCGATACAGGGCTCTCGCAAAGGCGCTCAGCGGCTGGGCAATCTTGACGTTGGGGGTGACTCTTTCGATAGCGATCGCACAGGCTGTCGGATCCAGGACTGAGACCGGACCTGCATTCATTCGCGTGTCTCAGGCAGTTCTGGTCACATTGTTCGTTGTTCCCGCGATCGTGGCTTGTCGTCGTCTCCTTGACCGCAGGACTCTCGCCGGGATGGGCCTATCACGTCACTGGCCCGCCGCGGCCGCGACCGGGGTGGCCGTCGCTGTCGTGACCGGGGCTGTTGTGTGGACACCCGTGTTCTTGATCGGCTGGGCCCGGTTCGATCACCTCGAACCGGTGGCGCTCGCAACCTTCCTCGCAGTCAACGCGGTCGTCCTGCTACTGTACGAGGCGTTGCCGGAGGAGATCGCGCTGCGCGGCTACGGGTGGTCGACTCTACGGGAAAGTTGGGGCCCGCTCGCGGCCACCATGACGATCACGGTTCTCTTCTGCCTCAGTACGGCGTTCAGCAATCTGATTCGAATGACGTCAACGCTCGTTCTAGGGGGTGGAACGACGGGCTTCTCTCTGGCGCCGAGCGGTAACGACCCCTTTTTCTACATAGTTTTGCTGTTCGTCTTCGGCCTCACACTGGTTGCGGCCCGACGGATCCCACTACCGGGTGCGCTCACCTCTGCGATCGCCTTCCATTTCACGTTTCTCACCATCAACCGCGTGCTTCTGGGTGGTCTTGGCTGGATCGACTCCGGGGTCGGGATCGAGTTCGCCACGCCCGAGGTGGCCGGGATCAGCCTTGTGCACGCTGCGCTTGCCGGAACTGTCTTCATGGTGGTGCGGCGGTGGCTGGAACGCCGTACAGCGGTTGTATCGAGGCGGGTAGCCTGATGTGATGACGATGTCTCCGCTACCATCCGACCCCGTGTCGGAAGGTCCGGTAGCACATCGGAGAAGCCAACGGGAGGCGCCTCCGGCGCCGTCGTCGGAGCCCTCGCCCCGAACATCGAGGTCTACGTCCTCGGGGAGATCCTGCGGTGCCTGGCCGCCCGGGCCATGGCCACAGGTGTGGCGATCATCGGGGCGCTTCGCGTCTCCAGCCCCTGGTTCTGGCCCGGAGTCGCCGGCGGGACCGCACTGGTGCTCTGGTCCTGCTCCCGCGTCCTGCCTGCAGGGACCCTGTGCCTGGCGGTCGGCCGGCGCGCGGGCATCGCCACCCTGATGTGGATGTGCGCCTTTTTCCTGACCCAGGACTACCTGGTTGCTCCCAGCGCCCACGATGTCCTGGACATGACCCCGACCCAGATCGGCTGGGCGCTCACCGCAGGCGGTATCGGCTGGCCGGTCGTCGCGCTTGTCTGCGGGGCCCATCCGGCGCGGGAACTGAAGGCCTACCGCCGCCGCACCACGCTGGCCGTGGTCTTCGTCGCCCCCACGGCATCCGGTGTCGAGACGGACCGGCTGTGGCCGACACTCATCTTGCTCGCCGTGGGGCTTCTCCGCACCCCGCTGCTGGCCCGACGCGCCGCCCGAGTCGGCGGGTGGCCCCACGCGCCCGCGGGCAGTACCATCGCCCCCATGTGGATCCTTCGTATGCGCTGAAACGGCGGCCGGCGCCGCTCCCCGCCAGAACCATCGCGCCCCATCGGAGGGGCGCAGGCATACGACGAAGGACAATTTGTGACCCATCACCACTCCACGACCCCCAGCACCCCTTCCACCCCCGAGGACGCAGCAGACACCCGTGACGCCCATGAGGGCCGTGACGTCCGTGACGTTCAGGACGTTCACGACGTCCATGACGTTGTGGCCCGGGTCCTGTCCCGGACCGGAACCGCTCTGGCCTCCACCGCCGCCCAGCACGAGCACGCCGGTGGCTACGCGGACGGCCTCGACGACGGCGCCCTGGAGCGGGAGGCCCGCGCCGCCCGCCGCCGTGTGGCCGGACTGTCCACCGAGCTGGAGGACGTCAGCGAGGTCGAGTACCGCCAGGTCCGCCTGGAGAAGGTCGTCCTGGTCGGCCTGGAGCTGCCCCGGCCCCACGGCCCGGCCGCCGGCGCACCGGGCGGCAGCGACCAGGTGCGCGACGCCCAGGACGCCGACACCTCCCTGCGAGAGCTGGCCGCCCTGGCCCAGACCGCCGGTAGCGAGGTCCTCGACGCCCTCATCCAGAAGCGCGACCACCCCGATCCCGCCACCTACCTGGGCAGCGGTAAGGCGCGTGAGCTGGCCGACGTCGTGGCCGCGGCCGGCGCCGACACGGTCATCGTCGACGGTGAGCTCGCCCCCTCCCAGCGCCGAGCCCTGGAGGACGTCGTCGGCGTCAAGGTCGTTGACCGTACCGCCCTCATCCTGGACATCTTCGCCCAGCACGCCAAGTCCCGTGAGGGCAAGGCCCAGGTCGAGCTCGCCCAGCTCGAGTACCTCCTGCCGCGCCTGCGCGGATGGGGCGAGTCCATGTCCCGACAGGCCGGAGGCCGCGTGGCCGCCGGTCAGGGCATCGGCTCACGCGGCCCCGGAGAGACCAAGATCGAGCTCGACCGGCGCCGCATCCGCCAGCGCATGGCCCGCCTGCGCCGCGAGATCCAGGCCATGGCGCCCTCGCGTGAGACCAAACGGGGCTCGCGCCGACGCGGTGCCATCCCCTCGGTGGCGATCGCCGGCTACACCAACGCCGGAAAGTCCTCCCTCATGAACCGCCTCACCGCGGCCGGCATCATGGTCGAGGACGCACTGTTCGCCACCCTCGACCCCACCGTCCGGCGGGCCGAGACCTCCGAAGGGCGCACTTATACCCTCACCGACACCGTCGGTTTCGTGCGCAACCTGCCCCACGAGCTCATTGAGGCCTTCCGCTCCACCCTGGAGGAGGTCGCCGGGGCCGACCTCGTGCTGCACGTCGTCGACGCCGCCCACCCCGACCCCCTCAGCCAGGTGGCCGCCGTGCGCACCGTCCTGTCCGAGATCCCCGGCGCCCTGGACGTGCCCGAGCTCATCGTCCTCAACAAGACCGACCTCGCCGACGCCGTCACCCTGGCTGCGCTGCGCACCGGTCTGCCCGGGGCGGTCGCGGTCTCGGCCCGCACCGGGGAGGGGATCGAGGAGCTGCGCGCCCGCATTGAGCAGATGCTGCCCCACCCGCAGGTGAGCATCGACGTCGTGGTGCCCTACTCCCGTGGGGACCTCGTCTCCCGGGTCCACGCCGAGGGGGAGATCGACACGGTCGACTACGTCGAGGCGGGCACTCACGTCGTTGCGCGCGTCGGCGCCGCCCTGGCGGCCGAGATCGAGGGCGCCTCCGCAGGCGTCACCGTCGACTCAGATGCGCCGTGACCCCGAGCGAGCCGAGCCGCACGGACCGGCCTGACACTGACGGCGCCGGCGACCGCAGGGTCCTGGACGTCCTGGACACCGCGGTGCGCACCATGGGCGGCAGCCCCCGCCAGGGGCAGACCACCATGGCCCGGGAGGTCGCCCAGACCCTGGCCGACGGCACCCACCTCCTGGTGCAGGCCGGCACCGGGACGGGAAAGTCATTGGGCTACCTGGTGCCCGCCATGGCCCATGCCGTGCAGGCCGGTGCCCGGGTCGTGGTCTCCACCGCCACCCTGGCCCTGCAACGGCAGATCCTCACCAAGGACGCGCCCCTGGCCGCCGACGCCGTCGAGCAGGTCACCGGCACCCGCCCCGAGGTGGCCCTGCTCAAGGGCTGGCAGAACTACCTGTGCCGCCACCGCCTGGACGGCGGCTACCCGCCGGAAGAGGACGAGGCCGCGCTCTTCGGCGTCGGGGACGCCATCGCCCAGCCGGCCGCCGGGCACGGGAGCGACGCGAGCCTGGGCGAGCAGGTGGTCCGCCTGCGCGAGTGGGCGGCCCGGACGGACACCGGTGACCGCGACGATCTTGTCCCCGGCGTCTCCCAACGCGCCTGGGCCCAGGTCTCCGTCTCCCGGGCCGAGTGCCTGGGACAGTCCTGCCCCCTGAAGTCCGAGTGCTTCCCCGAGCTGGCGCGCGCCGCCGCCTCCCGGGCCGATCTCGTGGTGACCAACCACGCCATGCTCGGCGTGGTCGTGGCCGGCAACCCCGGGGTCCTGCCCGACCACCAGGTCCTCATCGTCGACGAGGCCCACGAGCTGGCCGACCGCATCCGCTCCCAGGGCACCATCGCCCTGTCGGCGGCCGCCGTGGCGCGCACCGCCGCCACCGCCCGCAAGCACGCCTCCGTGCTGGTCAGCGAGCTGGAGTCCGCGGGCCAGACCCTCCAGCTCGCGCTGGCTGAGCTGCCCGACGGCCGCCTGGAGGCGCCCCTGCCCACCGCCCTGCACGACGCGCTCGTGCTCCTGGACGGCGCCGCCCGCCAGGTCGCCTCCGACGTGCGCGACCAGGCCCGCGCCCTGGGGCGCGATCGCTCCAGCGAGGCCGCCGGGGGCCTGGCGGTCGCCCGCACCGCTGTCGCGGACCTGGTCGACGCCCTGGACCGCATGACCTCGGACTCGGTGGCCCAGGGACGCGACGTGGCCTGGATCGAGCGTCCCCGCATGGGCGCCGAGCCCCCACGCCTCCTCCTGGCCCCCATCGAGGTCGCCGGATCGGTGGCCGGCCACCTGCTCAACGGCCGCGCCAGCGTCATGACGTCGGCGACCCTCGCCCTGGGGGACAGCTTCGATCCCATGGCCCGCTCCCTGGGACTGACCCTGGCCGAGCAGCCCTGGAGAGGCCTCGACGTCGGCTCCCCCTTCGACTACCCCCGTCAGGGCATCCTCTATGTGGCCGCCCACCTGCCCCGCCCCGGCTCCGGCATCTCCGAGGCGGCCCTGGATGAGATGCTCGCCCTGGTCGAGGCCTCCGAAGGCGGCATGCTGGGTCTGTTCTCCTCCCGGCGCGCCGCCCAGGAGGCCGCCGAGGTGCTGCGCGGAGCCACCGACCTGCCCGTCTACGCCCAGGGCGACGACCAGCTGCCCACCCTGGTGCGGGCCTTCGCCGAGGACGAGGCGGCCTGCCTGGTGGGCACCCTCTCGCTGTGGCAGGGCGTGGACGTGCCCGGGCGCACCTGCCGCCTCGTCGTCATCGACCGCATCCCCTTCCCCCGGCCCGACGACCCGGTCGCCCAGGCCCGCACCGACGCCGTCGTGGCCTCCGGCGGCAATGGCTTCATGAGCGTATCGGCCACCCACGCGGCCCTGCTCCTGGCCCAGGGGGCGGGGCGCCTCATCCGCCGCAGCCAGGACCGCGGCGTCGTCGCCGTCCTGGACTCGCGTCTGCGCACGGCGCGCTATGGGGGCTTCCTCACCCGCTCCATGCCCGCCCTGTGGCCGACGACGAAGCCCGATGTGGTCCGTGCCGCTCTGAGGCGCCTGGCTGTGCGGACTGATGCCCCGGTGGAGGAGTGAACCCGTCGGCTGGGCCTTTGGGTATGTGCCCCTCGGGAGGATATGCACGTAGGCTTGAGGCGAGCGGGTGCTCGCGCCCCTGCGGTCCTGCCCAGCAGATCCCATTGAGGAGAAGAACGTGTCAGACCACATCACCACTACCGCTGAAGGCTCCTACCCCACCAACCGTTCCGGCCGCCCCTCCAAAGTCGCTGTCATCGGTGCCGGGGCCGTCGGCTCCACCCTCGCCTACGCCTGCGTGACCAAGGGCGTTGCCCGCGAGGTCGTGCTGCAGGACATCGTCAAGGAGAAGGTCGAGGCCGAGGCTCTCGACATCGCCCAGGGAATCCAGTTCACCTCCGCCGGCTCCGTCTCCGGCTCCGACGACCCCGAGATCTGCCGCGATGCGGACGTCATCGCCATCACCGCCGGCGCCAAGCAGAAGCCCGGCCAGTCCCGCCTCGAGCTGGCCGGCGCCACCGTCGGCATCATGGAGAAGATCCTCCCCAAGCTGGTCGAGGTCGCTCCCAACGCCATCTTCGTCCTCGTGGCCAACCCGGTGGACGTGGTGACCTACTGCGCCAAGAAGATCACCGGTCTGCCCGAGAACCAGGTCTTCGGCTCCGGCACGGTGCTGGACACCGCCCGGATGCGGTACCTCATCTCCCTGGAGACCGGCACGGCCGTCCAGAACATCCACGGCTACATCGCCGGCGAGCACGGCGACTCCGAGGTGCCCCTGTGGTCCTCCACCGAGATCGGCGGTGTGCCGATCACCCAGTGGGGCACCACCCTTGACGGCGGCGTGTTCGACGAGTCCAAGCGTGAGCGCATCGCCCACGACGTGGTCCGCTCCGCCTACCGCATCATCGAGGGCAAGGGCGCCACCAACTACGCCGTCGGCCTGGCCGTCCAGCGCATCATCGGCGCCGTCCTCAACGACGAGCAGCGGGTGCTCACCATCTCCCCGCTGCTGGACAACTGGCACGGCATCTCCGACGTGTGCATGGCCGTCCCCACGATCGTGGGACGTGAGGGCGCCGGGCGCCGCCTCGAGCTGCCCCTGACCCCCGAGGAGAAGGAGCGCCTGACCGCCTCCGCCGACCACCTGCGCGAGGTCGCACGCGGCCTGGGCTACTGAGCCACCGGTCTGAAACACGGAAGGCCCGCCCCGGTCAACGGGGCGGGCCTTCCGTCATGCGGGCCTGGCGTGCCTACAGGGCGCGCAGCACCGTGACCACCTTGCCCATGATCGTGGCCTGGTCTCCGTCGATCGGGGCGTAGCTGGAGTTGCGGGGAAGCAGCCACTGGTGGCCGTCGCGTCGCGAGAGCACCTTGACCGTGGCCGAGGCGCCGTCGACGTCCTCGATCATGGCTGCCACGATCTCGCCGTTGGCCGCGTCGGGCTGGGAGCGCACCACCACCCAGTCGCCGTCGCAGATAGCGGCTTCGATCATCGAGTCCCCGTGCACCTCCAGCATGAAGAGCTCGCCCTCGCCGGTCAGGCGGCGGGGCAGGGCCATGACATCGGTGACCTCCTGCTCGGCCAGGATCGGGGCCCCGGCGGCGATGCGTCCCACCAGCGGAACGGCGACCGCCTCCCCGTCCTCGACGCCGGGGACGCTGGGGGAGTCAAGAGAGGAGACGTGAGCGCTGCCGGGGGTGGCCGCGCGGCCGTTCGGTGCGCTGTCGGCGCAGACGACCTCCATCGCCCGAGGCCGATTCGGGTCTCGGCGCACCAGGCCCAGGCGCTCGAGCTTGTCCAGCTGGTGCTTGACGGAGGAGGGGCTGGTCAGGCCCACCTGCTCGCCGATCTCACGCAGTGAGGGCGGGTAGCCGTGGGTGGCGATGGCCGCGCGGACGGCCTCATAGACCGCGCGGGCGCGCTTGTCGAGGTCGTTGATGACCTCCGCGACCGCTGCTGCGCTGATCTGCTCAGCACCGCCGGCTCCGCCGTGCGGCATCGGGGTCGATGAGTCGCCCTGGCGTGCTGTGGTGCTCATAGTCCTGGCCCTCCCTGCCGGACGGCCCTCAGGCCCGGGGGCGTCAAGGGCGCGGAATAGATGTCGGTGGTCCGTGATCGTCTTGGACATGACCAGCCTACCGGCGACGCGACCACGATTCAAACACATGTTCGAAGATGTGCTGGACGTGTTGCCTCTCAGGCGCTAATGTATCGAACAAGCGTTCGTCGAACATGTGTTCAGGAGGTTGCCGTGAGTGCCATCGCCATCCCGCTCCCGTCCCGTCAGGCTTCTCGGGCTCGGAGTGATGAGCCCGTCGCCGGGCCGGCCAGTGGCCGGGCTGGCGGGCAGTCCTCCCGTCGGCCTCGGTTGAGGCTGGTCACTGACGACTTCGTCCCCGAGGCTCCTGTTCGGCGTAGCGTCGAGGGCGCGCAGCGCCCCGGGGTCGCATCCGCTCGTGTCCCGGCGCTGCCGGCAGCGCTGCCAATGCGTCGCCCCGCGGCGCCTGCCGCGCTGCGGGGTCGTCGCTCGGAGCTGGAGAGGCTGGCCCCGCAGCACCCGGCGGTGCGTGCCGCTGGGCTGCGACGTAGCGCCCTGCAGGAGGAGGGTCGGAGAAGCGACGCCGCTCAACGTCCCGGCAAGGGGGAGCCCGTCCCGTCCCGCCCGCGGGAGGTGGTGGAGACGGAGGTGCGCTCCCCAGGTGGACTGCGGCTTCTTCGTGGCGGTCTTGCGGTCATCGCCGCGGCCCTCGTGCTCGCATGCAGCGGACTGGCCATCGGGGCCCTGGCGGGCATGGCCTGGGCGGCTCCCACCACGGCGGTTGCGCAGGTGCAGGCGGATACCACCACCACGGTGGTTCGTCCCGGTCAGTCCCTGTGGGACATCGCCGAGGCGAGCGGGACCGCGGACGTCCCGGGGATGGTGGCCCGGATCGCCGAGCTCAACGACCTGAAGGGAACGACCATCCGTGCCGGGCAGACGCTGGAGATCCCTGCGGCGTGAGAACTCGTGCACGGATCGCACCTTGAGGCGGGCTTGCGGGGCGGCCCGCCGGGCGTTTACTCTCCGATGGACTGACACGTAGTCCAGTGAGTTCGGAGGTTGTAGGCGTGCACTGCCCCTTCTGCCGTCATGACGGCTCGCGCGTTGTCGACTCCCGGACCGCTGAGGACGGCACCTCCATCCGTCGTCGTCGTGAGTGTCAGCAGTGCGGGCGTCGATTCACCACATTGGAGACCGCCAGCCTGTCGGTCCGCAAGCGCTCCGGCGTCGTCGAGCCCTTCCGCCGGGACAAGGTCGTGGTCGGGGTCAAGCGCGCCTGCCAGGGACGCCCCGTCTCCGACGATCAGCTCGCGCTCCTGGCGCACCAGGTTGAGGAGGCCATCCGCGCCGGAGGCCAGGCGCTCGTCGACTCCCACGACGTCGGGCTGGCGATCCTGGGCCCCCTGCGTGAGCTGGATCAGATCGCCTACCTGCGCTTCGCCTCGGTCTACTCCTCCTTCGACTCCCTGGAGGACTTCGAGAAGGCCATCGCCGAACTGCGCAGCGCCGAGGCGGCCTGCTGACGTCACCGGCCGACGAGGGCCTGCGCGGTGTGAGGGTTCCGTCAGGGACATACGCCAAGCAGGACGTGGCAGACTTGAAGCCATGCGCGTCCTCATCGTCTCCGACTGCTATTCGCCCAGGCTGGGCGGCATCGAGACTCAGGTGCGGGATCTCGCCCGCAACTTGAAGCTGGCCGGCCATGAGCCCGCCGTCGTCACCGCCACGCCAGTCGGTGACGGTCGTGGCCGCAGCGTCGAAAGGGTCGATGGTTTCCCCGTCTACCGCACCACCGCGCACCTTCCCAGCGAGCTGCCCGTTCATCCTCGAGCCGGCCGCGAGCTCGACGACCTCCTGTCCCGCCTGCGCCCCGACGTCGTTCATGCCCACGTCGGCGTCGTCTCGCCCTTCGCCTGGTCCGGCATCGCCGCCGCCCGACGAGCGCGGCTCCCGCTGGCCGTCACCTTCCACTGCGTCCTGGGACCCTGGGCGCGCGTGGCCGGAGCGCTGGGGCCCGTCAGCCCCGTGCGCCTGTGGCAGCGTGGCGGCGCCGACCTGACGGCCGTGTCCTCCATGCTCGCCGCCCAGGTCCGCCGCGCCGGTGCTGGCGACCCCGTCACCGTTCTACCCAATGGCATCACCGTCGAGGACTGGCACCTGGAGCGCCCCGGCCCCCAGGAACGACGGCCTCACCGGCCGGTCACGGTCGTGGCCTCCCTGCGGTGGGTCGAGCGCAAGCGCCCCCTGCAGGTCGTGCGCGCCTTCGCTCAGGCGATCAGGAGCACCCCCGGCACCGATGCGATCCTCAAGATCTACGGGGACGGCCCGCTGCGTGAGCGACTCACCCGGGAGGTCGCCGAGTCCGGCCTGGCCGACCGCATTGAGCTGGTGGGGCGCGTCGAGCGCACTGAGCTCGCCCAGGCCTTCACGCGCGCAGACATCTACCTGCAGACCTCGCCCGCCGAGTCCTTCGGCATCTCCACCCTGGAGGCCCGCAGTGCGGGGCTGGCCGTCGTCGCTATGCGCTCCAGCGGGGTGCGCGACTTCATCACCGACGGTGTCGATGGCCTTCTTGCCGACGATGACGCTGGTCTGGCCCGTGAGCTCGCGAGCCTCCTGGGGGACGATGAGCTCCTTGAGCGCATCAAGACCCACAACTATGAGAATGCCCCCTTGCCCGAGTGGGGCACTGTGGCGCAGATGCACGTCGATACCTACCGGCGCGCCATCGATCTTGCGGGTGCCTGAGGGCCTGAGGGGCGGTGGGTGCCGCAGTCGCCGCGAGGATGGGAATGAGGTGCGGCGTCCGTCAGACGGAACTGGTGTCGGTGAGCACCTCGGAGAGCCGACGTGCCGCGGCCATGACCACGTGTCCGTGAACCCGGCCGGGCTGACGTCCCATCCGCTCGATGGGTCCTGAGATCGAGATCGCGGCCACGACCTTGCCTCCGGGACCGCGTACCGGCGCCGAGACGGAGGCGACCCCGGGCTCGCGCTCCCCAACTGACTGAGCCCACCCCCGACGTCGGACCGCTGAGAGCATGGTGGCGGTGAAGCGGGCCCCCACCAGGCCCCGGTGCAGGCGGTCAGGCTCCTCCCAGGCGAGAAGCACCTGGGCCGCCGAGCCGCCCTGCATGGACATGGTGGCGCCCACGGGAATGGAGTCACGCAGCCCGATCGGGCGCTCGGCATTGGCCACGCAGATCCGCACGTCCCCCTGGCGGCGGTAGAGCTGCGCCGACTCGTGGGTCTTGTCGCGCAGAGCCGCCAGCACCGGCCCGGCGGCGGACAGAAGATGGTCCTCTCCTGCGGCGCTGGCCAGCTCGGTGAGCCTGGGGCCCAGAATGAAGCGTCCCTGGGAGTCACGGGTGACCAGGCGGTGGAACTCCAGGGCGACCGCGATGCGGTGAGCCGTGGGGCGGGCCAGGTGCGTGGTGGACACCAGCTGGGCCAGGGTTGCCGGCCCCGACTCCAGTGCGCTCATCACCAGGGCCGCCTTGTCGATGACGCCGACACCGCTGCTGTCGTTCTCCGGGGAGTTCTCTGAGGGGCTGTCCATAATCTGATACTGGCATTTCAAGGTATGAGATTTCAAGTTAGGGTCCGCCAGGGAAGCGGCGCAGTGTCAGCATCCTGCAGGCCAAGGCCATGGCCTCGGATGCGGCGCGGCCGCCTCGTGCGGTCTGCGCGAGTCAGTGGCGTCGTCGGGCGCTGCTGAGTGCGGGCGGATCGGGAACACTGTTGCTGAGAGGATGAAGTCGATGGGAATGACTCTCGCCGAGAAGGTCTGGCGCGATCATGTGGTGTCCAAGGGTAGCGATGGCGCCCCCGACCTGCTGTACATCGACCTTCACCTGGTCCACGAGGTCACCAGCCCCCAGGCCTTCGAGGGGCTGCGACTGGCCGGGCGCCCGGTGCGTCGTCCCGACCTGACGATCGCCACCGAGGACCACAACACCCCCACTGTGGACATCGACCTGCCGATCGCCGACGTCA
The DNA here is from genome assembly GCF_000223355.1 of Actinomyces sp. oral taxon 175 str. F0384. Lineage (NCBI taxonomy): Bacteria > Bacillati > Actinomycetota > Actinomycetes > Actinomycetales > Actinomycetaceae > Actinomyces > Actinomyces sp. oral taxon 175. Next base: position 875,812 of record NZ_AFUR01000001.1, read on the forward strand.
CCAGCCGCGCTCAGATCGAGACCCTGCGCGCCAACTGTGCCGAGTTCGGGGTACGGCTGCACTCCCTGGGAGACGCCGACCAGGGGATCGTCCACGCCGTCGGTCCGCAGCTGGGCCTGACCCAGCCCGGCATGACCGTGGTCTGCGGCGACTCCCACACCTCCACTCACGGCGCCTTCGGGGCCCTCGCCTTCGGTATCGGTACCTCCCAGGTCGAGCACGTCCTGGCCACCCAGACCCTGCCCATCGCCCCCTTCAAGACGATGAGCGTCACCATTGACGGGGACCTGCCCTCGGGCAGCGGGGCCAAGGATATCATCCTGGCCATCATCGCCAAGATCGGCACCAACGGCGCCCAGGGGCACGTCATTGAGTACCGCGGGCGGGCCATCGAGCAGCTCTCGATGGAGGCCCGGATGACGATCTGCAACATGAGCATCGAGGGTGGGGCCCGGGCCGGCATGATCGCCCCGGATCAGACCACCTTCGACTACCTCAAGGGCCGTCCTCACGCCCCCGTCGGCGAGGACTGGGACGCCGCCGTGGAGTACTGGTCCAGCCTGCGCACCGATCCCGACGCCGTCTTCGACACCGAGGTGGTGCTGCAGGCCGAGGACATCGAGCCCTTCGTCACCTGGGGAACCAATCCCGGACAGGGCCTGCCGCTGTCCGCGCGGGTCCCCGACCCCGAGGACATCGCCGACGCCACCGAGCGGCTGGCCGCCGAACGGGCCCTGGAGTACATGGACCTCGTCCCGGGAACGCCTCTGCGCGACATCAAGGTCGACACCGTCTTCATCGGCTCGTGCACCAACGGCCGTATCGAGGACCTGCGGGCCGCCGCCGAGGTGGTGCGCGGGCGCAAGAAGGCCGAGGGGCTGCGCATGCTCGTGGTGCCGGCCTCGGCCCGAGTGCGTCTGCAGGCCGAGGCCGAGGGCCTGGACCGGGTCTTCACGAGCTTCGGTGCCGAGTGGCGCAACGCCGGTTGCTCCATGTGCCTGGCCATGAACCCCGACAAGCTCTCCTCCGGGGAGCGGGCGGCCTCCACCTCCAACCGCAACTTCGAGGGGCGTCAAGGAAAGGGTGGACGAACCCACCTCGTCTCGCCCGTCGTCGCCGCGGCCACCGCCGTGCGCGGGGCGCTGTCGGCCCCGGGAGACCTGCCGCCGCGTCCCGAGGCCACGCAGGACTCGGGCGATATCCCGACGGTCCCGGCGATTGCGCCGGTCTCCGCCGCGCCTGAGGCAACCGTCCAGTAGGGGCCGGCGCGCAGGAGATGAAGGCATACAGGCGAGGACAGGCCCGGTAGGGGCCGAGTAGAGGCAAGGAGCTCAACGACCGTGGACAAGTTCATCCGACACACCGGCATCGGCGCCCCGTTGCGGCGCAGCGCCGTCGACACCGACCAGATCATCCCGGCGGTGTATCTCAAGCGCATCACCCGCACGGGCTTCGACGACGCCCTGTTCGCCTCCTGGCGGGCCGGTGAGCCCGACTTCATCCTCAACCAGGAGGCCTACAAGCGGGCATCGGTGCTCGTCGCCGGTCCCGACTTCGGCACGGGCTCCTCGCGGGAGCATGCCGTGTGGGCGCTCAAGGACTACGGCTTCAAGGTCGTCCTGGCCCCCCGCTTCGCCGACATCTTCCGCGGCAACGCCGGCAAGCAGGGGCTGGTGGCCGGCGTGGTCTCCCAGGAGGACTGCGAGCAGCTGTGGAAGATCCTCGAGACTGAGCCGGGCACCGAGGTGACGGTGGACCTTGAGAACCGCACGGTCGAGGCCGGTTCCTTCCGGTGTGCCTTCTCCATCGATGACTACGTCCGCTGGATTCTCATGGAGGGGCTCGACGACATCTCCCTGACCCTCACCCAGGAGGACGCCATCCGTGCCTACGAGGAGGCCCGCCCGGCCTTCAAGCCGCGCACCCTGCCGGCCAAGCACCTGCCGGCCCAGGAGGTCGTCTCGGCGCGGGCCGCGGATATGCCCCGGCCCTGAGTGGGACCGGGAGAGCCGGCAACGGGAGCACGGACAAGCTCGTCCTGCCAGTTTCATCGGTATTGGCACGGCGTTGGGTGGGATTAATCGGCACTTTCTGTGAGTCGAAGGCCACCTGATACGGCCCTGAAAAAGGTCCTGGGAGCCCCTTCGGTGCGCTTATGCTGGGACGGCCTCGCGCGCCTGCGCGGGGATGGGTGAGCGGCTCACGCGCGCGGCACGCCCAGATGACGCATGGAGGTGTGCATGGTCGACGGTCTGCTCCAGGTCGAGGGTGGTCGCCCGCTGACTGGTGAGATCACCGTCCGCGGAGCCAAGAACCTGGTTCCCAAGGCGATGGTGGCGGCGCTGCTGGGGTCGACTCCCTCAGTGCTGCGCAACGTCCCGCTCATTCGTGACGTCGACGTGGTCTCGGGGCTGCTGAGCCTGCACGGAGTGAGCATCGACTACGACCAGCGCGAAGGCATCCTCCAGCTGGACCCGTCCAAGGTCGAGTCGGCCCACATGGCCGACATTGACGCGCACGCCGGCTCCTCGCGCATCCCGATCCTCTTCTGTGGTCCGCTCCTGCACCGCCTGGGGGAGGCCTTCATCCCCGATCTGGGCGGGTGCCGTATCGGTGACCGCCCCATCGACTTCCACCTGGAGATCCTGCGCCAGTTCGGCGCCGCGGTCGACAAGCAGGCCCAGGGCATCCGGCTCACCGCGCCACACGGTCTCAAGGGCACCGTCATCGAGCTTCCCTACCCCTCGGTCGGAGCCACCGAGCAGACCCTGCTCACCGCTGTGCGCGCGCACGGACTGACCGAGCTGCGCAATGCCGCCGTCGAGCCCGAGATCATGGACCTGGTCGACGTCCTGCAGAAGATGGGCGCCATCATCTCGGTGGACACCGACCGCACCATCCACGTCGAGGGCGTCGACGAGCTGTGCGGCTACACCCACTCGGCCCTGCCGGACCGCATCGAGGCCGCCTCCTGGGCCTCGGCCGCCCTGGCCACTCGCGGGGACGTGTTCGTGCGTGGAGCCCACCAGAGCCACATGACCACCTTCCTCAACACCTTCCGCAAGGTGGGGGGCGCCTTCGACGTCACCGATGAGGGCATCCGCTTCTACCACCCCGGCGGTGACCTGAAGTCGATCGTGGTGGAGACCAACGTCCACCCCGGCTTCATGACCGACTGGCAGCAGCCCCTCGTCGTTGCGCTTACCCAGGCCCAGGGCCTGTCCATCGTCCACGAGACCGTCTACGAGAACCGCTTCGGCTTCACCGGCGCCCTGTGCAAGATGGGGGCCACCATCCAGGTCTACCGCGAGTGCCTGGGCGGTACCGAGTGCCGCTTCGGCCAGCGCAACTTCTACCACTCCGCGGTCATCTCCGGGCCCACGCCGCTGACCGGTGCCGACATCGTCGTGCCCGACCTGCGCGGTGGCTTCTCCCACCTCATCGCGGCCCTGACCGCCGAGGGCACCAGCCGGGTCGAGGGCGTCAACCTCATCGATCGCGGCTACGAGCACTTCATGTCCAAGCTGGAGTCCCTCAACGCCGCCGTCACCCGCCTGGCCTGAGGCGGGCCGGTCCCTGCCCGAGGATTCGCGAGGCCAGGGCCGTGCGGGCCGCGGGCTCGGCTCGGACGGCCGTGTTCACCGCGCTGAAGCCGATAGAGTTCACCCGTGCCTGCAACACGTCCCATGACCCCGTTCTACCGCTTCGCCGCGCGCGGGGCGATCATCCCGTTCCTCAAGATGGTCTCCCGGCAGTCGGTGAGCGGTCTGGAGAACATCCCCCGCGAGGGCGGCTTCATCGCCGTGGCGAACCACCTGACCGACCTCGACTCGCTCACGGCCATGCGAGCCCTGGTCGATGCTGATGTCCCCGTCTACTCGCTGGCCAAGTCCACCCTGTTCAAGGTGCCGGTGCTCGGCTCCATCCTGCGGGCCGGCGGCCAGATCCCGGTTCAGCGGGGCACCCAGAACGCGGCCACGGCCCTCAAGGCCGCCAGTGAGGTCCTGGCCGACGGCGGCGCCATCATGATCTTCCCCGAGGGCACGCTCTCCCGAGACCCCCTCAAGTGGCCGATGGTGGCCAAGACCGGGGCGGCCCGGCTGGCCATGACCAGTGGCGCCCCCGTCCTGCCCATGGGGCAGTGGGGGGCCCACGAGATCCTGGACACCTACGGGCGTTCCTTCCACCCCTTCCCCCGTAAGGACGTGCGCGTCACCATCGGTGAGCTCATGGACCTGTCCCGCTTCGGGCAGGACACCCAGGACCGCGAGGCCGTGCGCGCCTGCACCGCCGAGATCATGCGGGCCATCACTGCCCTGGTTGAGGAGCTTCGCGGGGAGAAGGCCCCCGCCCCTTCGACATGCACTACGACGGCGACCCCGGCAAGGGGAAGATCGGTGTGCGCCGCCCCGACCCGCTGCCCGAGGCGGATACTCAGGAGGAGGACCAGTGAGCGGCGTCGATCCCGCAACGAGTGCGCCGCTGCGCCCGGCCGCGGCCGTCATCGGCTCAGGAGCCTGGGGCACCACCTTCGCCGGCCTCCTGGCCCAGGCCGGCACTCCCACGACGATCTGGGCCCGGCGCCGGGAGGTGGCCGAGGAGATCAACGCCGGCACCAACGAGCGCTACGTCCCCGGTCACCGCCTGCCGCAGGGCCTGAAGGCGACCACCGATCTGGCCCAGGCCGTCACGGGGGCGAGCGTCGTCGTCGTGGCCGTGCCCTCCCAGGAGGCCCGGGGGGTCCTGGAGCCCCTCAGGGGCGCTCTGGCCGACGACGCCGTGGCCGTCTCCCTCATGAAGGGCATCGAGCTGGGTACCGGGCTGCGCATGAGCGAGGTCCTGGCCGAGGCCCTGGGTATCGACTCCTCCCGCGTCGTGGTCGTCTCCGGCCCCAACCTCGCCGACGAGATCGCTGCGGGCCAGCCCACCGCCACCGTCGTGGCCGCCGACGACGAGCAGGTCGCCGCCCGGATCGCCTCACTGTGCGCCACCGGCACCTTCCGTCCCTACACCAACACCGACGTCCTGGGCGTCGAGCTGTGCGGGGCGGTCAAGAACGTCATCGCCCTGGCCGTCGGCGCGGCCGCGGGCCGGGGCCTGGGGGACAACTCCAAGGCCACGATCATTACCCGGGGCCTGGTGGAGATCACCCGGCTGGGCCTCAAGCTCGGGGCTCGCCCGGAGACCTTCTCCGGGCTGGCCGGCATGGGGGATCTGGTGGCCACCTGCTCCTCGCCCTTGAGCCGCAACCAGACCTTCGGCCGCCACCTCGGCGAGGGGATGAGCGTGGCCGAGGCCGCTGCGGCCTCCCGGGGCGTGGCCGAGGGCGCCAAGTCGGCCCGTGCCGTCCTGGACCTGGCCCGGGCCCACGGCGTGGACATGCCCATCACCGCCGGGGTCGTCACCGTCGTCGAGGGCGCCGCCAGCGTTGCGCAGGTCACTGACGCGCTGTTGGCTCGTCCCCGCAAGTCCGAGGGCGTGCACGCGGCACCGTCGCAGGCCTAGCCTCCCAGGGGTGTGGAGGCCTGCTTTATCCCGGGTTCGTTGTGCATTATCAGCATGTCGGGCGCAGCGCGGTAGCGTGGGACCTATGACAGCCCTCCAGGAAACCGGCCCCTCCGTGCCCAGTTCTGACAAGTCCACCCTGCGTGTTGCCGTCGTCTTCGGCGGACGCAGCGGTGAGCACACGATCTCCTGCGCCACCGCCGCCGGTGTCCTGTCAGCCATCGACCGCGACCGCTACGAGGTCCTTCCGGTGGGCATCACCCCCGAGGGCCAGTGGCTGCTCGTCGAGGATGATCCGGCCGCCCTCGAGCTCAGCGATAACCGCCCCCCGGTGACCATTACCGCCGAGGGCCTGGGACGCGGGAGGCTCACCGCACCCCTGGGAGGCGGCGAGCTCACGGTGCTCGGCCCCACGGGGCCTGAGATCCTGGGGCGGGTCGACGTCGTCCTGCCGCTGCTGCACGGGCCCTACGGCGAGGACGGGACCATCCAGGGCATGCTGGAGATGATGGGCATTCCCTACGTCGGCTGCGGGGTGCTGGCCAGTGCCGCGGGCATGGACAAGCAGGTCACCAAGGTGCTCCTGGGGGCCGCGGGCATCGCCACGGCGCCGCACGTCGTCGTCGGCCCCCATGCCTGGAAGCGCGACCCCGAGGCGATCCTGGAGGCCTGCCGGTCCCTGACCTACCCCCTGTTCGTCAAGCCCGCCCGCGCCGGCTCCTCCCTGGGCATCAGCAAGGTCGACCGCCCCGAGGACCTGGCCGGGGCCATCGAGGCGGCCCGCGCGGTCGACCCCAAGGTCCTCGTGGAGAGCGGCATCGTGGGACGCGAGGTCGAGGTCGCCGTCCTTCAGGGCCGCGGCGACGACGCCCCCCGGGTGGCTGAGCCCGGCGAGATCGCCATGGACGCCTCCCAGGGCGCAGGCGAGTTCTACGACTACGAGACCAAGTACCTTGCGCACGACGCCGTGGCCATGGTGTGCCCGGCGCGCATCGGCCCCGAGGCGCGCGATCTCCTCATGGACACCGCCGCCCGGGCCTTCGAGGCGCTCGGCTGCGAGGGACTGGCCCGGGTCGACTTCTTCCTCACTGATGCCGGTGAGGCAGTCGTCAACGAGATCAACACGATGCCCGGATTCACCCCCTTCTCCATGTACCCCTACATGTGGCAGGTCTCCGGCCTGGGCTATACCGAGCTGGTCTCCGAGCTCATCGAGCTGGCCGTGGCCCGCTCCACCGATGTCAACCGCTGAGCCGGCCCCGGCCGGAGCAGTGGCTGCGGGGCAGGGCGCACGGGTCGGTGACTTCAGCGAGGAGGAGCTCCTCGCCGTCATCACCCCCCTCCTGCCCCGCGGCCCGCAGACCCCCGTCGGCACGGGGGACGACTGCGCGGTCCTGTCCTTCCCCGACTCGCGAACGGCCGTGAGCACCGACGTCCTGGTCGAAGGGCGCCACTTCCGCACCGACTGGTCCACGGGCCGCGATGTCGGGGCCAGGGCCGCGGCCCAGAACCTGGCCGACGCCGCCGCCATGGGGGCCAGGCCTGTCGCGCTCGTCGTCGGCCTGGTCATGCCTGCGTCCACCCCGGTCGGCTGGGTACGGGACTTCGCCCGAGGACTGGCCCAGGGCTGTGAGCCCTGCGGGGCGGGCGTCGTGGGCGGTGACCTCAGTGGCGGTGACTCGCTGATCGTGTCTGTCACGGTCCTGGGCGACCTCGAGGGCAGAGCCCCGGTTCTGCGAAGCGGAGCCCGGCCCGGCGACGCCGTGGTGCACGTCGGAACCCTGGGGCGTAGCGCGGCGGGACTCGCCCTGCTCAGTGCGGGCTCTGACTGCGCATTAGGTTCGGGAGCCGTGGTTCATTCAGGTCAGGAGCACCCGCAGGCTTGGGCCTGCATCGAGGCCTTCCGCGCCCCCGCCCCGCCCCTGGCTGCGGGCCGCGACCTGGCACTGGCCGGCGCCACCTCCATGCTGGACGTCTCCGACGGGCTGCTGCGGGATGCCGGTCGGATCGCCCGTGCCAGCGGCGTCGTCATCGACCTCGACGATCCTGGCGACCTGCCGGACGCGTCCTTCCTCGAGCCGGTGGCTGCGCTCGTGAGCGGCTGTGACGGATCGGCCACTCACGCCCTGGCCCGCAGCTGGCTGCTCACCGGGGGAGAGGACCACGGACTGCTTGCCACCGTCCCGGCACACGCCCTTGATCGCCTGCCCGCCGGCGCCCGGGTGATCGGCCGGGTCCTGAGCCCGCAGTCCTCATCGGCCCGCGCGCTGGGGTACCGACCGGGTGTCCTGCTGGCAGGAGAACCCGCGCAGGAGCACAGTGGATGGGACCACTTCTCTCACGCCTGACGGGGCGTCACCCGTTGAAGGACATGGGGCACGACAAAGGCCGCCGACTGCTTGCGCAGCGGCGGCCTCGTGCTCGAAGGACTCGAGATGATGCGCTCAGATGTTGCGCGTCACCTTCCCGGCCTTGAGGCAGGACGTGCACACGTTGAGGCGCTTGGGGGCGCCATTGACGAGAGCACGCACACGCTGGATGTTGGGGTTCCACCGGCGGTTGGTCCGCACGTGGGAGTGCGAGACGCTCTTGCCGAAGATGGGGCCCTTGCCGCAAACGTCGCACACAGCAGCCACGGTCTCACTCCTGATCTTCAATGCTTCAACGCTCAGGCTGATGCCTGGCGCCAGGTCTTACCGCCCAGGCGCGGGCGCCGGGCAACCCGAACACAATAGCGGACCCGTGTGCGGCGCCCCAAGCCGCCTTAGCGTGCGTTCGGGCACATGCTGCTCTGTATGGAACCCGAGGAGTAAGGGTAGAGTGAGTCGATAGTGTGCTGCATCTCACTGATCGAAGAACGTGTGTCTCAGGTGGGTGTGGTGGTAGCGGCCTGACCAGCGTGCCGGTGGCCTGAGTGCCCTTTCGGCTCTGCGTCGCCCAGAGCACGGTCCTTGTCCGTGCGCCTCGCTCCGGTGGGAGGAATGTGTCTGGGACGGTACTCTAAAACCACATATCAAACCAAAGGCTCGGCCCAGCCATGAACCAGGCTCGCTGAACGCCTGCACATATGCAGATCATGCAATGGAACAGAAGGTGTTCACAGCGTGACACACATGGTGTGCTGGTCGTAGCCGGGACCCAGGGGAGGCGAAGATGGCGCAGTCTCAAGGACATCGCCCCGTTACCCCTGTCTCAGGGGCCCATGTGCTGCAGGGGGCCGCAGTGCGGCGCTGGATCGCGCTGGCGGAGATCGTTGCCGATCAGACCCGGGACCTCGTCGATGTCCTCAATGTCTTCCCCGTGCCGGACGCGGATACCGGAACCAACGTCCTGCTCACCCTGCGCTCGGCCTCCGACGCCCTCCACCGACTGGGCCGGGCCGCTGATGCCGCCCAGGTGGCCCGCGCTGCAGCCGACGGCGCCGTCCGGGGAGCCCGAGGGAACTCGGGTCTTCTGATCTCCCAGGCCCTGGCCGCCTTCGCAGACGTCTGCGCCGAGGCCCCCGACCCCACCGGCCTGCGTCCCGTCGAGCTTGTCCACGTCTACGAGGCCATGGCGGACACCACCTGGGCCGCGGTCTCACGCCCGGTCTCGGGGACCCTGCTGTCAGTCGCCCGGGACGCGGCCACGGCGGCCCGCTCCGCCCTGGAGGAGGCGACGGCGAGCTCGCCCGCCACCCTGAGCCTCATCGCCTCCGCCGCCGCCTTCGGCGCCCAGGAGTCCGTTGTGGAGACCTCCGGCCTCGGACACGGTCCGGTGGATGCCGGGGGAGCGGCCTTCATGCTGCTGCTGACCTGCCTGTCGGACACCATCGACGCGATGCAGGACGCCGGCCGCGGGACGACTGAGGCCCCAGAGCTGCGCCAGGGCCACGAGGACGCCGACGAGCACGCCCCCTACACCGCCGTCGCCCGTCAGATGCTCACCGACCTGGCCGCCGGCGGGGTTCCGCACAGCGTCGGTCCCGAGCCCCTGGGCATGTCCACCGGCGAGTTCGAGGTGATGTACCTGCTGGAGGCGACCGCGGTCCAGGCCGGTCAGCTGCGTCGGGACCTGGAGCGCATCGGCGACTCCGTGGGCGTCGTCGGCACCCCGGACGCCCTGGGGGTGGGCCTCTACCAGGTCCACGTCCACACCGACACCCCGCGTGCCGCACTGCCGCATGCGGGCCGCGCCCGGCAGATCTGCATCCACCACCTCCACCCCACAGCCCTGGTAAGCCCCACGGACGAGCCGCCCTCCCCGTGGGAGGCGTTCGACTCCGACCCCACGGGGCACGTGGTCTCCTTCGAGCGCCTGGCCGCGCGCCGGGCCGAGCGCAAGGCGCAGTCGGTGCGCATGCACCCCTCCCAGGCGGCCGCCCCCCGTCCCGCACCGGCGCAGGCCCCGCATCTGGCCGTGCGCTCACGGCAGTCCGGCGTCGGCGTCATCGCCTGTACCCGGGCTCCCGGGCTCATCGAGCAGCTCGCCCGCTCCGACGCCGCCGTCGTCCTCAACCCGGATCGGGAGGGGATCGCCCGCGCCGCCGCGGACCTGGGGTCCTCCCAGGTCATCGTGCTGCCCTGTGACGCCGCCTGCACCGAGGCGGCCCACGATGCCGCCCGCTTCCTGGCGGCCCGCTCCGCCGTCTCCACCGTCCGCCCTCCGGTGGGTACCACCCGCAAGACGGGCGCCGCTCGAGAGACCGCCCGCGCCGGGGTGGCCTCGGAGCGCTATGAGGCCGAGGGCATTCAGCTTCTCGTGTGCGACACCGACGACGAGGCCCGGGTCCTGGCCGCCGCGGTGGCCCTTGCCGGCAGGGGCGAGGAGGCAGAGCTGGCCGAGCTGGCCCGCCGCGCCTGGAGCGCCGCCGCGGGGTTGCGCACCATCGCCCTCAACGGAGCCCAGGCCGACGGTGAGGCCGTGGCTCGCGCCGTGGCCTCGGCGCTGCGGCCCTCCGATGAGCTGCTCACCGTCATCACCGGTCGCAATGCCGGCCGGGACGTCGGTGCCCTGGCCGCCAGCGCGGCGGTGGGGGCCCGGGGGCACGTGGTCGGCGAGGATGTGGAGGTCGCTGTCCATGCCGGTGGCCAGGAGCACCCCGACGTCCTCATCGCCATTGAGTAGCCCTCTCTGCGCGCTGCCAGTCTCGAGGCGCCCGCATATGCGAGCGCCTCGGGTCATGAAGGGCTCCCAGGCTCCTTCGTCATAGGGTGGGGCCGTGTCCGGCTCGTCTGATCGCTCAACCCGCACGCCCCGTCCCGGCAGCGTCGGCCTGCTCGAGCGTCCCGTGACCCGGCTCGTGGGCAAGCGCACGGCCGCACAGCTCGCCAAGCAGGGGGTGGAGACCGGGGCGGACCTGCTGCGCCTGCTGCCCCGGCGCTACGACACCTGGGGGGAGCTGACCGACATGCGCACCCTCGTCGAGGGCGAGCAAGCCACCATCCAGGCCCAGGTCGTGCGCGCCTCCTCCCGGCGCACCCGCTCCGGACGGGTCCCGGCTCTTATGGAGGCCACCGTCACCGACGGCGCCTCCACCATGGACCTCGTCCAGTTCGGTGCGGCCGGCCAGATGCGCGCCCGAGCCGCCCAGCTGGCCCCCGGAACCACCGTCCTGCTCAGCGGCAAGGTGGGACTCCACCGTGGACGCAAGCAGCTGTCCAACCCGCGCCTGTACGTCCTCGACGAGCTCGATGAGGACGAGCGCGAGGCCCTGCTGGCCCGACCCATGCCCATCTACCCCGGCACGGAGGCCCTCCCGTCCTGGCTGGTGGCCAAGGCGGTGCGCAGCGTCCTGGACCAGCTGGAGCCGGGCGACGTCGCCGACCCCCTCCCCGAGGAGCTGCGGCGCGAGGCGGAGCTGGTCGACGCCTACACCGCCTACCGCTGGGTGCACCGGCCCGAGGACTCCGGGCAGTGGAAGGTCGCCCGGAAACGGCTGCGCCACGAGGAGGCCCTCATCCTGCAGGTCGCCCTGGCCCAGCGTCGAGCCCATCATGAGGCGACACGCACCGCGGTCGCCTGGCCCGTACCGGAGGCGGAGGGCTCCCTGAGAGCGGACCTCGACGCCCGCCTGCCCTACGACCTGACCGCCGGGCAGAAGCGGGTCGGTGAGGAGATCTCCGCCGACCTGGCCCGCACCGTTCCCATGCAGCGTCTTCTTCAGGGCGACGTGGGAAGTGGTAAGACCCTCGTGGCCCTGCGCGCCATGCTCCAGGTGGTCGGAGGCGGCGGGCAGACCGCCCTCCTGGCCCCCACCGAGGTCCTCGCCGCTCAGCACCACTCCTCACTGGAGGCGGTCCTGGGGCCCATGGCCCGCCTCGGGATGCTTGGCGGCGCCGAGCGCGCCACCCGCGTCCACCTGCTGACCGGCTCCACCCCCGCCGCTCAGCGCCGTCGGATCCTCACTGAGCTGGCCGCCGGTGAGCCGGCGATCGTCGTGGGTACCCACGCCCTGCTGTCCGACACGGTGCAGATCCCCTTTCTCGGCCTGGTCGTCGTCGATGAGCAGCACCGTTTCGGCGTCGCCCAGCGTGACGCCCTGCGCGAGCGCGGCGGTCTGACCGACCCGGCCACTGGACAGACCCACACGCCCCACCTCCTGGTCATGACCGCCACCCCGATCCCGCGCACCATCGCCATGACGGTCTTCGGAGACCTGGCCACCTCCGTCCTGGACGAGCTGCCCGCCGGGCGCAGCGCCGTACCCACCCACCTCGTCCCGTGGTCGCGCACCTCCTGGGTGGAGGGCATCTGGCGGCGTGCCGCCAAGGAGGTCGCCTCCGGGGGACGGGTCTACGTCGTGTGCCCACGGATCGAGGTCGACGACGAGCCCCGGCAGACGCCGATGGACGGTGCGGCGGCTGTTGGGACCGACGACGGGCCGAAGCAGGAGGCGCTCGCGGAGGAGGGGGACGGCTCGCATCCCGACCGCCCGCTGGCCGCCGTCGAGGACTGGAGGCAGCGACTGGCCGGCGAGCCCGCTCTGGGGGGCATCGGCGTCGGGGTCCTCACTGGACGCATGAGTGGTGAGGACAAGGCGGCCGCCATGGCCGACTTCGCCTCGGGCAACACCCCGGTCCTGGTGTCCACCACCGTCATCGAGGTGGGGGTGGACGTACCCGAGGCCTCGATGATGGTCATCCTGGACGCCGAGCGCTTCGGACTGTCCCAGCTCCACCAGCTGCGCGGGCGGGTCGGGCGTGGCAGCAGGCCGTCCCTGTGCGTGGCGGTCACCGGTGCGGAGGTCGGCTCCATCGCCTTCCACCGGCTCAAGGCCTTCGCCTCCACCACGGACGGATTCGCGCTGGCCGAGGCCGACCTCGAGCTGCGCAGCGAGGGTGACGTCCTGGGGGCCTCGCAGTCGGGGCGCACCTCCGGGCTGGACCTGCTGCGCGTGACCCGCGATGCCCGCCTCATCGCCACCGCGAGGCGTCAGGCCGAGCGGATCGTGGCCGCCGATCCTCAGCTGAGCGACCACCGGGCCCTGGCCGCAGCGATCGTCGAGCGCCTCGATGAGGAGTCCCAGGCCTTCCTCGAAAGAGCCTGAGGCACCAGGGTGAGGGCCGAGGAGCGTCCCCGGCTCAGGCCGGCTCGGCGAACCAGACCGTGGTCTCGCCGTACCGCTTGTCTGCGAAGCGCTCCAGCCCCGCCGGCCAGGTGGGTTCCGGTGAGCGCGTCGAACGCTCGACGACGACGACGGCGCGCGGCGCCAGCCACGGATCCTCGTTGCGGATCAGGGCAGTGAGGATCGCGGTGAGCTCCTCCTCGCTCAGCTCGTAGGGAGGATCGATCAGCACCAGGTCCGCCGGAGCGCCCGCCGGGCCTGCCAGGAAGGCGGCCGCCTTCGCGGTCACCGCCGATACCCCACTCAGGCCCAGTGAGTGGATGTTGTGTTGGCAGGTCTGCGACGCACCGCGCGAGGAGTCCACGAGCGTGACCTCGTCGGCTCCCCGGCTCGCAGCCTCCAGGCCCAGGGCGCCGGAACCTGCGCACAGATCCAGCACCCGGGCGCCGTCGAGCACCCCGTAGTGGTCCAGGCGGGCGAAAAGAGCCTCGCGGACGCGCTCGGAGGTGGGGCGCGTCCCGGACCGGGGCACCTCGATCCTGCGTCCGCCCACGGTTCCGGCCACGATCCTCGTCATGGGGAAGATCCTACCCGGCCCGCAGACTGTGTCCCCTGTGGCCGCGGCGCTCAGCCCTCCTCGGCCGGGGCGTGCTGACCGTAGCCGGTGTCACGGATCTTGCACGCGACCGCCTCGATCTGCTCGTCGGTGAGGATCTTGGGGGTGCCGACGGCGAGCGTGCGCAGATAGAGCTCGCAGACCCACTCCAGCTCCTGGGCCAGGACGTAGGTGGAGGCCAGGTCCGGGCCGGTCACCACGGATCCGTGGTTGCTCATGAGAGCCGCGGTGCGTCCCTTGAGGGCCTTGGCGACATTGGCAGCCAGCTCGGAGGAGCCGTAGATGGCGTAGTCGGCCACCCGCACGTCGCTGCCGCCGAACATGCAGATGTAGTAGTGCACGGCCGGGAGCGCGCTCACGCCCTCGAGGCTGGCCACGGTGGTGGCCGCATAGGAGTGGGTGTGCACGACCGACATCTGTCCGGTCGCCCGCAGTGCGGTCAGGTGCAGGTCCAGCTCGCTGGCGGGCTTGAGCGGCCCCTCGACCTGCTTGCCGGTGGCGTACTCGACCACGGCGACCAGGTCGGGGCGCATCTCCTGGTAGGGCAGCCCCGAGGGGGTGATGGCGACCAGGTCCCCCTCCCGAACGGACAAGTTGCCGGCGGTGCCGACGACCAGGCCGTCGTCGGACAAGTGGGAGCAGGCATCGGCGATCTGCTGTCGAGCGTCGTTGAGAAGCATGATGGGCTCTTTCCCCGGGGCGTACCGCTGCGCGCCCCGTTGCGTCAGAAGTGGTACCGAGGCATCGTCTCATGTTGGCGCTCTCATGTCTACGATTTCGCGTTTCTGCTTTCATGCTTGACATGACCGTTCGGTCAGGGGCATCCTATGTTTGCGCTCACATCGATGTGGGTCCTGGTCATCGTCGCCCAGTGAAAGGAAACTTGCCATGTCCGCTGCGTCCTACCCCGCCATCGGAATCCGTCCCCTCATTGACGGACGTCGTCGTGGCGTGAGGGAGTCCCTCGAGGACAAGACCGCTCAGCTGGCCAAGGATGTCGCCGAGCTCATCTCCTCGCGCCTGACCTACCCCGACGGCAGCCCAGTGCGCTGCGTCGTCTCCGAGACCGCGATCGGGGGCGTGGCCGAGGCCAACCGCTGCAAGGAGCAGTTCCGCACCGAGAACGTGTGTGCCGACCTGACCGTCACCGCCTCCTGGAACTACATCACCGAGGTCCTCGACCTCGACCCCTCCATCCCGCACGCCATCTGGGGCTTCAACGGCACTGAGCGCCCCGGGGCCGTGACCCTGGCCGCCGCGGCCGCCGCCTACAACATGCTGGGCATCCCCTGTTTCGGCATCTACGGCCACGACGTGCAGGACGCCGACGACTCGGGCCTGACCGACGACGTCGTCGAGAACATCCTGCGCTACGTGCGCGCCGCCCTGGGGGTCGGCCTCATGAAGGGGCGCAGCTACCTCTCGATCGGGACCGTCTCCATGGGGATCGCCGGCTGCCGCGTCCCCGAGCAGTTCTTCGTCGACTACCTGGGCATGCGCGCCGAGTACATCGACATGATCGAGATCGACCGCCGTATCGCGCACGGCATCTACGACCACCAGGAGTACGAGACCGCCCTGGCCTGGGCCCGGGAGCACCTCACCATCGGGGAGAACCGCAACCCGGAGGCCAACCGCTTCACCCAGGAGGAGTACGACGAGCAGTTCGACTACTGCATCAAGATGCTCCTCATCGGACGCGACCTCATGGAGGGCAACCCCGCCCTGGCCGAGCTGGGCTTCGTCGAAGAGGCCGAGGGCCACGACGCCATCGCGGCGGGCTTCCAGGGGCAGCGTCAGTGGACGGACTACAAGCCCAACGGCGACATCCTCGAGACCTTCCTCAACACCACCTTCGACTGGAACGGCAAGCGGCCCGAGAAGGTCTTCGCCACGGAGGGCGACGCCGGCAACGCCGTGGCCATGCTCTTCAACTCCGTCCTGACCCACCGTCCCCAGCTCTTCAGTGACGTGCGCACCTACTGGAGCCCCGAGGCCGTTGAGCGGGTCACCGGTTACAAGCTCGAGGGGCGCGCCGAGAACGGCTTCATCGACCTGCGCAACTCCGGGGCCACCACCCTCAACGCCACCGGTGAGGAGAAGGACGCCGAGGGCAACCCCATCATCAAGCACTGGTGGGAGATCACCGAGGCGGACATCGAGGCGGATCTGAAGGCCTCCACCTTCCATGCCGCCACCCGCGAGTACTTCCCGGGAGGTGGCTTCTCCACGCACTTCACCACCGCCGGCGGCATGCCCGTCACCGCGACCCGCCTGAACTTCGTGGCCGGCCAGGGGCCGGTCCTCCAGATCTCCGAGGGCTGGACCGTGGAGCTGCCCGACGACGTGCGCGACCAGATCGTCAACCGCACCGACCCGACCTGGCCGACGACCTTCTTCGTCCCGCGCCTGACCGGCCAGGGCGCCTTCACCTCCGTCTACGACTGGATGGCCAACTGGGGCGCCAACCACACGGCCACCGGCTACGGACACTTCGGCGCCGACCTCATCACCCTGGCCTCGATGCTGCGCATCCCCGTCTACATGCACAACGTCGAGCGCGAGAGGATCCTGCGCCCCAAGGCCTGGGTGCCCTTCGGTACCGCCGAGCCCGAGAGCGCCGACTTCCGGGCCTGCGCCACCTTCGGTCCTCTCTACCGCTGACGGAGTGCCGCCATGACGAGCACCGGCGAGCACCACGCCCTTGCCCTCGACCTCGGCTCCAGCTCTGTGCGAGCGGTCCTGGGGACCTACCGGCAGGGGGTCATCAGCACCGAGGAGGTCTTCCGCCTCCACCACCAGGCGGTGGACGACCACGGCACCCTCACCTGGGACCTCGAGCGCATCATGGATGGTGTTCGTCGGAGCATCGCCATGGCGACGCAGAGCCTGGGGCGGGCCCCCGACTCCATCGGCATCGACACCTGGGGGGTCGACTACGGCCTGCTCGACGCCCACGGAGAGCTGCTGCGCGCCCCGCGTGCCTACCGGGACCGGCGCATGGCCCGCTGGGCCGCGGACCTGGACCGGGCCCTCCCTGTGGAGGCCGCCTGGCGGGAGACCGGCATCCTGCCCCAGCAGATCAACACGGTCTACCAGCTCTACGCGGACCTGAGGCAGGAGCCCGACCTCATCGATCGCGTGGATCGCTTCCTGCCCCTGCCCGACCTCGTGGCCCACCTGCTCGGAGCCCCCGCGCAGGCGGGGCGGGCGATCGCCTCGACCACCGGGCTCGCCTCACCCGGGGCGCGAGAGTGGTCCGCTCGCGTGCTCCAGGCCACCGGGATTCCCGAGGGTTGGATGCCCCCGCTCGTCGACGACGCCACGGTGGCCGGGACGACCCCGGAGGGGATCACCATCGTGCGTCCCGGCGGGCACGACACCGCCTGCGCCGTCCATGCGCTCGGTCTGGCCGCGGACGAGGTGCGCCTGTTCATCTCCTCAGGATCCTGGAGCCTCATCGGGGCGGCGGTTCCCAGCCCCGTCCTGGACGCAGCGGCGCTGCGGGCCGGACTGACCAACGAGGTGCGCACTGACGGAGGCATCCGGCTGCTGCGCAACCTCACCGGCTTCTGGCTGCTCCAGGAGTGCCAGCGAGCCTGGAACGAGCCCGACACCGGTGCGCTGGTCGAGGCGGCGGGAGACTGCGCCTCCCTCGGCGTCGTCATCGACCCCGACGACGAGCTCTTCGCCAGTCCCGGCGACATGCCGGAGAAGATCGCCCAATGGTGCCGCAGTCACTACAAGGTGGCTCCCGAGGGGCCGGCGCAGACGGTCCGGCTCATCCTCGAGTCGCTCGCCTGCGCCCACGCCGCCTACGCCCAGGGGCTGCAGGACGTCGTCGGCGACCAGCTGGACCCGGCGGCACCGATCCACCTGGTGGGAGGCGGGGCCCGCAACAGCCTCCTGCCCGCCATGACGGCGGCGGCCTGCCACCGTCGGGTCATCGTGGGCACGCCGGAGGCCAGTGCCCTGGGCAACATCCTCGCCCAGCTCGAGGCCGCCGAGGTCCTCGGCCCGAGTGCTCGCGGTGAGGTGCTGCGCCGCAGCATCGGCTCCGTGGAGGTCGAGGCCTCCGGGACCATCGCCGATCCCGGCGCCTTCGACGCCATGCGGGAACGGCTGGGCAACGCCACCGCCGACTGACCACCAGGCACGTCGAGCGCAACCACACATTGAACTGAACACCCACCACACGAAAGGAGCAACGATGCTCCGCAACATTCCCGCCAACCTGTCACCCGAACTCGTCAAGATCCTGCTCGAGATGGGCCATGGGGATGAGATTCTCCTGGCCGATGCGAACTTCCCCGGGCACCACCTCCACCCCACCACGGTGCGGGCCGACGGCTTGGGGATTCCCGACCTGCTGCGGTCCATCCTCACGCTCATGCCCCTGGACCGCTACAGCAGCTACCAGGTGGCCCTCATGGAGACGGTGGGCGATGACCCTCGGCCTCCGGTGTGGGACGTCTACGAGCAGATCTGGAACGAGGCCGAGAAGGATGCCGGACCGGTGAGCGTCAAGACGATTGAGCGCATGGCCTTCTACGACTACACCCCCAGCGTCTACGCCGTTGTCCTCACCGGGGAGACTGCCCTGTACGGCAATCTCATTCTCAAGAAGGGCGTGCTGTGATGACTGCGATCCGTGAGTCCGTGGCTGAGGAGGCCCCTGTCCGGGAGGGGACGGCCAAACGGGGGTTCTTGTATCCCGGCATGGTGCTGCCCTTCTGTCTGCTGGTCTCCTGCTTCGCCGCCTGGGGCCTGGCCGGAAACATGACTGATCCTCTGGTCAAGGTCTTCCGCTCAGTGTTCTCCATGAACAACTTCCAGTCCTCCTTGGTGCAGTCCGCCTACTACGGGGCCTACTTCTGCCTGGCGATCCCGGCGGCCTTCATCAACAGCCGCCTGGGCTACAAGGGCGGCGTCCTCATCGGGCTGGTGCTGGCGGGAACCGGCGGGCTCCTGTTCATCCCCGCGGCCTACGTCATGACCTACTCGGTGTTCCTGACCGCCCTGTTCACCCTGGCTGCCGGCCTGTCCATTCTGGAGACCAGCGCCAACCCCTTCGTCATGTCCATGGGGCCGGAGCGCAATGCCACTCGGCGCCTCAACTTCGCGCAGGCCTTCAACCCCATCGGCTCCAATCTGGGGGTGCTGCTGGCGGCCCTACTCATCCTGCCCAAGGTGAACCCGGCCACCGCCGAGCAGCGCAAGGCCATGAGCCACGAGGTGCTGCTGGCCACCCAGAGCGCAGAGCTCAAGGCGGTCATGGGCCCCTATGTCGCCCTCGGGCTCCTCTACATCCTGCTGGCCGTCATGATCGGCCGGGTCAAGGTCGTGGAGAGGCCGGTGGAATCGGCTGCGGGTGACAACGGCGGGCCGGGCAGGCTCGCGCGCCTGCTGCGCAACAAGCGCTACAGCTTCGGGGTGGTGGCGCAGTACTTCAACGTCTCCGCCCAGACCTGTATCTGGACCTACACCCTGCACTACGTCACAGATGCCCTGGGGGTGTCGGACAAGATCGCCGGATACTGGTTGCAGGCGAGTCTCATCGTCTTCCTGGTCTTCCGGTTCCTCATGGTGGGTCTCATGGGGCGGTATGACGCACGAAAGCTGCTTCTGTTCATGTGCACCCTCGGGGTCGGCCTGTCCCTGTTCGCCATGGTGAGTGTCAACATTCTGGGGGTGCTGGCCATCGTCTCCCTGTCGGCGTGCATCTCCCTGCTGTTCCCCACCATCTACGGCGAAGCCCTCCTTGGGCTGGGGGAGGACACTAAGTTCGGGGCCGCCGGCCTGGTCATGGCCATCATCGGCGGAGCCACCATGCCACTGGTGCAGAGCTACATCATGGACAAGACGTCTCCTGCGGTGTCCTACATCACGGTAGCCGGGTGCTTCGTGGTGGTGGCCGCCTACGGGGTCTACACGCTGCGCACGCCCAGGCCCGTCAGCGCCTCCTGACGGTCGCCTCTTACCTCGGAGCTCTGTGCGCCCACTCAGTACGAGCCGGGCGCGCAGAGCTCCGCAGGCTCAGTGGGCCCAGTGGGCTCGTCCGGGAAGGTGATCGTCCATGCTAGGCCGTGGTCGATGAGGCCCTGACGACGAGCGTTGGCTCCAGGCAGACACTGCGGGCGGGGGCACCCTCGACGATCTCGTCGGACAGGCTCAGTGCGGCCCGTCCCAGGGCGTCGAAGTCCTGCGTGACGCTGGACAGGGACGGGGTCGCCCAACGTGCCAGCGGGATGTCATCGAAGCCGACCACGGCGACGTCGTCGGGGATCCTCACGCCGGCGGCGAGCAGCTCATGGCACAGCCCCAGGGCGATGTCGTCGTTGGCGGCGAAGACGGCGTCGGGCAGACCGCTGTCGAGCAGGCGCCTGGCGACCTTGGCCCCGGCCTCTCCCGTCCAGGCGTCCGTGCCCACCCAGCGACCGAGGATCCCGGCCTGCGCGCACACCGACTGGTAGGCGGCCAGCCGCTCCGAGGCGTCCTGCCAGGACAGGTCCCCGGTGACATGCAGCAGGCGGCTGCGCCCCTGAGCAAGAAGATGCTCCGTGGCCAGCCTGGCTCCCAGGGCCTGGTCGATGGAGACGGTGGCCAGCTCGGAGAACTCGTGCTGCCCCGAGATGATGGCCACGATCGGACCGCGGTGGCGCTGGGACGAGAGGATGGTCAGGACGTCGGCGCGCTGGGCCAGGACCACGATGGTCGCCACGCGGTGACCGTGCAGGTGAGCCAGCGCCTGTCGCACGGACTCCGGGTCGCCGCCCTCGGCAGTGGCCAGGACGAAGGTGTCTCCCCGCTCGCGCACCGCCCTGGCGATCGCGGAGAAGGTGGAGGCCATCCCGTGCGACAGCCCGGCCGTCAGCAGGATGCCCACGGCCCCGGAGGATCCCGAGGCCAGCGAGCGGGCGGCGAGGTTCGGCTCATAACCCAGCGCCTGAACGGCCGCCAGAACCTTCTGACGTGTCTCGGGACGGACCGACGGGTGGTTGTTGAGTACGCGGGAGACGGTCTGCGCTGAGACTCCGACGGCCTCGGCCACGTCACTGAGGGTCACGCGTGTGGACACAAGGGAAATATAGCAGCGGCGCCCCAGGATCCCGGGGCGCCGCGATGGCGTGCTGGCGCGGGTGGTGCGGCGCGCGTCCCGCACCGCGGCGGGCCCAGCCAGTAGCGTGACCGTATGAGCCTGGCCGTCTACCCCGGAAGCTTCGATCCCCTCACCCTGGGGCACGTCGACATCGCCGCCCGCGCGACCACGCTCTTCGACGTCGTCGTCATCGGGATCGCCCACAACGCCGCCAAGGCCGGACGCCACCTGCTCGACGCCCACGAACGCCTCCGCCTGGCCAGGGAGGCCACCTCCCACCTGCCCGGCGTCGAGGTGGACATCGTCCCCGGGCTCCTGGCCGACTACTGCACTCAGCACGGCGCGAACGCCATCATCAAGGGCCTGCGCAGCGGCAGCGACCTGGACGCCGAGCTGCCCATGGCCCTGCTCAACCGCGACCTGGGGGCGCCCGAAACGGTCTTCCTCCCCGCGTCCGCCGCCTACGCGCACATCTCCTCCTCCCTCGTCAAGGACGTCGCCGGCTATGGCCGGGACGTCTCCGCCCTCGTCCCGCCCGCTGTGGCCCACGCCCTGGCGGTCCGGCTGGCTCAGGCCCCCGGGTCTGTAGCCCACGACGGCGTCGACTCAGGACTCGTCCCGCCCGGGACCCCGCCAAGCCGCTTCGTCGGCGCCGACCACACTCGAGAGGACCTACCGTGACGACCAGCCGCGATGCCGGAGAAGACCTGCTGCGCATCCTCGATGAGCTCGACGAGCTCATCAGCAGCGCCCGATCCATGCCGATGAGCGCCTCGGCGATCGTCAACCGGGAGAACGCCCTGCACCTCATCGACCGGGCTCGTGACGCGGTCCCGAGCGCCGTTCGCCGTGCCGAGAAGATCGTCGCCGATGCCGACGCCGTCCTGGCTGAGGGACGGGCCGAGTCCGAACGGCTCGTCCAGTACGCCCAGGAGGAGTCCGAGCGGCTCGTGGCCGGGGAGAACATCGTGCGCATGGCCAATGACCGGGCCGACAGCATCGTGGCCGCGGCGGAGGACAAGGCCGCCTCCCTGCGTCACGGGGCCGATGAGTACTCCGACCGCACCCTGGCCTCCCTGGAGGCCGAGGTCGCCAAGGTCGCCGAGCAGATCCGCGCCGGCCGCGAGGTCCTGGCCGGCCGCCTGGGCGACGGCGCGGGCCAGCCGGTGGAGATCCAGGAGCCCGTGCGCCGCCGCTCGGGCTGGTCCGTGGACCCCTCCGCCCACTGAACCAGAGGCGCCGCAGCCCCACCGGGTACGCTCGCGCCAGACACCTCGTCCATCACCCCGCCCACCAGCCGCCCAGCACCATGCACATCACCTGGTACATGACCTGGGTATCACGCGGACATCATGCCGCAGGGGCCCCTCGGTCATCGCTGGATGCGGCGCGGTCAACCCGCTGTGGAGGAACCCATGTCAGGACTCGTCGTCGACATCGTTGACCTGCCCCGTGCCACCGGCTCGGTCAAGAACCTGCAGATCCGCACACCGGCCCCCGCCGACCTGGGCACGGAGGTCATCGGCGTGCCCGAGGGCAGTGACCTCGCCCTCGACGTCACCCTGACCTCCATGGACGACGGCGTCCTGGCGCAGGCCGACGCCGACCTGCACGTCCACGGCGAGTGCGTGCGCTGCCTGCGCGACCTCGATGATGACCGCAGCGTGCGGATCGACGAGCTCTACCTCTTCCCCGAGGTCATCGAGGCCCAGCGGGCCGAAGGCGATGAGGAGGCAGAGGACCTCCTGGCGGTGGGGGAGACCACCCTGGACCTCGAGCCGGCACTGCGCGACGCCCTGGTGCCCACGCTGCCCTTTCAACCCCTGTGCCGCCCCGACTGCCCCGGACTGTGCCCCGACTGCGGCAAGCGGCTCGAGGACCTGCCCGCCGACCACCACCACGAGGTCCTTGACCCGCGCTGGTCCGCCCTGGCCGGCCTGCTGGAGACCGAGACCGGTCAGGAGGGCGAGCAGGACGCGCCCACGAGCGGGGAGGAACAGGCCTGATGGCCAAGCGCCGCAGCGCCCCGCCCGCGCGCACCGACACCGAGGCCCTCGTCTACCGCTGGGGGCCGAGCATCGATGCCGACCTGCTCGACCTGGCCCTGACCCACCGCTCCTACGCCCACGAGAACGGCGGCCTGCCCACCAACGAGCGCCTGGAGTTCCTGGGCGACTCCGTCCTGGGCATCATCGTCACCGAGTACCTCTACCGCACCCACCCGGAGGTCCCCGAGGGCCAGCTCGCCAAGATGCGCGCCGCCACCGTCTCCGAGCCGGCCCTGGCCGCCGTCGCCCGTGACCTGGGACTGGGGGAGTTCATCAAGCTCGGTAAGGGCGAGGCGCTCTCGGGCGGGCGGGACAAGGACTCCATCCTGTCCGACACGGTCGAGGCCCTCATCGGCGCCACCTACCTCACCCACGGTCTGGAGGAGACCCGCACTGTCGTCACCCGGCTCGTCTCCCGCTTCCTGGACTCTGCCCGCACCCGCGGCGCGGGCCTGGACTGGAAGACGAGCCTCCAGGAGCTCACCGCCGTCCACCAGCTCGGCAACCCCGCCTACGAGGTCACCGGAACCGGCCCCGATCACCAGCGGGTCTTCACCGCCAGTGCCATCGTTGACGGCGAGGTCCTGGGGCAGGGCACCGGCAGCTCGAAGAAGGTCGCCGAGCATGACGCCGCCGAGGCCGCCTACGCCGCCATCCTGGCCGCCCGGGGCGACGGCGGCCTCAACCTGCCCGGAGTCAACGAGGCCCTGCGCGCCGACCTGCTCACCGGGCAGGACTCCCAGACGAGCTGATGCCAGAGCTGCCCGAGGTCGAGGTGGTGCGCGCCGGTCTCGCCCGGCACGTGGCCGGACGCACCGTCACCCGCGTCGAGGTCCTCGATCCGCGTCCGCTGCGCCGCCAGGACGGGGGAGCGCAGGCCTTCGTCGACCAGCTCACCGGGCGCACCCTGACCGCGGCCGTCCGCCGCGGGAAGTTCCTGTGGCTGCCCCTGGATGACGGACGCGCCCTGTCGGCCCACCTGGGCATGAGCGGCCAGCTGCTCGTGCGCGGCACCACCGCCGCGACCGCTCCTGACGCTGCCCCGGAGTCCCATCGTGCCGCGGCCTTCCTGGCCGATCCGGACACTCTGCCCGGCGGGCGCCCAGCGGACCTGAGTGCTACCGAGCAGCCCCGCTACGTGCGGGACATCTCCACCTCTGCTCGCCACCTGCGAGTGCGCCTCCACCTCAGCGCCGGCCTCGGCGGCGACAACGGCGCCGACGGCGCCGGAGCGGCGGTGCTCGACCTGGTCGACCAGCGCATGCTCGGCGGTCTGCACGTCGTCGACCTGACCCCCACCGCTGACGACGCTCCCGGCGGGATGGGTGACCCGCGGCCGCTGCTGCCCGCCGACGCCACCCATATCGCCCGGGACCTGCTCGACCCGGCCCTGGAGCTGACCGGCCCCGCCGGCGTTGTCGCCCGGGTACGCGCCTCGAGGCGCGCCATCAAGACCCAGCTGCTCGACCAGGGACTCGTCTCGGGCATTGGCAACATCTACGCCGACGAGGGCCTGTGGGAGGCCGGGGTGCACGGCCTGCGCCCGGGAACCGGTCTCGGCCCGCGGGTGGTGGCCCGGATCCTCGAGTCCACCGCTGAGGTCATGCGCCGGGCCCTTGAGGTCGGTGGCACGAGCTTCGATGCCCTCTACGTCGATGTCGAGGGTGCCGCCGGGTTCTTCGCCCGCGAGCTGGGCGCCTACGGGCGCCAGGGACTGGAGTGCCGCCGCTGCAAGGCCACCATGGTGCGTGAGACCCTGGGAGGGCGTTCTCACACCTACTGTCCCCGTTGCCAGACCCGTCCGCGCCGGCACCGGTAGGCGCCGCCAGTGCTCGCAGGGAGCCTCCACGACAGCATCACCGCAGCATCGCCACAGTGCTGCCAGGGTTGTGACGTAGGTTTCCATACCCTGGTAATGTCATGAGTATGGCACACACCCCATCGTCGGAGATCGTCCGCGTCATGATCGTGGACGACCACGAGATCGTCCGTCGCGGCATCGCCGAGATCATTGACCGCGCTGATGGGCTCGACGTCGTCGCCGAGGCGGGATCTCGGGCTGAGGCGGTGCGTCGGGCCGAGCTGGTCCGCCCCGATGTCATCCTCGTGGACCTCCAGCTGCCCGACGGCACCGGCATCGAGCTCATGCAGGAGCTGAGGGACTCCGTGCCCCAGGCCCTGCCGATCGTGCTGACGTCCTTCGACGACGACGAGGCCCTGGCCGAGGCCCTGGCGGCGGGTGCCCGGGCCTACCTGCTCAAGACGGTCCACGGCGCCGAGATCAGCGACGTCGTGCGGGCCGTCGCCTCCGGGCGCGTCCTGCTCGACGAGCGCACCGTGACGCGCCGCCGGGCGGACCACGACGACCCCACCGCCGACCTGACCAACGCCGAGCGCAAGGTCCTCGACCTCATCGGCGACGGCCTGTCCAACCGGGAGATCGGTGAGCGGCTCGGAGTCGCCGAGAAGACGGTCAAGAACCACATCACCTCCCTGCTGGCCAAGATGGGTCTGCAGCGACGCACCCAGGTCGCCGCCTGGGTCGCCGGTCAGCGAGCCTCAGGCTGGCGCAACAGCTGACGGGTCCTTCTGTGCGCTGAGCCCGCCACTGAGGGGCGCACGCGGACTCAGCGCACCCGGCAGCCCCCGTCCAAGGGCACTCGCCAGGTGAAGCAGGTGCCGCGCCGCTCGCCGTCGGAGCGGGCCCGTGGACCGATGACGAAGCTGCCGCCGTGGCGGCGGGCCCGCTCGGCCATGTTGGCCGTCCCCGAACGGCGCGTCACTGAGGGATTCACCCCGACGCCGTCGTCACGGCAGACGATCTCCACCACCGGGCTGCCCCGGAAGGGCTCGGCGTCTCCCGAGGCGTGACCCTCGTCGTCGCCCGGGCCGCAGCACTGCTCCGAGCCCGGCTGCACCCCCTCGATCTTGACGTCCACCGTCACCGAGGAGGCGTGGGCATGACGGGCCACGTTGCTCAGTCCCTCACGCACGACGGCGACCATGTCGTCGGCAATATCCGGTGCCACGGCGGCGTCGACCGAGGCGATGAGCCGGTCCTCCTCGTCGCGGTCCACCTGGGCCAGACCCCGGCCGTCGACGCTCAGCAGCAGCGAGGGGGCGTAGCCCAGGGCGTTGCGGGCCAGGGATGCCTCGCGCCGCAGCCGCTCGATCACCCCGACCTCCTCATCGCGATCGCGCAGGGAACGCACGATGGAGCGGATCTGGCCCACGGAGTCGTCCACCGCCTCCAGGGCGGTGCTCAGCACGGAGCACACCGCATCCAGGTCCGCCTGCGCGCTGGAGGCCAGCCGTTCCCGGGCCGCGGAGATCTGCATCCCGGTGGCGAAGAGCTGCTGGATGGCCAGGTCGTGCAGATCCCGGCCGATCCGGGCCCGCTCATCGAGCAGCGTGGCCATCTCCTCGGCGTGCTGGGCGTCGGCCAGCTCGAAGGCCATGGTTGCCTGTCCCGCCACGAGCTCGGCGATCTCCAGGTCCTGGGCGGTGAAGGGTGCCGCGCCGGGGGAGCGCAGCAGCAGCATCACCCCCACGCCCCGCCCCCGGTGGATCATGGGGGCGTAGAGGGCCGGCCCGAACTGGGCCAGCTGGGGGACCATCAGGTCGCCGTCGCCCCAGGCGTCCTCCAGGGAGTCCACGACCAGGCCGGTCTGATGGGCCAGGGTGGTCAGGGCCCGACCCTCGGGCGGGAAGAAGGTGCCGATCAGCTCCCGGGCGTGCTCGCCGTCGGCGATCTCGCAGATCCAGCGCTCCCCGATGCTGGGCAGGATGAGGGCGGCGGTGTCGGCGTGAGCGACCTGGCGGACACGGTGGGCGATGAGCGTCAGTGCGTCATCCTCCTCGGCGCCCGAGAGCAGCAGCGTCGTCAGCTCCTGGGAGACCACCATCCACTGCTCGCGGTCACGGGCCTCGCGGTACAGGCGGGCGTTCTCCACGGCGACGGCTGCGGCCTGGGCCAGGGTCAGGACGGCGTCGGCGTCCGAGCG
This sequence comes from Actinomyces sp. oral taxon 175 str. F0384, assembly GCF_000223355.1. Taxonomy (NCBI): domain Bacteria; kingdom Bacillati; phylum Actinomycetota; class Actinomycetes; order Actinomycetales; family Actinomycetaceae; genus Actinomyces; species Actinomyces sp. oral taxon 175. The sequence continues at coordinate 902,630 of NZ_AFUR01000001.1, forward strand.
GGTGAAGCCCCCCGGCTTGTCACACAGGTAGAGATGTCCGTAGACCTGGCCGTGAAGGCGCAGCGGGGCCGAGAGCAGACTGCCGGTCTCCTCACCCTCGATGGCACCGGTGAAGGCCGATGCCCTGCCCAGGTCGTTGTCGATGACCATCCCGGTGCCCTCGAGCCCGCTGAGCAGGGACTCAGAGGAGGCGTGCGAAGTGCTGGCGGTATCGGGGGCGCCGGCCATCTGGGCGAGCTCATCGAGGGTCGCCGTGGGCACTCCGCTGCACAGACCGGTGCCCGAGCTCGCGCCGGAGGAATCGGGCGAGAGGGGGCCGGCCGGGTCAACATCCATGTCCGCGTGGTTGAGCACGGCGATGGTTCCCCACGAGGCACCCGTGATGGAGCAGGCCGACTCCACCAGACGGCGCAGCGCGTCGGGGACCCGCAGGGAGCTGGTGAGGCTCAGGGCCGCCTGGATGAGGGCGACAGTCGCCTCGTCCAGGCTCGGCTGAAGGGCCGACACCCGGCGGCCACGGGTGGAGACCAGCTGGTCGGCGTGGACGGCGTAGGCCAGACGCCCCGCCGCGGCGTTCTCCTCCGAAGAGGTCGCCAGCGCCTCCTCACGTCGCGCCGGGGTGCCGTCGAGCTCCTCCGGGGCGTCCTCGGGCACACCGGGGAAGCCAAGACTCTCGCCGATAGTGTCTGCTGCGTGCTGCGGGTGGGGTGTCGTCATCGTGCTCAGCTCGTTCAGCTCGTACCGGATACGTGGTCCTGCTGCCTGTCCTGATCCTCCTGGGAGAGCGACCACCGGTAGGTCTCGGAGACGTCCTGGAGCTCGCGGTGGCTGCCTCGGTGCAGGATAGTCGCCGGGGCCTGCTCGCCGATGGCCTGCGGCCGGCGTCCCATGACGAGGACCTCATCGGCGTGCTCCAGGGCGCTGAGACGATGGGTGACCAGGAGAGTGCCGCGGCCCTGGTCGCCCGCTGTCAGCAGGTCGGTCACGAGCCGGTCCGCGGTGAGGGCATCGAGATGCTCACCGGGCTCGTCCAGCAGCATCAGGGGAGCCGGAGCCGCCAGGGCCCGGGCGAGCAGGAGCCGACGCCGCTCCCCACCTGACAGTGTGGTGGCATCGGTGCCGATGATGGTCTCAACTCCCTCGGGAAGAGCCTCGAGCCACCTCCCCAGGCCGGCCCGCCTCAGCAGCTCGCCGGCCTCGGCGGGGGTGACGTCCCCGCGCGCCACGCGCAGGTTCTCCAGGACGCTGGTGTGGAAGACGTGCGCGTCCTCCGCGGTCAGGCACACCCGGGCCGCCACCTCTGAGTGGTCCGCCTGCCACGGGGGGACGCCGTCGAGCGTCAGCGTGCCGCCCCGAGGCTCCAGCAGCCCCGCCAGCGTGGCCAGCAGTGTCGACTTGCCGATCCCCGACGGCCCCACGATCGCCACTCGGTGACCGACCCGCAGATCCAGGTCGATGTCCTCGGCCACCACCGGGCCGCCCGGCCAGCCCACCGCCAGACCCCGTGCCTTGAGGTACGGGCCCTGGGCAGAGGGCTCGGGCAGCTCCAGAGGCGCGGAGGACGTCGCGGAGCCGCTGGCGGCACTGGCTTCAGCGGCCTCGATGAGCTCCACGATGCGGCAGGCGGCGCCGGCCGATCTGACCAGCTGCACGCTGGCCGGGCCGAGCGCTGAGGTGGCCTCGAAGGCGGCCAGTGGAACCAGGACGATCACTGCCAGCCAGACCGGGGCCAGCTGCCCGGAGGACACGGCGCTCACCCCCACCACCAGGTTTCCCAGGACCGCCAGGCCCATGGCGGCCACGTCCACGGCCGCCGCGATCGCGGCCGGTACCGCGGCCCGGTCCCGCAGACGGGTCAGGCTCTCCTCCCGGGAGACGACCTGGCGCATCGAGCCGGCCAGCCGCCCGGAGACGGACAGCTCGGGGGCCCCCTCCAGGACCGCCAGCACCTCCGCGGACAGCTCAGTGGCCTGCCTCTGACGGGCCTGCTCGGCGATTCTCGCCGAACGGATGGTGGCCAAGGGGCCCACCAGTCCCGACAGCAGCAGACAGGCCAGCAGGATGAGGCCCGCCGGCCAGTAGACCACGCCGACGCCGAGACATGTGGCTGCGCCCAGGACGGCGGCGACAGCCGCCGGCAGATAGGCGCGCACCACGAGATCCCCGACCGCGTCGATGTCGCTGCCCACTCGCGCCAGGACGTCGCCGCGGCGCAGGCCCGCAACCGTGTCGGTGCGGGCTGAGGCCAGGGACTCGTAGAGGCGGGTGCGCAGAGCGCCCATGCCTCTCAGGGCGGTGTCATGGGAGACGAGCCGCTCGCAGTAGCGCAGCACGGAGCGTGAGATGCCGAAGAGCCGCACCGCCACCGGCGCAACCCCCAGCGCGACGACGTCGGGCATCTGTGAGGCCCGCGCAATGAGCCAGGCCGCCACCCCGGACAGGGACACTGCCGAGGCCATACCCGCCGTCCCGGCGACTACGGCCAGGATGAAGCGTGAGCGGTCCAGGTTCAGCAGGCCCACCGCCCGGCGCAGGGAGCGTCGCTCATCAGCGGACAGCGCGGGGGAGAGGGCGGAGGCAGTCGGATGTGCGGGGTTCACGTGGGTCTCAGGGGGCTCAGGGATCAATGTGCTTGCCGTGCTCACAGGGCCTCCTCCTGCGCCGTCGCCGCCTCATGGGCAGATGCCCGGTCAGGTACCCGGTCAGGTGCGAGGTCCGCCGGCGGTACCGGTTGGCTCGTCACGGCGATGGTCTGCTCGGCCAGGGCCATGAGCGCAGGACGGTGCGCAATGACCACCACCGTGCGCCCCGAGGCGTGCAGCGCACGGACTGCGTCCAGGACGTGGGCCTCACTGGCCGCGTCCAGGTGTGCGGTCGGCTCATCCATGACCACCAGGGGCGCCGTCGAGCACAGGGCACGGGTCAGGGTCAGACGCTGGCGCTGTCCCACGGACAGTCCCACACCTGCACTGCCCACCGGGGTCCACCAGCCCTGCGGCAGGCCGTCGACGACCTTATCGAAGCCCGTGGCCCGGGCCGCCTCGACCAGTACGTCGGGCACGTCCTCTGCCGCCGCGGCTCCCGGCTCGGCATGACCCAGGACGTTGTCCAGCACCGTGCCCGGGGTGATGGTGGGGCGCTGGGGCACCCAGGCGATCTGCTCCCACCAGGTGGCCGGATCGATCTGGGCGAGGTCGACGACGCCGCTGGGGGCGCCGCCGTCCGGCACGATCCTCACCCGCCCCCGGTCGGGAGGCAGCAGGCCGAGGAGGACCTGCGTCGTCGTCGTCTTGCCCGCACCTGACGGGCCGGTCAACGCCACCAGGCTGCCCGGCCGGATCGAGGCACTGAGCCCGGCGGGGGCCCACGCGCCCCGGGAGGCGACGGACACCTCATCGAGCTCGATCGTCGACGAGCGCAGGTCGGGGGCCGGCAGGTCGCCGTGCTCGGGCACCGGGGTCTGAAGAACCTCGAAGACGGCGTTCGCCGCCGCCACCCCGTTGGCCGAGGCGTGGAACTGGAAACCCACCTGCCGCAGCGGCTGATAGACCTCAGGGGCGACCATGAGGACGAGCAGACCGGTGAACAGGTCCATGCGTCCGGCCACGAGCCGGAACCCGATCTGGACGGCGATGATCGCCACCGACAGCGTCGTGATGAACTCCAGGACCGCCCCCGACAGGAAGGCGACCCGCAAGGTCGACATGGTGGTGCGCCGGTAGGAGCGGCTCAAGGAGCGCACCTGCTCGACCGGTCCCCGCTCGCGCCCGAAGGCCTTGAGCGTGGGCAGGCCCGAGATGAGATCGAGCACCTGATCGCCCAGGACCTGCATGGTCTTGAGACGCTCCTGGGAGACGGACTGAGTCATCCTGCCGATGAGGATCATGAAGATCGGAATGAGGGGCAAGGTGCACACCACGGCCACCGCGGCCGACCAGTCCTGGGTGAGGAGCACCAGCACCGTGGCCGGTGTCACCGTCGAGGCCAGCACCAGCTGGGGAAGGTAGCGGGTGAAGTAGGGCTCGAGGTCGTCCAGCGCGCGAGTCAGAAGAGTGGCCGTCTGCGTCCCGTGAATCGCCTGCCAGCGGGGGCCTAGTCGGGCAGCGTGCTCCAGAACCAGACGACGCAGCTCAACGATGGTTTCCGTGGCGGACCGGTGGGCATGAACCTCCTGGAGCAGGACCACCAGGGCCCTGGCCGCCAGCACCCCGCCCAGAGCCACCGCCAGTGCCCTGACGGCAGACGGTGCGGCCCCCTCGGAGATGACCGAGGAGACCGCACCGGAGATGAGGAAGGCCTGAACCACCACCAGCACGGCGGTCACCATTCCGGTGACGGCGGTGGCGGCGATGTATCGGCGGGCGGAGCGTGCGTAACGCATCAGCCGGGGATCGAGGGGCTTCACCTGCTCAAGGATAGGGGAGTAGGTCCAAGGGCCCGGAGACCCCCGGCCGATGCGTCGCGCTGTCCGTCAGTACCCGAAGTGCGCCTCGGGCTGCGTCGAGTCGCGCACCAGCGTGGGGTGCAGCCCGCCCTCGTCGGGATTGATGCTCTCAACGTTGATGCGCGAGGCGAAGACCTTGTAGCTCCAGATCGTGTAGGCCAGGACCCCGGGGACGAACACCGCCGCGGCGACGCTCATGATGAGCAGTGTCGTGTCGGCGCTCGCGGCCTGCTGGATCGTCAGCGAGTAGGCCGGGTCCACCGAGGAGCGCATGACGTTGGGGGCCATCGCGGCGAAGATGAAGACGACGGCGAAGGCGATCCCAACGAAGTGCAGGGCGAAGGCCCGTCCCTCGTTCCCGGAGCGTCCCATGAGCAGGGAGCCGATCAGTCCGGCGGCGGCGATGACCAGCGGAATCCAGGACAGGGCGCTGCCCGAGTAGGCCAGCTGCGCCCACAGAGCCCAGGCGGCGGTGACCGCGGTGGCCGCCGGGGCGAGCCGGCGCGACATCCGCAGCGCGCGGTGCGACAGATCCCCGGTGGTCTTGAGCGCCACGAAGAGCGCACCGTGGTTGAGGAAGAGCAGGCAGGTGACGGTACCGCCCAGCAGAGTGAAGGGAGTCACCATGGTGAGCAGGCCCCCGGTGATCTGGTGGGCGGCACCGGGCACCAGGGAGTCGGCCGGCACCTGGGCGGCCGGGACGACGGCGCCGTTGGAGATCTGGACGACCTCGATGTGCATGCCCTGAACCAGGTTCGCGAAGGCCACGCCCCACAGGATGGAGGGCAGCCAGGCGCTGATCGTGTGGACCCAGTCCCAGCGGTCGCGCCAGGTCTGGGAGTTGACCTTGGGGCGCCACTCGATGGCGCACACGCGCACGATGAGGCACAGCAGAATGATGAACAGGACGATGTAGGCCCCGGAGAACAGGGTGGAGTACCACTCGGGGAAGGCGGCGAAGGTTGCGCCGCCGGCAGTCAGCAGCCATACCTCGTTGCCGTCCCAGTGGGGGCCGATCGTGGCCAGTGTCGCGCGCCGCTCGCGCTCGTCGCGGCCCAGGATCTTCAGAATCATGCCGACGCCGAAGTCGAAGCCCTCCAGGGTGAGGTAGCCGATCCACAGGACGGCGATGAGGATGAACCAGAGGATGCTCAGTGTCATGGGTTTTCTACCTTCCTCGGCTCAGTAGGCGAAGGACAGGGCCGGGGCGGCCTCGGAGGAGTCATTGGAGTCGTCGCTGGAGTCCGTCTCCTTGCCGTCCTGATCGGTCTGCTCAGACGTGCCGGTCTTGTCCGGCACCGGGGTGCGCACCCCTTCACGGATGTAGCGGCGCAGCAGCACGAACCAGACCACTCCGAGTGCGGCATACAGCAGGGTGAAGATGACCATGGAGGCCAGCACCGTGCCCGAGGAGACCACGGAGGAGACGCCGTCGGCGGTGAGCATGTAGACCTGGGAGACCGGATCGGACAGGTTGGGGACGATGACCCAGGGCTGACGGCCCATCTCACGGAAGATCCACCCGAAGGAGCAGGCGATGAAGGGCAGCCACATGGTTGCCAGTGCCGCCTTGCCCAGAACCGGGCGGGAGATGAGCCTGTTGGAGCGGGTCAGCCACAGTGCCAGGGCCCCCAGGCCCATGGAGGCCATGCCCAGCCCGATCATGAGGCGGAAGGACCAGAAGTTGACCATGATGTTGGGGCTGTAGTCGACTGCGTTGCCGCGCGCATCGGTGGTGCCGTACTGCTTGGCGTAGGTGTCGCCGGCCTCCTTGAGTCCAGTGAGCTTGGCGTTGAAGTTGTTGGTGGCCATAAAGGAGTAGACACCGGGAACCGAGATGAACCGGACCATGCCGTCCTCGTTCTTGCAGTCCCCGAAGGCGGCCACGGTGAAGGGGGCTCCGGCCTCGGTGTGGCACAGACCCTCGGCAGCGGCCATCTTGGCCGGCTGGTACTCGGCGACCAGCTGACCCTGCATGTGGCCCGTGCCGGCGGTGACCAGACCCGCGGCCACCATGGTGATGGCCCCGAAACGGGCGACCCGCCGCCACAGCTCACGCGCCTCGAAGTCCTGCTTGGCCTGGGCGGCCTTGACCATCCACCACACGGACACGCCCATGACGACGGCCGCGGCCACCAGCAGAGCCGAGGAGATGACGTGCAGCACGGTGGCCCACACCAGCTCGTTGGACAGGAGCTTGAGGAAGCCGCTCACGCCATCGAGCTCGGCGCGCCCCGTCTTGGGATTGACGACGGCGCCCACCGGGTGCTGCATCCAGGAGTTGGCGGTGAGGATGAAGAAGGCGGAGAAGTTCGTACCGGCGGCCACAGCCCACATGCACAAGTTGTGCAGCCTGGGAGACAGACGGTCCCATCCGAAGATCCACAGGCCCAGGAAGACGGACTCCATGAAGAAGGCCAGCAGGGCCTCGAAGGCGAGGGGGGCACCGAAGATGTTGCCGACGAACCTGGAGTACTCCGACCAGTTCATGCCGAACTGGAACTCCTGAACGATGCCGGTGGCCACGCCGAGCGCGAAGTTAATCAGCAGGATCTTGCCGAAGAACTTGGTAGCCACGAGCCACTGCTTGTTACCGGTCCTGCGCCACAGCGTCTCCATGAGAGCCACCAGAGGGGACAGCCCGATGGTCAGCGGAACCAGGATGAAGTGGTAGACAGTGGTGATACCGAACTGCCAGCGCGCCAGATCCAGAGAGTCCAGCGCCATAGGAGAGATGGCCATCCGCGCCACCTTTCGGAGATGGTGATGAGATCGATAGGTTGCTCTGTAGATCGTCCTACAGGTCAATAGGAGTATTATAAGGCAACCATGACGTCATGTCGTGAAACGTGTGGCGTGTGAAGGTGTCGCAGTATGCGGTCCGACCGGTTCTTTTCTCGTGGGTGCCTGCTGGGGGCGTGATGAGGGCAACGTGAACGCAGATCGAGGGCGCCATGAGTCGCACAAGCGCATCTCGGCGTTTGTGTGGGATACTTCGAGTCGGCGTCGGGTGCCTCGTACCAGTACCTGAAGCCGCGCCTTACGACCGTCCCTGTCCGAGGACCTTGCGCCGCCTGAGATGCGCCGCTGCGAGCCCGGTCTGAGTGGACGTCAGGTGAGGCGTGCGCCCTCGCGGGTGCGCTCAAGACTTTTTCGCTGCTCCCGCTAGGGGGCACAACCGCGCTGACGCGTCGAGGGTACGGCGACGGCGTCGGCCCCGGAGAGTGCAAGCCCCATGGCACGTCGCACCACATCAGAATCAACAGAATCCTTCGAGCACGGCGACGGTGAGGCGGTGAGCTCCCCGGCTCCGCGCCGCCGCCGCAGGGTCACCGCGGCGGCGGCCGCCCCCGCACAGGCCCCCGTTGCCGAGCAGCCCGGTTCGGCGGGGAGTTCGGAGACCGTCACCACCTCCGGCCTTGAGGAACCCGGTGTGCAGCAGGCCCCGGCAGCTCCTGTGGCTGAGCCGGTCCCGCCGCGTCGGCGCCGGAAGGTTGTCGCGGCCTCCGCCGCTCCCGAGGAGGCTCCCGCCGCCGAGGCCCGTGTCGCCGTCGAGACCGACGAGCCTGACGAGCCGGGCGTGACCGAGGATGCATCGAGCGGCGAAGCCGCGCAGGAGGATCTCGAGGACCAGGTCGAGGGGGCGGCTGAGATCGACGAGACCGACGACGAGGAAGCCGATCAGCCCCACGAGGGCGACGAGCCCGCCGGCGCGGACCTCGATGAGGAGGAGGACCTCCAGGTCCCCCGGCTTCCTGCCGCCTCGCTCCTGTTCCAGGCCCCCGACCCCAGCCGGGCCCGTCGGCGTCGTCGGGTCACCGCGGCAAGCGCCGCTCCCCAGGAGGCGCCGACTGCCTCGCGTCACCAGGGAGCCAAGGACGAGGCGGATGAGGGGGGCGCCGACGCGCGGACCGGTGCCCAGGGACATGACGAGGATGCTGGGTCCGAGTCCTCCCGTGCCGACCGCAGTGGTGGTCGCGGCCGTCGGCGTCGGCGGGCTGCCGCCGGTACCGGGACCCCGCAGGAGCGCCGCGAGGACTCCTCCCACGACGAGGCCGACGCCGAGTCCGCTGAGGTCTCAGAGGCCGATGGCACTGACAGTGCTGACGGGACCGATGAGGCCCGGGCCGATTCTTCGGAGGATGCCCGCGAGGGCGGGGCCCGCCGCAAGCGGCGCCGTGGTGGGCGCGGTCGGCGCTCGCGCTCGCGGGGTGAGGACCCGACGCGCGCCGACGCCGATGATGAGTCGCAGGCCGCGGAGGATGACAGCGCCGATGAGGCTACCTCGCGTGAGACCTCCTCCGATGCCGTCGCGGAGGCCGCCACGAGTACCGTGTCCGGATCGCGCCGCCGGCGACGTCGCTCCCGTACCCGCTCGGACAGTGGTGACCTGCGTGACGAGGTGACCGCCCTCAAGGGGTCCACCCGCCTGGAGGCCAAACGTCAGCGCCGCCGCGAGGGCAGGGCGGCCGGGCGCCGTCGTCCCATCGTCACCGAGGCCGAGTTCCTGGCCCGTCGCGAGTCCGTGGACCGGCAGATGATCGTGCGCGAGTCCGACGGTCTGAACCAGATCGCCGTCCTGGAGGACGGGCTCCTCGTGGAGCACTACGTCTCCCGGCACACCCAGACCTCCATGGTCGGCAATGTCTACGTCGGCCGGGTTCAGAACGTCCTGCCCTCCATGGAGGCCGCCTTCGTGGATCTGGGCAAGGGGCGTAACGCCGTCCTCTACGCCGGCGAGGTCAACTGGGACGCAGCCGGCTTGGAGGGCAGGCCCCGCCGTATCGAGGACGCCCTCTCCAGCGGCGACACCGTCCTGGTCCAGGTCACCAAGGACCCCATCGGCCACAAGGGCGCCCGGCTCACCAGCCAGATCACCCTGGCGGGCCGATACCTGGTCCTGGTCCCCGGCGGCACCATGACAGGTATCTCGCGCAAGCTGCCGGATACCGAGCGCAGCCGCCTGAAGAAGATCCTCAAGCGGATCGTGCCCGACTCGGCCGGAGTCATCGTGCGTACCGCCGCGGAGGGGGCCACCCAGGAGCAGCTGACCGCCGACGTCGAGCGCCTCGTGGCCCAGTGGGAGGCCATCGACAAGAAGGCGTCCTCCGTCATGAAGGGCAGCGGCAAGGCCCCCGTCCTGCTCAAGGGTGAGCCCGAGCTCGCCGTGAGGGTCATCCGCGACGTCTTCAACGAGGACTTCCGCAAGCTCGTCGTCTCCGGGGACAACACCTGGTCCACGATCTCGCAGTACATCGACGAGGTCAGCCCGGATCTGTCCGAGCGCCTCGAGCACTGGGTCGGGCCCGAGGACGTCTTCGCCGCCCACCGCGTCGACGAGCAGCTCGCCAAGGGCTTCGACCGCAAGGTCTGGCTTCCCAGCGGCGGCACCCTGGTCATCGACCGCACCGAGGCGATGACCGTCATCGACGTCAACACCGGGCGCTTCACCGGCGCGGGGGGCACGCTGGAGGAGACCGTCACCCGCAACAACCTGGAGGCCGCCGAGGAGATCGTCCGCCAGCTGCGCCTGCGCGACATCGGCGGCATGGTCGTCATCGACTTCGTCGACATGGTCCTGGAGTCCAACCGGGACCTCGTGCTGCGCCGGCTCGTGGAGTGCCTGGGGCGCGACCGGACACGCCACCAGGTCACCGAGGTCACCTCGCTGGGACTGGTCCAGATGACCCGCAAACGGGTGGGGCAGGGCCTGGTCGAGGCCTTCTCCACCACCTGCGAGCACTGCAAGGGCCGGGGCTTCATCGTTCACGACGAGCCCGTGGAGAACCAGCAGGTCGACATGTCGGCCTCAGCCTCGCGCGGGGGCGGGCGCTCGCGCGGACGTAAGAACCGTGAGGAGCAGGCTGCCGGCGGGGGTAAGAAGGAGACTAAGCAGGACTCTCAGGAGACCAAGGGCTCCAAGAGTTCCAAGGGCTCCGGTCGCGGCAAGGCATCGGCAGGGCGCGACGTCGCCGCATCGCCAGAACCCGGAGCCGACGATGAGGCCCGGGCGGCAGTGCGCGGAGCCCTGGCTCAGATCGCGGCCGCCGCCGAGCAGGCTCACAAGGACAGCCAGCAGGAGGGGCAGGAGTCTCATGAGGATCAGGGGGCCGTTGAGGCCCCGGAGGCCGGCGTGAGTGACACCGCCGACGCTGCAACGCAGACCGCGGAGAACAGGCAGCCCGCCGATGGCCAGGATGCGTCGGATGCCCCGGTCGAGGACAAGCCGGTCAAGAGCCGGTCGAGGAAGGCGGCTGACAAGAAGCCGGCGAAGAAGTCCAGTGAGAAGAAGGGCGACAAGGCGGACAAGAAGTCGGGGAGGAAGACCGGCAAGAAGGCCGAGAAGAAGGCTGCCGCGACATCCGAGGACCCCGCTGAGCCGCAGCCCGGCGAGGCGCCGTCGGAGCCGGCTGAGGACAAGCCGGCGAGGAGGACACGACGGCGGGCCACGGCCAAGAGCGCCGCGCCCTCACCGGAGAATTCTTCAGACACCTCGGAGGAGTCGGCCTGACGACGTCTCCGTGCCCAAGAACACAGGGGGCGGGGCGGATCGGAGGTTGGTGCTGGCGACATGATCGCCTAGAGTTATCTGCCGGTGCTTCTTGCGCCATTGCCCAGACAGGGCCCTCCCGGCGAGGCCGATCCCGGTCTTGCAGCGAGTGAGAGCCTTTCGAAGAATCTACAGAGATGAGCATTCAAGTGGTCTACGCGATCGTCAAGGCCGGCGGCCGTCAGGAGAAGGTCTCCGTCGGCGACGTCGTGGTTGTCGACAAGCTTGCTGGTGAGATCGGCGACGAGGTCACCCTCGCCCCCGTCATGCTGGTGGACGGCGACAAGGTGACCACCTCTGCCGCCGATCTGGCCAAGTCCTCCGTCACCGCCGAGATCATCGGCGACGAGAAGGGCCCCAAGATCAACATCCTCAAGTTCAAGAACAAGACCGGCTTCCGCAAGCGCCAGGGCCACCGCGCTCAGCTGACGGCCGTCAAGGTCACCGCCATCAAGTGACCGCCCCGGCGTCAGCCAGTACGCGGGCATCCTGAACGCACACGCTCGAGAAGAAAGAAGCCTTCAACCATGGCACACAAGAAGGGTCTTGGTTCCTCCCGTAACGGCCGCGACTCCAACGCGCAGCGCCTCGGCGTCAAGCGCTTCGGCGGCCAGTTCGTCAAGGCCGGCGAGATCATCGTCCGCCAGCGCGGTACCCACTTCCACCCGGGCCGTAACGTCGGCCGCGGCAACGACGACACCCTGTTCGCCACCGCCGCCGGTAACGTCGAGTTCGGCACCTTCCGCGGTCGCCGGGTCGTCAACGTCGTGCTCCCCGAGGCCTGAGCCCCGAGCACATCACCACGTCGCGAGAGGGCGGACGGCACCTGCCGTCCGCCCTCTCGCGCTATCCCGGACTCACAGGAGACCCCATGCCCAGCTTCATTGACCGAGTGGTCCTCCACGTGGCCGGCGGCGACGGCGGCAACGGTTGCACCTCCGTGCACCGTGAGAAGTTCAAGCCCCTGGCCGGGCCCGACGGCGGCGACGGCGGTCATGGCGGTGACGTCGTCCTGACGGTCGACCCCCGGGTGACGACCCTGCTGAGCTACCACCGCTCCCCGCACCAGCGGGCCGGCAACGGCACCCCCGGCATGGGGGACTGGCGCCGCGGTACCGACGGCAAGAACCTCGTCCTGCCCGTTCCCGAGGGCACCGTCGTCAAGGACTCGCGCGGTCAGGTCATCGCCGACCTCGTGGGGGAGGGCACCAGCGTCGTCGTCGCCCAGGGTGGCACCGGCGGACGCGGCAACTTCTCCCTGGCCTCCTCCAAGCGCAAGGCCCCCGGCTTCCACCTCCTGGGAGAGCCCGGTCAGGCCCAGGACATCACCTTGGAGCTCAAGACCATTGCCGACGTCGCCCTGGTGGGCTACCCCAGCGCCGGCAAGTCCTCCCTCATCGCCGCCATGAGCGCCGCCCGCCCCAAGATCGCCGACTACCCCTTCACGACCCTCGTCCCCAACCTCGGGGTCGTCGAGGCCGGCGACGTGCGCTACACCATCGCCGACGTCCCCGGACTCATCCCCGGCGCCTCCCAGGGCAAAGGTCTGGGACTTGACTTCCTGCGGCACATCGAGCGCTGCGCCGTCATCGTCCACGTCCTGGACTGCGCCACCCTCGAGCCGGGCCGCGACCCCCTCTCCGACCTGGACACCATTGAGGCCGAGCTCGCGGCCTACTCCGAGCGCCTCGGCGAGCAGGAGGACGACCCCTCCCTCACCGGCCGGGTCCCCCTCATGGAGCGCCCCCGCATCGTGGTGCTCAACAAGGTCGATGTCCCCGACGCCGCCGAGCTCGCCGAGTTCGTGCGCGCCGACATCGAGGCCCGGGGACTGCCTGTCCACATCATCTCCGCGGTCGCGCACACGGGGCTGCGCCCCCTGTCCTTCGCCCTGGCCGGGGAGGTCGAGCGGGCCCGGAAGGCCGCTCCGGCCACGTCCCAGCGTGACGGCGAGCCCGGTGCGACTGACGGTTCGGGTGAGTCGCGCCCCGTCATCCGGCCCGCGGCGGTCGGGCGGCGGGAGAAGGAGAGCGTCGCCCAGGTGCGTCTGCTGGCCCATCCCAGCGAGGGGCAGGTCTACCAGGTCCGCGGGCAGCGTCCCGAGCGCTGGGTGCGTCAGACCGACTTCACCAATGACGAGGCCGTCGGCTACCTCGCCGACCGCCTGGCCGCGGCCGGGGTCGAGGACGAGCTTGTCAAGGCCGGCGCCCACGCCGGCGACACCGTCCTCATCGGCGAGGTCGACGGGGGAGTGCTCTTCACCTGGGAGCCCACGATGACCACCGGCCCCGAGCTGCTGGGCGCCCGAGGCACCGACCTGCGCCTGGAGACCAGTCGGCGTCGGACCAACGTGGAGCGGCGCAGCCAGTACCACGAGATGATGGATGCCAAGGAGGCCGCGCGCCAGCAGCTGCGCGACGAGGCCGCCGAGGGCCTGTGGACCGATGCCGCCTCCTGGCACGGGGACGACGAGGACTGAGGCGCGAACCCATGACTCCAGCAGCAACCGGTGCCGACTTAGACCACGGACAGGAGCGCCCGGAACGCCTGCCTGAGGGGGCCCGCGTCGTGGTCAAGGTCGGCTCCTCCTCCCTGACGCGCGCCGACGGCGGGCTCGATCTCAACCGCATCGATATCCTCGCCGGCCTCATCGCCGGAATGCGCAGTCGCGGCCACGACGTCGTCCTGGTCTCCTCCGGGGCCGTCGCCTCAGGGCTGGTGCCCCTGGGGCTGAGCCGGCGCCCCGACGAGCTCAGCCTCCTGCAGGCGGCCGCCTCCGTGGGACAGGGGCGGCTCGCCGCCCGCTGGGAGACCGCGATGAGCGCCTACGGACTGGTGACCGCCCAGGTTCTCCTGACCGCCCACGACGTCGCCATCCGCAGCCACTACCGCACGGTGCGCGCCACCTTCGACTCCCTGCTCTCACTGGGAGCCGTCCCCATCATCAACGAGAATGACGCGGTGGCCACCAGCGAGTTCAGCCTCGGTGACAACGACCGCCTCGCCGCCCTCGTGGCCCACCTGGTGACCGCCGACGTCCTGGTGCTGCTCACCGACGTCGACGGCCTGTGGACCGCGCGCCCCGGAACCCCCGGCGCCACTCCCATCCGCCACGTGCGCTCCTCGGCGGACCTGGCGGGGGTCAGTGTCTCCGGGCGCGGTTCCTTCGTGGGAACCGGCGGCATGACCACCAAGCTCCAGGCCGCCACCATCGCCTGCGCCTCGGGCACCACCACCCTCATCGCCCGGGCCGACGACGCCGCAGGGCTCCTGGGCCAGGAACAGGTTCCCACCGACCTGGGCACCTGGTTCGAGCCCACCGGTCCCCACCGCCCCAGCCGCCGGCTGTGGATGGCCCACGCCTCCCAGCCCGACGGGCGCGTTCTCATCGACGCCGGGGCGGCCCGGGCCCTGACCGTGGGGAAGAAGTCGCTCCTGCTGCCGGGCCTGACCGGCCTCGACGGCGACTTCGAGTCGGGCTCCGTCGTCGACGTCGTCGGCCCCGAGGGCGTCCTGGCCCGGGGGATATGCCGCTACGCCGCAGCCGAGCTGCGCGAGGTCCTGGCGGCCCGGGCCGAGGGCGCCCCCGCCCCCGACCACGTGGCTCCCGTGATCCACCGCGACGATCTGGCTGAGCTGCCCCGCATCGCTGGTGTCTGAGGACACCATCGGCTTCGTCTTCTAAGGTGTCCCCATGAACGACGTTGAGGCCCACGAGCTCGTCACCGCAACCGCCCGCTCCGCCCGCGTGGCGCAACGGAGCCTGGCCAGGGTCCCACGCGCCGTTAAGGACGCCGCCCTGGAGGCCATGGCCCACAGCCTCACCGAGCACGGCGAAGCGATCCTCGCGGCCAACGCCGCCGACCTGGAGCGCGGACGCCAAGGCGGGATGAAGGCCGGCCTGCTCGACCGTCTGGCCCTGGACCGTGGGCGGCTGTCGGCCATCGCCGACTCCCTGCGCGAGGTGGCCGCCCTACCCGACCCCGTGGGCCAGGTCGTTGACGGCTCGGTCATGCCCAACGGGCTGCGTGTGCGCCGGGTCCGGGTGCCACTGGGCGTCGTCGGCATGATCTACGAGGCCCGCCCCAACGTCACCGTCGACACCGCCGCCCTGGCCGTCAAGTCCGGCAACGCCATCATCCTGCGCGGGGGCAGTGCCGCCCAGGACTCCAACGCCGCCATCGTCGCGGCCTTGCGCAGCGCCCTGGAGGCGCAGGGGCTGCCCGCAGATCTCGTCACCAGCATCGATGCCGCCGGTCGGGACGGGGCCCGCGCCCTCATGCGCGCCCACGGCCTGGTCGACGCCCTGGTGCCGCGGGGAGGGGCCGGGCTCATCCGCACCGTCGTCGAGCAGTCCACCGTCCCCGTCATCGAGACCGGATCGGGCAACTGCCACGTCTACGTCGACGCCAGCGCCGACCTGGATGCCGCGGTGGACATCATCGTCAACGCCAAGACCCAGCGCGTCGGCGTGTGCAACGCCGCCGAGACGCTCCTGGTCCACGCCGATGTCGCCGCCACCTACCTGCCGGCTGCCGCCCGCGCCCTGTGGGACAAGGACACCGTCCTGCACGCTGACCCCACCGCCCACCGGATCCTGACCGAGGCTGCGACGACCGCTGGACGTGATGTCCTCCTGACCCAGGCCACTGAGGCCGACTGGGACACCGAGTACGGCTCGCTGGACCTGGCCGTGCGTGTCGTGAAGAGCCTGGAGGAGGCCATCGACCACATCCGCGCCCACACCACCGGACACACCGAGGCGGTCCTCGCCCAGGACGTGAGCGTCATCAACGACTTCATCGCCGGCATGGACTCGGCGGCCGTCATGGTCAACGCCTCGACCCGCTTCACCGATGGCGGACAGCTGGGCCTGGGGGCCGAGCTGGGCATTTCCACCCAGAAGCTCCACGCCCGTGGCCCCATGGGATTGAGCGAGCTGACGACGACGACCTGGATCGTCGAGGGAGACGGCCACATCCGTCCCTGACCCCTCGCGCCCGCGAGTGATACCGGGCGCCGCGGAGTTGTGCTGATTGCGACAAGCCCGCGGATCAGTTCTGTCACTCCCCGGCGTCGTGCTCCGGTGCTTTGTCCTCTTATTCATGTTACGGTCGACAAAAGTCGGGCAGGTCCCGTCAAGCCAGAGCCGGGCAGAAGGGGGACGCTGGAATGGCGAGTCTGCTGCATCGTTTCGGACGTGGCCGCGTCGTGGCCACCACCGTTGTCATCGTGACCGCGGGTCTCCTGCTCGCAGTCACCCGCATGGTCTTCTCCCACCCCGCCGAGTCCGCGAAGGAACCGGGAATCGTCCTGACGGCAACCCCACGGGTCACCTCGTCCCAGTCCTCCGTGACGGCCACGCAGAGCTCGACTGCCGGCGGCGGCGCCAGCTCCACCCGGCACGAGTCCGGCGGCTCCGAGGCGGACTCCTCGACCTCATCGGACTCCTCGACGCAGGGGCACGCGCCTCAGGCGGTGGAGCCCGACCCGCCTGTCGCCGTCGACCATGGCCATCGCCAGCCGGCCCCCGCCGCTCCGGCTGCCCCGGCCGGGACCGCCGCACCGGCCGCCCCCGGACGCACCGAGGTGGACGATGATGACGACGACAAGAAGCCGGCCAGGAACGGTGTGAAGGAAGCCGATGACGACGACCGCGACGATGACTGAGCGGACGGCTGACAAGACGGCCGGCGTCGCGGATCAGATGAGCCGGTAGCCCATGCCGCGCACGGTCTCCACCCGCTGCCTTCCCAGCTTGTTGCGCAGGTAGGAGACATAGACCTCCACCACGTTGGAGCCGGGGTCGAAGTCCAGCCCCCACACGGCGCTCAGCAGCTGCTCGCGGCTGAGGACCTGACCGGGGTGGCGCATGAAGGTCTCGGCCAGGGCGAACTCCCTTGCGGAGAGCTCCACGGTCCTGCCCTCCAGTGTCAGGGTGCGGGTGCGCAGGTCCAGAACCATGTCGCGGTGGGTCAGGCGCATCTGGTCAGGGCCGGTGGCATCCGGGCGCAGCCGTACCCGAATGCGGGCCAGGAGCTCTTCGAAGGAGAAGGGCTTGGGCATGTAGTCGTCCGCGCCGCCCTCCAGGCCGGCGACGCGGTCGGCCACCGAGGAGCGCGCCGTGAGCATGATGACCGGCGTTCCCACTCCTTGGCCGCGTAGCTGCTGGAGCACCTCGAAGCCGTCGATGTCGGGCAGGCCCACATCCAGGATGATGAGGTCGAAGTCCTCCTGGACCGCCAGGGCCACGGCCTGCCCGCCCTCGGCGGTGGTGTGGGGGGTGAACCCGGCCGCCTTGAGACCCTTGGTGAGGAAGGCAACGATGCGGGGCTCGTCCTCAACGATGAGGATGCGGCTCATGGTGAGTGACTCCTTCGGGAGGCTGTCGGGGGCTGAGCGGGGAGCGAGTCCCCGGCAGGTGTGAGGGCGTCGCCTCGGGAGGAGGCCACGGCGGCGGGGGGCCTGAGAGGGATCACCATGGTGAACACCGATCCTCGGCCCACCTCAGAGAGTATGTCCAGCCTCCCGCCGTGTGCTGCGACGATCGTCTCGACGATACTGAGCCCCAGTCCCGTTCCGGAGGCGAGCTTCTGAGCGCCGGCGGTGCGCTTGAAGCGCTGGCGCACCAGGTCGATGTCCTCGGGGGCGATCCCGATGCCCTCGTCCCTGACCCACATCTGCAGGTGGCCGTCGCGAACGGCCGAGCCCAGGGACACGGTGGAGCAGTGCTCGGAGTACCTCACCGCGTTGGCCACTAGCTGGAGCCAGGCCTGGGTGATCCGGGTGGGGTCGACCATGGCCCGGGTGAAGGCCGCCGACTCCATCTTCCAGCGGCGCTCACCCAGGGCGAGGGACTTGTCGAAGACCAGCTCGGTCAGCTCGGCGACATCCGTGTCCACCGGGGTGACGAAGTCGCTCTGGACGCTCTTGGCCAGCAGGATCAGGTCGCCCACGAGCATTCCCATCCGGTCGAGCTCGTCAAGGGCCAGCAGCTGGGTCTGGCGCACGTCCTCGGGGTCCGCGGGGTCGGTGAGCTCGAGGTGACCGCGGACCACGGCGATCGGGGTGCGCAGCTCGTGGCCGACGTCGTCGAGCAGGTTGCGCTGGGCCTCCACCGAGGTCTGGACCCGGTCGAGCATCCGGTTGACGGCCGCGGCCAGGGCCGTCAGGTCGTCCCGGCCCTTGACCGGTACCCGGGTGGTCAGGTCCTCCTCGCCGATGGACTCGGTGGCTCGGCGCAGTTGCTCGATGGGGCGCAGGAGCCGCTCGACGGCGAACCAGGCCAGCCCCGTCACCAGGGCGACGGTGAACACGGCCGCGGCCGCGTAGAAGGCCATGGTGCGTCGGAGCTGGGACTCGGCGACCTTGAGGTCGATGACGTGCACGAGTGCGCCGCGCTGGGCGCCGCCCTGCAACGGGACGACGAGGACCCGGTAGCTCGAGGTGGGGGTGCGCACCGTCTCGATGACGGACTCCGAGGCGGCGGCCTGGGAGGAGACCCGAGTGAGCAGCTCCTTGTCCTGCTCGGGGCGGAAGGAGACGCTGTCTGCGGAGACCCAGGTCAGCTTCGTACTGGCATCGGTGCCCACGAAGCCGAGCTCGGCCTCACCGCGCCCCTCGGCAGTGCGCTGGATGTGGGTACGAAGAACCGCGGAGACGTCCTCCAGGGGCTGACCGCTGGAGGGGTCCTGCCTGTCGGCGGCCAGCTGGCGGATCCGGTCGCGGCTGTGCTCGAGGCGGTTGGTGGCATCGGCCGACACGCTGGAGAGCCCCAGCGTCCACACGATCGTCCCGCACATGACCAGGGCGATGCCGGCCACCAGCACGATCGCCCACATGACGCGGGTGCGAATGGTGACGGTACGAGTGGGCAGCAGTGAGGTCACCTCGTCATTGTGCCCGGATCCACTGGGCTCCGCCCCATGGATCCGGGCATGGGCGGAGCCGGGAGCGGCCCGATTCAGCGTCCCACTCCCGCGTAGGTCCACCCGGCCTCACGCCAGGTCACCGGGTCCAGGGCGTTGCGTCCGTCAATGATGACGCGCTCGGCGACGCCGGTGGCGGCCTCAACGGGGTCGAGGGCCACGAACTGGTCCCACTCGGTCAGCAGCAGGACGAGCTCGGCTCCCTTGAGCGCGGCGCGGGGATCGTCCTCCAAGGTGAGGTGGGGGTGGGAGCGGGCCACCACGGGCAGGGCCTGCGGGTCGCAGACGGTGACCTTGGCCCCGAGGTCGGCCAGACGGGAGGCGACGTCCAGGGCGGGGGAGTCGCGTACGTCGTCGCTCAGGGGCTTGAAGGCCGCCCCCAGGATGGTGATCGCCCGACCGGACAGGTCGCCGCCCACGTGGGTGCGGGCCAGCTCGACGATCCGGTCGCGCTGCTCGCGGTTGATGGAGTCGACCCGGCCCAGCAGGTCCGCCAGGTGCACGGCGCCGTGGAGGTCGGCGCTGGCCCGCAGCGCCCGGATGTCCTTGGGCAGGCAGCCTCCGCCGAAGCCGACGCCGGCCTGGAGGAATCGCCGACCGATGCGTGGGTCGTGGCCGATGGCGTCGGCCAGGACGGTGACGTCGGCCCCGGCGGTGTCGCACAGGTGGGCCATGGCGTTGATGAAGCTGATCTTGGTGGCCAGGAAGGAGTTCGCCGCGGTCTTGACCAGCTCGGCGGTGGGGTAGTCGGTGACGATCCGGGGGATGCCCTCCTCCAGCAGGTCCTGGTAGACGGCGTCGAGCACGGCCTGGGCCTCCTGGGCGTCGGCGGGATCGGCAGGGACCCCGTAGACGATGCGGTCGGGGTGGAGGGTGTCGGCCACGGCGAAGCCCTCGCGCAGGAACTCGGGGTTCCACAGCACCAGGGCGCGTCCTGCCAGGCGCTCGGCCACCTGCTGGGCGGTACCCACCGGGACGGTGGACTTGCCCACCACCAGGCTGCGCCCACCCTCGGGCAGGGCGTCGTGAAGCATGTCGACCACGCTCCACAGCTGGCTCAGGTCGGCCTCCCCGCCAGTGGTGGACTGCGGGGTCCCCACGGCGATGAAGTGGACGTCGGCCTCGGCCAGCTCGGCCGGCGTCGGCGTTGAGGTGAAGCGCAGGTCTCCCTGCTGGGCCCCGGTGACCAGCAGCTCGGGCAGCCCGGGCTCATAGAAGGGGGCGCGGCCCTGGGAGAGGGCCTCGACCTGCTCGGGTCGGGTATCGATCCCCAGGACGTGATGTCCCAGGTGGGCCATGGCAGCGGCATGGACGGCACCGAGGTATCCGCAGCCGATGACGGTGAGCTTAAGAGGGGTCATGAGTCGTTCCAATCGTTGGTGAGGTCCAGGGACATGAAGGGGGAGGCGTCTCCCAGGCAGTGGCGCACCCAGATCGGCAGCCACCGGTGGGCGGCGGGCCGGAAGGCGTGGACGAAGACGAGCCGCAGCGCTGAGGAGCGGTAGTAGGTCTCCAGGCGCTGCTCCGTCACGGGCAGTGCGCGGGCCAGGTCGTCGAGCAGTCCGCGGACCCGGGCGTGGGCCTCGGGGCCGATCCGGCCGCGAACCGCCATGAGATCCGCGTGGGCCCAGAGGTTGCCCAGGTCAAGGGCCGCCTCGGCCATGGCCGCGGTATCCAGGTCGAGCAGGGACAGGTCGGTTCCGTCCCACAGGAGCTGGCCGTCGTGGAGGTCGCGGTGGGTGATGACGTGCACCCCGCTCGCCTCTGTCAGGCTCAGGCAGGTGTCCACCACCTGCTCGTGCAGAAGATCCTGCTGGTCGATGAGGCCGCAGCGGCGGGCGGAGGCCAGCCAGCGCTGCAGCACCTGGGCCTCCTGACGCGGCCCGTGGACGGGCAGGTCCGCCTCACGATCGCCCAGGAGCGACCAGGCCTCCGTGAACCGCTTCCACCCGGGCAGGCCGGCGTCACCGAGCTCATCGAGACTGCGGCCCGGCAGCAGCTCGAGGTCAACGACGTCGTCCCCGTTGCCGAGGATCCTGGGGGTGCGCAGACCGGTGACCCGCAGCACCGAGGCGGCGGTCGTGTGGGCCCGCACCAGGGAGGCAGCCTTGTGGGGCCGCACGATCTTGCGGACCCGGGAGGCCTCCATGACGACGGCGCGGCGGCCGGCGCGGTGGACGACGAGTCTCCCGGTCAGCTGCCTGGACAGGGCCGGCAGGGCCGGGTCACTGGCGTAGGGCAGCAGGTCGGGGGCGCCCCCCACGGTGACGTGCCCGGCGCGCAGGCGGCCCCGGCCGTCGACGCACTCGATGCTCGCGCTCGCCGGCTCCGAGTCCCGGCCGGCGGGCCAAGCCCGTCGCAGCCCGGGGATGGCCCGCAGCGTGCTGAGCATGTCGGCCGCCTCCGTCGTCTGTGTCATCTCAGTCCTTGGTGTTGTGCTCGTCGTGTCCGTCATGCCCAGCTGGCCTCCTTCTCCGGCGACCGGGCGATGCGCTCGATGGCGGCCAGGTCCGCGCTGATGCGCTCACGCCAGGACGGGTGGGCCCGTCGCAGAGGGTCGGCCAGCCGCGCCAGCCGCGACAGTGCGATCGCCCACCCCAGCTCCTCGTCGCTCGGTACCAGCCGGTGCACGGCGTAACCCTCCAGCAGCGCATGCCGCTGACAGGACGGTGCCTCCGCCAGGTAGGAGCCCAGGTCCGTCGCCGCCGGCGCCAGGCACGCCCGGTCGAAGTCGGTCAGCCAGATCCGCCCGGTCGAGTACTCGTAGAGCACCTGGTCGGGGGAGGCATCACCGTGGGTGAGAACCGGTGTCCCGGGGAGCCGCTCGGGCAGCATGTCGCCCACCGCCCGTACCCGGCGCGCCAGCTCAGGGGCCAGGACATCGAGCTGACGAGCGTGGACCTCGGCCAGCTCCCGGGAGCCGGCAGGCTGATGCGGCAGCCGGTCGATGAGGCCGGCCGGCAGCTGCCCGGCGCAGGAGTGCAGCTCGGCCAGCAGAGCCCCCACACGCCTGGTGCCCTCCTTCAGGCCCTGAGCGGAGGCCGCCCGGTCGGCGTCGTCCGCGTAGACGTCAGCCAGATTCGTGTCTCCGCACCACTGCTGCACGCTGAGACGGCCCTCGCACTGGGCCACGGCCTGTGAGTCGAGCAGACCGGGGACCGGGAGGAGCCCGGACAGGGCGCGGTGGACGTCGTCGGCAGGTCCCCCGCCGCCGGTTCGCAGCCGCAGAACCGTGGAGCCGTCCCGGAGGACCAGGCGCCGTGAGGGGTTGTAGCGCAGCACGTCCCGGGCCTCCCAGCTGCCCAGCACCCCCAGCTCCGTAGCCTGGGCGAGAGGCTCAGCCAGCTTGGGGTCGGTGAGGACCGCACCGCACTGCAGCAGCAGGCCCCCGTCCAGGGACCGGGTGACGGGGGACTGCAGCCCCAGGGAGGCGGCCAGGCGCTCGGCCTGAGCGGCCTTGGAGTGCGAGACCGGCCAGAGCAAGCGGGCCCAGCCCGCGGTGAGCCCGGTGCTCCGGTGGGTCAGAGAGACCAGGACCGAGACCTCAGGCTTGATGCGCAGCCTGGCGGCCCGCACCGGGCGCTGAAGGAGCTCACTGAGCCGATCGGCGTCGAGGACCGCGGCGACGGCGTCGGCCGTGGTCATCGCTTTGATGAGCGAAGGAGTCATGATCCGCTCCCCACCAGGGCGAAGGAGTCCGCCAGGTGGCTGTTCGCCCACCGACGGAAGTCGGCCGAGGACTCCATGAGGTCCTGAGGGCTGCCCTCCAGGTGGATGCGCCCGTCCTGGATCCACACCACCCGGTCGGCGCGCATGGCGGCCTGCGGATCGTGGGTGACGGTCAGGGTCGTGCGCCCGGCCACCAGCTCATCGATCGCCTCCAGCACCGCCGACGTCGAGGCCGGATCCAGTCCGGTGGTCGCCTCATCCAGGATGACGATCGGCGAGTCACGCAGCAGCGCCCGAGCGATGGCGATGCGCTGGCGCTGGCCGCCGGAGAGGGTGCCTCCTCGCTCGCCCACGGTCGTGTCGTAGCCGCCGGGCATCTGGGTGATGAACTCGTGGGCGTGGGCCGCACGCGCGGCCGCCTCCACCTCCTCGTCGGAGGCATCGGGCCGGCCCAGACGGATGTTCTCCCGGATCGTGCCGGTCAGCAGCACCGCCTCCTGGTGCAGGACCGAGGCCTGCGAGCGCAGGAACCGCAGATCGAGATCGTTCAGGCTGTGCCCGTCCAGGCTCACCGTGCCCGACGTCGGATCCAGGGCCCGCACCACCAGGGACACCAGGGTGGACTTGCCCGAGCCCGACGGCCCCACGAGGGCCACGTGCTCACCGGGAACCACCGTCAGGTTCACACCGTGCAGCACCGGGCGGCCCTCGTAGGCGGCGTGCACGTGGTCGAAGTGGATCATGCCGTGGACCCGGTCCAGCACGATGGCGTCAGCAGGGGAGACGATGTCGGGCTTGACCGCCATGAGGTCGGCCACCCGTTCACCCGAGGCCGTCGCCCGGGCGATGCGGCCGGTGTACTTGGCCATGTCCCGAAGCGGCTTCATGGTGGTGCGCAGGTAGGTCGTGAAGAGCACCAGATCCCCCGGCGACATGGCGCCGTTCAGGACCCGGATGCCCCCGCCGACCATGACCACGGCGGTGGCCACGCCGACGATGACGTCCGTGGAGCGCTCCAGACGCGCGGCGATACGGCGCGAGCGCACCCCCTCACTGAGGGACACCGAGTTGGCGCCCGTGAAACGCTCATGCAGCAGCGGCTCCAGACCGTAGGCCTGGACCACCTTGATGGCGCCGAGCGCCTCCTGGGCGGTGTTGGCCAGGTTCCCCTCCGACTTGCGGCTGCGCAGGGAGGCCGCGGAGATCCGCCGCGAGTTGCCCGAGGAGGCGAGCATGAAGGCCACCACCGCCAGGAGCACGATCATGGCCAGCAGCGGGTCCAGGAACACCATGACCACGACCATGACCAGCAGGGTCAAGGTGTTGGCGGCCATCGGCAGGCCGGCGGTGACGGCCACCTCCTGCATGCGGTTGACGTCGGCGATGAGTCGCTGAACCGTGTCCGCGCTGCGGTTGCGGGCATGGAACTGCTGGGACAGGCCCTGGACGTGGTGGAAGGCCCGGCTGCGCAGGGAGGCCGCGGTGTGCGAGCCCACCAGGGCGAAGGCCACGGTGGCCAGGTAGTTGCACACCGCCCGCCCGGCCACGATCGCCAGCAGGGCGATACCGAGACCCACCAGGGAGGAGACCGTGGCGGGGGCGCTGCCCGTGTGGCGGCCCAGCGCCGCCACCAGTGAGTCGATGGTGACCTTCAGCGGCCAGGGCTCCAGCACCCGGAAGACCACCTCCGCCAGAAGCACCGCGGTGCCGCCGGCCATGAGGCGCCACTGCGGGGCGGCATCAGGGCCCACCAGCCGCAGGGTCTGTCGCATGGGGGAGTGGCGCATTCGACTGCGCCCGTGACGACGAGGAAGCGGAGCCATTACCGCACACCACCCTCAGCGACGCCGGCCAGCCCCAGGATCCGGGTGACGACCCGATTCCAGGAGTGACGCTCCTCAGCCAGAAGACGACCGTTACGCCCCATCCGGGCCCGCCGCTGGGGGGAGGCCGCCAGATCATCCAGGGCCGCGGCCAGCGCCGTGGGGTCCGAGGGTGCCACGAGCACGCCGTGGCGCTGCGATCCCTCCTCAAGCAGCTGGGGGATCTGACCGACATCGGAGGCCACGACTGCCAGCCCCGCGGCCAGGTACTCCAGGACCTTCATGGGGGAGAAGTACTGCTGCTCCAGACCCCCCAGATCAGGGTAGGGAGCCACCCCGATCGCCGAACCCGCCATGTGAGTGGGAATCTCCTCAGGGGCGACCGCCCCACGGAAGTCCGCCTCCACCCCCAGGCGTTCGGCCTGCGCACGGAGCGTCTCCATCTCGGGTCCGTCGCCGATGATCCGCAGGCTCCACCGCTGACGCGCCAGGGCCGCCGCCGTGATGAGGTCGGCCACCCCGTGCCAGGGCTTGAGCGTCCCCACGAAGGTGACGACCACCTGCTCGGGATCTGCCGGCTGAGGCTGGATGCGGCGCACGCTCACACCGTTGGGAACCGTGTGGACCCTGGCGGCAACAGCCTCCGCGTCCGGCATATCGGCGGTGCGACGGCGAACCCAGTCGGCCACCGGGTCCGAGACGCACACCGTGACCCGCGCCGCCCCGACCTGACGGCGCAGCGCCTGCTCAGCACCGGAGGCGTCCACCAGCGAGCGGTGACGACGCTGCTCGTCAATCAGCGGAGCGTTGACCTCCAGGACCCCCGGCACCTCGGTGGCCACCGTGATGTTGGCCAGAGCCGTGGAGAACAGGGAGTAGCGCTCGTAAACCAGGTCAGCGCCGTCGGCGATCACCCGCGAGGCGATCCTCTGGGCGGCACGCACCTGCGCCTGCTCCCGCTCAGCGGGGGCGACCTCGGCGACCGCCTCCAGGTGCAGCTCGAGATCGGCCAGGTCGGCGGGCACGTGCTCGCCTGAGCGCAGGGCGTAGAGCACCACCTCGTGGCCGGCGGCCCGCAGCTCGCGAACGACCTCCTGAATGTGTACCGAGGCGCCCTTGGTCCCGAACACCGGGATGCCCGGGTCGCAGCAGATGTAGGCGATGCGCATCAGGCGGCTCCTTCCTCATCGGCCAGGCGCATGCCGGAAGCCGGGACGGGACCCGACTGCCAGGCGGCCAGCACCGCGGCCTGGGCCCGAGAGTCGAACTGCTCCTCAATCAGTGCTCGCGCACCGCGGGACAGCGCGACGATGTCCACCTCGCCCTGTGCGATCCCGCGCAGGGCCACGGCCAGCGAGGCCGGGTCACCCGGGGGAAGAAGAATCCCGGTGACGCCGTCGTGAACCACCTCCGGAAGTCCCGACACCGCCGTGGCCACCACCGGCGTCCCGCAGGCCATCGCCTCCAGGACCACCGTGGGCAGACCGTCGATATTGCCGTCGGCCGCCTCGATGCACGGCGCCGCGAACACGTCCGAGCGCGCCAGCAGCTCGCGCACCTCCGCCTGCGTGAGCGGACCCAGCAGACGGATCCTGTCGGCCAGTCCCAGGCGCTCGATCTGCTCGGTCAGGCGCTCACGCTCATCGCCGTCACCGGCCAGCTCCACCTCGACATCGATCCCCGAGCTCACCAGGATCCTCACCGCCTCGACCAGATCGGCGAAGCCCTTCTTGGGCACCAGACGACCCACGGCGCACACCCGCAGCGGCTCTGCCCTCGTGGCGGACACCGGCTGCGGGGCACGGTAGGAGAAGCGATCCAGCTCCAGGGCGTTGTAACGCAGCGACACCGTGGCCCCCGTGCCCGCCAGCACAGTTCCCAGGTAGTCCTCGTTGTAACGGCTGATGGCGATGACCCGCTGGGCATCGGCGCAGATCCGGCGCAGCCACACCGGGTCCACCGACTCGTGGAAGATGTCCTTGGCGTGGGTGGTCACGGTGTAGGGGATGCCGGTGAGGGCCGAGGCGATCCACGCCACCCGCCCCGCCAGGGACGCGAAGTGCGCGTGCAGGTGGGTGATGGAGTCCCGGCGTGCCTGACGCGCCAGCTCCACGCCCTGGGCCACCACGTCACCGGGCAGCTCGGCCAGGACCGGCATGATGGCGGCGAAGCGCTCGCGGTCCTCCTGGCGGGTCAGGCCCTCGGTGAGCTGGCTCCACAGGTCGATGGCCCGGTTCGGTCGGCCCACCCAGTTGACGCGGGCGGCGACCCGGGCGATCTCGGGGTGGAAGCGGGCATCCGTGGTGGGACGCAGCGCATAGATGCTCAGGTCCTCGCCCTGGGCCTCGCGGGCCAGGATCTCGGTGACGATGAAGGTCTCCGAGAAGCGGGGGTAGACCTTGAGGACGTATCCGATACGGGGGGCGCCCTGGTGGGTCTGGTGGGTCTCGAGTGGGGGATTCATGCGGGGATCTCCATCCTGGTGAGGCTGGTGGGGTGGCTGGTGAGGTAGGTCGGGCTCGTGGTGGGTGCGTCATGTCGGTGATCCATGAGCTCGGCGGCCAGCAGGGGGACCGTGGCCAGGCCGTTCAGACGCAGACGACGTCGCCCCATCAGCTGGTGACGGGCGGCCTCCTGGTCGCCCAGCAGCTCGGAGAGCCGGTCCTCCAGCGCTGCGGCACTCAGATCCGTGACTCTCAGCAGGTCGACGGCGCCTGCCTTCTTCAGGCCGGAGGCCCGGATGAACTGCTCCAGGCGAGGCGTCTCGCGCGGGACGAGGAGGGCCGGGGTCTGGGAGGCGAGGATCTCGGTGACCGTGTTGTAGCCGGCCATCGCGATGACCGCAGCGGCCTGCTGGATGTGGCGGCTCATGCCGGGCCAGGACCGGCGTACCACGGTGCGGGGACCGGCCGCCTGAGCGACCTGGTGGAACAGGGCGGCGTCGAGCTGGGGGCCGGTGACCACGACATGCCGGTAGCCGTCAGGGACGCGTACCTGCGCGGCGGCACGCAGCAGGTTGATGCCGTCGCAGCCGCCACCGGCGGTCGTCAGGATGAAGGGCTCGGGGTCCAGGGCGTTACCGGCCAGAGCGGGTGAGGCCTCGGAACCGTCCCTGGGCTCGGCGATGTCGCGACCGTGGGCGAGGTAACCGGTGTAGTGCATCCGCTCCTCCAGCGCAGGCGGGGCCTCGCCGGTGGCGCTCAGGTCGTGGACCGCGGCGTCCCCGTAGACCCAGACCTCGTCGATGAGCCGGCGCAACGTGTCGGCCTCGCCGAGCTCATCCCATTCGCGCTGCACGGTTGCGGGGGTGTCCAGGACCTCGCGCAGACCGAGCACCACGCGCGCGGTGGGGTGAGTGCGGCGCAGGTGAGTCAGGGGCTCGCGCAGCTCCTGGTGCACCCCGTAGGCGTGTCGGTCGATGATGAGCAGATCCGGGGCGAAGGTGCTCAGGACGCCGTTCAGCAGAGCGCTACGGACCTCGCCCAGGTCCTCGTGGGTGATGCGCAGGCGCTGGGGCTGGTAGATGCCTTCGGACTTCTTGATCCCCGGCAGCACCAGCCAGTCGAAGCCGTCGGGGAGGCGGTACTCCTGGCCCGGGGTCAACCCGGTGATGACCAGGCCGGTGACGTCACGGCCGGTGAGCCCCGGCAGTGCTCGGGCCAGGTGGTGGGCCAGAGCGAGGTTGCGGCGAAGGTGTCCCAACCCCTTGGCATCGTGGCTGTAGAGGGCCACGCGTAGGGGAGCGCTCGTCATGATCGTCTCTCTTCTCCCGGTGTCGGTTCTGGATCGTTCTGAAACGATCCTGACCGGCCAGAAGAAGATGACGATTAGGGGCGGATGAGAAAGCTCTCAGGTTTGTCGGATGCTAGACCAGTTGCACCTGGACTCCGGCTCGCCGCAGGGCCTCGACCTGGTCGGCGCAGGCGCCGTCGTCGGTGATGACCGTGTCGATCCCGGAGGTGGGGCAGATGAGGGCGAAGGCCGTCCTGCCGAGCTTGGAGCTGTCACACACGATGACGACGTGCTCGGCGGCCTCGACCAGTGCGGCGTTGATGGCCGCCTCCCCGTCGTGCTGGGCGTAGGCGCCTCGCTCATCGAGGCCCTCGACTCCCAGGAAGAGCGTGCCCACACTGATCGAGGGAAGGATGAGAGAGGCCAGAGGACCGGTGAGCTCGAAGGACCGGGCTCGTGCGATCCCCCCGGTGACGACGACGCGCACGCACTGGCGCACGGCCATCTCGTTGGCGATGTTGACGGCATTGGTGACCAGGGTGACCGGCACCTCCGGATCGGTCAGCGCCGGCAGGAGCGCGATCTCGCGCGCCACCTCAGTGGTCGTGGTGCCGCCGTTGAGACCGATGGAGTCACCCGGGTGCACCAGAGCGGCCGCCGCCTTGGCGATACGGGTCTTCTCATCGGCCATCTTGGAGGTGCGGTAGCGCAGAGGGGGCTCGGTGGAGGTGGGGTTGGCGATGGCTCCGCCACGGGTGCGGCTGACCAGCTGCTGGTCAGCCAGGTGGTCGAGGTCGCGTCGCGCGGTGGCCGCTGAGACCCCCAGCCGCGTGATGATGTCGTCGATATGGACGCTGCCCTCGTCCATGACGATGTCGAGGATGGCCGAATGGCGATCATGCCGAGACATCTCGATCCTCCTGGGGGTCAAAGGGGGTGGTGCGGGACGGAGAGGGGATGGGCTGGGAGGGGATGTACGGTTGATTTGTGCATCAACCACTTGCCGTATTCTAGTGACCGTGCGGCAGGTAGTCGGTGTACCGACGTCAGCATAGTTCAGGGATGTCCCCAGTTGCCTCCTGAGGGCGACACATCGCGATGTAAACCTTGCTACTGTCGTCGACATCAATCACGTCATTGTGTGGAGTGGTGGCCCCGTGGGCTCGCCATCCCGCCTCCGAGAACAGAGAAGATATGGGTTGTCCCGCTGACCTTGCCGAGCCCCTCCGCCGTGGGGAGGACGTCGTCGCCATAGGGGTCGATGTCAGTGCCGACGCCGTTTCCGCGGTTGTCGCTGATGGCCGGGGGAGTGTCATCTCCTCCGTGGAGCGGCCGGTTCCCAGGCAGTGCCGCGCAGACGCCGACCGGCTGGCCCAGGAGATCGGGAGCGCGATCCAGTCCTTGTGCGCGGGCCTCGCCGATGACCTCAGTGGTGAGGTGTCCGGGGCAGCGGCCCTCGTCGTCGGGGTCAGTGTGCCCGGTGTCGTCGATGAGGACGAGGGGCGTGTGCGCCGCAGCGAGACTCTTGGGTTGCAGGACGCCCCGTTGGCGAGTCTGGTGAGACGGTCGCTGTCGTCTCAGGCCTCCGGGTCACCCGGACTCTCCGGAGGCCTTGAGGTGAGGCTCTATCAGGATGCCGGTTGCGGTGCCTGGGCCGAGAGCCAGTGGGGTGTGGCCGGGAGGAACTGCCTCTATCTGGCGGTCGGTGAGCGGATCTCATCCGCCGTCCTGCTGGGCGGAGCCCCGGTGCTCGGTGAGGGCTGGGCCGGTCAGGTCGGTCGGATCCTGGTTCCCGATCCGGACTGGAGCGGGGAGCGGGCCCGCCTGGAGGATGTCGCCTCCGTGTGCGCAATGGTCAGGCGGCACACCGCGGGCATGCTCGATGACTCTGCCGGCTCCCTCGGCTCCGGCTCCGCCGCGCCGGAGCCGGGCGGCTGCGACGACGCTTCCGATGAGTCATTCGCCCAGTGCGCCACGGGGC
Source organism: Actinomyces sp. oral taxon 175 str. F0384 (assembly GCF_000223355.1). Classification (NCBI taxonomy): domain Bacteria; kingdom Bacillati; phylum Actinomycetota; class Actinomycetes; order Actinomycetales; family Actinomycetaceae; genus Actinomyces; species Actinomyces sp. oral taxon 175. The sequence goes on from NZ_AFUR01000001.1 coordinate 932,757, forward strand.
TGGAGTCCCTCCTGGGCGCGATCGCCTCGGGGGACCGGGAGGCGCGCCGTGTCTGGGACACCGGCCTGGACTGCCTGGCTGAGCTCATCGCTCAGGGTGTGGGCCTGCTCGGCCCCCTCGACGTCGTCGTCAACTCCGAGCTGATGCGGGCGGACGAGGCTGCATTCCTGGAGCCTCTGCGAGGCCGGGTGGCGGATCTCGTGGGCGACCTGCCGGCGCCGCGGCTGGTGGCGGCCCGGCTCGGGGCGACCGCTCCGGCGCTGGGGGCGGCGGGGCGCGCACTGGCCGACTGGAAGTAGCCTGACAGCAGCCCGAATGCCGCCTCGCGTCTCTGCGCCCTTGGCTGATAACTCGCTTATGGCGTTGCGGAGACCCACAATGGGGGCAGGCCGTGGCAGTATGTTCGCCAACTGCAGTTGTCCAAGCCGGTTGAGGAGAACCAAACGTGTCCCCCAGGAGAGAAGCGAGGCGCAGCGCGTGACCCTGTCTGCTCGTCCGCTTCGCATCGGCATCATGGGTGGAACCTTTGATCCGATCCACCATGGGCACCTGGTCGCAGCCAGTGAGGTGCAGAACGTCTTCGCTCTCGACGAGGTCATCTTCGTGCCCACCTGGGCCCAGCCCTTCAAGAAGGAGCGCAAGGTCTCCCCGGCTGAGCACCGGTACCTCATGACGGTGATCGCCACGGCCTCAAACCCGAGGTTCACGGTCTCCCGGGTCGATATCGACCGGGGTGGGACGACTTACACGATCGACACCCTTCATGACATCGCGGCCGAGTACCCGGGCGCGGAGCTGTACTTCATCACTGGAGCCGACGCGCTGGCGCAGATCCTCACTTGGAAGGACAGTGAGGAGATCTTCGACCTGGCTCATCTGGTGGGCGTGACGCGTCCCGGGCACGTCCTCAGTGACTCCGGGGTTCCCCGTGACCGGATCTCGCTGGTCGAGGTGCCGGCCATGGCGATCTCGTCGACTGACTGCCGCCAGCGGGTCGGGGAGGGGTCTCCGGTGTGGTACCTGGTCCCTGACGGTGTCGTGCAGTACATACGCAAGTACGGGCTCTATCGTATGGCCTTGCGGCCGGCGTCGGCGACGTCGATGACGGCGAGAGTGGCCCGCGAGCAGTCCCTGAGGAAGGAGAACGACGGTGAGCACTGAGCAGACCGGCGTCAATGCCCCCACGTCCGAGGAGCCGACGCCAGATGAGCACGCTCCACGCGGTAGTCGTCGTGCGATCCGGCAGGCGGAGCGCGCCGCGGAGCGCGAGGCGATCCTGACCGGTCAGCAGCCGCTCCTGACCCGGCGTGAGATGCGGCGTCTGCGTGAGGAGGCCAAGGCGCTCAGGGCTGCCGTCGAGGCGGGCGAGATCACCCCTGAGCAGGCTCAGGCGCTCCAGGATCCTCTTGCTGATCCTGCGTCGGTCACCTCCCGTTCCTCCGCCACCTCCGGTGACGAGGCCGAGTCCGGGCCGGGGGAGCCGGCCGAGCCCACCGCCCTGGACGGGGGTGACTATCTCGAGCAGGGCGGGCAGAACCCGCCCCTGAGCATGTCCGTCCCCGAGGGGTCGGCCGCCTCTGCTCCGAGCTGGCGCTCGCTGTCGGCGGCCGAGGCCGTGGCGATCTCCGAGATCGAGACGGGCCTGATGGAGGCCGTCGACCTGCCGGTGGCCACCCTTGACTACGACGCTCACTGGGCCGCGAACGCCAGCTCCGAGCCGGCGCCGGTCCCCACCCGCTTCTCACTCAAGGACCGTCTTGAAGGTGGCTCCGTCTCCGAGGCGGACGAACCGGAGAGCCCACAGGACAATGAGTCTCAGGGCGCCGTCGAGGTGAGCGGTGACGCTGAGACCGAGGAGCCCGCCACCAGCCCCTACGACTACCGGGAGGGTCTCGAGCCGCTGGCCCAGGACGACGGGGGCGCCTCCTCACAGTCCTCCTCGGCGGTCGAGGCCGTGAGCGCCGCCTCCGCTGTTCCCGCCGTCTCCGCAACCGCCCCCGGCGCGGCCGACGTCGCCGCCTACGGGCAGGCTGGTGCCACGCGGAGCGCCGAGCCCTCCCGCAGCGGGGTCAGCGCCGGCTCGGCGTCCTCCGCCGGCTCGGTGCGCCGACCCATCGTGCGGATTCCGGCTGCTGCTCAGGGTGTGCGCACCGTGAACGCCTCCACGGGAGAGCTCAGCTCGGTCCAGCCCGTGGACAGCTCGCCGTCCGCCCAGGAGGCCGCCGACGTGCAGGATGTCTACGGCGCTCCCTCCATCGAGGAGCCGATGGTGCAGGACGACGCCGAGGTCGAGGTCGACATTGAGGCGCAGACCATGGTGGTGTCGACGTCGGCACCCTCGACTCAGGGGGCACAGGACTCCGAGTTCGGTGCGCCCGGGGCCCCGCAGTGGAGGTCGCTGCATCAGCCCCCGCAGGCAGGTAGCTTCCAGGAGGCGATCGTCGACGGGACGGCAGAGACCGCAGCCGTCTCCGGCGAGGCCGTCAGCCCGTACGCCTTCTACAGCGACGAGGTCGAGAACGGCAATGGTCCGATGGGGGCCTCCGAGTGGGACTCCGTGGCGGCCCCGGCTGCCGAGGTCCCTGAGGAGCCTTACCTGGCTCCCGTCAACGAGGTGACCGGAAGGGTTCCCACCCCGGATCACGTCCTGCCGATGGAGCAGCCCGGCGCCTCCTCGCGCACCGGCAAGATCCTCATGGCAGCGCTCATCATCGTCCTGCTGCTGATTATCATCGCTGTTGTCCTGGCACTGCTGATCTCCAACGGCAAGCTCGGCGGTGGTACGAGCGCCATGGCGGCCGGCGTCGGTGCGGGGGAGTGGATCCGTCAGCTCGTTTGACGGAGGTGGGCACGGTACAGTCGCCGCTGCCGCATGATGTCCGACTGACCCTCCCGAAGGAGATCCGTGTCCGCCACTGAACACGCCACCGGCCTGGCGATCGCTGCCGCTCGCGCGGCGGCCGATAAGAAGGCTGAGCACCTCGCCGCCATCGACGTCTCCGAGCGACTGGGACTCACCGACGTCTTCCTGCTGGCCTCCGGGGCGAACGACCGCCACGTCCACGCCATCGTCGATGCAGTCGATGAGGCCATGCACCGAGCCGGGGCCAAGCGCCGTACCCGGGAGGGCTTCGCCGACGCCCACTGGGTCCTGGTGGACTACGGCGACGTCGTCGTTCACGTCCTGCAGAACGAGGACCGGGAGTTCTACTCGCTCGAACGCCTGTGGAAGGACTGCCCCGCCATCGAGCTGCCGGCGGACCTGGCACATGAGGGCAGCCAGGACGGTGATTCCCTCGGCGGTCGGGAGACCACCGCGTCATGACGGATCTCATTCTGTGGCGCCACGGTCAGACCGACTACAACAGTCAAGGGCGTATTCAGGGCCGGGTTGACGTCCCTCTTAATGAGACCGGTCGTGACCAGGCTCGGCGTGCCGCCGAGGACATCGCGGCCCTGGGGCCCACTCGCATCGTCTCCTCCCCGCTGATTCGGGCGCGGGACACGGCCGAGGCGCTGGCGTCGCTGACCGGACTGAGCGTCGAGATCGATGAGGGTCTGGCGGAGAAGTCCTTCGGGGACTGGGAGGGCCTCAAGGCCGCTGACATCAAGGAGCAGTGGCCGGAGCACTACGCCACCTGGCGGGCCGGGGGAGACCTCCCTCAGTTCCGGATCGAGGGGCGCCGCCAAACCGCCGAGAGAGTGGGGGAGGCGCTCAAGGCCATCGTCGCAGGTTCCCAGAAGGACGACGTCATCGTGGCCGTCTCCCACGGAGCGGCTACCAACCTGGGGGCCACCTACCTGCTGGGGATGGACGCCCAGCAGTGGTTCGGCCTGCGTGGCATGAGCAACTGCTGCTACGCGCTTCTGCGGACCAACAAACGGCCTCCGGGCTGGGCGGTGGTGGCGTGGAATGCCGGACCACCGGTGGACTCCAGTCCGCTGGGCAGAATCCTGGGCTGAGCAGGTGAGGTAGCGCACGTGGTGCGGATTTGCCCTGACGGGTCCGAACTTCATACAGTTATCCGCGTCGCCGCACGCGAGCGACGCCCGAACGGGGCTATGGCGCAGTTGGTAGCGCGCTTCCATGGCATGGAAGAGGTCGGGGGTTCGAATCCCCCTAGCTCCACGATCCCCTCGGAGTGAACTCCGGGTGGGACACCCGTCACGGGGCTATGGCGCAGTTGGTAGCGCGCTTCCATGGCATGGAAGAGGTCGGGGGTTCGAATCCCCCTAGCTCCACCACGCGCACAAGGCTCGAACCCTTGCCCTCTTTGATGGTTTCGGTTCGGGCCTTGTTTTTGTCTTGGGTCCAGGTGATGGCGTTGGCATTGATCGCGGGGACTCTGGGCGGTGTGTCAAGCGGCTGTGGGTAGTGTCGTGGCTGGTTGTGGGTCGTAGAGTGTGCCGTTGCGGATCATGGCGTGCAGGGTCAGGATGCGGCGGTGGGCCAGGGCGAGGACGGCCTGGCCCGAGGCGGTTTGCCTTGGTCGTGTTTGCGCTGGTAGTAGGCCTGGGAGACGGGGTCGGAGCGCAGTAAGGCGAAGGCGGACAGGAACATGGCGCGCTTGAGTCTCTTGTTGCCGCCGTGGGAGACGTGCTCACCACGGATCGATGAGCCGGAGCGACATGTGACGGGAGTGAGCCCGGGGCTTGACGCGCCCGAGCGGGTAGAAGTGCATCGGTTCACCAACGAGTGGGAGAAGACCGTCTCCCTCGCCCTGCGGCACGTTCACATCAGGGTGATCGACACATGCCTCGACCATGACTGCCTCCGAGAGGGCGACGAGGACGCGTTGACCGATGCCGCATTCATCGCATGCGTACGGGCCGGAGTCATCATGGCTTGGCGTCGGTGGTGATCTCTGAAACCCGCGATTACGTGACAGCGCTCAACCAGCGCGCCTTTGCTGATCTCATCCGCGACTGCATCTTGACACCAGGCCGGGAGGTCGAACTTACGGACGGAACCAGAGCGGAGGTCGGGGACATGGTCACCACCCGTCGTGACGATCGACGACTGCGTGACGGCGAGGACTGGGTGCGCAACGGTAACACCTGGACCATCACAGGTGTCCGCAACCGACGACTCAGTCATCGTCCGTCCGACTGGAAGCCGGTTTGGAGGTGCCATCGGGTTTCCTGCCGGCTACGTAGCCGAGTATGTTGATACGAGTTACGCGGTCACGGCGCATAGGGTGCAAGAGGTCACGGTCGATACCACGCACGTGCCGGTGGAACCGACCACGACAAGCGAGAACTTCTACGTCGCGATGACCCACGGTAAGCACTCCAACAACGCCTACGTGGTCCTCGATCGGGTCGACGAGCAAGCCGAACCGCATCTGGGCGACAATCACGACATCACCACACGCTCTGTGCTCTACGGGGCTCTGCAGCACGCAGAGGCTGAGATGTCTGTACACGAGACCGTCACTGCCGAGCAGGAGCATCGGGGTTCGAACGCCCAACTCGCCGCCGAGTACGAGGCGATTCCCGCCGCTGCCCAACGAGACCGCTGGGCCATGCTCATCCGCTACTCCGGCTTGACCGCTGACCAGGTCGACGCAGCGATCGAGTCCGAGGCGTCCGGTGCGCTGAGCACCAGCTCCGCCGGGCAGAAGCCAACAACTACGACCTCGACCGACTCCTTCCGCGTCTAGTTGTTGTGGGTTCGATGATGCTGATGACATCGCCTCCGTCCTGCATCACAGGCTTGCGCGGGCCACCGCCCGGCCGGCCGGGTCGGTCCGCATCCGTAAGACGCTACGGTTGATCGCCGGACTCGTTCCCGAGGCCGCCGGGACCATGAGCCCCGAGGTGCGGCAGACGCTCGCCGAGCGAGGGCGGCTGCCGACCGAGCAAACTGCCTCGAATGGACATCCGAACAGGTGCAGGAACGTCCCGCTCGACATCCGCTCGTCAGTTCTGAACGCCGTCTACAGCGCCTGTAGTGGGAGTGCTCCGGGGTTGAGCACGCCCATCGGCGCGCCGACGGAGGCAAGGGCGCCAGTCTGGGCTATTCTTAACTCATGAGTGAGAGTGCGGCTGTTGTGGCCCCTGAGCAGGCTGACAATGATGGCTACGAGCTTAAAATCTCTCGCCTTACCATCGACAAGCTCGGTGTGAAGCTGTACGACCGGGTGAGCGCGGTCGTCGCCGAGTTGGTTGCCAACAGTTACGACGCAGATGCCACCGAGGTCAGCGTCGAGCTCCCACTTGCCACGCTGCTCAGTGTCCAAGACCCGGCCCTACCGGAGTGGACAGTGACTGTCACCGACAACGGGCACGGTCTCACTCCCGATGAGGCGCGTGCCTACTACCTACGGGTGGGTGCAGATCGTCGAAAGTCTGGAGGGGCTGGTGCGCGCAGCCGCAGGCTTAACCGCCCAGTAATGGGCCGGAAGGGCATCGGAAAGTTGGCTCCATTCGGCATATGCAAGCAAATTGAAGTCATCTCGTCGGGTGGTGACAAGACAGCTTCAGGTCATCTAACGAGTCACTTCCTCATGGACTTCGACAAAATCATTGGCGAGGACAGCGACATCCCGGCGCAGCTCGACAAGGGTGCTTTCGACGGCACCTATCAGCCCGATTCCGGCACAAAGGTTATACTGACCGGCTTCCTCCCCAAGAGGGTTCCTAGCGCCGAGGTTTTCATGCGGCAGCTTGAGCGTCGATTTGCCCTGGCCGCCACCGACTTTGACGTGATCGTGCGAGACTCGCGCAGGCCCGCAGAGCCGCCGCTCACGATGCAGAAGTTCCAGATTGATGTCGTGGAAGCGACCCGCATCGACCTCAGCACCAGGCCCGTGCCTGTCGGAAATGGCACGCTCCTACAGGTTTCAGGATGGGTAGCAATGGCGACCGAGTCGTACCGTAACGAGGAGATGGCCGGCGTGCGCATCTACGCGCGCGGCAAGATCGTCGCGACCACACGAGACTTCGAGCAGCGTGCCGGCTTCACCGGCGAGTTCGCGACTCGCTCATACATGGTCGGAGAGGTGCATGCGGACTGGCTCGATGACGACGATGACGACGACCTTGTCAGAACGGACCGACAGTCCATTCTGTGGGAGTCTGAAAAGGGCTCCGCGTTGCGGACATGGGGCGCCGACATCGTCCGCGAAATCGGCCGCCTGGGCCGCCAGCCAAGACGCGAGAAGGTCAAGAAGCGCTTCCGCGAGGTTGCGGACCTCGAACGTCGTGCGCGCGAACGCTTCTTGGACGAGTCCGTCATTAAGGTCGCGCTAAGCATCGGCGACAGCATCGGCGGGTTCGCAGCCGAGGACGAACTCACCGACACCGAATATGTAGAAGGGCTCGCGCAGGTCATCCTCTCAGTCGCTCCCCACCAGGCGCTTGTCACCGCGTTTCAGGACTTCGAACGCACTCGCACCGGCGGACAAGAGCCGACGCTCGAAGAGCTTGTAGACCTATTCGGCAAGACCCGCGTTGCCGAGGCAGCCTCCTACGCTCAGATCGCCAGCGAGCGAGTGCGCGTGCTCGATCAACTCGACAACATCATCTTCGACACCGCCCGCGACGAGGCCGCGCTGCAGCGAATTATCACCGAAGCGCCCTGGCTTATCCAACCCGACTGGACGGTCATCACTGCGAACCAGAGCCTAAAGACCTTCAAGACCTCGTTCGAAAACTACCTCCAGCGCGAACATGGCATCGAGGCCAAGCTCGTGATCGAGTACGAGAAGAAGCGACCTGACTTCACACTCGTGGCAGTTGGTGGCATGCTCCACTTCGTCGAAATCAAGGCATCCGGCCACGCCCTGGATGATGAGGACTTCATCCGGCTCTTCAGATACGTAGTCGCACTTCGCAATTTCTTCGAGAGCAACCCGGACATGGCAGCGGAGTTTCCACGGAAGTGGCGGATCGACCTCGTCGTGGACTCCGTTGCGATCAAGGATCCGATAAATCGGGAGGCGTACAATAAGGTCGTCTTTGCTAATGAGGTATTCCAACTCTCGTGGGATGATTTCCGCAATCGTGCTCGCCGAACCAATGAGGCATTCCTGCAGGCGCGAGACGACGCAGCCGACGCCGCCAAAGCGATCCAAGGGAGCGGATCGTGAAAGCTCTGAGCCTGTTCTCCAATTGTGGGGCGGGTGATGTCGGCTACAAGAAGGCCGGCTTTGAGTTCAAAGTCATGGCTGAACTCAACCCCAATCGACTCTCGGTGGCACTCGCCAACCACCCGACGGCAGTCGGTGTGCCTGGAGACCTCCGGAAGACCTGGACGACCGTGATCGATAGGTGGAGAGCGTCCGAGGGGGTGAAGCGGCCAGACCTTCTCGCTGCCTGCCCACCCTGTCAGGGGATGAGCAGCGCCCGCGGTGGCCTCGGCAGCCATGACGACCACACGGCGGGCGGCCGTGATCCGCGCAATCTCCTGGTCACCGTGATCGAGGCAGTCGCCCGAGAGCTCAAGCCGCGGGCGATCGTCGTGGAGAATGTGCCGGCCTTTCTCACCCGGGTAGTTCCCCACCCCGCAAGCGGTGGCCCGATCAGTGCGGCGCTGCTTCTCATCGAGGCTTTGTCCGACGACTACGACGTCTTCTCAATGATCGCCGACCTAGCTGATTGGGGCGTGCCACAGACGCGTAAGCGATCCTTCCTTACCCTGATCCGTAAGGATGACAAGCGCCTCGCTCGGCACGAAGAGTTCTCGCCGTTTCCCGTTCCCACGCACGCGAGCGATTGGGGCGGTAAGCAGGTGACGATCACTGAGTCGCTTCAAGAGCTTTCAGCCGCTGCCCTCGACGCGTCCGACGCTCAGAAGGCCGCTGACCCGGCCAACCCCATGCACTCCGTTCCGGTCTGGGACGATCGCCAGTACCGTATGGTCGCGGCGATTCCACCAAACTCGGGGAAGGGGGCATGGGCCAACCAGCAGTGCTCCTCCTGTTCCGCAACCACGCAAGACCCCGACGCAGCGCTTTGCTCGGCATGCAATGCACCATTGCTACGGCCGGTCGTCAAAGACAAGGACTCCTGGCGGCTCGTCAAGGGATTCCGCACCAGTAGTTACACGCGGATGAAAGTCGATGCTCCTGCATCGACGGTCACGACTGCAAGCGGCCACGTCGGAAGCGACAAGACGATCCACCCTTGGGAGAACCGGGTTCTGAGCCCCTACGAGTGTGCCCACATCCAGACGCTCCCCACCGACTTCAAATGGGGGGATGCTCTGAAACGGTGGGGGCACACTAACCTGCGTGAAATGATTGGCGAAGCCGTGCCGCCGCGATTCACTGAGATGCATGGGCAGGCCATCCGCGCCTTCATAGATGAAGTTCCGGATGTACCGCTGCTCCCAGCCGCTGATGCGAGGTTGGTGAAGGCTCGCGAGCATCTCGACCGGGCCCGAGCCAAGGCATACAGACGGCCCATGGATGTCTGAGTCGCCGGCTTAGCCCCGGTGTAAGGTTCGAGCATGGGCGTAGGGTCGTGGGCATCGAGCCCCGCGGCTCTCAAAGTCATACAGACGAACCGCAGCGGAGACACCGGCATCGAGTGGGCTGTGCGTCGCATCGCTCACTCGCGCGGCATGCGCTGCGGAACCGTCAGCGAGATACTTTGAGACCAGTGCGCTTCTCAGCCAGTGCGGGTGGACGGTCCTCCGGTTCTGGGAGCATGAGAATCCGTCGGCGGTAGCCGATGGGAGTGAGGCGATCATGCGAGGCCCCGCTGCGTGACATTGATCGATGGACTCATGGCCCACGACACCCGCGTCGGTCGGTGCCTCGCCCAATCAACAGCACGCATGTAGCGACTACCTCGTGGGCTAAGAGGTCGTGAGCGAGTTCCACGATGTCGGTACGACGCGGTCGGGATTCGACCAGCTCCTCATCACGATCAGCGACCGCGAAGCATCCGCGGTCGCTAAGTTCGACCGCCTCGGCCTCGGCTTCTGTGCATTCGCGGAGGTTAGGTGACATTGGACTACATCGGCGTGCCCCTGTACGTCGTCGGACAGGGTTTAGGGAGCCTTCCCACGCCGAGTACTGGGCCGAGCGCACTGAGGGTGATATCACCCACTAATCCGATGGCGGTCGGCGCGGGGGCAAATCTCAACACACTCCGCGGCCACAACCCTTTTTGCTGCCCTCCCTGGCTGACTCCACAGTGCAGGCTGAACTCCATCAGCGTCAAACCCTTATCGTAGAGCCGCGCGGCCTCAGGCACCTGATCCTCGGTGAGCCCCTGGCTACGCATCGGCACCGAGCGGCGAACAAGATGCGCGGCCGTCGTGCGGCGGTGCACGCTGAACCGTTCGCCCAAATCCGCCACGGTCGCGCCCACCTCGGGTGGTCTCTTTGTATGGTGGCAGTTCCTGCGGGGCTTTTCTGGTAGGTGTAGTTGCCTGAGAACTCAGAGGGTGCCCCTATGTGGTGTGTCAAGCGGCTGCGTGCAGGCGTGTTGATGGCTGTGGGTCGTATAGTGAATCGCCCTGGGGTTGATGGGGGCAGTGATCCTTCCTGTCATCACTGCCTCTACCAAACCGGAATGATTCATCGTCCCGGGCTGGCTCGCTGAGACACGCTCCACGTGCGGGTTTCAGCAAGGAACTGGCCCCTCGGGCACTCTGAGGGTAGCCTCACCTTCAGATGTTGCCCGGAGCACCCGCCCCCACGTGCGGCAACACGGTAGGAAGGTAAGCGTGTGACGTCCGTTCAGGTTCCCGACATCATGCAGCGTGCCCGGCGCACGGCCCGGCGTCTTCTGGCCGGCAGTGGGAGCGCCGCGGTAACGGCCTACCGCATCGACCCCTCCGCGCCGGCCGCCTTCGTCGCTCATGCCTTGCGGGCCGATGGTCGGATCCTCGTTGCCGCATGTCCTCCCCAGGGGACCCCGTTGGCCATCGCGCCCGACGACGTCGCCGTCGACATCCGACTCGATATCACTCTCGACGCCGCCGAGCCCGGTGTGCGTATCACGGCTGCCACCGCTCACCTGCTGGGGAGCCTGACCTGGGTCGAGGGCGAGGACCGCGCCCTGCTGCTGGCCTCCTCTCGGGCTTCTGCCTGCCACTGCGCCATCGTCGGGGAGGATCCGCTCGAGCGGGTCCGGGAGATCGCCGCGGGTCCCGGCGGCCGGCTGGGCGTCATCACCTGTGAACGGGTCATGCTTCACTGCGTCTCCGGGGTCTCCAGCCACGACATCGAGGAGATCCTCGATATCGACTCGGCCGATGCCGCTGCGGCGCCCTCAGCCTCCTGGAGCCCTCAGGAGATCATGGACGCTCACGAGGCGGTCAGTGCCGTCGGTCAGCTCGGTCTGCGGGCTGTGTGCGAGGCCGTGCGTGAGGGACAGATGCCCGGATGGATCTGCTCCTCCCGCCCCGCCGTCGGGGTGTGCCCGACGCTGTGGGACAGGACCCTGTGCGTCGACGTCGATGCTCACGGGGTGACCCTCATGTCCATCACCGGTGAGGAGGTCACCACACTCGTGGTCTCCTTCGGGCAGGCACTGGCCGACGCCGGCGAGGTGGGGCCGGCCCTGGAGAAGCTGGCCTCTCACGCTCTGCCGCAGCGCCTGACCCGGCCCTGAGGCCGTCAGCTCAGCCGCGGCTACGACCAGCTGGCCGCGAATACCGAAACGGGGGATACCACCATGTGGTGGCATCCCCCGTTGGCCCCCAGCCGCTCGAGCTGGAGAGCCTTCCGGTCAGCGGACCTCGTAGGTCGTGCAGGCGGCGGTGTCGCCCCCGACGGTCACGGCCTCAGCCGTGCACATGAGGTCCTTGTTGTGGACGCACTCGAGACGCTGGCAGGCACCCACGTGGCCCTCTGCCACCGGCAGGCCGCCGCGGGCGTCGAGGCTGATGAAGGTGTCGCAGGCCGGTGCGCCGTTGTCGCCCCCGACGGTGATGGCAAAGGCGGTGCAGCCGCCGTTGTTGAAGGCGCAGGAGGTGGTGGTGCAGGAGGAGATCTTGGTGACGGACATGATGCTTTTCCTTTCGAGCGGATGTGCGCTGCGGACATGAATAACGTAAATCCGCATCCGCTCCCCGGCAACGAAGGACAGCCTGCCCTGCCTCCCGGCATGTCGAAGAACGTTGAAATAACGCCGTTTTAGCGGCCAAGGAGAAGGTGTTCGGGTCCGTTTGCGGCCCTCGGGGAAAGTCGGGGTTGTGTGCCGTCGACTTTCGTTATTCCTCGCAGGTAAGGCAGTCCTGCGCGAGTGCGGTCGAGGACTTTCCGCTGTGTGGAGGGCACTGATGTCAAGGGCGGGGCGAGCTGTGCCCGCCCCGCCTCAGGGGAGTCGCTGTTGCCCGGGTCGCCCGGACAGGCCGGCAAGCCCGAAGGCCGTGCGCCGATCAGCTGTGCGCGGCGGCCACGGCCAGGCGCAGGGAGTCTGTGAAACGTGTCTCGCGCTCGGCGGCGCTCATGTCGCTGGAGTGGTCCAGCAGGTGGTCGGAGACGGTCAGGATCGCCAGCGCCTGCTTGTCGTACTCGGCGGCGACCCCGTAGAGGGCGGCGGCCTCCATCTCCACTCCCAGGACCCCGTAGCTCGCCAACGCCTCGGTCTGCCCCTGGGGGGTGAAGTAGAAGTGGTCCCGTGACATGACGGTGCCCAGGTGGACTGCTCCTCCAGCCTGAGCCCCTTCGAGCTGCGAGGCCTGGTACGCGGCCGAGGCCAGCCGGAAGTCCGCCACGGCGCTGAAGTTGACGCCCGGGATGCGCAGTTGGTTCATGGAGGAGTCCGTGTGGGCGCCGGTGGCCACGATGACGTCGCCGACCTTGACCTTCGGGGACAGGGCGCCGGCAGTGCCCACCCGAATGATCCGCTCCACCCCGAACTGGCTGAACAGCTCGGTGGCATAGATCGTGAAGGAGGGCTGCCCCATCCCTGAGCCCATGACGCTCAGCGGCCTGCCGTTCACGGTCCCGGTGAAGCCCAGCATCCCACGCACGTCAGTGACGAGACGGGCGTCATCCATGAGGAGCTCGGCGATGCGCTGGGCCCGTTTGGGGTCGCCGGGCATGAGGACGGCGGGAGCGAAGTCTCCGGGCTCTGCAGCGATGTGAGGGGTGGCCATGGGGGTCCTATCGGGGTGGTGAATCAGGTGTGAACAGTAGTGTTCAGTGTGGCATGGATCGCGTGAGAAAAGACAGGTGACCACCCTGACGACTGTCCGTATCGTGGACGTCAGACGACACATCGTGGTCGCTCGACTAGCGTCCAACGACAAAAGGGCCTGCGACCAGTCCGCAGGAAGAGGTGGCCCCTGGGCCGCCTCCATTCGTCATATCACGGAAGGTACTCATGTCCTCCAAGACAGGGGAGAGCGAGTCTCTTCAGGCTCCCCCGCGCGAGCAGTGGAGCGGGCAGCTCGGCTTCCTCATCGCCGCCATCGGCTCGGCGATCGGCCTGGGAAACATCTGGCGCTTCCCAGGGGTGGCCTACACCAACGGCGGCGGCGCCTTCATCGTCCCCTACGTCATCGCGCTGCTGGCGGCCGGGCTGCCGATCCTCTTCCTCGACTACGCCCTGGGGCATCGCTTCCGGGGCTCGCCACCGGCGGTCTTCCGGCGCCTGTCCACCAGGCTCGAGTGGCTGGGATGGTTCCAGGTCTTCATCTGCTTCGTCATCATGACCTATTACGCGGTGGTCGTGGCCTGGTCCCTGCGCTACATGTTCTTCTCCGTCAACATCGCCTGGGGCGACGACGCGGCGGGCTTCTTCCAGCACTACATCGGGATGGACCGGCTCGGCTCCGAGGTTGCCTACTCGCCGTCAGTCGTCATGGGCGTGGCCCTGCCGCTGCTGTTCGTATGGGGCTTCGGCCTGGTGGTGACCGCCCTGGGCGTGAGTGGAGGTTTGGAGAAGGCCAACAAGATCTTCCTGCCGCTGCTGGTCATCATGTTCGCCGGCCTCGTGGTGCGCGCCCTCCTGCTCCCGGGCGCGGGGGAGGGGCTCAATGCCCTGTTCACGCCCAAGTGGTCTGCCCTGCTGGACTACCAGGTGTGGATGGCGGCCTTCGGGCAGATCTTCTTCTCCCTGTCCGTGGGCTTCGGCATCATGCTCACCTACGCCTCCTACCTCCAGCGGCGCCGCTCCAACCTGGTGGGAACCGGCCTCGTGGCGGGTTTCGCCAACTCCTCCTTCGAGCTGTTCGCAGGGATCGGCGTCTTTGCGACCCTCGGCTTCATGGCGCACACGCAGCACGTCGGGATCAGCGAGATGAAGATCACCGGGCCCTCCCTGTCCTTCATCACCTTCCCCACCGTCATCTCCCAGATGCCCGGAGGTGCGCTCTTCGGGGTGCTCTTCTTCGCCTCCTTCTCCATGGCGGGGCTGACCTCCTTCATCTCCATCATCCAGGTGGTCGCCGCCGGCGTGGGGGAGAAGCTCGACCTGACTCCGAAGGCGGCCTCCCTCGTCGTCGGCGTCCCGGCCGCCATCCTGTCCTTCGTCCTGTTCGCCACCAGCTCGGGCCTGCCGGACCTCGACGTCGTGGACGCCTTCATCAACAACATCGGCGTGGTCGTCTCGGCCATCATCATGTGCGTGGTGGTCGCCTGGCTGCTGCGGCGCACGAAGCTGCTTCAGGACCACCTCAACGCCGTCTCCGAGTCCCGGATGATCGGCCTGTGGTGGAGGGTCCTCGTTGGCGCCGTCGTCCCCGTCCTGCTGGGGTACATGTTCATTCAGACCCTGTGGACGTACCTGTCCGAAGGATATGAGTCGGAGGCCTACTCCAGCGGCTTCGTCATGGTCTTCGGATGGGGGATGCTGCTGGTGGTTGCCCTGGGCACCGCCGTCATGAGCCTCATCCCCTGGAGGACCCCGGTGGACGAGTTCGAGGCCCTCACGCTGGAGGCCGCTTACCAGGAGGAGGACTGAGATGACCGGAATCGCCGTGCTCATCATGCTGCTCGCCATCGTCATCATCTGGGGCGGTCTGGCGGTCTCCATCACCGCGCTCATCTCGCGCGGACGCCGCGAGGACCGCGACGCCCGGGCCGAGGCCTCGGCGCGGGCCCGCGAGCACATGCTTCACCCCGAGCAGACCGACTGACTGGACCGGTTCGCAGTGCGGTTCACTGAGATCCGCTGACGAGACCGCCTGAGAAGAGAGACTGACTCCACCACCCGTCTGGGGCCCGGTTCGGCCGGTTTCCAGGCGGGTGGGACACAATACGCCTATGACTCAGACTGATGTGAGCCCCCGGGCGCTGCCCCGCCTGGTGGCCTTCGACCTCGACGACACGCTGGCGCCCTCCAAGTCGGCCATGCCACCGGCCATGGCCACAGCGCTCAGGCGGCTGCTCGACGTCGTCCCCGTCTGCATCATCTCCGGTGGGCAGGTGGGGCAGTTCCGCGACCAGGTCCTGGCCCACCTCGACGCCGACGCCGATGAGCTCTCCCGGCTTCACCTCATGCCCACCTGCGGAACGCGCTACTACACCTACGACCCCTCCCGTGCCCAGAGCGATGAGGACGCCTGGACGCTGGTCTACGCCAACGACCTCACCCCTGAGCAGATCCGCACCGGTTTTGAGATCGTCGAGGCCCAGGCGCGACGCCTCGGTCTGTGGGAGGAGCAGACCTGGGGGGCGATCCTGGAGGACCGCGGCAGCCAGATCACCTTCTCCGCACTGGGGCAGGAGGCCCCCCTGGACGCCAAACGCGCGTGGGATCCCACGGGTGAGAAGAAGGCCGCCCTGCGTGACGCCGTCGCCCCGCTCCTTCCGGACCTGGAGGTTCGCTCAGGCGGTTCCACAAGTGTCGACATCACCCTCAAAGGGGTGGACAAGGCCTACGGCATGAAGCGCTTGGCGGAGATGACCGGCATCGCGTTGGAGGAGATGATCTTCGTCGGCGACCGCCTGGACCCGGAGGGCAACGACTACCCCGTCAAGGCCTTGGGCGTTCCCTGCCAGGCCGTGAGCGGCTGGCAGGACACCGTTGCCTACGTCACCTCCCTGGCGCGTCTGATCGCCTCTGACGTGCACGGCGGTGAGGACCCGGCCGCCCAGGTCTCGCTGGGTGCTCGGCTCTGAGGCGAGCGGTGTTACAGACATCTTCAGGCCCTGACACCGGAGCCGACGCCGATACCGGCACCGCCGAGCGAGCAGGAGACCTGCGGGACGGTCCGCTGACGGCCGTGCGACGCTGCTGCGCCCTGGTCGCCACGGTGCTGCTGTCGCCGCGCCTGTGGTGGCGTCGTCGTCGCCCCGGCACCCGCACGGTGATCGGAACAGCGGCCATGATCCTGGCCTCCAGCCTCGTCTCCCTCCTGCTGGGTCTGTCCACGGCGACGGCCTCGTCACCGGTCGGCCCGCATGAGGCGACCTGGTCGACGACCCTGGACTCCACCGTCACACTGGACCTCGGGCCGCTGGGAACGGCCTCGCTTGAGTCCCCGGCAGGGATGCTCGGCGTCAAGGTGGTTCTGGGGGAGATCCCGGGCGATCCGACACCCAATACGGCCAATGCCGCCAGCGTGGGCCAGTCACTGTCCTCCGACGCGACCTCCTACCTCTCACTGGTCTCCCACCCCGACCTGACGATCCGGCAGGGCCTCTACGCACTGGCCGGTGACGCCCTGCGCCGGGCCGGGGTCGTTGAGGCGATCTTCCTGTGCTGTGTGGCCGCCTGGCGCCTGGCGCCGACCAAGCCCTGGCGCGAGACCGTCCGAGCCGGCGCCTCGCACCGCTGGGCCACCACCGTGGCGGCCTGTGCGACCGTGGCCACCGCGGCCTCCCTCCTGGTGCCGGCCATGCGCACGGCCACCTCGCCGGGCTCCACCCTGTCCGTCCTGGAGGGGACGCCGCTGGCCCAGGCGCGTTTCTCGGGACGCATCGCCGACGTCGTCACCGCCTACGGATCCAAGGTGCGCACCTTCGTGGAGACGAACAAGGGCTTCTACGCCAAGGCGGACACCAACCTGCGGGCCGCATGGAAGGCCGCCGAGCAGACTGAGGGCCTGGTGGACGTCACCGCCGTCGACGGCAAGGTGGACACCGAGAGCCTTCAGAGCCGGGTCAGGGCCTCCTCCGCGAAGACCCTGGTGGATGCCGGCCCCGACCCGGAGCCCGGCACCGCCCCGCAGCCCTCTGAGAGCCCACGGGCCACCGCGACGCCCTCGATCTCGGTGACCGGGGCCCGATCAGTGCCAGAGCGGGGACGCAAGACCGCCGTGCTCACCACGGACCTGCACTGCAACCTCGACGTCATCGCCTTCTCCGGGGTCCTTGACCAGCTCTCGGGCGCCGACATCCACATGGACGACGGCGACCTGACCATGACCGGCTCGGACCCGGAGCGGGTGTGCGTCGACGCGCTGACCCAGGCGGTCCCGAGCTCGACGAAGAAGGTCGCCACGATCGGCAACCACGACTCCGACGCCACGGCCGCCCGCCTGCGCTCCCAGGGGTGGACCGTCACCAACGGCTCGGTCCAGACGGTCGCCGGGATCACCTTCCTGGGGCACGACGACGCCGAGCGCACAACAGCTGCGGGCACCAAACCCCGCAACGGGGAGACCACCGAGAAGATCGCCTCCCGCCTGGCCACGACCAGCTGCGGGAGCACGCAGGTCGACGTCGTCCTCATTCATCAGCCCGCCACTTTCGACACGCTCACCAAGGAGGGCTGCGCGCCGCTGCTCCTGGCCGGGCACGTCCACGCCGAACGGGGGATGACCACGACGATCAGCCCCCGAACCGGTCTGCCCGTCACCGGGATCATCTCGGGCGCAGGCAAGGGCGGCACGTCCCTGGGGTCGGTCACTGAGGACGCCTTCCTCCACGTCATGTCCTTCGACTCCGCCGGCGCGCTGGTGGCCTGGCGTGCCGTCATCCTCCACTCCGACGCCTCGGTGACAGTGGGGGCCTGGCGGTCCGTGCCCGGTATCGCCGCGGGACAGACGACGGCCACGATGGCTTCGACCCCGAGCCCGACGGCGTCGGCCACCCCGGTGCCGACACCGACTCAGGCCCCACAGAGCGCGAGGCCCGAGGAAGCCACGCAGCCAGAGGAGGGCGAGCCCCAGGGGGAGAGCGATTCCTCGGACGGGTAGGACAGAGGTGACCGTATGTGGCATACGCTCTCGTCCTGATAACCCTACGAGGCCCAGAAGAACTGCTGACGCACCACCGGTGAGGAGACTGACGATGTCGCGCATGCCCACAGATGCCGAGATCGATGAGATGAGCGAGGAAGAGCTCGAGGCCTACCTGGGCTCCGGCCCCGCTCAAGAGCTCGACCGGCGCGCTCGTCGTGATACCGGCGAGGGCTCGTCCGCGCGCCCAGCTTGGCTGCGGCGCTCCGGGGCCGAGCGGGGATTCGGCTGGCTGCTCACCGTGTGCGCACTGATCGGGATCCTCGCCTGCTGGGAGCTCATCACCGCCCAGCTCAACCTGCTGCGCAACCCGTACGCGGAGCTCGTCTGCGACGTCAGCCCCCTGGTGTCCTGCGGCGACTCCCTCAATGTGTGGCAGGGAAACCTGCTGGGGGTGCCCAACTCCTTCGTCGGGGCCATCACCTTCGGGGCCCTGGCCGCGATCGGCCTGGTACTGCTCAGCGGTGCGCGCCTGCCGCGCTGGATGTGGTGGGGGCTCAGCGCCGGCAGCCTCGGCGGGATCGCCTTCGTCATCTGGTTCCTGTCCGTATCCATCATGACCTTCGGCAAGCTCTGCCCCTTCTGCATGGTCATCTGGTCCGTCACCATCCCGGTGGCTGCTCACTCCTGGGCCTGGGCCGCGGCCGGCGGGCACCTGGGGCTGCGTGACAACCTGGCGCTGGACGTGCTCAAGGCCCGCTGGTGGATCACGGCGGCGATGTACCTGGCGGTGGTTCTCACCATCGTCATCGCTTTCGGCGGCCAGCTGGCGAGGCTGTTCGGGTGACTGCGCCCAAGGAGCGGAGGGCTCCAAGCGGATCCGGCGGGAAGTCCTCGGTGGCGGGGGACTCGACCGTCACGCAGGACTACCTCAAGGTCGTGTGGGCCGCGTGCGAGTGGGGCGGCGCGGGCGCCTCCGTCACCGGTCTGGCCAAACGCATGGAGGTGGCCCCCTCGACCGCCTCGGAGAACGTGGCTCGCCTCGTGGAGGAGGGGCTGCTCGTCCACGAGCCCTACAAGGCCGTCACCCTCTCCGAGGAGGGGCGACGTCGGGCCATGGGCATGATCCGCCGTCACCGCATCCTGGAGACCTACCTGGTCACTCGGCTCGGCTTCGGCTGGGACGAGGTGCATGCTGAGGCCGAGGAGCTCGAGCACGCCGTCTCTGAGCGGCTGCTGGAGAGGCTCGACGCGGTCCTGGGGCACCCCACCCGTGATCCGCATGGGGACCCGATCCCCACGGCCGACGGCCGCCTCATCGTGCCCGACCTGGTGGGCCTGGAGACGCTTCCGGTGGGCTCTGACGGCGTCGTCGGACGGATCCAGGACGACACCGAGACGCTGCGCCGCCTGGAGCGGGCCGGCATCGGGCTGGACAGTCGGGTGCGGATCCGCGATCGGGGCACCGTGGCGCCGGCCGTGGAGGGCGGCGGCCGCAGGCGGGCGACCGTCATCGCCCTGCTGGACGACGACGCCTCACGCGGCGCAGTGCCCGCGGGCGCCCCGGAGGCCATCATCCCCGACGGCTCCCTGTGGCTGCTGGCCTGACCAGGGGCGGGGTCTGGACGGATCCGGGCGTGGCTGGGGGACAATGGGGCCATGAGCACGATTTTCACCAAGATCATCGCCGGCGAGATCCCCGGCCGTTTCGTGTGGGCGGACGAGGTCTGCGTCGCCTTCGCCACCATTGAGCCGCACACCGACGGGCACGTCCTCGTGGTGCCGCGGCTTGAGGTCGACTCCTACGTGGACGCGCCCGATGACGTGGTGGCGCACCTGGCCGTGGTCGCCAAGCGCATTGGAGCTGCACAGGTGCGCGTCTTCGAGGCGCCCCGCGCCGGGCTCGTCGTGGCCGGCTACGGTGTCGACCACCTGCACCTGCACGTGCTGCCGATCCGCTGCGAGGAGGACCTGTCCTTCTCCTCGGCCCGCCACCCCGAGGCCCCCGAGCTCGACGCCGCCATGGAGCGCCTGCGGGCCGGCCTCGTCGAGGACGGCTGGGGCGAGTTCGTACCCGCGCAGATGAACAGCGCGGCGCTCGCGTAGCCCCGAGGCTACTCGCTTCGTCCTCGTCAGAAGGGTGGGGCTTGGTCGATGAGGGGCGCTAGTCCCAGGGAGTGGGCGGCCCTCGGATGAGGGGTGGTCTCGTAGTCTCCCGCCTTTTCGCCGGGTAAGGGGCCTCGGGTCACGAGGCGGGCATTGCCGCTGCTGGGCTGGGTGAGGTCGAGGGCGGTGTTGAGTCGGTCGATGAGCTCGGGGCCGATCTGCCGGCTCAGGTCGGCCGGGACGACGGTGCTGGGAATAAGGTGCTGGTGGGGGCCGACCTTGTGGGGCAGGCGGTCGATGGTGCCGTCCGGGTGGCGCCGATAGACGGTCTTGTCCGGGGTGTGCCAGGACAGAACCCCGCTGTCACGGTCTCTGGTGAGTGCCCATCCGGGAGTGTGCTTGAGTCGGTGATGGGCCTGACAGAGCACCACGAGGTTGTCCAGGCTGGTGGTCCCGCCCTGGCTCCAGGCGGTGAGGTGGTCGATGTCGCAGCGGGAGGCCGGAGTCTGGCAGGTGGGGAAGACACATGTTTTGCGCGGGCTCTTACGAGGTCCGCAAGTCCCACCGGGGGCCGGTACCTGGTGCGGCCGACGTCCAGGACGGTGCCGCTGGCGGGGTCGGTCACCAGGCGTCTCCAGGTCCCGCCGACCGCCAGGGCCCAGGCAGTCATGGCCGGTACCGCTGCGCTGCGCGCCCCGATCCTCACCTCAGCGACCTCTACTGGTGTGGCGGAAAACGGGGAGACGAGCTGGGCGGTGGGCTGGATGGTGGGAGCAACCGGGGCGAGTTCAGGCAGACTCCTCCCTCGAGACCCGGGCAGACTTCTCCCACCGGGGGTGGGCAGATTTCTCCCACCGCTCGGGGAGTCTGCGCTGTTGAGAGGCCCGGGCGTGGCGGTGGAGTTCTCGCCAGGGCCGGCTCCACCTGGATCAAGACAGCGGGGGTCGTCGGGGCTCTCGCTGTCCCCAGGGCCACAGCCCCCAGGAATGCCGTCCCGGAGCTGGTTGTCTTCGGATGAGGTGCCGGGTCCGCCGCCTCTGGGATCGACGCCGCCGGTGGGGCCCTCTTCCGGCAGAGCCAGACCAACCAGGCTGCTCAGAGGAACGGTGACGTTGACGTCGATGGGGATGCCTTCTGGCAGAGGAAGGTGACCGGTGGCTGAAGGGGTCCACCACGGGCTGTTCGATCCCACCAGGCCGCTCAAAGCGCCCAGGAGCCCTTCCAGAGGTACCCCGTCAGGCAGCAGTCTCCGCGGGTCTGCGTCCGCCGTGGCATCGGTATTCGAGTCGTCGTGGGAAGCACGTGAGCTTGTTGATATCACGGGCGAAGAGGCCTGTGCTGGCGAGCTGTCCCCGCCGGCTTGCCTCTCAGTCCGATCGCCGGAAACACCCTGGGTCGGCTGGCTGAAGGCCGCGATCTGGCTGGTGCGCAGTGTTGAGAGGGTCATCGCGGTAATGGCATCGGCTCGCAGCTGACCCAGGGTGCGCTTCTCGCCGCAGGCCCGCGCCGAAGCGGCGATCGCGTCCAGGGTGGCGTCCAGCAGCAGGGCGTCCATGGTCGGCAGCAGAAGCCGGACTTGGCAGAGGCCCTCTCCCGCAGGCCGGGGGCGCGACACACGCCGCCGCTCGGTATTGTTCTGGCTCCGCTCAGCGTGGCCGTCAGGGTCGATCTCCATCAGGGCCCGATCCAGATCCCGCCCCACCTGCGACACGCTCCGCCTAGGCGCCTTAGGCAGAACCTTGTCCTGGACCGCAAGCGCCACCGGAGTGGGTACGTCTTCCAGGCGGCGGGTCACCAGGAACGCCTTCGCCGCGTCCAGGACCCCGCAGCGTTCCATGGCCTCGACCGGGGCGAAGCCCATGCTCATGAGGGCCTGGCCGTGATCCACCATCTGACCGGCCCGAGTCCGAGAGATGCCCAGGCGGGTGGAGAGCAGACAGGTGGCATTGAACCGACGTTCCTCATAACCCACCACCGGAGAGACTTCAGCATGCGGGCCCCACTGGCCCGGGTGACTCGACAACTCAGGGCACCCGGTCAGGCAGGCCGCCGCCAGAGCCTCGCCCCAGGTGGCCCAGGCCGCCAGACGGCGGCAGGCCGCGGCCAGTTCCCCCAAACCCGAGGCCCCCAGGCCGATCAGTCCCGAAGTGCCGACCTCCTCCACGCCCATCGTCCGGTGCTGTTCGGAGGCGGCCACCAGCGCCACGTCAGTACCCGGCTCCTTGGTGAAGAGGGGCGGCGCTGCATCCCCGTCGGCGGTGGAGCACTCGTCGTCGGCGTCCTGGGCAGCCACCAGCAGGCGGGCCAGCAGCCCCTCCACCACACCGGCCAGCGCCCGGCCCGCACCCAGGGACGCCAACAGGCCTGCCGTGTCCTCCGCCGAGACCTGCGGTACCGACGTAGGAGCCCCGGCGGGCGCGTCCGGCGTCCCGACCGCACCACCGGTCGGGAGGAGAGGAAGCACGCCACCTTCGAACATATGTACAGTGTAGCAGTGGTTCCCGGAGCCCGCGCTGCGTCATCATCATGAAAATGGCTCGATAGCAACGAGCGTCCGCTTGGTCGGTGCCTTTATCGCCGGCGCCTTCTCTCTCGGAGTCGGCGTGACGGCCCGCAGAGACCGCTCGAACCTCGCTGGGCTCTGCCGACGTGACCGGTCTCGCCCGCCCGTGGGACGGACGCCGCCGGGCGCCACTGCTGGCGGGCGATAGGCTGTGCCCCAGCACCAGGAAGCACGAGTAGGAAAAGAGCGCTGCTGCGATGTCAGAGAGAACCGCACCGGTCGAGTCCGACACCCCCTTCCGCTACACGGCGGAGCTGGCGGACTCCATCGAGACCGCCTGGCAGGACCGCTGGGAGGCCGAGGGCACCTTCAACGCCGACAACCCAGTCGGCGCTCTGGCCGGCCCCGGGGCGGACAAGGAGAAGTTCTTCCTGCTGGACATGTTCCCCTACCCCTCCGGCAAGGGACTGCACGTGGGCCACCCGCTGGGCTACATCGCCACCGACGTCGTCGCTCGCTTCACCCGGATGACCGGCAGGAACGTCCTGTACACGATGGGCTACGACGCCTTCGGCCTGCCCGCCGAGCAGTACGCCGTCACCACTGGCCAGCACCCGCGCATCTCCACCGAGGCCAACATCGCCAACATGCGCCGCCAGCTGCGCCGCCTGGGCCTGTCCCACGACCCGCGCCGCTCCCTGGCCACGATCGACGTCGACTACGTGCGCTGGACCCAGTGGATCTTCCTGCAGGTCTTCAACTCCTGGTTCGATCCCGAGGCCCCGCGCCGCGACGGCCGCGGCAAGGGGGCGGCCCGGCCGGTGACCGAACTGCGCGACAAGCTCACCTCCGGCCAGGTCCCCGTCCCCGACGGCCGCGACTGGGACGCCCTGAGCGCCGCCGAGCAGGCCGAGGTCGTCGACTCCTTCCGCCTGGCCTACGTCTCCAGCGCCCCCGTCAACTGGTGCCCCGGCCTGGGCACGGTGCTGGCCAACGAGGAGGTCACCTCCGAGGGCCGCTCCGAGCGGGGCAACTACCCGGTCTTCAAGCGCAACCTGCGCCAGTGGATGATGCGAATCACCGCCTACGGCGACCGCCTCGCCGAGGACCTCGACACCGTGGACTGGCCCGAGAAGGTCAAGCTCATGCAGCGCAACTGGATCGGACGCTCCGAGGGCGCCGAGGTGACCTTCACCGTCCCCGGGGCCGGACAAGGCGCCCAGCAGGACGCGTCGCTGAGCGTCTACACCACCCGCCCCGACACCCTCTTCGGCGCCACCTTCATGGTGGTGGCCCCCGAGCACCCCATGCTGGGTGGCCTACAGGCCTCCGGCTCGGTGCGCACCGAGGCCCAGATCGCCGACGACGCCGCGGCCCTGACTGTCCCGGCCGCCTGGCCCGAGGGCACCAAGGAGGCCTGGACCGGCGGCTACGCGACCCCCGCCGAGGCCGTGGCCGCCTACCGCGCCCAGGCCGCGGCGACGTCGGACACCGACCGCACCGACGAGGGCCGGGTCAAGACCGGCGTCTTCACCGGCTTCTTCGGCATCAACCCCGTCAACGGGGCGAAGGTGCCGGTCTTCGTGGCCGACTACGTCCTCATGGGCTACGGGACCGGCGCCATCATGGCCGTGCCCGCCCACGACGAGCGCGACTACGCCTTCGCCACCAAGTACGACATCGACATCATCCAGACCATCGGCCCGGCCGACGACCCCCACGGCGTCGACCTGAGTTCCCAGGCCTACACCGGTGACGGTGTGGTCGTGAACTCCGCCCAGGGCGACCTGGACATCAACGGCATGGGCAAGGACGAGGCCAAGGCCACTATGATCGGCTGGCTGGAGGCCAAGGGCGCCGGACGCGGTGCGGTCACCTACCGCCTGCGCGACTGGCTCTTCTCCCGCCAGCGCTACTGGGGTGAGCCCTTCCCGATCGTGTGGGACGAGGACGGCGGCGTCCACGCCCTGCCCGAGTCGATGCTGCCGGTCGAGCTGCCCGAGGTCACCGACTACTCGCCGCGCTCCTACGACCCCGACGACGCCGACTCCTCCCCGGAGCCGCCGCTGGGCAAGGCCACCGAGTGGGTCGAGGTCGAGCTCGACCTGGGCGACGGCCCCCGGACCTACTACCGCGAAACCAACACGATGCCGCAGTGGGCCGGCTCGTGCTGGTACGAGATGCGCTACATCGACCCCACCGATGACAAGGCGCTCGTCGACCCGGCCAACGAGGCCTACTGGATGGGGCCGCGCCCCCAGGCCGGCAACACCTCCGGCGGCACCGACCTGTACGTCGGCGGCGTCGAGCACGCCGTCCTGCACCTGCTTTACGCGCGCTTCTGGCACAAGGTCCTGTTCGACCTGGGTCACGTCACCTCCTCCGAGCCCTACCACCGCCTCTTCAACCAGGGCTACGTCCAGGCCTACGCCTACACCGACTCCCGCGGCCAGTACGTGCCCGCCGACGAGGTCGAGGAGGTCACCGCCGAGGACGGCACTACCAGCTACCTCTGGCAGGGGCAGCCCGTGCGCCGCGAGTACGGCAAGATGGGCAAGTCCCTGAAGAACATCGTCACCCCCGACGACATGTACGAGGCATACGGCGCCGACACCTTCCGCGTCTACGAGATGAGCATGGGGCCGCTGGACGCCGACCGCCCGTGGGACACCCGCGCCGTCGCCGGCAGCCAGCGCTTCCTGCAGCGCCTGTGGCGCAACGTCATCGACGAGACCACCGGCGAGCTGACAGTGGTTGACGAGAGTGCCGACGAGGAGACCCGCCGGCTCGTGGCCAAGACGATCGTGGGCGTGCGCGAGGACTACGAGGGGATGCGCCTGAACACGGCCATCGCCAAGCTCATCGTCCTCAACAACCACCTCACCGGGCTCGGGGAAGTCCCGCGCGAGGCCGTCGAGGCCCTCGTCCTCATGACGGCGCCCGTGGCCCCGCACATCGCCGAGGAGATCTGGAAGCGCCTGGGCCACGAGCACTCCCTGGCCCACGAGGACTTCCCGGTCGTGACCGACGAGGCGCTGCTGGCCGCCGAGAAGGTCACCTGCGTCATCCAGGTCAAGGGCAAGGTCCGCGACCGCCTCGAAGTCGACCCCGACATCTCCGAGGCCGAGCTCGAGAAGCTGGCCCTGGAGGCCCCCGGCGTCATCCGCACCCTGGACGGGCGCGGCGTGCGCAAGGTGATCGTGCGCGCCCCCAAGCTGGTGAGCATCGTCCCCGAGTGACCGCGGCGGGCTCCCCGACGGCGCCGCTCACGGCCGCGCCGCGGTAGCCCAGCAGTAGCACGAGGGGCTGCACCAATCCGAGATGGTTGGTGCAGCCCCTCGTGCTGCTGTACGAAGATGATTCGGTGATGGTCTCAGGCAGAGTGCCTGAATCGCTTCTGTGCAGCCTGCCGGGTCACGCCGAGAGCAGCTCCGATCACAGTCCAAGAGTCACCGGCCTGTCGAGCTCGGGCGACCGCTGCATGCAACTCGGCCTCGGCGTCATGCACCCGCTGACTCGCGGCAATGATTGCCCGAAAGTGCGCGGCGTCCCGGGCAGGCGTGGTGCTTGGGTCGAGAGTCTCAAGGCCTGTCGTGTCGTGAGTGTGCGTCAGTGTGGAGGACAACGTCATCACCTCAGATAGTCGTAGAACTTCGGTCGCAGGCGGTCGGCATGAATGATCCGGGTTGGCTCTGCGGCAGGAACCGCAACCAACTCGAGCAAGGTGGCGTCAACTGCTGGCCCGATGACCAGGAGCCGCTCCTCTCCTTCGTACTCGTACTCGACCAGTCTTAAGGCGTTGGTCCAGGCATGTTCCACATCCGTACGGGAGATCCCGTGCTTCAGCGCCGACCACCCAACCCTCATGCGTCAACTTTAGGTTGACACATGAGGGTTGGTCAAGGGGACGCACATGCGACTTGACGATGGGGCTCAGCGGCGCCTGAGGGTGCCGAAGATGGAGCGCGTGATCTCGCGGGTGATCTGACGGCCCACCGAGCCGATGGTCTTCTCGACCTCCCGCTGGCGCCGCTCGGCGGCTCTCTCCGCCTCGCGCTGGCGGCGCTGGGCCTCCTTGACGGCCTCGCGCTCCAGGCGCTCGGCCTCCTTCTGACGCTGAGCCGCCTGGCGGGCGGCCTCCTTCTCCAGGGCCTTCTGCGCGGCGGCGTCGGCCTTGGCCTGCTCCTTGGCGGCCTGCTCGGCGGCGCGAGCGGCCTCGGCGGCCTCGGCGTCGGCCTGGACCCGCTGGGCCAGCAGCTCGTAGGCGGACTCATTGTCCACACTTGTGGCGTACTTGGGTTTCAGCGGCGAGGAGGCCAGTACCTGGCTGACGGTGCCGTCCTGGGCAGGCCCCATGACGGCGGCGGGCACGTTGATGATCACCGGGGCCACCGGCGCCGGGCGCCCCTTCTCGTCCAGCACGCTGACGACGGCCTGGCCGGTGCCCAGCGACGTGA
Organism: Actinomyces sp. oral taxon 175 str. F0384; assembly: GCF_000223355.1. Lineage (NCBI taxonomy): Bacteria > Bacillati > Actinomycetota > Actinomycetes > Actinomycetales > Actinomycetaceae > Actinomyces > Actinomyces sp. oral taxon 175. The sequence goes on from NZ_AFUR01000001.1 coordinate 959,857, forward strand.
GCACCCGGCTGAGGTCCACCGGGCTGACCGGGAAGGTGGAGACCGCCTTCTTGAGGTTGGCGGCGTCGGCCGGGGTGTGGGCGCGCAGCGCGTGCTGCACCCGGCTGCCGAGCTGGGCCAGGACCTCGTCGGGGACGTCCGTGGGGGACTGGGTGATGAAGACGATGCCCACGCCCTTGGAGCGGATGAGCCGCACCGTGCGCACCACGGCCTCCAGGAATGCCTTCGAGGCGCCGGAGAACAGCAGGTGCGCCTCGTCGAAGAAGAACACCATGGTGGGCTTGTCCGGGTCGCCGACCTCCGGCAGGGTCTCGTAGAGCTCGGCGAGCAGCCACATGAGGAAGGTGGAGAACAGCGTGCCCTGGGACTGGATGTCGGCCAGCTCCAGGGCGGAGATGATGCCGCGCCCATCGGGGGAGACCCGCATGAGGTCACGCACGTCGAGCGCCGGCTCACCGAAGAAGGCCTCGCCGCCGGCCGCCTCCAGGGCGGCGATCTCACGCAGGATGACCCCGGCCGTGGCCGCGGAGACCCCACCGATGGTCTTGAGCTCCTCCTTGCCGGCGTCCGTGTTCGTCAGGTAGTCGACGACGGCGCGCAGGTCCTTCAGGTCCAGCAGGGCCAGCCCCTGGCTGTCCGCCCAGTGGAAGACCAGCTGGAGGGCGGAGGCCTGCGTGTCGTTCAGGCCCAGGACCCGCGAGAGCAGGATCGGCCCGAACTCGGTGACCGTCGTGCGGATCGGGGTGCCGCTGATCCCGGCGCCGGAGTCCGACCCGCCGAGGTTGAACAGCTCGATGGGGAAGGACTGGCCCTTCCAGTCCTGACCGGTGGAGGCGATGCGGGAGGCGATCTTGTCGTTGGAGGCTCCGGCCTCGGCCAGGCCGGTCAGGTCCCCCTTGACGTCGGCCAGGAACACCGGGACGCCGGCGGCGGACAGCCCCTCGGCCAGGAGCTGGAGCGTGCGGGTCTTACCGGTTCCGGTCGCCCCGGCCACCAGCGCGTGCCGGTTGAGCAGTCCCAGCGGGATGCCCACCGACAGGTCCTTGACCGCCGCGGGCTCGCCGCCCGAGAGCGTGTCGAGGTAGGTGCCCACCGGCAGGGTGGGGGTGGAGAAGGCGTAGCCGGAACGCACCTGGGCGGTGTAGCCGGTCTCCTCGGCCTCCTGACTGCCCGATGCCTGGTCGGCTGCAGCGGCGGTCTCGGCCTGCGCGGGTGCCGGCTCCTGAACTGGCTCCTGCACCGGTTGCTGGGGCTGTTCGGCGGCCGCAGCCGGCTCGGCGGAGGGGGCGGCGTCGGCTGCCTGAGCGGGGGGCTCGCCCGATGCGTCAGTAGTGCGGGGCTCGCCGGCCTGCTCCTCGGCCGAGGCCGGGGTGGAGGCGATGGCGGCGTCAAGGGCCGCCTGGGCGGCGGCTGCCTTGGCTGCGGCGGCTTCGGCGGCGGCCTGGGCGGCCTCGGCCTTGAGGCGTGCGATCTCAGCGGAATCGGTCATGGAGCCATCGTAAACGCCGAACCTGCCAGAGCGCTGACCCGGGCGTGCCAGTGGAGCCGGCGCCGTTTCTGACCGCGAGAGAGGCAGGAGCCCGGCGAACAAGGTACCCTCGGGCCTCAATGGCGTTGAGATAGTACGTCTGATCCCGCACCTGCCCGCCCCAGTGCCGCGAGGTTTTACACGCCCCATGCTGCCCCCTGCGTCGTCGTTTCCGAAAGAACCGCCCCTGACGGGCCGGCTGCCGGTGCACCCGAACCACAGGAACAGGTGAACGCTGTGCGGATCGCCTTCTTCATTGACGACTACCTGCCCTCCGTCCACGGCGTGGCCACCTCCACAGCCACCTTCCGTGCCGCCCTGGAGCGCATGGGACACGAGGTCTACGTGGTGGCCCCCAAGGCCGAGGGCTATGAGGAGACCGACGATCACGTCATCCGCCTGTCCTCCTCTCGCTACTACGTCTTCGACAGCCGCGAGGTCGCCACCATCTATCCGGGCCTGGCCCGGCGCTTCGACGCCTACGACTTCGACATCGTCCACAGCCAGACCCAGTTCAGCCTGGGGGTCCTGGCGCACTGGGTGGCCAAGCGCCAGAACATCCCCCACGTCACCACCATCCACACCCTCTACACCGAGCTCATCGACGATTACCCGCTGGCCGTGCTCTCGGGCCTGCTGGCCCTGTCCGTCGCCTTCCCCGTGGCGCTCAAGTCGCAGCCTGTCCTGCCGCGCGTTCACCGGGAGACCATCAAGCACCTCAACAAGCGCGACATGAAGACGGCCCTGTCCCGTCAGGGGTGGCGCCTGACGGCGGCCTTCGCCAACAAGTGCGACGCCTGCCTGTCGCCCTCCCAGCACCTGGCCCGGATCCTCATCGACGACGGCGGACTGACCACCCCCTGCATGGTGCTGCCCAACGGGCTGGACTCCACCCGCTACCGCAGTGCCCGCGCCGCCGACTCACCGATCCCTAAGGCCCCCGGCGAGAAGATCATCATCTGCGTGGCCCGCCTCAGCCCGGAGAAGCGGCAGATGACGCTCGTTGAGGCCATGCCCCACCTATCCGGCCTGCCGGTCAAGCTGGTGCTCGTGGGCCCGGGCCCCTCCCAGGAGGAGCTGGGGCGGCGCGCCGAGGAGCTCGGGGTGGCGGACCGGGTGATCCTGACCGGCACGTGCTCGCCGGAGGAGGTCGCCGTCCTGCTCAAGCAGGCCGACGTCTTCTCCCTGGCCTCCTACCACTTCGACAACCAGCCCATGGTGTTCCTGGAGGCCGCCGCCTGCGGGCTGCCGATCGTCTACTGCGACGAGCGGATGACCGAGTGCCTCACCGAGCGCAACGCCATCCTCACCGACGGCATCGAGGGGGAGGACTTCGCCCGGGTCTTCGCCTCCCTGCTGTCCGACGACGCCCGGCTCGCCGCGCTGTCCGAGGGGGCCCTGGAGGTGGCTCAGCAGTTCGACTCCGAGACGATGACCAGGCGGCTCATCAACCTCTACGAGGATCTCCTGGTCTCGTATCGCTGACGGCCGGCCCTGGAGAGCAGCCGTGGCGCCTTGCCGATGAGCGCGCGGCTTGCCGATAAGGTATGCCGCATGTCGCTCGCCGTCGTCACCGACTCCGCCGCCTGCCTGACGGAGCCCCTGCTGCGTGAGCGCGCGATCGAGGTGGTGCCGCTGCACGCCATCCCCGCCGACAACGGTGAGCCCGCCACCACCTCACGGCCCAGTGTCCAGGAGCTGGTGAACGCCTACCGGCGCGCGGCCAGCAGGGCCGAAGAGGTCCTGGCCATCCACATCTCCTCGGCCCTGTCCGGCACCATGGACAACGCCCGCATCGCCGCCGCCCAGCTCGAGGCCGAGTACCGGGACCAGCCCAACGGCCCGAGCCCGAGCGCGGGGCGCCGACGCCCGCAGTGGCTGCGCGTGGTCGACTCCGGCACCAGCTCCGGCGCCCTGGGGCTCGCGGTGCTGGCAGCCTCCGGCGCCCACGACGCCCGTCGCGGTGCCGCCCTGGCTCAGGCCAGCACCGCCCGGTCCTGCCAGCTCTTCGTCGTCGACGACCTGGGACGCCTGGCCCGCTCGGGAAGGATCGACCGCACCACGGCCCGCCTGGACGGTGTCCTGGGAATCCGCCCGGTCCTGGCCCTGACCCGCGACGGAATCCGGACGCTGGAGACTGTACGCGGGGCGGCTCGCGCCAGGCGCCACCTCATCGCGCAGGCCGTCCGCGTCGCCGGCGGGACCGCCCTGTCCGGCCCCAGGCACCCCGCAGACCCGGTGCGCCTGGTCATTCAAGGCGACGACGCCTCCAAGCTGGCACTGCTCGAGACCGATCTGCGCCAGGCGATGGAGGAGGCAGGAGCCAAGGTCTCCGAGGTCCTCACCCTCCCGGTCGACGAGGCGACGAGCACCCACGTGGGTCCCGGCGCCCTCGGCATCGCCGTCGCCCCGGACCTGAAGACCCATTGAGCCAGGCCTGACGACGCGGCTCGGTTGCCACAGGCCGCCAGGCGCCACTGCTCTCCACAGGGCAGACAGCTTCACCATGCGCCCCATGGGTCCGGTCCCTACCGTCGAGGACATGGGAGCCAGACGGAGCGACGCGCACAGGTCCCTGGACGACCTTGTGCGTCTGGCCTGCTCAACCGATCCCGAGGAGCCGGTGCGCCGGCCACGTCGCCTCGCGATCGCGCCCCGGGCGGCGATCATCGCCGGCTCCGCCCTCCTCATCCTGGCTCTCGCCCTGGCCCTGAGAGCCGTACTGGTCTCCACCGGCGCCGGCAGCCACGCGGCTCCGGCCGCAGCGGCAGGGGCATCGGCTCCAATGCGGCCCCCACCCACAGGGGCGGCCGCGAGTCCAGCCATGAAACCGGCCATGGTGCCGACCACGGGACCGGCAGCAGTACCAGGCGGCTTGAGCACGACATCGGGCAGCGTCGTCGTCCACGTCACCGGGGCGGTGAGCAGGCCGGGGGTGGTGACCCTGCCCCCGGGAAGCCGCGTCACCGACGCCATCAACGCCGTCGGAGGAGCCAGCGCGGAGGCAGACACCCAGCAGCTCAACCTCGCCCGGGTCCTGACCGACGGCGAGCAGATCCGGGTCCCGCGCATCGGCGAGGTCCTGCCCGAGCCCGCACCCCAAACCGGTGGGGACGCCGCCTCCGGTGCGCGAACCGCCCCGGGAAAGTCCGGCGGTGGCGGCGCATCCGGGATGGTCAATATCAACACGGCCTCGGCCTCCGAGCTGGAGAAGCTGCCCGGAATCGGCCCGGCCCTGGCCCAACGGATCGTTGAGTACCGCGACTCCCACGGGCCCTTCGCCAGCGTTGACGCCCTCACCGACGTCCCCGGCATCGGCAAGGCCAAGCTCGAGGGCCTGCGAGAACAGGCCACCGTATGAACGAGGACCACGAAGGCAATGGTGGGGGCAGTCCCAGGGCACCGTGGGACGACCCCGCGCTGTATGCGCGCCTACGCCAGGAGCAGGAGCGCAACCGGTACCGAGACGGAGGTCAGCACGCCACCTCCCCCAAGGCCCCCGAGGCCCTCGACCTGCGCCTGCTCGCCCCGGCGCTGGCCTGCTGGGCCGGCGCCGGGTGGGCCGTTGGACGTGAGGCGGCAGACGCCTGGAGGCAGGTCCTACTCCTGGCCTCCGGGTGCACCGCCCTGGCTGCGCTGCTCGTGGTGGCTGTCCTGCGCTTCCGGCCACCGCGACACCGGGCCGACCCGCGTCCCGGCGCCCCCGAGCACGACCCCGGGGCGATGGGAACCCTCAGCGCCAGCCTGCTCGTGTGCGCCCTGTGCGCCGCGACGGTCCTGACCATCAGTGCCGCCCACCTGTGGGCCCGCCAGCGCGACCCGCTGACCGCGGCAGTGGCCACTGGGCAGCCGGTCACCCTCATCGGCACCGTCTCCCAGCAGCCGCGAGTCTCAGCCACCAGCCGCTCCACCCTGGTCATCACCACCCTCGACGTCGAACAGGTGGACACGCGGGCCTCCACCCTGAGTGCCACCGTCCTGGGCGACACGCAGTGGCTGAGCCTGCCCATGGGGACCCGGGTCCGCGTGCGCACGCGCCTGCGTCCCACCGACCCCGGCCGCGCCGAAGCTGCCATCATCCCCAAGCGCGCCGGTCTGACCGTCCTTGGCCCACCGAGCGGGATACTCGGGGCCGTCACCGCCGTCCGCGCCGGTCTCGCCCAGGCCGTCGGCGCCCCGGGCATCGGGGCCCCGGTCGCCGCAGGAGCGGGGGAGGAGACAGGTCTGTGGCCGCCGGGAGCCCGCAGCCTCGTACCCGGTGTCGCCCTGGGCGACGACCACGCCCTGCCGGCCCCGTTGCGCGAGGACATGCGCACCGTCTCCATGACGCACCTGACCGCCGTCTCCGGGCAGCACGTCGCCATCATCCTGGGACTGGGCCTGGAAGCCCTCGGGGCGCTGCCCCGGCGGTGGCGGGCACTGCTCGGCGCAGTCATGCTCACCCTCCTCGTCATCCTGGTGCGTCCCTCAGGCTCCGTGCTGCGCGCCGCCACCATGGGGGCCGTCATGCTGCTGGGCGTCGTCGCCGGCAGACGCGCCGCCTCCGTGCCCGCCCTGTGCGCCGGAGCCATCGTCCTGCTGCTCATCGACCCCTGGCAGTCCCGCGACTACGGCTTCGCACTGTCCGTGGTGGCCACCGCCGGGATCGTCATCGGCTCCAAGCCAGTCACAGCCCACCTCTCACGCCGCCTGCCCAGGTGGCTGGCCGCCGCCGTGGCCCTGCCGCTGGTGGCCCAGGCCGCCTGCGGGCCGATCCTCATCCTCCTTCAGCCCTCGGTGGGGGCCTGGTCGGTGCCCGCCAACCTGCTCAGTGAGCCGGCCGCCGTCATCGCCACCATCAGCGGGCTCCTGGCGGCGCTGATCGCACCGGCCTGGCCCGCGGCCGCCACCGTCATCGCCTGGCCGGCGCTCGCGGCCTGCTCCTGGATGGTGCTCGTCGCCGGCTTCTTCGCCCACCTGCCCGGCGCCGCCCTGCCCTGGCCAGGCGGCCTCACGGGCGCCCTGGCACTGGGGGCCTGCGAGATCGGGGTCCTGCTCGCGGCGGCTCCTCGCGCCCGCCGCGCCCTGCTGGAGGAAGCCGGGCGGTTGACGCGGCCCGCTCGTGGCAGGCTTGCCCCATGGCAGCGACCCGCACCCCCCGCTCCCGGGGCCCGCGCAAGGCACCGGCTGGACTGCGCTGGGACCAGGCCCAGCTGGCGCCGATCGTCCTCATCCGCGCCGGCGAGGAGGTCCTCGCCGACCGAGCGGTGAGGAGCCTCCTGGCGCAGGCCAAGGCCAAGGACCCCACCACCGAGATCACGCGCCTGGAGGCCGCCACCTACGAGCCCCACCAGCTCGACACCCTCGTGTCGCCCTCCCTGTTCGGCGAGCCCCGGCTCGTCTACGTCCCCGCCCTGGAGCAGATGACTGACGCCCTGCTGAGCGACCTCATCGCCTACGTGGGCGCCGCCGACCCCGAGGTCAGCGTCATCCTGCGCCACAACGGGGGTCAGCGGGGCAAGCGCCTGCTGGACGCCATCAAGGCCTCGCCCTACCCGACCATCCAGTGCGAGGCCGTCAAGAGCGCCAAGGACAAGTCCTCCCTGGTCGTGGCCGACGTGCGCCGCGCCGGACGAAGCATCGCTCCCGAGGCCGTCGGCGCCCTCGTCGACGCCCTGGGCAGCGACCTGCGCGAGCTGTGCTCCGCCGTCGACCAGCTCCTCGCCGACACCCAGGGCACCATCAGCGTCGACCACGTGCGCACCTACTACGCCGGCCGCATCGAGGCCACCGGCTTCACCGTGGCCGACGCCGCCGCGGCCGGCAACACCCCGGCCGCCATCACAGCCCTGCGCCACGCCGTGGCCACCGGCACCGACCCGGTGGCCATCGTCGCGGCCCTGGCCATGAAGGTGCGCCAGCTCGCCCGGGTCGCGGCCGCCGGGGGCAGGCGCATGAGCCCCGCCGAGCTGGGCATGGCCCCCTGGCAGGTGGACCGGGCCCGCCGCGAGCTCCAGGGCTGGTCCGACGACGCCCTGGCCACCTCGATCCTGGCCGTGGCCCGGGCCGACGCCGAGGCCAAGGGGGCCAGCCGCGACCCCGTCTACGCCGTCGAGCGGGCGGTCCTGACGATCTGCAACGCCCGCCGCACCGGCAGTCGCCGGCGCTGAGCAGCTCTCAGCCCCGCATGGCGGCCAGCGTGAGCGCCGTGGACATCGCCGCGCACGCCGCCTCGTAGCCCTTGTCCTCCTCCGCGCCCGGCCCGCCGCAGCGGGCCAGCGCCTGGGCCTCGTCGTCGCAGGTGAGCACGCCGAAGCCCACCGGCACCCCGGTGTCCAGCGCCACCCGGCTCAGCCCGTCGGTCGCGGCCCGGCACACGTAGTCGAAGTGCGGGGTGCCGCCGCGGATGACGACGCCCAGCGCGACGACCGCCTCGGCACCGCCTCGCGCGGCGGCCGTGGCGAGGACCGGAAGCTCGAAGGAGCCCACCGCCCTGACGACGCTCGCCTGGGCTCCGGCCTCCTCGACGGCGCGCAGCGCCCCGGCGACCAGGCCCCCCATGATGCGTTCGTGCCACTGGGCGGCCACGACTGTCACCCTCATGCCCCGTGCGTGAGGTGCGCTCTGCTCAGGTGCCCCGGATCCGCTCATCGTTCCTCTCCTTCGTTCTCGTTGCTCGTGTGCCAGGTGTCGTCGTCGGCCCTCGTCTCGCCGGGCGGTGAGTCCGCGTCGGCCCCGGTGGGGTCGAGCCCGGTGAGCAGATGGCCCATGCGGTCGCGCTTGGTGCGCAGGTAGTCGAGGTTCTCCCCGTTGGCGAAGGTCGGTGTCGGCGTCATGGAGCGGACACTGACGCCGTAGCGCTCCAGGCCGGCCACCTTGTCCGGGTTGTTCGTCATGAGCTCGACTGAGCGCACGCCCAGATGCCGCAGCACCTGGGCGGCGGTGGCGTAGCTGCGGGCGTCGGCCGGAAGCCCCAGCGCGACGTTGGCGTCGAGGGTGTCCATACCCTCCTCCTGCAGCGCGTAGGCGCGGAGCTTGTCGATGAGCCCGATGCCGCGCCCCTCATGGTCGGAGGCATAGACGAGGACCCCGCGGCCGCGGGCACTGATCGCCTCCATGGCGGCGCGCAGCTGCGGCCCGCAGTCACAGCGGAGGGAGGACAGGACGTCGCCGGTCAGGCAGGCGGAGTGGACTCGGGCCAGGACGTCCTCACCGTCAGCGATGCTGCCGCACACCAGTGCGAGGTACTCGGTGCCGTCGACCCTGCTGCGCAGGGCGTGGGCGGTGAACTCCCCGTGCGCGGTTGGCAGGTGCGCCGAGACGACCTCCTCGACGAGTTCCTCGTGCAGCCACCGGTAGCGCTCCAGGTCACTGATCGAGATCATGGGCATGGCGTGGGCGTCGGCGAGCTCACGCAGCTGGTGCCGCCGCGCCATGGTTCCGTCGTCGTTGATGACCTCCACCAGGACCCCCACGGGCCGGTTGCCCGACAGGCGCATGAGGTCGACGGCGGCCTCCGTGTGACCGCGGCGCGTGAGGATCCCGCCCTCGCGCGCCCGCAGGGGGAAGACGTGGCCGGGGCGGACGAGGTCGTCGGGAGCTGAGCCCGGGTCCGCCAGGACGCGGACGGTGCGAGCCCGGTCGGCGGCGCTCACACCTGTGGTGATGCCGGTGCGGGCGTCGGTGCTCAGCGTGAAAGCCGTCCTCTTGGGATCGGTATTGTGCTCGGTCATCATGGGGATGCCCAGGCGGTCGAGCTCCTGGCCCGCCATGGGGGCGCAGATAATGCCGGTCGAGTGCCGGATCGCGAAGGCCAGCTGCTCGGTCGTGGCACTCTGCGCGGGCAGGATGAGGTCCCCCTCGTTCTCCCGGCTCTCATCGTCGACGACGATGACCGTCCGGCCCTCGCGCAGGGCGGCGAGAGCGTCCTCGACGCGGTCCATGCGCGTGCCCGGGGATGCGCTCCTGGTGCTCAGCATGCCTGCTGCCCCTCCTGGCTCGGGCTGGCGCCCAGAAGACGCTCGGCGTACTTGGCCATGACGTCGACCTCGAGGTTGACCCGTTCTCCGGGTCGCCTCGAGCCCAGGGTCGTGCGTCGCAGCGTCTCGGGAATGAGCCCGACGCTGAGCGACGCCCCCGCCCCCGGCACAGGGGCGACGTCGGAGGCGTCGACGACGTTGACGACCGTCAGCGACACCCCGTCGAGGGCGACCGATCCCTTGACGGCCACGTAACGGGCGATCTCCTGCGGCAGGCCGATGCGTAGGAGGTCCCAGTGCTCACCGCGGTGGTGGTCGAGGACCTCGGCGGTGGCATCGACGTGCCCCTGGACGATGTGCCCGCCGAGCCGGTCGCTGGCGCGCAGGGCGCGCTCGAGGTTGACCGGGTCTCCCGGCGCCTGGGAGCCCAGGGTGGTGCGCGTGAGAGTCTCGGCCATGAGGTCGGCGGTGAAGGTGCTCCCTTGCACGGCGGTGACCGTCAGACAGCACCCGTTGACGCTGACGGAGTCGCCCAGATTCACGTCCTGGGTGACGGTGGGCGCCTCGACCGTCAGCCGGGCGCTGTCCTCGACGGTCTCGAGCCGGACGACGCGTCCGAGCTCCTCGACGATTCCGGTGAACATCAGTGACTCTCCTCGGTGTGGAAGTGGGCAGTGGGAACGTCGCTGGCCTCCAGGTCACCGCAGAGGCGGACGGCGAGCTCGTCACCTGCGCCGAGGACCTCGACGCGGGGGTGACTCAGCCTCAGGGCATCGGTGATCGTCGCCGCCCCGAAGTCGGCGAGAGCGGCCGCTCCCGCGCCCAGAAGCGCGGGGGCCGTGTAGGCGACGACCTGATCGACGAGACCGGCGCGCAGGAATGCGGTCGCGAGGGTCGGGCCCCCTTCGAGCAGGACATGGCGGATCTCGCGCTCGGCGAGGACGGCCAGGACGGCGCGCGGGTCGTGGTCGGGCAGGAGGAGGTAGTGGTCGTCGGCGAGCACCCTGGAGGTGGGAGGCAGGCTCCTGGAGCCGACGACGACGCGCAGCGGCTGGAGGTGGGCCGGCGCGGGCTGACCCGCCTCATCGCGGACGGTGAGGGCGGGGTCGTCGGCGAGGGCGGTGCCGGTGCCCACCATGATGGCGTCGCACTGGCGGCGCAGGCGGTGGGCGTCGTGGCGGGCCGCCACCGGGGTGATCCACTGGCTGGTGCCGTCAGCGGCGGCGATACGGCCGTCGAGGGTGGCGGCGAGCTTCCACGTCACCATGGGGCGCCCGCGGGTCACGGCCAGGAGCCACGGGCGGTTGAGACGCGCGGCCTCCTGGGCGCACAGCCCGCGCCGTACCTGCACGCCGGCGGCCTCCAGCGCCGCCGCGCCGTCCCCGGCCTGCTCGGTCGGGTCGTCCTGGGCGTAGATGACCTCGGCCACGCCGGCGTCGAGGAGCGCCTGGACGCACGGGCCGGTGCGGCCCTGGTGGTTGCACGGCTCGAGGGTGACCAGGACGGTCGCTCCTCGGGCGGAGGCCGCCCGTCGCGGCGAGGTTCGCCAGTGCGTCGACCTCGGCGTGGGCGCTGCCGGCGCCACGGTGATGGCCCTCGGCGAGGACGTCGCCGTCGGGGGAGAGGATGACGCAGCCGACCCGGGGGTTGGGGCCGGGCGGGGCGTCGGGGGAGGCCGCGGCCCGTAGGGCGCGCTGCATCGCGGCCGTCTGCACGGTGGTGAACGAGGTCATCCGGTCCTCTCCCTCGGGTGCGCTGGGGAGAGACACCGCCATGGTCGATCGCCGGGTGCACGGCAGCGGGCGAGGCATGGTGTGTCCCGTGTGCGCTTCCCATCCGGACTCTCACCGTCGGTCCAGGAGTTCCACCTGGTCAGCCGGTCGCTGGATGCGACCGGGTCGCGGACTGTCACCGCCGGTTCGGACTTTCACCGACCCCAGAGCACACGAGCTCATCTCGTTGAGGAGAATGTACCGCGCGCGAGTGCGTTCAGTCACCTCTGCGCACCTATGTGACTATCCACACCTCGGCAGGGCGTCTGGGTGCGGGCGCACCGCAGGAGGGTGGCCCGCACCGGGCCTCACTTCTTGCGGTACAGGGACTTGGTGGCGTAGACGGGCTCGTTGGTGACCTGGACTCCCAGGGCGCGGAAGATGCCCTCGTCCACCGAGCCCAGGATTGTGGAGGTGTGGACCTCGCAGCCCCGCAGCGTCTCGAGCTGGTCGAGGGCCTTGCGGGCGTTGTCGTCCCCGTTGGCGGACACGGCCAGGGCGATGAGCACCTCGTCGGTGTGCAGGCGCGGGTTGCGGCTTCCCAGCCTCTGGGTCTTGAGCTTCTGGATGGGTTCGATGGAGGCCGGGGCCAGCAGGTTGACGTCATCATCGATCCCGGCCAGGAGCTTGAGGGCGTTGAGCAGCATCGCCGAGGAGCACCCCAGCAGGGCGGAGGTCTTGCCCGTCACGATGCGCCCGTCGGGCAGCTCGATCGCCGAGGCCGGCTCGCCGGTGGCCTCAGCCACCTCCAGCGCGGGCGGCACGACGGGGCGGTCCTCCTTGCTCACCCCCACCTTGGCCATGAGCAGCGCGATCCGCTGGGACTGGACGGGGGCGATGACCTCGCGCTTCTCGGTCACCAGGGCCCGGTAGTAGCGGCGGATGATCTCCTGACAGGCGGCCTGCCGGCAGACCTCGTCGTCGCTGATGCAGTTGCCGGCCATGTTGACGCCCATGTCCGTGGGGGAGGCGTAGGGCGAGGAGCCCAGGATCTCTTCGAACAGGCGGCTCAGGACCGGGAAGACCTCGACGTCGCGGTTGTAGTTGACGGTCTGGACGCCGTGGGCAGCCAGGTGGAAGGGGTCGATCATGTTGACGTCGTCGAGGTCGGCGGTGGCGGCCTCGTAGGCGATGTTGACCGGGTGGTCCAGCGGCAGGTTCCAGATCGGGAAGGTCTCGAACTTCGCGTAGCCCGAGGAGATGCCCCGCTGGTGGTCGTGGTAGATCTGGGACAGGCAGGTGGCCATCTTGCCGCTGCCCGGGCCGGGGGCGGTGACGACCACCAGGTCCCGCCTGGTCTCGATGTACTCGTTGCGCCCGTAGCCCTCCGCCGAGACGATGCGGGCGACGTCACCGGGGTAACCGGGGATGGGGAAGTGGCGGTAGACCGTGATGCCCAGCGCCTCGAGCTTGCGCTTGAAGTCCTGGGCCTGGCGGTTGTCATCAGTCCACTGGGTCACGACGACGCTGCCCACATAGAGCCCGTAGCTGCGGAAGGCGTCGATGTGGCGCAGCAGGTCGTCCTCGTAGGGGATGCCCAGGTCCGCGCGGACCTTGTTGCGGGCGAGGTGCTTGGCGTTGACCGCCATGACGATCTCGACCTCGTCGGCCAGCTCGGCGAGCATGACGATCTTGTTGTCCGGGGTGAAGCCCGGCAGCACGCGCGAGGCGTGCATGTCGTCAATGAGCTTGCCGCCGAACTCCAGATAGAGCTTGCCGCCGAACTGGGCGCGGCGCTCCGCGATGTGGCTGGACTGCATCCGCAGGTACTTGTCGCGGTCGAATCCGATGCGCAATGGGCTCTCCTTGAAGCGGTCTGATGAATGGGTGAAGGTGATGGAAAAAAGGGGAGGGCGCCTCCCCGGTGGGAGGCGCCCTTCAGATGCTCACTGCTGCGGTGGCCTCAGAGGGAGGCGACGCGCTTGGCGAGCTTGGACTTGCGGTTGGCGGCCTGGTTCTTGTGGATGACGCCCTTGGAGACGGCCTTGTCCAGCTTGCGGGAGGCGGCCTTGAGGTGCTCGAGCGCGGCGTCCTTGTCACCGGCCTCGACGGCCTCGCGCACGCGACGCACGTAGGTCTTGAGCTCGGACTTGACGGACTTGTTGCGCAGGCGGGCCTTCTCGTTGGTCTTGATGCGCTTGATCTGGGACTTGATGTTCGCCACGGTGAAACTTTCTCGCGTCTGATTGGTCAATGGCCGGAGAGAGGGTTCGCGCCACGGGTTGACATGAGGTGGTGGGGCACCTGGCTGACCCGGTCGCCGGACCCCGCAGCCGGCCAGGCCAGAGGTCCAAGGGGTGACTCTATCAGTCCAAATTCTCAATGGCTTCGTGCTCATGGAGGCTGTGCACGTGAACTTGCTCGCCTGTGCTGAGCTCTACCTGGTTCTCCGCACGCTCGATAAGCCTTGGGTCATGGGTGATCACGAGGATCGCGGCAGAGGTCCGAGCCCACGCGTCCATGGCGCCGATGACCACCGTGGCCAGCTCCTCATCCGCACCGGCGGTGGGCTCATCGAGGATGACCAGGCGGGGGTGCTCCATGAGCAGTGTTCGCGCCAGGGCCACTCGCATCCGCTCTCCGCCGCTGAGCAGGCCCGTGCGAGTTCGGGACAGGGTGGTGAGCCGGGCCGCGCCCAGGGCATCGGCGATCCGCGCCGCGCGCTGGCGCCGGGGGAGCCCGAGTGCCCAAGCGGCGTGGCGCAGTGTGGCGATGGGGGTCCAGGAGTCCTCCAGAAGAAGGTCCTGGGGCTGGAGGGCGATCGTGGTGCGGTGCACCAGGCGAATGTCACGCGGGCTCATCCTGCTGGAGGGCCGGCCATCGATGGTCACGGTTCCGGTGAAATCGAGATCGTGCAGGCCCAGGCACCATGCCGTGGTGGTCTTGCCGGAGCCGTTGGGGCCGGTCAGTGCCGTGACAGTCCCCTCCTTCAGGGACAGATCCAGCCCGTCGACGAGCAGGCGCCCGCCTCTGGAGATGGTCAGGTCTGTAGCGGTGAGTGTGTCAGCCATGGCGGGCCTGCCTCCTGCGGCGGGGGTGGGTGGGCCGGGCAGTGGCGTGGCGTGCTCCCACGACAGCAGCCACGGTGAGGGTGAGTGCGCACGCCACCTGAGTAAGGACCAGCTCGGCACTGGGCTGGGTCAGGAGCGGCCAGGCGAGGATGAGTACCGGGATGGTGATGAGGACCGCGGTCAGGAGGCGCTCGGCCAGCATGCGATGCCCCAGCAGGCGCTCGATCTCACGCCTGCGACTTCTGGCCTGTGCCCAGGTGCGTGCCGCGAGCCCGGCGCTGGCCGCGGCTCCGGTGGCTGTGGTCAGCAGGATGAGGGCGTGGAGGACTGCCATGTGCGTGGTTTGCTCCCTGAGGGCCGTGTTGCCGGTGCCGACGGCGTCGAAGCGCGCCACGAGATCCTCCACGTGGTGCTCGCGCAGCCGCTCCCGCAGGGAGACGAGGTTCTGGCCGGTGAGGACTGCGGCCCCCTGGGTGATGGCGGACAGGTAGTCGTCTGGGGCGAAGTAGCCGTCGGGGACCACGGCGATGAGGCAGTCGCTGGTGCGGGTGCCCTCGCTACTGAGGAAGAAGCTGACGGCGGGGAGCCTCTCCGGTAGGAGCGAGCTGACCTCCTCAAGGTCGTGGGAGGTGACGGTGACGGCGTTCGCGCTCGCCCCGTGCATGGTGTTGAAACGCGCCTGCTCGACGAGCTCCTGGGTCAAGGCCTCGTCCTGGCCGGCCAGCGACCGGGGCCGGTAGAGGGTCACCTGCTGCCCGGTAACCTTGGGCAGGCCGTAGTGGGCGGCGGCCGTGTTGTTGAGATACAGGATGGGCGGCCCGTCGCCGTCCCCGGTGGAGCCGTTGGGGATCGCCCAGGCCAGAACGAGGCTCCCCTCCTGCTGGGCCTGGGTGATGAAGGAGGCTATCTGGGGTGTCTTGGCACCGAAGGTGGGCTCGCTGACGGACCAGATGCTCAGAGCGGTGGCCGGGGGAAGGGACTGCTGGGCCTGAGCCTGGTTGCGAAGTGCCTGCGCCTGGAGGACATCGATGATGAGGCTGGAGCTCGCGGTGGAGAAGGACCAGGTCATGGCCAGGACGAGCGCATAGGTCAGCAGGGCGATCCCGTGGCGCGGACGCTCTGCTGTCCCGGGTCGCTGCCTGCTTCCAACCGCGAGCACCACCCATCCTGCGAGCGTGCCGGTCAGGGTTGCGGCCAGGGACAGGAGCGCGCAGCAGGCGATGAGCTCGGCGCTCAGACGGTGGACGCTCAGCACGGCGGAGCCGTAGATGTCGTAGGCCACCAGCAGGGCGAGTAGCGCCAGAGGGAGCAGGAGCCACCGGCATGCTGTCAGGAGGCTGTTCTTGAGGAGGTGGAGGGCCAGACGGGTGTGGGAGCGGCCCTGCAACCGGGCGCTCCTGTAGGAGGAGGACTGGGAGACGGTGGCAAGGGCCAGGACGAGCGCCAGAACCGTCTGGGCCAGGAGCAGGCTCACGCCGATCTCGGAGCTGATGGCGGTGGACAGGGCAAGGCCCGGTGTCAGAATCCCCGACTCACTGATGCGATCGCACCACCGGTCTGTGACCTGGCTGAGGAACTGGGTGGTATTTTGCCGCGAGCCGATCGCATACCACCCGCCCAGGGCATCGTCTTGGACGGTGCTGGCGCTGTAGGCGATGGGCTCCGGCAGGAGCAGGGGAGTCAATGGCGGGCGAATGTAGTCATCAGCCTCGTAGCCGAGGAGCTCGACGCTGGTTGTCGAGTATGACTCGTCGGTGGTATCGGCGAAGTCTGTGATGTGGCGTACCTGGGCAACCTCGACGCCGGCCTGCTTGCCGATCTGATGAAGCTCATCCGGGTCGACGCCGGTTTCACTGATAATGACATAGCCGTTCGTCTCGGCCGGAAACAGGAGGAGGAGCGTCTGCGGAATAAGCAGGATGGTCGCCAAGCACAGCGCGAGGTTGAGGGCCCAGGTGGCTCTGAGAAGAATCTTCATGAGGGTGGTGCGGTAGGTGGGGCTCCATCAGCGGGGCCGCCGCCTACCGCAAGACACTAATGGCTCTCAGCAGAACCAGTAGAAGGCTTCGTTTCTGTCAGTGGAGCGTCGGACCTGAGCGTAAGACCACTTCCCTGCGGCAGTTTTGGGACTTCGTGCGGTGATGAGCCCATTGTAGGTTCGGGCTGAGGAGCCATGGCATCGAGAAGGGTGATGAAAGTTCGAGTAGACAACTTTCGAGTTCGTGCCGTAGCTCCAGGTCCCGCCGGCGACCTTGACCGTGTGAGAACCGGTGATCCAGGCAGGGCGAATGCCTGAGCTTCCGGCAGGACTGTCTTCGACAGTAACTGAGCCGTACTCGGTGGCGTCATCGGGGATAGGTGAATCGTCTGCGAATGCGGGGGATGACGTGCCAAGAGTGAGAACCGAGGCCAGGGTGATGGCGGCCAAGCCCTTGAGGGTGGTGGTGACTGTTGGGAGTGCCATGATCGCTCCGATCACTTCATAGGGATAGGTGGGCTGGCCAGTAAGTCAAGTTTATGCGTGAAGGGGGGATAGGCAATACTTCAATCTTGTTTTGTAGAAACCTCCGATACAGGTGCTTTCCAGCGTGTCCGGGCCTAGCGGATGACATCCGTATCCTGTGCGATCTGTCGAAATCTGGAGGCGATCAGGAGTGGTGGTGGCGCAGGGCGGCCACGACGCCGTCGAAGACCTCACGCTTCATCGTGGCCCCCTCGCGGCGCACCGAGGCCGGCTCCACCAGGAGCAGACGGTCCAGGCGCACCTCACTGGGGCGACCCTGCCGGTCCCAGTCACCGGTGCCGACGTCGTGCCAGAAGCGGCCCCAGCGCGCCTCCTGGGCGGCGTCGCGGTCGTGGTCCTTGCTCGTCATCTGGGCCACGACCAGACGGGTCTCATGGCGAGCCAGGACCAGGACGGGCCGGTCCTTACCCTGGGCGGGATCCTCTTCGAAGGGAACCCAGGCCCACACCACCTCGCCGGGGTCGGCCTCGCCATCGGGGTCGGGGGAGTAAGCGAAGTCGGGCAGCCCCAGGGCGGAGACGTCGTAGACGCTGACGCCTCGCGCCAAGGGGGCCGTCGCACCCGCCGCAGCGCCGCTGTCGTGGGCGCGGGGCCGGGTCGGTGACGGCTTCGCCGCCGACGACTTGGGGGCGCGGGACTGCGCGGTCTCAGCTGAACCTGGTGACCTGCTCTCCGACGTGCCCGACGGCGTCGAGGACTTCTGGGAAAGGGCGTCGCTGACGGCGTCGGAGGCGGCGCGTCCGAGCAGGGTGAGGATCCGGTTGAGAAGGCTGGCCATGGGCGCCACCCTACCGCCGGGCGGGAAGGGGCGGCTGCTGCAGGCTCACGACGGCGACCAGCGCCACCGGTGGACCTGCCTCGAAGCAGGGGGACCACCGGTGGCGCCGGCGAATGGGGTGACGGTGCGGTGCGCCCGGAGAATCGCGTCGGAGAGGTACTAGTTCCCGGAGCGCGTCACAGGGGTGCAGATTGTCTGGCTCCCCGCTTCGGTGCCGCCGTAGCTGCCGGCGACGTCGATCTGCATGGTCAGCCCCCGGGAGGGGTCCTGGGGGTCGCAGGTGCCCAGGGACTTCCAGGTCTCCGCGGTGACCGCCTCGGCGTTGACCTGGTAGGTGCTGGTGAAGGTCATCGTGGTTGACGAGTGGGCGTTCAGGGAGTCACCGGTGCGCAAGGACAAGGAGCCGTCGTCCTGAAGGGCATAGCTGTCCGGGCCGACCCACCACGGGGTGCCGGTACCTGTCACGCTCTTGAGGGTGAAGCCGGCCGGAATCCCGGGCCGCAGGACGATATCGGAGCTGGATCCGTTGGCGTCGGTGGTGTTGGTGAAGGTGACGGTGTAGCCGACCTCGACCTCGTAGGTGCCGGTGGGCTCGGCCTCGACCAGGAGATCCGTGGGATGAGTCTCCACCTCAATCACCGGCCGGTGGTTGACGTAGTCGCTGGAGAAGGTCTGGTTGCCGGTGGTCAGTGAGGCCTTGACCCGGTTGCGTCCCACGACGCCGGTCAGGTCCACCTGGCAGGTGACGTCCTTGCCCTGGGGGACCTTCGCCGTTCCGCTGGAGACGCTGAGACTCTCAGCCGGTCCGGTGGCCGAGACGACCTTGCCTCCGAAGGCGGTCAGGTCGCAGGTCAGGGCGCCCACCTGTGCCTGCCCCTTGGACTTGCCGGCGGAGATGGTGAAGTGAGACAGCGGGGTGGTGGAGTCGTTCCGCGCCGTCATGGTGAAGCGGGAGGCGTCCTTGGCGGCGCCGTCGACCCTGACGTCCTGGGTGGACACGGTGGCGTGAGCCTCGCTGGCAGCGGGCTTGTTCGCCGTGACGGTGGGCTGAAGAATCGCGTTGCGCGTGGAGACCTCGACGGTAGGGGTGAAACGGTAGCTGCGCGCGTCCGCACCGGGAGCCGCCACCGTGGTCCCCAGATCCAGGTCGAGGTAGCTGCTCTTGTCCCATTGGAGGTAGAAGCTGATCTCATAGGTCAGCTTCAGGTGCTCAGGAGTGCAGGAAACGGCTTTGACCGAGCCGATGGGCTCACCCAGCAGGGGGTTGTACAGCTCAGAGATGGAGCTCAGCTCGGAGTCCACGATCAAGGCCGGGGGCTCACCGTCGCCATTGTCGATGTAGAAGGAGCTCGTCCCGGCCACTTCGTCACCGTTCTGGGAGGGGCAGGTCCAGGTCCACTGGCCCGGCACGGAGTCGGCCTCAATGGTGACGTCCGTGGCGCTCTTCGGGGCGATGGCTGATGGGATGCGGACCTTCCAGCTCAGGCAGCCCTCGGCATTGTCGGAGCCATGGCAGCCTGCACCGGCCGTGTGATACAGCCCCTCCACGGTGATGTCGGTATCAGCGGACGCCGGGGCGGCGACGGCTGCGGCGGCGAGCAGGGGAAGAGCCAGGGCGATGCGCAGGAGGCGCCGCCAGGGAAGAGAGGGTGGGGAGGATGGGAAGTGCATGAGCGCGCCTTTCAGTGAGGTGAAGTGAGGTGAATGGAGTAAGGAACGAATTGCGTCTTCAACGGACTGCTTCTTACTGAATGGGATTTCCGTTGCGGGAGACAGCCATATGAAGGTCGGATAGGTGAAATACTCACCTATCCGACCTTCAACCAGCCGGGCTGATCGACCTGAGCTCGTGCTCAGTTCTTCGTGCGCGTCACGACGGTGCAGGCCGAGTAGGTGCCGGGCTCAACCCCGTCGCTGCCGACGACGTCGATCTGGGTGGTCAGTCCCTTGGAGGGGTCCTTGGGGTCGCAGGTGCCCAGGGACTTCCAGGTGTCCTCGGTGACCGACTCGGCCTTGACCTCGTAGAAGGCGGTGAAGGTCATCGTGGTCGAGGAGTGGGCGTACAGGGTGTCGCTCGTGGACAGGGGTATGGAGCCATCGGGCTGGAGCGCGTAGTCGTCCATACTGATCCACCACGGGACGCCACTGTCCAACACGTACATGAAGCTGAAGCCGGCCGGGATCGGGGGGTGCAGGACGATATTGGAGGTGTGGCCGTCGGCGTCGGTGGTGTTGGTGAAGGTGACGGAGTAGCCGACCTCGACCTCGTAGGTGCCGGTGGGAGCGGCCTCAACTTCGCGATCAGTGGGCTCGACCTTCACCTCGCTGATGGGGCGATCCTTGGTGTAGTCGCTGGAGAAGGTCTGCTTGCCGGTGGTCAGTGCGGCCATGACCGTGTTGCGTCCCGTGACGCCGGTCAGGTCGACCTGGCAGGTGATCTCCTTGCCCTGAGGGACCTTTGCCGCTCCGCTGGAGACCGTGAGGTTCTCGGCCGGTCCGGTGGCGGAGACGACCTTGCCTCCGAAGGAGGTCAGGTCGCAGGTCAGGGTGCCCACCTGTGCCTGTCCTCTGGACCGGCCGGCGGAGATGGTGAAGTTGGACAGGGGTGTGGTGGAGTCGTTCCGCGCCGTCATGGTGAAGCGGGAGGTGTCCTTGGCGGCGCCGTCGACCGCGACCTCCTGGGTGGACACGGTGGCGTGAGCCTCGCTGGCAGCCGGCTTCTTGGCTGTCGCGGTGGGCGTGAGAACCAGGCTGCCCGTGGAGGTCGTGATCTTCGGGCTGAAGGTGTAGCTGCGCGCGTCCGCGCCGGGAGCCACGACTGTGGTCCCCAGGTCCAGGTCGAGATAGGAGCTCTGGTCCCGGGCGGTGTCGAAGTTGACCTCGTAGGTCAGGCTCAGGTGCTCAGGAGTGCAGGAAGCGGCTGTGACCGAGCCGGCGCTGTCCCCGTGATGGTTGTAGTACAGGTGGTCGAAGAAACCCAGGCCGGAGTCGGCCAGCTTCGTTACGGGCTCGTCCTTGCCTCTGTCAATGTAGAAGGCACTGGTCCCGGCCACCCTGTCGCCGTCCGGAGAGGGGCAGGACCAGGTCCACTGACCCGGCACGGAGTCGGCCTCAATGGTGATGGTGGTCGATGAGTTCGGGGCGACGGTCGAGGGGACTCGGACACCCCAGCTCAGGCAGCCCTCGGCACTGTCGGAGCCGTGGCAGCCGGCGCCAGCGGGATGATAGCGCCCCTCCACGGTGATACCGGTGTCCGGGGCGGCGGTTGGGACGGCTGCGCTCACCGGAGCGGCGACGGCGCCGACGGTGAGCAGGGGAAGAGCCATGGCGACACCCAGGAGGCGCCGCCACGGACGAGTGGATGGGAGAGGTGGGACGTGCATGAGCATGCCTTTCACTGAAATGATCGGAAGGGACGCCGACCGGTCCTTTAATATATCTCTGAACACAGTGCTATGGAAATGGTGCAGTGCTTCTTCTGCCGCGCTTTCCCGGCTCTTCGTATTTGAGGGTGTTTTAGGCGGGGCTTATCGGCTGGTTTAGGTGGTTGCTGCCAGGTGGTCTTTGAGGCGTCCGGTGTGGATGAGGCTGCGGATGGTGTAGTGCGTGAGGTTGCGGAATCCCAGGGCGATGCCGCGTAGTTGCTCCAGGCGTCCGTTGATCGCTTCGGTGGGGCCGTTGGAGGTACGGGGGCGGTCGAAGTAGGCCAGGATGTCGGAGGCTCTTTCGGTCAGGGTTCTGGCCAGTGTCTGGATCTCCTCCAGCCCGTCGGGGACGGCCTGCCTCAAGGAGTCGATGAGCCGTTGCATCAGGTACTTTCCCAGGCCCGCCTCCTCGGTGCGGTAGGCCTGGATGAGGCGCTGGTAGACGCCCCAGGCGGCCTGGACCGCAGCGTGGCGCTCATCGGCGAAGAGGTTCTCCAGGCGCTCGGCCTGGGCATCGGTGAGCAGGCCGGCCCCGGTCAGCAGAGTGCGCCGGGCCCGGTAGAGCCGGTCACCCGCTCGGCCCCGCCGGCCCGTGATCGCCCGCTGGATCCGCCGGCGGCACTGGTCAAGCTTGCGGGCCGCCAGGGCCACGACGTGAAAGGGATCCATGACCGCCCGAGCCTGTGGGAGCTCCTCGCCGGCGGCGCTCTTGAACCCGGTGAAACCGTCCATGGCTACCACCTCGACCCGCCCACGCCATTCCTGGTCGCGCTGGGAGAGCCAGGTCTTGAGGACCTTCTTGGAACGACCCGGGACCACGTCCAGCAGACGCGCCGGACCACTGCGGTCGCGCACGGGAGTCAGGTCGATCATGACGGTGACATAGCGGTCGCCCCGCCTGGTGTGGCGCCACACATGCTCATCAACTCCGAGAGCCTCCACCCCCTTGAAGCGGTCTGGCGCCTCGTTGAGGATCTGCTCGGCTCGGGTCAGGATTGCGTTGTTGGCGGTGTGCCAGGAGATCCCCAGAGCGGCTGCCACCCGGGAGACCGACATGCACTCCAGGGCAAGGGACCGCAGCCCCCACTCCACCGCCGAGCGCGTCAGCCGCGCCCTGGGCTCAGCCAGGCCGCTCGTGTCCTGTCTCCACACTCGACGGCAGTGGGTGCAGGCGAAGCGCCGCACGCGCACCACCAGCTGCGTGGGCCTCCACCCCACCGGCACGTGGGCCAGGCGTCGGGCCACCGTCCCACGGGATACTCCCTGAGCGCCGCAGGCTCTGCAGAAGGGGTCCTCGAACCCGATCGGCATGCGGCACTCCACAATGGCTCTCGTCGAGGTCAGGAGCTGACCCACCGCGGTCAGTCCCAGGGCATCCAGGCCCAGGAAGGTCGTCAGATCAGGGCAGGCGAAGGTAGTCTCAGGCACGTCGAGGTCTCTCGTGACGGTTGTGTAGCAGCTCCCATCATCGGGAGACCTCGACCTCTACCCAAGCAACGACGCACCCACCCCACCTATGCACTTCAATAGGCTCCAGCTACCACACCCTCAAACGCGAAGAGCCGCTTTCCCCGCCTTCATGAAAGGAATAGACAAAGGTCGGTCGCGCCCAGCTTTCGGTGCAACCGACCTTTGTCGTGGTTCTTCGCGGCTCGTCTGCCAGACTTCGCCCCGTCAGTGCGGGCGCGTGGCCTCCTTCATCGTGGCGGTGAATGCGACGAGGTCACTGCGCAGCGCTCCGAGCGCGTAGTGACGACGCTCCTCGTTACCGCCTGCGCCGTTGTTGCTGCTGGCTGCCGCCATGATCTCGGGGGCGTAGCGCTCCACGATCTTGACCGTGGCCGATCCACTGATGGCGCCGTCGGCACCGGCTGCGATGGCCTCGGCGACCTGCTCGGGCGTGGAGATGCCGAAGCCCAGCATCACTGGTGCGGCGGCGTCGGCGCGCAGGCGTTCCACCGACTCGGCGAGCCCCACGGTGGAGGAGGCCCGCTCGGTGCCGGTCACCCCCACCCGGGAGACGGCGTAGACGTAACCGCGTGAGGCCGCCGCCACTGCGTCCAGAGTCTCGGCCGCGGCCGACGGCGGGGCGATGTAGACGGCGTCGACACCGGCCTCCTCGGCGGCCCGGCTGAAGGGGGCCGACTCGCGGATCGGGACGTCGGGCAGCAGCACCGAGTCGATGCCGGCCTGCGCGCACTCGGAGTAGAAGCGCTCCAGGCCCATGGCGAAGGGCACGTTGCCGTAGATGAGCATGCCGATGGGCAGCCACGGGTGGCGCCGGCGCACCCGCCGAACCACCTCCAGGCAGTCCTGGAAACCCACACCCGCGGCCAGGGCCCGCACATGGGCCTTCTGGATCGTGGGGCCGTCGGCGACCGGGTCGGTGAAAGGCACGCCGAGCTCGAGGGCGTCGGCCCCACCGGCGATGAGCGCCTCGATGACGGCCTCGCTGGTGTCCGGGTCGGGGTCACCGACCATGACGAAGGGGACGAAAGCGCCCTCACCGCGCTCCTTGAGGGCGGCGAACATCGCGGGATAACGACTCATCTCAGAACTCCTCATCCGGGCCGGCGTACGGGCTGGTGCCCCTGGTGGCGTTCAGACCCGCGTACTCGGTGCGCTTGCCCATCTGCTCCACCATGCGCGAGGCCCTGGCCACGGCGCCGTCAGTGGAGAAGGAGCCGCCCAGCCTCGCCTGCACCTGGTCGAGGTCCTTGTCCCCACGGCCCGACAGGCACACCAGTAGGATCGGGGGCTCCTCGCCGTCGGGCACCCGGCGGGCCATGGCCAGGGCCTGAGCCAGGGCGTGGGCCGACTCCACCGCGGGGATGATCCCCTCGTGGCGCGACAGCAGGCGGAAGGCCTCGATCGCCTCGTCGTCACTGATGCCCACGTAGCGGGCCCGGCCGGTGTCCGACAGCCAGGCGTGCTCGGGCCCCACGCCCGGGTAGTCCAGGCCCGCCGAGACCGAGAAGGACTCCTCGACCTGTCCCTCCGAGGTGCGCATGAGGTAGCTGCGC
Organism: Actinomyces sp. oral taxon 175 str. F0384; assembly: GCF_000223355.1. Classification (NCBI taxonomy): domain Bacteria; kingdom Bacillati; phylum Actinomycetota; class Actinomycetes; order Actinomycetales; family Actinomycetaceae; genus Actinomyces; species Actinomyces sp. oral taxon 175. The sequence goes on from NZ_AFUR01000001.1 coordinate 983,876, forward strand.
GCCCCGTGGAGGATCCCCACCAGCCCCTTGTTGATGGGGGCGCCGTGGCGGGAGGTGTCCAGGCCCTCACCGGCCGGCTCAACCCCGATGAGCTCGACCCCGGGGTCATCGATGAACTCGGCGAACATGCCGATCGCGTTGGAGCCGCCGCCCACGCAGGCAATGACCGAGTCCGGCAGCCGCCCCGTCAGACCCAGGACCTGGGCGCGGGCCTCCCGGGAGATGACCCGGTGGTACTCGCGCACGATCGTGGGGAAGGGGTGAGGCCCGGCCGCCGTGCCCAGCAGGTAGTGGGTGTCGGCGAAGGAGGCCGTCCAGTCGCGCAGCGCCTCGTTGACGGCGTCCTTGAGCGTGCCCGCACCACTGTCCACCGGGACCACCGTGGCGCCCATGAGCTCCATGCGCTCGACATTGGGCGCCTGACGCACGACGTCGGTGGCCCCCATGTAGATGGTGCAGTCCAGGCCCAGCAGGGCGCAGACCATGGCGGTGGCCGTCCCGTGCTGGCCGGCGCCGGTCTCGGCGATGATGCGCCGCTTACCCATGCGCTTGGCCAGGAGGGCCTGCCCCAGAACCTGGTTGCCCTTGTGGGCGCCACCATGGACCAGGTCCTCGCGCTTGAGCAGGATGCGGGCATTGCCCTCGAGTGGCAGGTTGCGCAGCTCGGTGACCGCCGTGGGACGCCCCAGGTAGCGGGTCATGAGCGTCTCCAGCTCGGCGGCGAAGGCCGGATCGGCCTGGGCGTCGATGAAGGCGTCCTCGAGTTGGTCCAGCGCCGGGATGAGCAGCTCGGGCACGAACTGGCCTCCGTAGGGTCCGAAGAAGGCCGGCAGGCGCGGGTGGTGCCCCGTCTCCTGGCCGTCCCGGTCCAGGGCCGACGACGTGCCCTCGCCCTGAGGCAGCGGTACCGCGGTGGCCAGCTGACGAGCGGCCTCGGCCGGCTCCGGGGCCCCGGACAGGGACGAGCCCACCAGGAGGGCGTCCACCAGGCCCGACAGGCGCCGCACGTCCTTGGCAGCACCGACCCCCGACTCACCCACAAGCACCACCCCGGCCGGGGCCAGGGGAGCCATCTCCTCGGTGCGCGCCAGATCCGTCTCCAAGGTGCGCAGATCACGGTTGTTGATGCCGATGACCTCCGCCCCCAGGGCCGAAGCGCGATGCATCTCCTGAGGCGTGGAGACCTCCGTGAGCACTTCCATGCCCAGGCTGTGAGCCAGCTCGGCCAGCTCACGATAGACGTCGTCGGGCACCACCGAGAGCATGAGCAGGACCGCGTCCGCCCCCAGGCTGCGAGCCGCCAGCACCTGGACCTCATCGACGATGAAGTCCTTGCACAGGACGGGGACGTCCACCACCTCGCGCACAGCGGCCAGGTCGTCGAAGGAGCCGTTGAAACGATCGGGCTCGGTGAGCACCGAGACCGCGGCCGCGTAGGGCGCGTACTGGGCGGCCAGCGAAGCCGGGTCGTAGTCGGAGCGGATGGTGCCGCGTGAGGGCGAGGCCGCCTTGCACTCCATGATGAGAGCAGGCTGCGGGCTGCGGCCCTGGCCGCTACGGGTGCGCAGGGCGGCCGCGAAGGAGCGCTGCGAGCGCTCCAGGTCCTCGGCTCTCAGGTGCCCGAAACGGGCGCGCAGCTCATCAATGCGCTCGCGGCGCGCCTGGACGATGGAGTCCAGGACGGTGCCCGTGGCGATGAGGCGCGCCTCGACCGGCTCACGGTGGGTGCGCTCGCCAGGGCCTGCGCCATCGGGTGACGCGGCGGGGACGGGGGCGGTGTCGGGGGTGGTCACGGCTTCTCCTCAGGCCGTCTCAGTGGCGAGGTCACTGGCTTTGGTCATGGACTCCAGGTGGCGGGCCACGCCACCGGAAAGGATCTGCTCCAGGGCCGCCGCAGTGCCGTCGGCAAGGCTGTCGGCCCGGCCGGTGAGGTACAGCAGGGCACCGGCATTGACGGCGATGGCGTCGCGGTGGGCGGGCCGTCCCTCACCCGAGACGGCCTCGCGCAGCAGGCGGGCGTTGTCGGCCGGCTCCCCGCCCAGCAGGTCGGCCAGCTCGTAGGCGGGCACGCCCAGGTCCGCAGGCGTGACCTCGTAGGCCCGCACCCCGTCGGGTGTCGCCTCACGCACGAGGGTGGGGCCGTGGACGGCGATCTCGTCCAGGCCCGAGCCGTGGACCACGAGCGCGCGCTCGCGCCCCAGCTGGACCATGGCCTCAGCGATCATGTCCAGCATGCCTGGGTCCCACACGCCCATGAGCTGGAAGGTCAGGTGTGCCGGGTTCACCAGCGGTCCCAGGACATTGAAGATCGTGGGCGTGGCCAGCGCCTTGCGCACCGGGGCCACGTGCCGCATCGCCGGGTGGTAGGCCTGGGCGAACAGGAAGGTGAAGTGGTCACGGGCCAACAGCTCGACCGCCGTGGCCGGCTCCACGTCCAGCGGCAGCCCCAGCTCGGCGATGACATCGGCCGCCCCCGTCTTGGAGGACACGGCCCGGTTGCCGTGCTTGGCCACCGCGACCCCCATTGAGGCGGCCACCAGGCCCGCCCCCGTGGAGATGTTGATCGTGCCCACGCCGTCGCCCCCGGTGCCCACGACGTCCACCAGCGGGAAGGACACCGACGGGAAGTCCCGGGCCACCTGGCGGAAGGCGCTCGCGGCCCCCGCGACCTCCTGGGGCTCCTCACCGCGGGCGTGCAGCGCCGCCAGCAACGCCGCCGTCTCCACCTCGGACAGCTCGCCGGCGCCCAGGGCCGCGAAGACCGCGGAGGCCTGCTCGCGGCTCAGGCGCCGTCCCTGCACCACCTCTCGCAGCAGCTCGTGCGCCTCCTGCGCCGTGGCAGCAGGCGCGGTCTGCGCAGCGGCCGGGGCCGCGCTGTTGGTCTGACTCATTGGTCTGTAGCTCCTTCGCAGGTGGTTGAGGCTGGTCGAGCGCTCGAGGGTGATTCTGCCCGAACGGTGGCTCCGACGTCGGTATGTGCGGGCCGACGGGGCGCAGGTGTGGCTCAGGGGGTTCGGGCCAGGCCGGCGGTGACGGCCTTGAGCAGGGCCGGGCCCTGCGGGGTGAGGATCGACTCGGGGTGGAACTGCAGCCCGACCGCGGGCAGCGACCGGTGCCGGGCCGCCATGACGATGCCTCCGCTTGGGTCCTCATCTGTCGGGGTAGTCCGGGCAAGGCTGACAAGTGCCTCAGGAAGTGTGCGCGTGCCCAGGGAGTGGTAGCGGGCCACGTCCAGCGGACCGCTGTCGAGGACCGCGAAGGCCTCGTCCGCGCGTCCCGCCTCAGTGACCTCGAGGCGGTCGGAGCGGCCGTGGACCGGGCCGACCGGGGCGACCCGCCCGCCGCAGGCCTCGACCAGGGCCTGGAACCCCAGGCAGATACCCAGCGTGGGGATCGCCTCATCCAGGGCGGTGGCGATGAGCTCCATGAGGCAGCCCGACGTCGCCGGGTAGCCCGGCCCGGGGGACAGGCACAGGACCGGGCGCCGCCCTGCCTGGCGCTCGGCCTCGGTGGGCTCCAGGGCGGCGAGCACCCGGGAGGCCGGCACGTTGTTGCGGTAGACCTCGATCTGGGAGCCGAGGGTCGCGAACTGGTCGACGAGGTTGTAGACGAAGGAGTCGCGGTTGTCGAGTAGAACCACTCGAGCCGGTGCCGATGCCTCGGCAAGACTCCCGGTGGCCTGCCTGGTGCTCTGGCTGCTGGTGAGGGGCATGGCTCAGGCCTCCTTGCTGGTTTGGCTGCCGGTCCGGCTGCCGGTCTGGCTGCTGGTCTGGTCGATGACGAGGGTGGCGCCCTGTGCGGCGGCGACCGCCTCCAGGACGGCGCGGGCCTTGTGGACGGTCTCGGCGGCCTCTGCGGCCGGGGAGGAGGCCGCCACGACACCGGCCCCGGCCTGGACCAGGGCGGTGCCGGCGGATACGAAGCCGGAGCGGATGACGATGCAGGTGTCCAGCTCCCCGTCACCTCGGATGTACCCCACCGAGCCGCCGTAGGAGCCGCGACGCACGCCCTCGGCCTGGCGGATGAGCTCGGCGGCCCGCAGCTTGGGGGCCCCGGTGAGGGTGCCCATCGTCATGGAGGCGCGGAAGGCGTCCAGGGCGTCGAGGTCCTCGGCCAGCTCGCCGGAGACCTCCGAGACCAGGTGCATCACTCGGCTGTAGCGGTCCACGCGCAGCAGGTCCTGCACACTGCGGGTGCCCGGACGGCTGACCCGGGCGACGTCGTTACGGGCCAGGTCCACGAGCATGACGTGCTCGGCGACCTCCTTGGCGTCGGTGCGCAGCTCCAGCTCCAGGCGGGTGTCGCGCTCGTGGTCCACCGAGCCGTCGGGGTGCAGCCCGCGCGGCCGGGTCCCAGCGATGGGGCGGATGGCGACCCGGCCGCTGCGCACCGAGTACAGCAGCGCCGACTCCGGGGAGGCGCCGAAGAGCTCGAAGTCCGGGGCGGCCAGGTAGAACATGTAGGGGCTGGGATTGGCATGGCGCAGCACGTGGTAGGCGGCCAGCGCATCGGGGCAGTCAATGGTGAAGCCGCGCGAGGGCACCACCTGGTAGACGTCGCCGTCGGCGATGTATCCGCGCATCTCCTCCACGACCGCCTCGAAGTCGGCGTTGGAGACGGTGGGCACCGCGTGCAGGACGGGGGAGTCAGGGCGACCGGCCGGTGCCGGTGCCTCAACGGCTGTGTCGGCAGCTGTGTCGGCGCTGCCGGCCGGGTCCTCGATCCCGTCGATGGCGGCGGCCAACGCCTCCATGCGCCGCTCCAGGTCGGCGGCGTCGACCGAGGCCCCCACCAGGGTCGCCTCCTGGGTGGGGTGGTCGACGACCAGGATGATGCGGGCGTCGTAGAAGAGGTAGTCGGGGCAGGTGTTGGCGCCCTGGGCCACCTCGGGCAGGGACTCGAAGGTGGACAGGTAGTCGAAGGCGAAGGCCCCCGCCTCCAGCGGCAGGTGGGGGTGGTCGACCTCGGCCCGGGCCAGGAGGCGCAGCGGCTCAATCGTGGACAGGGCGGTGAGCCGCTCGCGCTCCTCGATGGACGGGTCGTCGTCGCAGATCGTGGGCAGGGTCAGAGTCAGCCGGCCGGGGCGGCGGTCGGTGACGTGCTCGGCCAGCCCCGCCTCAAGCCGCGCCAGAGCCGCCAGACCATCGGCCCCGGGGGCTCCTCCATCGACGGCCTCCAGCGCCTCAGCCATCACGGTCCCGCCCCAGCACGTCAGCCTGGCCGAGGCCTCCAGGACGGCGACCGTGGTACGCGAGGCCTTGGTCGTGATGTCGGCGCTCTCCAGCAAGACGCAGTCCACCGGGCGCACGGAGCCGCCCTGCGCGGCCGGGCCCGCAGTGGTGCGCAGCAGGCCGGAGCGAGTCAGCTGCTCCAGCAGGGCACCGCCGTCGGCGTGGTAGCGCACTGAGCGCGTCAGCACAGTGGGTGAGACAGTAGGTGAGACGGCTGACGGTGCGGCCTCGGGGGCAGTGTCTGGCACGGAGTCTGGCACGGTGGGTGACATGGGGCCTCTTTCCTGAGATCGGGGTTCAGGCGGGCCTCTCACTCATGCGTCGGGCGGGCCCGCGGTGAGCGAGCCGGAAGGTCCTAACGCGTCAGGATGATGGCGGCTCGCCTTGAGGGGAGCCACCACCACTGGCGGTCACGGAACGCTGTCATGGCACCGAGGGTAGAACGAGGTCGTGACGTGACCAAATCGTCGGCCGGAGATGAGACGCCTACCCGCACCTGTCGTGTGGCGTGCACAGGCATCGGTGCGCCTCAGGTGCTCGTCTGCGTCAGTTGCCCAGGCGGAGGGTTCTTCCACCGGTGGTGGCGCTGGGCTTGCTGCTGGGTTTGGTGCTCTTGCTGCTCGCCTCGGCGACGGCGGAGGCCGCGTTGACGATGCCGGCACCGCAGGAGCTTCGGTCGCACTTGGCCATGGGGGTGGCCGTGTTCTGCAGGATGGTGACGATCTCCGCGGTCTTCAGATCGGGGTTGGCGGACAGCATCAGCGCGATGGTGCCGGAGACGTGGGGAGCCGCCTGACTGGTACCGATCATGAAGGAGTAAGCGGGGGTCTGTGGGGCAGACGGCGACTCGTCGGTCGTGGACAGAATCTTGGGGCTGGTCCTGCCGTCCTCTCCACCGGGGGCGGAGATCTCGACGGTGTCACCGTAGTTCGAGAAGGATGAGCGGACCCCGGTGCTCGTGGTGGCACCGACGGTGATGACGTTCTCGCAGCTGGCAGGATTGACGTTACCGGCGTCCTCATCACTGTTGCCGGCGGCGGCGACGATGATGGAGCCGCGTGCGACAGCGGAATCGATTGTCTTCTGCAGGAAGCGTGTGCACACGCCAGGGCCGCCCAGGCTCATGTTGATGACCTGGGCGCGGTTCTTGTTGACCGGTACGCCGTTGACCTTACCGCCCGAGGCCCAGGTGATGGCGTCGACGAGGTTGGCGCCGTCGGAGCCGCAGCGGCCCAGGAAGCGGATGGGCACGATCTTGGCGTCCGGGGCGACACCTGCGACACCATCGCCGTTGTTCGTGCGCGCGGCGATGGTTCCGGCTACATGGGAACCGTGCCAAGTCGACTGCTGGCCCTTGTCCTGGTGCTTGCTGCCTCCGTCATAGGCGGAGCACTCACCCGGCTCGGACCAGTCTCCCTCGTCGGAGGGATCGGCGTCGTAGCCGTCGTTGTCGCGGGCTCTCTCGGCGTCGGCGATGAAGTCGTAGCCCGGCAGGAGCTGGCCCTTGAGGTCCGGGTGGTCGGTCAGGATGCCGGAGTCGATGACAGCGACTGTGACGCCCTTGCCGGTGGACTGCGACCAGGCGTTGGTGGCGTTGATTCCGTAGGAGCCCGAGGTCATGTCCCACTGCTTGGAGAAGTAGGGGTCGTTGGGGACATTGCGGTCCTGGGCGGAGGTGTCGCCCAGGGCGGTGACGTGCAGATCGGGCTCGACGGCCTCGATACCGTCGGCGGCCTCGAGCGTGGAGATGAACTCCTTGACCTGATCCACGGTGAGCTTGTCACTCAGCTTCACGGCAGCAGTGCTCATGGCGTGAGCGGTCACGCTCTCCAGCTTGACCGAGAACTTGCCCGCGGCGGCGGTCAGTGCCTCCTTGTCCTTGGCGGGCAGGGAGTTGAGGACGTTCTCTCCGTAGGCCTTCGCGGAGGCGATGACCTTGCCCGCCGCCGAGTTCTCGGCGTAAGAGATGATGAAGCGGTCACTGGGCTCGGTGACCTTCGCCGCGTTGCCGTGGGCGGAGGCCGATGCCGCAGCGGTGGCTTTGTGTCCGCCGATGACTCCGGCGCGAACCAGGCCGACGGCGATGAGACAGACTGTCGCGACGGAGGCGACGACGATGAGCAGGACGCGTTTTCTGCTGAGGGTCATGGTGGGGAGGCTTTCGGTAGGGACGTCTCGGGACAGGGAGTGCACAGGAACCCGGAATGCGACGATTCTGGCATGAGACGGCGGAAAACTCCCACCGGTGAGTGTGGGGAGGCCTCCCCAGCGGGCTCTGGGGCCGGAGCTGCCCGGGTCAGACGCGCTCGCGACGCCCGCTGCCGCGGCCTGCGCGCATGACCCGACTGCGGCGAATGACCACGATGAGCGCCAGGGCCGTGAGCATCAGGAGGCAGATGAGACGCCCTGTCGGTCCGGTGAGCCAGGCCGTCAGGATCGCCATGCCGATGGTCGTGTAGACGGCGGCCCAGGCGATCGCCCCGGCGGCCGTGGCCGCCACGTAGCGGCGCAGCGGCATGCGGGCCACGCCCGCGGAGAGCTGGATGACGCTCTGGATGCCGACGGTCAGGAAGGACACCGGCACGGCCAGCACGCCCCAGCGCGCCGACCAGGCCTGGGCTCGGGCGTACACGGGGGACTCGAGCAGCGAGACCCACCGGGTGCGCGCGGTCCCCGCCGTGATGCCCCGGCCGATCCAGTACATGGTGTGCGAGCGCATCATGGCCAGGCACCAGAAGAACAGGAAGACCCCGGGATAGGGCAGGGAGTGGATCCGTTCCAGCATGCGAGGAAGGCTAACCTAAGTCGATCGGTGCCCGGTGGCGGGCTCGCCTATGCCTACGCCTACGCCTGCGCCCGCGGGAGGTGTGGGGAACCGGCGCGTGGCCGCACCTCACACTGTGGGTTGGCCCGGCGGGCTGGGGTGGCGGGCCGCCGTCGTGGGAGACTTGGGCCAGACCCATGCCGGATATGAGGAAGAGCCAGGAACCGATCTCCGTGTCACCGATCCCCACACCAGAGCAGATGACCAGCGTCCAGCCCGCCGCCACCGAGCAGGCCCGGCTGCGCAACTTCTGCATCATCGCGCACATCGACCACGGCAAGTCCACCCTGGCCGACCGCATGCTCCAGGCCACCGGCGTCGTCCAGCCCCGCGACATGCGCGCCCAGTACCTGGACCGCATGGACATCGAGCGTGAGCGCGGCATCACCATCAAGTCCCAGGCCGTGCGCATGCCCTGGGCCATCGAAGGCGACGACGGCGTCACGCGCGCCTACGCCCTCAACATGATCGACACCCCCGGGCACGTCGACTTCTCCTACGAGGTCAACCGCTCCCTGGCGGCCTGCGAGGGCGCGGTCCTTCTGGTCGACGCCGCCCAGGGCATCCAGGCCCAGACCCTGGCCAACCTCTACATGGCCATCGAGGGGGACCTGACCATCATCCCGGTCCTCAACAAGATCGACCTGCCCGCCGCCGAGCCGGAGAAGCACGCCGAGGAGATCGCCTCCCTCATCGGCTGCGATGTCGACGACATCCTCAAGGTCTCGGGCAAGACCGGGCAGGGCGTGCCCGAGCTGCTCGATCGGATCGTCGAGACCGTCCCGCCCCCGCACGGCGACCCCGAGGCCCCGGCCCGCGCCATGATCTTCGACTCCGTCTACGACACCTACCGCGGCGTGGTCACCTACGTGCGCGTCGTCGACGGCGCCCTCAAGCCCCGCGAGCGCATCGAGATGCTCTCCACCAAGGCCGTCCACGACCTGTTGGAGATCGGCGTCATCAGCCCCGAGCCCACGCCGTCGGCCGGCTTGGGGGCAGGCGAGGTCGGCTACCTCATCACCGGGGTCAAGGACGTGCGCCAGTCCAAGGTCGGTGACACGGTCACCTCCGCGGCGGCCCCGGCCGACGAGCCCCTGTCGGGCTACCAGGACCCCAAGCCCATGGTCTTCTCCGGACTGTTCCCGGTGGACGGCTCGGACTTCCCGGCCCTGCGCGACGCCCTGGACAAGCTCAAGCTCAACGACGCCGCCCTGACCTACGAGCCGGAGACCTCCGTGGCCCTGGGCTTCGGCTTCCGCTGCGGCTACCTGGGCCTGCTGCACCTGGAGATCATCCGCGAGCGCCTGGAGCGCGAGTTCAACCTGGACATCATCTCCACCGCCCCCTCCGTGGTCTACGAGGTGACGATGGAGGACCGCAGCACGCACACGGTGACCAACCCCAGCGAGTTCCCCGAGGGCAAGGTCTCCTCCGTCTCCGAGCCGGTGGTGCGGGCCACGATCCTGACCCCCAGCGAGTTCGTGGGCACGGTCATGGAGCTGTGCCAGTCGCGTCGCGGCACCATGCAGGGAATGGACTACCTCTCCGAGTCCCGCGTGGAGATGCACTACGTGCTGCCGCTGGCGGAGATCGTCTTCGACTTCTTCGACGCCCTGAAGTCGCGCACCCGCGGCTACGCCTCCCTGGACTACGAGGCGGACGGCTCCCAGGACGCCAACCTGGTCAAGGTCGACATCCTGCTCAACGGGGACAAGGTGGACGCCTTCAGCGCCATCGTCCACCGCGACTCGGCCTACTCCTACGGCGTCATGATGACCAAGCGTCTCAAGGACCTCATCCCGCGTCAGCAGTTCGAGGTCCCCGTGCAGGCGGCCATCGGCACCCGCGTCATCGCCCGCGAGACCATCCGGGCACTACGCAAGGACATGCTCGCCAAGTGCTACGGCGGTGACATCACCCGTAAGCGCAAGCTGCTGGAGAAGCAGAAGGAGGGCAAGAAGCGCATGAAGGCCATCGGCCGGGTCGAGGTGCCTCAGGAGGCCTTCATCGCAGCCCTCGGCGCGGACACTCCCACCGGCGCCAAGCCGGGCAAGTAGCGCAGCCTGCGGGCACGAGCAGGATCGAGCAGGGCTGAGTAGGACCGAGTAGGACCAGGACGGCGCCGGCGGACGACGGAAGGACGGTTGCGGACATGAGTGACACAAGCAGGCAGACCACGGTTGACGCTGCCCTGAGCGATGACGGCTCCGGGCTGGTCCTGACCCGGGAGCTGGCCCGGGTCCTGGGGGAGCCCCACGCCGGTGCTGACGGGCGTCACCAGGACGAGCCCTCACCGTTCCACGACGGCGACCTGGTGGGGACCGTCGGCGCGGTGTGCACCGTCAAGGAGATGCGGCCCGACGCCGGTCCGGCAGGCGTCTCGGCGATCCACAAGGGCGCCGTCGACGGGCCGGTTGAGGTGAGCCGGACCGGGATCATCACCGACAGGCACGGGGACCGCGCCCACCACGGGGGCACTGACAAGGCCCTCTACGTCATGAGCGCCGCCGAGCAGCGGCACTGGTCCGAGGTCCTGGGAGGTATTGAGCCGGGGCGGCTGGGGGAGAACCTCCTCATCGAGGGCGATATCGACGACGTGGAGATCGGCGCGATCCTGTCCATCGGCGACCCGAGCAACGGGGGACTGCGGGTCAGGGTGACCGGCGTGCGCAACCCGTGCGCCACCTTCGCCCGTGGTGTGGGTCGTGCGGACTGGGTGGAGGTCTTCTCGGCGCGCAACCGGGTGGGCGTCTACCTGTCGGTGCTCACCGAGGGGGCGGTGCAGACCGGCGACGAGGTGCGCGTGGTCTCCTCCCCGGGGCACCGGGTCACCTGCCGGCGCTGGTTCGCCCACCACGACCCGCGCGACGCCCAGGGACTGCTCAACTCCGAGATCTTCGGCAACTGCGTCATCGCCGACTTCACCAAGAAGTACGTGCGCGCCGCCGCCCACGAGCAGGTCGGCTGACGGCGCCGCTCAGTGACCAACGACCCCGGGCAGACGGTTTCGAGACCTCACAGAAGTAAAGGACGCAAGGCTCCGCATGGCTCAGCACCACCCGCCCCGCTCCCACGCCATCCACTCCAGGGTGCGCTCCTTCTCGCGCGCCGGCGGCAGGCTGCGCCCCGTCCAGGCCGAGGCCCTGGCCCAGCTCGGCCCCCGTTACGTGGTCGATGTGCCGCGGGCCGACGCCGTGCGCACCGTGTCCCCGAGCTTCCGCCTCGAGCCGGAGAAGGTCTTCGGGCACATGGGGCAGGTGCGGCCGCTGATCGTCGAGGTCGGTTCGGGCAGCGGTGAGGCCCTCCTGGCCCATGCCGCCGCCCACCCGGGGGCTGACTACCTGGCGGTGGAGGTCTGGGAGACCGCGATCGCCCGCCTGGTGACCTCCATCCACCGCCAGGGCCTGCACAACGTGCGCGTCGTCCCCGCCGACGCCTCCCAGCTGCTGGCCACGGCCCTGCCGGTGTCCTGCGCCAGCGAGGTGTGGGTCTTCTTCCCCGACCCCTGGCGCAAGCCCCGCCACCGCAAGCGCCGCCTGGTGACCACCGCCTTCGCCGACTCGGTGGCGCGGGTGCTGCGTCCCGGCGGCATGTGGCGACTGGCCACCGACTGGGCCGACTACGCCTGGCAGATGCGCGACGTCATCGAGGCCGTGGCGGCGCTGCCCGCCGGCCTGCGCCCGGACATCACCCTGCCCTACTTCCGGCACGACGACGCCGGCGCCCGCCCCGACCTGGGGGCCGAGACCGCCGAGGAGGACAGCCTGGGCAACGGCCTGGACCCGGGCTCCCCGGCGGGCGTGCGCGGCGGGTGGTCACCCCGTTACGAGGGTCGGGTCATGACCCGCTTCGAGCAGCGGGGCCTGGATGCCGGGCGCACGATCCGCGACCTGACCGCCGTGCGCACCGAGGTGGCCTGGATCCCTGAGCGGGGCGCCTCCATGCTGGATCACCTCGAGGCCGAGGGGCAGGCCTGGAACCACTTGGAGTCCCAGCCCTGGCGCCTGCGTGAGGGACGCAGCGACGGCCTGCTGCACCCGGCGGACCGGTCGTGAGCGCAGCTGCCAGGCTGCCCCGCCGCGCCTGGCTCATGGTCATCGTCGCCGGCTTCCTGGGCTTCTGCGCGGTGCTGCGGGCACCGGTCGGCGTCATCCCGCCCCTGCTGACGCGCCTGGGGCAGGACCTGGGGATGGGGGAGGTGGCGCGCGGCGCACTGACCTCCGTGCCGATCCTGTGCTTCGGTCTGCTCACCCCGCTGGCCTCGATGGTGGTGCGCCGCGTCGGCATCAACACCGCGGGCCTGCTCACCCTGGGAATGGCTCTGGCCGGGGCACTGCTGCGCTCGGCCGGCACCACCTGGGCGGCCTTCGCCGGAACCGTCATCATCGGGGCGGGGCTGACGATGGGAAACCTGGTGGCGCCCATGGTCATCGGCCGCGACTTCTGGCACCGCACCTCACTCATGACGGGCCTGTACTCCTCCACCTGCAACGTCATCGTCACCGCGGCCACCGCCCTGGCCGTGCCGCTGGCCCTCCTCATCGGCTGGCAGGGCTCGGCCGCCGCCTGGACCGCCATCCCGGTGCTGCTGGCCGGTGCCATGTGGCTGTGGGTCTTCCCTCCCGGTAGCCAGGCGCCCCGGCAGAGCCTGCGAGAGCGATCGGGCATGACCTCCTGGGTGACGGAGCGCTCCCTGGCCCGTCCGACGTCGTCGACCGGTACCGCCGTCTGGAGACGCCCCCTGACCTGGGTGATGGCGGTGGCCTTCGCGGCCCAGACCTTCTCCTACTACGCGATCTCGGGGTGGCTACCCACAGCGCTGGTCGACGAGCTCTCCATGAGTGAGTCCGGTGCGGGCGTCGCCGCCTCCGTGTTCTCCCTGCTGGGAATCGTGGGACCCCTGCTGGTCCCGGTCATGTTCGAGGCGCTGGGGTGGCCGGCCAGCAGGGTCCTGGGCATCATCTGCGCCTGCTGGCTCATGCTGCCGGTCTGCCTGACAGTGGCCCCCGCCTACTGGCTGGTGCCCTGCATGCTCTCCGGCATCGCGCACGGCGCCTTCTTCGCCGCCCTGTTCACCCTGGTCATCCGTCGCTCGGAGTCGGTTGACGAGAACCGCCGGACCACCGCCGTCATCCAGACGACCGGCTACTGCCTGGCCGCCACGGGGCCGGTGGTCATGGGCTGGGTCCATGAGCACAGTGGCGGCTGGGTGGCCCCTTTCGCCATGGTCGTGGGGGTGCTGGTGCTCATGACCGTGTGCGCCCAGATCGCGGCCCGCGCCGGCGACTCCGGCAGGCCCGAGCCGGCCATTCCCGCCGGCGTCCTGTCCGGCGAGGATGAGCAGGCCGAGCAAGGCGGCGACCAGTGAGCCCGGCCCAGCCAGTGGGGGAGCCACTGCCGGGGTTGGGGGAGCTGCCGGTGCAGGTGGCCGCGTCCGCACCGGACGGCAGCGAGCGCCCGTTCTCGGTGTATCTGCACGTGCCCTACTGCCGGGTGCGTTGCGGCTACTGCGACTTCAACACCTACACGAACCTGGCCATGGGGCAGGGCGCCTCGGCCGAGGACTTCGTGGGAACCCTCGCCGGCGAGCTGCGCGCCGCCCGCCGCGCCATGGACGAGGCGGGCCTGCCGGTGCGCGCTGCGCAGACCGTTTTCGTGGGCGGAGGAACCCCCACCATGCTGCCCGCCGCCGATCTGGTGAGCATGCTGGATCTGGTGCGCGAGTGCTTCGGGCTCGCAGCAGACGCGGAGGTGACCACGGAGGCCAACCCGGACTCCGTGGACGAGGCCGGCCTGGCGGCCCTGGCCGAAGGCGGCTTCACCCGCGTCTCCTTCGGGATGCAGTCGGCCGTGCCCCACGTGCTGAAGGTCCTGGAGCGCACCCATGAGCCTGCCCGGGTGCCCCGCGTGGTGGAGTGGGCGCGACGGGCGGGCCTCAGCACCTCCCTGGACCTCATCTACGGGGCGCCGGGGGAGTCCCTGGAGGACTGGCAGCGCTCCCTGGAGGCGGTGACCCGCATCGGCCCGGACCACGTGAGCGCCTACGCCTTGGTCATCGAGGAGGGCACTCGCATGTGGGGGCAGGTGCGCCGCGGGGAGCTGCCGATGCCCGAGGACGACGACGAGGCCACCAAGTACGAGATGGCCGACGCCGCCCTGGGACAGGCCGGCTACGAGTGCTACGAGATCTCCAACTGGGCTCGGCCCGGCTCCGAGTGCCGTCACAACCAGGCCTACTGGCTGGACTGGGACTGGTGGGGAGCCGGGCCCGGCGCCCACTCCCACCTGGGGGACGTGCGCCTGTGGAACACCAAGCACCCGGTCGCCTGGGCCGGGCAGATCGCCACCGGACACCTGCCTGTGGCCGGGCACGAGGTCATTGATGCCGACTCCCGCGAGCTGGAGCGGATCATGCTGGGTATCCGCCTGCGCGAGGGCATCGAGCTGGCGAGCCTCGGGAACCGGCCGGACTGCCCCTCAGCAGACCGGCCTGACGTGGCTGGAGCCACCCCGCCGCACCTGGTACCCGTCGTGGCCGGCCTCGTTGGCGATGGACTCCTCGACGCCGGCGCGGCCATGCGGGGCCGAGCAGTCCTCACCCTGCGCGGCCGTCTCATGGCTGACACCGTCACCCGCGCCCTGACCCAGTGAGCCTGCAAAGCGGCGACTGCTGGAGGCAGGGAGGCGAGAGCGTCCCGTGCTGCTGGCCGCAGAGAGGTCTACCTCGCGAAGCGACTCTTTGCGAGAGGATCTGTGTGTTGAGGGCGGTTCTACCCATCGTGCTTCGCGGGCGAAACAGTAGGCTGACGGCAGGCCGATAGCTGGGTGGAATCGAAGGGGGACGGTTATGACGATGACACCTGAGGCGCAGATCCTTCTCAGGGTGCCGGCGAACCATCTCGACCGGCCTGCTTCTTGGTTGGAGCGGTTCATCTCGCTGCCCGCCATTCTCACTGGTGCGCGGGGGGCGCGTGGCGCGTGGAGGGCATCTGCTGGTCACCACCACGGGGGTCGTCTTCGAGCCGCACTCCATGAATCTCAACAGTGAGCGAAGCCGGCTGCGTATACCCATCGCTGACATCCTTGCTGTGCGCCCCAGGGTCGTCATCCTTCACGTCACCGTCGTTATCTCAACCGCACGGGGAGGCGATCTGGAGTTTGTGACGTGGAGCAGGAAGAAGGTCCTTGCGGCGATCCAGCAGGCGCGGGCCGCTCAAGGTCTTCCCCTGCTGATGGGGGCGCCGCTCGGCTAGAGTGAGGCCGACGTCGCTCAACGCCGTCGTCGAGAACGATCCTTCCCTCCCAAGGACCTCCGTGCCCCTGAGCCCCACCATCCCTGACCCGCGTGGCGCGGACGAGCGCCCCGCCCTCATCCTGGCCAACCTCGGCACGCCGGCGGCCCCCACGGCCAGGGCCGTCCGGCCCTTCCTGCGGGAGTTCCTCTCCGACCGACGGATCGTCGAGATGCACCCCCTCCTGTGGCGACCCGTCCTGGAAGGCATCATCCTGCGGGTGCGCCCTCGCGCGTCAGCGGAGAAGTACGCCACCATCTGGCGCCCCGGCGAGGAGACCAGCCGTTCGGGCTCCCCGCTCATGCACTACAGCGAGCGCCAGGGCGAGCTGCTCCAGGACGAGCTCGGCGAATCGGTCCAGGTACGTATCGCCATGCGCTACGGGCAGCCGGCTCTGCGGCATGTCATGGGTGAGCTCATGGAGGCCGGCTGCCGCCGGATCGCCCTCATCCCGCTCTACCCGCAGTACGCCGCCTCCTCGGCCGGCACCGTCGTCGATGAGGCCGCCCGCTTCATTCTGGCCTCCCGCAACCAGCCCGAGCTACGCACCATCCGCTCCTTCGAGACGGCGCCCGCCTACATCGAGGCCCTCGCCACCGCCCTGGAGCAGCACTGGCAGGTCCATGGCCGTCCCGACCCGGCCGCCGGCGAGCGTCTCCTGCTGTCCTTCCACTCCATCCCCCAGGCCATGCACGACGCCGGAGACCCTTACCGTTCCCAGTGCGAGCGCACCGCCCAGCTCCTCTCCCGGCGGCTCGACCTGCCCGAGGGCCTCGCCCGGCTCACCTTCCAGTCCGTCTTCGGGCCCGCCGCCTGGATCGGGCCGGCCACCATCGACACCGTCGAAGAGCTGGGCCGTGCCGGCTGCCCCCGCCTCGACGTCATCTGTCCCGGCTTTGTCTCGGACTGCCTGGAGACTCTCGAGGAGATCAACCAGCTCAACCGCGAGACCTTCACCACTGCCGGGGGCGGCAGCTTCCACTACATCCCCTGGGGAAACGACTCCGACGGCGCCATCGCCGCCCTGGCTCAGCAGGCCAGAAAGGTGCTGGCCGGCTGGATCTGAGCCCGGCGCGCCCCGTGGCCGCAGCAGGCCGGAAAGTTGGTCTCAGCACGAGAGACCACAGGCCCTCACCGGGGAAACTGATGCCCGGGACGGTATGGTGACGCGAACAGTCCCGATTCTGTGAGGAAATTGCCGTGCATCTTGAGTGGTGGTCCGTCCTGCCCTTCGCGGGCATGCTCGCCTGCATCGCCGTCCTGCCGCTGATCCCGGCCACGGCCCACTGGTGGGAGAAGCACTCCAGCCAGCTGATCGTCGCCGTGGGCCTGGGGGTGCCGGTGGCCGCCTGGATGTGGGTCGCCCTGGGCTGGACGTCCGTCTTCGCCGCCGTGGTGGAGTACGTCCAGTTCATCTGCCTCCTGCTGGCCCTGTTCGTCGTCTCCGGAGGCATCTTCCTCAAGGGCGACATCCGGGCCACGCCCCGCAACAACACGATCTTCCTGGCCATCGGCGGAGCCATCGCCTCCTTCGTGGGCACCACCGGCGCCGCCATGCTCCTCATCCGGCCCCTGCTGGCCACCAACAAGGAGCGCCACTACCGGGTGCACACGGTGCTGTACACGATCTTCATCGTGGCCAACTGCGGCGGCCTCCTCACGCCCCTGGGCGACCCGCCCCTGTTCCTGGGCTTCCTGCGCGGGGTTCCCTTCACCTGGACCTTCAACCTCCTGCGCGAGTACCTCTTCGTCAACGTCATGCTGCTGGTGAGCTACTACGCCCTGGACTCCTACTACTACTCCCAGGAGCCCGCCAAGGCCGTGCACGACGACGACACCGAGATCGAGCCCCTGGGCCTCAAGGGCTCGCTCAACTTCGTCTTCTTCGCCGTCATCATCGCCGCCGTCGCCTTCGCCCCTTCCGTTGACGCTCATGCCATCGAGGAGGGGCACGCCGCCCTGGGCGACTGGATCCCCGTGCGCGAGTTCATCATGCTGGGCTCCGCTGCCGGCTCCTACTTCCTGGGCAGCCGGGAGGTCCGCTTCAAGGACAACCAGTTCACCTGGGGGCCCATCGCCGAGGTCGGCATCCTGTTCATCGGCATCTTCCTCACCATGATCCCGGCCCTGCACTACCTCGACGAGGTGGCCGGCTCGCTGCCGCTCAACGAGGTCACCTTCTTCATCTTCACCGGCGGGCTCTCCTCCGTCCTGGACAACGCCCCCACCTACGCGACCTTCTTCGAGATGGCCGGCAAGGTCCCCCACCCCGGGAGCGTTCCTGTGGCCGGGACCGGGGTTCCCGAGCTGTACCTCGTGTCCATCTCGCTGGGCGCCGTCCTGTGCGGAGCCATCACCTACATCGGCAACGGCCCGAACTTCATGGTCAAGTCCGTCGCCGAGTCCGACGGCGTTGAGATGCCCAGCTTCGGCGGCTACGTGTGGCGAGCCATGAAGCACCTGGTGCCGATCATCGCCGCCATGGTCCTGCTCTTCATCGCCCCGGGCCTCCTGTGGAAGGCCCTGGGCGGGGTGCTCACCGTGGGGCTCCTGGGCCGCGACGCCCTTCTGCTGGCCCAGTCCCGCCGCCTGGCCCTGGCCGACCAGGCCGAGGGTGCGGACAACTGAGCCGGCTGTCGGACTCTGTTGGTCCACCAGCTGCATCTGCTCTCGCAAGGGCGGGTTCCCTCCCGAATTGCGTATGCGTAGCCTGAGCACGTGCAGCTGGGACACGTCATCTACAAGGTCAAGGACCTCTCTCGGGCAGTGGCCGACTTCGAGACCAGGGGCTTCGCCGTCGAGTACGGCACAGTGAAGCGTCCCTACAACGCGCTCATCTACTTCTCTTCCGGCCCCTACCTGGAGCTCCTGGCCCGCACAGGCATGCCGCCGCTCCTGGGGCGCCTGCTCGCGCTCGGCCCGCGCAGAGGCGCGGCTCGCCGTTTCCTCTCCTGGGACCGAGACCCCGAGGGGGTGTGCGGCCTGTGCCTCGAGGGCGATGTCTCCGAGCTGGAGGAGGGGAGAACCCTGCTGAGTGGCAAGGGCCTGCGTCTCAAGCCCAAGCGCGTGGACCCCCACGGGCGGGAGCTGTGTTACGAGGTCTTCTTCCCCGACGACGTCGACCTGCCGTTTCTCATGAGCCACTTCAGCACTGACCCCAGACCCCGGGACTTCACCCACCCCAACGGGATCAGCTCGATCGCCCATGTCACCTACCCGATGCCCGAGCGCAAATGGAACACCGTCCTCAGGCTGAGCGATGACGATCGGCTCGAGCTCGTGGAACCCTGGCAGGCCATGACGGTGACCTTCGATGACGGCAGCCTCCTGTGAGACTCTCCGTGGGGGCACTGTGTTGAGGACTGTGGCTCCTCGGTGACTCCTCAGCGCGTGCCCGGGGCGGTGACGAAGTCGATGAGCTCCTCCATCCGCCCCAACAGGCTCGGCTCGAGGTCCTTGTAGGAGCGCACCGTCGCCAGGATGCGCTGCCAGCCCCGGGCGACGTCAGCCTGGGTGGCGTGCGGCCAGCCCAGGGCCTCCAGGGTGCCGTGCTTGATGTCGGTGCCCCGCGGGATGTCCGGCCAGCGCTCCAGCCCCACCCGGGCCGGCTTGACCGCCTGCCACACGTCCACATACGGGTGCCCCAGGACCAGCACGTTCTCCCCACCGGGCATCTCGGCCACCCGCTGGGCGATCCGCGACTCCTTGGAACCGGCCACCAGGTGATCCACGAGCACACCGGCCCGCCGCTCGGGGGCCGGGCCGAAGTCGGCCATGACCTCCTCGAGGTTGTCGACGCCGTCGAGCATGAGGACGACGACGCCCTCGTGGCGCAGGTCGTCACCCCAGACCTTCTCCACCAGCTCGGCGTCGTGCTTGCCCTCCACCCAGATGCGCGAGGCGCGCGCCACCTTGGCCCGCTCACCCTCGACCGCGTAGGAGCCCGAGGCCGTCAGCCGTCTGCCGGCGGCGCTCACCGCGCCGGTGGGCTTGCGCTTGCGCGCCACGGGCGGGTCCAGGATCACCGGGCGGCCCTCGATCCAGAAACCCGGCCCCAGGGCGAAGCCGCGGCGCACACCGTGACGGTCCTCCAGGACCACGACGTGCTGACCGCCCGACTTCTCCACCGCCACCGCAGCCCCGACGAAGCCGGTCTGGCGGTCCTCAACCACCAGTCCCGGCGTCACCGGCACGTGCACCGACTCCGGGCGTATGGCGCCGGGCCCCGTGCGGTGCGGGTTGACCGACAGGACGTCCCCGCCGTAGCGGTCGCTCGACGAGGGCCTGCGGGCAGCGGACTTGCTCGCAGCCGCCCCACCGCGCGAGCGCGAAGCGGCCGGGGCCCCCTGCGCCTGCTGCTTCTGCTCGGCCTCGGCGCGAGCCCTCAGGGCAGCGCGGCGGGCGGCAGTCGATCCGGGAACGGGGGAGCGGTACGGGGTGGGCGTGTTCACCCTCGGCACGGTAGGGGAAACTCACGGTCCGCCGGCGGTGGACCCGCCGGACCACAGCGTAGGATGGCACTCACGTGGGGTGAGTGCTAATCGCTGGCCGCACCCCACCGGCGTGCGGGCGGCCTGTCGCCTGACGCCGGCACTGATCGCGTCTCGGCACTGATGAGGGGAGGAGGACCCGTGGCCAACGATCGACGTCTTAAGGTCCTGTCCGCCATCGTCACCGACTACGTGCGCACGCGCGAGCCCGTGGGGTCCAAGGCCCTCGTGGAGCGCTACCGCCTGGGCGTGTCCCCGGCGACCATCCGCAACGACATGGCGGCCCTGGAGGACGAGGGCTACATCCACCAGCCGCACACCTCGGCCGGGCGCGTGCCCACCCAGAAGGGCTACCGGCTCTTCGTCGACGAGGTAGCCCGCATCAAGCCCCTCTCGGCGCCCGAGCGCGCCGCCATCACAGCGCTCCTGTCCGGAGCGGTCGACCTGGAGCAGGTCGTGGCCCGCACCGTGCGAGCCCTGGCTCAGCTGACCGGCCAGCTCGCCGTCGTCGAGTACCCCAGCCTGCGGTACGCGGCCCTCCAGCACCTCGAGCTCGTGGCCCTGGGGCCCGAGCGCGTCCTGCTGGTCATCATCACCGACACCGGGCGCGTCGACCAGCGCACCGTGACCCTCAGGTCCAGGGGCTCCTTGAGCTCCCGCCATGACGGAGGCTTCGACATCGCCGACGTCGTCGACCCCCTCGTCCTGGAGCGCCTGCGCACCCGGCTCAACGCTGCCCTTACGGGTCGCCGCGCCGCCGACGTCGCCCCGATCCTGGCCGCCCTGGCCGAGCAGGCGCCCGCCGACGAGCGGTTCCTGCTGGAGGCCGTCTGTGACGAGCTCATCGCCGCCCTGCGCCCCGACGCGGAGGAGCGGCTCGTCGTCGCCGGGACCGCGAACCTGGCCCGCGCCACCCCCGACTTCTCCTCCCTGGGGCCCCTCCTGGACGCCGTCGAGGAGCAGGTGGTGCTGCTTCGCCTGTTCACCGCCGACAACGGCGCCCCGGCCGGCGAGAATCGGATGCGCGTGAGCATCGGATCGGAGAACAAGGACGACGCCCTGGCCGAGGCCTCCGTCGTCACCACCACCTACGGGCCGGGAACCGGTGAGGCCGTCGCCCACCTCGGAGTCATCGGCCCCACTCGCATGGACTACCCGGCCACCATGACCGCCGTTCGGGCCGTGGCCCGCTACCTGTCCCGGTTCCTGTCCCCTCCGGAGACCTGAGAACCGGCCTGTCCGGCCCGCCCCAAGCGGCCCGGCCGGGCACGCCCCCAGACCACTACCGCAGAAGTCGTAGCCGTAAAGGAAGAACGCAGTGAGCAACTACTACGAGGTCCTCGGCGTCAGCCGCGACGCCAGCCCCGAGGAGATCAAGAAGGCCTACCGCAAGAAGGCCCGCCAGCTGCACCCCGACGTCGCCGGCCCCGGCCACGAGGACGAGTTCAAGGAGGTCTCCTCCGCCTACGAGGTCCTCTCCGACCCCGACAAGCGCCAGATGTACGACCTGGGCGGGGAGGACGCCGTGCGAGGCGGCGGCGGATTCGGCGGCGGCTTCGCCGGAGCCGACTTCGGCGACCTGGGCGGCATCTTCCAGTCCTTCTTCGGTGGGGGAGCGGCCAGTCGCGGACCGGCCTCCCGGGCCCGCCGCGGCCAGGACGCCCTCGTGGCCGTGGACGTGGAGCTCTCCGACGTCGCCTTCGGGGCGACCCGGTCGGTCCCCATCGACACCTACGTCACCTGCACCGCCTGTGACGGCTCCTGCTGCGCACCGGGCACCGAGCCGGTCACCTGCTCCCAGTGCAACGGGGTCGGCAACGTCCAGCGCATGACCCGTACCCTCCTGGGACAGGTGATGACCTCCTCGCCCTGCCCGGGCTGCCAGGGCTACGGCACCGTCATCGTCACCCCCTGCAAGGACTGCTCCGGCGAGGGCCGCACCCGGGTGCGCCAGGACCTGGAGGTCTCCATCCCCGCCGGGGTGTCCACCGGGACCCGTATCCGCATGTCGGGGCGCGGCGAGGCCGGCCCGGCCGGTGGCCCCAACGGCGACCTCTACCTGGAGATCCACGAGAAGCCGCACGAGTTCCTCGAGCGCGACGGCGACGACCTCTACACCGAGCTGCGCGTGCCCATGACCGCGGCCGCGCTGGGTGCCGTCTTCCCGCTGCAGACCCTCGATGGCGAGCAGAACGTCACCGTCAAGGCCGGCAGCCAGCCCGGGGATGAGGTCGTCCTCGACGGCCTGGGCGTGGGGCGCCTGCGCCGCAAGGGCCGCGGGGACTTGCACGTGTCCATCGTCGTGGAGACCCCCACGCGTCTGGACGACCGTCAGCGCGAGCTGCTGGCCGAGCTGGCCCGCCTGCGCGGGGAGGACGACGTCGAGCCCGTGCGAGACTCCAGCGTCATGGGCAAGCTCAAGGAGCGCTTCTCCGGGCGCTGAGCAGGCGACCCGCAGCTAAGCGGTCTGAGGTGTCTCGGGCCAGTAGTGGGAGTCGGGGGTGGCCCGGGCCCCGAAGATCGCCTGGCCGACCCGCACGCAGGTGGAGCCGCCCTCGATGGCGGCCTCGAAGTCCCCGCTCATCCCCATCGACAACAGTCCGTCGCCGACGGTGCCCGCTTCGAGGGCGGCGTCGCGCAGCCGGCGCATGATGCTGAAGCACTCGCGCACCCGTGCCTCGTCACTCGTGTTGGCGGCCAGGGTCATGAGCCCACGCACCCGCAGCGAGGAGTAGGCCGGCAGCGCCGCGAGGAAGCCTGCGACGTCGTCGGGCTCCAGCCCGAACTTGCTGGGCTCGCCCGAGGAGTTGACCTGCACATAGACGTCCAGGCCCCGTCCGGCTGCCTGGAGGCGCCGGTCGAGGGCCCCGGCCAGGCGCAGGGAGTCCAGGGCCTGGAACTCGTCGGCGAAGGCGGCCACGTTCTTGGCCTTGTTCGTCTGCAGGTGGCCGATGACCGACCAGGAGATGCCCAGGTCCGCCAGGTTCTCGCTCTTGCGCTGGGCCTCCTGGACCTTATTCTCACCCATCTGGGTGATGCCCGCGGCGAAGGCGGTGCGCAGGCGCTCCTCGGGGACGGTCTTGGACACCGGCAGCAGGCGGATCTCGGCGGTGTCGCGGCCGGCGCGCTTTGCGGCGGCGTCGATGCGGGCGCGGACGGCATCCAGGTTGCGGCGGAAGTCCTCCACCGTGACGGCGGTGGTGTACGAGGGGGAGGGAGACGACTGAGGGGACTGGGCGGCTGCTGAAGACTCGGTCATGGTCACTGACGCTAGCACCGCCGGCGGACACCTGTTGGGTACGGCCCGTAGGCTGGAGCCGTGACCGCACCCGTCTTCCTCTTCACGCCCGATACCATCGAGCCTGCCGACGCCGTCGCTTCGGCGGGGACCGGAACCGTCCTCATGCTCACCGGGCCTGAGGCCCGCCATGCCGTGACCGTCAAGCGCCTGCGTGCCCAGGAGCGCGTGGACCTCGTTGACGGCGCTGGTCTGCGCCTGGTCTGCGAGGTGACCGGGGCCGGCGTCGGCGGCGCCAAGGACCGTCTGGCCGTGCGGGTCCTGGAGCGTGTTGAGGAGCCCGAGCCGCCGCTGCGGCTGACCCTCGTTCAGGCCCTGGCCAAGGGCGGGCGCGACGAGCAGGCCGTGGAGACCGCCACCGAGGTCGGGGTGGGGCTGGTGCTGCCCTGGCAGTCCGAGCGCTGCGTGTCCGTGTGGCAGGGGGCCAAGCAGGCCAAGGGACGCCAGCGCTGGCAGACCACCGCCCTCCAGGCCGCCAAGCAGGCCCGGCGGGCCCGCATCCCCGAGGTCGAGGAGGTGCGGGACACCCGCAGACTGGCCGACTGGGTAGGGCAGACGGTTCGCGGCGGGGGAGTGGTGCTGGTCCTGCATGAGGAGGCCAGAACCCCGATCAGCACCGCGATGGAGTCCGTGCGCCTGCCCGCGCCCGAACAGGCGCCGCTGGCGCTGGCCGTCGTCGTGGGGCCCGAGGGCGGTATCAGCCCCGAGGAGACGGCTGCCCTGGAGGCCGCCGGGGCGACGACGGTGCGGCTGGGCCCCCACGTCATGCGCACCGCCTCAGCCGGCCCCGTCGCCCTGGCCGTCCTCGCCCACGCCAGCGGCCTGTGGGAGTGAGACACGCGAGTGCATTGCTCGAGTCCTGGCCAAGAAATGGAATGAGCCGCCTTCACAAGGGTATGACTGTCATACATACTGTGAGTATGAGCAGCATGACGACGATCAAGGTGGAGCGCAGCACAAGGGACGGCTTGCGGGCCCTGGCGTCAGAGCGCGGAGTGACCATGGATGCCGCGCTCAAAGAGCTGCTCGAGGAGGCGGCACGTGAGCGGCGCTTCGCCGAGGTGCGGCGTGCGATGGAGGCTCACCCGCCGGACGAGACCTATCTCAAGGAGCTCCGTGAGTGGGAGTCGGAGGCATGGAGCTAGCAGTCCCGGTTGAGCCGGGCGAGGTGTGGTGGGCACTTCCCGATCCTGCTGTCGGGCGAGAGCAATCCGGGCGTCGTCCGGTTCTCATTGTGTCCAATGAACGATTCCATCGAACGGTGACGACGCTTGTCGTCGTAGTTCCTGTGACAACGAAGGATCGGGGCTGGCTGAATCACGTGGAGCTCAATGCGGAAGCAGGAATGAAACAGCGGTCGTTTGCCATGACCGAACAGGTGCGCACGATCTCACGTCAGCGTCTCACCAAGAAGATCGGAGTCGTGGAGGAGTCCGTCCTTCGGAGCGTGCGCGAATGGCTGCTCGACTACATCAGATAGCACGCGCTGAGAGGTCGCAGAAACAATGATGCGGGCGGCACCCGCCTGCGTCCGGAGGGTCGCGCGGCGGTTGGGAGCCGTAGCGCGGCTGCTTCCCAATGGGGCGGCATGCGGGCATGCTCTGACTATGAGCGAGACGAGTGAGCGATGAGCCCGAGGGGGCGGCGGCCCGCGGGGAGCCCGGATACGCGTGAGGCCATCCTGGCGGCGGCCCGCGCCGCCTTCGCCCGCGACGGCTACCAGACCTCCCTGCGTGGCATCGCGCGCGACGCTGGCGTCGACCCGGCCCTGGTCCACCACTACTTCCCGGACCGGGCCACGCTCTTCGCCAAGGCCGTTATCGAGTCGACCGCCGGGGTCGATGCCAACCTCATGCACCGGGCGGCCTCCATCACCGAGCTCGAGCCCGAACAGCTGGGAGAGGGAATCGTGCGCGCCGTCGTTAGCCTGTGGGACGAGGCTGGCGCGGACCGCTTCACCGCAGTCATCCATGCCGCACTCGGACAGGGCAGTGACGTCGAGCCCTTCCGCGACTTCATCGCCACCGGGGTTCTCTCTCCGATCGTCACCCACTTCTGCCCCGACCGTCCCCAGCTGCGCGCCCAGCTCATCGCCAGCCAGATCATCGGACTCGGCCTGGCCCGCTGGGTCGCCCGCATGGACCACATCGCCGGCCTCGACATCGAGGCGGTCGCCGCGCTCGTCGGCCCCACCATTCAGCACTACGCCTTCGACGACCTGCCCGACGTCACTGATCCCGCCTGAGATCATCCGAACCCATCTCTGGACAGGGGGTCGCCGTCAACCTATATTCATTACATGATGAAAAACGATGAAGGAGACGCGCCCCGGGAGTCGGGGGCCAGCAACCAATCGCACGACTCCAGTCGAGACATCACGTCCTCCGCCTCCTCGGAGCAGCCGGCCGTCACCGCGACGGACCTGCGCGTGAGCCGCGGGCGCAAGGAGATCCTCCACGGCCTGAACCTGAACCTGGAGCCCGGCACCATCACCGGCCTGCTCGGCCCCTCTGGCTGCGGCAAGACCACCCTCATGCGCACCGTTGTCGGCGTCCAGCGCTACCGCGGACAGATCGAGGTCCTCGGGCACACCCCCGGCGCTGCCGCCGTGCGCGGTCGGGTCGGCTACGTCACCCAGGACCAGGCCGTCTACAGAGACCTGACCGCCCGCCAGAACCTGCGCTACTTCGCCTCCCTGGCCGGAAGCCGGGCCCGCGACCTGGATGAGGTCCTCGACGTCGTCGGGCTGACCGCTCTGGCGGACCGGCCCGTGTCCACCTACTCCGGCGGCGAGGCCGGACGCGTGAGCCTGGCTTGCGCGCTCGTGGCCGACCCCGACCTGCTCGTCATGGATGAGCCGACCGTCGGCCTGGACCCGGTCACCCGTGAGGAGCTGTGGAGCACCTTCCACGGCCTGGCCGAGCGCGGCGCCACCCTCTTGGTCTCCAGTCACGTCATGGACGAGGCCTTCCGCTGCGACCAGGTCCTCCTCATGCGCCAGGGCTGCATCCTGGCCGCCACCACGGCCAAGGATCTCCTGGCCAGCACCGGGGCGGATACCGTCGACGCCGCCTTCCTGGCCGTTATCGCCGACTCTGAGAGCCGACCCGAGCAGAAAGGAGGGCAGTGCTGATGCACCTGCGCACCTACCTGGCCACCACCCGCCGCATCCTCACTCAGCTGCGCGCCGACCGGCGCACGGTCGGTCTCATCGCGATCGTGCCCGCGGCGCTGCTGACCCTGCTGTACTTCGTCTACCGCGACTATCCCGGCGCGGACCTGATCTTCAACCACATCGCCGTTACCATGATGGCGATCCTGCCGACGACGGTCATGTTCCTGGTCACCAGCGTCGCCATGCTGCGCGAGCGCGTGAGCGGCACCCTGGAGCGGTTGTGGACCACTCCGATCCACCGGGCCGACCTCCTGTTCGGCTACGCCACCGCCTTCGCGCTGACCGCCGTCATCCAGTCCCTCATCCTGTGCGCCGTGGCCGCCTGGGGCCTGGACGTGGACATCTCCGCCTCCTGGGGATGGGTGGTGCTCACCGCGCTGATCGACGCCTTCGTCGGGGTGTCCCTGGGGCTGCTGGTCTCGGCCTTCGCGCGCACCGAGTTTCAGGCCGTCCAGTTCATGCCGGTGGTCATCGCGCCCCAGCTGTTCCTGTGCGGGCTCCTGGTCAGCCGCGACCAGCTGCCGCGTGCCCTGGAGGTGGTCGGTGACGCCCTGCCCATGAGCTGGGCGGTCGACGCCGTCACCGAGCTCACGTTGGCCAGCGAGCCCTCTGACGATTTCTTCCGATACCTGGCCTACCTGGTCGGCTTCGGCCTGGTGGTCCTGGGGGTGGCGGCCTCCACCGTGCCTCGCAAGACCCGCTGAACCGGGAGGAGCCAGTAACGGCGGGCGCGAGGGCGAGGGTTCTCGTGCCCGCCGTGCGTTGGCGCCGGGTGGGGTTAGGGTTGCCTTATGTGGATTGTCTTCGCCTGCGGCTCAGCGCTTTTTGCCGGCATCACCGCCGTCCTGGCCAAGGAGGGAATCCGCACCACGGACTCGACCGTGGCGACGGCGCTGCGCACTGTCGTGGTGCTGGCGGGCGCCTGGGGCATGGTGTTCATCGTTGGCTCGCAGGCCGAGTTGGCCCACCTCGATGCCCGCAGCACCGGGCTGCTGGTGCTCTCGGGGCTGGCAACCGGGGCCTCTTGGCTGTGCTACTTCAAGGCGCTCCAGCTCGGCAGCGTCAGCAAGGTCGTGCCGATCGACAAGCTGAGCACCGTACTGACCGTGCTGCTGGCCCTCATGTTCCTGGGGGAGAGGGTGAGCCTCATCGGTGCGCTCGGGGTTGTGCTCATCGCGGCCGGGACGTTGTTGATGCTCGACGCCGATGACCTGCGCGGCCTGCCCCGGGCCGTGCGCGACGGTGGGGGCTGGCTGCTCTACGCGCTCGGCTCAGCCTTCTTCGCCGCACTCACCGCGATCCTCGGTAAGGTCGGCATCACGGGGGTGGAGTCCAACCTCGGTACTGCGATCCGCACCGGGGTGGTGCTGGTGATGGCTTGGGTGATGGTGGCCGTCACCGGAAAACTCCGGGAGGTCCGTGCCGTGCCGCGCGGGGAGCTCAGCTTCGTCCTGGCCTCCGGGGCCGCTACGTGCGCCTCCTGGCTCTGCTACTACCGGGCACTTCAGGACGGCCCGGCTAGCGTGGTCGTCCCCATCGACAAGCTGAGCGTCCTGGTCACCGTCCTCTTCTCCGCCCTTGTCCTGCGGGAGGCCGTCAACAGGCGGTACCTCGTCGGGTTGGCGCTCCTCGTCGGTGGGACTCTGGCCATGCTGGTCTCCTAAGCGTTGCTCACCAGAAGGCTTGGTGTCAGACGTACTTGGAGTGCTCGGTAGGACGTTCGTACTTGGTGCCTCCACTTGGTGTCTTAGTGCTTCATCTTGGTGCCCTGACTTAGTGACTTGGTGAGTTGACTTGGTGGTTCGGCGAGCATATGAACTCGGAAGAGTCATGTCTGAGCGTGTAGGTGGTTGCTCTCCCGCGGTTAGACAAATTCCTCGCTGGCGTGGATGTCGATATGTCGAGCGGTAGACGACGGTGTTGCTGACTGCTCTATATTCTCTCGGTTCGACCTTCTTCGTCGCGCTCATCGTGACCCTAGGCAAGGTCAGCGTCATCGACGTCGATTCCAATCTCAGTACCGCGTTCCGTGCCAGGGCAGTTCTCGCCATAGCACGGGTGATGGCCACTGTCGCTGGGAAGGTAAACGAGGTTTTCTCTGTATCCCGCATGGTGAACTCGCTTCTGTTCCCGCCTCCGGGGCTGCGACCTGTGCCTCCTGACTCTGCTACTACCGAGTCCTCCAGCACGGCCTCGCCAGCGTGGTCATGTCCTTCGATAGGCTTGAGCCTACTTGTCGCCCTCTTCTTCTCCGCCCTTGTCCTGCGGAAGGTCGCTAACAGGCGATATCTCGTCAGGCTGACTATGTTCGTTGATGGAACGCTTACCACGTTGACGTAAAGGAAAGCTGTCATCTCCGAAGTCTACCCGTTTGGCCCCTTCTGGAAGACCATCTTCTTCCAGTAAATATTCGTTAGGGTGAAATAGTTCAAACATGTCACTCATGTTCGAATTGAAATTCGATTTCAGGAAGCTGACTTGCTGTCTGAAATCGACGCCTTCATAATGTGCGTAGCGCTTAAAGGTGACATAATCAAAGGTTGCGTACTGCATGAACGTGCTGCTTATGAAAAATGCGGCACCCATAAAGGTTGAGTTGGAGAATAAGGCGATTCTTTCGAAGGTTGAGTTCCAGAAATTGGCGGCACCTTTAAAGGTGCTCTGCTCGAAATGTGCATTTTGCGCAAAAGTAACTCCTGTGAACTGAGAAGTTTGCTTGAAAATTGCGTTTCCAAAATGTGAGTCCTGTCTAAATTTCGCTGAATCAAAGTTTGCTTCCTGTTCGAAAGTGGCGCCAATGAATGTGGCGTCTTCTGTGAATGCCACTTGCTGGAAGTTAGTGTGCCCGAGAAAACGTGCATCTTGTGCATCTAGTCTTCCGATGTGGGCTCCAAAAAAATTGAGTGCTTCAGTTAAGGTAACCCTATGAAGATCGAGGTTGCAGTGGCTCCATGGTCCTGGATCGGCATTTTCGTTAATATCAGCTTCGGTAGTTGATCTGAGATGGGTGGCTAAGACAGTAAGGATGGTCGATTCAACGGCTCCGTCTGCGCTGAGGGGGCGGTCGTAGTTAAGAGTTCCGTCATTGTTGGTGGCGTTCCGTGTGTCTCCGTTCGCGTCTTTGAGGAGGCGGTCGGTGCGCAGGTAGCCGCAGAGGATGTCGACGACGCGCTGATGGTAGGGGCCCTCGTAGGTGTCGGCCACGTCGGCCAATGCGTAAACTCCAGCGATGCGCACCTGTGGAGAAGGGTCTCCTAGTTGTTGAACCGCGCGAACAAGTTTTTCATCGGCCTCGCCGCGCTCAAGTGCTGCGCGTTCACGGTACTTGATGACTAGGTAGCCAACTGCGCCAACACCGCCTAAAGCCGTTAAGGTGACTTTGATGCGATCCAGGGGATCGTGAGTCGAGCCAATGTGCCACCCTGTGAGAATGCGATTCCAGCCGCGTCCATCTCCCCATATTGCGCTCAGTAGTGTATAGGCAATGATGGCTAGAAAAATCCAGGAAACAATGGCACAGAACAATCCATTCTTGCGGCACCATGACGCGAAACGTCCCCGCCGAAGATTGATGCTCATTCGGCGTCTCCAGAGAGTCTATTGAGATAGATGCGTCCGGCGCCAGTGATTCGGTAGCGCTGGAGACGGCTCGTGGGCTTGTCGGGGATCGTTCGTTCAACGAGCCCTGCTTCGATTAGCGGTTCGACATGGCGCTGAAACGCGCGCGTCTGGTTCGTAATGCCCAGCGCGCTCATGATTTCTGCCCTGCTTGCTGCCGCTTTCTCCATCTGGTGGAGAACAGTCAACTCGTCCGGCGTCAGAGCGGTAGTTGGTGTGCTTGGCGCTCCGTCTTGCTGCTCCGACTTAGTGCCTCGACTTGGTGCCTTGGTGTCGCGACTTAGTGCCTCGACTTGGTGCCTTGGTGCTTCGACTTGGTGCTCCGACTTAGTGCCTCGACCTAGTGACTTACCGTGTTCCCTGGCATCGGCAGGGTTGTGGCTGAGCACGTGGATCGTGACCCGCACCCGGTCGATGACCTCCTCGATAGTGGGCTCGGGCAGGCCAGCCTGGGCCACCTGTTCGAAGACGCGCTGGATGCCCGTACCCCACTGCTCCATGATCCCGGCCTCGCGGAAGATGCGCGCCAGCGCGGGGTTGCGCAGTCGAGACACCCGCCGCATGGTGTCGATGGTCATGCCGGGGAGGAGTAGCCCGGGGCTGTCAACCTGGATCCGGTCGTCGTAGAAACCAATACGGATCGGGGTACTGCTCTCGGCGTAGGAAGCGTGAACGAGGGCGTTGACGATGACCTCGCGGATCGGCTCCACAGGGATGGAGTAGACATCGCGGCGGCGCACTTCTCCGAAGACTGCGGTTTTGTAAGCGTGCTTCAGCAGGAACTCCACGGCCTGGTCAACGGCCAACGGCATCGGTCCGTAGATCTCAATCTGGTCGAAGATGTCCGTGCCGTGGGGGCCGCGCAACCGGCCGCACTGAACCCAGGCGGATGGCAGGAAGCGCGTGGGGTCGGGGCAGGCGCTGAGAATCCCGGCGTAGGTCGGAACGATCTGATCTCCTTGCCTCACTGCAAGGCCGAGCGCCAGCAGATCATCCGTGTCGGTGGCGCGGCCGCGCAGCTCTGCCAGAGTGCTCAGATCCAGGTCAGTCAGGGCCGCACGCGACTCGGGCAGATTCTCAAAAGCGATGCCGTGAGCGTTGCGTTCAAGCTCGGCGACCAGCGCCGGATCGGCCTGGCGAGTGGAAGAGCCGAGACGTACGTAGACGCCCGCTTCTGGGCCCTGCCGGGTGATGTAGTGGGGGCGTCGGGTACTCAGAGGAACATCGACAACAAGAACAGTCCTGCCGCTGAGCGTGACAAGATCGATGGCGGGAACCAGCTGGGGCGAGATCCAGTCATCGATGAGACTGGCGACGCGCTCCTCCTCGGAGAGCGGGTCCTCAACACCGACCACGGTGCCATCATCCGCGATCCCGATGACGAGGCGACCACCCGCGGAGTTCGCGAAGGCCGTGATGGTGCGCAGTGGCCCAGTGGGTGAGCTGAGATCCCGCTTGAGCTCCAGAGTCTTGCCTTCGCGGTCTACGAGTCGGCCGTCATTTCCAAGGGTGAGGTAATCAGTCATACGAATCCTCGAAAGACATTACTGGTGCGGGTACCGCCCGCGATTCGGGGCCCTGGGCCGACTGCAACAACACTAGCCGATCCGAGACGGAGAGTCGGGATCAGATGTGACGTACCGGAAGAATAGTGATAGGCCCAGCAAGTCCGGATGACGGCCACCACGTCTTGATAGGGCTGCAGTGAGCGTCTCGTCCCAGTGCGAGGTGCCCTCGGCGTCTCCAGGGCCAATCATCTAGGATCGACAGTGATGACGACACCGCCCACCGCAGCAGCCGGTTCGCCGGCGATGACCTCCTCAGCCGATAGCCCCTTGAGCCCAGCAGGTCCCGCATCCCCGGCCGTCTCAACATTCGACTCGGCTGCCGCTCACTCCGCTTCCACCACCCCCGACTCCACGGTGGTCCGCACCCTCACCCTGCCCGAGGACGTCGCTCCGGTGACACTCCTGGGTGCCCGGGACGAGGTCCTGCGCGCCATCGAGAAGGGCTTCACCGACGTAGACATCCACGTGCGCGGCACGGCCGTCACCGTCTCGGGCCCCGCCGCCCGCGTCGACACCGTCGTCGTCCTGCTCTCCGAGCTCATCGACGTCGCCCGCACCGGCACGCCCCTGACCGCGGACGCAGTTGAGCGCGCCGTCGGCCTGCTGGAGACCGCCGCCCGCCCCACCGAGGTCCTCACCGACGACATCCTCACCTCCCACGGCCGCACCATCCGCCCCAAGTCCCTCGGCCAGAAGGCCTACACCGACGCCATCGAGGAATCCACCATCACCTTCGGCATCGGCCCGGCCGGCACCGGCAAGACCTACCTGGCCATGGCCAAGGCCGTCGACGCCCTGGCCCGCAAACGCGTCTCACGCATCATCCTCACCCGCCCCGCCGTCGAGGCCGGCGAGAACCTCGGCTTCCTGCCCGGCAGCCTCACCGACAAGATCGACCCCTACCTGCGCCCCCTCTACGACGCCCTCCACGACATGCTCGAGCCCGAGGCCCTGCCCCGCCTCATGGCCGCCGGCACCATCGAGGTCGCACCCCTGGCCTACATGCGCGGACGCACCCTCAACGACGCCTTCGTCATCCTCGACGAGGCCCAGAACACCAGCCCCGAGCAGATGAAGATGTTCCTCACCCGCCTCGGCTTCGGCTCGCGCATGGTCGTCACCGGAGACATCTCCCAGGTCGACCTGCCCGGCGGACGCGAGTCCGGCCTCATCGTCGTGCGCAAGATCCTCGCCGGCGTCGACGGCATCAGCTTCTGCGAGCTCGGGTCGGCCGACGTCGTACGCCACCGCCTCGTGGGCCGCATCATCGAGGCCTACGCCCGCCACGACGCCGAGGTCGCCGCCCAGGACGCCGCCGCCCGACCCGCCGGACCGCCTGGCCGCAGCGGCCGCAACAGCCAGTACCGTCGGGGGAGCAGCAACCGCCCCGCCCGGCCTTACTCGGAGAGGAACCCGCATGACCACTGAGGTCATCAACGAGACCACCACCGTCATCGACGCCGCCGAGTTCGCGGCCCTCGCCGACCACGTCCTGACCGCCATGCACGTCAGCCCCGCCGCCGAGCTCAACATCATGTTCATCGACCCCGAGCCCATGGAAGAGCTCCACGTGCGCTGGCTCGACCTGCCCGGCCCCACCGACGTCATGAGCTTCCCCATGGACGAGCTGCGCCCCGGCTCAGCCGACTCGCCCACCCCCGCCGGCACCCTGGGCGACATCGTCCTGTGCCCGCAGGTCGCCGCCAAGCAGGCCCTGGCCGCCGGGCACTCCGCCGTCGAGGAGATGCTCCTGCTCACCGTCCACGGCATCCTCCACCTCCTGGGCTACGACCACGCCGAGCCCGAGGAGAAGAAGGAGATGTTCGACCTCCAGCGCCGCCTCCTGCTGACCTTCCTGGCCGAGCGCGGCAAGTGAGCCCCGCGTGACCGGCATCCCCACCGCCGCGCTCATCGCCTGCGCGGTGATCGTCCTGGCCCTGGGTGCCCTCCTGTCAGCCGGCGAGTCCGCCCTGCTGCGCTTCACCCGCGCCGCCGCCGACGACCTCATCGAGGAGGGCCGCCGCGGAGCCACCCGGGTCCGCCGCCTGGCCGAGCACCGCACCCGGGTCCTGGGCGCCCTCAGCGTCGCCCGCGTCGCCGTCGACATGCTCGCCGCCGTCCTCATCACCCTGGCCGCCTCCGGGCTCGTGCGCGCCTGGTGGCAGGTCCTGGCCCTGGCCCTGCTGGCCAACATCATCCTGCTGGGCGTCGTCGTCGGCTTCTCCCCACGCACCTACGGCCGGCGCAACCCCGCCGCCACCCTGCTCGCCCTGGGCGGCCTGCTCACCTGGGTCGACATCCTGGCCGCCCCCCAGCGCCGCCTCGTCTCCCGCACCCGCCGCCCCGAGTCCGCCCCCACCGACGCCGAGACCCGCGAGGCCGTCAACGAGGACCTACGCGAGATGATCGACGAGATCGGCGAGACCGACACCATCGAGGACGAGGACCGCGAGATGATGCGCTCGGTCGTCGAGCTCGGCCAGACCCTCGTGCGCGAGGTCATGGTCCCACGCACCGACATGGTCACCATCGACGCCCACAAGCCCGCCTCCGCCGCCATGCGCCTGTTCATCCGCTCCGGTTACTCACGCGTCCCCGTCATCGGGGAGGACGCCGACGACGTGCGCGGCATCCTCTACCTCAAGGACGTCCTGCGACGCCTGGCCGCCCACCCCGAGCACGAAGCCCTCGCCGTGGCCGGATTCGCCCGGGACGCCGAGTACGTCCCCGAGATGAAACCCGCCGACGACCTCCTGCGCGAGATGCAGACCGGCCGCTTCCACATGGCCCTGGCCGTCGACGAGTACGGCGGCACCGCCGGCCTGGTCACCATGGAGGACCTCCTGGAGGAGGTCGTTGGCGAGCTCACCGACGAGCACGACCCCGAGCTGCCCGAGGTCGTCGAAGTCGCCCCCGGCACCTACCGCGTCCCCGCCCGACTCGCCCTGGACGAGCTCGGCGAGCTCTTCGACCTCGAGATCGACGACGACGACGTCGACACCGTCGGCGGGCTGCTCACCAAGGCCATCGGCCGCGTCCCCCTGCCCGGCGCCGCCGGAGACACCCAGGGCGTCCACCTCCAGGCCGAGGAGGCCACCGGCCGCCGCCGCCAGGTCTCCACTATTCTCGCCTCGCGCACCCCCGCACCCGAAGAGGACACCGATGACTGACACCGCCGACCAGACCGCCCCCGCAGCCCACGACGACCAGCCCCAGCCCACCGAGGAAGCCCCCGAGGAGCTGCTGGCCGAGCCCCTCGAGATGCCCGCGCCCGGCCCCGCCCCGGCCGGCTTCCGCTTCCCCACCGACGCCGAGCTCATGGACGGCCCCAACCCGCTCACCGACCCCGACGACGAGGAAGACGGCGAGGACGAGCCCGACGACGAGGACGGCGCCTCCGACTCCACCCGCGTCGAGATCGTCGTCCCCGACTTCCCCGAGGACTTCCGCGCCGGCTTCGCCTGCATCGTGGGCCGCCCCAACGCCGGCAAGTCCACCCTCACCAACGCCATGGTCGGCGCCAAGATCGCCATCACCTCCGGACGCCCCCAGACCACCCGCCACAACGTGCGCGGCGTCATCCACAAGGAGAACGCGCAGATCGTCCTGGTCGACACCCCCGGCCTCCACCGCCCCCGCACCCTGCTGGGCAAGCGCCTCAACGACCTGGTGCGCGAGACCCTCACCGACGTCGACGTCGTCGTCTTCTGCATCCCCGCCAACGAGAAGATCGGCCCCGGCGACCGCTTCATCACCCGTGACCTCGCCGAGCTGCGCACCCCCGTGGTCGCCGTGGTCACCAAGGCCGACACCGTCACCCGAGAGGCCCTGGCCGCCCAGCTCCTGGCCGTCAGCGAGCTGGGGGAGTGGGCCGATATCGTCCCGGTCTCAGCGCAGCGCAACGAGCAGATCGACGTCCTGGAGGAGGTTCTGCTGGGGTACATGCCCCTGTCCCCGCCGCTGTACCCCACCGGTGAGATCACCGACGAGCCCCAGCAGGTCATGATCGCCGAGCTCGTGCGCGAGGCCGCCCTGGAGGGTGTGCGCGACGAGCTGCCCCACTCCCTGGCCGTCGTCGTCGACGAGATCGCCGACCCCGACGACGAGCA
This sequence comes from Actinomyces sp. oral taxon 175 str. F0384, assembly GCF_000223355.1. Classification (NCBI taxonomy): domain Bacteria; kingdom Bacillati; phylum Actinomycetota; class Actinomycetes; order Actinomycetales; family Actinomycetaceae; genus Actinomyces; species Actinomyces sp. oral taxon 175. Next base: position 1,019,481 of record NZ_AFUR01000001.1, read on the forward strand.
CGAGGTCGGCCGCATCAAGGGCGCCGGGGGCCGCCTCCAGGTGCGCGTGAGCCTCGTCGTCGAGCGCGACTCCCAGAAGGCCATCATCATCGGCAAAGGCGGACGGCGCCTCAAGGAGGTGGGCGTCACCGCCCGCAAGGGCATTGAGCAGCTGCTGGGCCGCAAGGTCTACCTCGACCTGCACGTGCGCACCGCCAAGGACTGGCAGTCCGACCCCAAAGCCCTGGCCCGCCTCGGTTTCTGAGCCTCCCCACGCTGTCGGTGCAACGGTACGGACGGCATCTGGGACCAAGGGGACTTGCGACACGTGGCGACTTGATGCTCGAATCGGTCGCGCATAAGGGGTGTTGTCACGCACACTTGGAGGGTCCGATGTCACATCGACCTGGAGGCCACACGCATGACGAACACCGCCGTTCCCAGTCAGCCCCGCACCGACTCAGGTAACGCAGGACGCCGCTGCCCCGACGACCTGTGGGCGCTGGGCGAGAAAGCCGTCGCCCGAGCACGCCGGTGGGCTGACGAGTCGGCATCCGAGCCGGTACCGCGCTCAGCCAAGCTCCTTTCCCGCATCCTCTCCGACCCCGAGGGCCTGACATTCACCACCCGCTTCGTCGACGACGTCGTGCGTCCCACCGACCTCGACGTCGCCAGCACCGCCCTCAAGCGCCTGTCGGCAGGGCGCACCGACTTCCTGCCGCCCGCCCTGGCCGGAGCCATGGGGCTGGGATCGGCCGCCTCCCGCCTCGCCCCGCGCACCGTCACCGCGGTCGCCCGGCGAGTCTTCCGGGAGATCGTCGGCGACCTCGTCGTCGACGCCACCGACAAGGGACTCGGGCCCGCCCTCGCCCGCCTGCGCAAGGGCGGCAACCGCCTCAACGTCAACCTCCTGGGTGAGGCCGTCCTGGGGGAGAAGGAGGCATCCCGCCGCCTGGCCGAGGTCTCCCGCCTGGTCACCCGAGAGGACGTCGACTACGTCTCGGTCAAGGTCTCCGCCGTCACCGGCCCCCACAACCCCTGGGGCTTCGAGGAGGTCGTCGCCCACGGCGTCGACGCCCTCCTGCCCCTCTACCGCCTGGCGCGCGACCACGGCACCTTCCTCAACCTGGACATGGAGGACTACAAGGACCTCGACCTGACCATCGCGGTCTTCACCGCGATCCTCGACCAGGAGGACATGCGCGGCTACGAGGCCGGCATCGTCCTGCAGGCATACCTGCCCGACTCCCTGGGCGCCATGCAGCGCCTCCAGGAGTGGGCTGCCAAGCGTGTCGCCTCCGGCGGCTCACGCGTCAAGGTCCGCATCGTCAAGGGCGCCAACCTGTCCATGGAGAAGGTCGACGCCGAGATCCACGGCTGGGAGCTGACCACCTGGCCCTCCAAGCAGGCCACCGACACCAACTACAAGCGCATGCTCTCCTGGGCGATGACGCCCGAGCGCACCCGCAACATCCGCCTGGGCGTGGCCGGCCAGAACCTCTTCGACATCGCCTTCGCCTTCGAGCTGCGCGCCGCACGCGGCGTCGAGGACAGCGTCGAGTTCGAGATGCTCTCCGGCATGGCCACCGGCATCCAGGAGGTCGTGCGCCGCGACACCGGACACCTCCTGCTGTACGTGCCCGTCGTCGACCCCCACGAGTTCGACGTCGCCATCTCCTACCTGGTGCGCCGCCTGGAGGAGAACGCGGCGCCGGAGAACTTCATGTCCGGCGTCTTCGACCTGGCCAGCAACGAGCAGATCTTCGCCCGCGAGCGCGACCGCTTCCTGGCGGCCCTGTCCGACCTCGACCCGGACGCCCCGGTGCCGGTGCCCAACCGCACCCAGAACCGGCTCGCCGAGCGGGAGGCGGGCATCCCTGAGGAGACCGGCACGGTCGCCGAGCGCGCCAGGAGGCCCTTCGTCTCCGAGGCCGACTCCGACCCGGCCCTGGCCGCCAACCGCCAGTGGGCCCGGGACATCGCTGCCGCCATCCCGGGCTCCACGCGGGGCGTGGCCGAGGTGGAGGCCGGCGCCGCCCGCCTGGCCACGAACGCCGACGTCGACTCCCTGGTGGCCTCAACGGCCGAGGCGGCCGGCGTCTGGCAGTCCCTGGACCCGGAGGAGCGTGCCGCCGCCCTGCACCGTGTCGGTGACGTCCTGGCCGCCCGGCGCGCCGAGCTCATCGAGGTCGCCGGCTCCGAGGCCGGCAAGACCATCGACCAGTCCGACCCCGAGGTCAGTGAGGCCATCGACTTCTGCCACCACTACGCCGAGTCCTCGCTGCTCCTGCACGACCCGGAGTACATGGTCGGGGCCCGCTTCGCCCCGGTGGACGTCACCGTGGTCGCCTCGCCCTGGAACTTCCCGGTGGCCATCCCCACCGGGGGAGTGGCCGCGGCCCTGGCGGCCGGCAGCGCCGTCATCCTCAAGCCCGCCCCGCCGGCCCGACGCTGCGCGGCCGAGCTCGTGCGCGCCTTCCACGACGCCGGGATCCCCGAGGACCTCGTGGTGCTCGCCCCGCTGGAGGACGGGGAGGTCTCGCGCCACCTGGTGACCCACAAGGACGTCGACCGCGTGGTCCTCACCGGCTCCTATGACACGGCCCGCCTCTTCCGCTCCTGGAAGCCGGACATGCACCTGCTGGGGGAGACCAGCGGCAAGAACGCCATTATCGTCACTCCCTCGGCCGACCCCGACATCGCCGTGCGCGACGCCGTCTACTCGGCCTTCGCCCACGCCGGCCAGAAGTGCTCGGCCTCCTCCCTGCTGGTCCTGGTCTCCTCGGCCGGCAAGTCCGAGCGCATCGCCCGCCAGCTCGTGGACGCCACCGCCTCCCTGCGGGTGCGCCTGCCGCTGTCGCTGGACTCCCAGATGGGGCCCGTCGTCGTGCCCGACGATGAGAAGGCCGTGCGCGGCCTGACCACTCTGGGGGTCGGTGAGCACTGGGTCCTCAAGCCCCGCTACCTCGGTGACGGCCTGTGGACCCCGGGTATCCGCGCTGGGGTCGTGCCCGGCAGCGAGTTCCACCTCACCGAGTACTTCGCGCCGGTCATCGGTGTCATGCGGGTCGACACCCTTGAGGAGGCCATCGAGGCGGTCAACGCCGTCGACTATGGGCTCACCTCCGGGCTCCAGACCCTCGACGCGGCCGAGCTGGCCGTCTGGCTCGACTCGATCCAGGCCGGCAACATCTACGTCAACCGCGGCATCACCGGGGCCATCGTGCGCCGCCAGCCCTTCGGCGGCTGGAAGCGCTCGGCCATCGGCTCGACGACGAAGGCCGGCGGGCCCTCCTACCTGCTGGGCCTGGGGGACGTGGAGCCCGCAGACGGCCAGGACGTGAAGGAGCTGGCCGGTCAGGGCACCGCGGCGCTGGATCCGCGCGTGGCGAGCCTGTGCGACGCCGTCAGCGGCCAGCTGGGCGAGGCCGACCTGGCCGGGCTGCGCCGGGCCCTGGTGGCCGACGCCTCCGCCTGGAGGAGCGCCTACGGCGTCAACCGCGACGTCACGGCACTGGCCTGCGAGCGCAATGTCCTGCGCTACCGGCCCACTGACGTGCTTGTGCGCGCCGGGGCGGGAACCGAGCTGGCCGACATCGTGCGCGTCATGGCGGCCGGTGTGCGGGCTGGTGGCTTCGTCAGCCTGTCCGTGGCCGACCGTCTGCCCCAGCCGTTGCAGAACGCGCTGCAGGCCGCCGGCGTCCAGGTGGCGGTTGAGGACCAGGGTGCCTGGGACGCCCGCCTGGCCGAGCTCTCCGCATCCGGCGGGCTGGGAACGCGCGTGCGCATCCTCGGCCCGCGTGAGGAGACCTCCGCCGCCCGCTGGAGCCACGCCAGCCGGGTGACCGGCGGAAGCCCCGACATCGCCCTGTACACGGGGGCCGTGACGGCCTGCCCGCACTCCGAGCTGCTGCCCTTCCTGCGTGAGCAGGCGGTGGCCATCACCAACCACCGCTTTGGCACCCCGCTGGACCTGGCCGAGGGCCTCCTGTAGGGAGGTAGGCGCCGGGACGCGGACACCTCGTCGAACCGAGTAATCGGGTGGTGCCCTCCCCCAGATGGGGAGGGCACCACCCGACTGCGAGTAACGCCTCCGAGCGGCCTGATGAGGCTCTTTGTCCTCTTGCCCCTGATGATGCTACCCGAGTAGCATGCAGGTATGAAGTTAAGTGTGAGTTTGTCGGAGAGTGACCTCATTCTGCTGGACCGATGCGTGGAGCGTGACGGTTTGGCGTCGAGGTCTGCTGGTATTCAGAATGCCATCCGCCTGCTCGGAAAAGCTGATCTTCAGGATGCTTACGCTGAGGCCTGGTCCTCCTGGGATGCCTCTGAGGATGCAACCGTCTGGGATAGTACGGTCGCTGACGGGATCGATAGAGGTGAGGATGCTACGAGGTGAAATCCGCCTTGTCGACTTTGATCCTTCTGTCGGCAGTGAGGCGAACAAGCGTCGACCTGCGCTCATAGTAAGTAATGACCACGCCAATGCGGCGGCCGCACGTCTTGGTCGCGGCGTGGTGACAGTGGTCCCATTGACCAGCTCAACCTCGCGAGTTCTTCCCTTTCAGGTCTTCCTCCCCTCGGAGGCAACCGGCTTGCCCAAGGACTCCAAGGCTCAGGCGGAGCACGTTCGATCGATTGCTGTGGAGAGAGTCGGCGAGGTTGTCGGCTGGTTACCCAGTGGCCTGATGAAAATGGTTAATGAGGCTCTGATCCTGCATCTCTCCTTGTGATGGTGTCTCACGTCAGGCGGGGGAACTCCTCCAGGGAGAAGACCGACTCCACGGGCACGTCGAAGTAGCGGGCGATGCGCAGGGCCAGGTGCAGCGAGGGGGCGTACTCCCCACGCTCGAGGTAGCCCACCGTCTGGTAGTGGACGCCGAGGGCCTCGGCCAGCTCACGGCGGCTCACCCGGCGGTCGGCGCGCAGGACCGCGATCCGGTTGTGGACGACGTCGTCGGACATGGTCACAGACCGGTCTGGGAGCGAATGGTGGACTGCACGCGCGCCAGACTACCGATCGTCTCCTTGCGGAAGCTGCGCCGCACGATGAACGAGGCTCCCGCGAAGCCGAGAACCGTCCATGCCGCCAGGACCCCGACGGCGAGCACTGGTGAGAAGGCTCGGCCCACCTCCCATGAGGGGTCACCCACCAGCGCCCAACGGGTCAAGTGCCCCGACCAGTACGTTGGCAGCGCCAGCTGAACCGCCTGCAGCCAGGAGGGGAGCCGGTCCATGGGCATGAAGAAACCGCTCGTTCCGATCAGGGCGAACATGGGCAGGTAGGAGGCCATGAAGCTATAGACGCCGCGGACGAAGGCACCCACGAGGAAGCCCAGCGGGGCTGTCGCAACGGCTGACAGCACCATGAGCGGCAGGCAGGCCAGCACCTGGGGCGCACTCAGGGGCAGTGCCTCAACGAACAGTGCGCCCCCGAGAAGAATGGCGCTCTGGAAGACGAGGGTCTGAGTGACTGAGGACATTGTCTTACCGATTGCCCACGTCAGCGGACCGTAGGGCAGGACGCGCACCCGCAGCAGGGCTCCACCGATACGGTCGACGTAGGCCTCGCTGGCGATATGGAAGGTGATGAAGCAGCTGATCGTGCCAATGCTGCCGGCGAGGAACATGGGGCCGAAGGCCGCGTGGGCCGCGGTTGCGACCTGGCTGTTCTTGCCGACGATCACGATGGCGCTTACGGAGACCAGCAATGCGACGCTCGACCCGACAATGCCTGCTCGCAGGTCCAGGGCCGCCTGGCGACGGGCCGCGCGTAGAACTGCGAGAAAAGTGCGAGTGCTCATGACTGGGGCTCCTTGCTGCTGACGAGGGAGAGGTAGGTCTCCTCCAGGGTGGGGCGGGTAATGGTGAGCCCAGTGATCGCGTCGAGGTCGAGCTCCTTGACGAAGCGCTCGGGGCAGTGGGTGGAGTGGACGTGGTGGGTCCCGTCCTGGACCCAGGTGATCTCGGCGCCGTGGTCGAGGCGCTCGCGCAGCGCCGTGACTGTGCCGTCGGCGAGGATCCGTCCCTCGTTCATGATGAGCACCCGAGAGGCCAGGTGCTCGGCCTCGGCCAGGTCGTGGGTGGTCATGACGATGGTGGCGTCGTCGTCGACCCGGGCCAGAATGAGGTCGTGCAGGCGCGCCTTGGAGACCGGGTCCAGTCCGGTCGTCGGCTCGTCCAGGACGAGGAGCTCGGGTGAGGCCATGAGGGCGGCCGCGAAGTCAATGGTGCGTCGCTGCCCGCCGGAGAGCCTCGACAACCGGGAGTCGGCCTTCTCACTGAGGCCGACGGCGTCGAGCACCTCGTTGACGCTGCTCACTCGGCTCGCCGCCGTCAGCTGGACCGAGCGGATCCACTCCAGCTGGTCCCTCACCCTCCACTTGGCGTGGTCGGTCCAGCTCTGCTGCACCAGCCCGACCCTCGCCCAGAAGTCGGCACCCGCCCGGCGCGGATCGGTGCCGAGCACACGCACCCTGCCGGCGGTCGGGGTCAGAGATCCCAGCAGGTTCTCCACGAGGGTCGTCTTGCCCACGCCGTTGGGGCCGAGCAGGCAGACGACCTCGCCGGCCTCGACCGACAGATCGATGCCGCGCAGCACCGGGGTGTCCCCGTAGGAGAACTCGAGGTTCTCCGTGGTGATGACTGGAGTCATCGCACAAACCCTCCTGAGTAGAAGCGCAACTGAATATAGTAGAGATGCTACATCATGGTGTTGGTGTGCGTCAGAGTGCGAGACATGGCTCGCGGAGGAGCCTCTGCACCCTCTGTCTCACTCTGCGGTCCCACGCGACCCCCTTACCTGACGACGGGTCTTCATCGGGGTAGGGTCTACGCCGTGCGAGCGACTCCAGGCCACCAGGTGAGCCTCCTGCTTAGTCGCCGCGGCGGGGCCTGACAGGCCGGCACCCCGACCGCGGCTGACTCGTCCTGCCCGGCCACGTTCGCGGCTGTGTTCCTCAGGAGTCAGACGAGTCTTCCGGGAACCGCCGTCGAATCACGAAGCACCTCACCCAGGAGAGTCTTGATGCGCAACGCCCGCCCCGCCCCCCAGCAGCCCTCCGGTATGCCGTTCGCCAAGTACCGGCCCTTCCTCGACGTCGTCTCCATCGACCTGCCCGACCGCACCTGGCCGGACAAGCGCATCACCGCCGCCCCCCGCTGGCTGAGCACCGACCTGCGCGACGGCAACCAGTCCCTCATCGAGCCCATGGGCCCCCAGGCCAAGCGCGCCGTCTTCGACCTGCTCGTGAGCATGGGCTTCAAGGAGATTGAGATCGGCTTCCCGGCCGCCTCCCAGACCGACTTCGACTTCGTGCGCTCCCTGGTGGACGACGGCGCGATCCCAGAGGACGTCACCATCTCCGTGCTCACCCAGTCGCGCGGCGAGCTCATCGACCGCACCCTGGACGCCTGCATCGGCATCCCACGGGCCACCGTCCACCTCTACAACGCCCTGTCGCCCCTGTTCCGCAACGTCGTCTTCCGCATGGACCGCGACCAGATCCGCGAGCTCGCCGTCGACGGCACCCGCCAGATCATGGCCCGCGCCGAGAAGGTCCTCGACGAGGACACGATCTTCGGCTACGAGTACTCCCCGGAGATCTTCGTCGACACCGAGCTCGACTACAGCCTCGAGGTCTGCCAGGCCGTCATGGACGTGTGGGAGCCCGAGGAGGACCGCGAGATCATCCTCAACCTGCCCGCCACCGTCGAGCGCGCCACCCCCAACGTCTACGCCGACCAGATCGAGTGGATGAGCCGCCACCTGCCCCGGCGTGAGTCCGTGTGCCTGTCCCTGCACAACCACAACGACCGCGGCTCGGGCGTGGCCGCCGCCGAGCTCGGCCTCATGGCCGGCGCCGACCGCGTCGAGGGCTGCCTGTTCGGCCACGGCGAGCGCACCGGCAACGTGGACTTGGTGACCCTGGCCCTCAACCTCTTCAGCCAGGGCGTGGACCCCATGCTCGACCTGTCCGACATCGACGAGGTCCGCCGCACTGTCGAGCGGGCCACTGGCATGGACGTGCCCCCGCGCACCCCCTACGCCGGCGAGCTCGTCTACACCTCCTTCTCCGGCTCCCACCAGGACGCCATCAAGAAGGGCTTCGCGGCGCGCAACACTCAGGTCAGCGCCAAGCAGGCCGAGGGGCTGACCGACGCCGAGGCGGAGATCGCCGTCCCCTGGGCCATGCCCTACCTGCCCATCGACCCCCACGACGTGGGCCGTTCCTACGAGGCCGTCGTGCGCGTCAACTCCCAGTCCGGCAAGGGCGGGGTCGCCTACCTGCTGGGCACCACCCGCAAGCTCGAGCTGCCGCGCCGTCTCCAGATCGAGTTCTCCCGCATCGTCCAGCGCCACACCGACACCTACGGCGGCGAGGTCGACGGCGACCGCCTGTGGTCGATCTTCGCCGACGAGTACCTGCCCGCCGCGGCCGCCCCCGAGGCCGAGCTCAGCCGCTGGGGCCGCTTCGAGCTGCGTGGGGCCACCCTGACCTCCACCGGTGATGACGAGGACTCCACCCTCACCGTCACCCTGGTCGACGGAGGCCAGGAGAAGCACCTGACCGCCTCCGGCAACGGCCCCCTGGACGCCTTCGTCACCGCCCTGGAGAGCACAGGCCTGAGCGTGCGGATCCTCGACTACGCCGAGCACGCCCTGAGCGAGGGACGCGACGCGAAGGCCGCCAGCTACGTCGAGTGCGAGGTCGACGGCCAGATCCTGTGGGGCGTGGGCATCGACCCCTCCATCACCACTTCCTCCTTCAAGGCCGTCATCTCCGCCATCAATCGCGCCCTGCGCTGAGAGGGCGTGAGAGACTGCGCCCGTGACGAGCAGGCTGTACCGGGATGAGGCGATCATCCTGCGCACCTACAAGCTGGGCGAGGCCGACCGCATCATCGTGATGCTCACCCGCCACCACGGACAGGTGCGCGCCGTGGCCAAGGGGGTGCGCCGCACCACCTCCCGCTTCGGCGCCCGCCTGGAACCCTTCTCCATGACCGACGTCCAGCTCCACGCCGGACGCACCCTCGACGTCGTCACCCAGGCCGAGATCATCGACCCCTTCGGCCGAGCCGTGAGCGCCGACTACGCCATGTTCACCTGCGCCTCGACCATGGTGGAGACCGCTGAGCGCCTCAGCGCCGACGACGGAGACCTGGGCACCGAGGCCAGCCCCCAGCAGTACCTGCTGCTGGCCGGGGCCCTGGCCGCCATGTCCCACCGCCGCCACGCCCCCGGACTCATCCTGGACTCCTACCTGCTGCGGGCCCTGGCCCTGGGCGGCTGGGCGCCCTCGTGCTACGACTGCGCCCTGTGCGGCGCCCCCGGACCCCACCGGGCCTTCCACATCCAGGCCGGTGGCGCGGTGTGCGAGTCCTGCCGCTCGGCCGGCGCCGTCGAGGTCGAGCCGGCCACGATGGCGCTCCTGGGCGCCCTGCTCTCCGGCGACTGGGCCGTGGCCGACGCCTCCGGCCAGCGCGAGCGCTCCCAGGCCTCCGGACTCGTCTCGGCCTACACGACCTGGTACCTGGAGCGGCGCCTGCGCTCCCTCGCACTGGTGGAAAGGGCATAACCATGACAGACGTCGCCAGAGACATGACGGTCGAGGCCGCCCCGCCCCTGCACCGGCCCGGCCTGACCCCACCCGTGCTGCCGGCCGGCTCCCTGCCCCAGCACGTCGCCGTCGTCATGGACGGCAACGGTCGCTGGGCCAACGCCCGCGGCCTGCCCCGCACCGAGGGCCACCGGGTGGGGGAGGCCAATATGCTCGACGTCGCCGCCGGCGCCATCGAGATCGGCGTCAAGGAGCTGAGCGTCTACGCCTTCTCCACCGAGAACTGGCGGCGCTCACCCGGCGAGGTCCGCTTCATCATGGGCTTCGCCCGCAAGGTCCTGCGCGTCCAGCGCGACGTCCTCAACTCCTGGAACGTCAGGCTGCGCTGGATCGGGCGCACCCCGCGCCTGTGGAAGTCCGTCCTGCACGAGCTGCGTGAGGCCGAGCGCGTCACTGCGCACAACACGGGCCTGGTCCTCAACCTGTGCATCAACTACGGCGGGCGGGCCGAGATCGCCGACGCCGCCCGAGCCATTGCCGAGGATGTCGCCGCCGGCCGCCTCAAGGCCTCCTCCATCAACGAGAAGACCATCCAGCGTTATCTCTACTCACCCACCATGCGGGACGTGGACCTGTTCATCCGCACCGGCGACGAGCAGCGCACCTCCAACTTCCTCATGTGGTCCTCCTCCTACGCCGAGCTCTACTTCTCGCCCCTGGCCTGGCCCGACTTCAACCGCACCGAGCTGTGGAAGGCCTGTGAGGCCTACGCCGGACGTGAGCGCCGCTATGGCGGGGCCGTGGACAAGGTGCTGCACGAGGAACCGGCCGGCGCCGAGGACCCCGAGGACGACGAGGAACCGCACATCGACGGGAAATAGGGAACTGTCTTGTCTCTTCACATCTAAGACATGTGAGTGTCATGGCTGCTGAGACGCTCGCTCCTGCGGGATTCCGGGGTGGGATAACTTGGCCTGGAATCGATGGCGGGCACGAAGGAAGAGGCGTGACGGGGCGCCAGTGTCCATGACGCTGACATCAACCTCGCTCAGGCGCCGTACTTCGAGAAGAAACCCCAGAATTCCAACGATTCACGCTGGCGGCTTCCGCGGCGAAGCCGCTGATGTCAGCGCTGTGGACACCGAGCCGCTGTGGGATCGAGTCTTCGGGGCCCCTACATGCTGCGTCAAGTGGCGGTGGGTAGCTGTGTCGAAGGTTGCGGGTTGTCGAGGGGGCTGTTGTGGATCATGGTGTGCAGGGTCAGGAAGCGGCGGTGGGCCAGGGTGAGGACGATTTAGTTGTGGCGGTTCCCCTGGTTGCGTTTGCGCTGGTAGTAGTCTCGGGGGACGGGGTCGGAGCGACGGTGAGCGAGCTTCCTGGCTTGCTCCGTGCTGCTCTGATGCCTCACTCCTTACGACGCTCACACTGACGGCGCAAGCAAAACTTGACCGCGCGCCCGAGCCGTACCTCCCGCGAGAGAATGCGAGGTACGTCATCTCTCAATTGTCCCAATGCTCACGCGACTCGGACGATATCGACTGTCACCCGTGGTGAAGGCAAGGGAGCGGGTTGTCTGGGTTACGTCAAGCCGCAGCACTTTACGGCTATCCCCCGCGGGAGTTCTTCGAGGGGCTAGCAACGTCCGCCCTTCCGCTTCCGCTTCGCTGACGATCGGTTTCTCGCACGGCCCTTTGTCTTCGGAGGGCGTGGCGCAGATAACGCGTCCGCAGGCCGTAACTTGGAGAGAGCTGCCTCTACTTCAGGTTCTAGGTCGCCGAGGTGTGACTCGTAAAGGGTGCGACCTAGCGCGTGGGTTGCTTCGTCGTAGAGGAAAGCAGCTGCGCGTCGCATTCCCCATTGATGTGCTTTTGCCTGAATATAGGTGCTGATCTCGTGGGCAAATTCGTCGAAGTCTTTGGATGGGGGCCGTGTGATCCAGGCTAGGACCCAGCCGTCGCCGCGGGCGTCAACCATGGGTATGGTCACGGATCTTCCGCGACCATCTTCAAATGGGTCGTCCAACAGATCGCGAGGTATGCGCGCCATTCGTTGCTGTGTGGTCTTAGCTCCTGACAGCAGAGTAGCGCCGATGCTCAGCCATGCGAACGCTCGATTTGCTTTCAGCTCGTCCAAGAGTTCTCGGAGCGGGCTAGGTCCCATCGTTGGTTTCTTGACGGTGAAAGTCTTTGCGAAGTCGAGTTTTGCCGCTTCGCCGGCGCCGTGGGGGCTTCCTGATTCCACGACGATACGTTGACGGTGCCATGCGTCAAGTTGGTCGGTTAGGCTCGTGATGTATTCGGGTGCCTGTCTCTTAAAGCGTCGGCGTTCTGCGGCCGTTATTGCCGGAAGGTACGGGTGTTGCTTGCGGAGTTCGTCTGGGTCCGGTTCGACGTAAAGGCCCTTCTGTTGGAAGTGAAGGAAGAGGTCGAGTTCGTCGGACGCGGTATAGATGACGGTCGTTAGAGGATCGGTGCGGCGTCGGAGATAGAGGAGGAACTCGGACGGGTGGTCGATGAGTTCAACGATGAGATCTAGGTCGTGCAGGGAGACGGTCCAAGCGATGCAGTCCTTGTCGATGAAACCGGCTTTGATGAGTTCGGCCGTACCGGTCGTCGTCGCTGCAAGGTCCTCGAGGCTTACTGCGACAATGTGGATCTCTCGAACGGAGCTCAAGTCCATCCACTCCACTCCGTGGAGTCTGAGTCCTCGGTCAGCTTTGATGCGGTCCCGAAGGCGCCGGGCCTGACTGACTGCTCGTTCGATGATGCGTTTTAGGTCGTTTCGGAGGCGCCGTGTGTCTCCTGCTCTCGCGGCCGGAGCGATGGCGACTGCCTTGTCTTCGACGATGATGGCGACGTCATCGAGGATGAAGAGATTATCACCTTCGACGCGCTTCGTGTAGCCCTCGACCGGACCCGCTTCTTCGGCCTCGGTAGCAGGCACGTAGTACTCGAAGCCGTGTAGGACAGTTGCGCCAGGGAGGACACGGGTGAGCGCCGCCTCGGTTCGTTCCTCAAGGACCTTTCCTCGGTGCGCTTGGTACTTGTCCCAGGCCTGGGTGCCTTTGAGGTGCTGCTCGAAGGCTTCGCGGACAGCGACGACGATGTGGGCATCGTGGACGAGCATGAAACGTCCATCCATACCGGCGATGACCGGGTTGGTCCGCAGCGGGTTATCCCCGGCTGCAAAGGCGTCGATCACTGACCGTGGTGTCGATCCGCTCAGGTCTATTTTGAAAAACTCGAACACAGCCTGGACCGCGGCGCTGTCCAGACCTGTATAGTCAGCGACCTCCTGCGTGCTGACGGTGATGAACTGGCTTTCAGGCTCCCAGAAGTTCTGCCACTCTCCGATCCAGTGGGTGCGCTCTTCTTCGTTGAGGCCCTGGGGGTGCGCTTGCATGGCGCCAGTCATGTTGTCACGCCATTTGTTCATGCGGCCACTGAATCGGTCTACCTGAATCTTATGGCATCCCTGTAGAGCTCGAAAGGCTTCATCGACGCCGAATCCGAGATCCGCCCTGAGGGCCTGGTCAACGTCTTCGTTAGTGAAAAGTTCTCTTACGGTGATCTCAACCTGGTCGGGGTAAGAAGAGTTCCTCATCCAGACTTCAGCGCCACGCACCTTCGCCGTGATGAAACCGATTTCATCTTCCGGGTCCCTGTCTAGGAGAGCCTTGGTCTGTTCAAGGTGTAGGATAGCATCTACAGCCTCTATCCTGCGGTGGACAGCGTCGGTGATAGGCTGGATCCGCAAGTCCCTGCAACTAGGCTCTTGACACTCAGGGGGCTCCGGCGAGGCAGGAGGTCCCGCTTTGCCAGCGAGGCTTCCGTGACCCGTGATCGCTAGAAGGGCCAATACCTCAGCGCGGGTCAAACCTGCCTCAGATGCCCCCGCTTGGGGAAGAAAGGACCATGGGAGGCACCTGATCCGCGCAACCTCGACGACACGCACTGGATCGAACTCGGCGATTGCTGCCGCCAGATCTTCAATCGCGTCGGCTAACCGTTTCTCGACATGGGCAGACGGGTCCTCTGCGGACAGGAGCTCAGCACACAGACTGAGTTGCGCGCCAACGGAGTTGAGGACCGCCTGCACATGCGGGTCAGCCGGCGGTCGTGTTGCCCTGCGTTGTGTTGGCCGTCGGCGTTTTTTCTTACCCATTCCCTTCAACCTCTCTCCTCGGTGTTCATGAAGACACACGAACAGTTCCTCGTGGCGCTGACTACTGCTCCATCTGCTGCAACGGGAGGGACCGTAGCCCCTGCAAGTTTGACTGCCAGTCACCGCGAGCCTGACTGCGTTGAGTCGCTCGACGGGGTCTCGCTAGCAGACTACTGGAGTAGAGCCAGCACACCGCCGCCTATCGTTCGGGTTACGGCATCCCGCCGCGGGCGCCCTAACTCGTTGTACTGATCGGGGGGTTGGTTAGGTGGGTGAGGGGTGGGTGGGCTTAGGGTGGCGGTGTTGGGTCGGTGGTTATTATAGAGGTGTCAACTGCCCCGGGTTTGATGGAGGCAGCGATGGCAAGGAAGGATCATTGTCATGGGACAGACGAAGTAGCCCGATGAACTGCGGAAGCGGGCCACGAGAATGGTCTTGGAGCCGCTGTCCAATCCGGTGTGGGTTAAGGGGGTGGTACTCAGGATCGCCGAGGAGTTGGGCGTTCACCCCGAAACTCTACGGTCCTGGGTCAAGAAGGCTCAGGTAGACGTGGTCTGAGGTTGGGAATCACCACCGATGAGGTGGCCCGGATTGGGGAGCGTGAGAAAGAGGTCCGAGAGCTGCGAAGAGCCAACACGATCCTGAAGAGTGCGTCGGCTTGTCTATCGCGGCGGAGTGTGATTGCCCATCTCGTTGATCTGCCAGAACATCGACTTCCAAACCCACTCAACCTGCCTCATCGGCGTCTTCAGGTGCTATGGCGGTCCGAGGTCTCACAAGTCATGAGATAACGCAGCAGAGGGCTGAAAACAGTCGCCTGGCACAACCCGGCTCGGACACCGGGTCAGTCAGACCTGCTCAGTCCTGTGAGGCGTCCTGGGTCGAGCAGGTGGCGCACAGGCCGAAGAACTCCGCCGTGTGCTCCATCTGGGTGAAGCCCTGCCGGGCCGAGACCCGCTGAATCCACTCCTCCAGCCCGCCGCCGGAAACCTCCACGGTGTAGCCGCAGCGGCGGCACACGATGTGGTGGTGGTGCTCCTGCTCCTCGCAGGCCCGATAGAGGACCTCGCCCTCGGCGCTGCGCACCTGGTCCACCGCGCCGGACTCCGCCAGCGTCTGCAGGTTGCGGTAGACGGTGGCCAGTCCCACCTTGGTGCCCTCGGCCTCCAGGGCGGCATGGATCTGCTGGGCTGAGCGGAACTCGTCGGTGCGGGCGAGGATGTCGGTGACGGCGGCCCGCTGGCGCGTGGCGCGGGGACGCTGCGCCGTGCTGCTTGCGCTCATGATCTGCCTCCTGAGGTGATGTGGTGCCGTCGCGAGCGGCTGACGAGCTGCAGCAGTCCGGACAGGAGGGCGACGACGGCGTAGCCCCCCACTAGGAGTACCACGATCATGGCGCCGGGAGAGGCCGCCACCAGGTAGGTGATCGTCAGACCCGACACGCAGGCCACCACGCCCAGCCCCATCGCCAGGTACATGGTGCGGGCGAAGGAGTGCGACACGAGCTGGGCGATGGCCACCGGCACGATCATGACCGCCGAGACCAGCAGCGCCCCCACCACCCGCATGGACACCGAGACCGTCAGCGCCGCCACCACCGCCACCAGCACGTTGAGAGCGCCGGTGGGCAGGCCGCAGGCGTGAGCGAACTCCTCGTCGTGGCACAACGCGAACAGCGGGCCGCGCAGCCCCAGCCCCACCAGGAGCACCAGGGTGGCCAGGGCGATGGTGAACCAGGCGTCGGAGACCGAGACCGTGGAGATCGAGCCGAACAGGTAAGAGTTGAGGTTCGTCGTCGTCCCGCCGGCGACGCGAATGAGGATGACGCCCCCGGCGATGCCCCCGTAGAACAGGATCGCCAGGGCCACGTCTCCCCGGGTGCGGCCGTTGGCGCGGATGACCTCGATCATCACGGCTCCCAGCACGCTGATGAGGATCGCCCCGGGCACGGCCCAGGCGTCGTGAGGAGTGACGTTGGCGGCGGCCCCGGCCAGCCAGCCCAGGGCGATCCCGGTGAGGGCGATGTGCCCGATCCCGTCGCCCAGCAGCGCCAGGCCCCGCTGAACCAGGTAGGTGCCCACCACCGGGGCGGCCAGCCCCACCAGGACCGCCACGATGAAGGCCCGCTGGATGAGGGGACTGGCGAGCATGTCGGAGACGAACTCGATCATGGGCGGGTGCTCCTACCGGAATGAGGGCGCGTGTCAGGCAGCCGATGGTCGAGGACGGGGGCGTGGTGGGCCGGAGGGCCGCCGGCGTCCGGGTGGTGGTCACCGTCGGCGCCGTAGTCGGAGTGTGTGCGGTGCGGGTCGCCCTGGGGCGCACCGGTCCCGCTGTCGCGCAGATGAGCGACCTCGCCGGCCGGGCCGTCGGCGACGAGCCGGCCGTCCTGCAGGAGGATCGCCCTCTGGACGACGTCGGAGAGCTCACCCATCTCGTGCAGAACCGTCACCAGGGTCAGCCCCTGCGCGCGCAGCCCCTGAAGGATCTCGGCCAGGGACTCGCGGCTGGCGCGGTCGATGCCGGCCAGGGGCTCATCGAGGATGAGCAGCTCGGGGGAGCGGACCAGGGCGCGGGCGATGAGGACCCGCTGGGCCTGCCCGCCGGAGAAGACCTGGACATGGTCCGCAGCCCGGTGTGCCAGCCCCACGGCGTCCAGGGCGGCCATGGCCTTCTTCTTGGCACTTCGCCCCCGATCTGCCCAGGGCCGGCGCGGCCCCAGGAGCCCGGAGCGCACCACCTCCAGGGCGGTGGCCGGGACGCCGGAGCCGGCGCCGATCCGCTGGGGGACGTAGCCGACCCGCTCCCAGGGGACCCGGTGGCGGTGCGAGGTGGGGCTGCCCAGGAGCTCGATGCTGCCGCCGGACAGGGGCACCAGTCCCAGAACGGCCTTGACGAGGGTGGACTTGCCCGAGCCGTTGGCGCCCAGGATCGCCACGGACTCGCCGCCGCCCACGGCCAGGCTCACGTCGTCCAGGATGAGGGAGGAGCCCAGGACGACGCTGAGCTCACGGACCCTGATGGCGAGCGCGGACGACGCCGCCCGGGGGGAACCGGACGGCGTCGTCACAGACGCTGGTGATGGTGGAGATGATGAGGTCATACGGTTGCGATCATGCCAATCTGAGGGGACGTCATCTGCTCGGGGCGTCGGGCTCGGCGGCCCGGGCCCGAGGCTACTTGCACTCCATGGCGGACCTGAGCCGCTCCAGGTTGCTGGTCATGGCGTCGGTGTAGTCGCCCCGCTCGGGCTTGGACTCCAGAGGGCTGAGAACGCTCGTCTTCGCATCGGTCTCCGCGGCAATCGCCTTGGCGGGGGCGTCGGAGACCAGCTCCTCGGTGAAGATGGTCTTCACCCCCGTCTTCTCGACCACCGACTTGATGTTGGCCATCTCGGCGGGGCTGGGCTCGGTCTCCGGGTCGATGCCGGAGATGGAGGCCTGGGTCAGGCCGTAGCGGTCGGCCATGTAGCCGAAGGCGGCGTGGGAGGTGATGAAGGTCTTGTGCTGGCAGCTGGTAAAGCCCTGCTTGTACTGGTTGTCCACTCCGGTCAGCGCCGTCTTGAGCTTGTCCAGGCCCGCCTTGTAGTCGTTGGCGTTGGCCGGGTCGATCTTGGCGAAGGAGGCCTCAAGGGCCTCGGCCACCTTGATCATGCGGTCCGGGTCGAGCCAGAAGTGCGGGTCGAGGTTGCCGTCGTGCCCCTCACCGCCCTCGGCGTGCTCGTCGTGGCCGTGCTCGTCGTGCTCGGCCTCGCTGGCCTGTGCGGTGGCGGCGGCACTGGCCGAGGCGCCGTCGGTGGCCTCCTCGCCGTGCTCGTGCTCTTCCTCAACCCCCTCGTGGTGGACGAGGTTGGCCGGCTTGCTCAGGTCCACCACGGTGGGGCCGGAACCGACCTCCTTGACGGCCTTGTCCAGGGAGGGCTGGAAGCCGGGGACGTAGGCGATGATGTCGGCCTTGCCCAGCTCGGCGGTCTCCTTGCCGGAGAGCTCGAAGTCGTGCGGCTCGACGTTGGAGGGGGTCACGGTGGAGACCTTGACGAGCTTGCCGCCAATGGACTCGGCCAGGTACTGGATCGGGTAGAAGGACGTGGAGACCGTCAGGGTCTTGCCCGGGGCGATCGTGTGCGGCGCCGATGCGTCTGACGAGCTCTCGCCCTTCAGGGCGCTGCACGCGCTCATGCCGGCAGCCAGCATCAGGGTGGCTCCGAGCGCCACGACGCGGTTGAGACGACGGGAACGAGCCTGTGAAACATTCATGCGAATCATTCTCATACTCTGTCGGTCCTGCGTCAAACTCGGGGCGAGCCCGCGTGTGCGCTGCTGAGAGCCGGTTTGGACGGCAGTCGGCAGGGCCTCCCGGGCGCGTGCGCGCGTCGGTGGTGCGACGGGCCCCTCACCGACGCTCGGCCCCTGTCCGCCTAGACTGTCACCACTCGTCCCCACCAACCAGGCGGGACCACGACCACTCCTGAAGGAGCATCCGTTGGCATCCACCCCTTCACGCCTCGACGCCGTCATCAACCTCGCCAAGCGGCGCGGCTTCGTCTTCCCCTGCGGCGAGATCTACGGCGGAACCCGCTCGGCCTGGGACTACGGGCCGCTGGGCGTCGAGCTCAAGGAGAACATCAAGCGCCAGTGGTGGCAGTACATGGTCCGCTCGCGCGACGATGTCGTCGGACTGGACTCCTCCGTCATCCTGCCGCGTGAGACCTGGGTCGCCTCCGGTCACGTCGGCGCCTTCACCGACCCGCTCGTGGAGTCCCTGCACACCCACAAGCGCTACCGCGCCGACCAGCTCATCGAGGACTACGCCGCCCGCAAGGGCCTCGACCCCGAGAACGTCACCCTCGACATGGTTCCCGACCCGGTCACCGGCCAGCCGGGCTCCTGGACCGAGCCGCGCGAGTTCTCCGGCCTGCTCAAGACCTACCTGGGGCCGGTCGACGACGAGTCCGGCCTGCACTACCTGCGCCCCGAGACCGCCCAGGGCATCTTCATCAACTTCGCCAACGTCATGAGCGCGGCCCGCAAGAAGCCGCCCTTCGGCATCGGCCAGGTGGGCAAGTCCTTCCGCAACGAGATCACGCCGGGAAACTTCATCTTCCGCACCCGCGAGTTCGAGCAGATGGAGCTGGAGTTCTTCTGCGAGCCGGGCACCGACGAGGAGTGGCACCAGTACTGGATCGACTACCGCAAGGCCTGGTACACCGACCTGGGCATCAGCGAGGACAACCTGCGCCTGTATGAGCACCCCGCCGAGAAACTCTCCCACTACTCCAAGCGCACCGTGGACCTGGAGTACCGCTTCGGCTTCGCCGGCTCGGAGTGGGGCGAGCTCGAGGGCATCGCCAACCGCACCGACTTCGACCTGTCCACCCACGCCGAGCACTCCGGCAAGGACATGTCCTACTTCGACCAGACCCGCTCCGAGCGCTGGACCCCCTACGTCATCGAGCCCTCCGCCGGTCTGACCCGCTCGCTCATGGCCTTCCTCGTGGAGGCCTACACCGAGGACGAGGCCCCCAACACCAAGGGCGGGGTGGACAAGCGCATCGTGCTCAAGCTCGATGCGCGCATCGCCCCGGTCAAGGCGGCCGTCCTGCCGCTGAGCCGCAAGGAGGAGCTGACCGGGCCGGCCAAGGAGCTGGCCGCCCGCCTGCGCCGTTCCTGGAACGTGGAGTACGACGACGCCGGCGCGGTCGGCCGTCGCTACCGCCGCCAGGACGAGGTCGGCACGCCCTTCTGCCTGACCTACGACTTCGACTCGCCCGAGGACGGGGCCGTCACCGTGCGCGAGCGCGACACGATGACCCAGGAGCGCATCCCGCTCGAGGGCGTCGAGCGCTATCTGGCTGAGCGCCTCATCGGCTGCTGAGCAGCAACGAGCAGGCCGGCAGCCTCACTGAAGTCTCACCGGCCAGCCACCATCCGGGTCCCGCCCCGTGTCCCTGGCTCACCTCAGGGGCACGGGGCGGGCATGATGGGATGGTGAGCACCAACTCGACCTCCCCGAGCAACGAGTCCGTCCCCACCGAGAGCCTTCCCGAGCTGCCGGCCGAGGAGGGGCGGAACAGCAGGGGCCACGGCCGTCACAGCAGCAGCGGTCACACTCACTCCCACTCCGGGCCCCTGGACCTGGATGCGGGGGAGGTCCGCCGGGTGCGGATCGTGCTCGGTGCCATCGTCGGCGCCCTGGTCCTGGCCACCGTCGTCGGGCTGTTCGTGCTCTGGCCCGGCAAGAGCTCACTCATCGGCTCGCGCTCCTTCACTGCCGAGGGCGGCTCGGTGGGCAAGGCCACCATCACCTCCACGGACCTGTCGGGCTGTCAGAGCTCGGTGGGCGCCCTGACGGAGGTCAACGGCGTCAAACCGGAGGAGTTCGCCAAGGGCCACGTGTGCGCCCGCATCACCGAGGGGGAGGGCAAGGGCCTGGTCATGCCGGTCCAGCTGGTGGGTGAGCCCCGCAAGCTCGCCCACGCCGGCGACCGGCTCGTCGTCCTCTACTCGCCCCAGGCCATCCTGTCCGGCTCCCCCTACTCCTTCATCGACTACCAGCGTCAGCTCCCGGTCGGCGCCCTGGCGGTCGTCTACCTCGTGCTCGTCGTCGCCGTGGCCGGGCGCAAGGGCGTCCTGAGCGTCCTGGGCCTGCTGGTGGCCACTGGCGTACTCGCCTTCTTCATGATCCCGGCGCTCCTGGCCGGCTCCCACCCGCTGGCGGTGACCCTGGTCGGATCGATGGCGATGATGCTGGCGGCCGTCTACGTGGCCCACGGCGTGTCCATCCGCACCACGACCGCCCTGCTGGGAACGGTGGCCGGCATCGTGCTGACCGTGCTGCTGGCCCTGTGGGGGACCGACGCCGCCCACCTGACCGGCGATGTTGACGAGACCGCTCGTCTGCTGGCCTCGCGCACGCATATCGATCTGCAGACGCTGCTGACCTGCGGCATGGTCATCGCCGGGCTCGGCGTCCTTAACGACGTCACCATCACCCAGGCCTCCTCGGTGTGGGAGCTACACGCCGCCAACCCGCTGCTATCGCGCACGCGCCTGTTCACCGGCGGGATGAGGATCGGCCGGGACCACATCGCCTCAACCGTCTACACCCTGGCCTTCGCCTACGCGGGCACGGCGCTGCCGCTCATCCTGGCCGCCGCCCTCATGGACCGGGCCGTGCTGGACACGATGCTCTCGGGTGAGATCGCCGAGGAGATCGTGCGCACCCTCATCTCCTCCATCGGTCTGGTCCTGGCGATCCCGGCGACCACGGCGATCGCGGCGGCCCTGTGTCGCGTCACGCCGGTCCTCGAGGAGTAGACCAGCAGCCGATGACCGGTCTCAAGGACCCGGCGGGCCGCCGTCTTAGCCGCCGGAGACGTCGGACTCGGCCTGGCTGAGCATCTCGCGGTGGGCCGCGTCCAGGGCGGGGGAGTCCAGCCAGCCGTCGGGAAGATGGGGAGTCTTGGGGCTGCCGGCCCGCCCTCGGGGGCCCTCGACGATGTCGCCGGGGTAGTCCACGACCTCGGGCAGGCGCGAGCGCATCCGTGCCAGGCCTGCGTCGAGCTCGTCCAGGCTCCGGATCCCCATGAGGTCGGCGCGCGCCGCGCCGCCGACCGGGTAGCCCTTGAGGTACCAGCCCACGTGCTTGCGCAGGTCGCGCACCCCCCGGTCCTCACCCATCTCCTCGGCCAGCATCCGCCCGTGGCGACGGATGACCTCGATGACGGCGTCCAGTTCCGGGCGGGTGCGCGTCGGCGAGCCGTGCATGGCCGCCACGATGTCGGCGAACAGCCAGGGCCGTCCCTGGCAGCCACGACCCACGACGACGCCGTCGCAGCCGGTGGCCTCCATCATGCGCACCGCGTCGTCGCCCAGCCAAACGTCCCCGTTGCCGAGCACCGGCAGGTCGGTGGCCTCCTTGAGCCGGGCGATCTCCTCCCAGCGAGCCTGGCCCGAGTAGTGCTGGCGCGCGCTGCGGGCGTGCAGGGCCACGGCGGCGATACCGGCGTTCTCGGCGGCGCGGGCGGCGTCGAGGAAGGTCTCGTGCTCCTCGTCGATGCCCAGGCGCATCTTCATGGTCACTGGCACCTGCCGCGCCCTCCCGACGGCGCGGACGGCGGCCTCGCTGGCGCGCACCGCCTCGGTGAGGATCGCCGCCAGCAGGTCTCGCTTCCACGGCAGCGCCGCCCCGCCGCCCTTGCGGGTCACCTTGGGGACCGGGCAGCCGAAGTTCAAGTCGATGTGGTCGGCCAGATCCTCCTCCACCAGGATCCGCACCGCGGCCCCCACCGTGGCCGGGTCGACCCCGTAGAGCTGGATGGAACGCACCCTCTCGGCCGGGTCGGTGCGCACCATTGCCAGAGTGCGTTCGTTGCGCTCCAGCAGGGCACGGGTGGTGACCATCTCCGTGACGTACAGGCCCGCCGGGGCCAGCAGGCCGCCGTCGGGCGTGGGCAGCGGGCCGGGGGAAGAGGGTCTCAACGCTTCCGGCAGGGCCTCCTCAGCCATCTCTCGGCACAGGCGGCGGAAGGAGGCGTTGGTGACTCCGGCCATGGGGGCGAGCTCGACCGGGGTGGGCACCACCAGTGGCCCGATGCGCAGCGGCGCGGGCGCGCGGCCCGAGGCGCAGGCGTCGGGGAGGCGGGGGGAGGTCTCACTCATCGTCACCCCGACATGCTGACATACGGCGGGTGCCAGGGCCGTGACCGGCCCCGCCCTGCGACCTGGAACAGACACAGGTATAGACCACTTGTGAAGGAAGTAACAGGGACGGATCAGTATCAGCGTATGACGAATCGCTGATGGTGAGTGCTGATGCGCGTTACCTTGTGTGCTTGTGCTGATGAACGAAGAGACCGAGCCGTCGATATCACGTTCCGTCGTCGTGACCGGAGCCTCCCGGGGGATCGGGGAGGCGGTTACGAAGGCGTTCCTGGCACAGGGCGACCGGGTGGCGGGCATCTCCCGCTCCGGTGAGGCCCCCGACGGCGCCCTGGCCCTGGCCGCCGACGTCACCGACCCCGACGCCCTGGCCGCCGCCCTGGCCGCCGCCACCGAGGCGCACGGCCCCATCGAGGTCCTCGTGGCCTCGGCCGGCATCAATCGGGAGTCACTGGCGGCCCGCACCTCCTCCCAGATGTGGGACGAGGTCATCTCCGCGGACCTGACCGGCACCTTCAACACCGTGCGCGCAGTGACACCAGCCATGATGCGGGCCCGCAAGGGGCGCATCGTCCTGGTCTCCTCGGCCATCGCCGCGCGCGGAGGCGTGGGCCTGTCGGCCTACGGCGCCGCCAAGGGCGGTGTGGAGGGGCTGACCCGCTCCCTGGCCCGCGAGCTCGCACCGCGCGGCATCACCGTCAACGCCGTCGCCCCCGGCTTCGTCACCACGGCGATGACCGCCTCCCTGCCCGACCACATCCGCACCGCCTACCTCGAGCAGATCCCCCTGGGACGCTTCGCCGACGTCACCGACATCGCCGGCCCCGTCCTCTTCCTGGCCTCACCCGCGGCCGCCTACGTCACCGGCGCGATCCTCGGCGTCGACGGCGGCCTGGGCATGGGGCGCTAGGCGCACGGCGGGGAGCGAGACGTCGTCGGAGCCGTATCCGGGCAGCGCCGTGTTGCCGTAGGGTAGAGACGTGACAACGGATCCCATGCGCCGGCTCGTGCTCGTCCGACACTCCAAGGCCTCTCACGACGCCGTCACCGACCTGGAACGTCCTCTGACCCCCAAGGGCACCGCCCTGGCCGGCCTGCTGGCCAAAGAGCTGCGCAAGCGCCTGGAGACCACCGACCTGCTCCTGGTCTCCCCGGCGGCCCGGGCCCGCGAGACCGCCCGCCCCATCCGCGACCGCCTCGAGCCCACCGACACCCTCGTGCGCGAGGAGATCTACAACCTGGGCCCCAACGGCATCCTCAAGGTCCTGGCCGAGGACGGTGCTGACGCCAGGACGGTCGTCGTCGTCGGCCACGAGCCCACGATCTCCGTGCTCGCCCACATCCTCCACGACACCGACGACGACCTGGCCTCCCAGATCTCGTTCGGGGTGCCCACGGCCACCGCCGTCATCATCGACGTCCCCGGCACCTGGGCGGACCTGGAGCCCAAGGGCGCCCGCATCCGGGAGATCTTCACCGCCCGCAAGCGCGACTGAGGCCGGAGCTCCCCGAAACCGCAGCCGGTCAGCCCCCGATCAGCTGCAGGACGGCGCGCAGGTCACGCACGTGGATGGCCGCATCGGCCTGCTCAACGACCACCGGCTTGGCGCAGAACGCCACCCCCAGCCCCGCGGCCTCCAGCATGCCCAGGTCGTTGGCCCCGTCACCCACTGCGATGGTGCGCTCCATGGGCACACCGTCCTGCCGGGCCCAGGAGATCAGGCAGCGGACCTTCTCCTGACGGTCCACGATCCGCCCCAGCACCCGACCGGTGAGACGGCCCCCCTCCACCTCCAGGCGGTTGGCCGCCACGTGGTCGATGCCCAGCCGCTCGGCCAGAGGCACCACGACCTCCTCGAAACCTCCCGAGACGACCCCCACCCGGCAGCCGCGCGCGTGCAGCGCCTCAATGAGCTCGGCCGCGCCCTGAGTGGGGCGCACCTCGGCCAGGACCTCTGCGAAGACCCCCTGGGGAACCCCGGCCAGAGTCGCCACCCGCTCGCGCAGAGAGGCCGCGAAGTCCAGCTCACCGCGCATCGCTCGGGCCGTGACCTCGGCGACCAGCTCACGGGTCCCGGCGCGCTCGGCAATGAGCTCGATGACCTCCTGCTCGATGAGGGTGGAGTCCACGTCCATGACCAGCAGGCCGGGGCCCTCAGTCACTAAGGGGCCCTCGCTCAGCGCCCCGCTGAGCTCCGCGGAGTCGCCGGCACGGTGTCGAGAGGTGTCATTCATGGCTCCATGCTAGTGGGCGAGCCGGCAGGCGAAGACGGCGCGCCGCCGCCCGGAGACTCGGGCGACGGCGCGCGCTGCAAAGGCGGTGAGCCTGCGGTCAGCGGGTGACGATCTGTCCCTTGGCCACCACCGTGATGCCGGACTCGGTCACAGTGAAGCCCCGCTCGCGGTCATGCTCGGGGTCGATCCCCACCATGGCGCCCTCCTCGACCTTGACGTACTTGTCCAGGATCGCGCGGTTGACCACGGTGTTGCGGCCCACCTCGGCCCCGTCCATGATGACGGACTCGCGCACCGAGGACCAGGAGTTGACGCGCACACCGGGGGACAGGACCGAGGAGATCACCTCGCCACCGGAGACGATGACGCCCGGCGAGACGATCGAGTCGACCGCGTGCCCCAGGCGCTCGTGGTGACCGTAGACGAACTTGGCCGGAGGCATCGCGGCCTGGTAGCCGGCGAACAGCGGCCAGCGGTCGTTGTACAGGTTGAACACGGGGGTCACTGAGATGAGGTCCTGGTGCGCCTCGAAGAAGGCGTCCACCGTACCCACGTCGCGCCAGTAGTCACGGTCGCGCTCGGAGGAGCCCGGCACGTCGTTGTCCTTGAAGTCGTAGACGCCGGCCGCCCCCTGGTTGACGAACCAGGGCACGATGCTGCCGCCCATGTCGTGCTTGGAGGTCTCGTCGGCGGCGTCGACCGTCACGGCCTCCAGGAGCGCGTCGGAGTTCATGATGTAGTTGCCCATCGAGGCCAGGACCTCGTCGGGGGAGTCCGGCAGACCGGGGGTCTCCTTGGGCTTCTCCACGAAGGCCTTGATCCTGCCGCGGTCGGACGGGTCGGTCTCGATGACGCCGAACTGGTCCGCCAGGGACCGGGGCTGACGGATGCCCGCGACGGTGCAGGGCAGACCAGAGGCGATGTGGTGGTCCAGCATCTGGGAGAAGTCCATGCGGTAGATGTTGTCCGCGCCGGTGATGACCACATAGTCCGGCCGCTCGTCGTCGAGCAGGTTGAGGGACTGGTAGATCGCGTCGGCGCTCCCCAGGAACCAGTGCTTGCCCACGCGCTGCTGGGCCGGCACCGGCGCGATGTAGTTGCCCAGCATGTCGGACATGCGCCACGTCTTGGAGATGTGACGGTCCAGCGAGTGGGACTTGTACTGGGTGAGCACCACGACCTTGAGGAAGCCGGAGTTAATCATGTTGGACAGGGAGAAGTCGATGAGGCGGTAGATGCCGCCGAAGGGCACGGCGGGCTTGGCACGATCGACGGTCAGGGGCATGAGGCGCTTGCCCTCGCCACCGGCGAGGACGATTGCGAGAACACGAGGTTGAGCCATGTGGCCCACCTTACGTTGCTCGAGGGGCCCGCGGGGCCAAATGGGTCACATTCCGGGTAGGTTCTCCACCGAATCGTTGCCTGAGGCATCATCCCGGGCGATGGAGCACCGAGCGAATCGTCCTGATCCGGTCCCCGACGCCTCACGCACGAGCATTCCCGCCTCCACTGCGGAGCGGATGCCGCCGGCCCCTCGCAGGAGAGTCGGTGGAAACCACTGGCGCTGAACGGTCCCACCGGGCCCCGTGTGCGTATAACGTCGGGTGTGGCGCCCGCCCCACCGCAGGCGCCCGTCCTGCGCCGAGGAAGGCGCGGTCAGTCCATCCATCAGACAGAGGAGAGGCACACCCATGAGGGTCGACCTGCTGACCAAGGAGTACCCACCCTTCATCTACGGCGGCGCCGGAGTCCACGTCAACGAGCTCGCCAAGGTCCTGCGCCCCCTGGCCGACGTCCGCGTCCACGCCTTCGGCGGCCCCCGCGAGCCCGGCACCGAGGGCGCCGACGACGGCGTCACCGGCTATCCCGAGATTGCCGAGCTCGACGGCGCCAACGCCGCCCTGCGCACCTTCGGAGTCGACCTGGAGATGGCCCAGGGCACCGAGGGAACCGACCTCGTCCACTCCCACACCTGGTACGCCAACCTCGCCGGTCACCTGGCCGGCCTGCTCCACGGCGTCCCCCACGTCATCAGCGCCCACTCCCTGGAGCCCCTGCGCCCCTGGAAGGCCGAGCAGCTCGGCGGCGGCTACGCCCTGTCCTCCTGGGCGGAGAAGACCGCCTACGAGGCCGCCTCCGGGATCATCGCGGTCTCCAACGGCATGCGCGAGGACATCCTGCGCTGCTACCCCGCCGTCGACCCCGAGCGCGTCAAGGTCGTCCACAACGGCATCGACCTCGAGGCCTGGAAGCACCCCCAGGGCCAGGAGGCCGACGCCCAGGCCGCCGCCACCCTCAAGCGCCTGGGCATCGACCCCGACCGCCCCACCATCGTCTTCGTCGGACGCATCACCCGCCAGAAGGGCCTGCCGCACCTGCTGCGCGCCTGCGAGCAGCTGCCCGCGGACGTCCAGGTCATCCTGTGCGCCGGCGCCCCCGACACCCCCGAGATCAAGGCCGAGGTCGAGGGCCTCGTGGCCCACCTGCGCGAGAAGCGCACCGGCGTGGTCTGGATCGAGGAGATGCTGCCGCGCCCCGAGCTCATCGCTGTGCTGGCCGCCTCCGACGTCTTCGTGTGCCCCTCCGTCTACGAGCCCCTGGGCATCGTCAACCTCGAGGCCATGGCCGTGGGCCTGCCGGTCGTCGGCTCAGCCACCGGCGGCATCCCAGACGTCATCGTCGATGGCGAGACCGGCCTGCTCGTGCCCATCGAGCAGGTCCAGGACGGCACCGGCACCCCCATCGACCCGGCCCGCTTCGAGGCCGACCTGGCCGAGCGCCTCACCACCCTGGTCACCGACACCGAGGCGGCCAAGGTCATGGGGCAGGCCGCCCGACGCCGCGTCGAGGAGCACTTCGCCTGGCAGGCCATCGCTCAGCGCACCATGGACGTCTACAACTGGGTGCTGGGCCAGGGGTGAACGGGACGGCTCCCGCTCGGTGACCCCACCGATACGCCACCGAGTGGTGCGCCCCCTCTACCGGGCCCACCACTCGGTGGCCGCAGCGGCACCGTGACGCGCCACCGCCAGCAGCGGGCGCAGGACGTCGGCCCGCCGCTGCGCCTGCAGGGCGGTCGTGGCCGCACCGTCGTCGTCCAGGGCCAGCTCGCACATCCCCGCCAGGCGCAAGGAGCGCTCCAACAGCTCCCGATCACGGCGCGCCAGCCACGGCGGGACGAGGCGCGGATCCACCACCGCGGTGAGCAGGTCGTTGAGGGCGTCGGCCATCTCCGGGCGCTCGCGGGCCAGGTCGAGCTCGATGAGCGCCTCGATGGCCTCCTCGGTGGCGGCGTGCACCTGCCTGCGAGCGTGCGCCGCATCCAGCGGAGGCAGCGGGGAACTGAGAGGCTCGGCGTGCCAGGACACCGAGGTGCCGGAGTCCTCAGGAACCAGCAGCACCCGGCCGGCTGCCCCCTCCAGGATGACGCCCTCCTCGATGTCGGGCAGGAGCCCCCAGGTGCCGGTGCCGCCGGCCGGTGAGGGCAGGACCGCGCTCACCCGACTCAGGGGGCGGGCGGAGGCGAGCCACCGTTCCAGGCTGACGCGTCCTGGACCGTCGGCGGCAGCAGTCGGTGTGCCCGAGCCCCCGGTGACGACGCTGCCGATGACGTCATGGACGCCGTCGGGGCCTTCAACGAGCGACAGGCCGTGGGAGGAGGGCGATGGCGCCCACAGGGCCAGCATGATGCTGACCGGCGGGTTGAGGGGATCCATGGGGGCCAACCATAGTGAATAGTGGTGGGGCGAGCCCCGAAGGGGAGCGGTCACCATGTGGGGCGCGGCTCTCGTCGCGCATCTTCCCTGTGTGAACTCACCGTCACGATAGGATCACCTCATGACCAGTGTCCTCCACCTCGACGACGTCTCACTGCACCGCGGCAGCCACCAGATCCTCAGTCATGTCAGCTGGACCGTGGACGAGGGGCAGCACTGGGTGCTGCTGGGATCCAACGGCGCGGGCAAGACCACGATCGCCAGGATCGCCTCGGCCAGGCTCTTCCCCTCCTCCGGCACGGTCGACATCCTCTCCGAGCGGCTCGGGCGCGTGGACGTCTCCGAGCTCCATCCCCGTATCGGCCTGTTGTCCTCGGCCCTGGCCGCCAACGTCCAGAACGGCGAGAAGGTGCTCGGCGTGGTCCTGTCGGCCTCCTATGGGCGCATTGGGCGCTGGCGCGAGGAGTACGACGACTTCGACCTCGAGCGCGCTCACGCCCTGCTGGGCGCCCTGGGGGCTGCTCACCTGGTCGACCGGTCGTGGGGAACGCTGTCATCGGGGGAGCGCAAGCGCGTCGAGCTGGCTCGCGCTCTGATGCCGGACCCGGAGATGCTCTTCCTCGACGAGCCTGCCTCGGGGCTGGACCTGGCTGGCCGTGAGCAGCTCCTGGCTGCGCTCACCGAGATCATCTCCTCGCCCGATTCGCCCTCCATGGTCCTGGTGACCCACCACCTGGAGGAGATCCCGGAGGGCTTCACCCACGCGCTCACGCTGCGTGAGGGGAAGGTGGTGGGCTCCGGCCCGCTTCAGGATGTCCTCACCGCGGACACGATCAGCACGACCTTCGGTATGCCGCTGGAGGTCACCTACGACCGCGGTCGCTACGCGGCCAGGGGGCTCCCGGCCGGCCACGGCAGGCGTGTCGCCGAGGCCAGGGGCTGACCACCGGTTCCGGGCGGGAAGGCCGATTCGGGCCGCATCGATCCCTGATCGTCCCTGACCGGTACCCGACCACATACTCACCGACCGCGTTCATCAGGAGGTTCTCATGGAATGGCTGTTCTGGGTCGCAGGGGCGCTGCTCCTCGTCGTCATCGAGACGATGACAGCGGATCTCACCTTCCTCATGATCGCCGGAGGTGCGCTGGGAGGAGGGCTGACATCCTTCCTCGGCGGGCCCGTGTGGGCGCAGGTCGTGGTCTTCGCCTGCGTCTCCACCCTGCTTCTCTTCGCCGTGCGCCCCTGGGCCAAGCGTCGCCTGGCCGCCGCCACGCCGCAGATGAAGACCAACGTCGAGGCCCTCATCGGTCGGTCTGCCGTGACCATTACTCCTGTTGACAGTGAGGGTGGGCGGGTGCGCCTGGGCGGTGAGGAGTGGAGCGCCCGCCTGGCTCCCGCCGTCCAGGGAGGCCTCACCCGTCTGGAGGCCGGGGTGAGTGTGACCGTGGCCCAGATCGACGGGGCCGTGGCCGTGGTCGCCCCGGTGACGACCTCCACCACCGCCCCCGCGTCCTGACGCCGCCCGCGCCTGCCCTAACCGTTCTGACCACCCGTTCAACCCCTGCAGGAGGAACCTCGTGCCCTTCGTCTCCATCATCTTGCTTCTCGTGGCCGTCCTGGTCATCGTCGCCATCTTCCGGGCGGTGCGGATCGTCAAGCAGAGCACTGCGATCATCGTTGAGCGCCTGGGGCGCTTCCAGGCGGCCTACGGCGCCGGAATGCACTTCCTGGTGCCCTTCATCGACCGGGTGCGCAACATCATGGACCTGCGTGAGCAGGTCGTCTCCTTCCCGCCTCAGCCCGTCATCACCTCCGACAACCTCGTCGTGAGCATCGACTCGGTGGTCTACTACCAGATCACCGACCCCATGCGCGCCACCTACGAGATCTCCAACTACCTGCAGGCCATTGAGCAGCTGACGGTCACCACGCTGCGCAACGTCGTCGGCTCCATGGACCTGGAGCAGACGCTGACCAGCCGCGACCAGATCAACGGCCAGCTGCGCGGCGTCCTGGACCAGGCCACCGGCCGCTGGGGAATCCGCGTCAACAGCGTGGAGCTGAAGTCCATCGACCCGCCGGCCTCCATCCAGGGCTCCATGGAGCAGCAGATGCGCGCCGAGCGTGACCGCCGCGCCGCGATCCTGACCGCTGAGGGTGTCAAGCAGTCCCAGATCCTCACGGCCGAGGGTGACAAGCAGTCCGCGATCCTGCGCGCCGAGGGCCAGGCGCAGTCCGCGATCCTCAAGGCGCAGGGTGAGTCGCGCGCCATCCTTCAGGTCTTCGACGCCATCCACCGTGGTAACGCCGACTCCAAGCTGCTGGCCTACCAGTACCTCCAGACCCTGCCCAAGATCGCCAACGGCTCCTCCTCCAAGATGTGGATCGTGCCCACGGAGTTCACGGCGGCGCTCGACGGCATCGCCGGCGCCCTGGGCGGTGGCAAGGACGGTGGTCCCAGCGGCTCGGACGACTCCGACGACGACGCCGCCCGTCCCGGTGTCGACCTCTCGGGCAGCGAGCTCGACCTGGGGATCGCCTCGGATCTGGCCAGCACCAGTCTCCAGGCCCCCGAGGAGGCCCTCGCCCAGGCCCGTGGTGAGGTCGAGTCGGCCTCTCAGGAGGCCAGTGAGGAGCCCGCACCCAAGGCAGGCGTCTCCCCGAAGGCTCCCGCGGATGAGGCCGACGGCGAGGCCACGGTGAGCGTTCCGACCTCCGACGGCGTCGAGGGGTCTCACGCCGCGCACAGCAGCCACGTGTCCGACCCTGAGGAGGCCCAGCCCGGTTCCGTACCCCCTCGCGGTGGTTACGGCATCCAGGCCCAGCCCGGCTACGGCACGCCTCCCGGCGCGCCCCAGGGCCCCTACGGAGCCTGAGCCGACTGCCCTCACACTCCCGGGGGACCTGACGAGGGCCCGGGGATACTCGCTGCGGCGGGAGGAGTGGGCGATCCACGATGATCGGCCTATTCTTCCCGCCGTACTGCTGTACTGAGCGGGGAAAGCCCCAGAAGGTGACGACGCGATGATTATTGAGCTGGCCGACGGCGCCGACGAGCGCCTGGCGGACTACACCAGGCTGACGGACGTGGCGCTGCGCCGTCGCCTGGAGACCCAGCGGGGGCTGTACATGGCCGAGTCCTCCAAGGTCATCACGCGCGCCGTGGCCGCCGGGCACGCCCCGCGCTCCTTCCTCATGGCCCCGCGCCACCTGGAGGAGATGCGCCCGGTCATCGCCTCCGCGGCCGGCTGCGCAGGCAGCGACGACGGCGGTGAGGTCCCCGTGTTCGTCGCCCCCGAGGAGGTCCTGGAGTCCATCACGGGATTCCACCTGCACCGCGGGGCCCTGGCCGCCATGAACCGGCCCGAGCTCGCCGGTGTTCCCGAGCTGCTTGCGGCCGCCCGCGGGGGAGCGGGGGCCAGGCGGGTCGCGATCCTGGAGGACCTGGTGGACCACACGAACGTGGGAGCCGCCTTCCGCAGCGCGGCCGCCCTGGGGATCGACGCCGTCCTGGTCACTCCGCGCTGCGCGGACCCCCTCTACCGGCGCAGCGTGCGCGTCTCCATGGGCACCGTCTTCCAGGTCCCCTGGACCCGGATCGAGCGCTGGCCCGCCATGGACGAGCTCCACGCGCAGGGCTTCACCGTGGCCGCCCTGGCACTGTCGGACACCTCCGTGGCACTGGATGAGTTTGCGGCCTCAGCGGCCTGTACGGCCCCGGACTCGCGGGTCGCCGTCGTCCTGGGCACGGAGGGGGACGGGCTGTCCCACCGGACCATCACCGCGGCCGACGAGGTGGTGCGCATCCCCATGGCCGGGGGAGTGGACTCTCTCAACGTGGCGGCCGCGGCCGCCGTGGCCTTCTGGGCGCTGCGTCTGCCCTGACCCGGACCGCAGCCCGGTGCCGCAGGTTCGCGCCGGACGAGTAGCAGGCGAGAAACACGGTGGGGGCCGGATCCGTCCGTGGACGGATCCGGCCCCCACCGTTGTGTCTGCAGCCGATCAGGTCAGCGGCGTCATGTCAGGCTCAGGCCTCAGGCGCGGTGACCTTGATGAGCGCCTCGCCGGGCTCCACCGAGTCGCCGCCGACGACCTCGACCGAGGCGAAGGAGGCGGTGTTGGTGACGAGCACCGGCGTGGTCAGCGGGTAACCGGCCTGCTCGATGACGGAGCGGTCCACGCGGACGAGCTCCTGGCCCGCGCTGACGCGGTCGCCCTGTGAGACCTTGACGTCGAAGCCCTGGCCCTCCAGGTTGACGGTGTCCAGACCCACGTGGATGAGGATCTCCACGCCGCTGTCCAGGGTGATGCCGAAGGCGTGCCCCGAGGACGGGGCCACGACGACGGTGCCGTCCGCCGGAGCCGTGACGACGATGTCGCCCTGGGGCTCCAGACCCACGCCCTGACCGACGGCGCCCGAGGAGAACACCGGGTCGGGAACCTTGTCCAGGTCCATGGTCGTGGCCTTGAGCGGCGAGGCGATCTCAGTGACCGCACCGGGAACGAGAGCTGGCTTGGGGGTGGGGGCCTTCGCAGTCCGGTCGCCCTCCTCCACGGGAGCGGCAGCCGCAGCGGCGCTTGCCTTGGGTGCCTCAGCGGCCTTGGCCGGAGCGGAGGCAGTGCTGCTGTCGCCCTTGGTGACGCCCGCTGCGGCGAGCGCCTCGGCCCGTTCCTCCTTGGTGCGGTAGCCGAAGGTGACGATGAGGAAGAAGGAGGTGGCGAAGGCCGCGGCGACGGAGATGCCGTAGAGCCACATGGGGTTGAAGACCGGGATGGTCAGCAGCGAGGTGAAGACGAAGGTCGTGGTCGTGACGCCCTCGATGCCTCCCAGCATGCTGCCGATGCCCTGGACGAGGCCGCCCACGGCACAGCCGACGAGCATGAACGGGTAGATGCGCTTGAAGCGTAGGTGGATACCGTAGAGGCTCGGCTCGGAGATACCACCGAGCAGACCGGCGAAGAGGGCACCGGTGGCGGTCTGGCGCATCTCATCGTCCTTGTCGCGGAAGGACCACACGAGGACGGCCGCGGTGGCGCCGAAGCAGGCGAAGTTCCAGGCGCCCATGGGCCCCTGGATGAAGTCGGTGTGGTTCGTGGCCGCGGAGGCGATGTTGGCCAGCATGAGGGCGTTGAGCGGCCAGTGAAGGCCCAGCGGCACCAGGAAGGGGTAGACCATGGGGATGAGGATCGCGAAGATGATCGGGGCGTGGGAGTTCAGCCAGAACAGGGCCGTGCCCAGGCCGGTACCGATCCAGATACCCAGCGGACCGATGAGGAAGGCGGTCACCGGCATCATGATGACGAAGGACAGGAAGGGCACGAAGACCATCTGCACGTTGGTCGGAACGACCTTGACCAGCCCCTTGTAGACCAGGGCCAGGATGGCCACCATCATGAGGGGGACGAAGACCTGGCCGCCGTAGCCGTTGAGCTGCATGGGCAGCCCGGCAATGTGCGCCGTGCACAGCTTGGAGTTGATCGTGGCGTTGTCGATGCAGGTCGTGCTCGGGTGCTTCTCCAGGTCGACGAACTCCGGGGTCAGCAGCGCAGCCATGATCGCGGTGCCGACCCACGGGTCGATCTTGAGCTTCTTGGAGGCGTTGTAGGCCACCATGATGGGCAGGAAGTAGAAGACGGCACGGAACATGGCGTCGACGAACAGCAGCGTGGCCGGCTTTTCCGCCGCATCCGCGTGGGTGTTGATGAGACCGAAGGCCTCACAGATGGCCTCACCCGCGATGATGAGGGAGGCGCCGAGCAGCGCCGGCAGCAGGGGACGGAAGGAGTCCGAGAGGTACTCGAAGAAGGCGTCGACGTAGGCGTTCTTGCCGCGGGCCTTGGCCCGGGCGGCGGCCTTGACGTCGGCGTCGGACTGGCCCGAGCCGGAGGAGCCGCCCTGGTTCTTCATGGCCGGCAGGCTGTTGATCTCGTCGTACACGCTCTGCACCGCACCACCGATGACGATCTGGTAGCGGTCCCCGGACTGGGGAACGGCACCCATGACGCCCGGGATGGCCTCGACGGCCGCCTTGTCGATGCCGGAGGCGTCCTTGAGCTCGAAGCGCAGTCGGGTGGCGCAGTGGGTGAAATGGATGATGTTCTCGGCGCCGCCCACGGCGTCGAGGATTGCCTCAGGGGTTGAGGTCGTGGTTGCCATTCGGGCCCTTTCCTACTGAGCGAGGGTAACGAGGACGGTGGCTGCACCCCGGTGCGCTCCGAGTCCTCGACGGGCTCGCTCTCCGTGGTGGGGATCTGACACCTCGTGCGCCGCGCGGGCGCAAAAAGGTGGTTGAGGAAGAGGGTACTGTCTCACGGCTCAGAACAAAAAGGGAACAGTCCGTCTGGATGGCGCCTGCACCTGGCCCGGGACGGACATTGGCCGAGAATCTGCGCGATCTCGGTATCCACTGGTCGGTGTTTGCGCAGTTGAGGCGGGTAGTGCGCACAGGTGCTGGGGCCAGTGGGTGCACCACGGGAGCGGGTTTTGCACGCTTGAGGCACACCGACCCCGTCTCAAGCGAAGGAGCTCGACATGAGCGCGCAGACCTCCCTGGCCGCACAGCCGGCACCGCCGGACCTACCGAACATCCCGGTTCGCCCACCCACCACGACTCCGCCTCCCGTCCCGGCCCCGACCGCCGCGCCCGACTTGCCTCGGCTCTACGGTCCACCGGGGTGGACGGTGCGCATCGGCCTGTGGCGCCTACTGGAGCCCTGGCTCGACACCCCGCGCTGCCTGCCGGGGGAGAGCCCGCTGCGACTGGATGCCAGGGGCGCCCCGGTGAGCGACTACGTGCCCTTCCGCGGCATGGACGCCGCCACCGCGGCCGACCTGCTGAGCCGGCTGCCGGCTGCGGCACTGAGCGACCGCCAGAACCTCGCCCCGAGCCTCAAGACGATGCTCACCGCCTGCGCCGGTGCGGACGGGCAGGTACGCCTGTGCGGCTACGGCATCGGTCCCCAGCGGGAGGACGAGCGTCTGAGCGCCGAGGCCCTGTGGGTCGCCGACACCGACCTGCAGGGCTACGAGGTCCTCGTCGAGCACAGCCGGGACTGCCAGTGCTCCGCGCTGTGGGAGCGGGTCAGGGACCGGTACGAGCTCGACGCCGGCTGCATTCCCGACGACATCGTGCGTACCCGGCCCGAGTGGGCCGGCGGCGCGGTCGGCTGGTGGATGTGGTGGGACTGATAGGCCCGTTGCGGCGGGCAGTACCGGTGGGCCCGTACGATGGCGCGCGTGATTAATGTCCAGGACCTCACCATGCGCATCGGTGCTCGCCAGCTCGTCGCTCACGCCGGCTTCCGGGTCGACAAGGGGATGCGCATCGGCCTCGTGGGTCGTAACGGCGCCGGCAAGACCACGATGACCAAGCTGCTCGCCGCCGCCTCCGTGGCCCAGGGCGCCGGCCGCGCCGTCAACGACGCCGACGAGCGCCACGGGCTGGAGGCCGTCGAGCACGAGGGCACCATCACCTGCACGAGCTCGGTGGGCTACCTGCCCCAGGACACCAAGGTCGGGGACCTCAGCGAGATCGCCCGTGACCGGATCCTCTCGGCCCGCGGCATCGACGCGCTCCTGGCCCGCATCCGCAAGGCCGAGGAGCGCATCGCCGACACCGAGGGTGAGGCTCAGGCCAAGGCCTTGGACCGCTACACGCGCCTGGACCACGAGTTCACCATGGCCGGCGGCTATGCCGCCGCCTCCGAGGCCGCCCGCATCAGTGCCGCGCTGGGCCTGCCCGACCGCATCCTGGACCAGCCCATCGGCACGCTCTCAGGTGGCCAGCGCCGTCGGGTCGAGCTCTCCCGGGTCCTGTTCCAGCAGCCCGACACGCTCCTGCTCGATGAGCCCACCAACCACCTCGACCACGACTCGATCCTGTGGCTGCGCGACCACCTGCGTACCTACGCCGGGGGCTTCATCGTCATCAGCCACGACGTCGAGCTCCTGCGCGACACCGTCAACCAGGTCATGTACCTCGACGCCGGTCGCGGGGTCCTCGACGTCTACCACCTGGGCTGGGACGCCTACCTCAAGCAGCGCGCCGACGACGAGCACCGGCGCCGTCGGGAGCGCGCCAATGCGGAGAAGAAGGCCGCCGCCCTGCGCGCCCAGGGGGAGAAGATGCGGGCCAAGGCCACCAAGGCCGTGGCCGCCCAGCAGATGCTCAAGCGGGCCGAGCGTCTCATGGCCGACCTGGAGGACGAGGCGGCTGTGGAGAAGGTCGCCCACCTGCGCTTCCCCGACCCCGCCCCCTGCGGCAAGACCCCACTGCGCGCCTCCGGGCTGTCCAAGGCCTACGGCTCACTGGAGGTCTTCGCCGGCGTCGACCTGGCCATCGACCGAGGCAGCCGGGTCGTGGTCCTGGGCCTCAACGGCGCCGGCAAGACCACGCTCCTGCGCCTGCTCGGCGGGGTGGAGGAGCCCGACTCCGGAGAAGTCATCCCCGGCCACGGCCTCAAGATCGGCTACTACGCCCAGGAGCACGAGACCATCGACACCGCGGCGAGCGTCGTGGAGAACCTGCGCCGCGCCGCCCCCGGCATGGACGACACCCAGGTGCGCAGCGTCCTGGGCTCCTTCCTCTTCTCGGGCGCGGACGCCGACAAGCCCGCACGGGTCCTGTCCGGCGGGGAGAAGACCCGCCTGGCCCTGGCCATGCTCGTGGTCTCCAGTGCCAACGTCCTCCTGCTCGACGAGCCGACGAACAACCTCGACCCCGCCAGCCGCGAGGAGATCCTCGGGGCTCTGGGCACCTTCGCCGGCGCCGTCGTCCTGGTCACCCACGACGAGGGCGCCGTCGAGGCCCTCAACCCCGACCGGGTCCTCCTGCTGCCCGACGGCGACGAGGACCTGTGGGGGCCGGAGTACCTCGAGCTGGTGGCCCTGGCCTGAGGGGCAGACCGCTCCCTCCCGACCCGGGTGCGACGCCGTCGGACACAGTGAGTCCCCTCACCACGGCTCTGCGGTGCGGACCGCGTAGGGTTGTCACCAGGAACAAGGCATCGAGCTGGAGCGTTGGCTCCAGTGGATCCTTCCGGTGCTCGTCACGAGAGCCACCGCAGGACCTTCAGCGGCTCCGCACGAGGCGCCGCAGACGAACGTAGGCACACCAGACCAGGAGATGACCATGGCAGAGACCACCCTGACCGAGACCACCGATACCCAGACCCCCGAGCACGAGGTCATCCTCACCGAGACCGCCGCCGCGAAGGTCGCCAGCCTCCTGGCCCAGGAGGGGCGCGACGACCTGCGCCTGCGCGTGGCCGTCCAGCCCGGCGGCTGCTCCGGACTGGTCTACCAGCTCTACTTCGACGAGCGTCTCCTGGACGGCGACGCCGTGCGCGCCTTCCCCACGGGCAGCGGCGAGATGGCTAGCGTTGAGGTGGTTGTCGACCGCATGAGCGTGCCCTACCTGTCGGGCGCCACCATCGACTTCGCCGACACCATCGAGAAGCAGGGCTTCACCATCGACAACCCCAACGCCGCCGGAAGCTGCGCCTGCGGCGAGTCCTTCCACTGATCCCTCCCGCGCAGGCCCCTCCCTCACTCAAGGAGCTCATGTGCGCCGCACATCCCTGACCCTGACGGCCCTGGCCGCGGCCGCCTGCCTCACGCTGGCCGGTTGCTCGGGGTCGTCCAAGAACGCCTCCGCCACGCCGTCGGCCCAGGCGTCCCCGACCCTGACCCCCTCGATCATCAACTGTGCTCAGGAGGCCGGGACGATCGAGACCGACTCCGAGGCCCTTCCGGCGATCGGCGGTGATGCAGGGGCCGAGCCGACCGTCACCTGGAGCGAGGGGAAGCAGGCGCCTGCCAACCTCGTCTCCAAGACACTCACCGCCGCGGAAGGCCCGGCGGTGTCCTCGGGCGACATCATCACCGTCAACTACGTGGGCTGGAAGTGGGGGTCAACGGAGGCTTTCGACTCCTCCTTCAAGAAGGGCGCCCCGGTTACCTTCGGCCTGACCGGGGTCATCCCCGGATGGACCTGCGGCCTGGCCGGGCACAAGGTCGGTGAGCGTGTCCAGCTGTCGATCCCGGGCAAGCTCGCCTACGGAGAGACCGCCGATCCGGCTCGCCCGAACTCGCCGAACGGGCCGCTCGTCTTCGTCGTCGACATCACCGCTCGCGTCACGGGCGATGAGCTGACCCCGGCCACCAAGGACGCCACGGTCGACTCCGCGGAGGTCAAGAAGCTCTCTGATCGAGGCGTGACGATTTCCGGGGACCTGGGTGCTCCCGCAGCCGGACTTGCGGGCCCCAAGGCCGAGGAGCCTCTGCAGCCGGAGGTCTTCGTCGTCGCCCGCGGCAAGGGCCAGGCGATCAAGGAGACCGACACGGTGGCCGTGCAGATGTCCCGCACCTCGTGGGACGGCACGACGAGGAGCTCGACCTGGGAGGATCACGCCCCCAGCGCCATGCCGGCCGGACAGATCCGTGCGGCCGGGCTGCCAGTGGGATCCAGGATCGTGCTGCTGGCCCCCGGTAACTCCAACGGGGGGCAGCGTCAGTCGGCGTACATCTTCGTGATGGACCTCGAGAAGGTCATCTGAGCGCAGAGCCGCTCAGGCAACCACTCGCGATAAGGCTTGTGGCCCGCACCCCGTGAAGGGATGCGGGCCACAAGCCTGTGCGGCGCGTGTCCGCCGGCCGGAGTCAGCGGACGATGAGGCCCTGGGCCTTGGCGACGGCGTCGGCCAGGCGCTCGGAGACGTCCTGCCAGTTGGCGATGTTCCAGACGGCCTTGACGTAGTCGGCCTTGACGTTGAGGTAGTCGAGGTAGAAGGCGTGCTCCCACATGTCCACCATGAACAGCGGGATGGTGCCCACGGGCACGTTGCCCTGCTGGTCGAAGAGCTGGAAGGTGACGAGCTTTCCGGAGAGGGAGTCGTAGGCGAGCACGGCCCAGCCCGAGCCCTGGATGCCCATGGCGGTGGCGGTGAACTGCGCCTGGAACTTCTCGAAGGAGCCGAAGGAGTCCTTGATGGCCTCGGCGAGCTCGCCCTCGGGCTGGCCCCCGCCGTTGGGGGAGAGGTTCTTCCAGAAGATGGAGTGGTTGGTGTGGCCGCCCAGGTTGAAGGCCAGGTTCTTCTCCCACAGGTTGATGGCGGCCAGGTCGCCGGACTCGCGGGCGGCGGCCAGGGCCTCCAGGGCGGCGTTGGCGCCGGCGACGTAGGCGGCGTGGTGCTTGTCGTGGTGGAGCTCCATGATCTTGCCGGAGATGTGGGGCTCCAGGGCGGCGTAGTCGTAGGGGAGCTCGGGAAGGGTGTACACGGCCATCAAGGACTGCCTTTCGGTGGGTGAGGTGGCTTCAGTCCCGCCTCAGCAGGGCTCGTTAGGACTGAAGTCCTGAACAAGGTTCATGCTAGACGTGGCGCCGGAAGAGGGATAGGGAGCCCGCGTGTGATTACACTGACCGCGGAAACACTGCCGTCCGTACCCGTCCACGAAGGATCCGCTATGACCGACCAGGCTGCTTCCGCCCGTCTCGAGCTTCTCGTCTTCTCCGACGACGCCACCGTGCGTCAGGAGGTCATCGACGGTGTCGGACGCCGACCGGCCAAGGGCCTGCCACTGGTGAGCTGGACCGAGGCGGCCACCGCCGAAGGCGTGCGCATGGCCATCAAGGACCGCGAGAAGGAGGGCCAGGCGCCCTTCGACGCACTGGTCCTGGACGCCGAGGCCAAGAAGCTCGGCGGCATGGGACTGGCCCACGAGCTGTTCACCGAGCTCGACGAGCGCCCCGCCGTCGTCCTGCTGACCGCCCGCCCCCAGGACGACTGGCTGGCCGCCTGGGCCAAGGCGGAGGTCGTCGTGCCCCGCCCCCTGGACCCGCTGAGCCTCCAGGAGGGCGTCGCC
This sequence comes from Actinomyces sp. oral taxon 175 str. F0384, assembly GCF_000223355.1. Taxonomy (NCBI): domain Bacteria; kingdom Bacillati; phylum Actinomycetota; class Actinomycetes; order Actinomycetales; family Actinomycetaceae; genus Actinomyces; species Actinomyces sp. oral taxon 175. Next base: position 1,059,662 of record NZ_AFUR01000001.1, read on the forward strand.
AAAGCCCTCACGGCCCGCCGCGGCACCGTCACCCCCGCCGGCTGAGCTCGGCTCCGCTGCCCCCGTCCGACGTCGGCCACGGGGCGCTTGGCCCGCGCTTGGCGCCCTCACTCCTGCGAGGCCAGGACCTTGCGGTGGCGGGCAGCCGCACCGATCGGCCATGTGAGCACCGCGGGGTCGCCGTCGACCTCCACGATGCGGGAGCCCTCGTCCAGGACCCAGTCGGCCAGCAGACTCGTCTCCTCAATGCTCGCCACCTCACCGACGCGGCCGGGCCGCTCAACGACCCGGGCGCTGGCGCGCAGCAGCTCGACGGCGGGGCGCGGGTCGGCACCGGGCGCGGTCGTCATGGAGCCGGCCAGCACGCCCCAGCGCACCACCACCAGCTCCCAGCCCCCGGCCTCTCGCCGTCGGGCCGCCATGAGATGCGGGCAGGCCAGCAGGGGCCGCACCCGCTCGGCCCGATCCACCGCCCGCAGCAGGCAGCGCAGGCGGCCCGTCCAGGTCCCGGCCTCCTCGTAGCGCTCGGCCCGGGACAGTTCCGTGATGCGCTCCAGCAGGGGAGAGGCCACCAGGTCGACCTCGCCCGACAGACAGGCCAGCACCTCGGCCGGCTCAGCCGGGACGTCGTCGCGGCGTACCCGCCGCAGCTCGCGCCCGTCCCAGCGGCCCAGACGCAGCACCGACTCAGCGGCGCGCAGGGCCTCCTGGCCCCTGCCACGTGAGGCGAAGGGGCCCACCGCATGGCCGACTTCCTCCGTGGGCAGCACGGTGGTCAGCGCCAACCGCGGCTCGGCCCCCGGGCCCGAGCCCTGGGCCAGGTGGAGCCAGGGCCGGCGCCGCGGGGCCCGGGAGCGGCGGTTGACCGGCGGGTCGAGCTCGGCGATCATCCGCAGCTCGCGCACCCGCGCCTCAATGAGCGTGGGTGTGGCGATGTGCCGCACGCTCACGGTGGTGTCCAGCATCTGGGCGACCTGGCGGCGTTTCTCCGCGGCGGTGAAGTAGGAGCGCACCCGGCGCCTGAGGTCCACGGCGCTGCCCACGTAGAGCACCTGGTCCGCCGCCGAGCGGAACTGGTAGACGCCAGGGCCGCTGGGCAGGGCGTCAGCCAGGCGGCTCTTGGCCCGGCGCTTGGCCGGAACCGGGTCCGAGGCGGTGGCCAGGTCCTCCAGGTGCGTGACGCCCAGTGGCGCCATGACCTCCAGGGCGCCGTGCAGCACGTCCACGGTGGCGCGCGCGTCATCCAGGGCCCGGTGCGTGGGACGGATCTGGGAGCCCACGAAGGCGGCCAGCGTCCCCAGCTTGTGGTTGGGCACCTCGCTGCGGGTCCAGACCTTGCGAGCCAGCGCCAGGGTGTCCAGCACGCGGGGCTCGGGCCACTCCAGGCCCAGGGCCGCCGCGGCGCCACGCAGGTGACCGACGTCGAAGCGGGCGTTGTGGGCCACGAGGACGACGTCGTCGGCCATTAGGTCCGCCCAGTCCAGGAAGGTCTCCACGCAGGTGCGTACGCCGGGGGCGCCTGCCACCATGGCGTTCGTGATGCCGGTGAGCATGGTGATCTGGGCGGGGATGGCGACGCCGGGGTTGACCAGGGTGGAGAACTCCGCCAGCACCTGTCCGCCGCGCACCTTGACGGCCCCGATCTCGGTCAGAGAGCGAGCGCCCGGCGCCCCGCCGGTGGTCTCCAGGTCCACCACGACGAAGGTCGCCCGCTCCAGGGGCGTGCCCATGTCGGCGAAGGACACCTGGGTCCCGATGGTGCTCACGGTCGCAGGCTAGAGGATGGCAGTGACATGCATCCTCGCCGGCAGTCGGGAAGTCGGTGCGAGCAGGGTGGGAAGCACCCTAGAATCACCCCATACCCGAGCGGCACCGCCGGCTCCGGTGCCGTCCGTCTCCGATGGTGCAGGACCGTGTGGTGGCCGCCCAGCCAGCAGTTCACAGGAGGCCCCGCGTGGGATACGGACCCATCAAGGCAACAGTCGGCCCGGCCCTGGAGATGCTCTACCAGCCCTGGATCCGCGGCGAGGAGAACATTCCCGCCGAGGGCGCGGCGATCCTGGCCTCCAACCACCTGGCGGTCATCGACTCCTTCTTCCTGCCGCTGCTGGTGGACCGCGAGGTCGCCTTCATCGGCAAGGCCGACTACTTCACCGGCAAGGGCGTCAAGGGCTGGGCGGTGAAGAACTTCATGAAGACCGTGGGCACGATCCCCGTGGACCGCTCCGGCGGCAAGGCCTCCCAGGCGGCGCTCCAGGCCGGCATCGACCGCCTGCGCTCGGGGCAGCTCTTCGGCATCTACCCCGAGGGCACGCGCAGCCCCGACGGGCGCCTCTACCGCGGTAAGACCGGCGTGGCCCGCATCGCCCTGGCCACCGGAGCCCCCGTGGTGCCCGTGGCGATGATCGGCTCCAACCTGGCTCAGCCGATCGGCAAGTCCATCCCCTCCACCCGCCACCGCGTGGGCATCGTCATCGGCGAGCCGCTGGACTTCTCCCGCTACAAGGGCCTGGAGAACGACCGCTTCGTGCTGCGCTCCATCACTGATGAGATCATGTATGCCCTCATGGCCCTCTCCGGCCAGGAGTACGTGGACCTCTACGCCGCCGACGTCAAGAAGGCCATGGACTCGGAAAAGAAGACCGCCGATGAGGTCGTCACCGAGATGCTCGCCGCACAGGCGCAGGCCCGTCCCTCGGCCGCCCCCGTGGCCGCACCCGGTGGCCGCCCCGCCCCCGAGGTCTCCGTGCCCGAGCCGCCCGAGGACAAGAGCGGCAAGGACAAGAAGAAGGACAAGGCCTCCGACGACGAGGCCGAGTCCAGCGCCGAAGGCTAGAGTGCGGAATCGCGCTCGCGCTCCTGGACGGTGCCTCATCATCGGCTGTCGAGGTGTGCGGCGAGCAGGCTCCGGGCGGCGGATACACCATCGGATATGAGCGGACCGGACATCTGGGCATCGAGCCAGTCCAGGTCCGATATCGGGAATCCCCTCGGTAAAAGCGTGTGGGGCAGGCGTGGGAGGAGCCCCCACAGATAGGTGGCTTCGCTCATCAGGTCATGAGCACGGACGAGCGGCTCCCAGGCCGTCGCCGGCATTGTCTGCTTTCCTGAAGGACTGGCGGTGTCGGTACGTTCCATGTCGGTGCGTAGACGAGTTACGGTCCGGGTCACCCGGGCGGCGGCGCTATCGAGGTTCCAACTTGCCGCCACCATCTGCCGAGCCGTTTCCAGGTCCACGCTCAGTCTCCCCCGCCAACCGTCCTGGGCCCACGGACCAGGTGGATCCACGCCGATCAACAGACCGGGACGCGGACACCCCCATCCATGAGCGAAGGCTGCGGCGCGCAGGCCATCGCGTTCCGTGCGGCGAGACTCCGGCAAGTCGTAGACGACCGAGTGGAAGAACCCCTCCCAGACTGGCTCAACGGTGAAGCGGCGTTCGATGGCGTCGAATCGCTCCAGGTAGTCGCCCGTCATCGCGTAGAAGGACGTGCGGCCCTGCCTGCGGCTGGTCAGTCGTCCCTCCTTAAGAGCCCGCGTCATGTAAGAGCGTGCTCCGGAGGCTGTGAGACCGAGCTTCTGTAGCGCCTCGATGAGGAAGGGGCCGGGAAGCTCGCGGATTTCTGTCAGGCCGAAGAGGAAACCCACTGTCGTTGTGCGGGCACGAGGAGTCCGTTGAGGCGGGTCTCCATCCAGCTGCCGGGGTGAGGTCATGCCGGCCATTGTCTCCCGCCGGAGGCTGGTGGTGCGAACAAGCGACCCGTAGAACGGGGACTCACCTCGCCATCCCCTACAATAAGATTCTTCAGTGCAACGAAACGTGAAGGATATGGATGATGATTGTGTCGGGTCTGCAACGCCCGCCCCTGAGCAGGACAGCAGCCTGGCGGGAGGTGGCTCTCACCGCGGGTGTCCTGTGGCTGGTGCTTGGTGGCGCATGCTTCTTTCTCGGAGCCCAATCGATCTACGACCGTTGGGGAACGAGCCTCAATGCTGCCTTCGTTCTCGACATCGTGTTCCTCATCGGCTGTCTCGCTGTCATCGTCTTCGTCCTCTGGCGTCAGCATCGGCAGGGCGAGGGCATAGCCGAGCTGGGCTGGGGGCGTCCTGTTCGGACGCCGGTGATCGTCATCGCCGTCGTCTACGGACTGGCCTGGACCGCGATGAGCTACATGCGAGGTGGGGATCCGTTGGCCTTCCCCTGGCAGCGGCCGATCATGATGGCTGTCGGCCTCGTGCTGGCCTTCGCCGAGGAGATCGCAGTGCGCGGGCTCATTCTGGACAGGCTGGCGCGCTGCGGCACCTCCCGGCTCATACAGATCGTTGTAACGGCGGGGATCATGGCCCTCTATCACGGCGTCGTCGGGCACAGTGTCTGGCCCTCCTACATGGTCGCCTCCTTCTTTCTCTTCGGAATCCTCTCGGCTATCTACGTCTATGGAGGTCGTAGCCTCACCCCGGTCTTCATCGCTCACGCGATGACTCATTTCCTAGGGGACCCCGTCCTCATACAGGGCATCCTCTACGGAGTCCGTGGCGGCTGATTGTCTTGGGCGGTCCTTGTCCGATTCCATCCCCCGTTGGTCCCTGTCAGCGGCTACCGATGGCACGTAGACTGACGCCCGGTGCGGCCCGCGCCGCCCGATCAGGCCGGGGCACTGACCCCGAGTACCCACAACCCGAAAGGTTCCCGATGTCGATTCGTCGCGTCGCCCTGCTCACCGCTGGCGGTTTCGCCCCCTGTCTGTCCGCCGCCGTCGGCGACCTCATCGAGCGCTACACGCAGGTCGCTCCCGAGGTCGAGATCATCGCCTACCAGTACGGCTACCACGGCCTGCTCACCGGTAACTACATCGTCATCGACGAAGAGGGCCGCAAGAACGCCGGCATCCTGCGCGACTTCGGCGGGTCCCCGATCGGCAACTCCCGCGTCAAGCTCACCAACGCCAAGAACCTCGTCGAGCGCGGCCTCGTCGAGGAGGGCGTCAACCCCCTGGAGTTCGCCGCCGAGCAGCTGCGCAAGGACGGCGTCGACGTCCTGCACACCATCGGTGGAGACGACACCAACACCACCGCCGCCGACCTGGCCGCCTACCTCCACGAGAACGACTACGAGCTCACCGTCGTCGGCCTGCCCAAGACCATCGACAACGACGTGGTTCCGATCCGCCAGTCCCTGGGCGCCTGGACCGCGGCCGACGAGGGCGCCGGCTTCGCCTTCAACGTCATCGGCGAGCACCGCTCCAACCCCCGCATGCTCATCGTTCACGAGTGCATGGGCCGTAACTGCGGCTACCTCACCGCCGAGACCGCCCGCCGCTACCACGACCTGCTCCAGACCAAGCAGTGGGCCCCCTCCCTCGGCCTGACCAAGGAGCGCTGGGACGTCCACGCCGTCTTCCTCCCCGAGGTGAAGCTCGACATCGCCGCCGAGGCCGAGCGCCTCAAGGCCATCATGGACGAGCAGGGCAACGTCAACATCTTCCTGTCCGAGGGCGCCGGCGTCCCCGAGATCATCGCGGAGATGGAGGCCGCCGGCCAGGAGGTTCAGCGCGACCCCTTCGGCCACGTCAAGCTCGACACCATCAACCCCGGCCAGTGGTTCGCCAAGCAGTTCGCCGAGCTCATCGGCGCTGAGAAGGTCATGGTCCAGAAGTCCGGCTACTACTCGCGTGCCGCCCACGCCAACGCCGAGGACCTCGCCCTCATCAAGAAGATGTGCGACCTGGCCGTCGACTGCGCCCTGCGTGGCGAGTCCGGCGTCATCGGCCAGGACGAGGAGAACAACGACGAGCTCACCGCGATCGCCTTCCCGCGCATCGCCGGCGCCAAGCCCTTCGACATCACCCAGGGCTGGTTCACCGACCTCATGGCCGAGCTGGGCCAGAAGGTGGAGCCCGCCGAAGCTGCCCCCGAGCACTGAGGCTGAGCCCGCACCCTGCCGCGGCCGGTGCCGTCCTCGTGACGGCGCCGGCCGCTTCTCTGTGCCCGTCTGTGCCCTGGAGGGTGGTGCCAGCGGCCCCATGTGTCACGTTTGGCGACTATTCGACCCGCCCGCTGCGCTCCTGGAACGGAGGCCTTCGCATCCGTGCAGGTCAGGGCGTTGCAACCAGTCGGTGCGCGCTCAGCTGTGGCCCTAAAAGTCGCCCACAGTGACAGAATTCGTCTCCCAACCCCCGTGTTTCGCGATGCGGCGCCGATCCTGGGCAATCTCCCGACTGGCTTATGCTGACTCGCGTGATGAACGAGCTCTCCGCCGCCCGCACGGACGCCCAGGCCCCCGCATGGCGCCACCTGCCCGCCCTCCAGCAGCCCGCCTACCCCGATGAGGCTGCGCTGGCCGACGTGGTGGCGGATTTGCGTCGCCGGCCCCCGCTCGTCTTCGCCGGAGAGGTCGACTCCCTGCGTGAGCTCATCGCCCAGGCCAGTGCCGGAGAGGCCTTCGTCCTCATGGGCGGGGACTGCGCCGAGTCCTTCACCCACAACACGGCTGACAACATCCGCCTCAAGGTCCAGACCATCCTCCAAATGGCTGCGGTCCTCACCTACGGCGCCTCCACGCCCGTGGTCAAGATCGGCCGCATGGCCGGCCAGTACGCCAAGCCCCGCAGCTCGGACACCGAGACACGCGGTGAGGTCACCCTGCCCGCCTTCCGCGGCGACTCCGTCAACGGCCACGAGTTCACCCCCGAGGCCCGCATCCCCGACCCCACCCGCATGCTGGACGCCTACCTGCGCTCGGGCACTACCCTCAACCTCATCCGCGCCTTCACGATGGGCGGCTACGCGGACCTGCGCGAGGTCCACTCCTGGAACCGAGGCTTCACCGCCAACCCCGCCTACAAGCGCTTCGAGTCCTTCGCCGAGGAGCTTGACCGAGCCATGCGCTTCATGGAGGCCGCAGGCGTGGACTTCGAGGCCCTGCGCCAGGTCGACTTCTACGCCGCCCACGAGGCCCTCCTTCTGGAGTACGAGGACGCCATGATCCGCGAGGACTCCCGCTCCGGGCGCCTCTACGACACCTCCGCCCACATGCTCTGGGTGGGGGAGCGCACCCGCGAGGCCGGCGGCGCCCACGTCGCCATCCTCGCCGGCGTCCACAACCCCGTCGGCGTCAAGGTCGGCCCCACCACGTCCTCCGACGACCTCTCCCGGCTCATGGACCGCCTCAACCCCGAGGGCCTGCCCGGACGCCTGTCCCTCATCACCCGCATGGGCGCCGAGCGCATCCGCGAGGCCCTGCCACCGCTGGTGGAGGCGGTGCGCGCCGACGGGCGCCCCGTCACCTGGATCGCCGACCCCATGCACGGCAACACCATCACCTCCGACAACGGTTACAAGACCCGCCGCTTCGAGACGATCCTCGACGAGATCCGCGGCTTCTTCGAGGTGCACCGCACCCTGGGCACAGCACCGGGCGGCATCCACGTCGAGCTCACCGGTGACGACGTCACCGAGGTCCTCGGCGGCGGCGAGCACATTGACGAGGCCGGTCTGGCCGAGCACTACGAGACCCTCGTCGACCCGCGACTCAACCACCAGCAGTCCCTCGAGGTCGCATTCGAGATCGCCGAGATGCTCAAGGGCTGAGAACACTCGCTGAGCGCCCGCCTGCAGAGCAGGCGAAACGTGGCCCGGTCCGCTGAAGCGGCACCGGGCCACATTCGTCAGAAGATGTTGATGGTGACCTTGGAGTCCGGCTTAACGCTGGAGCCCGGCGCAGGATCAGTGGAGCGCACCGTCCCGAAGGGACCACCCAGGCGCTTATTGACCTCCACCTTGAGCCCGGCGTCCTCCAGGACCTTCTTGGCCTCGTCCTGGCTCTTACCGGTCACATCCGGCACCGTCACCTTCTCGGGCCCCTTGGAGACCGTCAGGTCCACCGAGTCGCCCTTGTAGTAGCCCGAGGCCCCGGCGATGGGGGAGGAGGAGATGATGTTCCCCTTGGCCACGGAGTCGGAGTAGCCCTTGCTGACCTTGCCCTTCTTCAGCCCGGCGTCCTCCAGGACCTTCTTGGCCTCGTCCTCGCTCATACCGGTCACGTCCGGGATCGTGGCCGGCTCCTTGCCCTTGGAGACCACGAGCGAGACCTTCTCGGTGTGCTTGATGACCTTGCCGGCCTTGGGGTCGCAGGAGATGACCTTGCCCGACTCCACGCTGGCGGAGTACTCCTCCGTGACGTCCCCCAGGGTCAGGCCGGCCGCCGTGATCGCGGCCGTGGCCTGGTCCTTGGTCTTCCTGACGACGTCGGGAACGGTCTTGGTCTCCACGCCTCGGGAGATGGTGGCGGTGACGGCCTGGCCGAGCCCCACCTTCTGGCCCGCCTTCGGCTGGCAGGAGACGATGCTGCCGGCCGGGACCGTGTCGGAGTAGACGCGCTCGGGCGTGCCCCAGTCGAGCCCCTGCTTCTCCAGGGCGAGCTGTGCCTGGTCCTCAGACATGCCAATGATGTTGGGTACGGAAACTCGTCTGCCGGGACCGGCCGTCAGGTACCAGGTGGCGCTCGCACCGGTTCCGGCCACGGCCAGCAGCCCGATGACGAGTGCACGACGGCGACTGAAGCCGCCGTTGCTCTTCTTCGAGGTGGGGACGGCAGTGGTCTCCTGAGCGTCGGCCGCCAGGGCCTTGCGGGAGAGCGCACGTGTTCTCCCCTTGGAGTCCGGGCCGATCGAACCAATGGGAAGGGAGACGGTGCGCATCCCGGCGTGCGGCGAGGCATCCTCGGCGGAGGAGTCGTCGGCGTCGTCCTGGGGCTCGTTGTCGATGGCGGAGCGGGCGGCCTGAGCGTTGGCCGTCATGACCTGCTGGGTCCGGATGGAGCCGGTCCCGCCCCCGCGGCGCACGGAGAGCTCGGAGTCGGTGAGCTCGTCGACGACGTTGCGCAGCAGCGCCAGCGCCTCGTCGGCATCGGCCGGGCGCTCCTGCGGCTCACGGCGAGTCATGGTGGCCACGAGTTCGTCGACGTCGGCCGGCATGTCGGGCACCAGCTTGGAGGGCAGAGGCACGTCCTCGTGGACGTTGCGGAAGGCGATCTGAATGGGGGAGTCCGCGGTGAAGGGCTGCTGACCGGTGAGGAGCTCGTAGAGGACCACCCCGGCGGAGAAGACGTCGGCGCGAGAGGTGGAGTCCCCGGAGGTGATGAGCTCAGGTGCCAGGTAGGCGACCGTGCCCAGCACGTTGCCCGTCGTCGTCTGCGTCACCTCCGTGACCGCCCGAGCCAGACCGAAGTCGGCCACCTTGGCCACCGAGCCATCCGAGGGCAGCAGCACGTTCTCCGGCTTGATGTCGCGGTGGACCAGGCCGGCCCGGTGGGCCGCGCCGAGCGGGCGCAGCAGCTGGGCCACCAGCCCCAGGGCCTCCTTGACCGACAGCGGTCCCGCCGCAATGAGGTCGCGCAGCGTGGGCCCCTCGACGTACTCCATGACGAGGTAGGCCACCCCGTCCAGGCTGCCCTGGTCGAAGACGGCCACCACGCCCGGGTTGGACAGGCGTGCCGCGGCCCGCGCCTCACGGCGGAAGCGCGAGACGAAGTCGGGGGAGTCGGCCAGGTGGGCGTGCATGAGCTTGAGCGCCACGGTCCGGTCCAGGCGACGGTCATGGGCGCGGTAGACGGTGGCCATCCCGCCACGCGCTAGGCGGTCGACGATCTCGTAGCGAGAGTCGACCAACCGACCAATGAGGGGATCTGTGACCACGCCGCGATTCTACGATGCCGGTGGGATGGTCACAGCCGCCGGTCGGATCAGGCGGGTAGTACTGCCCACCTGTTGGGTCGCCCCGTTTCCCGCACCGGATCAGGAGACTCGGTGCGTCAGCAGGTCCGCCAGCACCGCCAGGTCCTCCAGGGATGCGGTGCTCACCACGCCCTCGTCCCCGAGGCGCTCCAACGCCCGGTTCCCGGCCTCGCGGTGCGCGGCGATGATCTCCTCGTGGGCGGCGCGCGCGCCGCAGTCCTCGATGAGAGCGGCGACCTCGCCGATCTGCTCGTCCGTCGCCTCGGGATTGGCCAGGACGCTGCCGAGCAGCCGGCGGCCGGCATCGTCGCATCGCCCCCAGGTCAGGGCCAGCAGCACTGTGCGCTTGCCCTCGCGCAGATCGTCGCCGGCCGGCTTGCCGGTGGCCTGCGGTGAGCCGAAGACCCCCAGCTCGTCGTCGCGCAGCTGGAAGGCGATGCCGACGTCCTCGCCGAAGGCGGCCAGGTGCTCGGCGGTGGCCCCGCCCGGGTCCAGGCCGGCCAGGAGGGCGCCGATCAGTAGCGGGTGGCGCACCGAGTAGCGGGCCGACTTGTGCCGAACCACCGACAGGGCGTCGCCCTGCATGAGCCTGGCTGCGGCGCCCGGCTCCCGGTCCCAGGGCAGGGGCAGGTTCTCGCTGCGCACGTCGAGGAACTGGCCCAGGGCCACCTCCGTGGTCATGGCGTCGAAGGCGGACCGGGCGTGCCGCACAGCACTGCCTCGGGTCTGACTGGAGGCGCGCGACGGCGCCAGTGCGCTCATCTCCTCACCTGCCAGGGACAGCAGGAGGTCGCCGAGCAGGATGGCGCCATTGGCCCCGAAGGTCTGCGGGCGCCCCAGCCAGCCCCGGTCTTCGTGGTCCCGGGCGAAGACCCGGTGCGCCGCGGGCAGGCCCCGACGCGTGTCGGCGCCGTCCATGAGGTCGTCGTGGACCAGGGCACTGGCCTGGTAGAGCTCCAGCGCCGCACCCAGGTGGACGGCGTCGGAAGCGGTCAGGCACTCGGCTCGCTGCTCCGGGACGCTCAGGATCGCGCAGCCGACGGCCCCCAGGACGGCCCGCATGCGTTTACCTCCGCTCAGGACGCTCCCGGCGGCCTCGAGCAGCTCCGGGGCGGCCTGGCCCAGGTCCTCCCAGCGCCGGTGGCAGTCCTCCAGGACCTGAGTCAGGCGGTGCTCGACGGCGGGACGGACACGGCCCAGGGCCGCAGGCAGCGCACTCATGACCGCCAGAGTAGTCCCAGCTCAGATGTCAGGAGGGCCGGCGACGCTCCCGACGGCAGGTTTGCCGCGGCGCGACGCCGAGTGCGAACAAGGTGAGGGCATACTAAGTCGCCCGTGCGGTGATCCTGGGGAATAAACGCTACAATTCTGGGGTTGTCTGCTGTGCCGGAGCGGGTTCCCATACCCCGTCACCGGCTGTCCGCCCGCTCACGCGAAAGGAACTCCGTGGCTTCTTCCACAGTGACGCGCTCCAGCACCGAGCTCACTGACGACGTCGACGAGACCCCGCTCGACGACGAGGACTTCGACCTCGACGACGAAGGAGACGACGACGCCGACGATGCCGACTATGACGACGAGGAGTACGACGACTCTGACGACGAGGACTCCTCTGACGAGGAGGAGGACCAAGGCGACGACTCCGAGGCGCAGGCCGTCCAAGAGGATGACGGCCCGGCCCCCGAGCTGCGCGACTACTACCTGGACGTGAGCCTGGAGAAGAACGGCGACGGCTCCAAGCGCAGCCCCTTCAACAACCCCGCCTCTCTCAAGGGGGTCCGCCTGGCCCCGGGGGCGACTCTCTTCGTGCGCTCGCGCACGGTCGTGGAGAACCTCGAGATCGCCGGCCACGGCACCCTGGAGGAGCCCATCACGCTGGCCCCCTACGGCCACGGACCGGTGCCCCGCTTCGTCATCGGCGACTCCGCCCCCATGGTGGCGCGCGACTACCTGGCTCAGAACGGCTACATATTCCGCGGATGGGTCATCAAGGGCATCAAGATGCAGCCCTCCATCGCGGCCCTGACCGGTGAGCTCGAGCGCATGCGCCGGGAGGAGGCGGAGAAGGCCGCCTCCAAGAAGTCCGGCAAGCGCGGCAAGTCCCAGGACAAGGACGGCTCCTTCACCGTCTCCGACTCCGACGAGGGCGACGAGCCCGCCCAGCGGGTCGTCACCGCCGGCGCCACCGCAGACCCGGTCAAGGACTACCTCAAGCAGATCGGTAAGGTTGCGCTGCTGAACGCCGAGCAGGAGGTCGAGCTCGCCAAGCGCATCGAGGCCGGTCTTTACGCCGAGCACCGCCTGGCCGAGGAGGGCAACGACCTGCCGGCCAAGCTGCGTCGCGAGCTGCACTGGGTGGCCCAGGACGGCCAGAGGGCCAAGAACCACCTGCTGGAGGCCAACCTGCGACTGGTGGTCTCCCTGGCCAAGCGCTACACGGGCCGCGGCATGCTCTTCCTGGACCTCATCCAGGAGGGCAACCTGGGCCTCATCCGCGCCGTGGAGAAGTTCGACTACACCAAGGGCTTCAAGTTCTCCACCTACGCCACCTGGTGGATTCGCCAGGCCATCACCCGCGCGATGGCGGACCAGGCCCGTACCATCCGCATCCCGGTGCACATGGTCGAGGTCATCAACAAGCTCGCCCGCGTGCAGCGCCAGATGCTCCAGGACCTGGGACGTGAGCCCACCCCGGAGGAGCTGGCCGTCGAGCTGGACATGACCCCGGAGAAGGTCGTCGAGGTCCAGAAGTACGGCCGCGAGCCGATCTCCCTGCACACCCCCCTGGGTGAGGACGGGGACTCCGAGTTCGGTGACCTCATTGAGGACTCCGAGGCCGTGGTCCCGGCCGACGCGGTGAGCTTCACCCTTCTGCAGGAGCAGCTCCACGCCGTGCTGGACACCCTCTCCGAGCGTGAGGCCGGCGTGGTCTCCATGCGTTTCGGTCTGACCGATGGCCAGCCCAAGACCCTCGATGAGATCGGCAAGGTCTACGGGGTCACCCGGGAGCGCATCCGCCAGATCGAGTCCAAGACCATGTCCAAGCTGCGCCACCCCTCGCGCAGCCAGGTCCTGCGCGACTACCTGGACTGAGCGGACTCACCGGACAGGCGGGGAGCGCTACCGGCTCGCTCATCTCAACGGCGTCGGCCCCGGAACCGAAAGGGTTCCGGGGCCGACGCCGTTGATGCTAGTGTCTCGATCGTGACACGGGGTGCCACATGGCTGAGAACACACCCGTCGAACCTGTCCAGCTAGTACTGACGAAGGGATGTCACATGCACTGGGGCATGTCTACCCCAGCGGCGCTTGAGGCGGTACGCCGCCACGCCCCGCTGGTCTCCTGCATCACCAACGCGGTGGTCACCAACATCACCGCTAACGTTCTCCTGGCTCTAGGCGCGGCGCCCGCCATGGTGGATATCACGGGGGAGGCGGGTCCCTTTGCCCGCGTCGCCTCCACGCTGCTCATCAACCTCGGCACGCCTCAGCCCGAGCAGCGGGACGCCGCCCGTGAGGCCGTGGCTGCGGCAGCCGACGCGGGCACGCCGTGGGTCCTCGATCCGGTGGCCATCGGCACGCTGACGCACCGCACTGCGCTGGCCCGTGAGCTCTTCGGCCGGGGACCGAGCGTCGTACGGGGCAATGCCTCGGAGATCCTGGCTCTGGCCGGTGACGGCAGCGGTGGTCGGGGCGTCGAGACCGCCGACGACGTCGCCGCGGCACTCGATCCGGCCTGCGACCTGGCCCGCAGCCACGGCTGCGTTGTCGCCGTCTCCGGGCCCGTCGATCTGGTCACCGACGGCGAGAGCGTCATCCACGTTCAGGGCGGCTCCGCGCTACTGACCCGGATGACCGGCGGGGGCTGCGCTCTGGGTGCGGTGGTCGCGGCCTTTCTCGGGGCGGGGCGGAAGGAGGGCCTGGATGACGTGAGCGCCGTCGTCGCTGCGCATACCGTCTACAGCGCTGCTGCCGAGCGCGCGGAGGCCCGATCAACCGGCCCTGGATCCTTCCCACCAGCCTTCCTCGATGCCCTGTACGCCCTTGAGATGCAGGACCTGCAGAACGTTAGCGTCAGTGCTACCAGCGCGACCACCGCCGCCGAGGGAGGGCCGGCATGAGGGCCGCACCGGACCTGTCGGTTTACCTCGTCACCGATGAGGGCCAGTGCCGCTCGCGTGGCAGAGACGTCCTGGCCACCGTTGAGGCTGCTGTCGACGGCGGAGTCACCTGCGTCCAGCTGCGCGCCAAGGGTACCGACGGCGGACTCTTCCTGACTCAGGTGCTGGAGGTGGCCGAGGTGATTGGTGATCAGGTCCCCGTCATCGTCAACGACCGCGTCGACATCTTCCTGGCGGCGCGCGATCAGGGAGCGCCCGTGGCCGGGGTACACCTCGGCCAGTCGGACCTGCCCGCCCGCATCGCACGCCGTCTCGTCGGGGAAGAAGCCTACCTCGGGCTGTCGGCCGCGACTCCCGACGAACTGCGCACCGCCCAGGAGCAGGGCGCCTGCGACCACGTCGGCATCGGCGTCGTTCACCCCACCGCCACCAAGGCCGACGCTCCGAAGAGCCTGGGGGTGAACGGCGTGACGCGCATGGCTGCCCTGATCGATCTGCCTGCTGTGGCCATCGGCGGCATCACGGCCGGCGACCTGCCGGCTCTCCGGGCGGGTGGTCTGGCCGGTGCCGCCGTCGTATCAGCCATCTGCACGGCCGAGGACCCCAGGAGTGTCGCCGCCGACCTGCACCGTGCCTGGGACGAAGGATGTCGGCGATGAGCCAGCAGCGTTCGGCAACCGTGACCGCCTTGACCATCGCCGGCTCAGATCCTAGCGGTGGCGCCGGCATTCAGGCCGACATGAAGGCCATGAGTGCCCTCGGTGCCTACGCGATGAGCGTCATCACGGCGTTGACCGCCCAGTCGACGCGCGGTGTGGCCGGTGTGCACGCCGTGCCGGTCGACTTCGTCCGTCTCCAGATGGACACGTTGCTGGAGGACATCGTTCCCGATGCCACGAAGATCGGGATGCTCGCCACCGCCGAGCTGGCCGACGCGGTGGGGGAGTACCTGCCTGGACTCACTCATACGGTGCTCGACCCGGTCATGGTGGCCACCTCCGGGGACCGCCTTCTCGACGAGCAGGCGGTCGGTGCCGTGCGCCGTCTGTGCGCCAAAGCCGATCTCATCACTCCTAACCTCTATGAGGCGGCCGTCCTGCTGGGGGAGGAGCCCGCGGCGACCCTCGGTGAGCTGCGCAACCAGGCGCAGCGCCTGAGGGATCTGGGTGCACGTAGGGTACTGGTCAAGGGCGGTCACCTGAGCGGTGACGCTGGTGACGCCGTCGATGTCTACGCCGATGCCGACGGCGCCGAGATCTTGTGCGGTCGCAGGGTGGCCACGCAGAACACCCACGGCACGGGATGCACGCTCTCTTCGGCGATCGCCTCGCTGCGACCACGCCGGGCGACCTGGCTGGAAGCGGTGCGGGACGCCAAGGACTACCTCACCGGCGCCATCGCACACGCCGAGGCCCTGGGCGTTGGACACGGGCGCGGGCCCGTCCACCATCTTTACCGAGTCTGGACTAGAACCGGATGGTAAGTTATGTCGTTGTCGTCGGCGACCTCCCCGGCTCACGCTGCCGAGCTTGCGCAGGGTGGAGGCGCGGCGCCCAGTGCGTCCTTGACGACGGTGACCGCACCCACCAGTTTCGGTAGGAAGGCCGAGTCGATCCCCAAGGATCAACCGGCGGCCGCCGGGGACTGATGCGGTGGGGCCTCAGCCCCGGCTGCCGTCTGGAGCCGATGGCGCGGTCCGCACTGGAACCGGTTGTTGCGGCGTTGTTGTCGTGGACTCCGTTCTGACGGCCAGAAGAGTCATGGCGAGTACGAGTGCCGCGACCAGCGTCACCGAGGCGATCGCCACGGCCGCCCACGCCGGCCGCCGATACTGGTTCGAGCCGCGCAGGTACGCGACGCCTATGACGAGGGCGACGAAGGACAGCGGTACTCCAATGAAGGGAAGCGGGATCAGTAGCACCGCGCCCGCAGCCGCAGCAGTCAGGGCGCTGACAACCAGAGAGCGGCCGAGGCCGGCCTCGGCCTTCAACCGCTGGTCCACGGCGGTTCTCCTCTCACTCGTCTCCTCGGCTCGTGTCGGTAGTCCGCTGCCCGTGATGGAACCCGGCCCTGCCGAGCGCCAGGGAAAGGCCTGAATCTTTCAGACGAGGCCTTCAGAGACTCTTCTGCGATCGCGACCGCTCCCACCAGGCACTTCTGCATGTGCGACTTAGGACTGAGTCAGGTGGTGTACAGCCCGGGATCGTAAACTGAAGTTTGGGAGACTCCCTCGCTCAGGAGCACTGAGATGGTTGACGCACGCACCGCCCTCGCCCAGTCCGACACCCTTCGCCTCATCTGGCCCCAGTGGCAGGGGGCGGGAGAGACCTCGGTGCGCAGCCTGCTGCCCGAGCTGCCCTACGGGGAGGCGCGGCGCGTCTACGCACTGGGAACCCGGGTGCTCACGGCGCTCCTGCCCGAGCACGCCGGTCCCACGGAGATCGTCCCCGTCAGCGATGAACCCACTGGCGAGGAGGTTCTCGTCACTAACGGCATGGAGTCGCGTGCCCAGATCCTGGCCGGGATTCGTGACGCCCGCGAGGCGATCGCTCGGCACGACGCTCCCAGGATCCTCACCCTGGGCGGGGACTGCGCTGTTTCCGTCGTCCCCTTCACCGAGCTCGCCGCCCGTTACGGAGACGACCTGGCCGTCGTCTGGATCGACTCCCACCCCGACATCGGCACCTCGCACTCCCAGTACCCCGGCTACCACGCCATGGCGGTCTCCCACATCATCGGTACTGGTGACGTCGAGGTGATGGAGGAGCTGGCGGCCTTCGTCTCCCCGAGCCGACTGGCCCTGGCGGGCCTGCACTCCTGGACCGAGGACGACTACCCCAACATCGCCACGTGGGGGCTGCATGCCTTCGGCCCGGCCGACCTACACGACTCGACGGAGCCCCTGCTGAGGTGGCTGGAGGCCACCGGCTGCAGCCGCGTAGCAGTCCATCTGGATGTCGACACCGTGGACGCCGATGAGGTCCGGCTGGGACTGGGCTACGATCGCGGCGGCCTGAGCATGACTCAGACCAACCGCGTGATCAGGGATCTGGGGCGGGCGGCCGACGTCGTCGGCCTGACGATCGCCGAGTACGTGCCCCGGCAGGTTGTCGCCCTCACCCATCTCCTGGAGGGGCTGCCGCTTCTCTGAGTGATCGGGGCGGACCGGGCGAGCTTCGCCCGCCGGGGCGACCGGCGTCAGTCGGTGACGACCTTGGCCCCGGTGGTCTTCTTGGCGGCGTCGAGGGTTCCCAGTTCGGTGACTCCGGAGAAGCCGGCGTTGCGCATGACGGCGCTGGCCATCTTGGGCTGGTCGGCGGAGCCGTAGAGCTGGTACTGGGAGCTGCGGTCCAGGCCCGAGATCTGGCTGGAGAAATCACCCGAGGAGAAGTCGTAGTTAACGGCCCCCTCCAGGTGCCCCTTCTTGAACTCCTCTGCCGAACGCAGGTCGATGATGACGGGACCGGCGGCCTTCGCGCCCGCTGAGGCGGTGTTGGTTGGGGAGGAGGCGCTGGAGCCTGTAGATCCGGAGCATCCGGAAAGCGCGAGCGCGCCGCAGAGGACGAGCAGGGCGGAGGCGGTCATGACGCGGAGGGAGCGTTTCACAGACAGTTCCTTGAGGGGAGTGCGGCTTCATTAAGCCTGGATGCGGGGCACGATGCTTCGATCAGGGCGAGGCTTCTGGGGAGGGAGACTCGGGGTGGGGACAGGATCAGAACCTCAGGAACGAGGATATGCGGCATCCGGTAGAAAAAGACTGTGATACTCAGTGAATCGCAGTGACGACCTCAGTGAAAAAGTCCACGCTGGCCGGGCTGTCGGCCGGGTTATCGGCCGAGCTGGCCGACCGACGGCGTCAGCTGCCGGCGGTCAGGCTCGAGGTCTCGTCCTGGAACAGCAGGGCGACCTCCTTGAGCTTGTCTGCGTGCTTGCGGGCGTGGTGGCCGCAGAAGAAGAGCTCGCCGGTCAGCATGACGACTCGGACGTAGGCCTGTGCGTCGCAGACATCGCAGCGGTCGGCTGTGGTCAGCGGGCGCTCGGCGGAGTCGGCGGCAGGAGCGGTCTGCTCGTCCAGGGTGGTCACCGCCTGGGTGGCGGTTGAGGTTCCGGTTGTGCTCATGGACTGCATTGCATCATGACGCAGACGCCTTCACCCGTCAGAGGCGGCCGTTTCCGCCTGAGGCGCACGCGCTTTCGCCCACGGCGCACCGGCGTCATGGTGCACATCACCACGGAGCCGACCGATCGGGTGAATGCTGGAGGGTGGCCGCGGTGAGCTGTCACATTGCAGGACTCGGGAGGGAGCAGTCGGGATGTCGGTGGTGCAGGAGTTCCGCGACCGTGAGATCGCGCGCCTGGAGCGCTCGGGCTGGGCGACCAACACGGCCCTTCGTCAGCGGCTGGAGGCCGTAGGGCTGCGGCCGCCCGCCGAGGTCGTCGCCGAGTGCCTGGACGAGGGCGCAGGAGACGGAGGCGGTGCCGGTGCCCGCTGGGCGCGGGCCGAGCACGCAGTGGCCCGCTTAAGGGAGCACTTCGCCCCATTCCGCTTCTCCAACGACGTCGACTACGGGCTCCTGGCGATCCCGGCCAGCAACCGACTCGACACCCGCGGGGCCATGGACCTGAATATCCGCCGCGGTCAGCAGCCCGATCTGGTCGAGGACTTCGTCGACCCGGCCCTGGGGGAGGGGGTCGACCTCGCCGGGTCCACCGGTCCTGCTGGGAGCACGCTGGCCAAGGACGGCTGGATGGTGGTCGCCGGCGTCGTCGGCCAGTACGGGATCTCGGCGGGAAGCCATGAGGACATCACCGCCGCCGCGGAGCTCTTCGAGGTCGACGGCGTCGACACCCGCACCCTCATGACCCGTCAGATCTGGGGAGCCCGCCTCCTGCAGTGCCCGCCCGGACTCGTCCCCGACTCCGACTACGCCGGGCGATGGACCTTCACGCTCTTGCCCGCCGAGGGGCTGGTGGACGGGCGGGCCGTCTCCGGCACCGTGCTCAAGAGGCGGGTACGTTTCCGCCTGGGCAAGGCCGACCGCGGGATCGGCAGCGCGCGGGTGAGTCCAGCCCTCCCGCTGACATAGGGGCCCAGCGGCCTCGGGCGTGGCTGCATGACGCAAGACGCCACACGCGCACCGCGGCGGGGCACAAGGCGCCGGTGGCACTGATCGGCTAGATTCCCAGCGTGCCCTCATCTGAGAACAAGACCAGCCGGGGCGACTACTCCGCCCGCCACCTCTCCGTCCTGGAGGGGCTCGAGGCCGTGCGCAAGCGCCCGGGAATGTACATCGGCTCCACCGACCAGCGCGGTCTCATGCACTGCGTGTGGGAGATCGTCGACAACGCCGTCGACGAGGCCCTCGAGGGGCACGGCGATGACATCTCGGTGACCGTCCACGACGACGGTTCCATCGAGGTGCGTGACAACGGGCGCGGAGTGCCCGTGGACATCGAGCCCTCCTCCGGCCTGACCGGCGTCGAGCTCGTCTACACCAAGCTGCACGCCGGTGGGAAGTTCGGCGGTGGCTCCTACGGCGCCGCCGGCGGCCTGCACGGCGTGGGGGCGTCCGTCGTCAACGCCCTGGCCGAGCGCATGGACGTCGAGGTCGACCGCGGCGGCAAGACCTACGCCATGAGCTTCCACCGCGGCGAGCCCGGCATCTTCGACGACTCCGCCGGGCGCGGCCCCTCCTCACCCTTCACCGGGTTCACGAAGGCCTCCGAGCTGCGCGTCATCGGCAAGGTGCGCCGCGGCGTGACCGGAACCCGGGTCCGCTACTGGGCCGACCCCCAGATCTTCCCCAAACCCACCGAGTACGACGCCGCCGCTCTGCGCGCCCGCCTGCGCCAGACCAGCTTCCTCGTTCCGGGCCTCACCCTGCGCCTGGAGGACAAGCGCCCCGAGGCCGAGGCCATCGCGGCCTCCACCACGCCGGCTGCCGACGCCGGCGAGACCGACGACGCCGTCCACGAGGTCACCCTGCGGGCGGCTGCCAAGAACGCCACCGAGAACCGTGGCGACCTGTTCGACACCGGTGATGACGACGGCGTCGAGGTCTTCCAGGCCCTGGGCGGCACTGCCGACTTCGTCGACTTCCTGGCCTCCGACGGCTCGGTCACCGACACCTTCCGTCTCACCGGTGAGGGCACCTACACCGAGACCGTCCAGCAGCTCGACCGCGCCAGCGGGCACCTGCGCCCCGTGGAGGTCGAGCGCACCTGCATGGTCGACGTCGCCCTGCGCTGGGGGATCGGCTACGACACCACGGAACGCTCCTTCGTCAACATCATCGCCACCCCCATGGGCGGCACCCACCTGACCGGATTCGAGCAGGCCCTCACCAAGGTGCTGCGCAAGCGCATCGAGGCCGACTCCCGGGCCCTGAAGCTCACCGCCAAGGATGGCCGCGTCGAGAAGGACGACATCATGGCGGGCCTGACCGCCGTCATCACCGTGCGCGTCCCCGAGCCCCAGTTCGAGGGCCAGACCAAGGAGGTCCTGGGCACCGGGCCCGTGCGCCAGATCGTCTCCAAGGTGGTCGAGCGCGAGCTCACCGCCCTGCTGACCTCCTCCAAACGGGACCTCAAGACCCAGGCGCGCGCCCTGGAGGAGAAGATCGTCGGCGAGATGCGCGCCCGCGTCTCGGCGCGCCTGCACAAGGAGATCACCCGCCGCAAGACCGCCCTGGAGACCTCCTCCCTGCCGGCCAAGCTCGCCGACTGCCGCAGCGACGACGTCGCCGCCTCCGAGCTGTTCATCGTCGAGGGTGACTCCGCCCTGGGGACCGCCAAGAACGCCCGCGACTCCGAGTTCCAGGCGCTCCTGCCGATTCGCGGCAAGATCCTCAACGTGCAGAAGGCCTCCCAGGCTGACATGCTGCGCAACGTCGAGTGCTCGGCCATCATCCAGGTGGTCGGCGCCGGCAGCGGACGCACCTTCGACCTGGAGGCCGCTCGTTACGGCAAGGTCATCCTCATGACCGACGCCGACGTCGACGGCGCCCACATCCGTACCCTCCTGCTGACCCTCTTCTTCCGCTACATGCGCCCCATGATCGAGGCGGGCCGGGTCTTCGCCGCCGTCCCGCCCCTGCACCGCATCGAGGTCTCCGGCTCGGGGCGGCGCAAGAAGGAGATCATCTACACCTACTCCGACGAGGAGCTCGTCACCACCCTGCGCCGCCTGGAGCGCGCGGGCCGCAGCTTCAAGGAGCCGCAGCGCTACAAGGGCCTGGGGGAGATGGACGCCCACCAGCTCGCTGAGACCACCATGGAGCCTCAGCACCGTACCCTGCGGCGCATCACCCTGGGGGACGAGGCCCAGATCATGGAGGCCGAGTCCGTCTTCGAGCTCCTCATGGGCTCCTCGGTCGAGCCCCGCCGCGACTTCATCGTCGAAGGCGCCCGTGATGTGGATCGCGAGCGCATTGACGCCTGACTCCCGCGTCAGGTCTCGGCCGCTCCTTCAGGTAAGGTCGGTAACCTTCGTGTCACGGCCCGCCGAAGGTCGAGGCGCGTCGTTCACTGACTGATCGTCATTCTTCGTCCTCATGAGGGAGGTGTGCTGATGACACCCGGTTACGGCATCCGCCGGGCGGGATCCTCACCCTGGCCCATCCTGCGCCCCGGGCCCCGCTCGTCCCTGTCACGGGAGCTGACCTGGCGGCCGTTGGGCCCGGAGGACAACCACGAGCTGGCCGCGCTCATCGCCCGGGCCGAGGACGTCGACAACCCGCCCTACCGCACCAGCGAGCAGGAGACGGCTGAGTACTTCCTCGACCCCACCTACTCCGGGGTCGCCGGGCGCGACACCGACGGCGTCATGCGCGCCTTCGGCCTGGTGCGCCTGCGCCCGGCCGGGGAGATCTACGCCTCCATGACCGGCACCGTGGACCCGGCAGTGCGCAACCGCGGCATCGGACGCGCTCTGCTGCACTGGCAGGCTGAGCGGGCCCGCCACCTCGTGGGCGCCGAGCGGGCCGGCTCCGTGCCGCGCAAGGGCGCGGCCCAGATCCCCGCCCACGTGGTCACCACCGTCATGGCGGACGACGAGCGCATGCAGGGGCACCTGGCGGACATGGGTTTTGAGCCGATGCGCTGGTACCGGGAGGTGCGCCGATTCCTCGGCGACGAGATCCCCGAGGTGGACCTGGACGGCTTCATCACCATCGACCCGTGGACCCCCGAGATCGACGACGACGTCCGGCGCGCCTACAACCAGGCCATGGCCGAGACCTGGGAGACGGAGAACGTCACCCCCGAGGACTGGACCGCCGGCAGCGCCTACTTCGCCCCCCAGTGGAGCTTCGTGGCCATGGATCGCTCGGGGGACCGGGCCCGTGTCGCCGGGTACCTGCGCTCGGGCCGCTACGAGCAGGACTGGCAGGCCCTGGGCTGGCGGGAGGGCTACACCGACGTGCTCGGGGTCCTCAGCGACTACCGCCACCGCCAGATCGGGCCCGCGCTGCTGGTGGCCGCCATGCGCGCCTACGCCGCCGACGGCATGGAGTACGCCGCCGCCGGCGTCGACACCGACAACCCCAGCGGCGCCGTGGACCTGTATGAGTCCCTGGGCTACGTGCCCACCCGCGGCACCATCCTCTACGCCCTCGACGTCTGAGCGGGGCGTTCGTCCCCCGGGCGGTTCACCCGTGCAGGTGGGCCACGGCTCCGGCCACCACGGTGGCCACTGGGCGAACGCCCGCCAGCTCCTCGGCCCCCAAGCGCAGGGGGTCCTCGGCCAGGAGCACCAGGTCGGCCTGAGAACCCACCGCCACCGAGCCGGCCCCGTTGACACTGGCCGCCAGCGCCTCCTCGGCCGTCAGGCGCTGATTCGGCGACCACACCGACCCATCCGGCGTCCGACGCCCCACGGCCGCCGACATGGCCAGCCACGGGTCCAGGGGCGCCACCGGCGCATCCGATCCCAGCTGGAGCAGGGCTCCGGCGGCCACCATGTCTGCGAAGGCGTAGGTGCGCCCCTCCAGCCCCGGCCACACCCGCCCCACGGCCGCCCAGTCGTCAATGAGGTGGGCCGGCTGAACCGACAGCTCGATGCCGCAGCCCACCAGGCGCCTGAGCGCCCCGTCAGGCTCGTCGAGAGCGTCGGCCGGCAGCAGCTGGGCGTGCTCCAGGCGCCCGGCGGCACCCGAGAGCGCGAAGGCAGCAGCGACGTCGTCGACCGCCGCATCCCCGATGGCATGGATGGCCATCTCATAACCCTGCCGGGAGGCGTGGGCCATGAGGTCGGTGAGCTCGGCGCGGTCGATGTTGACCACGCCGTGGGGGTGGTCAACCCCCAGCTCGGCCGGATAGGGCTCGCACATGTGCGCGCTGCCCGAGCCCATCGAGCCGTCAGCGATCACCTTGAGCGGCCCCTGCACCAGCACCGGAGAGCCGTCGGGCAAGCGGGGTGAACCCGCCAGCCCGGTCCCGGTGCGCAGGCCCCGGGCGATCCACCGCTCCAGCTTGTCGCGGTAGACCCCGATGCGGATACGGGGCAGCACCTGGGGAAGAACGCCCTGGTCCGTCATGGCCCGCAGGCGCCGCGGCCAGTCATCGGGATCCTCCGACCAGCTCATGTCCACCACACCGGTGACGCCCCGGGACAGCATGCCAGCCAGGACCTGCCGGTAGCCGGACTCCCGCAGCTCTCGCGTCCCGGGCACCTCATCGAGGCGGTCCAGCAGGGCGAACCACGGATCCTCCTTCATCGGTGCTCCCGGGTCCTGGGCGCTGGCCCCCGGCAGGCCGAAGACACGCAGCGCCGCCGAGTTCAGCCACCCGGAGTGCACGTCCCCGGAGATGAGCAGCGTGGGAACCTCCCCGGTGACGGCGTCGAGCTCGGCCACCGTGGGCACCCGGGGCCAGTTGGACAGGCGGTGCCCGAAGCCCTGGATCGTGGCCGGAGGCGAACCGGCCGGATGATCCCGCAGCGCCCGGGCCACCAGCTCCAGGGCCTCCTCGGCGCTGCGGGTGGCCAGCGTGTCGATGCGTGCCGAGCGCGCCGCCTCCATGTCCAGGTGGGCGTGAGCGTCCCACAGGCCGGGAATGAGGAAGGAGCCCTCGGCATCAAGGACCCGTGTCCCGGGAGCACTCAACCCCTGTCCCACCTCGACGACCCGGCCCGCCTTGATACGCACATCCACGGGCTCACCCGGGGGCGGCGGCGCGGCCAAGGCGCCGGGGTGAGGGTCACCTCGGCGCAGCGCACCCAGTTCGGTGCGGGACCGGAAAGGGACGATGCGCGTGTCCTTGATAAGCAGGTCTGCGGAGGGTTGATCGGCCATGCGCCACTGTAGACACAGCCGCCATACTCGTGGGCGGCTCCCCGAGACGCTGCTGAGACCGGCCCCGTCAGCCGATTCCGATGATGGGGGCCGGTAGCGGTGAGCCGGAGCCGTCACGCCGCTCATCGGGCTCCGGCAGCGCGACCGGCTTGCCGCCCTCGCGCAGTGCCCGCGGCGGGGCCACCCCCACCCAGGCCACGACCAGCTCGTCCTCACCGCGCAGGAACCGGTGCGAACGGACCCCGCCCGTGGCCCGTCCCTTCGCCGGGTAGCGATCCAAGGGGGTGACTTTGACACTGCCCCCGCCGGTGCCCGGGAGTGAGCCCTCGGAGCCCGCCACCGTCACCACGACGGCCTCAGCCAGGAGGTCCTCAGGAACCGCCGCTCCGGCGATGACTCGGGCGCCCTCATGAAGCGAGATCCCCGCCATGCCGCCGGCGCCCCGGCCCTGCGGGCGCACCTTGGCGGCCTGGAACCGCAGCAGCTGGGCGTCGGAAGTCACCAGTGCCAGGAAGTCCGTGTCCGCCGCGGTGCCGGCGAAGACCACCCGGTCGCCCTCGGACAGGGAGATGACCTCCCAGCTCTCGGCGTTCCTGGGCTCGTCACCGGGCTTGACCCGCTTGATGACGCCCTCAGCCGTGGCCAGGACGATCGGCGGGTTGTCGGCCGACCCCACCGGGACCAGCCCCACCACCTTCTCCTCCGGCTCGATGTCCACCAGCTGGCGAACCTGAGTCGCACCGGCCAGCCCCGGGGCCCCCTCGGAGCGGGGCACCTCCGTGGTGGAGACGACGTCGAGCAGCACCAGCCGCCCGGTGTCAGTGACCGCGCCGATGCGCCCACGCGCCGTGGTGGCC
Organism: Actinomyces sp. oral taxon 175 str. F0384; assembly: GCF_000223355.1. Lineage (NCBI taxonomy): Bacteria > Bacillati > Actinomycetota > Actinomycetes > Actinomycetales > Actinomycetaceae > Actinomyces > Actinomyces sp. oral taxon 175. Next base: position 1,084,666 of record NZ_AFUR01000001.1, read on the forward strand.
ACCTGGGAGGTCAGGGCGTCGTGGGGCTGGCGCCCACTGGTGCGGGCCACCGGCTCGGCGCCGGCAGTGCGCGCCACCAGTCCGGTGGCCGACAGCAGCACCCGGCACGGGTCGTCGGGGACGGTCAGCGGCACCGGGGAGGCGCTGGGCATGAGCGTCATCGGCTGAGCGGCGCTACCGGCCCGTTTCGCACCCCGCCCCGAGGCGGAGGCGTCGTCCGCGGTCGCGGCACCGGCGGCCGACGACGTCACGCGCTCACCGGAGGCCTCCAGCAGCACCGTGCGCCGCGGGGTGCCGAACTGCTCGGCCACGGCCGCCAGCTCACGGGAGACCACGCGCCGCAGCAGCACGTCGTCGGCCAGGATCGCCTCGAGGGCCTCGATCTCGCGGGCCAGCTCATCGCGCTCCTTCTCCAGCTCGATAACCGAGAACTTCGTGAGCCGGCGCAGCTGGAGCTCAAGGATGTAGCCGGCCTGCGGCTCGGTGAGGTCGAAGACCTGCATGAGCCGGGTTCGCGCCGTGGCGGCGTCGTCGGAGGAGCGGATGACGGCGATGACCTCATCGATGTCGAGGATGGCGATGAGCAGGCCGTCCACCAGGTGGGCGCGCTCGCGACGCTTGCCCAGACGGAACCGGGTGCGCCGCGTGACCACCGTGAGGCGGTGGCGCACGAACACCTCCAGCAGCTCGCGCAGCCCCAGGGTGTGGGGCTGCCCGTCCACGAGGGAGACGTTGTTGATACCGAAGGAGTCCTCCAGCGGCGTGTGCTTGTAGAGCTGGGCCAGGACCGCCTCGGGGTTGTAGCCGTTCTTGACGCTGATGACCAGGCGGGTGCCGTGCTTGCGGTCGGTGAGGTCGGCGACGTCGGTGATGCCCTGGAGCTTCTTGGAGCCCACCGCCTCCTTGATGCGGGCGATGACCTTCTCCGGCCCCACCATGTAGGGCAGCTCGGTGACCACGATGCCCTTGCGGCGCGGGGAGACGGACTCCACGTGAGCGGTGGCCCGCGTGAGGAACTTGCCGCGCCCCGTGCGGTAGGCCTCCCGGATTCCGTCCAGGCCCACGATCATGCCGCCGGCGGGCAGGTCCGGCCCCGGCACGAAGGCCATGAGCTCCTCCAGGCTCGCCTCCGGGTGAGTCAGCAGGTGCCGGGCGGCGGCCACCACCTCCACGAGGTTGTGCGGCGGCATGTTCGTGGCCATACCCACCGCGATACCGGCCGCGCCGTTGACCAGCAGGTTCGGGAAGGCCGCCGGCAGCACCTCGGGCTCGGTGAGCGTGTAGTCGTAGTTGGGGGAGAAGTCGACCGTGTCCTCATCCAGGTCCGCCGTCAGCGCCAGGGCCGAGGCGGCCAGGCGCGCCTCGGTGTAGCGGGGGGCCGCCGGGCCGTCGTCCAGGGAGCCGAAGTTGCCGTGTCCGTCGATGAGCGGCAGGCGCATCGTGAAGGGCTGGGCCAGGCGCACCAGCGCCTCATAGATCGCGGTGTCCCCGTGGGGGTGGAGCCGTCCCATGACATCGCCCACGACGCGGGAGGACTTCACGTGCGGACGATCCGGGCGCAGCCCCATCCGATCCATCTGGAACAGGATGCGGCGCTGAACCGGCTTGAGCCCGTCGCGGGCGTCAGGCAGGGCGCGCGCGTAGATGACGGAGTAGGCGTACTCCAGGAAGCTGGTGCGCATCTCCGTGGACAGGTCGAGATCGACGATCTCCCCGTCGGTCGGGGGAGGAGTCCGGGTGGTGGCAGACTTCGGCATGGGCGCATTCTCCGAGGAATCGGGCCGAAAACAAACCACGACACCCGGGCGTGACAGGTCAGACGCGCTAGCCGGCAGCGATCGGCCCGCCTCGAGCAAGGGCACATCGGTGCTCGACGGCGTGGGGGCGGACGATGGCACAATGGCGACCATGACGACCCACTCAGGCCGCAGCTCGGCCACCGGTCCCGCCTCGCACGAGGCGTCCCAGGAGGCCTTCGCAGACCTGGTGCAGCAGGTGGAGCTCGCCGGCTACTACCCCGAGCTGGTGCTCGACACCCTCCGCCTGGCCACGGGTGAGGAGGAGATCCTCTCCGGCATGGTCCAGTCCGAGACCACCTTCGCCGAGGCGGTCCACCGCCACCTGACCGTCCTGGCCCTGACCCCCAGCCGTCTCATCATCGTCCACGTTGACGACACCCCTCGCGACGACGGCAGTCCCGGCGCCCTGGCCACCAGCGAGGCCGTCCCACTCAGCCGTATCCGCTCCATGGCCCTGACCCGCGGCGTGGCCGACCCTGCCCGGGGTGGCGGAACCCTCACCGAGATGACGATCGCGGTCTCCTGGGGCTCGGTGCGCCGTATCGACATGGAGCCGGCCACCTGCGGCGACCCCGACTGCCAGGCCGACCACGGCATGACCGGTGTGTCCGTGCCCGACGACGTCGTCATCCGCGTGGCCGCGGGCGTGGAGGGCGCCGCCGCCCTGGCCCGCGCCGAGACCTTCGCCGGCCGGCTCTCACAGATGGCGGCCCGCGCCGCTGCCCTGTGACGGGGCCGGGGATGGGAGGCCAGACCGCCGGCAGGCAGCCCGCATCGGCACCCGCCCCCGACTGTCCGCAGGATCCGGCGCTCCGCTACGTCCTGGCGGTGGGCGCCGTCAGTGCCGGACTGAGCCTGGCTGACACCGATCACGACGGCGATACCGGCCGTGATGCCGACCTAGATGCCGTCCTCAGCCCCACCGGTGGCCCCGCTGAACCAGTCGTCTCCGATGCCCGGGCACGCGCGGTCGCCCGCAGCTGGGGGATCGAGCCGGCCGGTGAACCCGGGCAGGCCGGTGGCGGCCCGGGAACCGTCGTCGTCCTCGTGGACGGTCTGGGCCTGGAGATGCTTCGCCAGCGTCGCGGGCACACCCCCACCCTGCGCCAGTGGCTGGCGCAGCGCGAGGCCGCCACTGCCGCAACCGGCGCAGGAATCCTCACCTGCCGACCCTCGACGACGGCTGCGGCCCTGACCATGCTGGGTACCTCCGCCCTGCCCGGCACCACCGGCATGGTCGGCTACTCGGTGCTCAACCCCCGCCTGCGGTCCCCTCTTGCTGCCTCCGCCGTCCCCGGCCCCGATCAGGTCCTCAGCCTCATCACCTGGAAGGGGGACAATGTCCCCAGCCCCGCCTCCTGGCAGGACGTGCCCACGATCTTCGAACGTCTCCCGGCCGGGAGCGCGGTGAGTATCGGGCCGAGCCGGTTTGCCGGCTCCGGCCTGACTGAGGCCGCCCTACGAGGCGCCTCGCACCTGGGGGCCGACCGGCTGGAGGACCGGCCCGGCCTGGCTGCCGGAGCCCTGCGCCACGGTACCCCGCTGGTCTACCTCTACGTCGGCGAGCTGGACAAGACCGGTCACAAGCACGGGTGGCTCAGTGAGCAGTGGCTGGCCCAGCTGGAGCGCCTCGACGCCGCCATGGCCGAGCTGGCCCGCCGCGTCCCCGCAGGAACCAGGATTCTCCTCAGCGCCGACCACGGCATGGTCGACACCGATCCCGACCACCGCATCGACCTGAGCGCCCACCGCGAGCTCGCCCGCGACGTCGTCGCCGTGGCCGGCGAGCCCAGGCTGACGCACCTGCACGTGGCCGACGGCGATGTGGACCTGGCCGCCGAGGTGTCCCAGCGCTACCGCCGCGTCCTGGGGGAACGGGCGATGTGGATCGGGACCAGGGAGCAGGCCGGCGAGCACCTGGGACCCCTCGGAGCGCGAGCACGGGGCGTCGTCGGGGACGTCGTCGTGGCCATGGCCGAGAACTGGGTCCTCGTGGACCCCCGGGTCCACTCCGAGGCCGCCATCGCCATGCCCGGCGTCCACGGCTCCTTCACCCCGGCCGAGACCGAGGTGCCGCTGCTCATCACCGAGGCCTGAGAGCTCGGCCACTCGGGAGCTACTCGGCGGCTCCGCAGGTGCTACTCGGGCCTGGCTCCGAAGACGATCTCATCCCAGGAGGGCACGGAGCGCCGTGAGCGACGGCGGGACTTCTTCTTGGCCGGAGGCGTCCTGGGCATGTCGGGCAGAGGCTCCTGCGTACCCGCCGCCGAGGCGGCAGACGGACCGGGGGAGGCCTTGGCCAGGACCTCGGAGCGCGAGGGCATGGGGATCTCCGGCACCGGCTCAGTGGGGCTGTCCGCCCCCAGCGGTGCTCGACGTCCCACGGGGATGCGCTCCACCGCGGGGCTCGGGGCGGACGGCGCCGCCGAGGGGGCGCTGGAGGCTGTCACCAGCCGGGTTCCGGCCGGATGGTTGCCGGTGTGCAGACGCCTGCGCTCCGACATCGAGTAGACCTGCGCGCTCAGGCCCGCGGTCTGCTCCAAGGGCTCATCGTCAGCCCTGGAGCCGGCCTCGGCGCGGCGCTCCTCCATGCCCCGGGCCGGGGGTGAGGGGACCTCGGGGCTCTCAGGGCTGCTGGTGTAGTCGATGCCGTGGGGATCGGTGAAGGCGTCCTCATCCGCGTTACCCTCACCGCCGAAGCCGCTCAGGTCGTCGTCCTGGGGCATCTCCACCTCGACGCGCCGGCCCCGGCTGGAGGCCAGGTCGGCCAGCAGCGCGTCAGTGTCATCGGCCGACATGGCGCCACTGGTGGGGCGACCGTACTCCCGAACCGGCAGCATCCCGGCGGGCATCTCGACGGCCAGCCCGGTGGACTCGCCGGAGGCCGCGGCCGGGGCGGAGGCCGCCGAGACCGCGCTGCCGGCCGTTGAGCCCGCGGCCGCGGGGGAGTGCCCCGACTGGGCCGACGGCGCAGAGGCTGAGGCCCCAGGGGCCTTGGAGTCCTGGTCGAAGACGGCCGGACGCTTGGTTCCCGCTCCGGCCTCGGTGAGCCAGCGCGCCTCGTCGTCCAGGGCGTGAACCGCGCGGGCGGTCAGGTCCAGTGACCAGCGCGCCTGCTTCTCCTCGGCGGACTGCACGAAGGTCACCATGATGAGCCAGGGGTCGCGGCCCTCGCGCAGCGCGTCCCACTCGAGGCTGGAGGGGTCGACGCCGCGCGTGGCCAGGCGGTCCACCACCAGCTCGCCGAGGAGGGGGGAGTCCTTCTCCCAGCCGATCCGGCAGGACTGGGCCTGCGAGACGGCCCACTGGCGCTCGGCGAGCACCGGCCCCTCGAAACGGCGCACGTGCTCCACGTCCATGCCCGTGCTGATCGCCACCTCTGCGGCGGTCGCGCCAGCACGCATGTAGGCCTGGAGCTGCCGGGGGCGCAGGGGCGCCGGCGCCTCGGCGACCGTCCCCGACGGGGGCAGGATCGCTCCGCGGTCACGGCGCACCGCGGCCCTGAGGGCGTCATCGACGACGATGCTGTAACGCTCGCCGTCCTCGTCGGTCATGACAATCGTGTCACCGTTGGCACCCAGCAGCTCGAGTTCGACCATGGGCGGGGCCTCCTTCATCCCGTGTCAGCACGATATGCTCCACTGTGCCTCACAGCCTGCCATCCGCAGGCGCCCAGCCGTGGGAGGCGCAGCGGTGTGCCACATGTGAACCACGTGTGAATACCCTCGTGAAATCCCTCGGGTCGGGCCCGCCGCAAACCAATCGTGCTCCTTCGTCGGGCGATTTGGCTTGACGACCCACCTGGCGGTGCTATTGTGCGCGTGCCTTCCGGGACGAGGGCGCCGAATCCTCGGCGCGACGCCGGCGCGCGTGCACGGCTCAGCTCCCGCCTTGTGAAGGTCACCCGAGAGCCGTCGACAGAAAGAGTGACGAGGCCATGGCGACCGACTACGACGCCCCGCGCAAGAATGATGACGAGCCCGAGGCCGATTCCATCGAAGAGCTGACCTCGAGGCAGAAGGACCAGTCATCCGCCGCGATCGAGGAGGACGAGAACGAGGCCGCCGAGGGCTTCGAGCTACCCGGGGCGGACCTGTCCCGGGAGGAGCTGAGCGTTCACGTCGTGCCCCAGCTCGAGGACGAGTTCACCTGCTCGGAGTGCTTCCTCGTCCATCACCGCAGCCAGCTGGCCTTCGTCGACGAGGCGACCGGTCTTCCGGTGTGCGCCGACTGCGCCGGCTGACGCTCCCACCCAACTCAGGAGATCCCCATGGGACTGTTCTCGCGCCGTCGTGACGACGCAACCACCGATTCTGACGAGTCCGTCCTCGGGCGCGACCTTGGCGACAACGCCCTCGACGAGGCCGCCGCCTCCGGCCCCTGGGACCTCAGTGAGCTGCCCGAGGACCAGGAGGAGGTGCCCCGCATCGACCTGGGCTCGCTGCAGGTCCCGGCCGTCGACGGGATGCAGCTGCGCCTGGAGCAGGCGCCCGACGGCACCGTCACCGCCGTCGTCCTGGCACTGGGTGGCTCGGCGCTCGAGCTGCGGGCCTTCGCAGCGCCGCGCACCGCGGGCATCTGGGACGAGCTGCGCGGTGACATCGCCAACGAGCTCGCCGGGAACGGTGCCCGCTACGAGGAGAGCCACGGGGAGCACGGCACCGAGCTGGTCGCTCACCTGCCCATGCGCGGCCCCGACGGCACGATGGCGACCGGCACGATCCGGTTCCTGGGGATCGACGGCCCCCGCTGGTTCCTGCGCGGCGTCCTCCAGGGGCCCGCCGCCTCCTCCGAGCACTCCGCCCAGGCGCTGCGGGAGGTGCTGCGCGGAATCGTCGTCGTCCGCGATGGCCAGGCCCGTCCGCCCCGCGAGATCCTGCCCCTGCACGCGCCCGGGGCCGTCACCGGCCCCGAGGCCGAGGACCTGCCCGGCATCGACCCGCTGGCGCCCGGACCGACCGTCGCCGAAGTCCGTTAGATGGGGGCGCTGTCGGCGCGGGTCAAGCGGCTCTACGAGTCGCTGCGCACCAGCCGCGAGCACTTGGAGGCCGAGGATGAGGAGCGCTCCGCCAGCCGGCGGGGCACCGATCCGATCGGCTCACTGACCTCGCGCCAGCGGACCTGCGTCTCCGGTGTGCTTCAGGCGGTCACCTACCGCTCGAGCCAGGACAAGCCCATCCTCGTCGGGCAGCTCTACGACGGCACCGGCAGCATTGACCTGGTGTGGTGGGGCCGGCGACGCATCCCCGGCATTAAGCCAGGGGCCCATCTTCTCGCTGAGGGGCGGGTCGCCGACGGCACCCACCGTCAGCAGATCCACAACCCCGCCTATCGCCTGCTGGGGCCGGGGCAGTAGCAACCGGCAGCCACCTGCGGGAAGGACCATCGAATGAGCAGCCGTTCCACTGGAACCACCCGTACGGGCCTGGGGGCCATTGACTCCCAGCACTTCGACGCCATCGCGGCCGTGGGCGGGTGGCGCGGCATCCTGGAGTCCGTCGTCCCCACCCTCATGTTCGTCCTGGTCATGGCGGTGCGCCCCGCCGCCCTGGTGGCCGCTCTGCTCGCCTCCCTGGCCATCAGCGCCATCTGCCTCATGGCCCGCCTGGCGCAGCGCCAGTCCCCGGCTCAGGTCGTCGGCGGGGCCGTGCTGGTCCTCGTCTCGGCCCTGTGGGCCTGGCGCAGCGGCGACGCCTCCAACTTCTACGCCACCGGCCTCATGATTAACGCGGCCTGGCTGGTCGCCTGCCTGGTCTCCCTGCTCATCGGCTGGCCGATCGTGGGCGCCCTCATGACTCTGTGGCATCGCGTCACCGACGAGTCGGCTCACGCCGAGGGAGGCCAGGCGAGCCGGGACTCGGGTCGCGCCGAGACTCCACAGGCCGACGACGACCCCGCCGCCCGCCCCTCGGCCTGGCGCACCGAGCCGGCCCTGCGCCATGTTCGGCGCCGCTACCACGCGGGCACCTGGGTCCTGACGCTCATGTTCGCCCTGCGGCTCGTCGTCGAGGTGCCCCTCTACCTGGCCGGCGCCCACGCGGTGTCCTACCTCGGGGCGGCCCGCCTCATTCTGGGCGTGCCGCTGTACGCCGTGACCCTGTGGTTCATCTGGCTGCTCGTGGCACCCAGCCGGATCGCCCAGGCTCAGGCGGCTGCCCAGCGGTAGCGCCGCCTCCCACCGTCAGGTGAAGATGAGGGGCAGCTCCTTCAGGCTGGACTCTCCCTCCCGTGCCGTGAGGAAGATGAGCTCGTCGCCGCGCTCGAAGCGCTCGTCGCGGTCCGGTGTGATGGGACGGTAGTCGCGCAGGATCGCCGCCAGCACCGTGTGGGGCGGCAGCTCGATGTCGGTGACGAGTTCGCCAATGACCGGTGAGTCCTCCGGCAGGGTCAGCTCGTGCATGGAGGCGCCCGACTGGTGGAAGTGGAAGATGCTCACCAGGCTGCCGACACTGACGGCCTCCTCCACCAGGGCCGTCATGAAACGCGGGGTGGACACGGCCACGTCCACGCCCCAGGTCTCATCGAAGAGCCACTCGCTCTTGGGGTTGTTGACACGCGCGACTGTGCGGGGCACCCCGTACTCGGTCTTGGCCAGCAGGGAGATGACCAGGTTGGCCTTGTCATCCCCGGTGGCGGCCACGATGACGTCGCAGGTCTCGGCCCCGGCGCGTTCCAGGGCATCGATGTCGCAGGCGTCGGCCAGCTGCCAGTCGGCCTGCGGGACCGAGGCGATGCGCATGGCCTCGGTGGAACGGTCGACGAGGGTGACCTCGTGACCGTGGCTGATGAGCTCGCGGGCGATGGAACGGCCCACGGATCCGGCTCCGGCGATGACGATCTGCATGGCTCAGGCCTCCTGGGTCGGGGCGTGTGACAGGGCGCGGCGGACCTGGCCGATACGGTCGGTGCTCACCGCCAGGTGCAGTCGGTCGTGCTCCTGGATGACGGTGGCGGCCTCGGGCAGCAGCGCCGTGGCATCGCGTGAGATCCAGGCCACCCGTACCCTGAGGCGGTCCTCCAGCACCCCGATCGTCGTACCGACCCACTGCGGGGAGGCGTTGGGCTGGATGAGAGCGACCGTGCCCGAGGGGTCCTCCAGCTCGCGGGCGCTGGAGCCCGGCAGGATACGGCGCATCATCTGGTCGGCCGTCTGACGCACGGTGGCCACGGTGGGGATGCCCAGGCGCTCGTAGACGTCGGCCCGCCGCGAGTCATAGATCCGGGCGACGACGTTGTCCACGCCGAAGCTCTCCCTGGCTACCCGCGCAGCCACGATGTTGGAGTTGTCCCCGTTGGACACGGCGACGAAGGCGTAGGCCTCGTCGATGCCCGCCTGCTCCAAGGCGTCGCGGTCGTAACCGACCCCCTTGACCTTGCGGCCGTTGAAGTCCGAGGGCAGGCGGCGGAAGGCGTCCGCGGAGCGGTCGATGACGGACACCGAGTGCCCCATACGGTCGAGCTGAACAGCCATGGACGCTCCGACGCGGCCACAGCCCATGATGACGAAGTGCACGAGGAGGACGGTACTCCGTTGTCGGGCCGCGGACGTAACATCTGGAGACGTGCGTGACTTCGCAGACCGCATCAAGCGGCTTCTCGTCGGCCGTCCTGTTCCCAGCGGAGCTCTGGGGGAGACGCTCCTGCCCAAGAGGATCGCCCTTCCGGTATTCGCCTCCGACGCCCTGTCCTCCGTGGGCTACGCCCCCGATGAGGTGCTCATCACCTTGGCCGTGGCCGGTGTTGCGGCCACCTCCCTGTCGCCGTGGGTGGCCCTGGCCGTCGTCGGCGTCCTGGCCGTCGTCGTTGCCTCCTACCGCCAGACCGTCCACGCCTATCCCTCGGGCGGCGGCGACTACGAGGTGGTCTCGGCCAATCTCGGCTCCCACGCCGGGCTTCTGGTGGCCTCGGCCCTGCTGAGCGACTATGTCCTGACCGTTGCGGTCTCGGTGTCCTCGGGCACCTCCTACCTCGCGGCCGCCCTGCCCGCCCTGGTCCCCTACAAGGTGGAGATCGCCGTCGCGGTCGTCACCGTCCTGGCCGTGCTCAACATGCGCGGCTCACGCGAGTCGGGCCGGGCCTTCGCCATTCCCACCTACCTGTACATGGGCGTCATCGGCATCATGGCCGTCGTCGGGCTCGTCCAGGAGCTGACCGGGACTCTCGGGCGGGCCGAGTCGGCCGGCTTCGACGTCGTCACCCACGCCGGCTGGGAGCAGGGCCTGACCGGCCTGGCCGGGGGCTTCCTGGTTCTGCGGGCCTTCTCCTCGGGGTGCGCGGCCCTGACCGGTGTGGAGGCGATCTCCAACGGCGTGCCCAGCTTCCAGCGCCCCAAGTCCCGCAACGCCGCCACGACGCTGCTGCTCCTGGGGGTGATCGCCGCGCTGATGCTCATGAGCGTCATCCACCTGGCCGGCGCCGTCGGCGTGCGCATGGTGGAGGACCCGGCCCACCAGCTCCTGCACAACGGCGTCCCGGTAGGGGACAGCTACCACCAGGACCCCGCGATCGGACAGATCGCCGCCACCGTCTTCTCCGGCTTCCGCCCGATGTTCTACCTGGTCGCCACCGTCACCGGGCTGATCCTGGTCCTGGCCGCCAACACCGCCTTCAACGGGTTCCCGGTGCTGGCCAGCGTCCTGGCCCGTGACGAGTTCCTGCCCCGCCAGCTGTCCCAGCGCGGCGACCGCCTGGCCTTCTCGAACGGCATCATCGTCCTGTGGCTGGGGGCCGTGGCCTTCCTCATCGGCTTCGAGGCCAACACGACCCGTCTCATCCAGCTCTACATCGTGGGCGTGTTCATCTCCTTCTCGCTCTCCCAGGTGGGCATGGTGCGTCACTGGACGCGCGAGCTGACTATCGCCACCGAGCCCAGGGACCGCTCGCGCATGCACCGCGCCCGCATCATCAACTCCATCGGCGTGCTGGGCACCGGGACGGTCCTGGTCATCGTCCTGCTCACCAAGCTCACCCGGGGAGCGTGGATCACCCTGACGATCATGGCGCTGCTCTACCTGGTGATGAACCGGATCCGCCGCCACTACCGCAGGGTCAGCGAGGAGGTGGCCATCTCCGACCTCCACGACGCCCGCGTCCTGCCGGCCCACGTCCACGCCATCGTCCTGGCCTCCCGTCTCCACCAGCCCACGCTGCGGGCCCTGACCTACGCCCAGTCGACCCACCCCACCGTCCTGGAGGCCCTGACGGTGGACACCGGCGACGGCGGCGCCGAGCGCCTCCTGGACGCCTGGGAGGAGGCCGACATCGCCGTGCCCCTGACGGTCCTGGACTCCCCCTACCGGGACATCACCCGCCCGGTCATCAACTACGTACGCTCGGTGCGCCGCGAGTCCCCCCGCGACCTCATCGTCGTCTTCCTGCCCGAGTACATCGTGCGCCACTGGTGGGAGCAGATCCTCCACAACCAGACCGCCCTGCGCCTCAAGACCGTCCTGCTGTTCACCCCGGGCGTCGTCGTGGCCTCCGTGCCCTGGCAGCTGGGACTGCCCGGTCAGCGGCACATCCACCACGGCGTGCGCGCCCGCACCGCCGAGGGCATCATCGACGCCGACGTCGCCATGCGTCGTCACGTCGACAGCCACCTCAGCCACCTCGACCAGCACAGTCCCGCCGGCGCCGGCGGCGTCGGTGCCGACTCCCAGGAGAATCGATGACCCCCCAGCCCAGCCGGAGCGCAGACCAGCCCGCCCCCAGCCGTGGTGAGCCGCGCGAGCTGACCCTGGCGGTGGGGGCGCCCGCGCACGGCGGGCACTGCGTGGCCCGCCCCGTGGACGACCCGGGTGGTCGCGTCATCTTCGTGCGCCACGCCCTGCCCGGTGAGACGGTGCGGGCCCGCCTGACCGAGATGACCTCGCGGACCTGGCGTGCCGACGCCGTTGAGATCCTCCAGGCCTCCCCGGACCGCGTCGAGTCCGTCTGGCCCGAGGCCGGCCCGGCCGGCGTGGGTGGGGGAGAGCTCGCCCATGTGGCCCTGGACGCCCAGCGCACCTGGAAGCGCTGGGTCCTGGCCGACTGCCTGCGCCGGATCGGCGGGCAGGAGGTGGCCGACGCCGTCGCCGCCCTGCCCGAGGCCTCCGCCGCAGCCGCCGTGCCGATCGAGCCCATGCCCGCCGACGCCGCGGCCCAGGCCTCCAACAGCGCCCGGCGGCGTGCCCTGGCCGGAACCGCCACCCGGACCCGCGTGAGCCTGACGGTCGGTGAGGACGGCAGGCCCGGCATGCACGCCTTCCGCTCCGGGACGGTCCTGCCCCTGCGCCGCCTGCCCCTGGCGGTTGACGCCATCACCGAGATCGGGCTGCTGGAGCGCTCCCGCTGGCGCGCCCACTACCGGCCCGGCATGCGCATCGAGGCCATCGCACCCAGCGGCGGTGAGCCCGTCGTCCTGCTCGACGAGCGGCTCCTGACCGCCCAGGCCCGCAGCACCGGGAGGCGCCGGGTCCGGGAGGTCGTTGACGCCTCGGCCCTGGGGCTGGGGGAGCTGACCTACTCCGTCCACGCCGAGGGCTTCTGGCAGGTCCACGTCGACGCCCCCCGGGTGCTCGTCGAGCGCGTTGTACGCGGCGCCCTGGGGGCGGACCTCGATGGTGCCGCGGGCAGCAGCGTCCTGGAGCTCTATTCAGGGGCCGGCCTGTTCACCCTGCCGCTGGCCGCCCTGGTGGGCAGCGGCGGCGAGGTCGTGTCCCTGGAGGGCAATGAGCAGGCCGTTCGTGACGCCCGCCGCACGCTTCACGACCAGCCCTCCGCGCGCCTGGCCTCGGGCCGCGTGAGCGCCCGCTCGGTGCGAGAGCTCGCCGGCTCCCTCACCGGTGGCCGCCCCGACGTCGTCGTCCTCGACCCGCCCAGGCAGGGGGCCGGGCGCGAGGTCATCGAGGCCGTCGGCACCCTAGGAGCCGAGCGGATCGTCCTGGTGGCCTGCGACCCGGCGGCGCTGGCCCGGGATCTGGGAACCCTCCTGCGCTCGGGCTACGCGCTGGGCTCCATGAGCGCGCTGGACATGTTCCCGCACACTCACCACTTCGAGACGATCGCGGTGCTCGAGCGCTCCTGAACGGGGGCGTCAGCGGGGTTGCGTGCGGCCGGCGTCACCAAATGTGGTCTACGGGCGCCGGCCGGCGTGCCGGGTTTGGCCAGCCTTCCCTACGTATTGACAACGGATGACACGCCGTGGGCTACGGTCCACTCCGGAGCATCCGCGCAGCCTCCGCCTGGCTGTCACCGCAGGTCCGCGTGACAGACCCGAGGCGGTGCGACGGGCGGATCGGTACGACAACTGGAAGTGAGCCCCGGTGACCAGCCTCAACACCTTCGCCTCCCGCAGCACCCTCGACGTCGATGGCCGCGACTACGAGATCTACCGCCTCGACGCCGTCCCCGGTCTGGAGCGCCTGCCCTACAGCCTCAAGGTGCTGGCCGAGAACCTGCTGCGCACCGAGGACGGCGCCAACATCACCGCCGACCACGTGCGCGCCCTTGCCGCCTGGGACCCGGCCGCCGAGCCCGACACGGAGATCCAGTTCACCCCGGCCCGCGTCGTCATGCAGGACTTCACCGGTGTGCCCTGCATCGTGGACCTGGCCACCATGCGCGAGGCGGTCGCTGACCTCGGAGGCGACCCCGAGGTCATCAACCCTCTCAACCCCGCTGAGATGGTCATCGACCACTCCGTGCAGATCGACTCCTTCGGCCTGCCCGGATCCCTGGAGCGCAACAAGGAGCGCGAGTACGAGCGCAACTCCGAGCGCTACCAGTTCCTGCGCTGGGGACAGGGGGCGCTGTCCAACTTCCGCGTCGTCCCCCCGGGCACCGGCATCGTCCACCAGGTCAACATCGAGTACCTGGCCCGCATCGTCTTCACCCACGAGGCCGACGGCGTCACCCAGGCCTACCCCGACACCTGCGTGGGCACCGACTCCCACACCACCATGGTCAACGGCCTGGGTGTCCTGGGCTGGGGCGTGGGCGGCATCGAGGCCGAGGCCGCCATGCTGGGCCAGCCCGTCTCCATGCTCATCCCCAAGGTGGTGGGCTTCAAGCTCTCCGGCGCCATCCCTGCCGGCGCCACCGCCACCGACGTGGTCCTGACCATCACCGAGATGCTGCGCGCCCACGGCGTGGTGGGCAAGTTCGTCGAGTTCTACGGCGAGGGCGTCGCCGAAGTGCCGCTGGCCAACCGCGCCACCATCGGCAACATGAGCCCCGAGTTCGGCTCCACCGCCGCGATCTTCCCGATCGACGAGGTCACCCTGGACTACCTGCGCCTGACCGGCCGCTCCGAGGAGCGCGTGCGCCTGGTCGAGGCCTACACCAAGGCCCAGGGCATGTGGCACGACCCGGCCCGCGAGCCCGTCTACTCCGAGTACCTCGAGCTGGACCTGTCCACCGTGGTGCCCTCCATCGCCGGCCCCAAGCGCCCCCAGGACCGCATCGTCCTGTCACGGGCCAAGGAGTCCTTCCAGGAGGTCCTGCCCGCCTACGCCTCCCAGCCCTCCAAGCCGACGCCGGTGACGATGGCCGACGGCACCGACACCGAGCTGGACCACGGGCACGTCGCCATCGCCTCGATCACCTCGTGCACCAACACCTCCAACCCCTCGGTGATGATGGCAGCCGGCCTGCTGGCCCGCAACGCCGTCGCCCGGGGCCTGCGCTCCAAGCCCTGGGTGAAGACCTCCACCGCCCCGGGCAGCCAGGTCGTCACCGACTACTACGAGAAGGCTGGGCTGTGGCCCGCCCTCAACGAGCTGGGCTTCAACGTCGTCGGCTACGGCTGCGCCACCTGCATCGGCAACTCCGGGCCCCTGCCGGCCGAGGTATCCCAGGCGGTCAACGACGCCGACCTCGCCGTGGTCTCGGTGCTCTCGGGCAACCGCAACTTCGAGGGGCGCATCAACCCCGACGTCAAGATGAACTACCTGGCCTCCCCGCCCCTGGTCATCGCCTACGCCCTGGCCGGGACCATGGACATCGACTTCGCCACCGAGCCGCTGGGCCAGGACCCCGAGGGCCGCGACGTCTTCCTGTCCGACATCTGGCCCGCCCCCACCGAGGTCCAGGCCGTCATCGACGCCACCATCGACCGCGAGATGTACACGCGCGACTACGCCGACGTCTTCGCCGGCGACGAGCGCTGGCAGGGCCTGGACACCCCCGAGGGGGACACCTTCGCCTGGGACGAGGACTCCACCTACGTGCGCAAGGCCCCCTTCTTCGAGGGTCTGTCCATGGAGCTCACCCCGGTCACTGACATCGAGGACGCCCGGGTGCTCGCCCTGCTGGGGGACTCGGTGACCACCGACCACATCTCCCCGGCCGGCGCCATCAAGGCCGACTCCCCGGCCGGGCGCTACCTGGCCGAGCACGGCGTGGCCCGCGCGGACTTCAACTCCTACGGCTCGCGCCGCGGCAACCACGAAGTCATGATCCGCGGCACCTTCGCCAACATCCGCCTGCGCAACCGGCTGCTCGACGGCGTCGAGGGCGGCTACACCCGCAACTTCCTCACCGGCGAGCAGGAGTCGATCTTCGACGCCTCCCAGGCCTACCAGGCCGCCGGCATCCCGCTGGTGGTCCTGGGCGGCAAGGAGTACGGCTCGGGCTCCTCACGCGACTGGGCGGCCAAGGGCACGGCCCTGCTGGGCGTCAAGGCCGTCATCGCCGAGTCCTTCGAGCGCATCCACCGCTCCAACCTCATCGGCATGGGCGTGGTACCCCTCCAGTTCCCGGCCGGACAGAGCGCCGAGTCTCTCGGCCTGGACGGCACCGAGACCTTCTCCATCACGGGCCTGACCGCGCTCAACGAGGGCACCACGCCGCGCACCGTCGCGGTCACGGCGCAGAAGGCTGACGGTTCGGCGGTCTCCTTCGACGCTGTCGTGCGCATCGACACCCCCGGAGAGGCCGACTACTTCCGCCACGGCGGCATCCTGCAGTACGTGCTGCGTCAGCTCGCCAGCTCCTGAGCCGGCTTGGCCCGGCGTCGAGCGAATTTACCGGCAAAAGGAACGTGCACGGTACTCGTCCTGCGCGCCTGCACCCTCCGCCCCCTCACGGGGCAGGATCTCGCCAACCGAGCACTGGGCGAGCCGAGCCTGTGGCACTGGTGGTGGGGAGCGCAACCGATGGCTCAGTACCTCTGATGTCTTCTGGGCCGTTTCCGAGTGACGGGCATACTGGGGACACTGGGCCACCACTGGCACCGGAGCGGAATAAAGCGGACGGGGGAGGACAGGCTAGGGTTTCGTCACCTCCGGGGGCGGGGCACCTTCCACTGGCTCGGTTGCCGTCAGAACTTGCTGAGGTAGGCGCAAGCACTGCAATCCGGGATGATCGCGCAGTCCTGTGGCTCCGAAGCGATACCACACCGTCACCACGGAGGCGATCACTGCGGCCGCGCCCTCGAGGCGCAAGGGGGACGTGTCCTCAAACTCGGCGAAGAACAGGCCCTCGGCGGGGAAAGGATGCATAGATACTATGGCGGAGAAGTAGAAACTGAGCCACTGGTAGTCCGCACGCTGCAGCAGGATGCGCTGCTCGGTGACCAGACAACGCACCTGCTGGTGCTCGCGCCACTGATCCGCCGCAAGTCGTTCGGCGGCTCGACGTCTGGCGCTGTTGCTGATCGCGGTGGCGCCCATACCTGCCAGAACGAAGGCTGGCGATCCAAAGAACATACCGCTGGACTGCGTGTAGGACACGGTGGTTCCGTAGAAGCGCGCGTAGCCGGCCGGGCAGTCCACAACCGCAGCCTCGCCGGGATCCAGCACGACGTCCCAGGGCCGGAACCTGCCACCAGGGTCATCGGACAGGAGGCTGATCGCCAGTGCGCGGGCGTGATCCCAGGACTTGTACAGATCATCGCGTCGTGCGATCTCACGGCGTTCTTCCAAGGTGAAGTGGCCTGCACGCCTCCGATGGGCCACATAGACCCGGTGCATATGGTTGATGAACAGAACTATAGCGGTGATGAGGAGGATGTAGTTGAGCGAGCTCAGGGCGACGACGGCTAGCCTCGTTCCCACGTTCCACGAATTCGAGGTCTGCGAACTGGACTGGTTCAGGAGATTGAACAGTTGCACCAGGAGCCAGCCGATAACTGAGGCCGCCAAGCACAGGATCCAGCCTCGGGCGCCGGTGGCTTGCTTGAAGGGGCCAGGAGTGATGGGCGCGCTGCCTTGAGCATATGAGGATGGATCGGGCATCGGGAACTCCATTCATGTGTTCGCTGCCTACGATAGGGGATGGCGGCGACATGCAACGGCGCTCGCGCCCGGTTTCATCTGGTACCGACCAGTATTTTCATCTGGTACCGACCAGGACTTTCATCTGGTACCGACCACTACTGGCCCGTGTTGCGCCTGTGCTCGCGACCGCGGTTGGCACCTACTCCGACAGCAAGATGCTCGTCAGTGCTTTGGCGCTTGCCCTGGCCACGGTCACGGGGCTGTCCCTGCCCGATGCCGGCTGGCTGCCGATCTGGGAGTCGCGCCGCCGAGGCCTCGGACGGAAGCCTGAGTCCGCTACGGTCATCAGCGGCTCAACGCACGGTTGCCATCGTCACCGCGGCGCTGGGCGGCTACCGCATCCCCGAGGATCGGATCATCGACGCTGTGCGAATGACCCGGGCGTCACTCCATGGCTTCGTGGATATCGAGGTCCACGGCGGCTTCGCCATGAATGCCCCCATTGACGTGAGTTTTGCCACGCTCGTTGACTCTCTGGATGCAGCCCTGGTTGCTCTCGGCGAGCAGTAGGGCTGCCAGGTATCAGTGAGGATGAAAGGATAAGTCGCCCCAATGACCGGTTGGGAGGGGAGAGCTGCGTGAGGCTTTCCCGGCTGCTGTCGGTGATCCACTGAGACCTTGCGCAGTCGCCCCGGAATAGCGGCCCTTCGCTTCCCGTTGCCCTGGCGTTCAGATCATGCCGAGCGGCGACCGCCGAAGGAGATGCGCACTCATGTCACAGTCCACCGTCAACAGCGACGCGACCAACCAGACAGACGTCCCGGTCGAGGAGGTCGACCTTCTCGTCGTCGGAGGCGGCAAGGCGGGCAAGTCCCTGGCGATGCTGCGCGCCAAGGCCGGCGACAAGGTCGTCATGGTGGAGCGGGACAAGGTGGGCGGCACCTGCATCAACGTCGCCTGCATCCCCACCAAGACCCTCATCTCCGCCGCCCGCGTCCTCCGGGAGGTCCAGGGCTCGCAGTCCTACGGCGTCACCCTGCCCGAGCAGGACGGCGGCGCCGACGCCCTGGCCCAGGCCCGCATCGAGCTGGCCTCCTTCCGGGCCCGCAAGGAGGCCGTCGTGGGTGGCATGGTGGCCGCCCACGAGAAGATGTTCCCCGCCTCCGGCATGGACTTCGTCAAGGGCACCGCCCGCTTCGTGGGAGAGCGCACCGTCGAGATCGCCCTGAACGACGGCGGCCTGCGGCGTGTGCGCGGCGCCAAGGTCCTCATCAACACCGGCACCACGCCGTCGGTCCCCCCGATCGAGGGCCTGTCCGACGTGCGCTACTGGACCAGCGAGGACCTGCTCACCCTGCCCGAGCTGCCCAGCAGCCTCATCGTCCTGGGCGGCGGCGTCATCGGCGTCGAGATGGCCTCCCTCATGGGGCTCCTCGGTGTCCCGGTCACCATCGTCCACGCCGGGCCGCACATCCTGGACCGCGAGGACGAGGACGTCGCCGCTGAGGTGACCGCCGGCCTGGAGGCCCTGGGGGTCACGGTCCTGACCGGAGCGCGCGCCTCGAAGGTCGCCGCCGCGGCCGACGGGAACGGCGTCGTCGTCACCACCGCCGACGGCCACGAGGTGAGCGGATCCCACCTGCTCGTCGCCCTGGGACGCACTCCTGTCACCGCCGGCCTCGGCCTGGAGGCCGCGGGCGTGGAGCTGACCGAGCGCGGCTTCGTGCGCGTCGACGACCACCTGCGCACCACCGCCGAGAACGTCTACGCCGCCGGTGACGTGGCCGGAACGCCCCAGTTCACCCACGCCTCCTGGAACGACTTCCGCGTCCTGCGTGACCTCTTCGCCGGCAAGGAGGCCTCCACCACCGGACGCCTCATCCCGTGGGCCGTCTTCACCACGCCCGAGCTCGGGCACGTGGGCATGAGCGAGGCCGAGGCTCGCGAGGCCGGCTACGAGGTGCGCGTCGCCAAGACCCCGACGGCGGCCGTGCCGCGTGCCAAGACCCTGGGCCACACCGAGGGCTTCTTCAAGGTCATCATCGACGCCCGCACCGACCTGATCCTGGGTGCCGCCATCATCGGCGCCGAGGCCAGCGAGGTCGTCACCAGCATCCAGATGGCGATGCTGGGCGACCTGACGTGGCAGCAGGTGCGCGACGCCGTCATCACCCACCCCACCATGAGCGAGGGACTCAACATCGTCCTGGACTCCCTGGGCTGAGAGCCTGAGGGCTGGCCCCGCCTGAACGGTGAGACAGGTCCGCTCAGGCGGGGCGTACCCCCAGGTCCTCGACGCGCTCGGCCCCCGGCAGCGCCACCAGCAGTGCCCCGGGCACCAGGAGCTTGGAGTGGCGCACGCCCGAGCCGATGAGCACGGTGGCCCGCTCCGCCACAGCGCCGTCGATGAAGAGGCGCCAGTCCTCGGGCAGGCCGACCGGGGTGATCCCGCCGTACTCCATGCCACTCATCTCCACGGCCCGCTCCACCGGCAGGAACGAGGCCTTGCGCACGTTGATGCGCTTCTTGACGACGTGGTTGACGTCGGCGAAGTCGGTGGCGCGCACGACGCAGGCGGCGATGCGCTCCTGGCCGGTCCGCTTGCCGGCCACGAGCACGCAGTTCCCGGTCGCCTCGGGATCCAGGTCGTAGTGCGCGTTGAGGGCGTCGGTGTCGGAGTGGCTCGGGTCGATGGGCACCACCTGCGCCTGACGGGCCAGGTCCGCGCCCTCGGGCGAGGCGGCCTCCAGCGCCCGCAGCGCGGCGGCCACGGGCTCGGCGAGCAGGTCAGTATGCTCCAGCGCCGGCTGCCAGCCGATCTCTGCGGCGAAGACCTCAGCCGGATCACGCAGCTCAGTCATTCCTTCTCATCCTTTCGACGACGTCGAGCGCCTCTCGATGCGCTCGGCCAGACGGGTCCTGACCCCGGGCCACTGCTCCGGGGTGATGGCGAACATGGCCGTGTCGCGCGTGCGCCCCTCCTCACCGGGAGCCAGGGAGGGCTGCCAGGCGCGCAGTACCCCCTCGAAGGTCGCCCCCAGTGCCGCGATCGCGCCGCGAGCCACCTCATTGCGTGCATCGGTCTTGATGTCCACGCGGTCCACGCCCCAGTCCTCGAGGGCCTGCGCCAGCAGCAGGAGCTTGGCAGCCGGGTTGACGGCGGTGCCACGAACAGTGGGGGAGAGCCAGGAGGAGCCGACCTCGACGGCGAAGAGCCGCCCGTCCGGCATCCACCGGGGCGTCAGGTAGGCGGTGTGTCCGACGACGCGGCCGGTGGCGACCTCCACCTGGGCGAAGGGCGCGTAGGTACCCGTGTCCCGGCGGGCCAGGCTGCGGGACACGTAGTCCTCGACCGTCTCCGGCGTCGGCACCGTGGCGAAGGGGCTGGTCGCGGCGTCCTCGGCGGCCAGCTGCAGCCCCGGCACGTGCTCAGGCGTCAGCGGCTCCAGACGCACGATGCGGCCTTCCAGCACGCCGCAGGTCAGGACGGGGGAGGTGGTGTGCGACTCAGTGGTGCTCATGGCGTCGATCATGGCAGCCGTGGCGCAGTCGCCGCCCAGACGCCTCAGCATGTGGTCTCATTTCTGGAGCGGGCCGCGACCCTGCCGGTGCGGGCCAGGGCGCCGTCGGCTCACAGGCAGGGCTCACCGTCACGTCTGAGCCCGTCCAGGACATCGTGCAGGTCGGGGGATCGTTGGGCGATTACCTTGGCCGAGTATTGTTACGTGATGTACATGAGTGAAGAGTACGATGCTGCGATTGATGGCGGATGAGAGGCGCTCCGGCGATTGTGGCGAATCCGATCTTTAGGTGCCATGAAAACGGTTCGTGAAGCTATAGCTGCGTGTCGTTGTAAGTGAGGGGCAGAGGATAAGGCTGAGAGCGACTGAAGTTCTTTAAGGTGATCCTTTGGGTGTGGAGGGAATCTATGGCATTGTTTAATGAGGATCTGTTGCTGCTGCGCGCCTCCCACCTGGTTCGCTCCTTCGGGAGAAAGGATAAAACCTTCGTCGCCGTGGAGGATGTGTCCCTGGACGTCGGGGCGGGGCAGGTCCATGGTCTGCTGGGGCCCAACGGTGCCGGTAAGACGACGACGGTGCGGATGTGCGCCACGCTGCTGGCTCCGACGTCGGGTGAGGTCTGGGTCGATGGCATCGACGCGGTGCGCCATCCGGAGCGGGCCAGGTCCCGGCTGGGCCTGGTCCTGGGTGGTGAGCTGGGGTTTTACCCGAGGGCTACGGCACGCGACAACCTGCTGTTCTTCGCCGATATTCAGGGCCTTGACGCCCGACGGCGACACAGCGCGGTCATGGACGCCCTGGAGCGGGTGGGGCTGGTCGAGGCGGCGTCCCGCAAGGCGGGCGAGCTGTCTCGAGGGATGCGTCAGCGTCTGCACCTTGCCCGGGCGCTGCTCGGGTCGCCGTCTCTCCTGCTGCTGGATGAGCCCACCACCGGCCTGGACCCGGATGTGGCGCTGCAGGTGCGCGACCTGGTGCGTGAGCTGGCGCAGCGGGGAACGGGGGTGCTATTGACCTCGCACTCGATGCCGGAGGTCGAGGAGCTGGCTGACATCATCTCGGTGATCGGGGCGGGGCGGATCGTCGTGCGCGGTGGCGTCGGCGATGTGTCCGCCTTCGCCGGGGTGAGTGCCACGACGACCTTCACGTTGCCGGCCCGCCACGGTCAGGCCGTCGAGGCGCTTCGAGGTTGCCTGGGGCCACGGGCGACGGTGGAGCAGCGCGCTTCCTCGGCCCGGTGGGCGGTGACGGTCTACTGGGCCGAGGAGGCCACCAGCACCACCGACGCCGACGAGCAGGTTCGCCAGGTCCTGGCCGAAGCCGGCGTGGGAGCGCCGTCGGACCTGGTGACGCGGGCGGCCTCCCTGGAGGAGGCCTATCTGGCCCTGTCCGACAGGCTCGCCCGATGAGGCGCCAGGTGAGGATGACGGCCTTTCACGTCCGTCAGTTCGTCTCGGTGCCCTACTTCATCCAGCTCATGGTTATGACCACGACTGCCACCACGCTGGTGCAGTTCTTGGCGGCCTCGGCCTGGGGCGGGATCACCCCGACGCAGGGCTGGGTGCGCGGCGGCGTCGTCGGGATGTGGACGACGACGACCTGCGCGGCGGGGATCATCGGTTTTGAGCGGCACAAGGGCACACTCGTCCATCTGGTCATGGCTCCGGTGGGGGCGCTACGGTCGCTGGCGGCCGTGGTGTGCGCAGCAGCGTCCTTCGGGCTGGCGGCCTTCCCGGTGGCGTGGTGCACGTGGGCGCTGCTGTCGACGTCAGTCTCCTTCACGGGGGCGGGGTGGGAGGTCTGGGTGCGCCTGGCCCTGGGCGCCGTCATGCTGCTGGTCGGCTGCCTTGCCCTGAGCCTGGTCATTGCGGCGATGTTCGTCCTGACCCCCAACGCGATCCAGTACGAGGGGCTGCTGCTGGTGCCGGTGTTCGTCGTCTCGGGCATCGTGTTCACCTCGACGACGCCGCCCGTCTGGCTGGCCACAGTGAGCCGGTTCCTCCCGCTGTCGGTGCCCTTCGAGCTGCTGCTGGGCCGAGTGACGTCGGTGGCGGCGCTGGTCGGTTGGCTGGTGTGCGCCGCCGCGTGGCTGGGGCTCGCGGCCGTCCTGGGACGGCGGGCGCTGCGACTGGCGACCCGGGCCGGCACGCTGGAGGTGGTCTGATGCGCGCCCAGGCTCTGGCCTTCGCCCACCGGTTCTCCTCAGGGGTGCGTGTCTCGTGGGCCTCGTCGACGGCCTTCGCGACCCTGGGGACCGCCGCGGTCACGCTGCTGGTGCTGCCGCTGCTGGACGTGCTCTTCGACGTCCTCATGGGCTCAGACCTGTCCGCACCCGACCTGGTGCGCACCGGCTACGCCGCGGCCCTGGTGGCGCTGGCTGTCTCGGTGGCCTCCGGGGTGGTGGGCACCGTGGCCACGGACCGGATGCTGGGCGTCTTCCAGGAGGTCCATACCCGCAGGCGCCTCGACGTCGCCTACTGGCTGTCCGTTGCCGTCGTGCCGGCGCTCCTGGCCGCCTCGACGGCCATCGTCGCGATCGGCGTCGTCTTCGCGCTCTCACCGCTGCACGACGTTGGAGCGCTGGGGCGTGTCATCACACTGGCAGCGCCGACCATCGTGTGCGGGCTGCTCATGGGGATCGCAGCTGCCGGCGTCGGTGTCAACCTGCCCGACCCCTACCTGGGTGCCACGATCATTGCCACATTCCTGCCGCTGCTGACCGGTGTCATCGTGCCGCTCGAGCAGTGCCCCACCTGGTTGCAGGCCCTGTCCCGGCTGGTTCCAGTCAGCGGCACCCTGACAGCCCTGGACGCACCGGCTGCCGCCATCCCGGCCCTGCTGGGACGAGACCTCGCGGTCGCCATCGCTTGGGCCGGGATCGGACTGGCCGTCACCCGCCGGGCCGTCGCTCGACTTCGCCACGGCCAACGCACCGACACCATCTGAGTCTGAGGAGGAGGTCTCCCTCAGCATGTGGTCTCATTGTCCCCGTGCTGCACGTCATCTTCTTTGAGCCGCGCATCCCGGGCAACACCGGGGCGGCGATCCGCCTGAGCGCCAACACCGGCTCCATGCTCCACCTCGTGGACCCCCTGTTCGACATGGACGACGCCAAGCTGCGCCGCGCCGGCCTGGACTACCACGACCTGGCCAACACGCGCGTCCACGCCACCTGGCAGGAGTGCCTCGAGCAGATCCCCGGACGCATCTTCGCCTTCACCTCCCACACCGAGCGCCTCTACACCCAGGTCGACTGGCGCGGCGACGACGCCCTCCTCTTCGGCCCCGAGCCCACCGGCCTGCCCCAGGAGATCCTCGACCACCCGCGGGTGAGCGGCCACCTGCGCATCCCCATGGTGGAGGGCAACCGCTCCCTCAACCTGGCCAACTCCGCCGCCATCGGCCTGTACGAGGCCTGGCGGTCCCTGGACTTCGCCGGAGGAGCCTGAGCCCCCGCTGCAGGCTCCTTCTCAGAGCATGCCGGCGGGGCGGATCGCCAGATCCTCCACCACCGCGTCCATCGGTGTGTTGACGGCCAGGCGCACGGCCGCCGCCACCGACTGCGGCGCCATATGGTCCGCAGCCCGGTAGGCGGGAGTGGCCATGATCCCCTCGGTGCGCAGGCGTGCCGCGTTGAAGGCGTGCAGACGCTCCTGCATGGGGGTGTCCACCCGGCCCGGATAGATCGAGGTGACCCGCACCTTGCCGGCCTCCTCCTGGCGCAGCGTGTCAGCCAGGGACTTCAGCCCCGCCTTGGAGGCGGAGTAGAGGGCGTTGCCCGACCGAGGACTCACTCCGGCGCCGGAGTTGATGAACACCGTCAGCCCGCGGGCCTCCCGCAGCGCCGGCAGCAGCAGGCTCGTCAGATACGCCGTCGCCACCAGGTTGAGGTTGAGGACGGCCCGCCAACGCGTGGGCGTGATCTTGTCAATAGCACCGGGCGCCTCCATGCCGGCGCTGTGCACCAGCACGTCGAGGCTCTCGATGTCGATCCGGCTGACCAGCCTGGCCAGGGCCGTGTCGTCGGTCAGGTCGACCGGGCAGATGAGAACCGCCGTCTGGGACTCCTCCTCCAGCGCGAGCGCCAGCTCCTCCAGATCATTGACGGAGCGGGCCAGCAGGATGAGGTTGTGGTCCCGGGCGAGGTCTCTGGCCACGGCCAGTCCGATCCCGGAGGTCGCCCCGGTGATGAGGGCGATGGGGCGGCGCTGGTGGCGGCCGGAACCGGCGCGCGTGAAACCGTGGGCGGGGGTGAAGGGGACGGACTCCCCCTGACGACGACGCCGGCCCGCCTTGGAGGACGAGGCGTCGACCTGGGCGATCTGCGGGCTCACTGGCCGTCCTTGAGGAAGGCGGTGGCCCCGGGCTCCCCGGGCACGGAGTAGGTGGCGGTGAGCGTGGCCCGAGCGATGCAGTGCGGCGCCAGGGTGAAGGCCGCCATGGCGGGACTGGCGTCGTCATCCAGGCCCAGCGTGTCCACGTCCAGGGCGGAGACGGTGAAGACGTAGCGGTGGTCGCCGTCGCCCGCCGGCGGGTAGGGACCGAACCAGGCGTGGTCGCCGGAGTCCCCGGCCAGGTGGAAGGCGGCGCCGTCGAGCTGAAGGTCGCTGGCCCCCGCACCCCGCTCCAGCGAGGTGACCGAGGCGTC
Organism: Actinomyces sp. oral taxon 175 str. F0384; assembly: GCF_000223355.1. Taxonomy (NCBI): domain Bacteria; kingdom Bacillati; phylum Actinomycetota; class Actinomycetes; order Actinomycetales; family Actinomycetaceae; genus Actinomyces; species Actinomyces sp. oral taxon 175. Next base: position 1,109,828 of record NZ_AFUR01000001.1, read on the forward strand.
CAGATCCACGATGGTCCAGTGCCACCAGCCCGACATGGTCGGAGCGTCCGGGTCGAAGCAGGACACGACGAAGGACTGCGTCTGCTCGGGGAAGCCCGACCAGCTCAGGGCCGGGGAGACGTTGTCATGGATGCCGGTGAAGATGTCCGGGACCCGCCCCTGCTCGGTCAGGTCCGCGGAGGTCAGGGTGAAGGAGGGGACTGAGGGCAGAAAGCCGGTAGGGGCCGGCGGGCGGGGGCGAGTGAGGTCGGCTGTCATAGGTGTACCTCCAGGCAGGTGACGGGTAGGGAAGGTGGCCTTCCATGAGGGCACGGCCCCAACTGTAGACGCCCCTGCGCAGACCCGTCCCTGTGGATCTCCTGTGGGGGGGCTCCCTGGGCTCGTCGCACCCTGAGACCCCCTTGTTGCCTACGCCCCCGATTGATGTCACAGCACAGCGCTATCCTGAAACCCACCTATCGAACATACGTACAGAGAGGGGGTGTCATGAGAGTCTCGACCACGCGCGCGCCAGCGGAGGCTCAGAACCGCCTCGACCGGGCCCGCCTCGCCCTGAGGCTGGCCGAGGAACGCACCGGACTGCGCGACTCAGCAGCCCTGACGGTGCAGCGCGCCCTGTCCTCGGCATCAACCAGCGCCCTGCTGAGTGCATCAGCCGACTCGCCTCAGGCTGCATCCCCCGCACCCCTCACAATCCCCGCGGCGCTCTCGGCCTGGCAGGACTCCGGCGTCCTCACCCTCCACGGATCCACCACCCTCCTCCTGGCCGCCCTCGCCCTGCGCCAGGGCGCCACCGGCTGGTGCGGCGTCATCGGGGGAGACGAGCTGGGCTGGTGCACAGCCACCGAGGTCGGCCTCGACCTCAACCGGGTCCTCACCGTTCCAGCCCTCCTCCTCGACGACGCCTCGACCCTGACAGTCACCTCCACGCTGCTCGACGGCGTCGACACCCTCCTCATCGGCGCCACCATCGCCGAAGGCCTGCGCCCCCAGCACCGCAGACGCCTGCTGTCCCGAGCACGTGAACGCGGCCACCTCATCCTGACCCCCGCCCGCTGGGAAGGCGCCCGCATCCTCCAAGCCGACCCCCTGGCCCCCGACACCGGAACCAGGAACACGCCTCCCGCCCAGGCCTCGGCGGAGGCCCCCGCAGAGCCCTCCGCCGACGGCGTCGTCATCCCCATCGGGCGAGGAGCCTCACCCGCCCCAGTGCGAGCCGTCGAGATGCCGGCCGGATACCTGCGACGCCTCACCTGGACCCTGGCCGACCCGCAGCGCCCACGGCTCGCCGCCACCGAAGAGCTCACGCTCTCACTGTCCACCGAAGGGCTGCGCACAGGCTCCCGCAACGCCCTCGACACCGCCGACCCGACCTCCCGCCCGCAGGAGGTGGCCGGATGAACCCGCCACAACCGCCCTCGCCGCCCGGCCCACCCGCCTCCAGATTCGTGGCCATCTGGGTCCCCGACTGGCCCGTCGTCGCCCTCACCATGGAGGCCCGCCAGCAGCATCGACACCCCCGAGCGCGCCAAGGAGCCCCCCACCTGCCGGACCCGGCCACCGAACCCGTCGCCGTCGTCGGCGCTCGCGGAGTCCTCGCCGCCTCAGCCCCGGCCCGCCGCGCCGGCATCACCACCGGCATGCGACTGCGCACCGCCCGCTCCCTGTGTCCCGAGCTCACCGTCCTGCCTCCCCAGGAGGAACGCCAGGCCCGCGCCTTCGAAACCGTCATGGAGGCCCTCACCTCCCTCCTGGCGGACCCCATGGTGGCCCGTCCCGGACTGGCCCTGTCCCACGTCAGAGGTCCCGCCGCCTGGATCGGTGGGGAAGAACTCCTCGCCTCAGCACTCGTGGAGACCGTCACCCAGGAGGTCGACGTCGAGTGCCAGGTCGGTATCGCCGACTCCCTGCCCGGAGCCGTCCTGGCCGCCCGCCAAGGAATCATCGTCGAACCGGGACGAACCCCGGAGTTCCTCGCCCCCTGGCCCCTGGACGCACTCCTGACCTGCCTGCCCCTCAGCCGCCTGCGGCGCGACGCCCGCCCCCTGCTGGAGAGCTTCTCCCGACTCGGCCTGCGCACCTTGGCGGACCTGGCGGCCCTGCCCAGAAAAGACGTCACCGCCCGCTTCGGCCCTCTGGGGAGCAGGCTCCACCGCCTGGCCGCCGGCACCCACCACGAGGTCCCTGCCATGCCCCGGCCGGCCCAGGACATCACCGTCACCTCCGACCTCGACCCTCCCGTCGAACGCGCCGACACCGCAGCCTTCGCCGCCCGCCACCTCGCCGAGAACCTGGCGGCGCGCCTGTTGTCCGCAGGCCTTTCCGTCGGACGCCTCTGCGTTGCTGCCCGCTGCGAGGACGGCACCGACCTGGCCCGAAGCTGGATGCTGGAGGACGCCCCCACTCCCGCCGAGCTCACCGACCGCGTGCGCTGGCAGCTCGAGGGGTGGCTCTCCGGACGCTCTGGGCGCCCACCCTCCTCCGGCTTGACCCACCTGAGCCTGACCGCCCTCGAGCTGAGCCCCGCCGCGACCTCCCAGACAGGACTGTGGCAAGCGCCGGGCCGCCAGGCCCAGTCGCGAGCCCGCCACGCCGCCGAACGCGCGGAGTCACTCCTGGGGGCCGGAAGCATCCAGATTCCCCGGGTTGTTCCCGGGCGCGACCCGCGCTCGCGGGTTCGCCTCATCCCCTGGGGTGAGAGCGAAGGCGTAGGGGAGTCCACGGATGATGAGACGGCGCCCTGGAACGGTGCTCTGCCCAAGCCCTCACCCTCCATCGTCCTGCCCCGACCGGTTCCCGCGCGCCTCACCGACATTGAGGGGAGAGAGCTCGGTGTCGACATCCACGGTCAGCTCGACGGTGTCCCCGGCTTCCTCAGTGTCGACGACGGCGTGGATGGCGTTGATGAGGGTGCCGTGGGGACTGGGTCCCAGATGGAGGCCGTGCTCCTGTGGGCCGGACCCTGGCCGGTCGACGAGGGGTGGTGGACCTCCCAGGGGCCTTCGCGACGCGCCTACCTCCAGGTGGTCACCGACGTCGGGCCGCCCCGACTGCTGGTGCGATCAGGCCGGTGGTGGCTCGATGCCCTCTACTCCTGAGGAGCTGTCCGATGGCGTGGCCGCAAGGGATGGGGGCTGGCGCTGTCGTCCCTTCAGCCACAGGAGCGCCAGCGTCACCAGGCACAGCCAGGCCAGCCCCAGGGACCAGCCGGCCAGTACATCGGTCATCCAGTGGTAGCCCAGGTAGACGCGGGATGCCCCCACCAGCAGGGTCGCCCCCGCTGCCGCCATGATCGCCAAGATCCGGTACAGGGTCACGGCAGTGGATGTCAGAACCATTCCTGCCAGCAGGCCGGCGAAGACGGCCGTGTTGAAGGAGTGCCCCGAGGGGAAGGAAGTGGTCGAGGCGGGGGCGCCTAGAAGGGTGTCGGTCGAGGGACGTGCACGCCTGAAGATCTCTTTGAGCGCCACCGTCAGCAGGCTGGAGCCGATCATCGTGAGGCTCAGGACCAGTGCGCGCACGTGGTGGCCCCTCATGAAGAGGAGGACGGCACAGATCGTGGTCAGGATCGTCAGCCCCACGGTGGAACCCAGGGTGGTGAACACCTGCATGATGACGGTCAAGGCAGGGTGACGCTCATCCACGGCCCAGGTGGTGACGCTCTGGTCATGAGGCGCCAGCCCCGTCCCGGAGCTCGTGGTCAGAGCCAGCCAGGTGAACAGCGACAGCGTGATGACGGCGGTCGCGGCCAACGTGCCGGCCTGCCTGGTGCGCCAGGTGTGAGGCAGGTGGTCGAGTGAGAGCATGAGGGGGAGGTTATCCGGGCTGGTCTGGATGAGGCTATGCGTGCGCCATGGAGTGGCTGAGCGGCGTCGTCACGTCTTGCCCGTGCCCGGGGCGCTCGGCGGGTAGCATCCGGCCCGAGTGATTCGATCCGGCTCAGGAGGACCCGCGTGGCCAAGCTCTACTTCCGCTACGGCGCCATGAACTCCGGTAAGTCCACGGGGCTGCTCCAGACCGCCTACAACTACGAGGAGCGCGATCAGCGCGTCCTGCTCCTCAAGGCGGTGGTCGACACCAAGGGTGAGGACTCAGTGGTCTCCCGGCTCGGGGTGTCGCGCCGCGTCGACCTCCTCGTCGACGCCGACGACGACCTGCGCGCCCTGGTGCACCGGCGGGCCCTGAGCGGTGCGCGGCCCGTCCGCGACGAGGACGGCGTCCCGCGAGAGGCGGTGACCTTGCGTGAGGTTCTTGACTGTGTGCTCATCGACGAGGCTCAGTTCCTCACGGCCCTTCAGGTGGACCAGCTCATGGAGATCGCGCTGATCGACGACGTGCCCGTCCTGGCCTACGGGATCCGCACCGACTTCCGCACAGTCAGCTTTCCCGGGTCGCGCAGGCTGCTGGAGATCGCCCACTCCTTGGAGGAGCTCAAGACCATCTGCCGCTGCGGGCGCAAGGCCATATTCAATGCCCGCAAGGTGGGGGAGTCCTTCGTCTTCGACGGCGATCAGGTGGCCATCGACTCCGGGGACGTCACGTACGAGTCGTTGTGCGGCCAGTGCTACCTCGCCACAGGTGGGAGGCTTCCCGACCGGTGAGTCTCGCTCCGGGACTGAGCTTGTGTTGGCGGGGGTACAAGGCTGACCGAGGGTGATGGGGAGCGAGGAGGCGGCCTTCGTTCCGAGATGATCCTTGTATTCTGGGTATTACAAGCATTATCGTGAAACTGTGAATGTCTCCTACGCACTCATCGCAGACATCATCCGCTCGCGCGAGCTCCCTGATCGCAGGCGTGCTCAGCGCGTCATTCAAGAGACTCTGGAGCGGGCCGCTGAAGGTCTGGCGCTGACGCAGCGTCCGTACGCCACGGTCGGCGACGAGCTGCAGGCAGTCTCGGCGACCCTCGCCGACGCTCTCGCTCTCACCATGCGTACACACCTTCTTCTGCCTGATGGGTTGGGCCTGCGCTTCGGAATCGGAGTCGGAGCGATCTCCGAGATTGAGGGGTCGGCGGGAAGCGGTGCAGGCGGTGCGCCAGGGCGTCCGATCCAGGACGGCTCGGCATGGTGGGCCGCACGCGAAGCCATCGAGAAGGCTCATCATCTCCAGGATGCGGGGAGGTCCTTCATTCGCACCTGGCTGCGCATCCACTCGGATGTGGTCGGCGGATCCGGAGGGGAGCGGAGTGAGCGTGAGGGGGTCGTCAACTCCGTCCTCATTCTGCGCGACCAGACGATATTCCGCTTTCAGCCCCGTCAGCGCCGCATTATGGCTGGACTCCTCATGGGAGTGACCCAGATTGAGATCGCCCGTCAGGAGAAGGTGAGTCAGCAAGCCGTCTCTGAATTCGCTCGCAGTGCCGGTTCCTCCTTGCTGGAGGTTCAAAAGCTTCTCGACGGGTTGAGTGGGGGAGGTGAAGGAGAGTGACGGCCCTTCTTGTTCTTCTGTTTTCCGTCGCTTCCGTGGTTGGTGGCTCCGGCCGGGTGAGTGAGGGATTGTCTCGGAGGTCCGCCAGGGTGAGACTTCTGGTGGGAGTGTCTGCAGTCGTTGCTCTTGGCGTCCTGGTCGGGTGGCCCGTTCTTCATCTGGGGGCAGGAGGCGTCGTCGTCAGCATCCTGGTCGCTACTGCATGGATGTGCTGCGGCATGGTCTCACGGGCCTGGTGGGAGAAGTCATTGAGGGTCCGTCAGCGGGAGCAGGCGGGGCGGGGTGCCTCCGAGAACGGTACGGATCGGCTGGAACCGCTCATTCGCCTTGCCTGCGCGAGTCTGTTGCTCCTCGCTGTGGCGCTCTGCGTCGTCGCGTCGCAGCCGCTTGGGTCTCGGGCTGCCAAGATGAGCGCCGTCGTCGGAGTCGTTGTCCTCCTGACTGTTCCCGCCAATCGAGTCGTCGCCGACATTCTCGCTGTTGCGCGCCAGTCCTCACAGGGGAGTGGGGAGGTGGTTGCTGCTGCTCGCCGGCCTTCGCTGGAGAGTGGGGGGCAGGATGAGCCGGGGAGCTCGATGCGCGGTGGTCGCTGGATCGGTCCGCTTGAGCGAATCCTTATTCTCCTGCTCGCCTCCGTTGAGGCGCCCGCTGCTATTGCCGCGATTGTTGCCGCCAAGGGTGTGATCCGATTTCCTGAGATCAGTCAGGACAAAGCGGGGCAGAAGGCTGAGGAGTTCCTCATCGGCTCCTTCGCCTCCTGGATCCTGGCGGTCCTGGGCGTCGTCGTCATTCACCTCGCCTGAGTCACGTCGGGGAGGGGGTGGGGTTGGGTGAGCGGGTTCGGGTAGATGGGGTCGGGTCGGCCTGAGCCGGCTCGCTCGGACCGAGCACCCTAAACCGGATCGCCCGAGCCGAGCGCCTCGAACCCGCATCCCTGAACTGGTCCGCCCGCACCTGCTCACTCGAACCAGCTCTCCCGACCCCATATCCCCGCACCCAGCCCTCCCGAACCTGTGTCCGTGAACTAGGCCGCCCGGACCGGAGTTCCCGGACCGGCTTACCCAAACCGGTTGGCCGGTTCGGGTGGGCTGGTTTGGGGTGTGGGTGTGAGTCCTGACTGCGAGGACTGTCCCGTCTTCGCGAACCCTCGGCCAGGCAGGTCGGCGTCCTGGGTTTTCGTTGCTGTGCCGGTGATTCTGGGTGGCTGCTTCAGCGTGCGGGTGGTGGAGAATCAGGCTATACTGTACATATGTTCGAAGGTAGTGTGCTTCCTCGTGTCCCGGCCGGCGGTGCGGCCGGGGCGCTGGGCGCGCCCGTCGGAGACGTGGCGTCGGAGGCTGTGTCCTGCGCTGAGGACGTGGCGGGGCTGCTGGGATCCTTGACCGCGGGCGGAGCGCTGGCCGGTGTGGTGGAGGGGCTGCTGGCCCGACTGCTGGTGTCCGCCCAGAACCACAACAACGACGACAGCGACGGCGATGGCGACAGCGGCAGCGGTGGTGAGGGCTCTGATGCTGAGAGCGCCGGCAGTGCTGATGGTGAGGGCTTGTTCGCTGGTGAGTTGGATGCTGACGCGGCGTTGGTGGCTGCCGTTGAGGGACACAGGGTCGTGTCCGTGGAGGAGGTCGGTGCTACTGGGCTGCTTGGCCTGGGGGCACGGGGTCTGGGGGAGCTGGCGGTGGCCTGCCACCGTCTGGCGGCCTGGGCCACCTGGGGTGAGGCTCTGGCGGCGGCGTGCCTGACCGCTTGTGGTGAGCTGTCGACCCATCCCGGCCAGTGGGGGCCGGACGGTCAGGTCTCGGAGGTGGTGGGTTACGGGGAGCGCAGGTTCAACGCCACCTGCCTGCTCTCAGCCCGCCTGGGCGTCTCGCGGAGCCGGGCCGGCCAGATCATCGATCACGGCAGCGCCCTGATGAACATGGGTTTCGGTCCCACTGAGGCCATGGAGCGGTGCGGGGTGCTGGATGCAGCCAAGGCGTCGCTGGTGACTCGCCGCCTGGGAGATGTGCCGACTCCGGTGGCGCTGGCGGTTCAGGAGCGGGTGCTGCCTCAGGCGCCCAGGCGCAGCGTGTCCCAGGTGGGACGCGACATTGAGCGGGCCCTGATGGAGACAGACCCCACCGGGCATGCCGAGCGCGTCCGGGTCAACCAGGAGCGTCGGTGCGTGTCGCGCCCCCGGCCCGCCGGTGAAGGCATGTCCCAGGTCCGCCTGCTGCTGCCGACCATGGACGCGCTGCTGCTGGACGCGACCCTGAACGCGATCGCCGCCAGCGCGCGGGCCTGCGGTGAGCAGCGCACCCCGGCCCAGCTGCGGGCCGACGCGCTGGGCGCGATGACCCTGTCCACACTACGCACCAGCCAACAGACCGCCTTCGCCCAGCCTTCCCCGAAGGAAGCCGAGCATGGTGGCCAGGCCCAGGGGGAGGTTAATGGTTCCGGGGCGGCTGTCCCGGCACGGTTGCTGCCTGACGGGGTGCCCCTGGAAGGGCTCCTGGGGGCCTTGAGCTCCCTGGTGGGGTCCGCCAGCCCGTGGTGGACTCCCTCAGGCACCGGCCACCTCCCCCTCCCCAAGAACGTCCATGTCGATGTCCGGGTCACCGTCCCTCTGAACAGCCTGGTTGGTCTGGCTCCACCCGACGACGGCCCCACCGGCAGCGGTGACCCCGAGGGCGGCGAGTGCTTCAAGGAGCCCCGCAACCTGAAGTCCAGCGGAGCCCCTCCAGGTCAGATCGCCACCATCACATCCGAGGCCTGCAACGATGCAGCGTCCCTGAACAGCAGAAGAGGTCTGCCCGCCACTGGTGGGTGGAGTCTGCCCAGTTCCAGCAGGAGGAGTCTGCCCGCCGTAGCCGGGGTCGCTGAGGTGCGCATCGGGGCGCGCAGCGCGGCGGTGCCGGCCCTGACTGCCTGGGCCCTGGCCGCAGGCGGGACCTGGAGGCGCCTGATCACCGACCCCGTGGGCGGCACCGTCGTGGACGTGGACCGCACCCGCTACCGTCCCCCGGCCGGTCTGGCCGACCTGGTACGCGCCCGCGACCGGGCCTGCGTCTTCCCCACCTGCCAGACCCCCGCCGAACGGTGCGACATCGACCACCTCACCGCCTGGAGCCAGGGCGGGACCACCAGCCTGGACAACCTCACCACCCTGTGCGAGGCCCACCACCGCCTCAAGCACACCCCCGGATGGGCACTCACCCGAAACAACACCAGCGGGACCCTGTCCTGGCACACCCCCGACAAGACCGTCTACCAGCGCCACCCAGACGGCACCATCACCCGCCTGCCCAAGCGGGTCGGGCCACGTCAGCGCTACGTCCCCGGCGCCGTCGTCCCAGCCGACCTGAGCCAGCAGATCAGCCCCGAGATCATCAACCGCCTCAACCAGGCCCTTGACAGAGCACTCGATAACCACACCGGTCCCGGCACCACCACCAACACCAGCCGCAGCGGCAGTGCCTGCCTCGAGACCCGCGGCCCCCAACCCGGCCAGAAAGCCGGAGCCTACGAACCCGTCCCCTACCCCAAAGCCACCCACACCCTCGGACTCGCACCCCTCATCGACGAGGCCCCACCCTTCTGAACCATCAGGTGCCACAGAAAGACATGACCAGTCGACACCGCTATGCCGAGCTCCACGCCCACTCCGCCTACTCCTTCCTCGACGGGGCCAACGAGCCCGACGACCTGGCCTCGGCCGCCGTCGAGCTCGGTCTGGAGGCCCTCGCCCTGACCGATCACGACGGCGTGCCCGGCATCGTCAAGCACGCCCAAGCAGGCCGCGCCCACGGCCTACCCACCATTCACGGCACCGAGCTCACCCTGGCCGACGGCTCCCACCTGCCCGTCCTGGCTCGCAACCCCACCGGCTACCGCCGCCTGGTGTCCGCCATCTCCCGGCACAACCTGGACGCAGGGCACCGTCAAGAACCGGCCCACGACCTGCCTACACTCGCCTCGGCTCTCCGCTCCGACCCCACCGGCCAGACCGAGGCAGCGGTGGGGACCTGCCTCGTCCTCACCGGTACCGCCAACGGCCCCCTGCGTCGGGCCCTGGGGGATCCACGTCGCCCCGACACCTGGGACCTGAAGGCGGCAGACACCTGCCTGGGACACCTGACCGAGCTCTTCGCCGCGCCTGACCGAGGCCGTCCCTCCGGTGCCGGCCCCACGACCGCCGCTCACCGGCAGGTTGAAGGAGATGCCGCAATCGGCCTGGCCGTTGAGCTCACCCTGGACGGAGGTCCCACTGACGCCGCCCTCACCGACGCCCTGACCCGGCTGGCCCACGCCCACCGACTGCCCCTCGTGGCCACCGGTGCAGTGCGCTGCGCCCGCCCGGCCGACGCCCGCCTCGCCGACGTGCTCACCTCCACCCGCCTGGTTACCGACCTGGAGGGCGCCCGCGGTCACCTGCCTGCCATCGGCCGCTGGCTTCGAGGAGCCCAGGACATGGCGCTGCTCCACCGACGCCGCACCGACGCCGTCGACCTGGCCGCTGAGCTCGCCGCAGACCTCGCCTTCGACCTGTCCCTCATCGCCCCCGACCTCCCCAACGCCGATGTCCCGGAGGGCCACACACCTGCCAGCTGGTTGCGTGAGCTCACCCGCCAAGGCGCTACCCGCCGCTACGGCACCCCGCAGGAGCACCCCCGAGCCTGGGAGGTGCTCAACCACGAGCTCGAGGTCATCGAGTCCCTGGGATTCCCCGGCTACTTCCTCATCGTGCACGCCATCGTCGAGTTCTGCGCGCAGTCGGGAATCCTGTGCCAGGGGAGAGGGTCGGCGGCCAACTCCGCAGTCTGCTACGCCCTGGGCATCACAGCCGTCGACGCCGTCAGGCACCAGATGCTCTTCGAGCGCTTCCTGTCCCCGGGGCGAGCCGGCTACCCGGACATCGACCTCGACATCGAGGCCTGCCGCCGCGAGGAGGTCATCCAACACGTCTACTCCCGCTACGGCAGAGAACGTGCCGCCCAGGTCGCCAACGTCATCTCCTACCGCCCCCGATCCGCAGTCCGTGACGCCGCCCGAGCCCTCGGCCACCCCGCCGGAGTGCAGGACGCCTGGGCCAAGCAGATGGAGCGGTGGACCTCAGTGCGCCCCGGAGGACTGACCGGGCAGAACGACGAGGTCCCCGAGCCGGTCCTCGACATCGCGGAGAAGCTGCTGAGACTGCCCCGCCACCTGGGGGTCCACCCCGGAGGCATGGTCCTGTGCGGCCGCCCCGTCACTGAGGTCTGCCCGGTGCGCTGGGCCGCTATGGACAACCGCTCGGTCCTCCAATGGGACAAGGACGACTGCGCCGAGGCCGGCCTGGTCAAGTTCGACCTTCTAGGCCTGGGAGCGCTCACCGCCCTGCGCCTGGCCTTCACCACTCTGGCCGAGCGCGGCCAGGCCGTTCCCGACGTCGTGACGGAAGGAGAACTGCGCAGCGCCCAGACCGGCCGTCCCTGGGGACTGCACACCCTGCCCGAAGAGGACCCGGCCGTCTACCGACTGCTCACGGCCGCGGACACGGTCGGAGTCTTCCAGGTCGAGTCGCGTGCCCAGATGGCCACCCTGCCCCGACTCCGGCCTCAGGAGTTTTACGACATCGTCGTCGAGGTCGCCCTCATCCGCCCCGGCCCCATCCAGGGCGACGCCGTCAACCCCTACATCCGCCGCAGGCTGGGGCGCGAGGAGGTCACCTACCTGCACGACTCCCTCAAACCCGCCCTGACCAAGACCCTGGGAGTGCCGCTCTTCCAGGAGCAGCTCATGCAGATCGCCGTCGACGCCGCAGGCTTCAGCCCCGCCGAGGCCGACAGCCTGCGTCAGGCCATGGGAGCCAAACGATCCATCGAGCGCATGGACGCCCTCCGTGACAAGCTCATAGCCGGAATGAGGTCCCGGGGTATTGACGCGCCCACAGCGGAGACGATCTACAGCAAGCTGAGGTCGTTCGCCGAGTTCGGTTTCCCCGAGTCCCACGCCTTCTCCTTCGCCTACCTGGTCTACGCCTCAGCCTGGCTCAAGGCGCGCAAGCCCGAGGACTTCTACGCCGGGGTCCTGGCAGCCCAGCCCATGGGCTTCTGGTCCCCGCAGTCACTGGTCGCTGACGCTCGCCGCCACGGTGTGCGCGTCCTGCCCGCGGACGTCAACCGCTCACTGGCGCAGGCCACCGTCGAGCAGCGGGAGGACCACCAGGACGCCGGCCCATCAGACCAGTGGGAGCCGCTGAGGCCCCATCCCGCTGCCCCGTCCTCCCTGGACATCCACGATGATCTCGCAGTGCGCCTGGGCCTGGCCCCGATCAAGGGGCTGGGGGAGCGGGCCGCGCAGGCCATCGTCACCGAGCGCTGTGCTCACGGCCCCTACCGGGACCTGGCCGATCTTGCACGACGCGTGAGTCTGAGCCGCTCCCGCCTTGAGTCACTGGCCGTCTCAGGAGCCCTGGACAGTCTAGGCGTGGAGCGCCGTCAGGCCCTGTGGGCTGCCGGAGTCCTCTCCGATGAGCACGGCCGACGTCGTGGCGCCTCCCGCCAGCAGGGGCCGGAAGTGTGGTGCCAGCCCACGCTTCCGGGAACCGCCGTCGGCTCCCAGGCCCCAACCTTGCCGACCATGACCGACCGCGAGCGCCAGGCCGCCGACCTGAGCCTGACCGGAGTGTCCACGCAGGGCTCGCCCCTGAGGCTGCTGCGCCCCTCACTGACCGCCGACGGCGTGCTCAGCGCAGCCGACCTGGCAGATCAGGAGCATGGGAGCCGGGTGCGCGTCGCCGGCGTCGTCACCCACCGGCAGCGCCCCCACACTGCTTCCGGCATGATCTTCCTCAACCTGGAGGATGAGACCGGTCTGCTCAACGTCGCCTGCCGAGCCGGTATGTGGCGCCGCTACCGGAGCATCGGCAGACGCGCCGTCGCTCTCATCGTGCGCGGCACCGTGGAGAAGGGCGACGGAGTCGTCGCGCTCATGGCCGATCGTCTCCAGGTCCTTCCCGGTGTCCCGGGCACCGGCAGCCGGGACTGGTGCTGACAGCGGCGCCCCTCACTCCTTGCGGGAGGAGTAGGCGGGCAGCTCGCCAGTGACCGGGGCGTCCTTGGTGTGCAGCTCGGAGTAGACGGACCAGAGCACGCTGATGAGCGGGACCGCGACGATCGCGCCGAGCAGGCCGGCGGCGTAGGTCCCCAAGGCGACACCGATGATGACCACCACAGGGTGCAGAGAGACCTGGCGACCCATGATGAGGGGCTGGAGGATGTGCCCCTCGATCTGGCCGATCCCGGCCACTCCCACGCCGACAACGATCATGGTGACGAAGCCGCCGGAGGCCAGGGCCACCACCATGGCCACGAGCATCGCCAGAGGTGCGCCGATGATCGGGATGAAGGCGCCAATGAACACGAGCACCGCCAGGGGTGCTGCCAACGGGATCCCCACCAGCTGGAGGAAGATCCCGGCCATGATGGCGTCGGTGAGCGCCACCAGCACAGTGCCGCGGGCGTACCCGGCGAAGGTGTACCAGCCGGCGCCCGCAGCCCGGTGGGTCGACTCCCGCATCGTGGCAGGCAGCTCGTTGAGGAACCAGCGCCACATCCTGCCCCCGGAGGCCAGGAAGAAGATCGTGACGAACAGTGCCAGGGCCAGGACCGTGAGCACATCAACGACCGCACTGGCGTTGGACAGCAGCTCCGAGGCCAGGGACGGGGCATTGGACTGCAGATAGTGCTGCCCCTGGCGCAGCCAGAGCTGGAGCTGGTGATAGATCTGCTGCTGCGTCAGGTGCAGCGGCCCATTCTCCAGGAAGTCCATGATGGTGTTGAGGCCATCGCCGAACTGGGACGCCAGGGAGCTCCACTGGCTGGTGACCGAGGTGACCACGTACGTGACCAGTCCGGCGATCGCACCGATGGTGGTGAGCAGTGCCAGGAAGGTTGCCGGGTAGCGGGGCATGATCTTGGCGAAGAGGTTGACCATCGGCTGGAGGATCGAGGTGAACACCAATGCCATGAACAGGCCGATGAAGACCGGGATCACCTGAGAGGTGGCGTAGAAGATCAGGCCGATGACAATGATGATGCCCAGTCCCAGCCAGGCCCCCATGCCACCCCGCACCAGCCAGGCGGGCAGGGAGTCCATGACCGAGGAACGGGTCGTGACCGTCTCGGGGAAGGAGACCGAGGGAGCCACACGCACATGAGTGGTGGACACCGGGGGAGCGGCCGGTCTGCTCTCCGCCTCCTCCGGGGCCGACTCCCAGTGCAGCTGGTAGTCGCGGTCCGCCTGCCTGCGCCTCTCCGCCCAGTCGATCCCCCGGTCCAGCGCCGTACGGGCGCTCTTGAGCCGGCTCAGCAAGCCACTGCTGCTGAGGGTCTCTCGGGCGGACTTCTTCCCCGAGCCGGGTCCCTGAACCGTCTGGTGGGAGTCGGAGGTCTGGGAGGACTCGGGAACCTCGGGCGGCGCGTCCTGTGTCGGCTCCTGTGACGGAGAGCTGTTGGTTGCCATGGGGTGAACGATCAGTCCTTCGCTGGATAACGGGCTGACGAAACACGCCCAGCCTACTAGCGTGGCCTCATGACCGCCCCGAATGTCCGCAATCCGACGCGCCCCGCCGTGACGAACCAGCTGCGTCTGCCCCGCACCGCCGCGCTAGGGCCAGGACGGGGAGGACAGCAGAGGCTCCTCATCGACGCCCCGGCCGGAGCTGCGGAGATCTACCTCCACGGCGCCACTGTGACCTCCTGGGTGCCGCGTGGCGGCTCAGAGGTCATCTTCACCTCCCGGCAGGCGGTCTTCGACGGCGCTACCGCCATCCGTGGAGGAATCCCCCTGTGCCTGCCGGAGTTCGGGGTCGGCATCAACGGTGACGCCGTACCGAAGCACGGGTGGGCCCGTATCGCCCCCTGGCGGCTGCTGACAGTCACCAGCACCGACGGCGGCGGTGTCCGCGCTCTTCTCAGCGTCAGTCGCGACCGCCTGACAGCGCTCTACGAGGTCGAGGTCGGTCAGACGCTGCGCCTGGGACTCAGCCTGCGCAACGAGGGCAGTGAGCCCCGCACGGTGGAGGCGGCCGCGCACACCTATCTCTCAGTCCACGACGTCACCGCCAGCCGCATCAGCGGGCTCGCAGGCGCCCCTTACAACGACAACCTGGCTCGCAGCCCGCAGGAGGCCCACCACGTCCAGGAGGGCGATGTGACGATCCATGGCCCCGTGGACCGCATCTATGACTCCGCCGAGCCGATTACCGTCACTGATCCCGGGCATCAGCGCACCATCGGCATCGACAAGCGCAACGCGCCCTCGACGATCGTGTGGAACCCCTGGTCCACGTACAGCGCGCCACTACCGGACATGGCCGATGACGAGTTCCCTGCGATGGTGTGCGTTGAAAGCGGGGCGGTACGAGAGCACGCGCCCACCATCGCCCCCGGGGCAAGCTGGTCCATGCAGGTGACCGTGAGTGTCGAGAGCACCGCAGTGTGATGGGAAGCACTTGAACGTGGCTTGGTGGCCTCGGTGGCCGCCATGCTAAGTTTCTCTGCGTCGCCAGGACGAGGGCCTGGCCAGACCGCTGAAAGGCGGAGGAGACAACACAAGTCCGAGTGGCGGAATAGGTAGACGCGCTAGCTTGAGGTGCTAGTGCCTTATTAAACGGGCGTGGGGGTTCAAGTCCCCCCTCGGACACCACCAACAGATGATCCCCGGGACCGGAAGGTTCCGGGGATCATTGTCTTGTCCCTCGGGAGGTTTCGCTCATCCCCACTCGGGACGGTAGAGGTCAGGTCGGGAACGCATGCAGCACATGATGAGCGGAACGATCCCCAGCCCAATGAAGTAGAAAAGCAGGAACAGCTCTGACTTTCCGGTGTCATGGAGACGGCGGGCCGTCACTGCGAGTGCCGGAATAATCATCGCGAGAATGTAGAGCAAGAATGCGCCACAGGTGATTATCAACGCCGGAGGTGTTTTACCGGAGTGCACGAATGATTCCGGAATCATGATGATAACTATTATCGCATAGAAGGCAGAGGGGATAACTATCTGAAACAGTAGAAATGGCCACCAGAACTCCGACTGGGAGGCGTATCCGCGGAACTGGGCGTAGCGCTGGAAGAAGCGCTTGACGGCCTCTCCCAAGCGCACGCGAGGAAGGGGGGCGACGTCGGGAGCTAATGACATGGGGCCGAACTGGTTGGGGTCACCATATGGTGCCTGGCCGCCGTCGGGTGCGGGACCGGTTCCGTAGGACATGAATCCTCCATGTAAGGCGGGGAGAGGAGCGGTGGGTACCGTCATGGCTGAGAATACCCGGGTTGATGTGCTTTCTGGTGCCAGGTCGGCGCGCGAGCGACAGCCTAAGGGCAGAGGGGAGGGCTCGTCACCTCGGTTCCTTCCCACTGCGGTGGGGAGCACGCCCTATACCGTGTCACAGGGCCGCGGAATACCAGCGAAATGCCAGTCCCAAAACCCCAGCCGACCAAACTGTCATAAGCCGGGTGGGGTTCATGTCCCCCTCGGGCGTCACCAATGCGATGATCCCCGGAACCAGAAGGTTCCGGGGACCATGCGTCGTCCCTCAGGGAGATTCGTTCAGCTCCACTCGGGACGGTAGAGATCGGGGCGGGACTCCAAGCAGTAGAAGACCAGGAGCACTATTGAGGCGCCGGGAATGAAAGCGATGAGCAACCAGAGCCCCGACTTTCCAGTGTCGTGCAGGCGCCGTACCGCGATGGCCAGGCCCGGGATGAATATGGCTATCGCATAGGCGAAGTAGAGAAGCATGACGACGATCATCCCAATGCCGGTACCGGTCCCGACATCGTCTGAAGAGCCATCCGTCGCCGCGCCAAGACCAACGACCATGAACAACAGGAAGTAGAGGCCAAGTCCGACGAGACCGTTGAAGAGCGCAACCCACCAGAACTCGGAGCGGGACGCATAGCCTCGGAACTGGGCGTAGCGCTGGAAGAAGCGCTTGACGGCCTCACCGAAGCTTGCTCCAGGCAGCGGGGCGATGTCGGGTGTCAGAGGCGGCGGGCCGAACTGTCCGAACTGGCTGGGGGCGCCGTAGGGAGTGGGGCTGCCGGGATAGGGTGCGGGACCGCCGTATGGCGCCTGGTCGCCATAGGGTGCGGGGCCGGTTCCGTAGGACATGAATCCTCCATGTAAGACGGGGCAGAGAGTAACGGGTGCCGTCATGGTTGAGAGCACCCGGACTGATGCGCTTTCTGGTGTCAGATCGGCGTACGAGTCACAGCCTAAGGGCAGAGGGGAGGGCTCGTCACCTCGATTCCCTCCCGCTGCGGTGGGGAGTACTCCCTATACCGGGCCACGGAACACCCATGTCGGTAGAGTGAGCCCTCATGCACTCCGCCACTTCACTGAGCACCCCTCCAGGGACACGGTGCAGTCCCGTGCTCATGCGTGCACGCGCCGGGGTCTGTCTGGTGTTCCTGGCCAATGGCCTGGGATTCGCCAACCTGGTTCCGCGTTTCCCAGAGATCGTGGCGGGGCTGGGGCTGAGCAAGAGCGACTTCGGGCAGGCTGTGGCAGCAGCCAGCGTCGGTGCTCTGGTGGCGGGGTTGGCCGCGTCATGGCTCATTTCCCGCCTGACCTCGGCCAAGGTCGCCAGCCTGGGCATGCTCGTGGTGGCCCTGGCGCTCCTCGGAGCGGGGCTGGCCCGTTCGTGGCTCGTCCTGGCGGTCTGCCTGCTGGTTGTGGGCGGGACGGACTCCATTGTCGATGTCGCGCAGAACGCTCACGGGCTACGGGTCCAGCGCCGTTGGGGCGCCTCAATCGTGACGAGCTTCCACGCCTCGTGGTCGCTGGGGGCTGTCCTGGGGGCAGCCATGGGTCAGGCCATGGCCGGAGCCGGAGTGGGGCTGGGAACCCACATGGTGCTGACGGCGGTGGTGTTGCTCGTCCTCTCGGTAGGCCCTCTGCTCGCAGGCTGGTTCCTCCCCGGCCATGATCGTGATCATCGCACCCCCGATCAGAACAAGGAGCTCGACGACGCCCCCGAGATGAGGCCGGCGACATCGCCTTGGCGAGTCCGACCGGTCACGATCCTCGTGCTTCTCGTCGTCGGGCTACTATGCGCGGCCTCGATGTTCCCCGAAGACGTGGCCATGAACTGGTCCTCCCTGCTCCTGTCCGAACAGGGCGCCGGTGCCGGTCACGTCGGGCTGGGGCTGGTGGCCCTTCAAGGAACGATGATCGTGGGGCGCCTGGTGGGCGACCGCATCATCGACGCTGTCGGTCAGCGGGCCGTGATCGCCTGGGGCGGAGCACTGGTCACCCTCGGAATGAGTATCGCCCTCCTGGCCTCCTCCGTACCCGGGACACTGCTGGGGATGGCGATCTCCGGGGCTGGGTGCGCCGTCGCCGTCCCCGTGACCTACTCCGCCGCCGACGACGTTGAAGGGCTTCCTCCTGGGCTGGGACTGACCATCGTGTCCTGGCTGGCCCGTCTGGCGGGTCTCCTGGCGCCGCCGGTTGTCGGCCGGCTCGCTGACGTTCACGGACTGTGGGTGGCTCTGGCCTATGGCCTACTGGGTGGCCTCATCATGGTCTCCTGCTGGCCGGTCCTGCGCCGCAGGCCTGCGCAGACTCAGCGGCCGGGCTGACGCGAGGGCTCAGACCAGTCCTGCCTGATGGCGCAGCTCGCTGTCCTTCTTCCGAGTCCAGAGTCTGCCGATCGCGACGGTGGCGAGTGCCGCAGCGATAGCGACGAGTGCAAGGACCGAGTTCCATATCAGTGCGTGAGTGTGAGCATCCTGCGAGGAGGAGCCGGCCGAGAACGCAGTCTGATTCAGCATCACGGAGGCGAAGATGGAGAGAACAGCCACAACGAGCTCAACCAGGAACACGATCGCAGCAAGGTTCCAGTAGCGCTCGCGCCGGCGCGCATCGCACCACGCGGGCAAGGAGGCGGTGTCGATATCCGCCCAGCTGAGCTCCTGGGGCTCTTCTCCTCCGGGCATCATGCGGGGATACGAGACGAGGAGCCGGTCGCACTGCTTGGAGGTGTGGGAGAGGAGCGCGCCGAAAATGCTGACGCCGAAGAGCAAGGGAATGAGCGTAAGCTGCCCGGCGGCGATGAACAGCAGGAAGATCAGAACCCCCACGGTCAGGAAGACTGAGGCGAAGATGGTCATGCCGACCAGGGCGCGCCGGCCCTGTCTGACGCGCTTGGCGATGTCGTAGGCATCCGGCCACGGGGGACCCATGCGCCCGTCACGAGTGACGCCACGCGCGAGGGACTCTCCGTTCGGGTGAGTGATGAGATCACGGCGCAGACCCGCCTCAATGTCCAGGGGGCGCGACGAGCCGGGCTCCTGTCCTGCCAGCTGGGTCAGGGTCTGACGCAACAGCCCCCACTGCTCCTCGGCCACGAACCTCGGAGTGCGCAGGGCCCATGCGGTACGAGCGCAGACAACTGCGAGGATGATCGCTACGAGAATGAAGAAACCGGGGAAGACTGTCAAGAGCTTCTGCAAACCGGCGAAAGGACCTCCTGGAGGCGCGCTTGAGGTACTTTGAAAGGAGGGGATGACGATAAAGTACAGACCGAATCCCGCTATTCCCAGTAAGAAGACAGTCTGCAGCAGTCGCAGCAGCGCATCTCGGCTGAGCTGAACGGTCAGCGCCGCCGTGCCCGGGTTGTAGGCGGCGATGGCGTGGTCGACGGCTTGACGAACCTGCTGCTCGCTCACAGCGCTTGCAGGAACAGTGAGCCGTTCCTTGACGAGTGGCGCTGATGTCGGGGATCCCAGGCCGGACTCGAAGCTCGGAATGTCATGGTGCTCCACGTAGCCGCGACGAGGTGAGTCGTAACTGCTGCGTGTCTGAATACTCTCCACACGGGCGGGGACCCGCTGCTCGACCGTGATGACATCGCCGCGTCTGCGTACTCGCACCGAGGGCAGCATCCAGCGGGGGATGGCGGGACCGTGGCGTCGGCTCTCAGGCGTGGGGGCGGTAGTCACTCAGGCTCTTCTCGTTAGGGGACATCACCCTCGAGCATAGGCCCATGAAATGACCCCGGCGAGGAATTCGAGCGGATCATCACGAGTGGGGCGAGGTAGAGGCGTTAGCATCGGCCTCCATGGACTCCTTTGAGATGACCGTTGCTGCTGACGGCGACCTGCCCGCACTGGTCCTGTCGGTCCCCACCGGAGACGACCTCGACCGCATCACCGACATCTGTCAGGACGCGGACATCCAGGAGTGGACCTTCGTCCCCCGCAACTACCAGCGCAGCGACGCCGAGTTCTTCGTCGAGCAGGTCGTGGCCAAGGGCTGGAGTGAGGGGCGCGAGCTCACCTGGGCGGTTCGCGAAGCAGGCGCCGGTGCCTGTCCGCACCTGGTGGGCATGCTCGGCATCACCCTGAGCGGCCCCGAGGGTGCTCGGACCGGCGAGGTCGGCTACTGGCTCGCTGCTGCGGCGCGTGGGCGCGGAACCATGACTCGCGCCGTCGCGGCCCTTATCGATATGGCCTTCGACCCGAAGGGCCCCCTGGGTCTGTCCGCTCTGCGGTGGCGCTGCGACATCCATGAGACGAGCCACGGCCCCGTGCCCAACTGGGCCTCCTGGAAGGTGGCTTGGTCCCTCGGCTTCCAACGGGAAGGGCAAGTGCGCCGCTTCCTGCCCAACGATGGTCGGCTCCATGATGGCTGGATCGCCACCCTGCTGCCCGACGACCCGCGCGAGCCGCGAGCTCCCTGGGACGGCCCCGTTGAGGCAGACGGCGTGCTTCCCCTCGTGGCTCACGACGGCGTCGGAGAGAGGGAGGGTGACGACCCCGAGGCTCTGGTGCGCCGCTTCCACCACGTCTACGGACTTCCCGTCCAGACCGACGGGGCCAGCCTCGAGCGCGAGAGCCTCGACATGCGCATGAGTCTCATCGCCGAGGAGTTCTCCGAGCTCGTCGGCGCCGTCTACGGGCAGGCCGCACGCGCCGAGATCGAGTCGAGCTACCGTCGCGCCGTGGCCGCCGACGACGGTACTCGCGACACCGTCGAGACCGCCGACGCCCTGGCGGACCTCATCTACGTCATCTACGGCATGGCCCTGGAGACCGGGATCGACCTGGCATCCGTGCTCGCCGAGGTGCAGCGTTCCAACATGTCCAAGCTGGGTGCCGACGGTAAGCCGGTCTACCGCGAGGACGGCAAGGTCCTCAAGGGGCCGGACTACTTCCCTCCGAATGTGGAGGCTGTGCTGCGCCGTCGCCGCCTGCGCTGAGAGGAGCCCTGCGACGCGGCCATAACTATACTGTGCGTGTAGTACAGTTCTGGCCGTGACTCGTACTCCTGGACTTCGTGCCTGGGCGGCCCTGGCCGTCCTGACCCTGGCCGTGACCCTGCTGGCCATCGACTCCACGGTGCTGGCTCTGGCCATCCCCTCGCTGAGTGCGGACCTGAGTCCAACGGCCAGCCAGCTGCTGTGGATCGGTGACATCTACTCCTTCACCCTGGCGGGTCTGCTGGTGACCATGGGCAATGTCGCCGACCGCATCGGTCGGCGACGCCTCCTGCTCATCGGGACTTTCGGCTTCGGAACGGCCAGCATCATGGCGGCCTTCGCTCCCAGCGCGGGAGCCCTTATCGCCGCCCGAGCCCTGTTGGGCGTCGGCGGTGCCACGATCATGCCCTCCACCCTCTCCCTCATCCGCAACATCTTCCCCGACGCCCGCCACCGCACCACCGCCATTGCGATCTGGTCCGCCGGCAGCTCGGGTGGCACCGCCCTGGGGCCCCTGGTGGGCGGAGTCCTGCTCGAGCGCTTCTGGTGGGGCAGCGTCTTCCTCATCAATGTCCCGGTCATGGCGGCCGTCATCGTCACGGGCCTGTGGCTCCTGCCGGAGTCCAAGAACGCTCAGGGAGCCCCGGTGGACCTGGCCTCCGCGGTCCTGTCGGTCCTGGCCATCGTGCCGATCACCTACGCCGTCAAGTCCTTCGCGCACGACGGCCTCACCGTCGTTGCGATCGCGGCACTGGTGGGCGGTTTGGCTGCCGGCTGGCTGTTCATCAGGCGTCAGCGCACGCTGGCCACGCCGCTGATCGACGTCGAGCTCTTCCGGCGCCCCGCATTCACCTGGGCCATCGCGGCCACCGTCCTGGCGATCTTCGCGTTGGCCGGCCTGCTGTACTTCTTCTCCCAGTACCTCCAGCTCGTCCGGGGCTACTCCACACTCCGAGCCGGCTTGACTGAGCTGCCCGCATCGTTGGCCTCCATCGTTGTGGTCGCGGTCGTCGCCGCGGTGGTGCGCCGGCTCGGCAACGGTCGGGCGCTCGGAAGCGGCCTGCTGGTGGCCGCGGTGGGGCTGGTCGTGGTCGCGCTGGGGGAGTCCTACGGCGGGATCGTGGTCATCGGCGTCGGCCTGCTCGTCATCGGCGCAGGTATCGGCCTGGCCTTCACAGTCTCCACCGGCGCGGTCCTGGGGGCGGTGCCGGCGGACCGGGCAGGAGCGGCCTCGGCCATCTCCGAGACCGGTCTCGAGCTGGGCGTCGCCCTGGGGATCGCGGTGCTCGGCACGATTCAGGACGTCGGCTACCGGCTGCTGCTCGGACCCGCCCCCTCCGGTCTTCCGCAGCGGGTGGCCGAGGCCGCCGATCAGTCCCTGGCCACCCTGGCGGGCGCCATCGACCCGAGCGACCCCGGGCAGGCCGAGCTGATGGTCCAGGCCCGGGAGGCATTCACCCGCGCCATGCAGGCCACGGCCGTTATCGCCGCCGTCATCCTCCTGGGTGCGGGCGTCATGGCCGCCCGCCATGTTCCGGCCACGAGCGAGACGAGTGAGGAGTCCGCATGAGAACCTCGAAACGGGACCGCATCATCACCGGGGCGCTCGAGCTCGCCCACCGAGACGGCTTTGATGCCCTCACCTTCGACGCCCTGGCCGAGCACGTCGGACTGACTCGAGGCGGTGTCATCTACCACTTCCGCACCAAGACCGAGCTCTTGGAGGGGATCGCTGTGGCCTTCCAGGAACGGTGGCGGGCCGAGGCGCTGGAAGCACTGGGCAAGCCCCTGGAGGAGGCGAACCGCACCGAGCGGATCGAGGCCCTGGTGCGCTCCGTCCTCGATGGCGAGATCCTCCCCGGAGAGGTCAGCTTCATACTCTCGTCCACGCCGCAGGCCGAGACGATCAAGAACGCCTGGGACATGCTGCGTGACGAGTGGATCGGCGAGGTGGACGAGCTCAGCGCGATGCAGCGCGTGGCGCTGCTGGCCGTGGACGGATGGTGGGCGAACCGCGCTGTCGACAGCCGTAGCCGCAATCCCGATGAGCCTGCCATCGCTGACCTCATCGTGTCCCTGGTGGCGGGAAACCCGCCCGACGAGAGGCTCTGCAAGCCCTCCAATAAGGACCAATGACCCACGAATGTCTGCAGGTTGTGCTTGAGATGCCCTGGGCTCATGGCACGATGGGCCCATGAGCGAGACCACCGACGGCACCGACCTCCCGGAGTCGAACGTCTTCGCCAAGCCATGGCCGCTCGATCTCGGCCTGCCCGGCTTCACAGCCGTGGACCACGCCGACATCGAACCGGCCATCCGCGCCGGGATGGCTGCCGAGCGCCAGGAGTGGGAGGCGATCGCCACCAACGAGGACGCACCCACGATCGCCAACACCGTCGACGCGTTGGAGCGATCCGGTGAGCTGCTGGAGCGGGCGCTGACGGTGCTGGACGCCCTGACCTCCGCCACCGACTGCCCGGACCTCGACGAGCTCGAGGAGGCCCTGGCCCCCGAGCTGGCGGCCCACTCCGATGCCTATCACCTCGACTCCCGTCTCTACCGACGCTTCAAGGTCCTCGACGAGCTCGTGTCCCAAGCCCCTGAGGGGCAGGCTGCGCGCGACGCCGACGGTGCCGTCATCGACGCCGAGGCCGCCCGCCTCATCCGCCTGACCGTCGAGGAGTTCGAACGTAACGGCGTCGGCCTGGACGAAGCGGATACGCAGGCGCTCAAGGAGATCAACGCCCGCGTCAACGCGCTCAAGATGCGTTTCTCCGTCCTGGTCACCGAGGCCATGCATGCCGCCGGGGTCACGAATGTCACGGTGCCGCCGGTCCTGGCCACCACCCGGCCCCACGGCGCCAGGCTCGCCCTGCTGAAGACGTCCATGAGTCGAGGGCTGGGGGAGCAGGGCGCCTTCGGCGACACCCGCGGCATCGTTCTGGAACTCGCCCGGCTGCGCGCCGAACGGGCCGTCCTCCTGGGCTTCCCGCACCACGCCGCCCTCGTGGCCGCGGAGTCGGCCGCCCGCACCACCGAGGCGGTCTCAGAGCTGCTCACCCGGCTCACTGCGCCGGCCATGGATAACGCCCGCGCAGACGCTCAGGTCTACGCCGCCCGCATGGACCTGGACCCGCAGACCCAGGCCGGTGAGACCTTCGGGCCCGCCGACTGGCCTCTCTACGAGGCCGCTGAGCGCAAGGAGCGCTTCGGCGTCGACGACGAGGTCCTGGCCCCCTACCTGGAGCTGTGGAGCGTGGTCACCAAAGGCGTCTTCTACGCCGCCAATCGTCTCTACGGCATCACCTTCCACGAGCGCGAGGACTTGGCCGAGCACATGTACGCCCCGGGCGTGAAGGTCTGGGAGGTGCGCGACGGCGAGGACTCCCAGGCGCCGGTCCTGGGCCTGTTCGTCGGCGACTACTACGCCCGGGCGGGCAAGTCCGGCGGCGCCTGGATGGATAGCCTCGTCACCGGTTCAACGCTCACCGGCCGCAAGCCGGTCGTCATCAACTGCTGCAACATCGAGCAGCCCACCTCCGGCCCGGTCCTGCTGACGTGGGACGAGGTCATCACGTGCTTCCACGAGTTCGGGCACGCCCTGCACGCCTTGTTCTCCCAGGCCCGCTACCCCTCGGCCTCCGGAACGGCCGTGCCCCGCGACGTCGTCGAGTTCCCCAGCCAGCTCAACGAGAAGTGGGCGCTTCACCCCGAGGTGCTGTCCTCCTACGCGCGCCACGTGGACACCGGCGAGCCCATGCCCCCCGACCTCGCCGAGCAGCTGCGCGGCCAGGGCACCTTCGGCCAGGGCTACGCCACCACCGAGTATCTGGGGGCGGCTCTGCTCGACCAGGCCTGGCACACCCTGGCCCCCGACGAGGTCCCCGGAGACGTTGCCGAGGTGGAGGACTTCGAGCACCGGGCCCTTGCCCTGGCCGGAGTCGATGACGCGCTCGTGCCTCCCCGCTACCGCTCCACCTACTTCTCCCACGTCTTCGCGGGGGGCTACAGCGCCGCCTACTACGCCTACATCTGGAGCGAGGTCATGGACGCTGATGCCATCGAGTGGTTCACCACTGACGGCGCGATCGACGGCGACCTCGGCCTGAATCGTCGGGCCGGAGAGATCTTCCGTCGCGAGTTCCTCTCCCGCGGCGACTGTCGAGACCCCCTGGTCTCCTATCGGGCCTTCACCGGGCGTGAACCCGGCATCCTGCCTCTTCTTCAACGTCGCGGACTTGCCTGACGGGCGCAGTTCGCTTCTTCACCCTCTCATCACCGGAAGGAACACAATATGGCTCGCGTCACCATCGTCGGCGGTGGATACGGTGGCATCACCGCCGCCAAGGCCCTCGACGACGTCGCCGAGGTCACCCTCGTGGAGCAGAAGGACACCTTCGTCAGCCACGCCGCGGCGCTGCGCGCTGCGGTCGACCGTGACTGGGCGGAGAAGATCTTCCTGCCCTACGACAAGCTCCTCACCAACGGACGGGTCGTCCACGGAACGGCGCTGGCCGTGCGAGGCACCACCGTCGAGGTCTCCGGACACGGGCAGATCGAGGCCGACTACCTGGTGCTGGCCACCGGCACCGCCTACCCCTTCCCCGCCAAGCACATGGAGTCCTCCTCCGTCATCGCCAAGGCCCGTATCGAGCGCGTCCACTCCAACCTTGAGCACTCCTCGCGAGTGCTCATCGTGGGCGCCGGCGCCGTCGGCATCGAGCTGGCCGGTGAGATCACCTCGGCCTTCCCGCAGGTCAAGGTGACCATGCTGGAGGCTGCCGACAGGATCCTGCCCGCCGGTGACTACAAGCCGGAGATTCGTGAGGCCATCGCCGACCAGCTCGCCCAGCGCGGGGTGGAGATCCTCACCGGTGACTCCCTCAGCTTCCTGCCCCCGGTCGACGTCGGCGTGCTCTCTCCCTTCCGGGTCACCACCCAGGGCGGACGCCAGCTCGAGGCCGACATGTGGTTCCGCGCCTACGGCTCGGCGGCCGCCACCGGATTCCTCAGCGAGGACTATGACGAGGTGCGCCATTACGACGGCACGATCCGCGTCGACGAGTACCTGCGCGTGGTGGACCACCCCGGTGTCTGGGCCATCGGAGACATCACCGACGTGCGCGAGTCCAAGCGCGCCGACGCCGCCCGCGCCCATGCCCGAGTGGTCGCCAGCAACATCGCCGACATGATCGCGGGCCGCGAGCCCTCCGCGACCTACACGCCCGGAACCGAGCGGATCATCCTGCCCCTGGGGCCCGATGGCGGTGCCTCCCAGATCCTGCGCGACGGTGTGCGCGTGGTCGTCGGCCCCGAGGAGACCAGTAGGATCAAGGGAGAGGACCTCTTCCTGGGCTTCATCCGTCAGGAGCTGGGAGTCGAGTCGGAGGCCTGATCGGGTCGACGTGGCCGGGCAACGCCGTTCGCCTGTGCGCTGCGCGGGGGATAGCCGGTAGTGTGTCCCACATGACGAACGATCCGCGGTCCGCGCTCAACCGACTCATTGCCGCCTTCGAGGCGCACCTGGATGCTGCCGCGACCGGTGACGAGCTCTCCCCGGCCGTGGTCGCGGCCGAGAACGCCCTCCAGGACGCCTTCTTCACCTACGACGACTCGCTGTTCACCGCATACGGTATCGAGCTCCCCTTCGAGGCCTTCGACTCCGATGGTGACGATGAGGACGACGATGACGATGATGAGGACTATGACGACGGCGAGTACGACGAGGATGACGACGACGACTACGACGACAGCGATGATGAGGATGATGAGGACTACGACGACGAGGACTGACTGAGGTCCCTGACTGGACGGACGACGTTCCTCAGCCCATCTCTCGGCGGTGGGGCCCACGCGAACTGCGTGGGCCCCACCGCTTTGTCTTAGATATGATACGGTTAAATACTGTAGGTAAGCCTTCCCTCAGTAATTGTGTGCCTGTGACCCGTACTCGGTTGTCGCCCACGAAGATAGGAATCCTGATGCCCATGTCTCCGTCCCGCCGTCAGCTGCTCTCCACGACCGCGGCCACAGCCGGTCTGCTGGCTCTGTCCGCCTGTGGTTCGAAGTCGTCGAGCTCGTCAGGCACCGGGGCCGGCGCCGCCTCTGCCGGATCGAGCGCAGAGGCGGTGACGTACCCGGTCACCGTGAAGCATGCCCAAGGGGAGACCACGATCAAGGCGGCGCCCCAGCGCGTCGTCGTTCTCGACTACGGTGTCCTGGACTCCATGGCCGCACTGGGCCTGGTCGACCTCGTCGTCGGCATCCCCAAGACCGGTGGCAACCTGCCCAAGTCCCTGTCCCAGTTCCAGGACGAGAAGTACAAGGATATGGGCGGCCTCAAGGAGCCCAAGCAGGAGGCCATCGCCGAGGTCGGGCCGGACCTGGTGATCGTGGCGAACCGGACCGCCAAGTCCTATGAGGACTTCTCAAGCAAGTTCACCACCATCGACATGACTGTCAAGCCGCAGGGTGCGAGTGCGACGGCGGCCGCGAGCCCCGATCAGGGTGGCCAGGGCGGTAATGGGGACAAGGGCAAGAAGAACGAGCTCTCCGCTTCGATGACGGAGATCCTCACCAGCCACTCCACGATTCTCGGCTCGATCTTCGGAAAGAAGAGCGCGGCGTAGGCCAAGGTCAAGGAGTTCACCGATGCTGCCGCTCAGGTGGCCACGGTGGCCAAGAACGCCGGCAAGGGCCTGTGTCTTCTCACCACCGGCGGCAAGGTGAGTGCCTTCGGCAAGGGCTCCCGTTTTGACGTCATCTTTGACGAGTTCGGTGTCACCCCCGCTGTGGAGAACATCGAGGCGGCTACTCACGGCGAGGCCGTCTCCTTCGAGTTCATCGGGCAGGCCAACCCTGACGTCCTCTTCGTCCTGGACCGCGACGCCACTATCGGGCAGGAGGGCTCCTCGGCCAAGGAGATTCTCGACAATGAGCTGGTCACCGCCACCAATGCCTGGAAGAACAACAAGGTCTACTACCTTGACGGTCCCGACTGGTACCTCCTGGGCGCCGGTTTCGGAGTCAGTCTGCGCATGGCCAAGGAGATCAAGGGCGATTTGTCCGCATGAGCCCCAGGAACCCCGCTGCGGCCTGGGGACACAGGCCACAACGGTCGGGCCTGTCGCTCCTGGTCGGTGGCCTTCTGCTTCTGCTCGTCCTGGGACTGGTGTCGGTGTGTATCGGAGTGGCGGACTTCGATCCGGTGGATCTGGTTCGCGCCGGATCGCAGGGCCGCTCCATGCGCCTCTTCATGGTCTCGCGAGTGCCGCGCACCCTGGCAGCCGTCCTCGCCGGTTCGGGCATCGCCGTGGCGGGCGCCGTCATGCAGATGAGCGTGCGCAACCGTTTCGTGTCCCCGACCACGGCAGGCACGACTCAGTTCGCCGTCGTCGGGCTGCTGCTTGTGGCTCTCTTCGCACCGGGCACCAGTGTTGTGGTGAAGATGGTGGTGGCCTCGGCATGCGCGGTAGCGGGCTCGGCCGTCTTCCTGTGGCTCCTGCGACTGCTGCCCCACCGGCGCACGTCCGATGACGTCACAGTCCCCCTGATCGGCCTCATGCTCGGTGGCGTGGTCGGAGCGGGTACCACCTTCGTGGCCTGGCGCTACGACCTGCTGCAGTCACTGGGGGCCTGGACGGCCGGCGACCTCTCCAGGGTGCTGGCCGGCCGCTACGAGCTGCTCTGGCTGGTGGCGCTCATCGTCCTGCTGCTCTATCTCGCCGCTGACCGCCTTACGGTGGCCAGTCTTGGGGCGGAGACGGCCACCGGGCTCGGGCTGAGCTATCACCGCACCATCAACCTGACGATCATGGCTGCGGCCGTCATGACGGCGGTCAGCGTCGTCGTGGTCGGGAGCCTGCCCTTCCTCGGGCTCGTAGTACCCAACATCGTCTCCCGGCTCATGGGGGACAATCTGCGCCGGAGTCTTCCAGTCATTGCCGTCGGTGGTGCCGTGCTCACGCTGGGGTGCGACGTCGTCGGACGCGTGGTCCGCTACCCCTACGAGGTTCCGCTGTCCGTCATCATGGGGGTCGTCGGCGCCGGCGTCTTCACCGTGCTCATCCTGCGAGGAGTGGAACGTGGCTGACGTGCTGTCCAGACGTCGTCGCCGGGAGAACCGGCGTTCCGTCCTCCGCCTGGTGGTCGTCCTGCTCCTGGTGCTGGTGGCCAGCGGCGTCTTCCTGGTCATCAACGCCTTCGACCCGCTCCTGGTCCTGCCCTACCGGCTGCCCTCCCTCGGGGCGATGCTGTGCGTGGGATGGGCCAGCGGCGTGTCCACCGTCATGTTCCAGACGGTCACCGGCAACCGGATCCTCACGCCCTCCGTTCTCGGTCTGGATGCGCTCTACGCCCTGCTGCAGGTGGTTCTTCTTCTCGTGCTGGGGGCGGCGGGACTCTCCTCGCTGCCGGACCTGGGGGCTTTCGTCCTGACACTTCTGGTGATGATCGGTGTGTCCGCGGCGCTCATGGGGGCCGTGCTCGGTGCCAGGCGTTCGGTGACCACTTTGGTGCTGCTGGGCATCGTGCTGGGAACCTTCCTGCGCTCTGGGACCACCTTCATCCAGCGGCTCCTGGATCCCAATGACTTCCTCATCCTTCAGGACCGGCTCTTCGCCTCCTTCGGCTCGATCAACCCCGATCTGCTGGTGCTCTCGCTGGTCCTGACCGTCGCGGTGTCGATTCTGGCGATCCGGGAGCTGCGGGCGCTCGATGTCGTGGCTCTCGGGCCCGATATCGCCACCGCACTCGGAGTCGATCACCGTCGTATCAGCCGGCGCGTGATGGTCATGGTGGCCGTGCTGGTATCCGTGTCCACGGCCCTGGTCGGGCCGATCATGTTCCTGGGGCTCCTCGTTGCCCACCTGGCCTACTGGGCCGCCGGTACCAACCGCCATGTGGTCACCGTGCCCATGGCGGCACTTGTCGCCATGCTCGTCCTGGTGACCGGACAGACGGTGCTGGCTCATGTCCTGGACGCCGACAACGTCCTGTCCGTCATCATCGAGTTCCTCGGCGGGCTCACCCTCATCGCCCTCATCATCAGCTCCAGGAGACGTTCGTGATCACAGTTCGTAGCCTTGCCAAGTCCTACGGTGAGCGTCAGGTGCTCTCCGACGTCGACCTCGACCTGCCGGCCGGCGGAGTCATCGGACTGGTTGGTGCCAACGGGGCCGGTAAGTCCACGCTGTTGTCCGTGATCGCCAGACTCCTGGGAGCCGACGCCGGCACGGTGGAAGTCGGTGGTCTGAACGTCGCCACGGCCCCGGGACGCCAGCTCGCCACCGTTCTGTCCGTCCTCAAGCAGGACAACCATCTCGCCGTGCGACTGACTGTGCGTGACCTCGTGGGATTCGGCCGCTATCCGCACAACCGGGGACGTCCCACCGAGCACGATGAGACGATCGTCGACCAGGCCCTGGAGTGGATGGACCTGACAGAGTTGGCCGACCGCTACCTCGATGAGATGTCCGGTGGGCAGCGCCAGCGGGCCTTCGTCGCCATGGTGCTGGCCCAGGAGACTCCCTATATGCTCCTGGACGAGCCCCTCAACAACCTGGACATGGTCCACTCGGTGGCCATGATGCGTCGTCTACGCGCTGCCGCCCACGAGCTCGAGCGCACGGTCGTGGTTGTCATGCATGACATCAATATGGCCGCCGCATGGTCGGACCGGATCGTCGCCATGCGTGAGGGCCGGGTCGTCCTTCAAGGAACCCCCGAGGAGACGATGACCCGAGAGTGCCTGAGCGAGGTCTTCGGCATGAATGTACCGGTCCATGAGATCGATGGCAGGCCCGTCGCCCTCGTCTGGGGCTGATACTCGCCAGGGGGCCGCTTCACAGCAGCGCCGGGAGTCTTAGAAGCGCTCGGGGTAGCCGAGCTGAACGGAGGTGACCTCGTCCAAGGCGTGTCGGATCTGGACCGGAAGCTCCAGGTCGTCGGCCGACAGCACGCCCTGGAGCTGAGCCGGAGTGCGGGCACCCACAATGGTTGAGGCGATCCCGGGGGCATCGCGGGCCCAGGCGAGCGCGACCTCGGCCGGCTTACGGTCCAGGCCCGAGGCGGCAGTGGCCACGGCCTCAACCACACCCCGGTGTGCGTCTCCCAGGTAGGGGGACACGTAGGAGCGCAGGTGAGGGGAGGCGGCCCGTGAGTCCGGTGGAATCGTCGCCCGGTACTTGCCGGTGAGCACGCCCCGACCCAGGGGGGCGTAGCCCAGGATGCCGAAGCCCAGGGCCTGCGAGGCGGGCCGCAGCTCGCGCTCGATACCTCGGGAGAGCAGCGAGTGCTCCACCTCGACTGCCGCCAGTCCCGGGCCCCGGCCGCACTCGCTGAGCAGATCATGTATGCGCACCGAAGCCCAGGCGGGGTGGTTGGCGATGCCCACGTACCGGGTGCGCCCGGAGGAGACGGCCAGGCTCAGTGCGTGGGCCGTCTCCTCCAGGGAGGTGCTGGAATCGGGCACCTGGACCAGCAGGAGGTCCAGGTGATCGGTGCCCAGGCGGGCCAGGCTGGTGTCGAGCGTGTCCAGCAGCGAGCCGCGGGAGGCGTCAGCCACCGAGGACCGCTCCCCGGTTCGCCAGGTGCGCACACCGGCCTTGGAGACCAGGACGAGGTCCTGGCGATCCACGTGCTCGCGCAGGAGCATGCCGATCACCTCCTCGCTGACGCCCTCGCCGTAGGAGGCGGCGGTGTCCACGAGCGTGCCCCCGGCATCGAGGAAGATGTCGAGCTGTTCCTTGGCCTCGAGCTCATCGGTGTCCCGGCCCCAGGTCATCGTGCCCAGGCCCACGGAGGACACACGCAGGCCGGTCCGGCCGAGTCTCCTGTGCTCCATAGGCCTAACCGTAGCGGCTCGACCTACTTGCGTACGGTGATGGTCCAGGCCGCGTCGCCGGTGCGCTCGAACTCGGTGACGGTGTAGCCGTTGTCGGCGGCCCAAGCCGGCAGTGTCTGAGTCCCCTGGGTGCAGTCGAAGCCGATGACGAGCTCGTCGCCGACGCTGAGCTCCTCTATGGCCTCTTCGGCCTCGATGACGGGGAAGGGGCAGACCTGACCGGTGGTCTCCAGAACAGTGCGCATGAGTGACTCCTTGAAGCGATGTGATGAGGGTGCGGGGTCGGTTGTGGAAGCGAGATGGTCGCGGGGTGCTGGCGAGGCGTCAGACGGTGGCGGGCACGCGCGAGGCCGCCCGCTCGGCGCGACGACGCTGCCGGGGCCGGATGAGGAGGAACCAGGCGGCCACCCCGACCCCCAGCACCTGGAAGACCAGTGCGATCCAGCCCTGCCAGGACAGGAGCGAGGTCTGCACCAGGGCGTTGCCGATGGAGCAGCCACCGGCCCAGGCGGCGCCGATCCCCATGAGGACACCGCCGGCGATGGAGCGCTGGATGACCTGGGCGCTGGGCACGCGGACGCGGAACTCGCCGGAGGCCTTGGCAGCGAGGTAGGAGCCGAGCAGGATGCCCAGGACCAGGAGCACACCCCAGTCAAGTCGCTTGACGTCCCCGGTGACGATGAGGTTCACCAGGTTCGACGACGGCGTCGTGATCCCCAGCCCGTCCGGGCGCCCCGAGGCCCAGGATGTGGGCCAGGCGATGACGGCGACGACGCCCACGAGGAATCCGGTGGCCAGAGGGTTCCACTGCTTCTCCAGCAGCAGGTGAGCCAGGCCCGTGCGCTGGGCAGGCAGCTGGATTTGAGCGGGACGGCTGCGCTCCAGAACGATGAAGCGGTGCACAACGAGCCCGGTGACGCCGGCCAGGATGACGACGCCGCCCCAGCTCGGCAGACCGATGGTGGCCGGGATGGTGGTCAGGTCGGTGACCCACAGTCCTTTGACCCAGCTCGTCACCCCCGACAGGAGTCCCGTCTTCGACGCGGCCGCCGTGGTGGCATAGGCCACGAGCGCGAACCAGGAACCGACCAGGCCCTCGCCGGCGCGGTAGTAGGTCCCGGTGGCGCAGCCGCCGGCCAGGACGATCCCGACTCCGAACAGGAAGGAACCGACAACGGTGGCAACCACCGACAGCTTGGGGATCTCAGGGGTGATGGAGCCTGCTGAGGTCAGGACGGCGACTCCGACCGCCTGAACGGCGATGGCCAGCAGGAAGGCTGTGAACCAGCGCCAGGAGCGGGAGACCCACAGGTCCCGGAAGGCGCCGGTGATGCAGAAACGGCCCCGTTGGAGGATGAAACCGAGGACGGCTCCAACGATGAGCCCAGTGAGGATGGTGGGTGACGGCACGGTGCGGTCCTTGTCCGGCTGCTGCTGTCAGGTGCAAGCAGCCTGCGTGGGGACCGGTGACGCAGCACAGGTGGAAAGACAGAGACAGGCCACGTCATCCGGTGGGGGAGTGAGGTGGAGGCCTGGCTGGACGCGGCTGATGGGGCGCCGTCTCAGGGGCGCCGGGAGCCGAGGAGAACGATCTGTCTGAGACCGCCTCAGAACGCCCGAACCAGGCAGCGCATACACATGCCGGCTCCGCGCGAGGCGGTGCGGGCTGCGTGGGCCTGGAGGACGTTCATGTGCTTCTCCATGGGGATCTGGGAAGTGCGTGGCGACGGTTGTCAGCCGTCATGGACTGTAACCGACGGCCTCTGGCCGTGGCAATTCCTGAACAATGGCCGAGATCAGGCAGCGGTGCGGCGTGCGGTCAGGAGGCGGGCGATCCCGTCATCGGGCACCTGCGGCGTGGTGCCGCCGAAGAGCGGGCACTGGGCCTGGAAGGCGCACCAGTCGCACAGCCGGGAGCGGCGGGGGTGGAAGGAGCCGTTGCGAGCGCAGTCCTCGACCTCGTCCCACAGGTGCGCCAGACGCGTCTCGGTGCGTTCCAGCTCGGCCAGGCGAGGATCGTGAGTCAGGACCCGCCCGTCCTTGAGATAGACCAGCTGGAGACGGGCCGGCGCCCGCCCGCGCAGGCGCCACAGCACCAGCGCGTAGAAGCGCATCTGGAACAGCGCCTCCTCCATGAAACGCGTGCCGGGGCTGCGCCCGGTCTTGTAGTCGACCACTCTCATGGCGCCGTCGGGTGCCACGTCCAGACGGTCCACGAAGCCTCGTAGGAGCAGGCCGTCGCCGGTCTCAGTCTGGACGAAGAGCTCGCGCTCGGCCGGCTCCAGGCGCTGGGGGTTCTCCAGGGTGAAGTAGGTGCGAATGAGTCTGCGGGCCTCCTCCAGCCAGGTCTCCACGTGGTCGGCGTCCTCGAACAGGTCCATGACCTCCGGGTTCTTCTCACGGTGGGATGCCCACTGGCCGGGCAGGAGCTCGAGGGCCGCCTGTGGTAGGCGTTCCGAGGCCGGAAGATCGTAGAGGCGCTCCAGCACGCCGTGGACCACGGTGCCCTTGTGCGTCGCCAGCGAACCGGGCTCGGGAAGGCGGTCGACCGTGCGCAGACGGAACATGAGCGGGCACTGCATGAAGTCCTTGGCCCGAGAGGGGGACAGGGCTGCGCGGCGTCCGCCGCCCGCGCCCGCTGCCGGACGGCCACTGGCACCCGGACCGGTGGGCCTGACGCCGGTCTGAGGTGATGAGCTGGATGCGGTGAGCGGCTCGTGGGACATGGGGACGACGCTACCGCGAGGAGGTGACGCGGCGTCGGATCTGGCCGGAGGGAGCGGCCTTCCTCCACAGGCCGCGTCCGTGGGGAGAGACATCCGCGGCTGTGGCCGCCGAGTGGATGCGGCTCCCGGCTGCCGACGGCGTTAGGCTCGCGCCCATGCCTGCCTCCACATCGACCGGCGAGTGGGTGATCGCCCGCGTCGGCGGCGCCCCCGTCGTCATCTCGCCGACCTCTCTCCTGCTCGGCCTGCTCATCGCCGGCAGCTGGTACCCGCTGGTCTCCTCGGCCCTGGGTGGCTTCGGCACCACAACGGTGCTGCTGGTGGTGGTCTCCACGGTCCTGGGCGTTGCGGCCTCGGTGCTCCTGCACGAGCTGGCCCACGGGCTGTCCGGAACTCTCATGGGCAGGCGACCCACCCGTTACGAGCTCTACCTGTGGGGCGGGCGAACATCCTTCGGACCCGCACGCGAGTGGACCGCGTGGAAGGACCTGGTCACCTCCCTGTCAGGACCGGCCACCAACCTGCTCATCTGGGGCATCGGAATGTGGGCACAGAACTCCGTCAGTCTGCCGGTTCCCGTCGCCTTCTCCATATGGGCCGTGACCCTGGTCAACCTGGCCCTGGCCATCTTCAACGCCCTGCCGGGTCTTCCCCTCGACGGCGGCTACGCCCTAGCCGCGCTCGTGGTCCAGGTGACCGGCAACCGCAGACTCGGTCTCAAAGTGGCCGGCTGGGGCGGGCTGGCGGTGGTCGGCGGTGTCGTGTGGTGGTGGATCCTGCGCCCACTCGTGCTTGACGGTCGCCAGCCCGACGCCTTCAACCTCATCCTGGTTCTCATGGTGGGTTGGTCGATCGTGGCCTCCAGCTGGCAGGTCCTCGAGCTCGGGGGAGGAGCCAGGGCCGCCTCGAAGCTGGACCTGCGCGAGCTGGCCAGGCCCGTGCACGTCGTGGGACCCGACACGCCTGTGTTCCAGGTGCGTGAAGCGCTGGCGCAAGGAGCCGCACTCGTCCTCGTCACTGACGGGCCCGAGCTGGTGGGCACGATCGATGCGGCCGCCCTCAAGGAGCTCGGGCTGTCGGACGCAGCAAGCTCAACCCCTACGCTCGGGGTGAGCGCCAGGCAGATCTGCACGGTGCTGCCGGCCGCGGCGGTGACCACCGACCTGACCGGCCAGGAGGCCGCCGACGCCATGAAACGAGCCCGGGAGGTCTCCCGCTGGCTGGTGCTCGTGGAGGCCGGGAGCCTGGCCGGTGCGGTCCCCACCGGAGCGCGCTGAGAGGCAGCGGTAACTGAGGTGACCTCGACGACCAAGCCGCCCGACCAGGTCACCGGAACATGATGCCCACCGGCTCCGACTGCACTGAGGATGCTAACCTTCACAGAGGACGAAATGCCTCCGGGCATCGGAATCAGCGTCATCTTTGAAGGTGAAACCATGAGCGACGTCAACCCTCAGGACCTCTCTCAAGAGATTCTGGCTGCGCCGGCCAAGGCATCGATCTTCCTGACGGTAACAGTACGGAGCGGGGGCGAGTCCGCGGTCATCGATCTGCTGACCGCTGTGTCCGGGCTGACCCGGGCTGTGGGTTTCCGTTACCCCGAGACGATGCTCAGCTGCGTCGTCGGTATTGGGGCAGGCATGTGGGGTCGTCTCTTCGACGTACCTCGTCCCGAGTACCTGCACGATTTTGAGGCACTTCAGGGAGGAAGGCACAGTGCCCCCTCGACGCCGGGAGACCTGTTCTTCCACCTGCGCGCCTCGACTCTCGACATGTGCTTCGAGCTGGCGCGCCAGATCATGCGCCGACTGGGCCCTGCGGTCAGTACCTACGATGAGGTTCACGCCTTCCGCTACCTCGATAATCGGGACCCTCTGGGCTTCGTCGACGGTACTGAGAGTCCGCGGGGGCAGGCGGCCGTCG
The DNA here is from genome assembly GCF_000223355.1 of Actinomyces sp. oral taxon 175 str. F0384. NCBI lineage: Bacteria > Bacillati > Actinomycetota > Actinomycetes > Actinomycetales > Actinomycetaceae > Actinomyces > Actinomyces sp. oral taxon 175. The sequence continues at coordinate 1,145,976 of NZ_AFUR01000001.1, forward strand.
CCGCGGCGCTCATCAACGAGGGCGCGTGGGTTGGCGGCAGCTACATCATTGAGCAGAAGTACGTCCACAATCTCACCGCTTGGGACTCATTGAGTGTCGAGGAGCAGGAACACGTCATCGGTCGCACCAAGCTCGATGACACCCAGCTCCCCGATGATGAGCAGCCCACCAACAGCCACGTCACCATGAACACCATTGAGGACGCCGACGGCAACGAGCTCCAGATCGTGCGGGACAATCTCGCCTTCGGCGAGGCCTCCGGGGAGCAGGGCACGTTCTTCATGAGCTACGCCGCAGACCCACGCGTCACTGAGCTCATGCTCCGGCGTATGTTCCTGGGGGAGCCAGAGGGCAACTACGACCGCATCCTCGACTTCTCCACGCCTCTGACAGGATGTCTCTTCTTCGCTCCGCCGGCCGCCTTCCTCGACGACGCCGACCAGTACGCGAAGCCTTCTGTCCGACCTGAGGCGGGACCGCAGGACCCGACCCAGCCCGCCACTGAGCTGAGCGCCGCCAAGGACCTAGGGTTCAACGCATCTTCTGAGGCGCCGCGTGACCAGACACCAGATGACCACAGCAATGGTGCGGGTTCCACTGCCGCGCCGTCCGACGGATCCCTCGGGATCGGAAACCTGAAAGGCCAAGTATGAACAATCTGCATCGACAGCTGGCCCCCATCTCCGAAGCTGCCTGGGGTGAGATCGACCAAGAGGCGCGGCGCACCTTCATCCGCTGGATCGCTGGACGACGCGTCGTCGACGTCGTTGGACCCGACGGAGAGGATCTCGCGGCAGTACGCACCGGTCACCAGGTATGTGTGGACACCCCCTTCGAAGGCGTCCAGGCCCACCAGCGTCAGGTCCGCCAGATCGTCGAGCTGAGGGTTCCCTTCCGGGTCAGCCGCGAGGCCGTCGACGCCGTCGACCGCGGAGCCCAGGACTCCGACTGGCAGCCTGTGAAGGACGCCGTTGCTCAGATCGCCAGGGCCGAGGACGGCATTGTCTTCGACGGACTGGCGAGCGCAGGCATCGAGGGACTGGTTCCCTCAAGCTCCAACCCTGCCGTATCGCTCCCGCAGCCGAAGGATCTTCCTGACGCCGTTGCCGCTGCCCTCAAGGAGCTCCGCCTCGCCGGAGTCGAAGGCCCCTACGCCCTCCTGCTCTCCGCCGAGCTGTGGACCGCCGTCGCAGAGACCACTGATGACGGCTATCCCATCCGCAAGCACATCGATCGTCTCCTGGAGGGTGAGGTCCTGTGGGCTCCCGCCATTCAGGGCGCTGTCCTGCTGAGCACGCGGGGCGGCGACTACGAGCTGCACCTCGGCCAGGACCTCTCCATCGGATATCTCTCACATGATGCCGAGTCGATTGAGCTCTATCTCCAAGAGACGCTCACTTTCCTCCCGTACACCTCCGAGGCGAGTGTCGTGATGACGCACTGAGGTCGCACACCGGTCCTACACTCGCCCTGATGAGCGAGCAGACTGAGCACCCGGTGAACTCACCCACGGAGTCCTCCCCACGCCCCGCCCCCCAGGAGAACCTGGGGCAGGCCGGTCGCCGGGGCTCCTTCCGCTACGGCGATCGCATCCAGGTCACCGACACCAAGGGCCGCAAGAACACCTTCCTGCTCGACCCCCACGGCTACTTCCAGTCCGTGCGCGGCTCCTTCCACCACCGAGACGTTGTTGGCATGGACGAGGGCAGCGTCATCGAGACCGACACCGGCCACGAGCTGCTCCTGCTGCGCCCGCTCCTGGCCGACTACGTCCTGTCCATGCCCCGCGGCGCCCAGGTGGTCTACCCCAAGGACTCCGGACAGGTCATCGCCATGGGGGACATCTTCCCCGGCGCCCGCGTCCTGGAGGCCGGCGTCGGCTCCGGCGCACTGACCATGAACCTGCTCTCCGCCATCGGAGAGGGCGGCCACCTGCTGTCCATCGAGCGCCGTGAGGACTTCGCCCAGATCGCCGCCTCCAACGTCGACGCCTGGTTCGGCCGCCACCATCCCGCCTGGGAGCTGCGCACCGGGGACTTCGCCGACGTCGTCGCCGCCCAGGTGGAACCCGGCAGCATCGACCGGGTGGTCCTGGACATGCTCGCCCCCTGGGAGAACGTCGAGGCCGCTTCCCAAGCCCTGGCCCCGGGCGGGCTATTCCTGGCCTACGTGGCCACCGTCACTCAGCTCTCCCGCACCGTGGAGGCCCTGCGTCACAGCGGCTTGTTCACCGAGCCGGAGTCCTGGGAGTCCATGGTGCGCACCTGGAACGTCGACGGGCTTGCCGTGCGCCCCGACCACCGCATGGTGGCGCACACCGGCTTCCTGCTGACCGCTCGTCGCCTGGCCGCAGGCTCCCGGCCCTTGACCCGCAAGCGCCCGCCCGCCCGCGGCGCCTACGACGAGGGCGGCTACTGGCTGCCCGACGACGTCAAGGAGCGCACCAGCACGGACAAGAAGGTCCGCCGCGTTCTGCGAGACTGCCGGGCCAAGCAGCCCTCCGACGCCACACCCGTTCTCAGCGGGAGCGCGGACGACAGCCAGGACGGCGCCAACCATGTCTGAGACGTCTGCCGCCGACGCCGGCACACCCCAGCCACTGGGGATGCCGGCCACGGACTTCACCAGCCACCAGCTGCGTGAGGCCCGCGCCCGGGCCGTCAGCCTGGCGGCCAAGAACGAGCGCCTGGTGGCCGCTCTGGGCACCGCCCGCGAGCGCATCGCCGAGCTCGGCCAGCAGCTCGACGCCGTCACTCACCCCCCGGTCACGCTGGGACTGCTCACCGGCCTTCCCCGCACGAGGGATGCCGCAGGTGACACTGGCGATGCCGTCGATGCCGTCGATGCCGCCGACGCAGCCCAGCCCCGTGAAGTCGCCGTGAGCCTGTCGGGCCGCCAAATGCTCCTGCACGTCCACCCCGGCGTCGATGACACCGAGCTGCAGGTCGGGCGGCGCGTGGCCGTCAACGACCAGATGCTCGTCGTCGCCACCCTCCCCGAGCCCCGCACCGGTGAGGCCGTCACCCTCGAGGAGAGGCTCGATGACGCCCGGGTCCTGGTGACCACCGGCGCAGGAGGCACCCGGATCCTCACCCTGTCCTCGGCTCTTGGCCGCATCGCCGGGACCGGTGAGGGGATCAAGCCCGGTGACACCCTGGCCGCCGACCTGCGCGCCGACGTCGCCACGGCTCTCATCGAGCGCACCAGCGTCGAGCAGCTGGTCGTGGCCGAGACACCCGATGTCTCCTGGGCGGACATCGGTGGCCTGGGACCGCAGATCGAGCAGATCCGCGATGCCCTCGAGCTGCCCTTCACCCACCCCGAGCTGTTCCACGCCTACGGTCTGCGCGCCCCCAAGGGACTGCTGCTCTACGGCCCGCCCGGCTGCGGCAAGACCCTCATCGCCAAGGCCGTGGCCACCTCGCTGGCTGATTCGCCCAGCGCCTCGGGCATCACGGGACGCCCGCCCGCGTTCCTCAACATCAAGGGTCCTGAGCTTCTGAGCAAGTTCGTCGGCGAGACCGAGCGCCAGATTCGCGCCATCTTCGACCAGGCCCGCAAGGCCGCCGCCGAGGACCGGCCGGTGGTCATCTTCTTCGATGAGATGGAGGCCCTCTTCCGCACCCGTGGCACCGGCGTGTCCTCCGACGTCGAGACCATGATCGTGCCCCAGGTCCTGGCGGAGATCGACGGCGTGGAGTCCCTGCGCAACGTCGTCATCATCGGGGCCTCCAATCGCGAGGACATGATCGATCCCGCTATCCTGCGTCCCGGGCGCCTGGACGTGAAGATCCGCATCAACCGGCCCGATGCGGCCGCTGCCCAGGAGATCCTCGCCCGGCACCTCACCGCGAACCTCCCCCTGGATCCGGCCGAGCTCGCCGCCCACGGGGGAGACCGCGAGGCCACCGCCGCCTCCTTGCGCCGAGTCGTCGTTGAGGCCCTCTACGCCCGCAACGAGGCCACCGCCGTCCTGGAGATCACCGAGACCCATACGGTCAGTGGCGCCTCCACCCGCGTCCTTCACCTGGCCGACCTGACCAGCGGCGCCATGCTGGCCGCCATCGTCTCGCGCGCCAAGACCGCCTCCATCAAGGACGAGCTCGCCGGGGGAGTGGGCGGGCTGAGTGCAGCCAGGCTCCGCTCGGCCGTCGAGACCGAGGCGCGGCAGAACGAGGAGATCACCGGCGCGACCACCCCCGAGGGGTGGGCCCGGCTCATCGGCACCCGCACCTCGCAGATCCTCAGCGTGCGCAGACTCGGCAAGGAGAGCACATGAACGATGTCGGCTTTCAGCCCGGTCCGGTGACGCGACCCGTCGGTCTGGAGACCGAGTTCGGGGTCCTGCGCCCGGGCGACGCCTACGCCAACCCCGTGGTCCTGTCCACCCGCGTGGTGGAGGCCTACTGCGCCGGCGCCGGCGTGCCCACCGTGCGGTGGGACTACGAGGGCGAGGATCCCCTGGCCGACCTGCGGGGCGGCAGGCTCCGGCGCTCCGCCGCCCACCCCAGCCAGCTCACCGACGACCCTGCTCGCCCAGCGCCCTCGGGCGATGCACCGTCGGCCGATGCGGGGGAGACGGCAGACCCTCCACCGGCCCCCTGGGGGTCGCGCGCTCGCCCCAGTGCCGCCGAGGCGGCGCTGCCCCGGGCCACCACTGCGGTCCTGGTCAACGGCGCCCGCTTCTACGTCGACCACGCCCACCCCGAGTACTCCTCACCCGAGGTCCTCACACCCCGCGACGCCCTGATCTGGGACCGCGCCGGTGAGGTGGTCGCCCGGCGCGCCATGACGGCCCTGGGTGACGAGGGCGATCGGGGTGGGACACCGGCGGAGATCGTCCTGTACAAGAACAACGTGGATGGCAAGGGTGCGGCCTACGGCTCCCACGAGAACTACCTCGTGCGGCGCGATGTGCCCTTCGAGGAGCTGGCCGCGGTCCTGACCCCCTTCCTCGTCACCAGGCCCGTCATCGCCGGTGCCGGCCGGGTCGGGATCGGGCAGCGCAGTGAGCACCCCGGATTCCAGGTCAGCCAGCGCGCCGACTATGTCGAGTCCGAGATCGGCCTGCAGACCACGTTCAACCGCCCCATCATCAACACCCGCGACGAACCGCACGCCGACAATGCCCGCTGGCGCAGGCTTCACGTCATCAACGGTGACGCCAACCGCTTCGACGTTCCCATCTACCTCAAGGTCGCCACCACCGACCTGCTTCTGTGGTTCCTGGAGCAGGCGTACACCGAGGGCTCCGGCCGGTTCAAGGAGGCTCTGGCCAGGCTCAAGGACCTGGCCATCATCGGCGACCCCGTGGAGGAGCACTGGGCGCTCTCCCACGACCCCTCCCTGTCACACGAGCTGCGAACCCAGGCCGGGGCCATGACCGCCCTGGAGGTTCAGCGCGCCATCCTCGACGCCGTCAGCCCTGCCGTCACCCGTGTGGAGGACGCTCAGGCCCACCGCGCCCTGGCCCTGTGGAGGCAGGTCCTCGACGCCCTGGAGCAGTGGCGCCACGACGGATCCGGGCCGGCCGCCCAAATGGTGGAGTGGGTCGCCAAGTACGAGCTCTGTGAGGGACTGCGCCGCAGGTCGGGAACCGGCTGGGACGATCCCCGCCTGGCCGCTCTCGACATCCAGTGGGCCGACCTACGACCGGGACGATCCGTCGTCGATAAGCTCGACGCCGCCGGCAGAATCCATCGGCTGGTCGCTGACGCGGAGATCCAGCGTGCGGCCGACACGCCTCCCGAGGGCACGCGCGCCGCCGTCCGGGGAACCGCCATCCGCCGTCACCGGCAGATCGTGGGGGCCTCCTGGACCTGCCTCCTCCTCGACGTGCCGGGCACCCCCGCCCTGGCACGTCTGCGCCTGCCCGACGACGTGGTCGTCGGCCCCGATGAGACGGCGACCATCCTGGAGGAAATTGGTCGCCGGGCGGCACCTGAGAGACACTGAGCCTCACAGTGCGCTCACCAGCAGTGCACCGCTGAGCAGGACGAGTGAAGGAGCAACGCATGACGCCGCAGCACGCCAGTCAGTCCCATGGACAGGTCCGTCGCGACGGCGTCGAGACCACCTCAGCGGACACTGAGCAGCAGATCAGTACCGGGACGTCGTCGGCCGGGCAGACCAGTGACGTCGACAGCATCCTCGATGAGATCGACTCGGTCATCGAGACCAACGCCGCGGCCTTCGTCCAGGGCTTCGTCCAGAAGGGCGGCCAGTGAGCATGAGCGGCTCACGGCCCTTGGCGCGGCGCATCATCGGGGTGGAGACCGAGTACGGCATCACCTGCGCCCCCACCACCGACGGCCCTCCTCCCATGGACGCCGACCACGCCGCCCGTGAGCTCTTCGATCCCGTGGTCCAGCGCTCGCGCTCCTCGAACGTCTTCACTCGCGGGGGCGCTCGCCTCTACCTGGACGTGGGCTCCCACCCCGAGTTCGCCACCGCCGAGTGCGATCGCCTGGAGGACGTGCTTGCTCAAGACCGCGCCGGTGAGCTCGTCATGGCCGATCTGGCCGAGCAGGCCAATGCGCGTCTGGCCGCAACGGGTGTTCCCGGGCGGATCCACCTGCTGAAGAACAACCGTGATGCCGAGGGCAACGGCTTCGGGTGCCACGAGAACTACCTCGTGCGCCGTCGTGGAGACTTCTGGAACGACGCGCGCACTCTCGTACCCCATCTGGTGACCCGGCAGATCCTCGTCGGCGCCGGCCACATCGCCGCGGACGGGGACACTCGGCGCGCCGCCGACGGGCTGAGGGGCTACGTCTTCTCCCAGCGGGCCGACCAGATGTGGGACGCCGTCTCCTCAGCCACGACCCGCGCCAGGCCGCTCATTAACACCCGGGACGAACCGCATGCCGATGCCGAGCGCTACCGGCGCATGCACGTCATCGTCGGGGACTCCAACATCGCTCAGGGCTCCACCCTGCTCAAGGTGGCGGCCATGGACCTGCTCCTGGACTACCTGGAGCACGGGGGAGAGCTCGGTGACCTGGCCCTGGCCGACCCCATGAGGGCCATCCGCGATACCTGCCACGACATGAGTGGAGGGGTGCTCCTGGAACGGTCGGACGGGCGCACCATCACGCCGTTGGAGATGCAGGCCGAGCACCTCGGGCGTCTGCGCGACCACGTCGCGCAGGGCATCGAGGTCACTGCTTTCCACGAAGCCGCACTGGACCTGTGGGAACGAGGGCTCCAGGCCCTGCGCCTGCAGCAGCCCGAGCTCGTGCACAAGGAGCTGGACTGGGCGGTCAAGCACCGGCTGCTGACCCGCTACTGCCAGCGGCACGACACCGATCTGACCGATCCCCGGGTGAGTCGCTTGGCCCTGGCCTATCACGACGTCTCTCCCGGCGGAGGACTGCGGCAGCGTCTGGAGGGCGCTGGGCTCCTGCGTCGATTCGTTGACGAAGCGACCTGCCGCCGGGCGGTCGACACTCCGCCCGCGACCACGCGCGCGCGTCTGCGGGGCGCGGTCGTCGCCCGGGCCGAGGACCTGCGCCGCGATGTGAGTGTCGACTGGGTGGGGGTTCGACTCGACGACGGCGTCTGCTCACCTGTTACCCTGAATGATCCCTTCTGTGCCGTGGACGAGCGCATCGATGCACTCCTGGAGAGCATGGGGCGTTCGGCAACCGATCCTCCCATCGGGGTGTGAACGGTGAGGCTCACGGCACTGATAAGGTGGCAGACGGAAGACGCAACATGAGTACTACCCCCTCCCCGGATCCCGAAGCGGGCATGCCCCTGACGCGGCGTCAGCGCCGTGCGCTCGAACGTGCTCAGCAGGCCCAGCGGGAGGCTGCGATCGGAGACTTGTCGGCACCCGCCCAGCCTGCTGTCCAGGCACGCCCGGTCGGTACTGCCTCCCCCAGTGACCGATCCGCAACCGGCGCACCAGCGCCTCGCACCGTGTCGCAACCGCAGCCACAGCCGCAGTCCCGGCCTCAGCTGCAGCCTCACGTGCCGGGCAGCAGCCACGATCCGCGCAGCGAGTACATGCCGGCCGCACGAGCCGATCGACGCGATCTCCCACATGGGACCGGGCACCGGCAGGACGAGGTGGTCGCCGAGGCCCGGGAGCCGGAACCGACGCCGCGTCCACGGACCCTGGGTGGCCCGCTGGGGCGTATGCCGCGGGGGCCCCTGGCGGTCGGCCTGATCGGTGTCGTCGTCCTTGCCATGATCCTGGTGCCGCTGGCTGTCAACAAGTTCGTCTCCGGAAGGAACGGAACGGGCGCCAGCACAGCGGCTCAGTCGACCGTGTTGGATGGCAACGCCCCCCTCAGCCAGCTGCTGACGGTCAGCGGACGGGTCGGATCGGGGGTGGCGCCCTCCATCGAGCTGAACGGCGACGCCTCTCTGTCCGCTCCCGGCTCGGTACTGACCGACGTCGTCCAGATCGGGCAGGGGCGCGCTGTCTCCGAGGGGACGCCTGTGATCCTGCAGGTCTCACAGTTCTCCGGTCTCAACGGGCGCAACACGACGGGTAACGAAGCGGGGTACAAGCTCTGGCAGGGCATGCTCGGCCCCGACGTGGGCGACTACATCAATGCGGCGGTCTCCGGCCAGCGCGAAGGCGCTCGCGTCGTTCTTCGCGAACCGACTGAGGAGGAGGACGGCTCCAGGACGACGAAGATCACTGTCGTCGACCTCCTGCCCACTACGGCAACGGGGGAGGCGAAGCAGCCGGCGGAAGGCACCCCCACCGTGACTGAGGGACCGGACGGCTCTATCACCGTCAGCAGTGCCGGACTTCCTGCACCGACTCGAGCCTCCACGGAGATTCTCATCAAGGGCACCGGCCCCCAGATCGGTTCCCAGGACCGGCTTATTGCTCGTACCACGATGGTCAGCTGGACGTCGGGACAACCCCTCGACAAATCGACCTTCGGGCACCAGGAGCCGCCCAAGCAGCTCGACATGAGCAATGCGCTGGTGGGAGTCTCCCAGAACCTGGTTGACATCACGGTCGGCTCCCGGGTGGTCCTCTCGCTGCCCGCTGAGCAGGCGCAGGGGAAGGAACCAGTCGTCGTGGTGATCGACGTCCTGGCCAAGGACCCTGCTCAGCCTTCCGGAGCGTCCGGGGGTCGTGCGGGCAGTGAGTCGAGCGCCATTCCCGGCTCCTCCGCCGGCCCAACATCCAAGGAGCATTCATGAGCGTTGCCATCCGCATCATTCCCTGCCTGGACGTCAAGGACGGTCGGGTCGTCAAAGGTGTCAACTTCCAGGGCCTCAAGGACGCCGGAGACCCCGTGGAGCTGGCCTCCCGCTACTGCGCTCAGGGGGCCGATGAGATCACCTTCCTCGATATCTCGGCCTCCCACGAGGGGCGTTCCACCATGTTGGACGTGGTCTGCCAAACTGCCGAGCAGATCTTCGTGCCTCTGACAGTCGGTGGGGGAGTGCGTTCACTCGATGACGTGGACCTGCTGCTGAAGGCGGGGGCGGACAAAGTCAGTATCAACACCGCGGCCATCGAAGCCCCCTCGCTGTTGACGGAGGTGGCGCGGCGCTTCGGCAATCAGGTACTCGTCCTGTCCGTGGATGCGCGCCGGTGCCCCTCCGGCGTCTCGACGGCCTCCGGCTTCGAGGTCACCACGCACGGAGGACGGACCTCCACCGGCATCGATGCCGTCGCCTGGGCGGTGAGAGGAGTCAAGCTCGGTGCCGGAGAGATTCTCCTGAACTCCATGGATGCCGACGGGGTCACTCAAGGATTCGACACCGAGTTGATCGACGCTGTTCGTCGACAGGTCCAGGTGCCACTCATCGCCTCCGGCGGCGCTGGACGCCCACAAGACTTCGTCACGGCAGCCGACCATGGTGCTGACGGCGTTCTGGCAGCCTCAGTGTTCCACTACGGAGTGACGACCATCCCTGAGGCCAAGAATGCTCTGCGAGACGCGGGCCACCCGGTGCGTTGACGAGTATTTTCTGCTCCTGAAACATTCTCGCGGGAGTTGCCGGCATTCCCGCGGAGCTTATTGGGTTAAGTGTCGCTCTCATTTATCTGTTCAGTAGAATGAGGGTTCGGCGGGGTGGTGTTGTGAGGCTGCTTGATTTGCGCGCCGAGTGATGGCTGTTATGCTTCAGCAACATGCTGTCAGCATGAACATCGTCGATCCTTATTTACGCAGAGAGATGCCATGAGCAACATGAGCCCGTACCCCAACGGTCAGTATAATCAGCAACCCGGAGGATATGTCCCTGGTGGATTCGGTCCTCGTCCTGATGAGAAGAACTCGTTGGGGAACTGGGCTCTTGGTCTGGGTGTGGCTGGCTTCCTGTGCTGCAGTATCTTCACCGGCATTCCCGCTATCGTTGTGGGTTTTCTGGGGATGCAGGCGGCGAATGAAGGGCGTGCCACCAACAAGGGCATGTCCATTGCGGGTATCGCCTTGGGAGTCCTCTCCATCGTGCTGCTGATCGTTTCCTATGCTACTGGTCTGAATGAGCGGCTCATGAGTGGGTTCGAGTCCTAAGGTCCTCACCTCCCGCCTTCGCTCCGCCGCGCAGGGGCTTTGCCAGTTGTCTGCGCTGCGGGGCGAAGGGTTGTGGGAGCATGTCCATCCGGGCCGATGGGGTGTTCTCCCCGTTGAGATGAGGTTGTTCCCAGGGTGTGATTCGAGTGCTCGTGTAGACTCAGTGCTGCGCTTCACACCAGGGAAGGAATAATGAGCGATTTGAATCCTTATCCGGCGGATCCTTATCATCAAGGAGTTGCTGGTACCCCTTATCCGACCGACTTCGATGGTGTCTCCCAGTCTGCGTCGGCCGTGTCGTCGACCCAGAATGGTTACTACAGCGCGGACGCTCTTGGCGATCAGTCACCCCGCTTCCCGGCAGCGCAGGGAGGCCAGATGGTTCCTTATCCGGGGGATGGCCAGCAGCCGTACAGCCAGGCCTATGGGCAGCCCTACAGCCAGCAGTATCCCTATCCGCCGCCTTCTTATGGCCCGTATCCACCATATGGTCAGGGCGTGTACTGGGGGGCGCCTTACGATCCGCGTCGACATGAGGCGAACGCCCTCGGTGGGTGGGCGCTCGGGCTCGGTATTGCGAGTATCGTTGCGAACTGCTTGTCTTTCGGCCTGATCTTGGGCATATCGGCGATCGTCGTCGGAGTCCTGGGAATGCGCGCCGCCAATGAGGGGCGTGCCTCGAACAAGGGGCTGTCGATAGCCGGAGTGGTGACAGGCGCCATTGGCGCTGTCATCGGCGCTTGCTACCTTATGCTGTTTTTTATAGTGATGTTGTCTCAATGAACTGTATGCCTGAAAACTGTTGCGTGACTGCGTCGACGAAGCACGAGCGTCCCGGTGGACGCGCGGGACACGGAAGGCGGATCGGACTGGGCCTTCTGATGGTTCTGCCCTCCCTTCCCGGTGGCCTCATCGTGCTGCGCGCACTGACTCTGCCTCGCAATTCTCCGGGGCTTCCCGACCTCTGCCCGCTTCACCGCACCACCGGGCTGTGGTGCCCACTGTGCGGAGGCACCCGGGCGACCCGGGAACTCATGCACGGCAACCTGTGGGCAGCCATGGGTTACAACCCCTTCGCGCTCGTCCTGGAGGTGGTGGTCATGGTGCTGGTGGCGCGCTGGTTGCTCGCATGGCTCCGAGGCCGGCGGCGGCCGCTCGTCACCGGTAGGGAGGGCATCCTTCTCGGGGTGGCGCTGGCCGTTTTCGCGGTGGTGCGCAACCTGCCAGGCATGTGGGTCTACTTCGGCCCTCTGCTCGGCCCTCCGGGCTGAGCAGCACCCGGCGTGCATAATGCGGTTGTGACTCTCGATTCCCAGATCTCTGCGCGCCTGAAGCGCAACGCGGACGGCCTGGTCTGCGCCGTCGTCCAGCAGCACGACTCACGTGAGGTCCTCATGGTGGGGTGGATGGACGACGAGGCGCTTCGGCGCACCCTGGAAGAGGGACGAGTGACCTTCTGGTCGCGGTCGCGGCGTGAGTACTGGCGCAAGGGTGATACGTCCGGACACGCGCAGTACGTCAAGTCCGTTCATCTGGACTGCGACGGCGACGCCCTCCTGATCGAGGTCGATCAGGTTGGAGCCGCCTGCCACACCGGTGAGCGCACCTGCTTCCTGGCCGGCGGTGATCTGGGAGCGCACGTGGGAGAGCGACCCAGCTGACCGCTCCGCGGCCAGTACGGTTTGGCGATTTGCAACAGACGGCCTCGGGCCGTCACGATGGATACGAACAGGCGCCCCTCCGGAGCGCCGGCAAGTGAGATCGGGGAGGTGCGCGATGACCTCGTTCGAGGCGATGGTGGCAGAGGCCAAGGCGGCCGCCGACCGCCGCGCTTCGCTGGTTCCCCTGGCCCGCCTCAAAGAGGCCTCCCGCCTGGTTCCCGGTGCTATCAGCGCCCTGTCCAGCCTGCGCACCGATGACCGGGCGGTCACCGTGATCGCCGAGGTGAAGCGCTCCACAGCCACGTTCGCGGATCTCAGCGGCGTCGGGGATCCGGGGATGCTGGCCTGCTTCTACGCCGCCGGCGGCGCCGCCTGCGTCTCAGTGGTCACCGGGCCGAGCGCTACGCGAGGCTCCCTCAAGGACCTGGACGCCGTCAGGGCCTCAGTGGATCTTCCCGTCCTCGCCAACGACCTGGTGGTCACGCCCTACCAGGTGCACGAGGCCCGGGCTCACGGCGCCGATCTGCTCATGCTCGATGCCCGCCTCGAGACCCTGGTGCTCGAGGGACTCATCGAGAGGGTCCACTCCCTGGGGATGGGCGCCGTCGTTGAGGTCCGTACCCGCCGTGAGGCGCTGACCGCGGTCGATGCGGGGGCCTGCATCGTGGCCATCGACACCCGCGATCCCGACACCCTGGCCGTCGACTGCAGCCTGTTCGATCAGGTCACTGACGTTCTGCCGACGCAGGTCGTACGGATCGCGGCCGGAGGAGTCAGAGGTCCGCACGATGTCATGAGCTTCGCGCGCTGCGGGGCCGATGTCGTCCTCGTCGGTGAGGCCATCATCCGCTCCACCGACCCCCAGCAGTTCGTTGCCGAGCTGGTCGCCGCCGGCGCCCACCCGGCACTGATCCCCTCCGCCCACCGAGAGGTTCTCTGAGTGCCTGTCGCCACCCTTTCCGCCATGATGTCAACGATGCCCGCGATGCCAACGTTGTCGGCGATGCCGTTCACGGCCGCGCTGAGAGCGGGCATACCGAGCCCTTCCTCGGCCGTGTGGTACCTCGGCCCCATCCCGGTGCGGGCCTATGCGTTGTGCATCCTCACCGGAGTCTTCGTGGCCGTGTGGTGGTCGGACCGGCGCTACCGGGCCCGGGGAGGCCGACCGGAGCTGGTCCTCGACGTCGCCATCGTGGCCGTGCCGGCTGGAATCGTGGGAGCTCGTCTCTACCACGTGGTCACCTCGCCCGACGACTACTTCGGCCCCAACGGCGACCTGGCCCGTATCCCACAGACCTGGCAGGGGGGCCTGGGAATCTGGGGAGGTATCGCCGGCGGGGTCCTGGCCGGGGTGCTTCTTCTGCGCCATCGCGGCCTGCGGGTGGCTCCGCTGGCCGACGCCGTCGCCCCGACGCTGCTGGTCGCTCAGGCGATCGGTCGCCTGGGGAACTGGTTCAACCAGGAGCTCTACGGCGCCCCGACGACGCTGCCCTGGGGACTGCGGATCGACGACGCCCATCTGCCGGCGGGCTCCACCTACCCGCCCGGCACCCTGTTTCATCCGACCTTCCTCTATGAGGCCCTGTGGAACCTGGCCGGAGCGGTCCTCCTGGTGTGGATCGGCAGAAGGATGGTCGCCCGCAGCGGGGTCACGGGCGGCAGGCTGCTGTGGATCTACCTCATGGTCTACACCGCAGGCCGGGTGTGGATTGAGATGCTGCGCATCGACGAGGCCGAGACGGTCCTCGGCCTGCGACTGAACGTGTGGACCTCCATCGTCATCTTCCTCGTCGGGGCCATTGGACTGGTCCTCTCCTCACGGCGCCCCTTGAGCGACGCCATCGATAGGCCGGGGCACAGGGCGAGGAAGGACGGATCAGCGGCCGATGAGGACGACTCCGCCGAGGAAACCGCCGCCGAGCATGACTCGACTGATGAGGACGCCTCAGCCGCAGAACCCGCTGGCGCGGAGTCGGTTCGCTCAGACCAGGCGAGTTCGTAGCGACCGAATCGGGGACCCGCCCGCCACTCCGGTGGGAGACAAGTGGGTGAGGATGGTCGCAACCTGACGACTGACGAGATTCCTCCTCGTGCGCAGGGCCCGGTGTCCCGTATTCTGAACCCATGCGTAGAGCCAAGATCGTATGTACCCTCGGACCCGCTACCGACTCTCCCGAGCAGGTGCAAGCGCTCGTGGACGCCGGCATGAACGTCGCGCGCATCAACCGCTCCCACGGTCGCGCCGAGGATCAGGAGGAGGTCATCGGCCGTATCCGTGAGGCCGCCGACGCTTCCGGTCGCGCCGTCGCCATCCTCGTCGACCTCCAGGGCCCCAAGATCCGCCTGGGGCGGTTCGTGGACGACCAGAAGGTCATGCTCAACAAGGGCGACGAGTTCACCATCACCATTGACGACGTCCTGGGCACCGTCAAGCGCGCCTCCACCACCTTCAAAGGACTTCCCGGCGACTGCCGCCCCGGTGACCGGCTCCTCATCGACGACGGCAACGTCGCGGTGCGCGTCGTGGCCGTCACCGACACCGACGTCGTCACCAAGGTCGAGGTGCCCGGCTACGTCTCCAACAACAAGGGCATCAACCTGCCCGGCGTCGCCGTCTCCGTGCCGGCCCTCAGCGAGAAGGACCGTGAGGACCTGCGCTGGGCCCTCAAGATCGGTGCCGACCTCATCGCCCTGTCCTTCGTGCGCGACGCCGATGACATCAAGGACGTCCACGAGATCATGGACGAGGTCGGCGTGCGCATCCCGGTCATCGCCAAGATCGAGAAGCCCCAGGCGGTGGAGAACCTCTTCGACATCGTCTCCACCTTCGACGGCATCATGGTGGCCCGTGGCGACCTCGGTGTGGAAATGCCCCTGGAGGCCGTCCCGCTGGTGCAGAAGCGGGCCATCGAGCTGGCCCGCCGCCAGGCCAAGCCGGTCATCGTGGCCACCCAGGTCCTGGAGTCCATGATCCAGAACCCGCGTCCCACGCGGGCTGAGGCCTCCGACTGCGCCAACGCCATTCTCGACGGCGCCGACGCCGTCATGCTCTCCGGTGAGACCTCCGTGGGCGCCTACCCCATCGAGGCCGTGCGCACCATGGCCAGCATCATCGAGAACGTCGAGGAGCACGGAGGGGAGCGCATCCCCGGCCTGGGCTCCTACCCGCAGACGCGAGGTGGGGCACTGACCCGCGCCGCTGCGGAGATGGGCGAGCACCTCGACGTCACCTACCTGGTGACCTTCACCCAGTCCGGTGACACCGCCCGGCGCCTGTCTCGTCTGCGCTCGCCGCTTCCGCTGCTGGCCTTCACCCCGCTGCGTGAGACGCGCAACCAGCTCGCCGTCTCCTGGGGCGTGCAGTGCTACGAGGTGCCCGAGGTCCAGCACACTGACGAGATGGTGGCCCAGGTCGATGAGATCCTTCAGGACAAGCATCTGGCCCAGCCCGGGGACACCGTCGTCATCGTGGCCGGAATGCCTCCGGGCACGCCCGGCTCGACCAACTCGATCCGTGTCCACACCGTCGGTGAGACGGGCGACTACAAGGTCTGAGCACCGGTTCTGATCCGTCGAGGGGTCTCCCACCTATCACCGGGAGGCCCCTCGATCCGGTTCAGGGCGACGGATTTTGGCATCTGCTTCCCGCTGATGAATCGGTGGGGGCAGGACACCGCAGAGTGGAGCTCTGCGGTCACAGCCTCATCGCCGTAGCCACCACTGGGGAGTCAGATCGGCAAGAGTCATGGTCTTCCCGGCAGCGAAGTCGATCATCACCTCGATGTCCCCGAACTGGCTCGGCATCAGCTGCGTCATCATTTCTCGACATGCTCCACACGGCGGACCGGTACGGCCGTCGCGCATGATCGTCAGAACCCGTCGAATCGCATCCTCACCGTTGGTCATCATGTTGAGGATCGCGTTGCGCTCGGCACAGATTCCCAGGGTGCAGGCGGTATCCACGCAGACGCCCGTATAGATTCTTCCCGAGGACGACTCCACTGCAGCTGCGACACCGCCCGCCTCGATGTACGAGGACACGTGACGAGGACGTTGAACAGCTTTGGCCGCTTCGTACAGTGAGGCCCACGTGGTGCCCAAGGTGCTCTCCATCTGACCGGTCTGTTCTGAGGTGGGGCTGGGTAGGGACCTGTTGGTACCTCCGGTGGGACTCGAACCCACAACACTCCGATTTTGAGTCGGATGCCTCTGCCAATTGGGCTACGGAGGCACGCCGTCCGCTCTGCGGGGGCGCTAACAGCGAGATCATACTAGGATCACAGCCGTGAGCAATGAGTCCAGCACCACCAAGTCCCGCCGGGTGCTCGTCGCTGAGGACGAGACCCTCATCCGCCTTGACATCGTCGAGACTCTCACCGACGCCGGCTACGAGATCGTCGCGGAGGCCGCAGATGGTGAGGAGGCCGTCCGCCTGGCTGATGAGCATGACCCCGATCTGTGCGTTCTTGACGTCAAGATGCCGGTGACCGACGGCATCACCGCGGCGGAGAGGATTCTCGAGAAGCACAACTGCGCCGTCGTCATGCTGACCGCCTTCTCCCAGACCGAGCTCGTCGAACGAGCCAGCGCCGCCGGCGCCATGGCCTACGTCGTCAAGCCCTTCACCCCGGCGGACCTCATCCCGGCACTTGAGATCGCCATGTCTCGGCACGAGGAGATCCTCTCCCTGGAGAGTGAGATTTCTGACCTCACCGAGCGCTTCGAGACCCGCAAGCGCGTCGACCGGGCCAAGGGGCTGCTCATGGAGCGCATGGGACTGAGCGAGCCGGAGGCCTTCCGCTGGCTGCAGAAGACCTCCATGAACCGGCGTCTGACCATGCGCGAGGTGGCCGACGCCGTCATCGAGCAGGTCGGTTCGGCCAAGAAGGACTAAGCACCCACTGATAGCCCAGTGCGGCGCAGCGCCTCAGGTGAACAGGCTGCGCAGTGTCCCGACGGCGATGGTGCGCTCATCGTCGTCAGTGACCGTTACCTGGTAGACCACGGTACGACGGCCGCGGTGCAGGGGAGTGGCGGTCGCCTTCACCCAGCCCTGGGACACGGAGCGCAGGTGGCTGACCGTCAGCTCCGCCCCGACCGGGACGGCATCGTCGGGCGCGCCCGCGCGTGCGGCCACGGAGGCAGCCGTCTCGATGAGCGCGGCGGTGGCACCGCCGTGCAGGATCCCGACGACCTGTCGGGCCCCGTCGACCGGCATCCGGACCTCGGTCCGATGAGCGTCGCGAGTCACCACCTCCATCCCGAGGGTCTCCATGAGCGTGCCCTCTTCACTGTCCTCCAGCACCGCGTGCAGTGCCGAGGAGGCGGAGACGGCAGAGCCCGCGGGACGCGGATCCGGGAACGGGCGCCTGGCAGGGTCCGGGAAGGCCACGGCTGAGGCGCTCGCTCCGGAGTAAGAGGCCGCAGTGACGCGGCCCACGGGGCCCAGCGGCCCGACGACCGCCGGCGAGCTGGGGGAGTCGGCTGAGGCAGGAGAGGCCTGAGAGTCACTGGAGTCCCCTACGCTGATGGGGGAGACGGGCGAGTCGGACTGTGGATGGCTCATGGGCCTAGGCTGGCACGGTGAGCACCACCGCGACCAGCCCTACGACGAGTCCAACACCTCAGTCCCCCTCGGACCCGGTTCCCGAGCGGCTTCTTCTCATCGACGGACACTCAATGGCCTTCCGTGCCTTCTACGCCCTGCCCGTCGACAACTTCACCACGTCGACTGGTCAGTCCACCAACGCCGTCCACGGCTTCGTCTCCATGTTCCTGTCGCTGCTGGACAGCGAGCGGCCTACCCACGTGGCCGTCGCCTTCGACCTGCCGGGAGGCACCTTCCGCACCGAGGAGTACGCCGAGTACAAGGGAACCCGCGATGAGACCCCGCAGCCCTTCCTCGGGCAGGTCGAGCTCATCCAGGAGGTCCTGGAGGCCATGGGCGTCACAGCGCTCACCGCTCCGGGCTACGAGGCCGACGACATCCTGGCCACCCTGGCGGCCTCCGCCCAGGCCGAGGGCATGGAGGTTCTCATCTGCTCGGGGGACCGCGACTCCTTCCAGACGGTCACCGAGCGGTGCACCGTGCTCTACCCGGTCAAGGGCGTGTCGACACTGCGGCGCATGACGCCTCAGGAGGTGGAGGAGCGCTACGGGGTGACGCCCGAGCGCTACCCGCACCTGGCCGCCCTGGTCGGCGAGACCAGTGACAACCTGCCCGGGGTTCCGGGCGTGGGCCCCAAGACCGCCGCCAAGTGGCTCAACCTCTATGACGGGCTCGACGGCGTCATCGCTCACGCGGACCAGATCAAGGGCAAAGCCGGACAGTCGCTGCGCGATCACCTCGACGACGTCGTGCGCAACCGCCGCCTCAACCGCCTGCTCACCGACCTGGACCTCGGAATCGAACCCCGCACCGACCTGCGCCTCACGGGTGCCGACCGCGCCGGCCTGGCGCGCGTGTTCGAGACCCTGGAGTTCCGCACCCTGCACCAGCGGGCGCTGCGCATCCTGAGCTTCACCGACACCTCCGACCACGCCGAGCCGAGTGAGGCAGACGAAGCCGGCGCACTGAACGCGCTGAGCGATCTGGAGATCGTCTCGCTGGGACACGATCTAGCCGCGGGGCGGCTGGCTGAATGGTTGAAGACCAGCCTGCCGGCGGATGACGACAACGGCACCCGCCTCCTGGGTGTGGATGTCGTCGGCGCCCTCAGACCCGTCGAGGGCGATGCCGCGCTCGTGTCACTGTCCGACGGCTCTCGGGCGGTCGCCATCGACCTGACCGAGATCCTGCCCGAGGACGAAGCCGTCCTGGCCCGGCTCCTGGCCGACGTGGAGCGTCCCAAGCTCGTCGCCGACGCCAAGGGGAGCTGGCACGCGCTGAGCGCCCGGGGACTCAGGCTCGACGGCGTCGTCGCAGACCCCTCACTGGCCGGATACCTGTGCCGTCCCGAACAGCGCAGCTATGACGTCGACACCCTCACCCAGCGCTGGCTCGGCATCGACCTGGCCGCAGTCAACGAGGGCGGTGCCGGGGGTGACGGCGGCTCCGGTGAGTCCCAGAGCGCATTCGACCTCGAGGCCCTCACCTCTCAGGAGGCCGTTGCCCCCTCCCACCTGGCCAGTGCGCGCCGGGCCGCCGCCCTGCTCTCGCTCCAGGCCGTGCTCGATGAGCAGATGGCGGCTCGTGATGCCTTGGGGCTCTTCACCGACCTGGAGATGCCCGTGGCCGCGACCCTGACCGTCATGGAGGACGCCGGCATCGCCGTCGACGACGCCGTGCTCCAAGCCCGCCAGACCGAGCTCGACGCCCGCGTGACTCACGCTGCCGAGGGCGCCTACGCCGCCGCCGGGCGAGAGCTCAACCTCTCCAGCCCCAAGCAGCTCCAGGCCGTCCTGTTCGACGAGCTGAAGATGCCCAAGACCCGCAAGACCAAGACCGGTTACACCACGGACGCCGACGCCTTGGCCGGGCTGTATGCCAAGACCTCGCACCCCTTCCTGGAGCACCTTCTTGAGCACCGCGACGCCATCAAGCTGCGGCAGACGGTTGAGGGACTGCGCAAGGCGATCCAGGCTGACGGGCGCATCCACACCACCTTCCAGCAGACCATCGCCGCCACGGGGCGCCTGTCCTCCACCGACCCCAACCTGCAGAACATCCCGGCACGTCACGAGGAGGGGATGCGCATCCGCGAGGCATTCACCGTCGGCGAGGGCTACGAGTGCCTCATGACCGCCGACTACTCCCAGATCGAGATGCGCATCATGGCGCACCTGTCCGAGGACCAGGCGCTGATCGAGGCCTTCCGCAGCGGGGAGGACCTGCACCGCTACGTCGCCGCCCTGGTCCACGGCATCGAGGTCGAGGACGTGACCGCCCAGCAGCGCAGCCACGTCAAGGCCATGAGCTATGGACTGGCCTACGGCCTGTCGACCTTCGGGCTGGCCCGTCAGCTCGGTATCGACAACGCTGACGCAGCGGATCTGAGGAACGCCTACTTCGCCAGGTTCGGAAAGGTCCACGACTACCTGGAGTCCGTGGTGGAGCAGGCGCGCCGAGACGGATACACCGAGACGATGTTCGGACGGCGCCGCTACCTGCCCGACCTGACCAGCGACAACCGGCAGCGCCGTGAGATGGCTGAGCGGGCCGCCCTCAACGCCCCCATTCAGGGCAGCGCCGCCGATATCGTCAAGAAGGCCATGATCGATGTCGACAGCGCGTTGCGCGAGCAGGCCCTGACGAGCCGCATTCTTCTGCAGATCCACGACGAGCTCCTCATCGAGGTCGCGCCTGGAGAGGCCGAGGCTGTTGAGAGCCTCCTCAAGGAGCAGATGGGTGGGGCAGCAGAGCTCTCGGTCCCCCTGGACGTCGCCGTCGGACGAGGGCGGACCTGGCGTGAGGCCGCCCACTAAAGAGCCCTTACGGGACCTCCGCTCATCGGCCGAAGAAGCCGGTGATATACGAATGAGATCGTCACGTCATCCTTTTGACATCAAGTCGTCAGACGACGTGAGCGATTGCACGCATGTACGGGATAATGCTTGAGCATCGTCTAGTTACGGATTCGTCACGTACTGCTAAGGTTCATTCGTGCGCTCCTGGGCGTCTCCTATGAGACTGATCCAACCAGGTCGATGAATTGGTCCGGGCCGATTCGCGTCACTGGGGAGCACGCGGTCCCTATCAACCCGATCCAACTATCCGCATTCGGAGCATCCACTCAATGACAACCACTACGCCCAGCCCCGCCCCGGTCGCCGTCAACGACATCGGTTCGACCGAGGAGATCCTCGCCGCCGTTGACGAGACCATCAAGTACTTCGATGACGGCGATATCGTCGAGGGCACTGTCGTCAAGGTCGACCGTGATGAGGTCCTCCTCGACATCGGCTACAAGACCGAAGGCGTCATCCTCGCTCGCGAGCTGTCCATCAAGCATGACGTCGACCCCGACGAGATCGTCTCCGTCGGCGACGAGATCGAAGCCCTCGTCCTGCAGAAGGAGGACAAGGAAGGGCGTCTGCTCCTGAGCAAGAAGCGCGCGCAGTACGAGCGCGCCTGGGGCACCATCGAGCGCATCAAGGAGGAGGACGGCGTCGTCACCGGCTCCGTCATCGAGGTCGTCAAGGGCGGTCTCATCCTGGACATCGGCCTGCGCGGCTTCCTGCCCGCCTCCCTGGTGGAGATGCGTCGCGTTCGCGACCTCCAGCCCTACGTGGGCCGCGAGCTCGAGGCGAAGATCATTGAGCTGGACAAGAACCGCAACAACGTGGTCCTCTCCCGTCGCGCCTGGCTCGAGCAGACCCAGTCCGAGGTCCGCACCAACTTCCTGCAGACCCTGCAGAAGGGGCAGGTCCGCTCCGGTGTCGTGTCCTCCATCGTCAACTTCGGTGCCTTCGTGGACCTGGGGGGCGTCGACGGTCTGGTCCACGTCTCCGAGCTGTCCTGGAAGCACATCGATCACCCCTCCGAGGTCGTCGAGGTCGGCAACGAGGTCACGGTCGAGGTCCTGGACGTCGACTTCGACCGCGAGCGCGTCTCCCTGTCGCTCAAGGCGACCCAGGAGGACCCGTGGCAGGCCTTCGCCCGGACCCACGCCATCGGCCAGGTCGTTCCCGGCAAGGTCACCAAGCTCGTCCCCTTCGGCGCCTTCGTGCGTGTCGAGGACGGCATCGAGGGTCTGGTCCACATCTCCGAGCTGGCGCAGCGTCACGTCGAGGTCCCCGAGCAGGTGGCCAAGGTCGGCGACGAGGTCTTCGTCAAGGTCATCGACATCGACCTGGAGCGCCGTCGCATCTCCCTGTCGCTGAAGCAGGCCAACGAGGGTGTCGACCCCGCCTCCGAGGACTTCGACCCCAGCCTCTACGGGATGGCGGCCGAGTACGACGAGCAGGGCAACTACAAGTACCCCGAGGGCTTCGACCCGGAGACCAACGAGTGGCTCGAGGGCTACGACGCCCAGCGCGAGGCGTGGGAGGCCGAGTACGCGGCTGCTCACGCCCGCTGGGAGGCCCACAAGGCCCAGGTCGCCAAGGCCCTGGAGGAGGAGCAGGAGTCCGGTGCTCCGGCAGCCCCCGCCGGCGGCACCTCGTACTCCTCGGCGCCGTCGGAGGCCTCCGGCACGCTGGCCTCCGATGAGGCCCTGGCCGCCCTGCGCGAGAAGCTCACCGGTAACTGAGCTCCCGCACCTTTTCAGTGGTCAGGACTGATCTCTGACATCATCTGAGGGCCTCTGCCTGCTCCGCAGGCAGAGGCCCTCAGACGTTCGGTGCCTTCTCCCCATCGCTCAGGTGACGTGCCTGTGCGAGGCTGTGGCCGGGCCCCGTGCTCCCTGCTTCCTAGAAGCCGGAACCAGAACGTGACGACCGTTGGAGACGATATGAGCTATTGGGGCGCCATTGCCCGTGTTCTGGAGGATGTCGACCCCATCTGCCCCAGCCGTTTCGCTGCAGCGGCCCTGTGGAAGGCGGTTGCCGCCGACGACGTCGAGGGGACGGATGCGGGGAGCGCGCCCGACCAGGTGGTGGAGGCGGTCTGCGCCGTCGACCGGGCGTGGCTGGTTCAGCTGGGCCAGGACCCGGACACGAGCAGAACGAGCCTTGAGCAGGCGACCGCTTTCTGCCAGGGGATTCGGGCGGCTCACGGCCGTTCGACGCTCCCGCTGCGTTACGCCCAGGTGGAGCTCTCCGCCGTCCTCGGCCTCAGGGACGAGGCCCTCGAGCAGCTCCGTGAGGCCAGACTCTTCTCCTTCGGCAAGACCGACACCGGAGCCGTGCTGGCCACCGCCCGCATGCACGATGACTACTCCGGCGTCATCAGCACAACCACGGCCACACCCAAACGCGCCGAGGCCGATCCCGTGGAGAGCGCACGGGGGCTGGGCGCGGTGCTGGTTCCCTACCTGGCCCACCAACGCATCGTCGAGGCCGAGGACGCCTTCGCCTCCTTGAGCCTGCTCCACCTTCCAGATGCCGTGTCACTCCAGAGCCTGGCGGACAGGCTCGAGTACCTGGGACTGTCCTCTCAGTGGCAACGGGCCATCGCACTCATCCGTCACAGCCCTATGAAGGCCGTCTCTGAGGCCTCGGCCTGGCAACTGATGAACACCGCCGTCGGACTGGCCCTCGTCATGAGGGCGGCCAACCGGGCGGACTACGGAAAGCACGCCCTGGGCGCCTCGCTGAGCTGGACAACGCCGTGGGGGAACCTGGAGCTCACGGCCTGGGACACCGTCGGCCGCGCCTATGACGTCATGACCGGCTTCGTGCGCGGCGTCGCTCACCGCTTCGACGTCCGCAACGGCAACAACGGCGTGTCGTACCGGGTCGAGATGCGGATGGCCGCTGAGGCCGCAGGTCTGGCCAGCCGGTCCTACGGGACGGTGACGAGCGCCGTACCGGCAGATCGTGCCCGATTGCGTAACCAGGGAGCGCTGCTCAAGGAGGTCCGCGAGCTGCTCACGCTGTCTCGCGGTTATGGCATGGAGTCAGTGCGACAGCGCGCCATGTCGACCGCGGAGACGGTCAGCGCCTCACTGTCGGAGGTGGTGGATGACTCCACCTTGGAGCTGGTCGTCGACCTTCGCCTGGCCTTCGGCCGGCTGCTGGCGGCACTTGGTGCCAATGAGCGCGCGGAGAAGGAGCATCTCGACACCGCGGAGCTGAGCCTGAGCCAGGGGTGGACGGAAACGGCCTGCGCCGCCCTGGCTCTGGCCTCGCACGCCGCTCAGGCCCGCGGGGACCGCGCTTCCAGCGGCAGGGCATGGCACCAGTGCCGTGACGCGATGGAGTCCTGGCCGATGAACCGGCCAGGAGAGCGCTGCGGGATACTCGTCGACGCCGTCGGCGACCCTCTGGTCGCCGTGCAGGTCCTCTCAGCCCTGGCGGAGGTCCTGGTCGACGGGGTGGAGGAGGACCATACTCGTGCACCGATCATCCGCGAGATCATCTCGCGGGCCTCAGAGCAGGCCTCCCGGTGCGTGAGTCCCCCGCAGGGCGCGGTGGAGTCGCTGGCCCGGGTCGAGGAGCGCATCGCGCCCTACGGGCGGGGCCGGGGAGGAAGAAGGCGACCCGGTTCGACCACCACGATCACGACTGACGGCCAGGCGGCCGCAGGGGGCAAGTGAGCTGGCACTGACAAGGCGAGGCTGCGCCCGGTGGACACCGGTGTCGGCTGTATCACCACGCGCTGGCCCGGCCCGGGCAGGTCACGGCATGATGGGACCATGCGCCACACACCTGTACCCCGTTCCACTCGTCGTCCGAAGGACCGAGCTCTGCGCGTGGGGCTCACCGGTGGCATCGGCTCAGGCAAGTCGACGGTGGCCGGCCTGCTCGAGGAGCGCGGCGCGGTCGTGACCAGCGCCGATGAGGTTGCTCGCGACGTCGTCAGCCCGGGCAGTGACGGTCTTGCGGCAGTGGTGGCCGAGTTCGGGGAAGGGATTTTAGCCCCGGACGGCTCCCTGGACCGCAGTGCCCTGGGGCGTCTGGTCTTCTCCGACGACCTACGCCGTGCCCGCCTGGAGGAGCTCCTCCTGCCCCTCATCGCAGCAGAGGCGTGGGCTCGGATGGACACGGTTCCGGCTGGGCAGGTGGCGGTCTACGACGTTCCTCTCCTCGTCGAAGGACAGATGCAGGACCTGTTCGATCTCGTCATCGTCGTCGAGGCCCAGCTTGAGGTGCGTCTGGAGCGGCTCGCTGCGCGGGGGATGACCCGTGACGAGGCGCTGGCTCGTATCGCCGTGCAGGCCACCGACGAGGAACGCCGAGCCGTCGCCGACGTCGTCGTGTCCAACTCCGGGGCGCTGGAGGACCTGAACGCCGAGGTCGACAGGCTCTGGAGCACCCGGATCCTGGAGCCGGGAGCCATCGTCTGACGGCGGGGGAGACCTTCCCATCGGCGGACACCGCGCCCACTCCTACAGTGGGACGAGGAGCCGTGGCGCCCCGGACTCCATCGGGCCGGACGCATCAGTCCTACGAAAGGAACCGTCATGCCGCCTTCACGGATGGAGACCCCTGCTCGTCGCAGCCTTCTGCTGCTCGGCGGCCTTGCTGCGGGTGGGATGCTCGCGGGCTGCGGGATGTGGCCGGAGGAGCAGAAGGACAAGAAACCGGTCCTGTATCTCTACCCCACCACGACGATGGACCTGTTGGTCTCCCTGGACTATGAGGGGACACTGACCTACACCTATCCGACGCCGCAGACGCAGGCCGACGGCAGTATCACGTGGCACGTGACGGCAGCACCCGACGGGGATCTGACCGACGCCGTGGGGCGGCACTACCCGTCATTGTTCTGGGAGGGGGAGGAGCCGGCCACCCTCGTTCAGAACGAGGGCTTCGTCGTCGAGGCGGATGCGGCCACCGGCTTCCTGGAGGACAAGCTCTCCCTGCTGGGACTCAGTGACCGCGAGGCGGCCGAGTTCATCACCTTCTGGGGGCCTCGGATCGCCGAGCGGGGCAGGGCTCTGGTCACCTTCGCCTCTGAGGAGTTCGCGCGCCAGGCCGTCTACCGCTTGACGGACCCCTCCTCGGGTGCCGGGATCGTCCCGGATACCTTCATCAGGGTCTACATCGTCGTCGGGGATGTCCCGCAGACAGCGGTTCCGGAGCAGAAGCTGGAGCCTGGGCCGACCCGGACCGGGTTCACCGCCGTCGAGTGGGGCGGAACCGAGAGGTAGATCCGGAAGGCAGACTCAGCCCGAGCAGCTGTTGCGTCGAGAGGTGGTGCGGGCGGGGCCGAGGGCTCCGACGATGGTGGCGGAGACGGCGACGATGAAGGCCATGAGGGATCCTTGGACTCAGGGGATGAAGACAGGGCGCAGGGGCGGGCCTCATGAGCATCCACATGAACGTGGAACGGGACGACCCGGCGTCCTGCGAGAACCACCGTAATAGGTGAACTCGATTGAAAGGTCCCTTCCTGGATACAAAGACGTATCTGTGTGGTGACGGCCGGATCGCAGGATGGTGAAGGAGGTGACTGCGCGGTCTGAGGTGTCCATGGTGTCGGTCGGACCGCGTAGCCTGAGGGTATGCGTCCCGTCACCGAGCTCCAGCGCGCAGCCAAGCCCTTTGAGGTCATCAGCCCTTACTCGCCCAGCGGGGACCAGCCGACGGCGATCGCCGAGCTGACTGAGCGTCTGCGGGCGGGGGAGAAGGACATCGTCCTGCTTGGCGCCACGGGAACCGGCAAGTCCGCGACGACCGCCTGGCTCGTCGAGCAGGTCCAGCGCCCCACCCTCATCCTTGAGCCGAACAAGACCCTGGCCGCCCAGATGGCCGCTGAGTTCCGTGAGCTGCTGCCGAACAACGCGGTGGAGTACTTCGTCTCCTACTACGACTACTACCAGCCCGAGGCCTACGTCCCGCAGACGGACACCTTCATCGAGAAGGACTCCTCCATCAATGACGAGGTTGAGCGCCTGCGCCACAGCGCCACCAACTCCCTGCTCACCCGCCGGGACGTCGTCGTGGTCTCCTCGGTCTCCTGCATCTACGGCCTGGGCACCCCCCAGGAGTACGTGGACCGGATGACGCCCCTGGAAGTGGGCCAGCAGATCGACCGGGACGATCTTCTGCGGCGCTTCGTGACGATGCAGTACACCCGCAACGACATCGACTTCACCCGGGGCACCTTCCGCGTGCGTGGCGACACGGTGGAGATCATCCCGATGTACGAGGAGCTCGCCATCCGCATCGAGTTCTTCGGGGACGAGATCGAGGCCCTGGCCACGCTGCACCCCGTGACCGGGGACGTCATCGACACTGTCGAGCAGGTCTTCGTCTTCCCCGCCTCCCACTACGTGGCCGGCCCCGAACGCATGCAGAAGGCCATCGAGGGCATTGAGGCCGAGCTCGCCGAGCGTCTGGCCCAGCTCGAGCACGACGGCCGTCTCCTGGAGGCCCAGCGCCTGCGCATGCGCACCACCTACGACCTGGAGATGCTTCAGCAGATCGGCATGTGCTCGGGGATCGAGAACTACTCGCTGCACATCGACGGGCGCGAGACCGGCACCCCGCCCAACACCCTCCTGGACTACTTCCCCGAGGACTTCCTCCTCGTCATCGATGAGTCCCACGTGACCGTTCCCCAGATCGGCGCCATGCACGAGGGGGACGCCTCCCGCAAGCGCACCCTGGTCGAGCACGGATTCCGTCTGCCCTCCGCACTGGACAACCGCCCCCTGACCTTCGCCGAGTTCGAGGACCGCGTCGGCCAGACCGTCTACCTGTCGGCCACCCCGGGTGACTACGAGACCCAGCGCTCCGACGGTGTTGTCGAGCAGATCATCCGGCCCACGGGACTGGTGGACCCCAAGGTCGTCGTCAAGCCCACGCAGGGACAGATCGACGACCTGCTCGAGGAGGTGCGCACTCGCGTCGAGCGCCAGGAGCGGATCCTGGTGACCACCCTGACCAAGCGCATGGCCGAGGACCTGACCACCTACCTCGCCGAGAGGGGCGTGCGCGTGGAGTACCTCCACTCCGACGTCGACACGCTGCGGCGCGTCGAGCTCCTGCGCGAGCTGCGGCTGGGGCGCTTCGACGTCCTGGTGGGCATCAACCTGCTGCGTGAGGGCCTGGACCTGCCGGAGGTCTCGCTCGTGTCCATCCTGGACGCGGACAAGGAGGGCTTCCTGCGCTCGACCCGCTCCCTGGTGCAGACCATCGGACGTGCCGCCCGCAACGTCTCCGGCGAGGTCCACATGTACGCCGACACCATCACCCCGGCCATGGCCGAGGCCATCGAGGAGACTGAGCGCCGCCGCACCAAGCAGCTGGCCTACAACGCCGAGCACGGCATCGACCCGCAACCGCTGCGCAAGAAGATCGCCGACGTCACCGACATGCTCGCCCGCGAGGACGTCGACACCGCCGACCTCCTGGCCGGCGGCTACCGGGGCCACGAGGACTCCTCGGTGCGGGCCCGGCGCAAGCACGCCGCCGAGGCCACGGTGCGCGAGAAGCTCGCCGGCGCGGCACAGGGTGACCTCGCCGAGCTCATCAACGAGCTCACCCAGCAGATGCACGCCGCCGCCGAGGACCTCCACTTCGAGCTCGCCGCCCGGCTGCGCGACGAGATCCAGGATCTCAAGAAGGAGCTGCGCGCCATGCGGGCCGCCGACTGATCTCACAGCTATGAGTGACTCGGCGTGGCTACGTCGAGAGGAAGCGTCCCGTTAGACTCTCAGGCGTTATACACGGAGGGGAGTACTCCCAACCAACGGCGACGTCGTCATCACGGCGGTGCGGGCACCCATCAGTCCTGCGTTCCCGGCGTCGCGGCCAGAGCGGTACATGCCTTGAGCGCCTGTGCACGTGGCGGGAGGAGACCTCCGGTACCAGTTCCGTACCGGAGGAGAACACGTGGACGTCCACATCCTGGGGTGGATCGGCCTGGCGGCCATCATCCTGACCCTCATCGTGATCGACATCGTCGGTCACGTGCGCACCCCCCACGAGCCCACCATGAAGGAGGCCGCCGTCTGGTCGGTGGCCTATATCGGCATGGCCCTGGTCTTCGGCGGCATCGTCTGGTTCGTGTGGGGCGGGGGCTTCGCCCAGGAGTACCTGGCCGGCTACATCACCGAGAAGGCGCTGAGCATCGACAACCTCTTCGTCTTCGTCATCATGATGTCCTCCTTCAAGGTGCCCCGGAAGTACCAGCAGGAGGTGCTGCTCGCCGGCATCGTCATCGCCCTTATTCTCCGGCTCATCTTCATCCTCGCCGGCGCCGCGCTCATCGAGAACTTCTCCTGGGTGTTCTACTTCTTCGGGGCCTGGCTCCTGTGGACCGCCTTCTCCCAGGCCCGGGAGGGCGTCCAGGAGCCCGACGACGATGATGAGGAGTACAGGCCCAGCGGCTTCGTCAAGCTCATCGCCCGCGTCATCCCCTTGACCGACGGCTTCGTGGGCGGCAAGGTCATTCACCGCCACGCCGGGCGCACCATGATCACCCCCATGATGCTGTGCATCATCGCCATCGGTACCGCCGACGTCATGTTCGCCGTCGACTCCATCCCCGCGATCTACTCCCTGACCAGCGAGCCCTTCCTGGTCTTCTCCGCCAACGCCTTCTCCCTGCTGGGCCTGCGCCAGCTCTACTTCCTCATCGACGGGCTGCTCGACCGACTCGTCTACCTCCACTACGGCCTGGCGGTCATCCTCGGCTTCATCGGCTTCAAGCTCATCGTTCACGCCCTGCACACCAATGAGGTCCCCTTCATCAACGGGGGCCAGGAGTGGCACGCCATCCCCGAGGCGTCGATCGGAGTGTCCCTGAGCGTCATCATCAGCACCGTCCTGGTCACGGTCATCGCTTCGGTCCTCAAGTCGCGGGCAGATGCCCGGCGCTTGGAGGCCGCATCCTGAGGTCTCGGCCCCCAGGAGGAGGGGCACTCTTTGACCGATTCACTACTGTGTGACTCGTGAGCACCACGCATCCCCCTGAGTCCTCGGTCAGCGGGCTCAGCGCCGCCCAGGTCGCCGAGCGCGTCAGCGCCGGACAGACCAACGAGTACCGCGAGCGGACCTCCCGCAGCGCCGCGCAGATTCTGCGAGCCAATGTCTTCACGATCTTCAACGGCATCCTCGGCGCCGCACTGGTCCTTGTCCTGGTACTGGGGCACTGGGCGGATGCACTGTTCGGTTTCGTCCTTGTGCTCAACACCGCCACCGGAACCCTGGCGGAGATCCGCGCCAAGCGTGCCCTGGACCGTCTGTCCGTGCTGGAGACCCCCCGCGCCATCGTCGTCAGGGACGGGGCCGAGACCGAGGTGGCCGTCGGCCAGGTCGTCCTCGACGACGTCGTACGGCTCGCAGTCGGCCAACAGGTGCCGGCCGACGGGGAGGTTCTGACCAGCGACGGCCTGGAGATCGATGAGTCGATCCTCACCGGCGAGTCCCGGCCGGTGCGCCCCGTGAGCGGAGCGAAGGTCATGTCCGGGACCACGGTGACGGCCGGGACCGGGCTGTTCCGCACCACCGCGGTCGGCGGGAACGCCTACGCCCACCGGCTGGCCCGGGAGGCCCGCAGGTACTCACTCGTCGTCAGCGAGCTGCAGGCGGGGACCAACCGGGTGCTGCACTGGATCAGCTGGGTCATCGTGCCCGTGGCCCTGGTCCTGGTGTGGTCCCAGCTGCGGTTGAGCGGAAGCGTCGGCGAGGCCTGGAGCAGCGGCGCCTGGCGCCACGCGGTCGTCGCCGGCATCGCGGGCGTGGTCAGCATGGTGCCCCAGGGTCTGGTGCTCCTGACCTCGGTCAACTTCGCCACCGCCTCTCTGGCCCTGGCCAGGCGCAACGTCCTGGTTCAGGAGCTGCCCGCCGTCGAGGTCCTGGCCCGGGTCGACACCCTGTGCCTGGACAAGACCGGCACCATCACCACCGGACGCATCCGCCTCGGTGAGATCCAGGGGCCCGACGGCGGTGCGGCTCCACCCGAGGTGCTCTCGGCGCTCGCACTTCTCAGTACGGTGGGGGAGGCCAACGCCACCGCCGACGCCATCAGGGAGGGGATCGCTGATTCCGAGTGGCTCGGTGCACCAGGACTTCAAGAGGCGCTGTCGTCGGCCGGCGCCGGCAGCAGGGCCGGTGTGGAGTCAGTGCCCTTCTCCTCGCGCCGCAAGTGGTCCGCGGTTCGCGACAGCTTCGGCACCACCTGGGTGCTCGGCGCCCCCGAGATCGTCTTGGCCGGACACAACGCGTCAGTGCTGGATCGTGCCCGTCAGATCGCCGCGCAGGGGATGCGCGTCGTGGCCCTGGCCTGCTCGCGCTCGCCCTGGAGGCTGGCCGAGGGGCAGGAGGAGCCGCGGCTTCCCGATGACCTTGAGGCCGCAGGGATCGTGATCCTCACCGAGGAGATCCGCCCCGACGCCGCGGAGACCCTGGCCTACTTCCGCCAGCAGGGGGTCGACGCCAAGGTCATCTCCGGGGACAGCCCCGAGACGGTGGCCGCGGTCGCCCGTCAGGCCGGAGTCACCGCGCCCGACGGCGGCGAGCTCGTCGTCCTGGACGCACGTACCCTGCCTGCCGGAGCGGGTAGCGGGCAGGAGACGGAGGAGGACCTGGAGCGCCTGGCTGACGCGGTTGAGCGCGCCAGTGTCCTGGGACGCGTCACGCCCGAGCAGAAACGGGCACTGGTGCGGGCACTGAAGTCCCGAGGGCACGTCGTCGCGATGACCGGGGACGGCGTCAACGACGCCCTGGCGCTCAAGGACGCCGACCTCGGCATCGCCATGGGCAACGGAGCGCCGGCCACCAAGGCGGTGGCTCGCCTGGTGCTGCTCAAGGGAGAGTTCTCGGCCCTTCCCGGGGTCGTGGCCCAGGGACGCCGCGTCATGGCCAACACCGAGCGCATCGCCTCCCTGTTCCTGGCCAAGACCATCTACGCCTCGCTTATCGCCGTCGTCGTGTCGGCCATGGCGGTCGCCTACCCGTTCCTGCCCCGCCAGTTCACGGTCGTCTCCTCACTGACGATCGGGATCCCCGCCTTCGTCCTGGCCCTGGCCCCCAGCAACCAGCGCTACCGGGAGGGCTTCCTCGGGCGGGTGCTCAGCCTGTGCGTACCGGCCGGGCTCATGGCGGGCACCGTCACGCTGTCCACCTACCTCTGGTTGACGCTCACCCACGCCCCGCGCGCCCAGGTGACCACGGCGACGACCCTGGTCCTCATCACCTGCGGGCTGTGGCTGCTCACGCTCACCGCCAGACCATTGACGAGCTGGCGGCTGGGGCTGGTCGCTCTCATGGGGACGATCGCGGTCCTCGGCGTCGTCGCCCCACCGGTGCGCGCCTTCTTCCTGCTGGCCTGGCCCACCCCCGGGGTGTGGTGGGTCATCGCACTCATGGCGGGCCTGGCCGTTGGCGGCATCGAGCTGGTCCACCTGGTGCGGCGCCGGATCGTGCGCGGCCGCGGCTAAGTGCCCTGCTGCCTCGTCGCCGCTCCTACCTTGTGGCGAGGAGGCGAAGCCATCCGTGCCGGGGGTGGATGCTGATGTCGACCGTGAGGAAGCCGGCCTCGTGGGCCAGGGCGGCGAGGTTCCGGCCATCAGGCACATTCATGTCCAGATGCTCCGCCCAGCGCCCCGCCGCTTCCCGATCGGCGACCTCGTTGGTAATCACGAGCCGACCTCCGGGACTCAGGACGCGACGTATCTCAACGAGGCCTGCCCGCAGGTCGGGCCAGAAGTAGGTGGTCTCGAAGGCTGTCGCCACGTTGAAGAATCCATCGCGGAAAGGCAGGTGGTCCACCGAGCCCTCCAGGACTCGAAGACGGCCGGAGGCAATGGCGGAGCGGTTGAGACGGCGGGTTGTCCCAACCGCCTCGGGGGAGTGGTCGACACCGGCTACCTCACGACGAGTCCGCGCAAGGATCCGGGCGATGGCCCTGCCGCCTCCGCAGCCGACGTCGAGCACCTTGTCACAGGGGCGGATCTCCGCTGCCTCCAGCCCCCACCGGTGCAGGCGGGAGTGCCCGATGTTCATGCCGCGCAGCAGCAGACGCCCGGTCAGGGAGGAGGGGCGGGCGAACTGGGATCCGGTCGGTGAGGCCTTCTGCCGGCTCAGGACAGGACTCCGATGACGGGGTTCCACTCGCGTGGGATGCGCTCGGCGATGTAGCCGGCCTGCTGGAAGGGGTCGTCCTCGAGGAGGGCCAGTGCGCCGGCCTCGTCCTCGGCCCGCACGACGATGAGGGCGTCGTGGGTGCCCACATAGGGGCCGGCGGCCAGCAGCCGGCCCTCATCGGCCAGGCGGCCGTTGAAAGCGCGGTGCGAGGGGCGGACAGCGGCCATCTCCTCGTCCTTGTCAGTGACGTAGCGGTACTCGACGGCGTAGATCTTGCTCATGGCCTCAGCATAGGGGCGCCGACCCCGACCGTGGTGGGAACTCGGGAGCACGGTCATTCTTCCGGTGTCCCGACCATGAGACGTGTCGAACACATGTGCGACGCACGGGATGTGCGCTCACCCCTTAGACTCGAATCCCGTGAACGACTCTCTCATCATCCGTGGGGCCCGCGAGCACAATCTCAAGGGCGTCGACCTGGACCTGCCGCGCGACACGATGATCGTCTTCACCGGACTGTCGGGCTCGGGCAAGTCCTCCCTGGCCTTCGACACGATCTTCGCCGAGGGACAGCGCCGCTACGTGGAGTCCCTGTCCTCCTACGCCCGCCAGTTCCTCGGGCAGATGGACAAGCCCGACGTCGAGCTCATCGAGGGCCTGAGCCCGGCGGTGTCCATCGACCAGAAGTCCACCTCGCGCAACCCCCGGTCCACGGTGGGCACCGTGACGGAGATCTACGACTACCTGCGTCTGCTCTACGCGCGCGCCGGCGTCCAGCACTGCCCGGTCTGTGACGCCGTCATCTCCTCCCAGACCCCGCAGCAGATCGTCGACCAGGTCCGCGCCCTGCCCGAGGGCACTCGCTTCCAGGTTCTCGCCCCCGTGGTGCGGGGCCGCAAGGGCGAGTACTCCGAGCTCTTCGGCGAGCTGCGCGGACGCGGCTTCAACCGGGTGCGCGTCGACGGCGCCGCCGAGCGCCTCGACAACCCCCCGACCCTCAACAAGCGCCTCAAGCACGATATCGAGGTCATCGTCGACCGGCTCGTCGTCCGCGAGGGCATCCGCCAGCGCCTCACCGACTCCGTCGAGACGGCGCTGGGGCTGGCGGAGGGGCTGGTCATCATCGAGCAGGTCGACCTGCCCGAGGACGACCCCGACCGGGAGCGGCGCTACTCCGAGAAGCGTGCCTGCCCCAACGAGCACTCCCTGGCCCTGGACGAGATGGAGCCGCGCACCTTCTCCTTCAACGCCCCCTACGGTGCCTGCCCCGCCTGCACCGGAATCGGCACCCGGCTCGAGGTGGACCCCGAGCTCGTCGTCCCCGACGAGGAGCTCACCCTGGCCGAGGGGGCCGTCGCCCCCTGGTCGAGCCACCAGAAGTACTTCACCCGCCAGCTTGAGGCCCTGGGCAAGGAGCTCTCCTTCGACGTCGACACCCCCTGGCGGGCCCTGCCTGCGCGGGCTCGGGAGGCGATCCTGCGCGGTAAGGACTACGAGGTCAAGGTCACCTACCGCAACCGGTGGGGGCGCGAGCGCATCTACTCCACCGGCTTCGAGGGGGTTCTCGACTATGTCATGCGCAAGCACGACGAGACCGAGTCCGACTGGTCCCGGGAGCGCTACCAGGCCTACATGCGTGAGATCCCCTGTCCCGTCTGCGACGGAGCCCGGCTCAAGCCCGAGGTGCTGGCCGTGCGCGTGGGCGAGCTGTCCATCGCTCAACTGTGCGAGCTTCCGATCAACGAAGCCCGCGACTTCCTGGCCGACCTCAACCTCACCGGCCAGGCCGCCCAGATCGCCGGCAGCGTCCTGACCGAGATCAACGCGCGCCTCGGCTTCCTCGTGGACGTGGGTCTGGACTACCTCAGCCTGGCCAGAGGCGCGGCCACGCTCTCCGGGGGTGAGGCTCAGCGCATCCGCCTGGCCACCCAGATCGGCTCAGGCCTGGTGGGCGTCCTCTACGTCCTGGACGAGCCCAGTATCGGTCTGCACCAGCGCGACAACACCCGACTCATCGAGACCCTCCAGCGACTGCGGGACCTGGGCAACACGCTCATCGTCGTCGAGCATGACGAGGACACGATCCGCTCGGCCGACTGGATCGTTGACATCGGGCCCGGAGCCGGCGAGCTGGGTGGTGAGGTCGTCTACTCCGGTGACGTCGCGGGCCTGGCCGGAGCCAAGGGTTCCATCACCGGTGACTACCTGGCACGGCGGCGTCAGATCGAGATCCCATCCACTCGGCGCAAGCGGGACAAGCACCGTGAGGTCACCGTCGTCGGGGCCCGGGAGAACAACCTCAAAGACGTCACCGTCTCCTTCCCGCTCGGTGTGCTCACCGCCGTCACGGGGGTATCCGGCTCGGGGAAGTCCTCCCTGGTCAACTCCATCCTCTACCAGGTGCTTGCCAACCGTCTCAACCGGGCCCGCGGTGTGCCTGGCAGGCACAAGACGGTCCGCGGTGTGGATCACTTGGACAAGGTGGTCCATGTCGACCAGTCACCGATCGGGCGCACCCCCCGCTCCAACCCCGCCACCTACACTGGTGTGTGGGACCACATCCGCAAGATCTTCGCGGCCGTGCCCGAGTCGAAGGTCCGGGGATATGGGCCC
Source organism: Actinomyces sp. oral taxon 175 str. F0384 (assembly GCF_000223355.1). Lineage (NCBI taxonomy): Bacteria > Bacillati > Actinomycetota > Actinomycetes > Actinomycetales > Actinomycetaceae > Actinomyces > Actinomyces sp. oral taxon 175. The sequence goes on from NZ_AFUR01000001.1 coordinate 1,181,326, forward strand.
GGGCGCTTCTCCTTCAACGTCAAGGGCGGGCGCTGCGAGTCCTGCAAGGGCGACGGCACGCTCAAGATCGAGATGAACTTCCTGCCTGACGTCTACGTCCCCTGCGAGGTCTGCCACGGCGCCCGCTACAACCGGGAGACCCTGGAGATCCGTTACAAGGACAAGACGGTCGCCGACGTCCTGGACATGACCATCCACCAGGCGGCCGACTTCTTCTCCGCCTCCTCCGTCATCTCCCGCCACCTCAACACCCTGGTCGAGGTGGGACTGGGGTACGTGCGCCTGGGGCAGTCGGCCACCACGCTCTCCGGCGGTGAGGCCCAGCGCGTCAAGCTCGCCACCGAGCTGCAGCGCCGCTCCACCGGCCGGACCATCTACGTCCTGGATGAACCGACCACCGGGTTGCACTTCGAGGACATCCGCAAGCTGCTCGGGGTGCTTCAGGGACTGGTCGACAAGGGCAACTCCGTGGTCGTCATCGAGCACAACCTCGATGTCATCGCCAACGCCGACTGGGTCATCGACATGGGACCCGAGGGCGGCAAGGGTGGGGGAACCGTCGTCGTGGCCGGTACGCCGGAGAAGGTCGCGGCCACCGAGTCGTCCTACACCGGTCAGTTCCTGGCCCCAGTGCTGGAGGCCGCCCGCGGCTGACGCCCTCGCCTGCTCCGGTCCGGCTGAGCCCGACGGCTCGACGTCGGGCCGCCGCCCTCAGAAGCTCCCGGGCCCCATGGGGGCCTGGTTGCTCTCGCGACGCTGCTCCTGCGCGAAGCGGTTGTAGAGCAGGGAGAGGACGAAGCAGACGACGCCCGCGGCCGCCAGTGAGATGACTCGAATGATCGAGTTCTGCGAGGCCACGTCCATAACAGCGAGCTTGAGCACGGACAGGAGCACCAGGGTCAGGCCGTAGTGGCGCAGGATCGTCAGGCGTGCCCTGAAGCCGAACACGATGCAGGCTCCGCCCGTCAGCAGGACCAGCACCGACATGAGGACTGAGCCCGGGCCGACGTCGGTGGCCACCATCACGGAGATCCACATGAGCAACGAGTTTCCGATCGCAAGGCTCAGGCACACCTCCGCGTGCCGCCGCCAGGGAAGCAGGAGCCACGTGGCGCTGGCTCCCAGCCCCAGGGCGACGGCGACCAGTAGCAGCATCCAGGCCGTTGAGGACGCGGCATCAGCCCACGACAGCGTCACCAGTGCCAGCACGGCGGCCATCACCGAGACGATCCAGGATGGTGCCGGTGCTCCCGTCTGCCTCCCTGAAGGGTCGGGCAGGGCCTCGCCGTGGGGCCCCACCCGGTAACGGGCTCCTCGGCACTGGCCACTGAGCACTCGCAGAGGCGTGGCACCGGGTGAGACCGTCCCCAGTGCGATGAGCGCGATAGCCACCAGGCCCGGAACCATGCGCAGCGCCTCCCAAGCACCCCGGTTGTTCTCCACAAGGCCGGTTCCCAGGAACGGAACGAGGACGGTCATGTTGAAGGCGACTGCCGCCAGAGCCACCCGCAGCGCCTGCACCCGTGGCTGAACGCGTGAAGGCGCGGCATACGGAGCCGGGACCGGTGAGCTGCGGGCCACTCGGTCACCGAGTCCTTCAGCCACGCACACCATGAGCGCCGAGATCACCACGGAGATGATGAGCGACCAGGAGTCGCTGCGGGAGTATCCAGCTCCCGGGGGCACGAGGATCGGCACCGTTCCGAGCAGGGCCAGGATCGGGGCCGGCTCCACTCGTGCGTTCAGGATGGCCGGAAGGAGGCACAGCATCGCAGCCACGATGACGAAGAGATGGACCCGAGGATCACCCACAGCCGCCATTCCGGCCAGCGCGAGGGGGAAGAACGCGGCCTCGTGCCCGATCGCCATGGCGCGGCGCCAGTGATCGGGGCAGTAGCTCGGGAGCGTCGCGAGCGCCGCCGCGGCCAGCAGGAGGAGCTCGAGGAGATAGGTGATGACGACGACGGTGTGTGCCAGGTGGAGAGCCATCTGCCCCGTCAGCAGGTTGATGAACCCCACCATGAGCACCGCCGCGGTCAGGCCCCAGTCCCAGCCCGAGGTCTTGATACCGATGCTCCACAGTCGCGTGCTTGCGTGCATCGTCTGCGACACCAGCAGCGCGCACAGGATGAGAGTGATGCTGGTACCGCCGACGGTGGAAACACGCAGCATCGGCTGGATCGGTGCGGCGATGAGGGCCGTTGCCGTCGCCACCATCGATGTCACCGGATACCAGGCGGCCGACCTCATCCGTCCGGTGTTGCGCGACAGGGCGATGCAGGTCAGCGCCAGCACCGTGACATGGATACCGATCATCAACCATGTGACGAGCGCGGCCTGTGGTTGGCGTGACACATGGCTGACTGCGAACCCGATGGTCACCAGAGCGCCGAGGGTGGAGACGACCGCGGTGAACAGCACCCGTGTCATGTGCGACACGGCCAGGAGCACGAGGCCCCAGCAGGCCATGAGGATCAGGGCTGGCTCTGGGCGGAGCATCCCTCCGAGAAGAACGGCCCCCACGATGGCGACGAAACCGAGCCCCCCGCCGGTTCCCGTGATCGTTGCGGCGGCGACACGGTGCCGGGGATGGGTGAGGCCCAGCCGAGCCCCGGCTGCTGTCATGATGACCGCGATGAGTGCCAGTCCCAGGATCTTGACGGGGTTGGGAATGTAGTCCCAGACGAGAGCCAGCAGACTGACCCCGGCTGACAGGACGAGCACTGCTGCGGCGCCGGAGAGCAGATAGCGTCCGAGGTTGCCCTCCCGCATCGCCCGCTGGGCCCAGCCCGGAACCGCCTGGGCCTCAGCGCCGAGTGCCTGACCGGCGCCGGCCGGACCCACCTGATTGGTCGCCTGCATATGAGGGGCATTGCCCGCTGCGGGGGCATACTGCATCGGAGTCGGGCCCGCCTGGGCTGCGAAGGATCGCGCGGGCTCCACTGGGGCGGGGGGCTGGTAGTGCTGGGCCTGCGGTACCTCAGTCTGAGTGGCTCGGGGAGCGTCAGCGGATGGTGCCTTCGCAGGGTGGACGTGCCTGTCCTCCGGGAGGGGGTCGTTGACCGGGGCCTGAGCGGGGGACTCGTTGAGACGCTGCCAGGAGTGCTCTGAGGCAGACCTCGTCTGCGGGGCGATCGAGGGCGGAGTCGTCTCCGGACGGGAGGGGCTGCTGCTCCTCACTGTGTCGGGGGAGCCGCTGCTCTCCTGCGTCGAGGCGGCAGAGGAGTAGGTCAGCCAGGTGACGCGCTCGGCGAGCCAGTCGATCTTCCTCTCGATGAGGTCCAGCCGCTGCAGGACCAGGGCGACATTCGGGCCGACAGTTGGCGGCATGGACATGACGGTTCTCCTCGTCACTCGGTGCTCGGCGGTGAGCACGTGTCACTCAACCGGTTCATCTGAGAGTAAGGGGAGTCGTCGATGGCGTGAAGGGGGTACAAGTGCCCTGTGGATAACTCGAGAGGTAGGGAGGGAACCAATCCTTCAAGAACGAACAGAGTCGAACAAAGTTCCACAAGAACGGTCAGGCTGGGATAGGCTTGCATCATGAGCGAGAACGGACTCACTTCAGCCCAGCACAAGATGCGCGACGCCGGTGTCGCAGAGCAGGCCATCACGGTTTTCACCCATTACTACCAGTCCCTGGAGGCGGGGGCCACAGGGCTCATTCCCGAGGAGACCATCGAGCCCCTCACGCAGATCGACTCTCTGGCTGATGTCGAGGTCAGTGAGGAGGATGCTCGTGAGGCGCTGAGCAAGACGGTCCTCATCCGGCTCAACGGGGGACTGGGCACCTCGATGGGCCTGGATCGTGCCAAGTCCCTCCTGCCGGTGCGTGACGGCAAGACCTTCCTGGACCTGCTGGTCGATCAAGTCCTGGCGGCGCGTCGCCGTTACGGAGTGAGCCTGCCGCTGATCCTCATGAACTCCTTCCGCACCCGGGAGGACTCCCTTGAGGTGCTGGCCGGGCACCCCGAGATCCAGGTCGACGGCCTGCCCCTGGACTTCCTGCAGAATCGTGAGCCCAAGCTGCGCGCCGACGATCTGACTCCCGTGGAGTGGAAGGCCGACCCCGAGCTCGAGTGGTGCCCTCCGGGCCACGGCGACATCTACACCGCCCTGCTCGCCTCCGGGCTTCTGGACGCCCTGCTGGACAAGGGTTATCGATACGCCATGACCGCCAACTCCGACAACCTCGGTGCGGCGCCCTCGGCCAGGATCGCCGGCTGGTTCGCCGCCTCCGGAGCCCCCTACGCCCCGGAGATGTGCCGGCGCACGCCGGCCGACGTCAAGGGCGGCCACCTGGCGGTGCGCAAGAGCGACGGGCGCATCATCCTGCGCGACACGGCGCAGACCCCCGAGGATCAGATGCACTACTTCACCGACCAGTTCCGCCACCCCTTCTTCCACACGAACAATCTCTGGTTCGACCTCAAGGTGCTGCGTGACACCCTCGCCGATCGGGGCGGGATCCTCGGGCTTCCACTCATCAGGAACAGCAAGACGGTGGACCCCGCCGACTCCTCCTCGACGCCTGTCATCCAGCTCGAGACGGCCATGGGTGCCGCCGTTGAGGCCTTCGAGGGAGCCACCGCCATCGAGGTGCCGCGCTCCCGCTTCCTGCCGGTCAAGACCACCAACGACCTGCTGCTGGTGCGCTCGGACGTCTACAAGGTCGACGACGACGGACTGCTGCAGATGGTCCCGGACCAGGCCTGCACCGTGAGTCTCGACCCGCGCTTCTACAAGAAGATCCAGGACTTCGAGGCTCGGTTCCCAAACGGCGTCCCCTCCATCAAGGACGCGCAGTCGCTGACGGTGGAGGGCGACTGGACCTTCGGTGCCGACGTCGTCGCCACCGGTGAGGCGCACGTGGAGGCGGAGGGCTCGCCCGGACGGATCGCCGACGGCACCCGGATCTGAACGAATCGATGGTCGCGGCCCTGCTAGTTGCGGCCGGTCGCTACGCGGTGGTGCAGGACACTCAGTCATGAGGTCCGGCACCACCGCGCGTAGCGGGAACGAATAAACGCTTGCCCTCCCGGAAGAGGGCAAGCGTGAGGGAACTGATATCCGGTGGGCGATACTGGAATCGAACCAGTGACCTCCTCGGTGTGAACGAGGCGCTCTAACCCCTGAGCCAATCGCCCGGTGCGGCGCCAACCATAGCCAGCCGGGTGCCTCCGGAGCAAACGGCTGCCCGGTGAGGTGAATCACCGCGATGCCATTTGCCTGCCACTGCGATCCTGGTGCTATGGTTTTCCAGCACCGAGCGGTTCGGACGAACCGTGAGGATTCATGCGGATGTGGCTCAGTTGGTAGAGCATCACCTTGCCAAGGTGAGGGTCGCGGGTTCGAGTCCCGTCATCCGCTCCGAGGAGCCGGGAGCGCCCAGCCCCAGCATCTCATGGTGGGTTGGCCGAGAGGTTAGGCACCGGCCTGCAAAGCCGTTTACACCGGTTCGAATCCGGTACCCACCTCGGGCGATTGGCGCAGCGGGAGCGCGCTTCCCTGACACGGAAGAGGTCACTGGTTCGATCCCAGTATCGCCCACCACCATGACGAGGACCCGAGCCCGACCGGCTCGGGTCCTTCGTTGTTCTCGGGCTGGGTGCACCGGCGGCCGGCTGCCGGGCCGCGGGTCGTGGACGAGGATGATGGGCGTCTACGCTTGCGGGCATGGCCGACCCCTCGACGTACCGTCCTGCCCCGGGCGAGATCCCCACGTCCCCGGGGGTCTACCGGTTCCTGGACGGGCAGGGACGGGTCATCTACGTCGGCAAAGCCAAGAACCTGCGTCAGCGCCTGTCCAACTACTTTCAGGACCTCGCCGCACTGCACCCGCGCACCCAGAAGATGGTCACCACCGCATGCGCGGTGGAATGGACGGTCGTGTCCACCGAGGTGGAGTCCCTGGCCCTGGAGTACTCCTGGATCAAGGAGTTCAACCCCCGTTTCAACGTCATGTACAAGGACGACAAGTCCTACCCCTACCTGGCGGTGACGATGGGGGAGACCTACCCCCGCGTCCAGGTGGTCCGCGGGGCCCGCAAACCAGGAACCCGCTACTTCGGTCCCTTCGTCCAGGCCTGGTCCATCCGCGAGACCGTTGAGCAGCTGCTGCGGGTGTTCCCGGTGCGTTCCTGCTCGGCCGGCGTCTTCCGCCGCGCCCAGGCCTCAGGGCGTCCCTGCCTGCTGGGGTACATCGACAAGTGCTCGGCGCCCTGTATGGGCCGCATCAGCCCGCAGGACCATCGGGCGCTGGCCGAGGACTTCTGCGCCTTCATGGCCGGTCGCACCGGCCCCTACCTGCGCCAGGTCGAGGCTGAGATGAAGGCGGCTGCCGCCGCCCTCGACTTCGAGAAGGCCGCCCGCCTGCGTGACGACGCCGCCGCGCTGTGCAAGGTCATCGAGGGCAACGCCGTCGTCCTTCCCGACGCGACCGACGCCGACGTCTTCGCCCTGGTCCGCGATGAGCTCGAGGCCGCCGTCCAGGTCTTCCACGTCCGCGGCGGCCGGGTGCGCGGGCAGCGCGGCTGGGTCGTGGACCTCATCGACGACGCCGGGGACGCCGAGCTCATCGAGCGCCTCCTCGAACAGGTCTACGCCTCCCTCGTTGATCCGGCCGACACCGGCGCCGTCCACCACAGTGGCGCCCCCACCTCCTCGGGCACCACCACCTCCGTCGGGGTGGGGGACCGTGCCCCCTCCAGCCCCCAGCCCCGCAGCGGCCCCCACGGCTCCAACGGTGACGCCTCCCGGCGCAAGGGAGAGTCGGCGGCCACGAGCGTCGACGACGTCGCCCACACCGCCACCACGGCGGTGCCCAAGGAGATCCTGGTTCCCGAGCTGCCCAGCAACGCCGCCACCGTGCGAACCTGGTTGTCCGGCCTGCGCGGAGCGAAGGTCGACCTGCGCGTCCCGCAGCGCGGCGACAAGGCCGCCCTCATGGATACGGTGCGCAAGAACGCTCAGGAGGCTCTGCGGCTGCACAAGACCCGGAGGGCGGGAGATCTCACCCAGCGCGCCCTCGCCCTCGATGAGCTCGCCGAGGCCCTCGATCTGCCCGAAGCGCCCCTGCGCGTCGAGTGCTACGACATCTCCCACACCCAGGGCACCTACCAGGTGGGCTCCATGGTCGTCTTCGAGGACGGTGCGCCGCGCAAGTCCGACTACCGACGCTTCACCGTGCGCGGCCAGGACGGCAGCGGCGCCGCTGACGACACCGCCGCCATGCACGAGGTCCTCTCCCGCCGGTTCAAACGCCTCATCGCCGAGCAGGGGCGCGGTGAGGCCGCAGCCAGGGCGGCGCAGGAGATCGAGGACGTCGAGGGCATCGCCGTCGCCTCCGGGCCCATCGATCCTGAGACCGGCAAGGCCCGGCGTTTCTCCTACGCGCCCGGGCTGGTCGTCGTCGACGGCGGTCTGCCGCAGGTCAATGCCGCACGTACCGTCCTCGACGAGCTCGGCATCGACGTGCCGCTCATCGGCCTGGCCAAGCGTCTGGAGGAGGTGTGGGTGCCGGGGGAGGAGTTCCCCGTCATCCTGCCGCGCACGTCGCCCGCCCTCTACCTGCTCCAGCACCTGCGCGACGAGTCCCACCGCTTCGCCATCACCCACCACCGCAAGAAGCGCTCGGCCGGCATGACCCGCTCCGTCCTGGACGGCATCCCGGGCCTGGGGCCGGCGCGTCAGGCGGCCCTTCTGCGGGAGTTCGGCTCAGTCACGCGCATCCGGCAAGCCGATGTGGATGACATCACCCGTGTCAAGGGCATCGGACCGGCTTTGGCGGCTACTATCTTGGCTCACCTCAACAGTCCAGGTACTGAACAATAGTGCGATCTCGCAACGCGCTGGACTGACGTCAACTCGAAAGGACACCCCGTATGAGGATCTCCGCCCGCAATCAGCTGCCCGGCACCGTCGTCTCCATCGAGAAGGGCGCCGTCAACGGCGTCGTCAAGATCGAGGTCGCCCCCGGCGTCATCATCACCTCCTCCATCACCAACGCGGCCATCGAGGAACTCGAGCTGGCAGAGGGCAAGCAGGCGGTCGCCGTCGTCAAGGCCTCCTCCGTCATGGTGGGTCTCCAGGACTGAGGTCGGACGCCGCCATGAGGCGCAGGTCGGCCGCCGTCAGCGCGATCTGATCGTGGCGGTCACTGGCCCGGAACCTTCTGAAACCTGCACCTGACAGAACACACGGAGGATGAGGAGCCATGACCACATCATCACCCAACCCCGACCTGCGCTTCCCCGGCGGCTTCCTGTGGGGCGGAGCCACCGCCGCCAACCAGATCGAGGGCGCCTATAACGAGGACGGCAAGGGCCTGTCCGTTCAGGACGTCATGCCCCGGGGCATCCTGGCCCCGCCCACCCAGGCCCCCACTCCGGACAACCTCAAGCTTGAGGCCATCGACTTCTACCACCGTTACGCCGAGGACATCGCCCTGCTGGCGGAGATGGGCTTCAAGGTCTTCCGCTTCTCCATCGCCTGGAGCCGTATCTTCCCGCTCGGTGACGAGACCGAGCCCAACGAAGAGGGGCTGGCCTTCTACGACCGGGTCCTCGACGAGCTCGAGAAGTACGGTATCGAGCCGCTGGTCACCATCAGCCACTACGAGACCCCGCTCCACCTGGCGCGTACCTATGACGGCTGGACCGACCGTCGCCTCATCGGCTTCTTCGAGCGTTACGCCCGCACCCTGTTCGAGCGCTACGGCAAGCGGGTCAGGTACTGGCTCACCTTCAATGAGATCAACTCCGTCCTTCACGAGCCCTTCCTGTCCGGCGGTATCGCCACACCCAAGGACAGGCTCAGCGAGCAGGACCTCTACCAGGCCATCCACCATGAGCTCGTGGCCTCTGCTGCCGCCACGAGGATCGCCCACGAGGTCAACCCCGACATCCAGGTCGGCTGCATGATCCTGGCCGTGCCCACCTACCCGCTGACCCCCGATCCCCGTGACGTCTGGGCGGCCAAGCAGGCCGAGCGCGCCAACTACGCCTTCGGGGACCTCCACGTGCGCGGCGAGTACCCCGGCTACCTGCTGCGTTCCCTGCGAGACAAGGGCATCAAGCTGGAGATCACCGAGGAGGACCGCGCGCTGCTGCGGGAGCACACCGTCGACTTCGTCTCCTTCTCCTACTACATGTCCGTGTGCGAGACCGTTACCCAGTCGGCCGAGGCCGGCCGGGGCAACCTCATGGGTGGCGTGACCAACCCGACCCTCGAGGCCTCCGAGTGGGGGTGGCAGATCGACCCGGCGGGCCTGCGCACCATCCTCAACGACTACTGGGATCGTTGGGGCAAGCCCCTGTTCATTGTCGAGAACGGGCTGGGAGCCAAGGACGTCCTTGTTGACGGCCCCGACGGCCCCACGGTTGAGGACGACTACCGCATCGCCTACATGAACGACCACCTGGTCCAGGTCGCCCAGGCCATCGCCGACGGCGTCGAGGTCCTGGGCTACACCTCTTGGGGATGCATCGACCTGGTCTCGGCCTCCACCGCCCAGATGTCCAAGCGCTACGGCTTCATCTACGTGGACCGCGATGACGACGGCAGCGGCACCCTGGCCCGCTACCGCAAGAAGTCCTTCGGCTGGTACCGAGACGTCATCGCCTCCAACGGCGCCTGCCTCATTCCCTCGCCACAGGATGCGGCACAGGGGTAACCGCTCGGACGGTGCGGCCCGCCTGGGCGATCTGACTCAGACGCTGGGACGGATCGCCTGGGCGGCGGACCGCGCCCGATCTCGGGCGACCTGCACGTCGTCGGCATAGGCCACGACAACGCCCAGGCGCCGCCCCGGGTGGGCCTCAGGCTTACCGAAGAGCCGCAGATCCACCCCCTCCTGAGCGAGGGCCTCGTCAAGACCCGCGAAGCGCACACCCTCACCCGGCGCGGACTCTCCCGTCGCCTTGATGGTCACCGAGGCGCCGGGGGAGCGCAGCGTGGTGTCCACGGGCAGACCCAGTAGGGCGCGGGCATGCAGCTCGAACTCGCTCAGGCGCTGGCTCGCCAGTGTCACCAGGCCGGTGTCATGGGGGCGCGGGGAGACCTCGGAGAAGAGAACCTCCTCCCCGCAGATGAACAGCTCCACCCCGAACAGGCCCCAGCCGCCCAGCGCCGCGGTCACGCGCTCGGCCACCTGCTGGGCCCGTTCCAGGGCCACCGGGCTCAGGGGCTGTGGCTGCCAGGACTCCACATAATCCCCATCGACCTGCCGGTGCCCGATCGGCTCGCAGAAGCTCGTCACCGTCTCCCCGGTGCCGGGATGACGCCAGCGCACCGTGAGCAGCGTGATCTCGGTGTCGAAACGCACGAATCCCTCCACGATGACCCGGCCTCGGTCCACCCTGCCGTCGGCCGCCGCGTAGCGCCAGGCCGCCTCCAGGTCCTGCGGCCCGCGCACCACGGACTGGCCGTGCCCCGATGAGGACATGACCGGTTTGACCACGCACGGAAAGCCCACCTGCTGAGCACCCGCGCGCAGCTCATCCAAGGACGAGGCGAAGGTGTAGGGACTGGTCGCCAGCCCCAGCTCCTCAGCCGCTAGGCGTCGGATGCCCTCACGATTCATCGTCAGCTGCACTGCACGGGCGGTCGGTACCACCTGCACCTCGCCGGCGCTCTCCAGCGCCGCCAGGGCGTCGGTGGCCAGCGCCTCGATCTCCGGGATCACGACGGCGGCACCGCTGGCGCGGATGGCGGCCGTCAGCGCCTCGGGGTCGCTCATGTCCACCGTCATGGCGTTGTGCGCCACCTGCTGGGCCGGAGCCCCCTCATAGCGGTCGATCGCCGTGACCTCCACCCCCAGGCGGGTCAGAGCGATCGCCACCTCCTTGCCGATCTCACCGGCGCCCAGCAGCGCCACCTTCGTCGCGGAGCTGGTCCAGGGCGTACCCAGCACCGGGGCGGTGGGCCGACGCATCGGCGTCTCCTGGGGCGTGCACTGGCATGAGGGAGCCTGGTCGGACATGGGGGAGGAGCTCATGGGGCCTCCTGGTGTCTGGCGCCGGGAACCGGCGGCAGTGAGTACTGGCAACGGTGAAACGCTACCGGTAAACCGGCGTCGGCGATGGGCGGAGCGAGCTGGGCATGCGATGCTTGGTGCATGCATGACGAGCGCCGCCCTCAGTCCTCCTCCGGCAAGCGCCAGCGGCTTCAGGACACGGTTCCCATTGAGATCCCCGCCCTCGATGAGGCGACTCCTCCGGTTCCCCCGGCGGAACGCCCCGAGATGATTATTGTCACGGGTATGTCCGGGGCGGGGCGCTCGCGCGCGGCCAACGCGCTGGAGGACCTCGACTGGTACGTCGTGGACAACCTGCCGCCCCAGCTGCTGCCGGCTCTGTCGGGAATGATGACGACGGTCGGCGCCGGTGTGCACCGGCTGGCCGCGGTGGTCGATGTGCGCAGTCGCGAGTTCTTCTCCCACTTCATGGACTATCTGCGCAAGGTCCGCAACAACGGCACCGACGTGAGGCTCATCTTCCTGGATGCCTCCGACGCCGTGCTGGTCAGACGCTTTGAGTCCTCTCGCCGACCCCACCCGTTGCAGGGCAGCGGCTCCGTCCTGGACGGGATTGAGCACGAGCGCACTCTCCTGGGGGGCTTGCGGGGCGTGGCCGACAGCGTCATCGACACCTCCAACTACTCCGTCCACGACCTCGCCCGGCGGGTGCGCGAGCTCGTGGCGCACGAGTCCGACCTGGCCCTGCGTATCAACGTCATGTCCTTCGGGTTCAAGTACGGCATTCCCCTGGACGCCGACCACGTCCTGGACGTGCGCTTCATCCCCAACCCCTACTGGGTCTCCGAGCTGCGCCACCTCACCGGACGTGACGCACCGGTGGCCGACTACGTCTTCGCCCAGAAGGGAGCTGCCGCCTTCGTCGACGGGTACGCCGACCTGCTCATCCCCGCGCTCCCGCAGTACGTCGATGAGCTCAAGCCCCACGTCACCCTGGCTGTGGGCTGCACCGGCGGCAAGCACCGCTCCGTGGCCTCGGCGGAGCGGCTCGGGACCAGGTTGAGGCGTGGGGGCTTCGAGGTCGTTGTCCAGCACCGCGATCTGGGACGGGAGTAGGCAGTGGGAACCACGATCGATGCGGCGGGCTGGCCCCGCCGCGGTGAGGAGGGACCCGCCGTCGTCGCCCTGGGAGGCGGGCACGGACTGTCCGCCACGCTGCGGGCGCTGCGCCACGTCACCCACCGGCTCACCGCCGTCGTCACCGTCGCCGACGACGGAGGCTCCTCGGGACGCCTGCGCCGAGAGTTCGACTGTCTGCCGCCAGGAGACCTGAGAATGGCGCTGGCATCGCTCTGCGAGGACTCCGAGTGGGGCCTGACCTGGCGAGACGTGCTCCAGCACCGCTTCGAGGGGCAGGGCGAGCTCGACAATCACGCCCTGGGGAACCTGCTCATCCTGGCGCTGTGGCAGCTGCTGGGGGACGAAGTTGCCGGGCTCGACTGGGTGGGGCGCCTGCTGACGATCCACGGCCGCGTCGTTCCCATGTCCTCCTCACCCCTGGTCATTGAAGCCGACATCGTCTCCGGGGGGAGTCGACGCCGGGTCAGTGGTCAGGTGGCAGTGGCCTCGGCCCGCGGACGTCTGGAGAACGTGGGGATGGTTCCTCAGGACGCCGAGGCCCATCCCGAGGCGCTGCGCGCCATCGATGAGGCCGAATGGGTAGTCCTGGGGCCCGGCTCCTGGTACACCTCGGTGCTCCCGCACCTCATCCTGCCGTCCATGCGCCGCGCGCTGGTGAACACCTCGGCCCGCAAGGTCGTGGTCCTCAACCTCTCCGCTCAGCAGGGCGAGACCGACGGGATGACCAGTGCCGATCATCTTCGGGTCCTGAGCCAGTACGCGCCCGACCTGCGCCTGGACGTGGTGCTGGCCGACCCCTCCACCGTTGAGGACGTCGAGGATCTTGCAGCGGTGGCCGCCGCCATGGGGGCCACCGTCGTCCTGCGCCAGGTGCGCACCGGCGAGGCCCTGTGCCACCACGATCCGCTTCGCCTGGCAGCCGCCTTCCGGGACGCCTTCGAGGGGGCTCTGGGGGACGTCACCGATCTCAGTGGACGTGATGACATGTGATGCTGGACTCATTGAAGAGTCCCGCTGTGCATGATCGTTCATAATTCTCGGCGGCCGCTTCCAGCCGGCTGCCGGGTGCTGCGGCTAAAAATTCTCCATTGATACGCCTCGGGCGCCGTATGACATCGCCCTGACGTCTTGAGTCGCTTCGCCCGCGCATGTTCGAGCTGCGCCTCGCCAGCACCCGGGACGCCCTGGCAACGGCCGCAGCGTCAACCATGTTGGCCAGTCCCGAATCACGAACCCCGACCACGAGGAGCCCGCCCATGTCGCTGACGGTCACCGTCAAGGATGAGCTCGCGCTCGTCGCCACTGAGAACGCCGCCCAACGACGGGCGGAGGTCTCCGCGATGCTGCGCTTCGCCGGAGGGCTCCATATCGTCTCCGGCCGCATCGTCGTCGAGGCCGAGCTCGATCACGGCGGAGCGGTGCGGCGCCTGCACCAGCACCTCAAGGAGCTCTACGGGATGGAGCCCGAGGTCATGGTGGTTCAGGGCGGTTCCCTGCACCGAGGGTCCCGCTACGTGCTGCGAGTGACCAAGCGCGGCAAGGACCTGGCCCGGCTGTCCGGGCTGGTCGACGACCGGGGCCGGCCGGTGCGGGGCATGCCGGTGTCCGTCATTCAAGGAGGGCGCAACGCCGCCGCTGCCGCCTGGCGTGGGGCCTTCCTGGCCCGCGGATCCCTGACCGAGCCCGGCCGGTCCTCCTCCTTGGAGGTCACCTGTCCCGGCTCCGAGGCCGCACTGGCCCTGGTCGGGGCCGCGCGGCGCTTCGACATCTCCGCCAAGGCCCGAGAGGTGCGCGGGGCCGACCGTGTCGTCGTTCGCGACGGTGAGGCCATCGGTGTTCTCCTGGAGCGGATGGGGGCGCCGGAGGCCTTCAAGGTGTGGGCCGAGCGCCGATCTCGGCGCGAGTCGCGGGGCACCGCCAACCGCCTGGCCAACTTCGACGACGCCAACCTGCGCCGTTCGGCCCGCGCCGCCGTCGCCTCGGGTGCCCGCGTCGAGCGAGCCTTCGAGATCCTGGGGGACGATGTCCCCGCCCACCTGCTTCAGGCCGGTCGCCTGCGCATCGCGCACAAGCAGGCATCCCTGGAGGAGCTTGGGCAGCTCTCCGACCCACAGCTGACCAAGGACGCCGTCGCTGGACGTATCCGCCGCCTCCTGGCCATGGCGGACAAGCAGGCCCACGAGCTGGGCATCCCCGACACGGAGTCGGTTCTCACCCAGGAGATGCTCGAGCCCTGAGGTGAGATGGGACCTCGGTCCTTGCCTTGGGGGCGCCTGATGGTCTTTGGTCCCCTCGGTTTGGCTTGTGCATCACAGTGTTCGCCCGTGGCGTGGTCGGCGACTCCCAGCGCCTGCCCAGTGTGACTAGACTCGGCCGTACCGGAGCTGAATCGGATGTGAGCTGAAGAGGAGGTTCCGGAGCACACGCCATGTGTGAAAAGAGCCCCAGCAACCGTGCGCCGCCAACCGGCGCACTAGGAGGACACAAAGTGACCACCCGCGTTGGTATTAACGGCTTCGGCCGGATCGGCCGCAACTTCTTCCGTGCCGCCCTCGAGCAGGGCGCCGACATCGAGGTTGTCGCCGTCAACGACCTGACGGACAACAAGACCCTGGCCCACCTGCTCAAGTACGACTCGATCCTCGGTCGTTTCGACGGCGAGGTCTCCTACGACGAGGATGGCATCACCGTCAACGGCAAGCACATCAAGGTGCTCGCTCAGCGCAACCCCGCCGACCTGCCCTGGGGCGACCTGGGCGTCGAGGTCGTCGTGGAGTCCACCGGCTTCTTCACCGACGGCGAGAAGGCCAAGGCCCACCTCGACGGTGGCGCCAAGAAGGTCGTCATCTCCGCTCCCGCCAAGAACGTCGACGGCACCTTCGTCATGGGTGTCAACGAGGGCGACTACGACAACGCCACGATGAACATCGTGTCCAACGCCTCGTGCACCACCAACTGCCTCGCCCCCCTGGCCAAGGTTCTCCACGAGAACTTCGGCATCGAGCGCGGCATCATGACCACCATCCACTCCTACACGGGTGACCAGCGCGTCCTCGACGCCCCGCACAGCGACCTGCGCCGTGCTCGCGCCGCCGCGCTGAACATGATCCCCACCAAGACCGGTGCCGCCCAGGCCGTGGCCCTCGTTCTGCCCGCCCTCAAGGGCAAGTTCGACGGTCTGGCCGTGCGTGTCCCCACCCCGACCGGCTCGCTGACCGACCTGACCTTCATCGCTGAGAAGGAGGTCTCCGTCGAGGCCGTCAAGGCTGCCGTCAAGGCCGCCGCCGAGGGCGAGCTCAAGGGCGTTCTCGAGTACACCGAGGACCCGATCGTCTCCACCGACATCGTGGGCAACCCGCACACCTCGATCTTCGACGCCACCGAGACCAAGGTCATCGGCAACCTCGTCAAGGTCCTCTCCTGGTACGACAACGAGTGGGGCTACTCCAACGCCCTGGTCCGCCTGACCTCCCTGGTCGGCTCCAAGCTCGCCTGAGACCAGACCGAGAGCATGACTCTCTAGAAGACGGCGCCCGCGCCACGCTATGCGTGCGCGGGCGCCGTCCGTCCCACACCCACACCATCACCCACAACCGATGAGAGGCTTCATGAAGACCATCGAGTCCCTGGGCGACCTCAAGGGCAAGCGTGTCCTGGTCCGCTCCGACTTCAACGTGCCGCTGGACGCCGACAAGAACATCACCGACGACGGTCGTATCCAGGCCGCTCTGCCCACCCTGCGCACCCTGCTCGACGCCGGCGCCAAGGTAATCATCACCGCCCACCTGGGGCGCCCCAAGGGGCAGGTCAACCCCGACTACTCCCTGGCCCCTGTCGCCAAGCGCCTCGCCGAGGTCACCGGTGTCAAGGTGACCCTCGCCGAGGACACCGTGGGCGACTCCGCCAAGGCCGCCGTCGCAGCAGCCGGTGACGGTGAGATCGTCCTGCTGGAGAACGTGCGTTTCAACGCTGCCGAGACCTCCAAGGACGACGCCGAGCGCGAGGCCTTCGCCGCCGAGCTCGCCGCCCTGGCCGACGTCTTCGTCTCCGACGGCTTCGGCGTCGTGCACCGCAAGCAGGCCTCCGTCTACGACGTCGCCAAGCTGCTGCCCTCGGCGGCCGGTCTGCTCGTCGTCAAGGAGATCGAGTCCCTGGGGCGCGCCGTCAACGACCCCGAGCGCCCCTACACCGTGGTGCTCGGCGGCTCCAAGGTCTCTGACAAGCTCGGCGTCATCTCCAACCTGCTGAGCAAGGCCGACCGTCTCCTCATCGGCGGCGGCATGGCCTACACCTTCCTGGCCGCCCAGGGCTACGAGGTGGGTACCTCCCTGCTGGAGAAGGACCAGATCGACACCGTCAAGGGCTACCTGGAGACCGCCAAGGCGAACGGCGTCGAGCTGCTGCTGCCCGTCGACACCGTCGTGGCCCCGACCTTCGCCGCGGACGCCCCCGCCACCGTGGTGCCCGCTGACGCCCTGCCCGCCGACCAAATGGGCCTGGACATCGGCCCTGAGACGCGAAAGCTCTTCGCCGAGGCCATCGCCACCTCCAAGACCGTGGTGTGGAACGGCCCCATGGGCGTCTTCGAGTTCCCGGCCTTTGCCGAGGGCACCAAGGCCGTGGCCAAGGCGATCTCCGAGTCCGACGCCTTCTCCGTCATCGGCGGTGGCGACTCCGCCGCGGCCGTGCGCACGCTCGGCTTCGACGAGGCCACGTTCTCCCACATCTCCACCGGCGGCGGCGCCTCCCTCGAGCTCCTCGAGGGCAAGACCCTGCCCGGTATCGCCGTGCTCAACGACTGAAGGAAGGCAACCCAGATGAGTAACCGCACCCCGCTCATGGCGGGCAACTGGAAGATGAACCTCGACCACCTCGAGGCCAACCACCTCGTCCAGGGCCTGGCCATGGAGCTCAAGGACCACGACCACGACTACACCAAGTGCGAGGTTCTCGTGATCCCGCCCTTCACGGACATCCGCACCGTGCAGACCGTCGTCGAGGCCGACTCCCTGGACATCAAGTACGGCGCCCAGGACGTCTCCATCCACGACAACGGCGCCTACACCGGCGAGATCTCCACCGAGATGCTCACCAAGCTTGGTGTCAGCTACGTCGTCATGGGCCACTCCGAGCGCCGCGAGTACCACGGCGAGTCCGACGCCCTCGTGGGCGCCAAGGCCCGCAAGGTGCTCGACGCCGGCATGACCCCCATCCTGTGCTGCGGTGAGGCCCTGGAGATCCGCAAGGCCGGCACCCACGTCGACTTCGTCCTGGGGCAGATCCGCGCCGCCCTGGAGGGATGGAGCGGCGAGGACGTCGCCAAGATCGTCATCGCCTACGAGCCCATCTGGGCCATCGGCACCGGCGAGACCGCCACCGCCGAGGACGCTCAGGAGGTGTGCGGAGCGATCCGCGAGGCCCTGCGTGCCGACTACGGCGACGCCACCGCTGACGCCACCCGCATCCTCTACGGCGGCTCCGCCAAGCCCGGCAACATCAAGGAGCTCATGGCCCAGCCCGACGTCGACGGTGCACTCGTCGGCGGAGCCTCCCTCAAGGCGGACTCCTTCGCCGCCATGGCCGGCTTCTACGCCTGAGCGACCCGAGCCGCGGCGGAGGAGCTGAGCGATCACTTCTCCGCAGCGTCCCACCGCTCGCTGACAGGGTCCCGGACACCTCACACCCCGAGGTGTCCGGGACCCTGTGCGTTGCGGGTAGACTGCCACGCGGACAGGTGGGGGCGCGGACCCTGTCGGGAGTCGCGCCGGACCCATGCCGGAGCGTGAGGCCCCCGCAGCAAGACGGAACCAACAACGAAGGGAACGTGACGTGAACGTAGTGCGTATCGTCCTTCAGGTGCTGCTCGTCCTCTCGAGCTTCTTCCTCATCATGTCGATCCTCCTGCACAAGGGCAAGGGCGGCGGTCTGTCGGACATGTTCGGCGGCGGTATCTCCTCCTCCGCAGGGTCCTCCGGCGTGGCCGAGCGCAACCTCGACCGCATCACGGTGGCGGTGGCCATCATCTGGACGATCACGATCGTCGGGCTCGGCCTGGTCGCCAAGCTCGGCTGAGCCTCGGCGGACTCCTACGAGCACAGCGCACACGACGGATCCGACCGTCGATACCACCCCCGATCCGCGTGGAGACGATCTGGACCGAGGGCTGCGCGGCTACCTCGCCCACCTGCGTGTCGAGCGCGGGCTGAGCCCTCACACCCTGAGCGCCTACGAGCGCGACCTCGGCCGCTACCTGCGCTACCTGAGGAGCGCCGGCATCTCAGCACCGCAGGACGTCAGCCGCAACGACGTGGCCGGCTTCCTCGAGGTCCTGCGCACCGGATCCGACGGCGCCCGTCCGCTGGCGTCGTCCTCGGCATCCAGAACCGTCACGGCCGTACGCGGCTGGCACAAGTTCCTCCTGGCCGAGGGCACCACCTCAGAGGATCCCTCGGCCACCGTGCGCCCGCCCCAGCCCGGAAGGCGTCTGCCCAAGGCCTTAGGGGTTGACGAGGTCCGCCGTCTCCTGGAGGCAGCAGGCGTTGACGACTCCCCGGTGAGCCTGCGTGACCGAGCGCTGCTGGAGGTCCTCTATGCCACCGGCGCCCGCATCTCCGAGGCGGTGGGGCTCGTCGTCGACGACCTTGACACCGACTCCAGGCTGCTGAGGCTTTTCGGCAAGGGACGCAAGGAACGCGTGGTCCCCATGGGGGCCTACGCCTGGGAGGCGCTGGACGCCTACCTGGTGCGAGGGCGGCCGGTCCTGGCCGAGAAGGGCAGGGGAGTGCCACAGGTCTTCCTCAACACCCTGGGCAGGCCCCTGAGTCGGCAGAGCGCCTGGGCGGTCCTCCAACAGGCCGCTGAACGGGCCGGTCTCATCGGGACGGACGGCGCCGACGAGCGGCGCATCTCCCCCCACACCCTGCGCCACTCCTTCGCCACGCATCTGCTGGCGGGAGGGGCGGACGTGCGTGTCGTCCAGGAGATGCTCGGACACGCCTCGGTCACCACCACCCAGATCTACACGAAGGTCACCGTCGACCACCTGCGGGAGGTCTACGCCACCAGTCACCCGCGGGCTCTGGCCTGATCGATGAGCCCGCAGGTGAGGGCCGTACCCCAGTCCTTTGTGGGGGAAGCCTGAGTGCGCACCGGGCCGCGCCTGAAAGCGGGGTCCCGTCGGCTTTGATCTCTGGCGTGTCCTATCTGAACTGGGCGATGTCGGTCGGCTTTCGACTAGGCTGGATGACGTGAATGACTCCATCCAGCCAGGCCTGATCGACAACCCCGGCACCGACGAGAGCGAGGAGAAGGACTTCCCCGTTCCCGCGCCGCTGGAGTCGCACGGACCCGCTCGGGTCATCTCCATGTGCAACCAGAAGGGCGGCGTCGGCAAGACCACGACGACGATCAACCTCGGTGCGGCCCTGGCCGAGCTGGGGCGCAAGGTCCTCATCGTCGACTTCGATCCCCAGGGAGCGGCCTCGGCCGGCCTGGGCATCAACGCTCACGAGCTCGATTCCACCATCTACGACCTGCTCGTCGCCAGCCGTCCGGACATCCGCACGGTCATCCACGAGACCACGGTGGAGGGGCTGGACATCGTCCCGGCCAACATCGACCTGTCCGCCGCCGAGGTCCAGCTCGTCAACGAGGTCGCCCGCGAGCAGGCCCTCAAGCGGGTGCTGCGTCCGGTGCTCGACGAGTACGACGTGATCCTCGTGGACTGCCAGCCCTCGCTCGGACTGCTGACCATCAACGCCCTGACCGCCTCCCACGGCGTCATCATCCCGCTGGAGACCGAGTTCTTCGCCCTGCGTGGGGTGGCGCTCCTGGTGGAGACCGTCGAGCGGGTCAAGGACCGCCTCAACGCCACCCTGGAGATCGACGGCATCCTGGCCACCATGGTGGACTCCCGCACCCTGCACTCCCGGGAGGTGCTTGAGCGCTTGGAGCAGGCCTTCGGTGAGCAGCTCTTCGACACGCGCATCCGGCGCACGATCAAGTTCCCGGACGCCTCCGTGGCCAATGAGCCGATCACCAGCTACGCGCCCTCCCACCCCGGCGCGGACGCCTACCGCCGGCTGGCCCGCGAGGTCATCGCCCGCGGCGATGTCGCCTGAGTCGGAGGAGCAGGGGCCGCCCCGGCTGCCCGGATTCAGCGTCACGCTGCCCCAGTTCGAAGGCCCCTTCGACCTGCTACTGAGTCTCATCGCCCGCAAGCGGCTCGACGTCACCGAGCTGGCGCTGGCCGAGGTGACCGACGACTTCATCGCCCACATGCGCTCGGACTGGGACCTGGGGCGCGCATCGGAGTTCATCGTCGTGGCCTCGACCCTCCTGGCGCTCAAGGCGCACCGCCTTCTGCCCCATGACGAGAACGAGGAGGAGCCCGACCTCGAGCTGCTCGAGGCCCGTGACCTGCTCTTCGCCCGGCTCCTGCAGTACCGGGCCTTCAAGGAGGCAGCAGCTGCCTTCCGCCACCGGGCGGAGACCTCCGCGCGCAGCTACCCGCGCATCGTCGCCCTGGAACCGCATCTGGCGGCGCTGCTGCCCAAGCTCGTGGCCACCATCACCCCCGAGGAGCTGACGCGGCTGGCGGTGGGCGCCTTCACTCGGCCCACGGATCCGGGCGTCCAGACCGTCCACCTGCATGAGCGGGTACCGGTCGGTGAGCAGCTGAGCCTCATCGCCAGCAGGCTGCGCAGTCACGGAACCCTGACCTTCGCCCAACTCATTGAGGACGCCGAGCGCACTGCCGTCGTGGTGGCCCGCTTCCTGGCGCTGCTCATCCTCCACCGCCAGGGCAGTGCCGAGCTGGACCAGACGGAGGCCATGGGCGAGATCACCGTGACCTGGTGCGGCGGCCAGGACGACCTGACCGGCATGATGACCTCTGAGAACCTTACTGAGCTCGAGGAGGAATTCGCATGAGCGAGGCTGTGGGGTCTGAGCTGCGCAGTGCTGCTGAGGCCATCCTCATCGTCGCCGACGAGCCGGTGACCACCTCTGCGATCGCCGAGGCCCTTGGCATGGAGGAGAGCGTCTGCGAGGAGCTGCTCGAGAGTCTGGCAGCCGAGTACCGTGGAGAGGCGCCCGGCAGCCGTGCTCATGGATTCCTCCTGCGACGTGCGGCAGGTGGGTGGCGTTTCGCCTCCGTGCCTGAGCACGCCGACCTCGTCGAGCACTTCATCATTGGCGGCGCCACCGCACGCCTGAGTCAGGCCGCGCTGGAGACCTTGGCCGTCGTCGCCTACCGGCAGCCGGTCACCCGGGGGCGGGTCGCACAGATCCGCGGGGTCAATGTCGACGGCGTCATGCGCACCCTGCACGCCCGCGGCCTCATCGAGGAGGCCGGTGCCGAGACCTCCGGTGCGATTCTGTACAGGACCACGGGAGACTTCCTGGAGTACCTGGGAATCGACTCCCTGGACGAGCTGCCACCCCTGGCTCCCTACCTCCCCCGCGTCGAGGCGCTGGGGGAGATCGTCGAACAGGCCGATGAGATGGCCGGTAGGAGGACCCCATGACCCCGAGAAACCGCCACACCCGAACCGAGTCCGTGCCCCACAGCGACTTCGGGGCCCAGGAGTTCTACGACGAGGATGACCTCGAGGAGCTGGACGAGCAGGCCGACGCCGGCGACCTGGCCGCCTTCGACGCCGAGGCCATTGATGAGGATGAGGAAGCCCGTCTGCTCCAGATGCGTGAGCGCGCCACCAAGGGCGGCCAGGACGACCCGCACGTCGCCTCCGGGCAACGGCTGCAGAAGGTCCTGGCCCACGCAGGGGTTGCCTCGCGCCGCGCCTGCGAGCAGCTCATCGCCGACGGCCGCGTCAGCGTCGACGGCATCTCCGTCACCGAGGCGGGCGTCAGAGTGGACCCGCTGACCCAGGAGATCCGCGTTGACGGCAGCCGAATCCTCACCAACCCCGAGCTCATCACCCTCATGCTCCACAAGCCGGCAGGCATCGTCACCACCATGGAGGACCCTGAGGGCCGTCCCACCGTGGCCCAGTACGGACGCGACTACCTGGCTGAGCACCCCGAGCTGCCCGACTCGCTGCGCCTAGTGCATGTCGGGCGCCTCGACACCGAGACCGAGGGGCTGCTCCTGCTGTCCAACGACGGCGAGCTCTCCCACCGGCTCATGCACCCCAGCTTCGAGATCGCCAAGACCTATGTCGCCATCGTCGAGGGACAGGTTGAGCCCTGGGTCCCGCGTAAGCTGCGGCGCGGCATCGAGCTGGAGGACGGTGAGGCCAAGGCGGACCGGGTCACTGTCAAGGACTCCGGGCCGCGCGGTTCCATCGTTGAGATCACCCTCCACTCCGGCAAGAACCGCATCGTGCGGCGCATGCTGGACGCCGTCGGCCACCCTGTGACGCGTCTGGCGCGCACCCGGCTCGGACCGCTGCGGCTGGGCAACCTGCGCCCCGGCCAGACCCGCCCCCTCAGCGGCGAGGAGATCGCCGCACTGCAGCAGGAGGTCGGGCTGTGAGCGCCCCCGAGCCGCGGGCGTCAGTGTCCACGCGCGGCCCGGTGCTCATCGTCGGCACGGGGCTGCTGGGAACCTCACTCGCTCTGGCGCTGCGGGCGGCAGGTATCGAGGTCCTGCTCTCCGACACCTCGCCGACCTCGCTGGCCCTGGCTCGAGACATGGGAGCGGGAACGCTTCATGGCAAGGACAGCCCTGAGCCGCAGATCGTCGTCGTGGCCACGCCCCCCGACGTCACCGCCGACGTCGTCGTCGCGCAGCTGAGCGCCCACCCCAGTGCCGTGGTCACTGACGTCGCCTCCGTCAAGGAACGGGTCGTCGCCGAGGTCCGGGCCCGGGCGGGAGACGAGGCCCGCAGGTACGTCGGCTCCCACCCGATGGCCGGCCGGGAGCGCTCGGGCGCCGGCGCCGCCGACTGCGACCTCTTCGCAGGGCGCCCCTGGGTGGTGGTCGGCCAGGACGCCGATCCACAGGCGGAGCTGGTCATCAGGAACCTGGCGGTCGATGTGGGCGCCACCCCGGTGCGCATGGGTGCGGCGGAGCACGACGCTGCCGTCGCTGCCGTCTCCCACATGCCCCAGCTCGTCTCCTCACTCGTGGCCGCCCGCCTGGAGGAGCTGGGGGAGGGGGCCCTGGCTCTGTCAGGGCAGGGGCTTCGTGACGTCACCAGGATCGCGGCCTCGGACCCCAGGCTGTGGTCGGCCATCATCGTGGGCAACGCCGGGCCCGTGGTCGACCTGCTGCGCCGGATCAGTGATGACCTAGGCCTACTGATCACAGGGATCGAAGCGGCCGCCTGCGATTCGGACAGTCCGGAGCACACGGCCCCGGGAGCGGCACGTGTGGTCGCTCCCGGGGCCGTCGGCGCGGTCACCGATGTCATGACACGGGGAAACCTCGGTCGGGAACGCATCCCCGGAAAGCACGGCGGGGCGCCGCGCCGCTACACCGAGGTCCAGGTCCTGGTACCCGACGCCGCCGGCGAGCTGGGCAGGCTCTTCTCGGACGTCGGAGCCGCCGGCGTCAACATTGAGGACTTCTCCCTAGAGCACTCGGCCGGGCAGAGCGCGGGCATCGCCCTCATCTCCGTCCTTCCTGCGGCCGCCCAACGGCTGGAGGAGGCGCTGGACGCCCAGGGCTGGCGCGTCGTCGCGGGCTGAAGCCGGTTCAATCCGTCACCGAGGTCCGCCTGTGTCAGTGCTCATGGGGACCTGATCCGCAGTACCGCGCCGGAGTGTGGGACGCTTGGCCCAGTTCATGACCGTCAATCGGACCCTGATGGAGGGCACCATGGGAATCGTCGTTGCGATCGACGGACCGAGCGGATCGGGCAAGTCCACCGTCTCGCGGCGCGTCGCCGCCGAGCTGGGACTGGCCTACCTGGACACCGGTGCCATGTACCGGGCCGCCGCCTGGTGGTGCGAGCACGAGGGCATCGACCTGGAGGACGGGGCCGCCGTCGCCGAGGCCGTCGCCGCAATGCCCCTGCACATGGGGCTGAATCCCGAGCACCCCACCTTCACCGTGGACGGCACGGACGTATCGACCGCGATCCGCGACCCGCACATCGCCACCGTCGTCTCGAAGGTCGCCACCAACCTCGAGGTGCGTGCCGACCTGGCGCGCCGCCAGCGCGAGATCATCCGCTTCGAGGCGACCGGGCACACCGGCTCCTTCTCCGCCGGTGCCGGCATCGTGGCCGAGGGACGTGACATCACCACCGTCATCGCACCTGACGCCGACGCCCGCCTGCTGGTGACCGCCTCGGAGGAGGCCCGCCTGGCCCGCCGCGCCGGGGACCTGGAAGCCGCCGGCAAGCAGGTCGACGCCGACGCCCTGCGAGACCAGGTGGTGCGCCGCGACCGCGACGACGCCACGGTCTCCCAGTTCCTCACCGCACCCGAGGGCGTCACCCTGGTGGACACCTCGGAGCTGACCCTGGAGCAGTCGGTCGAACGGGTCCTGGACCTGGTGGAGGAGGCCGCCGACGCCGCCGCCCAGCGGGACGCCGAGGAGGACCTGCGGGCCCAGGCCATGCGCGCGGGCCTGGCCGACTACGAGCTCGATGAGGAGGACCTCGCCCTCCTGGAGGCCGACGGCGGCCTGCCCACCGGTGACAGCGTCGAGCCCGGGCTGCCGGTCCTGGCCGTCGTCGGCCGCCCCAACGTGGGCAAGTCGACGCTGGTCAACCGGGTCCTGGGCCGTCGCGAGGCCGTTGTCCAGGACACCCCCGGTGTCACCCGCGACCGGGTCTCCTACCCGGCCGAGTGGGCCGGGCGCCGCTTCACCATCGTCGACACCGGCGGATGGGAGGTGGACGTGGCCGGCCTCGACGCCGCCGTGGCCACCCAGGCCGAGATCGCCGTGGAGATGGCCGACGCCGTCCTGCTGGTCGTCGACGCCCAGGTCGGCATCACCGAGACCGACGCCCGCGTGGTGCGGATGCTGCGCCGCAGCGGCAAGCCGGTGGTCCTGGCCGCCAACAAGGTCGACTCCCCGGCCCAGGAGGGGGACGCCGCCACCCTGTGGAACCTGGGGCTGGGCGAGCCCTTCCCGGTCTCGGCCCTGCACGGCCGGGGCAGCGGCGAGGTCCTCGACGCCGTCATGGAGGTCCTTCCGGAGGTCTCCGCCGTGGCCACCGCAGCGCCGGAGGGGGACCTGCACCGCATCGCTCTCGTGGGGCGTCCTAACGTCGGCAAGTCCTCTCTGCTGAACTCCATCGCGGGCCAGGAGCGCGTCGTCGTCAACGAGACCGCGGGCACGACCCGTGACCCGGTCGACGAGATCATCGAGCTCGACGGGCGCCAGTGGGTCTTCGTCGACACCGCGGGGATCCGCCGGCGGGTCAAGCAGTCACGGGGCGCCGACTACTACGCGGTGCTGCGCACGCAGGGCGCCATCGACAAGGCCGAGGTCGCCGTCGTCCTGCTGGACGCCTCCGAGCCGATCAGCGAGCAGGACGTGCGCGTGGTCCAGCAGGCCGTTGATGCCGGCCGAGCCCTGGTCCTGGTCAACAACAAGTGGGACCTGGTGGACGAGGAGCGCCAGAAGATGCTCCTGTGGGAGGTCGAGCACGACCTGGCCCACGTCTCCTGGGCCCCCCACATCAACCTGGCCGCCCGGACCGGCTGGCACACCAACCGGCTTGTGCGCGCCCTCGACGCCGCCCTGGAGGGCTGGACCACGCGCGTTCCCACGGGCCGACTCAACGGCTTCCTGGGCCAGCTGCAGTCCGCCACCCCGCACCCGGTGCGCGGCGGCAAGCAGCCCCGCATCCTCTTCGCCACCCAGGTCCAGGTGGCCCCGCCCCGGATCGTCATCTTCACCACCGGTTTCCTCGACGCCGGATACCGGCGCTTCATCGAGCGCCGCCTGCGTGAGGAGTTCGGCTTCACCGGCACCCCCATCCAGATCGGGGTGCGCGTGCGCGAGAAGCGCCAGCGGCGCTGAGCCCCGGAAGGGCTCAGCTGTCGGAAACGGCCTGCTTCTGGGCCCACGCGGCAACACGTGCGGAACTCTCCTCCTCGGACAAGTCCTCGACCCGGGTCATGACCGACCACCGCACGCCGAAGGGATCGCGGATGGAGGCGAACCTGTCCCCGGACACGAAGGTGTCGGGCGGTTCCAGCAAGGTCGCACCGGCGGCAGTAGCCCGCTCAACGGCGGCGTCGACATCCGGGCAGTACAAGCGGATCGAGTAGCAGACCGGCTCATCCGACGGAGTCGCAACCAGACCGGACAAGGCTGAGGGCTCACCGATCTGGATCCTGCCGTGACCGAAGTCGAGCTCTGCGTGGACGACCGCACCTTCGATCTCCACACTGTCCACGATGCGCGCACCGAAGACGTCACGGTAGAACCTGAGCGCTCGGTCGGCGCCGTCAACCGCCAGAAACGGTGTGATGCTGGTGAAGCCGTGCGGAGTCCCATCAGTCGTGTAGTGACCAGTGGCCCCGGATAGGTTGCGTGTACTCATGCCAACGACTGTAGGAACGATGGAGGTGCCTTCGCTTGAAGATCTGCGACAGCTCCGGAAAGGTGAGGAGCCGTGCCCGAGACGACCGCTGATCGACGGGGGATCCTCTATCCCTCCAGGCTTCCGACCTTTCACCGCCAGCCTGTCCCCGAGGCACTGGCCGATCGGGTCCGCTGGATCTGGATCCCACGCTGGGACTTGCCCGCAGGACAACGGGACCGCCAGGAGGTGCTCCCGTTCCCCGCCTGCAACCTCGTTGTCGAGCCCGATGGCATGGCTCTGCACGGCCCGACGACGAGCATCTCCTATCGTGAGCTGGAAGGCCGAGGATGGGCCGTCGGAGCCCTTCTCAGGCCTGCGGCAGCGGGTGCGCTGTGCTCCCCATCCCTGATCCGGAACTCCCATCGGCCGCTCGAGGACCCTGACCTGGGCGCTGCGGTTGCTGACGCCATGGCGGATACCAACACGATGAGGGGTGGACAACGTGCCGCCAGTGCGCTGGCAGACTGGGTGGCGCAACATGCCGGGCCGCCACAAGCGATGGCGCTCATCGCCAACAAGATGGAGGACGTCGTCGCCTCCGACAGAAGCGTCCTGCGCGTCGATCAGCTGGCGCGACGCCTCGATCTTTCTGTCCGCAGTCTCCAACGCCTCTGTGAGAAGTACATCGGCCTGCCCCCACTCGCAGTGATCCGACGCTACCGGCTCCAAGAGGCAGCACAGCGGCTTCGGGAGGATTCGTCCGTCACCGTTGCGCAGGTGGCCGCCGAGCTCGACTACGCGGACCACGCCCACCTGACCGCCGACTTCCGACGCGTTCTGGGGCTCTCACCGAGCCAGTACCGACAGCAGACCATCAGCGATCGTCAGGCTCTCAGTGACCGGTAACGGGTTCAAACCTCGGGCAAGTGCCGCCCGATCAATAGACCAGGGAACGGAAGCTCCACCATGCCGTCAGGGTGTTGAGAGACAGTATCGTCGTCAGTGCCAGCAATGCGCCGGAGAATTGCACCCAGAACGTCGTGCGGTGCCGCCGCATCTGGACGAGTGCCCATACGTCGGCCGCAGCCAGTAGGAGGGTCATGACTCCCAGCAACAGGATGGCCGGGTTCTCGGCCACAGCCTCGCGGGTCTGACCGAGGCAGTCCGAGGCTGGGACACACGCGGGTAGCTTGTAGGTGTTCTGCCAGCCGGTTGTTGCGATGATGCCCACTGCCAGTGACGCAACCACGACAACCGTCCCGACGCAGGTGAGTGCCAGGTGCAGCCACCCGCCTGTTCTCTGGAGGCCGGCTGAAGAAGGCTCCATCGCCTCATCTTATGGGGCAGCCTTGAGGATCCCGCGCCGGCGCGTCAAGAACCAGCAGGACGCCGCGAGCGTGAGAACGTTTGGCACCGGACAGTGGCGCGTGGCCGCAACACCCATAGACTGTAGCCATGCTGAATCCGGTTGACCCCACCACCACGCCCGCCTGGAAGCGCCTCACCGAGCTCCACGACTCCATGACCCCGGACCTGCGCGCCTGGTTCGCCGACGACCCGCAGCGCGCCGAGCGCTTCTCCTACGAGCTGGGAGACCTCTACGTCGACCTGTCCAAGAACCTGCTGACCGACGACGTCCGCGACGCCCTGGTCGAGCTCGCCGAGCAGGTGGACGTCCCGGGCCGCCGCGACGCCATGTACGCCGGCGAGCACATCAACATCACCGAGGACCGGGCCGTTCTCCACACCGCCCTGCGCCGCCCGGCCGCCGACTCCCTGACCGTGGACGGCCAGGACGTCGTCGCCGACGTCCACGAGGTCCTGGAGAAGATCTACGCCTTCGCCCGCCGCGTCCGCTCGGGGGAGTGGACCGGCGTCACCGGCAAGCCCATCAAGACGGTGGTCAACATCGGTATCGGTGGCTCCGACCTCGGCCCCGTCATGGTCTATGAGGCCCTCAAGCCCTACGTGCAGAAGGGCCTTGAGTGCCGCTTCATCTCCAACATCGACCCCACCGACTGTGCCGAGAAGGTCGCGGACCTCGACCCGGAGACGACCCTGTTCATCATCGCCTCCAAGACCTTCACCACCCTGGAGACCCTCACCAATGCCCGCATGGCCCGCGACTGGTTCCTGGCCGCCCTCCAGGCCAAGAGCATTGAGACCGACGGCGCCATCGCCAAGCACTTCGTGGCCGTCTCCACCGCCCTGGACAAGGTCGCCGAGTTCGGTATCGATCCGGCCAACGCCTTCGGCTTCTGGAACTGGGTGGGTGGACGCTACTCGGTGGACTCCGCTGTCGGCACGGTCCTGGCCGTGGCCATCGGCCCGGAGAACTTCGCCGACTTCCTCTCCGGTTTCCACACTGTTGACGAGCACTTCGCCACCAAGGCCCCGGCCGAGAACGTCCCCATGCTCATGGGCCTGCTCAACGTCTGGTACGTCAACTTCTTCAAGGCCGGCTCCCACGCCATCCTGCCCTACGCCCAGTACCTGCACCGCTTCCCCGCCTACCTCCAGCAGCTCACCATGGAGTCCAACGGCAAGTCCGTGCGCTGGGACGGCAGCCCCGTGACCACCGAGACCGGTGAGGTCTTCTGGGGAGAACCGGGCACCAACGGCCAGCACGCCTTCTACCAGCTCATCCACCAGGGCACCCAGCTCATCCCCGCGGACTTCATCGCCGTGGCCAACCCCGCTCACCCCACCAAGGACGGGGGAGTGGACGTCCACGAGCTGTTCCTGTCCAACTACCTGGCCCAGACCGCGGCGCTCGCCTTCGGCAAGACCGCCGACGAGGTGCGCGCCGAGGGCACCGCCGAGGAGATCGTCCCGGCCCGCGTCTTCGCCGGCAACAAGCCGACCACCTCGATCCTCGCCCCGGCGCTGACGCCCGCGGTCGTCGGAGAGCTCATCGCCCTCTACGAGCACATCACCTTCACCCAGGGCATCGTGTGGGGCATCGACTCCTTCGACCAGTGGGGGGTCGAGCTCGGCAAGAAGCTGGCCCTCGAGATCGCCCCCGCTGTCCAGGGGGACGAGGAGGCCCTTTCAGGACAGGACGCCTCCACCCGCGGCCTCATCACCCGCTACCGCGGTCTGCGTCACTAGCCCGATGGCTTCTGGCAGCCACTCAGCGCCAACCGATCCGCTCGAAGGAGAATCGCAGGTCCAGGTGCGCGTAGCAGAACCGGCCGATGCGTCATGCGTCGGAGGGTTGCTGTTCGACTTCAACGCCGAGTTCGACACTTCGACTCCCTCGGCGCAGGAGCTCGCCAGCAGGTTCCAGGTGATGCTGCACCGTCAGGACGTCCTGGTCCTCCTGGCCGAGGACAGCAGCGGTGAGCACCTGCGGGCAGTGGGCTTCGCGTATCTGACGCTGCGTCCCACTCCGTACGGTGATGGGCCGGTCGCCGAGCTGGAGGAGCTCTACGTGCAGCCCGAATGCCGCAACCGCGGTATCGGCTCCCGGTTGCTCGGGCAGGCACGTGAGCAGGTGCGGCAGCGCTCCGCGCTCGAGACGCGCATCAGCGTCGATGAGGGCGACATCGATGCCCGACGCTTCTATGAGCGGCACGGCTTTTGGAACGTGGAGCCCGGCGAGACCAGCCGAATGCTCTGTTATGTCAGCGATGTACAACCCTTGAGGAGGACATGATGAAGGAAGTCAACGTCGATGAGCTGCGGCGTCGGCTTGAGGCGGAGGAGGACCTGGTGGTTCTCGACGTGCGTGAGCCCGACGAGGTGGCGCGCACGGCGATCCCCGGTTCAGTCAACATCCCGTTGGGTGAGGTGGTCGACCGGATGGGAGAGCTCGATGTGTCCCGCCCCATCGCGGTCATCTGTGCCGGCGGAGTGCGCTCCGCCAAGGCGGTCAAGGCCCTGACCGCTGCCGGCTACACCGGCGAGCTGCTCAACGTCAGCGGCGGCATGAAGGCCTGGTTGGGTCAGTAACCCGACGGGCAACCAACCCATCGGGACGGCCTCGGACTGACCGGTTCGAGGCCGTCCCGCGTATCTCAGCCTTGTCTCCGAGAGCGCCTGAGCAGCTCCTCGACTGTACGCAGGACACCGTCCTCGGTGTTGGCGGGCGCCGTGTACGCCGCTGCGGCATGGATGCCGGGGTGGGCATTGCGCATGGCGAAGCCCAGGTCCGCGTGGTCGTAGAGATCCAGGTCGTTGAGGTAGTCCCCGAAGACAGCAGTCTGCTCCGGGAGGACTCCGAGCCTGGCCTGAAGCGCCGCCAGGGCCCGCCCCTTCGAGACCTGCGCCGACATCATGTCCGTCCAGTGCAACCCGGAGACGACGGTCTGCACGTGGGTAACCGCAGCGGTCAGTGCCTGAGAACTGCCGTTCTCGACGTCGTCGAAGTCGAAGACCGCGACCTTGAGCACCTCATCCAGGGCGATGGCGGTCAGGTCCTCGACGATCTCCAGCGCCTCGTAGTACAACCCGGCCTGTTCCAGGAAGGCCGCATCGGAGCGCTCGATGTAGGCGCAGTGCTTGCCGGCTACAACCGCGCCGACATCGTACCCGGAGTCGACCAGGTGGCGGGTGGTGGTGATGGCGGCCTCGGCGTCCTGGGCGCTGATGGTGTCGGAGTGGACCTCCTCACTGCCGTGGACGACGAAGGAACCGTTCTCAGCGATCAGTGGTGAGTCCTCGACGGCGGAGCCCAGGACCGCACGCAGGTTCGCCAGCTGCCTACCCGAGGCGGGGGTGAAGACGATGCCGGCGGCTCGCATGTCTTCGACTGCCTCCAGCAGCCCGGCGGGAACGTGCCCCTGACCATCGAGGAGAGTGCCGTCCATGTCGGTGACAACAAGACGGAGATCGATCTGCGCGGGCAACGCTGCGAGGAGCTCGGGCTCCAGGGGAAGGTGCTTCACGGCGTCATCCTCTCAAGGATGACGCGTCCATGTCAGCACGGTGTGAGGCGCGCACAAGACGGGCGCCTGCTGGCCCACACCGATCAGTGGACCAACAGGCGCCCGTCAGAGGAACGGCTCGCGCTCTGAGAGCCTTCAGCTCAGTCAGCTGGCCTGGCGGCGACGCATGACGAGGACGGCGCCGGTGCCCAGCAGGCCGGCGGCGGCGACGGCGACGGCGATGCTCGGACCAGTGGTGGCCAGGGCGGGCTTCGTCGGGGTGGTGCGAGGAGCCGCAACGACAGGAGTCGCTGACGGCTTGGCCGGGGTACCGGTGGTCGTGACGGTCTCAGTGGTCACCGTGGTGGCCGGAGCGGAAGGCGTGGACGCAGGGGTGGTGGTCTCCGAGGTCGGGGGAGCAGTCGGAGCCGGAGCAGTCGTCTCGGTGGACGGCGTCGACGGAGTGGTCTCCGGGGTCGGCGTCGGACCGGGAACGGTGGTGTCCGTCGGCGGGGTGTCGGTCGTCGACGGCGGGGTGTTGCTCTTCGTCGTCGTGGTGGTGGTGTTGGTGGTCGTCGTGGTCGACGGGGTCAGCGTCGAGTTGCTGACGTTGTAGGCGGCGAAGTTCTGGGTGGCGTACCACCTGCCGTCCGAGGTCTGGGCGAAACCGATGCCGATGGAGTTGACGTTCGGGTCGGTCATGTTCTTGTAGTGGCCGGGGGAGTTGAGCCACTGCTCGAAGATCAGCGCGCCGGTGTCGCCACCCGCGGTACGCCAGGCCACGTTCTCAGAGCCGGTGGTCCAGCCCTTGGGGTAGACCGACGTGAAGTCGGGGCGGTGGCTCATGTTGTTGGCGGCGGCCTGCTGCTCGGACCAGTCCTGTGCGACGGCGTCGAGCTCCTGGTACCGGGTCACGGGCTGAAGGTTCAGGCTGCTGCGCAGCTCGTTGACCTTGTTCAGGACGGTGTCGGCGTACTGGGCCCCCTCCGAGGTCACCTGGGCGGGAACCGCGGCGGCGGCTGCAGGTGCGCCCTGAGGGGCGGCCGGAGCGGCCAGTGCGGCCGAGGAGGCGGTCAGCGGCACGACGGTGAGCGCAGCTGCGGCGATGACGCGCTTGATGTTCATGTGTCGTTCTCTCTGATCGGGAATATGAGAACACAGTCTGATTTGCACAATCGACGATGAGCCGACGCGCAGGATGCTGTGAGACACCCTTGATGTCGGTGTTCACTCAACCACAGTCGCGTCAGTCATGCATGTTATTCGGTTGTGACTTTTCTGACCGAATTCGTCGCGCGGCTGAATCATGTGGCCGACTGCAAGGGGTAGTTCTTTCGTCTTGAGGTACCAATGAAAACTGGCTGCAGGCGGCGGGCAGGCTGGGTGACCGCCGTCATTGCAACGTTGACTGGATCGTGATTAAAGGTCGGTAAATTGCTATCGGGCTCATCGGCTTAAATTAGCCTAATGGTTGTTATGTGGGATGCAAATGTGTCTGGTGTTGATAAGGGTGGCCTCGGAAGAATGTGAACGTCTGCTGCCGAAGTGCTGTCAACAAAAAAGTCCGCACTCCTTTGAAAGAGTGCGGACCTTTGTTCTGGTCGGGCTGGCGGGATTTGAACCCACGACCCCTTGACCCCCAGTCAAGTGCGCTACCAAACTGCGCCACAGCCCGTTGACTCGCGGCTTCGGGCCGCTTGCAACGAGCAGAACCTTAACCCATGGGGCGGCTCCTTCCGAAATCTGCTGGCGGTGAGGCCGCTCACCCCGGCGCGTCAGACGCGGTCATCCTGATGGCGTCCGCCTCCCATGAGGGCGTCGAGCTGACGACGCTCCTTCTTCGTGGGCCGTCCTGCCCCGCGATCTCGGATGACAGCTGCCGGCGCATCCAGGGGCGACGGGCGAGGGGGAGAGGAGTCGATGTACGCGGTGCGGGCGATGGGGGCACCCACCCGCTTGGTGAGGATTCGAGTGACGGTCAGTAGCCGGTCGAAGCCATCGACCCGGTAGCGGACCTCGTCCCCCACCGAGACGTGCTGGGCGGGCTTGGCGGTCTCTCCGTTGATGCGTACATGCCCAGCCTTGCAGGCGCTCGTCGCCGCCGAACGGGACTTGATCTGCCGCACGCTCCACAGCCAGACGTCGATACGAGCCGACGTCGGTGCACTTGGAGCGTTGTTGCCGCTGGAGGCGGAACGGGGGTGAGCTGCCATGGCGGCATCCTAAGCAGACGGCTCAGTGGCGGGACATGGAACGGCGCCGACGCCGTGAGACTGCGCGCCCTCGACGTCTGCCTCGAAGGATGAGTCCCCAGCCCAGAACCAGGGCGCCGAGTGCTGCCAGTGCGGCGTATCGGGGACTGTGCCACACCACGGAGCCGACCTCTTTCGCGCTACGCGCGGCGCGTTCCGGGAGGGATGCGGTCCCGTCCCCACCGGCGAGACAGCTGTTCAAGGTGGTGCTCAGCGCCGCCTTGTCGGCCTGAGGCAGGCCAAGCCGGTAGGCGGCGGCCACTGAGACGAAGCGACGTGCGTAGGTGCAGCGGTAGGAGGAGTTGGCCGGCCACCAGCCGCCCGGTCCGGTGGGCCGCCAGCTGCCGGTCTCGGTGGAACCAACGGGACAGCTCGCCGGCCCGCAGGCGCCCTTGGCCTGATTGGCCTCGCCTTCAACGGCGACGAGATTCAGCGGGTCGTTGGCCACCAGCAGTCGGGTGCGCTCATCCCACTGCCAGGCTCCGTGGGCGTAGAGGTAGTTCAGCGGTACCACATGGTCGATCTGGACAGCCGCTGAGGTCTCCTGACCGCGTGTGAAGGTGACCCTTCTGCCGGTGTAGGGATCCTGAAGGACGCCCGCCCAGACAGTGGCGTCCGGGCACACGCCCGCACCCCGGCCACGTCCCTCCTCCCGGGACTGAAGGCCGTCGGCGCGCGAGAAGTCGGCATCCTCCAGGTCCCGGGCCAGGATCTCGTTACGAGTGTCACAACCGTCACCGTCGACGTCGGTCCACGCCTCACCGAACCAGCCGGTTCGGGAACCTCCCTCGGCCCAGGAGCGGGCGGCCGGAGCGTCCTCGGGCAGCTCCGAAAGCACCTCAAGAGATGCCTTCAGGGACAGGATGAAGTCTCCTCTCCGGTCCCAGGGCGCCTCATGGAGGGCGGCGAGCTCGGTGGCCGCTGACCTCTGCGAGGGCTCCGGCGAGGCATCATCGGCATGGACGGGAAGAGCTGCTGTCATCCCCGACGCACTGAGCGCACCGAGTACCGTCAGGCGCGCCAGGAGCCGGCCGGAAGCGTTCATGAGGCTACGGTAGCCCTACCCACCGACATGAAGTCTCGGGCTCGTCGGCCCGCACTGCGCAGGCAGGGCGACCGGATCAGACTCAATCAGTCGTCAGGGCGTTGGCCTGCTCATCCAGGTACCAGGTGGTCTGCTTTCCCCGGCAGCACGAGGCCGGTGCCTTAAGCACATCGGGAGCGCCCAGCCCCAGGCGGACCGCCTCGGCCTTGCCCTCACCGCCGGCCACCACCATGATCCGGCCGGCATGCTGCAAGGCATCGAAGGTCAGGGAGTAGCGCTCGGGAGGCGGCTTGGGCGAGTTGCGCACGGCCACGGCGGGAGCCTCCACCGCGAGCGCGGCCGGGTGCCCGGGGAAGAGGGAGCAGACGTGCGCATCAGGTCCCAGCCCCACGTGGACGACGTCGAAGCCGCCGTGGGCCACACCCGCCGACATAAGCTCGTGGGCCATGCGGGCGGTCGCCTCATCCAGGCCACCGACCTCGTTCGGAGCGGCCAGCCGGTGGGTCTGAGACTCCCTGATGCCTGCGGCGATGAGGGGAGTGGCCAGCAGATCGTTGCGTTCCGGGTCCCCGGCGGGCACGAAGCGCTCGTCACCGAACCACAGGTGGATGGCGCGACGCACCTCTTCGGGCTGGGCGGCGATGAGCGGCGCGAGGGCCTCAGACAGCGCCATCCCCCCGGAACCGCCTGTCAGCGCCAGGTGGGCGACTCCCCGGTCCGTCACCGCCGCGGCCAGGATTCGCACGGTGTCCTGGCAGGCCCTGCGCGCGGCGTCGCTCAGTGTGGGAAGCACGATGACCTCTGGCGTGGCGGCGGCCGAAGCCGCCTCCTGGATCTCAGCGATGGCCCGGGTGCGGGGGGTGCCGGTGTCAGTCATTGACGGGCTCCTCGAGCAGCGTGGCCAGGACCTCCTGGTAGACGAGGTCGGGGGTGAGCCGGCGCAGCTCCTCGTTGAGGGTGCTGACCGGCTCACGCCGCGCCATCGTGACCACCTGGGGCTCGGGGGAGCCGGGGCGCGTGATCGTGACCCGCTCCAGGTCATGGCGGGCGATGATGATCTCGCCGTCGTCGGTTCTGGCGGTAATGGAGGAGATGCCTTTGAAGTCCTCCTCATCGACTCTCGTGACCGGTACGTCCAGCCGCAGCCGCAACCACGCGATCATGAGGGAGAGCGAGGAGTTCCTCGGCTCGCCGGCCACCACGAGCTCTCGCAGGCTGCCCGCGCGCAGCAGCGGGTCCAGGGTGGAGGCCACCATGGCGCGCCACAGGGTGATGCGGGTCCAGGCCAGGTCGATGTCGCCGCGCACGCTCACCGGTGCCAGCTCTCGCAGCGCCCTGGCCGGGAAGTCCTGCGCGGGAGTGTTGGTGATGCGTGTGGAGCCAAGGCGTCCCAAGGGGTCCTGTGAGGGGATCTCGGGGACGGTCGTCGGCCACCACACGACCACCGGGGCGTCGGGCAGGAGGAAGGGCACCACCAGCGTGTCGGTGTGCAGAGCCGCTTCGTCCCAAGGCCTCAGAACCAGCGTCTCGCCGGCACCGGCGTCGTGACCGACACGGATCTCGGCATCCAGGTGCCCTCCGGCCTGGGCTGGGACGTGTCCGTCACGGCTGCGCGGAGTCACGCGACCGGCAGTGTCCTCCTCAGGCGGTTTGACGACGGCGATGATGCGGCTGGGGTGATCCCGGCTGGCGCCGTGCGCGGCGCACAGTGCATCCTCCAGGCCCTTCTCGTCGGTGGAGATCACGAGAGTCAGCACCCGGGAGGAGCCGGAGGTCCCCTCGTGCTCCACCAGCCGGGAGACGATCCGGGATGTGGTCGTCGCGGTCAGTGTGGTAATCATGAGCGCCTCCAGGTGCGGCCGTCGCGGGCAAGGAGTTCGTGGGCACTTACCGGCCCCCAGGAGCCGGGGCGATAGCCCTCGGGACTCCCACCGGCGCTCCAGTGCTCGATGACGGGATCGAGAATGCGCCAGGACAGGTCGACCTCGCGCTGGTGGGGAAAGAGTGGGGCGTCACCCAGGAGCGCATCGAGGATGAGGCGCTCGTAGGCCTCCGGGGACTCCTCGTTGAAGGTGGCTCCGTAGCCGAAGTCCATGGAGACGTCGCGCAGCTCCATCTGGGTTCCGGGCACCTTGGAGGCCAGCCGCAGCGTGATGCCCTCATCGGGCTGGATGCGCAGCACGATGGTGTTGGCACCCACGGCTGTGGTGGCCGCCGACTCAAAGGGCAGGAACGGCGGTTGCTTGAAGACGACGGCGACCTCGGTGACCCGGCGGGTCAGGCGCTTACCGGCGCGCAGATAGAACGGCACGCCGGCCCAGCGACGGTTGGCGATCTCCAGACGCAGGGCGGCGAAGGTCTCGGTGCGGGAGTCGGCGGCGACGCCGTCCTCCTCCAGATAGCCCCGCACCGGCAGCCCTCCCTGGAAGCCGGCGTCGTAACGGCCCCGGGCAGTGGTGAGGTCCAGGTCCAGCACCCCGTCGCGCTCCAGACGCACGCAGTTGAGCACCTTCTCCTTCTCCAGGCGCACCGCGGCCGCCTCCATGCTGGTGGGCTCCTCCATCGCGGTCAGTGCCAGGAGCTGGAGCAGGTGGTTCTGGATGACGTCGCGCGCCGAGCCGATGGTGTCGTAGTAACCGGCCCGGGTTCCGATACCGATGTCCTCGGCCATCGTGATCTGGACGTGGTCGACGTAGCGCTGGTTCCACAGCGGCTCGAACATCGTGTTGGCGAACCGCAGCGCCAGGATGTTCTGCACCGTCTCCTTGCCCAGGTAGTGGTCGACCCGGAAGACGTCGTCGGGACGCACGATGCGTCCCACGAGGTCATCGAGCTCTCGGGCGCTGGCGCGGTCGTGCCCGAAGGGCTTCTCAATGACCACGCGGCGCCAGGCCTCGGCCGACTCCTCCACGAGCCCGGAGCGGGCGATGCGCTCGGTGACGGCGGGGAACCACCCCGGAGGGATCGACAGATAGAAGGCTCGGTTGCCGCGCGTGCCCCGGGTGGCGTCCAGGTCATCCACCACGGCCGTGAGCCGGTCATAGGCGGCGTCGTCCTCGAAGGAGGCGAACTCCACGAAGCGCATCCCCGCTGCCAGCTGCTCCCAGATGGCGGGACGCCACGGGGTACGGGCGCCCTCCCGAGCCGATTTCTCCACGTAGGCGCGCAGGTCATCGTCGGACCAGGAGCGCCGGCCGACCCCCACCAGGGAGAAGCTGGGGGAGAGCAGGCCCCGGTTGGCCAGGTCGTAGATCGCGGGCAGGAGCTTGTGGCGAGCCAGATCGCCGGTGATGCCGAACATCACCAGGACGCAGGGGTCCGCGATACGCGGAAGGCGAAGGTCACGGGCGTCGAGAAGCGGGTTGACCGCCCGCGCGGGTCTCGACGACGGGAACGGAGTCGCAGAGTCGGAGCTGGACACGTCAGCCTTTCTGAGATTCGACGAACGGCGGACCAGGTGGCACCGACTGGTCGTCGGAGCACTGCGGCACCCTGAGCGGAGGCCCGGCCGGGGCCGCTGCACCGCCCGGAGGAACCGTGCTGGCCGCACCCGTCACTGTAACGCCACCTCAGGCGGCTCACCCGGCAGGGACAGGCCTGTCGTGAGCCGTCACACGCCGTTGTCGACACGTCTGAACCACGGACGGTCCTCGTGCGCGAGGACAGGACGCGGTAAGGTCACAGAGGTTGACAGGTGCGGGTGGTACTCATCAGCGTCGTGAACCGGAATGTTGACACGCCGTTGCCGTTATCGCAGAGCGCAACCATTATCCTCCGCACCAAGGCTTGGAATCGCAGCGCCGTCATGAGGGGGCTGCGGCACAGGAAAGGACGTCCATGAGCAGCTTCATCCCCGCACCGGCCACAGCCGACCTCGGTGTCTTCGGGCTGGGGGTGATGGGGGCGAACCTGGCCCGCAACCTGGCTCGTCACGGTCACGCGGTCGCCGTCTTCAACCGCACGCTGGCCCGCACCGAGAGGCTCATCGAACGCTACGGCTCCGAGGGCGACTTCGTGCCCGCCGCTGACCTGAAGGATTTCGTGGCCTCGCTGCGCACGCCGCGTGTGGCCATCATCATGGTCCAGGCCGGAGCGGCCACCGAGGCGGTCATAGAGGAGCTGGCCGCCCTCATGGAGCCCGGCGACATCATCGTCGACGCCGGCAACACGCTCTACACCGACACCCGGCGCCGCGAGATCTCCCTGCGTGAGCGCGGGCTGCACTTCGTGGGCATGGGGGTCTCCGGCGGCGAGGAGGGGGCGCTCAACGGCCCCTCGATCATGCCCGGTGGCACCGCCGAGTCCTACGACCGCCTGGGGCCGATGCTGGAGTCCATCTCTGCCCACGTGGACGGCACGCCGTGCTGCACCCACGTCGGTCCCGACGGTGCCGGCCACTTCGTCAAGATGGTCCA
The DNA here is from genome assembly GCF_000223355.1 of Actinomyces sp. oral taxon 175 str. F0384. Classification (NCBI taxonomy): domain Bacteria; kingdom Bacillati; phylum Actinomycetota; class Actinomycetes; order Actinomycetales; family Actinomycetaceae; genus Actinomyces; species Actinomyces sp. oral taxon 175. The sequence goes on from NZ_AFUR01000001.1 coordinate 1,220,474, forward strand.
CAACGGCATCGAGTACGCCGACATGCAGCTCATCGCCGAGGCCTACGACCTGCTGCGCCACGTCGGCGGGTTCACGGTCCCCGAGATCGCTGAGGTCTTCCGTTCCTGGAAGGACTCCGAGCTCGACTCCTACCTCATCGACATCACCACCGAGGTCCTGTCCCACACCGATGCGGCCACCGGTGAGGCCTTCGTCGACGTCGTCGTCGACGCGGCCGGGCAGAAGGGCACCGGCGTGTGGACCACCCAGACGGCTCTCGAGCTGGGAGTGGCCGTGCCAGCCATCGCCGAGGCCACCTTCGCACGCGCGGTATCCTCCTCCAGCGCGGCGCGGGCCGCGGTCCAGGCCGCTGACATCGCTGCAGGAACCACGCAGACGGCCCTGACCGACCCCGAGGAGCGACGCGGCTTCGTCGATGCCGTCAAGCAGGCCCTCTACGGCTCCAAGATCGCCGCCTACGCCCAGGGCTTCGATGAGATCGCCACCGCCTCCAAGCAGTTCGACTGGAACATCGACCTGGGTGCCATGGCCCGCATCTGGCGAGGCGGCTGCATCATCCGCGCCCGCTTCCTGGACGACATCACCCGTGCTTACGCCGAGAACCCCTCTCTGGCCAGTCTGCTCACGGCGCCGGTCTTCGCCTCCTCCCTGGCGAAGGTTCTGCCCGCCTGGCGCCAGGTCGTGGCCACCTCCGCCACCACCGGCGTCCCCGCCCCGGCCTTCGCCTCCTCCCTGGCCTACGTCGACCAGCTGCGCTCCCGGCGCCTGCCGGCCGCCCTCATCCAGGGGCAGCGAGACTTCTTCGGCTCGCACACCTACCACCGCACCGATGACGTCGAGGGCGTCTACCACACCCTGTGGGCCACGCCCGAGCGCACCGAGGAGAAGTGGGACTGAGGTTTGGCGAGGCCTGGTACCCACCTCGTACCAGGCTCGCTGAGGTCTCGGCCGCGACCGCATGCCGCTAGATTTTGCCGCATGACGACCGCCGCGCCCGCCCGCTCCGACAGCCCCACGAACCTGCGTCACGAGGAGGCCGCCTGGCGATCCTCCGTGTGCCAGGTGCCCTCTGCCCACGTGGCTGTCGATGTCACCGGGGCCATCGACCGCCACGAGGCCGCCTTCAGCGTGCGTTGCCTGATGGGCCTGGACATCAGGCAACGCGCCGAAGGACTCTGGGTGGACTTCGTGGGGCAGACGGTCGACTCCCTCAGCATCGACGGGCAACCCGCCCCGGTGACCTGGGACGGGGCCCGTATCGAGCTGCCCGTCCTCGACCCGGGCGAGCACACGGTGGAGATCACGGCGCGCGGCCTCTACTCCAACTCGGGTCAGGGGCTGCACCGCTTCCACGACCCGGTCGACGGCGCCACCTACCTCTACACCCACTTCGAGCCCTCCGACGCGCGCCGGGCCTGGCCGGTCATGGAGCAGCCGGATATCAAGACCCGCTTCTCGCTGGAGGTCAGGCACCCCCGCGGCTGGACGGTCATGTCCAACACCCGCCCGCAAGCAGGCGGATCGAGCCCCCAGGCCACCGGCACGGACTGCGGCTGTGAGACGACGTCCTTCGCCGCCTCCAGGCCCCTGCCCAGCTACCTCACCGCACTGGCGGCCGGCCCCTGGCACCGAGTGACCGGGCAATGGACGTCCCCGAGCCGGCCGGGCCTGACGATCCCGCTGTCGTGGTCCTGCCGAGCCAGCCTCGCCGAGCACCTCGATGCCGCTGAGCTCCTCGACCTGACCCGGGCCGGCCTGGACCTCTATGACCGGGCCTACGCCTACGGCTTCCCCTGGGACTCCTACGACAGCGTGCTCGTCCCGGAGTACAACCTCGGCGCCATGGAGAACCCTGGCTGCGTCACCTTCAACGAGGAGCTCTACCTCTTCAGGGGGCCGGTCACCCGCTCCCAGAGGGCCGGACGCGCCAACACGATCCTCCACGAGATGTGTCACATGTGGTTCGGCGACCTCGTGACCCCCACCTGGTGGGAGGACACCTGGCTCAAGGAGTCCTTCGCCGATCACCAGGGCACCTGGGCCGAGGCCGAGGCGGCCGGCTACACCGAGGCCTGGGTGAGCTTCGCCTCCACCCGTAAGGCCTGGGCCTACCTGGAGGACTCCCGGCCGGCCACTACCCACCCCATCGTCGCCCGGGTCGACGACGTCGAGGCTGCTCGGCAGGCCTTCGACGGCATCACCTACGCCAAGGGGGCCGCCGTCCTCAAACAGCTCGTCGCCCACGTCGGCCAGGAGGCCTTCTTCAAGGCCTCGGGGCTCCTCTTCGAGCGCAGAGCCTACGGCAACGCCTCCCTGGACGACTTCCTGCACGTGCTCTCCCAGGTCTCGGGCCGTGACATGCAGAACTGGGCTCATGCCTGGCTCCACACCGCAGGCCCCTCAGTCATCACCGACGAGCTGGTCGTTCATGAGGGACGCATCGCCTCCCTGACCCTGCAACAGGAGGGGATCGACCCGGTGAGCGGGCAGAGCGTGCTGCGTCCGCACACGCTCGTCGTCGGCCTGTACTCCTTCGACGGGGACGGAGCGCTGGTACGCACCCACCGCCTGCCGGTGGTCCTGGAGGCCGCGAGCCTCGACGTCGTCGAGGCCGTGGGTCTGCCCGCTCCCGATCTCGTCATCGTCAACGACGAGGACCTCACCTACGCCGTCGTGCGGCCCGACGACACCTCGCTGTCATGCCTGACCGCCTCGCTCGGCTCCCTGCGTGACCCCATGGCGAGGTCCTTGGCCTGGTCGATGCTGCACAACCTCGTCCGTGACGCGGTCATCGATGCGGCACTGTTCGTCCAGGCCGTTCTGGCACACGCCGACGATGATACCGAGCCGAGCACCCTGACCGTCCTGCTGAACCAGGCGCTGCGGGTCGCCTGCAGGTACGCCGACCAGCACACGCGTCGCGGGCTCCTGGAGCGCCTCGTGGCCGATGACTCGACCGGGCCCTCCACGGAGGGGGAGCCGGCCGTCCTGCCCGGTGGGTGGGGCAGGCTCCGTGCTGCCGCGCCGGGATCCGACGCCCAGATCGTGCGCGCCCGCGCCTGGCTGGAGGCAGCAGGGCAGGCGAGGCTGCTCGGTGAGGCGGGCAGTGCCCAGGTGGCCGCTCGTGCACGAGAGATCCTGGACGGAGCCCTGCCCGGACTGGAGCTGGACGCCGACATGCGGTGGCGGGCCCTAACCGCTCTGGCGCGGCTGGACGCCGTCAGTGCCAACGAGCTCGAGGTACAGCGAAAGGCGGACCCGACGGCCAGCGGCATCACCCATCACCTGCAGGCCTCCACCTCGATGCCCCACCAGGACCTCAAGGCCGAGGTCTTCGAAATGCTCCTCAGCGACACCACACTGAGCAACGACCACATCGACGCCCTCGTGGCCGGCTTCGCCGTCGACGCCCACCGTGAGCTGACCGCGTCCTTCACCCCTCGCTACCTCCGGGAGATCCAAGGGCTGTGGGCCGAGCGCGGTCAGGAGATCGCCACCCGGTTGGTCGTCGGGCTCTTCCCCTCCTGCGGGGACGAGGCGGATGCCCAAGCGGTCGAGGACTGGCTCGCGACACACCCCGAGGCGCCGTCGGCCCTGCGCCGACTCATCCTCAAGAGCCTGGACGACCTGCGACGCGCTCTGACCGCTCGACGCACAGGCTCTGCGGTTCTCTGAAGGGATCGGGCCATCTCCATCCCGTGAGACCTTTGTCCTAGCCTGAGTATCATCAATGCGGAGCCGTGACCTGTTTGAGACCTTCAATCGGTGCTCCCAGTCACCTCGCGGGCATCGTCGCGGGCGTGCAGCGGGTAGGCTGCTGGCCAATCATGGAGGGTCGCGTCGTGGTGTTGACTCGACGGCGGTGCAACGAACGGTATGGTGGTCCCTGAGGCGGCGCACCGGGCGCCGCAACGAACTGAGGGGCAGGAATAATGTCGAGCAGTCCGATCGAGCAGGATCCCTCCTCCACACAGACCTTCGGGGTCGTCGACGTCGCCAACGCAGTCGACTCCCCGGTGGTGGGGCTGAGCCAGCAGGACGCCGCCGCGATCGCTGCCCTACCGTCGGGAACGGCGCTTCTCCTCGTCCACCACGGGCCGACCACCGGTGCGCGGTTCCTCCTGGACGCCGAGGAGACCACCGTGGGGCGCCACCCTCGTGCGGACATCTTCCTCGATGACGTCACCGTCTCCAGGAAGCACGCGGTCTTCTCGTCGCTGCCCGATGGCGGGTACGGCGTCCGTGACTCCGGTTCGCTCAATGGAACGTATGTTAACCGCACGCGTGTGGAGCAAGTGGCGCTCCGCTCCGGCGACGAAGTCCAGATCGGCAAGTACCGGATGACCTACCACCCCGGCCCCCAGGGCGGAGCCGCGTCTCGGTGAGCGCTGCAACCGCACGAAGCAAGAAGCGAGACGCCCCCTCCTCCTTGCTTGAGGCCTCTGAGCGCCCGGCAGGCGAGACCTGGCCCCGCGGCATCTCTCGAGAGCCTGTGATGAAGATCGGACAGGTGGTGGATCTCCTCAAGGTGGAGTTCCCTGCCCTGTCGATCTCCAAGGTTCGCTATCTCGAGGGTGAGGGGCTCATCAGCCCTCACCGTGTCGGCAACGGGTACCGTCGCTACTCGCAGGCGGACCTGGAGCGGCTGCGATACGCCTTGGCGGTGCAGCGCGACGAGTACCTTCCGTTGCACGTCATCCGTGAGCGTCTGGCACGGCTGGACGCCGACGTCGAGGCCCCCGCCCCGCAGCCCGTCGCCCGGGTGGTCGCCCGGGATGGCCGGATCGTCGACGACGGCCCCATGGATCTGGAGGCGCTCCTGGCTCACTCCGGTGCCAGTGAGTCCCAGATCGAGGAGCTCGTCGCGGTCGGACTCATCAGTCCCGATGTTCGTGGACGCTACAGTCAGCAGAACCTCAGGACCGTGCGTCTGGCCATGGAGATCACCCGCAAGGGAGTGCCCCTGCGCAACCTGCGCGCGGTACGTGCCTCAGCTGAGCGGGAAGCGGACACAATCGACCAGGCAGTGGCTCCGCGTCGGTCACGCTCGCGCAGCGCCGGTGAGGAGACGGCTCGGGAGCTGGCCGAGCTCGTCGCGGATCTGCACACGATTCTGCTGCGTCGCGCCGTTGACGCGCTGGGCTGAGAGCGGGCGCGTGCACGCCCGGTAGGCGTCCAGCCGGCCGGTGGCACGTGTCGACGAAGGTCAGCGTGCATCGGTCGCGCGTTCCCGGGACAGGGGTGACCACCTCCCGTAGGGTTGGAACGTGCCCTTGATGCAGTTGGTGGGTGTCAGATCCACCGATCCTGATGACGGCTTGGTCGCCGTCCTCGTGGAGGACGGCGGACCGGCGATGCTGGCCATTCCGGTGACGGCGCACGAGGGGCTGGTGCTGCAGGCCCACGGCTCGCACCGCTCGCCCTCATGGCCCAGGCTCCTTGACGACGTCGTCGAGGCGCTGGGCGGTCGCATCGGGCGCACTGAGCTCGACGTCGACGATGACGCGCGTATCGTCGCCAGGCTCGTCGTTGAGACTCCTGCCCGGGCCAGCGGGGTGACGACTGTTGCCTGCACTCCGGGAGAGGGGCTGCTTCTGAGTGGATACCACCGGTTCCCGGTGCACGCCAGCAGCTCGCTAACGCGCCTGAGGGCTGTGGACCTCAGCGACGACCACGGTGCGGAGCGCCTCGAGCAGTGGCAGCGAGTGCTGTCGCAGACCGATGACCTGGCCGACGGCGACACGCGGGACTGATGTGACTGATGTGACTAGTGTTGTAATCTGCGTCACTTATGGACACTGCTGTCTTGTTGAAGAATCGGCTGCATCATGGGGAATAGTCGGTGTGTGGACCGCGACTGTCGACCTCACCTAGAGATTCATGCCTGACGGCACACCGAGATGGGGCGCGCCCTTCGTTGAGCATCGCCTCAAGTGGCCCTATCGTGGAGCCGTGGCCGCACGAGGCGGGCCGCCGCACCAGTTTCAGGTGCGTGTTCTTCCGGCGACAGGAGCAGGTCGTGAGCATGAATGAAGCCAGCGCGATAGCAAGGCCTCAGCGTACTCAGGGCATGCTGTTCGGTGACCCGCTTCCCCAGCTCGATGCCGACTCGGGCTACCGCGGGCCGGTGGCCTGCCGAGCCGCCGGCATCACGTATCGCCAGCTCGACTACTGGGCACGTACCGGGCTGGTTGAGCCATCGATTCGAAGCGCCAAGGGATCGGGCTCCCAGCGGCTCTACTCCTTCCGCGACATCCTGGTTCTCAAGGTCGTCAAGCGCCTTCTGGACACCGGGGTCTCGCTCCAGCAGATCCGTACGGCGGTCAGTGCCCTGCACTCTCGCGGTGTCGAGGATCTGGCCTCCATCACCCTCATGAGCGACGGCGCCTCGGTCTACGAGTGCACCTCGGCCGACGAGGTCGTCGACCTGGTCGCCGGCGGCCAGGGCGTCTTCGGCATCGCCGTGGGGCGGGTGTGGCACGAGGTCGAGGGAGCGCTGGCGGACCTCCCCGTCGATCACGCTCAGGCCCTCGGTACTCCTCTGGTTGAGGACGAGCTGGCCAAGCGTCGCGCCGCCAAGCGGCAGCAGGCCATCTGAGCACTGCGAGGCGCACATCATCAGAACGCCTGTTCGCTGAGGCTGGAACCGTGGAGACGGTTCCAGCCTTCAACGTACTCTGGCCGAGTCGATCCGATTCATGACAAGGCGAGTGTCGCTGCGGTGCAGCTTCCGGCGGCGCTCTCGCACCAGGAGGCAAGATGACTGGAGCGCCCACCCGTACCCTGGCCGACCTGAGGATCAGCCCCATTGGGCTGGGAGGCAACGTCTTCGGCTGGACGGCCGATGAGGCGATCTCCTTCGAGGTGCTGGACGCCTACCTGGACGGTGGCGGGAACCTCATCGACACTGCTGATGGATACTCCTACTGGGCTCCGGGGAACTCAGGAGGGGAGTCGGAGACCGTGATCGGTGCCTGGCTCGCCTCGCGTCCTGTTCGTGAGCGCGTGGTTCTGGCCACGAAGGTATCCACGAAGCCCGACCGTCCGGGTCTGAGCGCGGATAATGTCCGCCGGGCGCTGGAGGAGTCGCTGTCGCGGCTGTGTACCGACGTCATTGATATCTACTACGCCCACTTCGACGATGAGTCGACTCCGTTGGAGGAGACCGTTGGCGCCTTCGAAGAGGCTCGACTCGCCGGCAGGATCCGGCACGTGGGGCTGTCCAACTACACGCCTGAGCGCATCCGGCAGTGGTTCGCCATTGCTGACGCTCACGGGTATGCACGGCCCATCGTCCTTCAGCCCCACTACAACCTTCTCCACCGAGACGACGTCGAAGGCCCTGGCGCCAGGGGGCAGGTGGCGGCCGAGCTCGGTATGGGGCTCATGCCCTACTTCGCCCTGGCCGCCGGTTTCCTCACGGGGAAGTACCGTCGGGATGAGCCGATCAGTGGTGAGAGGGCAGGGATGGTAGCCGACTACCAGCGGCCCGAATGCTATGACGTCGTTGAGGCCGTCGCCAGGGTGGCGGCGGATCACGGGGTGGAGCCGGCAGCCGTGGCACTGGCCTGGCTGCGTGACCGTCCCGGTGTCACCGCTCCCTTGGCCTCGGCGCGCAACCTGAGTCAGCTGCGACCGATCGTGGAGGCGCTGACGCTCGAGATCAGCGACGAGGAGACCCGGGCTCTCACCCGGGTCTCCGATGCCGCGCGCGCCTGACCCGCTGCGGGGTCGGCCGGCAGTTACAGGGTGCGCCTGCCCAGAACGTAACGACGGCTGTATCCGTCGGAGAGGTCGGTGATGGTGACACGAACCAGGCCGGCCTCATCGACGCGGTAGTGCTCCTGAATCCGCGGACCGTGATCGCGCCGCTCCACCGAGTAGCTCCTCAGCTCCTCGTCGTCGACGTCCCGCAGTGAGGCCTCGAAGGGGAAGACGATGTCCTGGTAGGGGGCGATCTCGCCGCGGGGCTCACCGCCCTCGTCGACACCGGCGCACTCCACGAAGCGGTACCAGCCGATGTTGTGCGCCGCATCGTACTCGCGGGTCAGCACCGTGCCTTCCCGGCCCCCGGGCGAGGCCTGGACCGACTCGGGGCTCAGGATCGCGTCGAAGGTGAGACGGTGGCCGCCGTCGGCCTCGCGGAAGACACCGAAACCCCGTGAGAGCCGGTCGGTCAGGTCGTAGTCACTGGTGCGGTCCGCTGCGATTGCCAGGCCGATGGCCGTGGAGGCCCCGGGGTAGGGGGAGCGGTGAACCCGACGACCGAAGCGCTCCCGCAGGAGCCTGGGCACCAGGGGAAGACCGGAGGCACCGCCGACCAGGTAGACGCCGGCGATGTCGGTCAGGTCCGGGCTCCCGTCGTCCATCCTGCCAACCAGAGGGGCCATCGTGGCCAAGGACCGCTCAATGAGCGGTGTGCAGGCCGTGTACAGGTCGGACACCGGCAGGACGACGTCCTGGCCTCTGAGGATGATGAGCACCCGACGGCTCTGAGGGGTGAGGTGCTCCTTGGCGTCGCGGCACTGGTCCAACAAGTCATCGAGCTCAGTGGGGGAGAGTTCCTCCTCGGTGATGCCCGCCCGGCTCAGGGCCATCGTGGCCATGAGCAGGTCGATGTCGTCCCCGCCCAGGTCTCCCAGCCCGTGAGAGGCCAGCACCTCGTGAGACGTGCCGACGACGTCGACCAGTGAGGTGTCGAAGGTGCCACCGCCCAGGTCGTAGACCAGAACCCGGGTGCGCTTGGAGGAGACGGTGGTCGCCTTGCGGTGGGTGTACTCGAATCCGGCTGCACTGGGCTCGTTGAGCATGGCGGCGACACGGAAGCCGGCCTGCTGGAAGGCCTCAAGAGTCAGAAGACGCTGCGCCCCGTAGGCGTGGGCGGGCACGGCGACCACCACGCGGGCGCGGGTGATGTCGATGCCCCGATCAGCGAGCTCGGACTTCAGGTGACGGAGGTAACTGGTGAGAACCTCCAAAACGGAGAAGGTACTGTCTCCCAGCCGTACCGGCGTCGAGGCGGTCAACGTGGGGGAGGCCAGGACCCGCTTGAGGCTGCGCAGCAACGGAGCACCCTGGTGAGCTGCCTGCCTGGCGGCGAAACCGTGAACGAGCGTCCCCTCGTGCAGCGCTGTCAGCGAGGGGATGAAGTCGTGCTCGTCGCCGTGCTCGTCGGTGAAGCTGATAACGGGATAGTTCCCCCGGTCAGCACGCGCCACGACGGTACGTGTCGTCCCCAGGTCGATTCCCAGATCGATGTCTGTTGCTGACTCGTGGTCGATCCCCTGGTCGGGGAGGGTGCCGCTGCCGATGCTGTCCAGGCTCTTCGTCGTGTCCGCTGCCATGCAGTGACTCTATCGTGACGGGCCCTTCCTTCCGGGCTAAGCCGCCATGTTGCGAGGTACTTGTGGAACGTGACAATTGGCTCAGCGGTTTTGCCCCTGAGGTGGGACGAAAGACCGTGTTGCTGGGGAGTGGCCATGACGCGCTTATGAGACCTGGGGAACCAGTGCGAGGCTCGTATGCGATTGGTTAGGCAGCAGGGGGGTCGGCGGGTAACAATACTGGTGGGTTGCGCTCACGCGACCCGGACCTCCGCAGCCGTCTGCCAGGGCGGCCGAGAGGGTCAGCCAGATCTCCCATCGGGAACGGTATGAGCACCATTCTCTTCCTCGTGATCGTTGTCGTCGTGACGGCCCTCGTCTTCGACTTCACGAACGGTTTCCACGACTCGTCCAATGCGATGGCGACGTCGGTGGCGACAGGCGCCTTCACACCCAGAAGAGCGGTTCTGGTCGCCGCCGTGCTCAACGTCATCGGCGCCTGCCTGTCGACCGAGGTCTCCAAGACGATCTCGCACGGGATGTTCGACGACACGGTGATCGAGGCGGCGCCGGCCATGATCTTCGCTGGTCTGGCCGGCGCCATCCTGTGGAACCTGGCGACCTGGTTGTTCGGGCTGCCGTCGTCCTCGTCCCACGCGCTGTTCGGAGGACTCATCGGAGCGGTCGTGGTGGCAGCCGGGGTCCAGGGAGTCCACTGGGGGACGGTGATCTCCAAGATCATCCTGCCCGCCGTCATCGCGCCGGTGGTGGCCGGAGTGGCGGCAGCCCTGGCCACGACCCTGGCCTACCGCATCGCGCACCCGACCAACCCGTACTCCGAGAGACTCTTCCGCAACAGCCAGCGGGTCACCGCATCGCTGGTGGCGCTGTCCCATGGCACGTCTGATGGTCAGAAGACCATGGGGGTCATCACGCTGGTGCTGGTGGCCGGCGGCTACCAGGAGGCCGGTACCGGCCCCCACTGGTGGGTCATCGCCGCAGCAGGCCTCGCCATCGGCCTGGGCACCTACTCAGGCGGATGGCGCATCATGCGCACTATGGGGCGTGGGCTGGTGCATGTCGAGGCCCCGCAGGGCTTCGCCTCCGAGACCGCCTCGACGGTGGCGATCCTAGCCTCCTCCCATCTGGGATTCGCCCTGTCCACCACCCACATCTGCACCGGGTCGATCCTGGGCTCCGGGATCGGCCGGGGCACCAAGGTGTCCTGGAGGACCGCCGGCAAGATGGGGATCGCCTGGCTGGTGACTCTTCCGTGCTCAGGCCTGGTGGGGGCCGCCACGTCCTATGTCGCGGTCAAGGGCGGCGTGCCGGGCACGATCGTCGTCATCTGCCTGCTCATCCTGGGAGCCCTGGCCATCATTCGGCAGGCGAGCCACAACCGGGTGGATTTCTCCAACGTCAATGACGCCTCCGAGGTCGTCGTCGTCAAGCAGGATCCGGCACTGGGACGTGAACCGCGGACGCTGGACGAGGTGCGTTCCGAGATCGTCAACGGCGTGACGGACCAGGACAGTACGCATCGGATGACGACAGGATCCATGGCATGACCGGCATGGCGATCGACTGGGGCTCACTGGGGCTGGTGGCATCCGTGACGGTGCTGGGCACCACCTTCATCCTCACCATCTGCTCGCTGGCGGCCCGCATGCTGGCCACCGTGCATGCCAAGCACGAGGCCGGCGAGGTCGAAGGAGTGCGTCTGGCTCAGGTCCTGGCGGGTGTCTTCATCGCTATTGCCGGCGTGATCGCGTTATTCGGTCTGTGGCTTATCGTCCCGTACTTCCACTGAGAACCGCCTCGGCGCACGATAGTGGTCCTGCTAACATCCCTGCGTGACTGAGGACCTCAAACGCATGGCCCAGGATGCAATCGCCGCATCCGCAGCGGCCGATGACCCGGACTATCCCTGCTTCCACGTCGTCCCGCCGGTGGGCCGACTCAACGATCCCAACGGACTGCTCATCGACGGCGATACATACCACGCCTTCTACCAGCTCAGTCCCTTCCATCCTCACCGCAAGCTGGTCTACTGGGGGCACTCCTCCTCGACTGACCTGCTGCACTGGCGCCACCACGCGCCCGCCATCATCCCGGACTCCTCCTACGACCGCAGCGGTGCCTACTCCGGTAACGCGATCGTGCTGGAGGGCCATGAGGTCGATGCCGCCCCTGCTCGGGCTCCGTTCCAGCTGTTCTACACCGGGAACCTCAAGGACCCGGTTACCGATGAGCGCACCGCCAGCCAGTGCCTGGTGACCAGCGACGACCTGACTGACTTCGCCAAGTGGCTGGGTAATCCGCTCATCCCCACCCACGCCGAGGGCTACACGACCCACTACCGTGACCCGCAGGTCTTCCGGGATCCTGACCGGCCGGGGGAGTACCGAATGCTCATCGGGGTCCAGCGCGCCGATGAGACCGGCGCCGCAGTCCTGTACCGCTCCCGGGACCTGGTCTCCTGGGAGCTGGAGGGGGAACTGAGCTTCCCCGGGGCGGGAGGCGCCTTCGATGCCTTCGGGTACATGTGGGAGTGCCCCGGTCTAGTGCGGCTGAAGGATGAGGACACCGGCGAGGACTGGGACGTCCTCATCTGGTGCCCACAGGGCATCACCCCCGAGCGGGAGGGCTTTGAGAACATCTTCCCCTGCGTCTACACGGTGGGGCACCTCATGGGTACTGAGCTGCGAGACACCGACGGGGTCTTCCACGAGGTTGACCGGGGCTTCGAGTTCTACGCCCCTCAGGTCTTCGCCCGTCGTCCCTCCGAGCCGGGGCCGGTCCTGCTGACCGGGTGGGCGGGCAACGCCGCACAGGACGACCAACCCTCCATCGAGACCGGGCAGTGGGTCCACGCCCTGACCATGCCTCGGATGCTGAGTCTCAAGGCGGGCCGACTCATCCAGCGTCCTGCCGCCTCACTGCCGTATGACGCCGGGGAACCGGCCCTCGTGGGTGAGTGCCTGAAGGCGGGCCTCCACGAGGTCGATGACCTCAGCGGGCACCGCAGCTGGCAGCTGCGCCTGGAGGCGGACGCCGAGCAGACGACAGGGCCGTGGGGACTGCGGATCGGATCGGATGACTCGCACGTGGATATCACCCTGGATGGGCAGGTGCTGCGGGTGGACCGCTCCACCTCCCGCTATACCCAGCACGGATCGGTGCGCAGCGTGACGATTCCTGAAGGGTGTGCGCCAGTGCTGGAGGTCATTCACGACCGCTCGCTGACCGAGGTCGTCGTCGGTGACGGGGAGCTGGTCCTCACGCTGCGCAGCTTCGTCGACGTCAGCAGCACGGGAGTACGGCTGATGGTCGCGGAGGACCTTGCGTTGACGGCCGGCAGCACGAGGACTTTCGCATCGTCCTGAGACCTTCCCAGCCTCGCGCCACTATGGGAGAAAGGGGTCCTGAGCAGGGCGAAGGCGGGGAATAGATCAGGACCCTTCCTTCCGGTTGCAGGGTGCTCTAACTCACTGTAATGTGACGATCGATTGACATAGGTGTGGCTGCAGGGAGTCAGCGATGATCCCGACCGCTGGGTTTCCCCGCCCTCCCAGGTGCTGCGGCCCCATCACGAGAAAGGAAACCTCCGGGTGGCAATGGATCACGCCCGCGTGGCGAAGGACGTCCTGACATACGTCGGTGGCGCCGACAACATCAACGCAGCAGCGCACTGCGCAACGCGTCTGCGTCTTGTCCTCAATGACATGGACAAGGTCGACCAGAAGGCTCTCGACAAGGATCCCGACCTCAAGGGCACTTTCATCGCGGGTGGCATGTTCCAGATCATCGTCGGACCCGGAGACGTCGACCTAGTCTTCTCCGAGATGATCCGAACCGGAGGGGTCAAGGAGGTCTCCAAGGACGAGGCAAAGGAGCAGGCCGCCAAGGGCGGCAACCCGCTATCCCGCTTCATCAAGACCATTGCGGACATCTTCGTTCCGATTCTTCCCGCCCTCATTGCCGGCGGTCTCATGATGGCCCTCAACAACGTCCTGACCGCTGAGGGGCTCTTCGGTGACCAGGCGCTGACGGAGCGCTGGGGCTGGCTCAAGGACTACGCGGCCCTCATCAACATGATCTCGGCGTCGGCCTTCGCCTTCCTGCCGGTGCTCGTGGGCTACTCGGCGACCAAGCGCTTCGGCGGCAACGTCTATCTCGGCGCTGCTATGGGCGCGGCCATGGTCTCAACATCGTTGTTGTCCGCCTACAGCATGTCCGACCCGGAGGCGGCGGCGAAGTTCTGGGAGTACACCGGGGAGTCGTCGACCTGGTCCCTGTTCGGGCTGGAGGTAGCCAAGATCGGCTACCAGGCCATGGTCATCCCGGTGCTGTGCGTAGCGTGGATCCTGTCCGTGGTGGAGAAGTGGCTTCACAAGCGGTTGTCCGGGACCGCTGACTTCCTGCTGACGCCGCTGTTCACCATGCTGGTGACCGGGTTCCTCACCTTCATCGTCGTCGGACCGCTCACCCGCGAGCTGTCGATCTGGATCACGGACGGGCTGGACTGGCTGTACAACACGGCAGGTCCCGTGGGTGGTTTCCTCTTCGGCATCGTCTACTCCCCGATCGTGGTCACCGGTCTTCACCAGTCCTTCCCGGCGGTGGAGCTGCCGCTCATCGCTGACAAGGCCAGTACCGGTGGGTCCTTCATCTTCCCGATCGCCTCCATGGCCAATGTCGCTCAGGGTGCCGTGGCTCTGGCCGTGTTCCTCAAGACCCGCGACGCCAAGATGAAGGGGCTCGCAGGAGCCGGTGGTGTTTCCGCGCTCTTCGGTATCACCGAGCCCGCCATCTTCGGTGTCAATCTCCGACTGCGCTGGCCCTTCTTCATCGGAATGGGGGCAGCCGGTATCGGAGGCATCCTGGTGTCCCTGCTCGACCTGCGCACGCACTCCCTGGGGGCTGCGGGAATGGTGGGCTTCGTGTCGATGCGGACAACGGACATCCCCAAGTACCTCGCCGTGGAGGTGTTCACCATCATCATTGCCTTCGCCGCCGCCTACGCCTACGCCTCAACCCGCGGTAAGGCCTCCCTGGCCGGCGATGACGTCGACGCCGATGAGGCCGCCCTGGAGGCCGAGGCCATGGCCGAGCACGCCGAGACCGTCGAGCTGCCCGCTGAGGCCACTGAGGACTTCACCGTCACCGCTCCGATCCAGGGACGTGCGATCCCGCTGTCCGAGGTGGAGGACCAGACCTTCGCCTCAGGCATGCTCGGTCCGGGCATGGCCATTGCACCCGCCGAGGGGCCGGTCGTCTCCCCGGTCGACGGCGAGGTCCTCGTGGCCTTCCCGACCGGTCACGCCTACGGCCTACGATCCGCCAGTGGAGTCGAGCTGCTCATTCACGTTGGCATGGACACCGTCCAGCTCGAGGGCAAGCACTTCAGCCCCAAGGTCAAGGCCGGCGACAAGGTTCTGCGGGGCATGCCGCTGGTGGACGTCGACTGGGCCGCCGTCGGAGCCGCCGGCTACCAGACCGTCACCCCGATCGTCGTTTCCAACGCCCAGGGCTACGAGGGGATCGAGGAGCACGGTGCTGGAACGATTCACCGAGGTGATGCGCTCTTCGACGTCGTGCGCAAGGCCGATGACCCCGGTGCCGACACAACGGATGTTCAGGCCGACGCCGCTCAGGCCAAAGCCTGATCCAGTCAAGGATCGTCCGTGATTCGGATGCTCGTGGGCCCCGACCATCCAGGTCGGGGCCCACGAGCATCGTCAACGGATCACTAGGCGGTGCGGCCGGGCAGCAGCTTCACCGGCATGGGGGAGGGGCCTGCAGGTCCTCCACCCCGGGACCACCCGACTGCGTGCTCTGCGCGGAGACAGCGGTGGCCGAGTCGATCCGCTTCAGGAGCAGGTCGACTGCTGCCCGTGCCAGTTTGGTGATGGGTTGCTGGATCGTGGTCAGCGCCGGCAGGGCATGCCGCATGGCGACCGTCCCGTCGAAGCCGATCACCTTGAAGTCGTCCGGAATCCGCAGGTCGCGCTCGGCAGCCCACTCCATCACCTGCGCGGCAGCCAGATCGTCGGTCGCGAAGACCGCGTCAATGTCGTCGACCACGAGGTCGAGCCGTTCGCGGATGAGACGGGGGCGCTCACTGTTGGGGGTGTTGAAGTCGACGGTCAAGACCACCGGCTCGATCCCCGCCTGCTGGAGCACCTGGCGGTACCCCTTCTCCCTCAGGTTGTGGATTCCAGTGCGAGACGTCAGCAGGGCCGGACGACGCGCCCCCCGTTTGAGCAGGTGCTCGGCGGCGAGCCGACCGCCGGCCTCGTTGTCGCAGCGGACATTGGGGACGATGGGGGAGAGGTCCCGATCCACACTGACCAAGGGCAGGTGAATCGAGCTGTAGTCGGCAAGACCGTCATTGTGGGCGCTGGAGATGATGCCATCGACCCGGTGGGAGACGAGCAGGTCGAGGTACTCGCGCTCCCGATCCGCCTTGCCCATCGAGTTGCAGACGAAGGTCCGGTAGCCGCGCTCTGCGAGGAAGTCCTCGACATGCTCGGTCAGCTCGCCGAAGAAAGGCAGGGCAACGGTGGGGACGATCAGCCCGATTGAATGCGTCGACTTGCCGTGCAGTGCTCGGGCGATCTGATTGGGGCGGTAGTTGAGCTGAGCGATCGCCTCAGCCACCCGCTCCCGTGTCTCTTGGGAGAGGTAGCCGCGGTTGTTGAGTACGCGGGAGACTGTCGTCAGCGAGACGCCTGCAGCCTGGGCGACATCGGCCAGTGTGGGTTCGCGGTGTGACTCCACGAGTGGGTCCTCGAGCTCCTTCAGTCGGTCACGGTGAGTGCGATCTGCTGCCAAGCATATGCCTCGAGGGGGCCATTACCCAACTGACCTGCGTAAACGTGAGTGGAAGTGTTACGAGCCGGGCAGGATTTCGGCGTAGAAGGAGATCATGGCGCGAGCCATCCGGGCGTGTCCGGCGTCGTCGGGGTGGATCTGGTCGATGGCCAGGCGGTCCTCGTCACCGTTGATGGCCGTGCTCAAGGCATCGGTCGAGGTCAGACCCAGGGACGTGGCCTTCTCGTGCACGAGACGGCGGATGGCCTGGAAACGCGGACCGACCTCCAGGGAGGGGAAGTAGGGGGCGATGATGACCGGCGCGCCCCGCAGGCGTGTGGAGATGAAGCTGAGGTCATGGTCGATCGCCTGCTCGACCAGCTCACGCTGAGAGGGGAGGAAGGCGGCGTCGTTCAGGCCCAGGCTGATCGTGACGACGTCGGGCTCGCAACGCAGGACCGCCTCCAGCCAGGTGGTGTCACGGCACGACGGTGAGCGTTGCCCGCCGGGCAGGTGGCCCCCACGTCGTGCGAAGAAGCCCAGGCCGTCCGCCGCCAGGTTCACTTCCCGCCACCGCTGATGCTCACACACGAGCGAGGTCCAGCGATTACGAGGATGGCTCAGGGCTCGCCAACCGGTGGTGATGGAGTCACCGAGGAAGACAGCAGTGGGGAAGTGGTCGGAGTGCGGGATCGTGGACACGGCTACCGACTGTAGTTCTCCATGCCGGGAGGAGCCAGCGCTGCTCAGCGGTCATCGCGTGAACCGCTCTGGCCCTCGCTGTCCTTGGGTGCGTCCTGTTCGGTCAGGACACCGTCGTGCATCGCCAGGACCCGATCGCATACGGGAAGCAGCCGCTCGTCATGAGTGACCATCACCGTGGCCTTGCCCAGCTCGTGGGTCTGGTCCGCAAGCAGATGAGCGACATCCTGAGCCCGTCGGGTGTCCAGGGAGGCCGTGGGCTCATCGGCCAGGATGATGTCCGGGTCGTGGTAGAGCGCCACCGCGATGGCGGCGCGCTGACGCTCGCCCCCGGAGAGCTCCGAGGGGTAGGCGTGGGCGCGCTTCGTGATGCCGAGTGAGTCCAGCAGATGGTCCCGTCGGTCGGTGTCGCCCTGCGTTCGTGCCGCTCGGTCGTGCAGGCTGAACTGGTCGTTGAGCCTGAGGAAGGGAACCAGCCCCGAGGCCTGGAGGACGAAGCCGATGCGCCGAAGTCGGAGCCTGGCCCGCTGCTTCTCCGGCAGGCTGGAGAAGGGCTGACCGGAGATCGTCACGGTGCCACTCGAGGGAGTGCGCAGGCCGCCCATGATGGTCAGGAGCGTGGACTTCCCGGAGCCTGAGGGCCCCAGGATCCCCACCAGCTCGCCAGCGCGCAGCGTGAGGTCCGTGCTGCGCAGGGCGTGAACGGTCTCATCGCCCTGACGGTAGTCGCGGGTCACCGTCTCCAGGGACATGACCGGGGTTGCCGCTCCACTTGCTGCTGCTGATGCGGTCATGAGATGGCCTCCACGGGATCGATGCGGGAGATGACCCGGACGGAGATGAAGCCTCCGATGACGGAGATGGCGATGAATGCCGTGACGATGAGCAGGTCCAGGACGGCGGAGATTCTGAAGGGCACGGCGCGGGGGAGGACCAGGGACGTCGCCATCGTCAGAAGCAGGCCGATGCCGATGCCGGCTACCGACAGCACGAGGGTCTGGGCGCATCCGGAGCGGATGAGGTAGCCGGTGGGGACGCCGCGGGCTTTGAGGATGCCCAGGACCGGTCTCTTCTGCAGCGTCAGCACGTAGATGAAGATGCCCAGAACCGTGGAGGCGATGATGATAAGTGAGCCGATCATGAGGCTGAAGGTGAGGACCTGGGCCGAGTAGCCGGGGAGCGTGCGAACAAGCTCCTCGGTGGTCAGGATCGTCAGTCCTGCGTCCTTGGCGGACTGCGTGGCCTTGCTGTCGGCGGTCAGGTCGGAGGTGAAGACGACGGCGGAGACGGCGGGGGACAGGCTTGTGGGGCCGTGCTGGCGCAAGGCCCGGCTGTCCATGGTCACCACGGGAGCCGCCTGGAAGGTGGTGTCATGGGTGAACCCGACGACGGTCCAGTCGTGGTCAGAGCCCAGCAGCCGGAGCGTGTCACCAACCGCGAGTCCCTTGGTCTTCAGCGAGTCGTCGACGAGGACCTCGCTATCGGGGGTGGAGATCGCCCGCCCGTCGGCCACAGGCGGACTGAGCTGTCCGTCCAGATCGATTCCGAAGGCGAAGACGTCCTCACGCAGCGCCTCACCGTCCTCGTCCTTGACGTCTGGTGCCTGGGCAACAGCGGCCGTGCTCATCAGGGCGGAGGCCGTGGTGCCGTTGTCCTTGGCCAGGGCCGTGGCCGCTCCCAGCTGCTTGTCGCTCAGACGGGAGGCGGAGAGGTTCTCGTTGGAGGCGTCCGTGACGGCGACGCTGGCGGTGTTCCAGCCGTCGATGCCGGCGCGGTAACGGTGGGCGAGGCCCACAGCCAAGGAGGCCAAGAAAAATGTGAGGTAGGCCACCAGGGTGATGACGGAGATGATGAGCGTGAAGCGCACGGGTTCGTGGCGGATCTCGCGCAGCGCGAGGAACATGGGGCTCCCTGAGGGATAGTCGACAGCGGGCCGGCTGGCGCACTCCGTGAAGGCTACACGCCGCGAGAGGTTCGCGAGGTCGAGGGTTCAGGGGTAGCGCTCACCTGAGGGGTGGCGACCAGGCAGGACGCCGTCCAGTTCCTGCCGCGTGTCGCGGGAGAGTGTCGCTCCTGCGAGAATGACATAATGTGCATTATCGGCGTTCGGCGAGTGGGGCTTGTTCTCAGGAGCGCTGTGCGCGGCATCGGGTCCGGGACATCCGGTCGGCGGCGACGTCCCTCAGTCCGGCACAATTGTGCGTGTGACTGGAAGGGCTGCTGGAAACAACCCCGCCGATGCGCATGACGTCATTCGCGTCGTCGGGGCTCGTGAGA
Source organism: Actinomyces sp. oral taxon 175 str. F0384 (assembly GCF_000223355.1). Lineage (NCBI taxonomy): Bacteria > Bacillati > Actinomycetota > Actinomycetes > Actinomycetales > Actinomycetaceae > Actinomyces > Actinomyces sp. oral taxon 175. The sequence continues at coordinate 1,239,593 of NZ_AFUR01000001.1, forward strand.
ACAACCTGCGCGGTATCGACGTCGTCATCCCTAAGCGCAGGCTGACGGTCTTCACTGGCGTGTCAGGCTCGGGCAAGAGCTCGCTCGTCTTCGCCACGATCGCCGCCGAGTCGCGCCGTCTGGTCAATGAGACCTACCCGGCTTTCGTCCAGGGGTTCATGGACACCGGCGCACGTCCCGACGTCGACCGTCTGGAAGGACTGACGCCGGCGATCGTCGTGGACCAGGAACGCATGGGATCCAACCCGCGCTCAACGCTCGGTACCGTCAGCGACGTCGGAGCCCTCCTGAGGGTCCTGTACTCGACGCACGGCGTGCCACACATCGGCTCACCTCAGGCCTTCGCCTTCAACGTCCCGTCCGTCACCGGTGGTGGTGCGCTCACCACGCAGCGCGGCAACCGCAAGATCGTCGAGCGCAAGACATTCACCGTCCAGGGCGGGATGTGCCCGGCATGCGAAGGCACGGGTCAGGTCTCAGACATCGATCTGAACCAGGTGCTCGACGAGACGCTCTCCCTGAATGACGGTGCCATCACCGTCCCCGGATACGCGGCCGGCGGCTGGCAGGTGCGCAGCTTCACTGAATCCGGTCTCTTTCCGGCAGATGTCCCGGTGGGCGTCTTCACGCCCCAACAGAGAGACGATCTGCTCTACAAGGAGCCCACGAAGATCAAGGTCGGCGGCATCAATGTGACCTACGAAGGGCTCGTTCTCAGAATTCGGCGGTCGATCCTGTCCAAGGAACCACAGGCGCTGCAACCTCATATCCGCTCCTTCGTGGAATGGGCCGTCGTGTTCGGAACCTGCCCGCAGTGTCATGGAACCCGCCTGTCCGAACCTGCCCGTACCTGTTTGATCGACGGTAAATCCATTGCTGATGCCTGCGCCATGCAGATCTCGGATCTGGCGCAGTGGATCACTCGTCTTCAAGGGATTCTGACCGGTGCCGCTCCCCTGCTGGATAATCTGAAGGACATGCTGGACGCCTTCGCGCTCATCGGGCTGGGCTATCTGTCACTGGACCGCCCGGCCTCCACGCTCTCGGGCGGTGAGGCTCAGCGCACCAAGCTCGTGCGCCACCTGGGCTCGGCCCTCACCGATGTCACCTACGTCTTCGATGAGCCCAGCATCGGCCTGCACCCGCATGACCTCCACCAGATGAATGAGCTGCTGCTGTCACTGAGGGACAAAGGAAACACCGCGCTCGTCATCGAGCACAAACCCGAGACCATTTCGATAGCCGACCACGTGGTGGACATGGGGCCGGGAGCGGGAACCCGAGGAGGCCGGATCTGTTTCGAGGGAACGGTCGAGCATCTGCGCGGCTCCGGCACTCTTACCGGACGCCACCTGGCGGACCGGATGCGAATCAAGAACAGCCACCGCTCCCCCACGGGAAGAATCGAGATTCGCGGCGCCAGCACGAACAATCTTCACGACGTCGACGTCGATATTCCCCTGGGAGTTCTCAGCGTCATCACTGGAGTGGCCGGATCCGGCAAGTCGAGCCTCATCCACGGCCACCTCTCCCCCATCGATGGCGTGGTGACGATTGACCAGGCACCGATCAAAGGCTCCAGGCGCTCGAATCCCGCCACCTATACCGGGCTGCTCGACCCTGTTCGCAAGGCCTTCGCCACAGCCAATAAGGATCAAGGTGCGAAACCCGCGCATTTCTCGGCAAACTCCGACGGGGCCTGCCCGGTGTGCGGCGGAACGGGAATCATTGAGACGCAGCTGGGCTTCATGGAGACGGTGGAGTCCCGATGCCAGGCCTGTGACGGGCGGCGTTTCAGGGACGAGGTGCTCGCCTACCGCTTCGCTGGATTCAGCATCGCCGATGTCCTGGACATGAGCGTCGAGGCGGCACTCACCTTCTTCTCCCAGGGCGAGGCTCGTCTCCCCGCGGCAGCCAGGATCCTGTCACGGTTGAAGGATGTGGGGCTCGGCTACCTCCACCTCGGCCAGGCCCTGACCACCTTGTCCGGTGGTGAGCGTCAGCGGCTCAAGCTCGCCGTCCACCTGAGCCAGGAAGGCTCCGTCATCGTGCTCGACGAGCCGACCGTCGGACTGCACCCGGCCGACATCGAGGCCATGCTGACGCTCCTGGATCGCCTCGTGGATAGCGGCCGCACCGTCGTCGTCATTGAACATCACCAGGCCGTGATGGTTCACGCCGACTGGATCATCGATCTTGGCCCTGGAGCGGGCCATGACGGCGGCCGGGTCGTGTTCACCGGAACGCCGGCGCAGATGGTGGCGGAGCGAAGCACACTGACGGGGCAGTACCTTGCCCGGTATGTCGAGGAGGACAACGACCATGCCCCCGAGTGAGGCGCAGGATGATGGACGTGCCGACGCGGCACGTCCCTACCGAATCCGTCCGGCAACGATGGCGGACTCCCCCGCGATCCGCCAAATCCGCAACGCCGCCGTGCGGGAGTCCCTGGCCATCTGGACCAGCCTCGGGCAGAGTCATGGAGAAGCCGAAACCTGGCTGGCGCCCATGGTGCAGCGCGGAACGGCTCTCGTCGCTCACGTCAGTGGTGAGCCGCAGGACGTCGTCGGCTTCGCGGTGGCCGGTCCCTGGCACTCCTACGAGGGCTACGCCCGCACCGTGGAGGACTCGATCTACCTGAGCCCTGCGGCGCAAGGCAAGGGACTTGGTGCCAGGCTCCTCGCCGCCCTCATCGAGGCCTCACGGCGGGCCGGGGACCGCACGATGATCGCTCTCATCGAGGCGGGTAACGCCACCTCGGTGCGCCTGCACGAGCGCTATGGTTTCACCACTGTCGGCACTGTCCCGCAGGCCGGCGAGAAACATGGTCAGATCCTCGACCTGACCCTCATGAGCCGTTGCCTGAAAGGACCCACCATGTGCTGTGACCAGATCAAGCCCGCCGACAGCCACCGGCGGGTCGATGCCGACCAGTCCATCCAGCTCCAGCCCGAGGAACCCGCCGTCACCCAGTGGCAGGTCAGCGCCACCGATGACCTTGTGGCGCACCTGCTGAGCCTTGTCGGCACGCCCCAGGGACGGCCGGCGATCATCGCCGTCGACGGGAGGGGCGGATCGGGCAAGACCACGCTCACCACGGCGCTGGCCGCAGCCGTTCCCGGCGCGCAAGCCTTCCACCTGGACGACCTCATCTGGAACGAGCCGCTCTACGACTGGGACCAGCTGTACGTCGACACCCTGACTCAGCTGCGTCGGGCCGGCAGCCTCGACCTGGTCCCGGACAAGTGGCGCGAGCACGGCCGCGAGGGCTCCATCCGGATCCCAGCCGGCGCTCCCCTGGTCCTCGTCGAGGGGACCGGGGCGGGTCTGGCCGCAGCGCGCAGCCTCATTGACGCGCACGTATGGGTTCAGACCGGCGACGACGTGGCCGAGCGCCGCGGCATCAAGCGGGACATCGCTGAGGGAGTCAACGGCGACGCCGAGGAGTCGGTGCGTTTCTGGCACTGGTGGATGGCCGGCGAGCGCCTCTTCTTCGCCAAGGACCGACCCTGGCGGCGCGCAGACGTCATCGTCTCCGGTGACGCGCCCTCCGGTGTAGGCCCAGGAGAGATCGCCTGGACTCCGGGGCCGCTCCTGGCCGGCTGAAGCCCGACTCTTCGCCGCTCAGGGCGGGGCCGTCAGTCCCCCAGCGCGGTCCCCACGGCGCGAGCGGCCTGGATCCACTCGTGGTTGGCCGGAACGAACTTGGTACGTCCGGCCACCTCCTTGAGCGGCACCAGCTCCGTGCCGTGACCGCGGTCGGCGACCATGACTCCGAAGTGGCCCTCCGCAATCGCGTTGGCTCCGGCCACGCCCAGGCGCGTGCCCAACAGACGATCCGCTCCGCAGGGCGAGCCGCCGCGCTGGACGTATCCCAGGATGGACACGCGCGCCTCCAGCCCGGTCAGGCTCTCCAACTGCTCGGCCAGGGTGAAGGTGTTGGCGCGGTGAGAGGCCTCCAGACGCTTGACGCCCCGCTTGGCCATCGCCTTGCGCTCGGGGCTGGAGGCGTCCTTGACCAGGGCGCGGGCGTGCTCCAGCTCGGCGTGATCCGTCACGGACAGCGCCCCCTCGGCCACAGCCACCACGGAGAAGGACGACCCGTGGGAGCGGCGCCGCTCGATCTTGTCCGCGATCGCGTCCACCGAGTACGGAATCTCCGGCAGCAGAATGACATCCGCTCCACCTGCGATGCCGGCGCCCAGGGCCAGCCAGCCGGCCCGGTGCCCCATGATCTCGGTGAGGATGATGCGGTGGTGGGAGTGCGCCGTCGAGTGCAAGCGGTCCACGGCCTGAGTGGCGATCTCCAAAGCCGTGGCGAAGCCGAAGGAGGAGTCGGTGTGGACGATGTCGTTGTCGATGGTCTTGGGCAGGTGGATCACGTTCAGGCCAGCATCCATGAGGCGTTTGGCGTTCTTCGCGGTCCCTCCCCCGCCGAGGCAGACCAGGGCGTCGATCCCGTCCTTCTCACAGTTGTCCACGATGGTGGGCACCATGTCCCGGGGCTCGCCGTCCACCATCATCCGATGCACCTTGTCCCGGCTGGTTCCCAACATGGTTCCGCCGGTAGTGAGGATCCCGGACAGGGCAGCGGGGTCGAGCTCAGTGAAGCGGTTCTCGGCCAGGCCGCGCATGCCGTCCCGGAAGCCGACGAGCTCCCAGCCGTGCTGCTGGATCGCCGCCTTTCCGAAGCCTCGGATCGCCGCGTTGAGTCCCGGGGCGTCGCCGCCCGCCGTGAGAATGCCGATGCGCTGAGCCATGAAGCCAAGTATGCCGGTCCCCGCTGGTCCGCACAGGCTGTAGGCGCCGGTTCCGCTGATTCCGGCGATGCGAGGCAGGCTGGTCGCTGAAACGGATCGACGACACCGCGTTAGACGCCAACCGGTATCATCATTACCCTGATCGCGTCGATGCCGGGGAACCCAGTGGGAACCCATCAGAACCGGGACACGACGAAAGACGAGCCACAAGGAGACCACAAGCATGGCAGACCGCGCACTGCGAGGCATGACCATTGGCGCGAAGTCGATGGAGTCGGAGGACGGCGTCGAGTTCGCCGAGCGGATGATCGTCAGCTACGAGTGCCCGATGGCGCACGTCACCAAGATCCCGATGTCCACCGAGGCCGAGGTGCCTCCCACCTGGGAGTGCCCAGAGTGCGGCCAGCTCGCCGCCCGGCGCGGCGAGGACGAGCCCGAGCCCGACGAGCCCAAGAAGACCCCGCGCACCCACTGGGACATGCTCCTGGAGCGCCGCAAGGTCGATGAGCTCGAGGTTCTCCTCAACGAGCGCCTCGAGGCGCTGCGCAGCGGTGAGGTCTACCGCGAGCGGGTCAGCGGCTGAAAGCCGTCAGGAGCGCTTCTGCCGCGATGAGCTCGTCGGACGCTGCTGCTGGTAACCGGCGGCGGCCCGACGGCGCTTGTCGCGGGCAGCGCGCAGCCTGCTCCCGGCGACCTTGGCCGCATCGAGCAGCTGGCCGGAGCGCTTGGCCACACCCCAGCGGGTCACCAGGGACAGCTCCTCGGTGAAGATACCCCCCGAGAGCTTGGACTGCCCGGCCTCCCGCTCCAAGAAGGTGATCGGCATCTCCACGATGCGTCCGCCGATCTCGTCAACCAGCTTGGTCATGTTGACCTGGAACCCGTAGCCGAGAGCCTCGACCTTCCCGAGGTCCATGCGGCGCAGGATCGAGGCGCGGAAGACCCGGAAGCCCGCGGTGGCGTCCTTGACGCGCAGCCCCAGCATGGCGTTGATGTAGAGGTTCCCGGCCTTGGACAGCGCCACGCGCTTGGCGTCCCAGCCCTCGGTGGCGCCGCCGGAGACCCACCGTGAGCCGATGACGAGGTCCGGCTCGTCGGCCATCTCAGCGCGCTGAATGAGCAGGGCCAGGTCCTCGGCGCGGTGGGAGCCGTCGGCATCCATCTCCACGATGAGCTCGTAGCCGGCGGCCAGTGCCCAGGAGAACCCGGCGAGGTAGGCCGGGCCCAGCCCGTTCTTCTCCGAGCGGTGCAGGACATGGATGTGGGAGTCCTCGTCCGCGCGGGTGTCGGCGTAGTCGCCGGTGCCGTCGGGAGAACCATCGTCGACGACGAGAATGTCGGCCTCAGGAGCGTGCTCGCGGACCCGGTCCAGTGCCGTGGGCAGGGACTCGATCTCGTTGTAGGTGGGGATGACGACGAGTGCCTTCACTTCTGTCTCCAAGGTTGGGGTCGTGTGGCGCCGAGGCTAGTGGCTGCGCCTTGGGCGCACGTGGCTCAGGATACCGGCTCCCACCAGTGCGCCTGCACCGGCGAGGAGGACGATGCCGGGGGCGGCACCGAGCCGGTCGGCGACGGTCTGCGAGCTGCGCAGCGGAACATCTGCCACGAGGCTCGCCTGAGTGTAGGGCCGGGTGACCTGCTCGACCTCACCGCGGGGATTGATGATCGCGGTGTAGCCGACGGTGGAGGCCTGGATGACGCTGCGGCCGTGGACCACGGCCTGGACACGGCCCTGAGCGAGCTGCTGGGCGGCCTCACCGGAGTCGAGGAAGGAGGCGTTGTTCGTCGGGATGATGATCGCCTGCCCTCCCTGTTTGATACCGGTGCGCAGGGCGTCGTCGTAGGCGACCTCGAAGCAGATGCCCATGGCGAAGGTGACGTCCCGGCCCTGGGTGACGGCCGGAACCGCCAGCGTGCTGGGGCCGGTGCCGGGCAGCATGTCGATACCGACCCGGTCGACCTGGGTGGTCAGACGCCGTACCAGGGAGCGGGAGGGGATGTACTCCGCGAAGGGCACGGGCCGGTGCTTGCGGTAGTAAGGATGAGCCGTCTTGCCAGAGACGTCTCCGGGATTCCAGACGAGGACGTCGTTGTAGCGGATGTCGTCGACGACAGGAACTGCGCCCACGAGCACCGGCGCCTGGACCGCCTGGGCGGCCTCATCGACGATGGTCGCCGAGGCCGGGTAGTCGCGAGGGTCCAGGTCAGCGGAGTTCTCCGGCCAGATGACCATGTCGAGGCTGCCGGGGCCGACGTCGGCGGCCAGCTGCTTGGTCGCCTTGGCGTGGTTACCGGTCACCTCCAGGGCCCGGTTGAAGGCGTCCTCGAAGTCGGTGGCCACATTGCCCTGCACGGCTCCGACCCGGACGGTGCCGTTCTCAGCGCGCGTCTCCAGTGGCAGCGTCCGCGGCGCAACGAGCACAGCCGCTGCGATTGCTGCGCAGGCGAGGACCGGCATGGCGCGGCGCTCGTAGACGGATCGAGCCGCGTGAGCGAGGCATGCGGCCGCCAGCGCCACCAGCAGGCCCACCCCGGCGCTACCGACATAGGCCGCCGCCGGCAGGACGGAAGCATCCGCCATGGCGAAGGCCAGGCGCCCGAAGGGGAAGCCGCCCAGCGGCCACACTGAGCGCAGCTCCTCGATCCCGGACCACAGCAGGGCGAAGAAGAGCACGCCGGCCGCACCGGCCGGCACACGCCGGGTGAACCGACTTTGCCCGGCAGTCCCCTGGAGCAGTGGCAGACGGCTCACCAGGGACCAGGCCCCGCCGAGTACGGCCAGGTAGAGGGACTCGAAGAGCGTCAGCGCGATCCAGCCGATCGGGTTGCCCATGCCCACCATCGTGAAGTGCAGCAGAGGAGTGAACAGGCCGAAGCCGTAGAGCAGTCCCAGACCGGTGCCCGCCCAGAAGCGGCGGCCGCGGATGAGGAGCATGAAGGCCCCGACCCCGATCAGGGCCGACCACCACAGGTTCACCGGGGGGAAGGCGGCGTAGGTGGCCAGGCCCGCCAGCAGCGCCACCGCCGCCGGGGCTGATCGACGAAGCCAGCCGGGGGACCGAGAGAGCATCCGGGAGGGCAAACGAGAGGGCACTGTCACGCGGTGAAGCATACGGGTATGTTGATGGTTAACCTTTGTGACGGCGGGCCAGTGCGTGATGCACGGGCTGCCAGGCCAGGGCCAGCAGGGTGCCGATGACGGCTCCGATGAGGCAGGACATGGCTGTTCCGGTGATCCAGGACAGGACCGGGTTGTGGGTGAGCTCCTCGGCCCACTCGATGGCGTGGTGCAGCGGGTGGAAACCGACCTTGGCGAGGTTGGCCGCCAGGATGTGGCCGCCCACCCACAGCATTGCCACGGTCCCGATGATCCCGATGCCGCGGAAGAGGGCCGGCGCAGACGTCACGATTGCACGGCCCAGGGACCGGATGGCGCCGGTGCGGCCCTGTCCGGCCAGGTGCGCGCCGGTGTCGTCGAGCTTGATGAGGGCCGCCACCAGGCCGTAGACGGCGAAGGTGATGAGCAGGGCAATGAGGACCAGCACGATGATGCGCCTCATGGAGGACTCCCCCTCCACCTCGGCCAGGGCCAGCAGCATGATCTCGGTGGACAGGACGAAGTCCGTGGTGATGGCCTGACGGACGATCTGGGCCTCGTCGACGGAGCCGGACTCCACCTCGGCGTGAGCAGCGCCGCCGAAGCGCTCCAGGATCTTCTCCCCGCCCTCGAAGCACAGGTAGGCGCCACCGATGACGAGCGCCACCGGCAGGAGCCACGGAGCCACGGCCGTCAGCAGCAGGCCGATCGGCAGGATGATGAGGAGCTTGTTGCGCAGCGAGCCCAGCGTGATCTTCTTGATGATCGGCAGCTCCCGGTCCGGGGTGATGCCGGTGACGTACTGGGGGGTCGTGGCGACGTCGTCGACGGCGGCCGCCGAGACCTTCGCCGATGTCTTGACGGCCATGGAGGCCGTGTCGTCAACGGTGGACAGCGTCAGCTTGGCGAGCGTGGCGATGTCGTCGAGAAGGGCGAAGAAGCCTGACATGGGGGCAAGAGTCCTGTCGTCCGGAGTATCGGCTGGAACGAGAGTACTAGCCGCCGCGTCACACGGCCGACCAGCTCACCACTCCCCTATTGAGATCCAGGGAGGCCTCGGCGGCGCGCATCGACAGGTCAGTGACCGCCCTGGCCTGCTCGGGGCTGGCATCCGGTGGTGGTGAGAGGCTCGCGATCTGCCCGACGACGTCGAGCAGCTGCTTGCACCAGCGCACGAAGTCCCCAGCCGTCAGCTCTGTGGCGTCCAGGATGTCCGCCAGCTGAGCGCCATCGCACCAGGCCTGGACGGCCCCGGCCAGTGCCGGCTCCGCGCCCGAGGAGGCCTCGATGCGGGCCAGGGACTCCAGGTCGTGGAGCCGGTGCGAGACCCCCAGCTGTGCGCGCAGGCACTGGCCGAGCCTGGTCCCGGGCGCCACGGGCAGCCCGATCGACTGTGCGCTCAGTCGCGGCTCATAGACGCAGGCGCTCAGTGCCCCGGCCAGCTCCGCGGCGCTGAGGTCCTCGAAGACTCCCGTGCGCAGGCACTCGGCGATGAGCAGGTCCCGCTCGGCGTAGATCCGGGCCAGCACCTTGCCAGCGCCGGTGACCCGCAGCTCGCGCTCCGGGTGGCCCCGGTCCACGGGGTGCAGATAGCCCAGCTCGAGCAGCACCTCGCAGACGGCGTCGAAGAGGCGGGCGATGGTGCCGGTGCGGGTCTCGATACGCCGTTGAAGGCGCTCGGCCTCGGCCTTGGCCCTGGACCACTTGCGGCCCACCCGGGCGTGCTCCTCCCGGTCGGGGCAGCCATGGCAGGGGTGGGAGCGCATCTCGTGGCGCAGGCGCTCAAGGTTCTCGATCGCACTGTCTCGGCGGGCCTGCGCGCGGCTGGAGCGGGTGCGCGTGCGCTTAGCGCCCTCTTCCAGGTCCCCGGCGCGCAGTGCGTCGATCAGACGCTGAACGAGCCGGTCCCGGTCCCGGGGCCGGTGCGGGTCCACCGAGTCCGCCACCCGCAGCGCGCCCACGCGCATCACCCCGTCCGGTGCCGTGTCCGGGGTCAGGGCGACGACTCGCCCATCCTCCCCCAGCACCGTGATGGTGGGGGTCCCGGTCCGGTCGGCACCGACTTGAAGGACGATGCCGTGGCGGCGGCGTCGCCCCTTGCGGAAGACGATGACGTCACCGCGTCCCAGTGAGCTCATGGTCCGCCCCGTCTCGCTGCGGCGCGCCGCGGACTTGTCCCGCGACAGGTCCGCCTCGGCGTCGGCGATGGCCTGGCGCAGGGAGGCGTACTCGCGGAAGTCACCCAGACGGCACGTCATGTCCTTCTCCAGGCCCTCCAGGCTGCGGCGCTTGCGGCGAGCCTGAGCAGCCAGCTCCACGACGCCACGGTCGGCCTGGAACTGGGCGAAGGACTGCTCGAGCACCTCGCGCACCCGCATCCGCGGCATGCGCTCAAGCAGGTTGACAGCCATGTTGTAGGTCGGACGGAAAGCGGAGACCAGCGGGTAGGTGCGCCGGGAGGCCAGCGAGGAGACCGTGGCCGGCTCGACATCGTCAGCCGCCAGCACGACGGCGTGGCCCTCCACATCGATGCCACGTCGCCCGGCCCGCCCCGTCAGCTGGGTGTACTCCCCCGGGCTGAGGGTGACGTGGGCCGAGCCGTTCCACTTGCGCAGCGACTCCAGGACCACGGTGCGGGCGGGCATGTTGATCCCCAGCGCCAGGGTCTCGGTGGCGTAGACGACCTTGACCAGGCCCGCGCTGAAGAGCTCCTCCACTGTCTCCTTGAACACCGGCAGCAGCCCCGCGTGGTGGGCCGCGACGCCGCGCTCCAGGGCGTGGGCCCAGAAGTGGAAGCCGAGGACCCCCAGGTCGCCGGAGGGGATGTCAGCCGTGCGCCGCTCAATGACCTCCCGGATTCGGGCCGCCTCGGCATCGGTAGTCAGGTCCACCCCGGCGCTGACCACCTGGTGGACGGCCTGCTCGCAGCCCGCCCGAGAGAAGACGAAGACGATCGCGGGCAGCAGGCGCGTCCCCTCCAGGGCCGTGACGACCTGCAGTCGCGACGGCGGCTTCAACCTGGCTGTGCGGGCTCCCCCCTCGCCACGGCGAGGAGCCCGTCCGCCCCGTGCGGAACGCTTCCAGGGCTGTGTCCCTCGAGCCGAGCCTCCGCCGCGGCCGCGGTAGCCATTCTTGGAGGCGCCACCGGAGGCAGCGGCACGCCGGGCCTGCTTGACGGCCTTGAGCAGCTCAGGGTTGAGCGGGGGCTGCCCCGTCCGCTCCGCCTGCCGCTCCAGGTCGGTCTGCTCGGACTGGTCGAGCCGGTCGGACTGCTCAGGTGCCTCTGCGGGGTGGGAGTACAACGGCAGCAGCCGGCGTCCGACCATCATGTGCTGAGTCAGCGGGACGGGGCGCTCCTCGGAGACGACGACGGCGGTCCTGCCACGAACCTGGCCGAGCCAGTCGCCGAACTCCTCGGCGTTGGAGACCGTGGCGGACAGGGAGATCACCTGGACCTCAGTGGGCAGGTGGATGATGACCTCCTCCCACACCGGCCCGCGAAAGCGGTCGGCCAGATAGTGGACCTCGTCCATGACCACGAAGCCCAACCGATCCAGGTCACGCGAGCCCGAGTAGAGCATGTTGCGCAGCACCTCGGTCGTCATGACCACCACGTCCGCGTGAGGGTTGACGGAGGTGTCACCGGTCAGCAGCCCCACCCGTTCCTGACCGTGGCGGGCCACGAGATCCAGGTACTTCTGGTTGCTCAGGGCCTTGATGGGGGTGGTGTAGAAGGTCTTGAGCCCCCGGGCCAGGCCCAGGTGCACGGCGAACTCCCCCACCACTGTCTTGCCGGCGCCCGTCGGAGCGGCGACCAGCACGCCCTCTCCCCGCTCGACGGCGCCGCATGCCTCCTCCTGGAAGGGATCGAGGGGGAAGTCGTAGCCCTGGGCGAAGCGGGCGAGCTCACTGCTGGAGGCGGCCTGTCGACGTCGAGATGCGGCATAGCGCTCGGCTGGTGAGCTCATGGCAACACCCTACGGGCCCGATCAGCCCGGAGCCGGTAGGAGCAGCCCGACGGCGTCGGGGACGGCCTCGAGGCGCAGGGGCAGCTCGGCCAGCGGCTCGCCGTCGGCGAAGGGGTGAGGAGGCGGGCGTAGGCCCCAATCACGGCCGGTTCGCTCAGTGAGCGACTCAATGGTGACGGTGCGGCTGCGCTCCACGTGGACGGCCGGGTCGGTCAGGTGCGTGCCGCGGAAGAGCCGGCGGAAGAGGGTGAGCAGGTGGGTGCGGCCCACGGGATCCAGGCGCAGCACCTCCAGCAGGCCGTCAGTGGGGTCGGCCTGGGGCGCCAGGTCCATGCCGCCGCCGACGTAACGGGTGTTGGCCACCGCCAGCAGAAGCGCCGGCCCCTCCCAGGTGCCTTCGTCGGTGGTGACCCGGTAACCGTAAGGCGCCAGCGTCGCGAGCTCGGCGGTGAAGGCGCGCACGTAACGTCCTTCGCCGGCCGGCCAGGAGAGGGTGTTGGCGCGGGCGTTGACGGCGGCGTCCACCCCGGCGCTGACCACGGCCAGGGACCAGCGACGCTGCGGGGCGAGCAGAGTGCCGTCGGGGCGGGAGGCGTAGATCGCGTCCACCGCCGTGATGGCGCCCTTCCCGGACAGCGCCTGGTTGATGAGGCGGGCGGAGGCCGCTACATCCCTGCTGGGCAGACCGAAGTGCCGGGCGATGTCGTTACCGGTGCCGGTGGCCACGATGCCCAGGGGCACACCCGTCGTGGCGACGATATCCACCCCCAGGTGGACCATGCCGTCCCCGCCGACGACCACCAGTGCCTCAACATTCCGATGCGGCCCGTCCCCCAGGAGGGCCCGTCCTGCGTCACGCGCCTGCTCGTAGGAGCTGCCACGGACGTGAAGGACCTCGTGGCCGGCATCGGTCAGGATCCGGCGGGCGACGTCGTCGGCGGCCGCATGACGGCCTCGACCCGAGGAGGGGTTGGAGAGCAGAGCGATACGCATCGAGGCAACGGGTGCGACAGGTCAGCAGGGGCCGGGTGATGCACCTGACTACTCGGCCAGGGCGGCCTCGAGCTCGGCATCGAGCTCAGCACGCTTCTTCTCCACCCGTTTGTCATGCCTGATGGAGATGAAGCAGGCCAGGAAGTACAGGCCGGCAATGGGAACGGACATGAAGACCATCGACCATGGATCCGGCAGCGGGTTGGCAATGGCCATAAAGGTGACGATGCCCATGATGGCCCAGCGCCAGCCCTTGAGCATGGTCTTTCCCTGCATGAGCCCGAGCATGTTGAGGGCGACGAGGAGCTCGGGCAGGAGGAAGGCGATCCCGAAGACGAGGACCAGCCTCATGACGAAGGACAGGTAGAGATTCGCCCCGATCACTCCGGCAGTGGGGCCGTCAGGGATGAAGCTGGTGAGGATGGAGACCGCGTGCGGCATCACCCAGATCCCCAGGCCGGCGCCGGCGAGGAAGAGGAACAGCCCGGCCGTGCCGTAGGCCCAGGTGTATGCCTTCTCCTTGCGGGTCATGCCCGGTCCCACGAAGGCCCAGAACTCGTACATCCACAACGGTGAGGACAGCAGAACTCCCAGCCAGATCGACACCTCGAGCTTCATGTCGAAGGAGGCCAGGATCGTGTCGAAGTTGAGAGTGAGGTGCGCGCCCTTGGCATTGGCCTGCTCGATGGGCCGGGTAATGAGGGCGAAGGCCCGCTCGTAGACCAGGTAACCGACGACCGTCATCACCATGACGCCCGCGGCGGAGACGAAGAGACGCTGGCGCAGCTCGCGCAGGTGGTCCCCGATGGACATGCGCGCCTCGGGGTTGTCCCTGCGCCTCGATCGCTTGATCTGAGGGAGCTTGGGCACCGCGGCCTCCTTCATCTGCAGGTCACCGGCTCTGGCCGGATGACATCACTTCTGGGATGAGCCCTCGGCGCTCTGAGCGGTCTGGCCGGACTGGGTGGGCTCGGTGTAGTAGGTGCCTTCCTGCGGCTGCTGAATCTGAGCCTGGGAGTCCTTGGAGTCGTCGTCGCGCAGCTCCTTGACCTCCTTCTTGAAGACCTTCATGGACTGGCCCACGCTGCGGGCGATGTCAGGCAGCTTCTTGTAGCCGAACAGCAGGATGACGACGATGAGCAGGAAGATGATGTGCGACGGCTTAAAGAGGTTCACGGCGCTGCTCCTTGTGGTAGGGGCTATCGATACGGGCTGAGTGTAGCCTCCCTGGCGGTAGCCTCAGAACGAGGGTCCTGACGGTTCTCCCCAAGGCGGACGGGACAAGGCTCAGCAGTCGTATGAGGTCAGAGCCTGTTTAGCTGCTGCTGCCGCCTCTTGGGCGAGCTCCGGGGGCTCCACCGCCACGAGATGGCGACCCGCTGAGAGGACCAGGCCGATGAGCCAGGAGCGATCGCGTCCCTCAACGACCACCCTAAGGTTGTCGTCCCCGGTCTCCTCCTGGGAGAGGCACGGGACCTGCTCGGCGAGCCAACGGCCCGTCGGTTGGAGAACCAGCGTGGCGCGAGGTTTGTTGCCCGCATAGTGATCGGCCGCGGGCTGCTTCGTCCTGCGTGAGGCGCGATGCCGCACGGACGGGGCGTCGAGCGCCTCAGCCGAGGTGATCCGGTCCAGGCGGAAGCTGCGCTCGGCCTGGGCACTGAGGCACCAGCCCACCAGCGTCATATGTGATCCATCACTTTCCAGGGTGATGGGATCGACGTCTCGCTCCGAAGGGGTGTCGGTGGCGGAGACATAGACCAGGTGGAGGCGCCGTCTGTCCTGTAGAGCGGAGCGCACAACGGCCAGGATCCGGGACGTACGGCTGGAACGTCCTGCGTGTGCGGGCCCTGGGCCGGTGGTGGTGACGGTTTCCGGATCGGCGCGCGCGTCGGAGTCCTCGGAGGAGGCACTAGAGCTGAGCAGGGCGGTCACCGCCTGCTGGGTGGAGGCGATGACGGGTGCGGAGGCCTCGTCGTCGGCCAGGAGGTCGGCGAGCACCCTGAGCGCCATGAGCAGAGAGATCGCCTCTTGCCGGGTGAGCCGAACCGGGCGGTCCAGCCCCAGCGGCTCGGACAGGCGCAGGCGCCCGGCCTCGAAGTCCGCGGCGTCGAAGTCCACAAGGTCCCCGTGCATGCCGCCGGGCAAGCCGGAGACCCACAGCGTGTTGACGTCGCGCTCAATGACGGCCCGGGTGACGCCGAAGTGCTCGGCGGCCTCCGCGACGGTCACGCCGGGGTGCTCCGCAACCCAGGCGGGCAGCGCCAGCAGTCGCGTGAGCTGGTCGGAGGCGGATACGCGAGCCATCGTCACTCCCCCTCCGGTGCCGCGAGCCCAGCCGCGCCTTGCAGGTGGGATAGGACCGCCTGGCGCAAGGAGTCAGGGACGAGAACGACAACTGCATCGCCAAGAGCGGCCACGGTCCCGGCGAAGGAGAAGGGATCCTCGTATTCGACAGCGATGAGATCACGGCCTTCCAGGTGCGCGGGCAGAGCAGGCAGTTCTGCCTGCAGGGCCTGAACCGGATCGAGGTGGGCTCCGGCCAGACGCAGTCCCAGAGCCCGTCCCGGCAGGGCGGCGAGCAGTGCGCGCCGGCGGCTGGGCGCCTTGGCGGGAAGCCGGGTGAAGGCTCCGGGGCTCCCATGGACGGTGACTGAACCGGCGATGCGGGCTAGGCGGAAGGTCAGCAACCCGACGGTGGTTCCTTTCGCTTCCTCCGGTTGCCTGCTGGCGTCTGGGCGGTGGGCGCCTGCCGGCTCGACGGCGTCGAGGTACCAGGCGCCCTCGGCCAGGCGCAGGTGGTGCGGCTCGACAGTGCGGGCCCGGGTGCTGCCCGAGCGGGCCGAGACGTAGTCGAAGGTGACCAGGCGGCGCTCGTCGACCGCGGTGATGAGCTCCTCGGGGATCTCCTCACCGGACAGGTCCGCGGTGAGGACCGGCAGGCCGGCGGAGCTGCTGCCGGTCGGTCCCTCACTGACGGCACGCAGCTTGGTCAGGGCCCGCCGGGCCGTGGCGGGAAGATCGCCGTCGCGCCAGGCGGATGCAGCCAGGCCCAGGCAGGCGGCCTGCTCGGCGCTCAGGTGCAGCGGGGGAAGGGTGTAGTCCTCCTCGATGATCCGGTACCGGGGCTCCTCGGGGCGTCCGGTGGTGGTCACCTCGATACCGAGCTCGCGCAGCGTGTCCTTGTCCCGCTCGAACTTGCGGCGAGCCGAGAGCGGATTCGTGGAGGGGTCCGCCAAGCCGTATCCCGGCACACTGGCCACGAGCTCCTCGGCACTGAGACCGGTGGTGGTGTTGCGCAAGGTGAGCAGAAGGCTCACCAGGCGCTCCTCGGTGCTACGGGTCGACTGGCTCACGGTGCCCCAGCCTAGGAGAATCCAGTGGCTTGCGGCTGGTGACGCGCGCGCCCGGATAGTCTGCCGCCATGATGTGGCGCGATGGCGTAGTGACCGGGACGAGGACGGCATGGGGACCCGCGGGGCGATCCTGCGCCGAACTGGACGTGGAGATCGTCGGGGCTCCCAGTGGTGCGGACGGCCTGCTGCCCGGCCAGCGGATCCGCGCGGTCGCCTACGAGGCCCTCACCGGGCTGCCCGGCGCCGCCGAGCGGGTGAGGCTGGAGGTCTCAGCCCTCGACCGCGCACTGGGCACGGGCGGACACGCCATGGTCAGCTCTCGCCTGGACGTCCTGCCCCCCGATCCTCCGCGCGAGGGGCACCTCGTCAAGGCCCGCTACATGCCGGACCAGGTGATGGTCACCGGCGTTGACGAACAGGGCACGGCTCACCACGGCCTGCTGTCCCAACCGATCGGCAGCCTCCATCTGGAGGGGATGCCGGTGGTGGTGGCCGACCTGCACTCGAGCCTGCCGGCGGTGCTCGCCGGGCTGCGCTCCCCCGACGGTCAGGAGCAGCCGCGCGTCGTCTACATCATGACCGACGGCGGGGCCCTGCCCCTGGCCTACTCACGTGTCGTTGCCGCCCTGAGCCAGGCCGGGTGGCTGACCGGGACCATCACGGCCGGCCAGGCCTGGGGCGGTGACATTGAGGCGGTCAGTGTCCACAACGCGCTCCTGGCGGCCCGTCACGTCCTGCGCGCCGATGCCGCCGTCGTCATCCAGGGGCCTGGGAACCTGGGCACCGAGACGCCCTGGGGCTTCTCCGGGGTGGCCTGCGGGGACGCGATCAACGCCATCGCCACGCTGGGCGGACACCCGGTGGCCTGCCTGCGTGTATCCCAGGCCGATGCCCGCGCCCGCCACCGGGGCGTGTCCCACCACTCGATGACGGCGTACGGGCGGGTAGCGCTGGCGGGGGCCGACGTCGTCGTCCCCGACCTGGAGGGGCCGCTGGGGGTGCAGGTGCGTCAGGAGGCCGAGACCCTGTGCGCGCCCCGGCCGGGGGCCGGGCAGCACCGACTCGTCGAGGTTCCCGCCGACGGGCTCCTGGAGCTGTTGCGGGAGGCGGAGGCGCAGACCGGGGTCAGGCTGTCCACCATGCGACGAGGTTTGGATGAGGATGCAGCCGCCTTCATCGCCGCAGCGGCGGCCGGTCGCCACGCGCGCCAGATCCTTGACGAAGGAACCGCGCATGGCTGATCGAGACGGCCAACCGGGCGCGACGGCCCGCAGCGCGGTGCTGCCGACGACAGCGAGTCTGTCAGCGGCCTACGACTGGCAGGCCCGTCACCGCATGGTGCCGGGGCGAAGAGGCTGCTGGGCACACTACTCGATCCCGGTCGTGGATCTCGCCCTGGGGATCGTCTTCCTCGCCTTCGCACTGGAGTCGGTCACCTTCATCCTGCGCTTCGGCGGCTATGCCATCTATGTTGCGGACTTCGCCCTGTGTTTGGCGCTAGCGCTGACGCAGTTCGGACGGTTGCGTCTCCTGCGTGTCTCCTTCATCGCGACCTACGCCCTGCTGGCGGCCTACGCGATCCTCGTGGTCCTCTCCCCCGTCAACCTCGGCCTCAACCCGATTATCGCCACGGCCATCACCAGTCTCTACACCGTCACCCGCTGGGAGCCCGACCGGCGCTGGGGCACGGCGGCACTCCTGCTGGCTCTGGCCGGCGCCCTGGTCAACCCCGTTACCCTCGCCTCCTACACCCCGCCCTACGAATCAGACGCCGACCCGACGACAGGCTCCGGCTGGGACGGAACCATCCTCCTGGTCAGAGCACTCTCCAGCCTGGTCTTCGTCGGTGCCGTGGTACTCACCCACCTGCTGGCCTCCTCCCGGCGCCGGATCGCCGAGAACCAAGCCCTCGACGTCGGCATCGCAGCGGCCCAGGCGGTTGCGGCCGAGCGCCTCAGCCTGGCCCGGGAGCTCCACGACCTGGTGGGCCACAGCCTCACCACGATCAAGGTGCAGGCCGCCACCGGCCTGGCCCTGGGAGGCGAGGAACGGCTGCGCAGCACGCTGACCACGGTGCGTGACACGGCCGATGCCTCCCTGGCCTCCGTGCGCCAGCTCGTCTCCGTGCTGCGCTCCGACGCCGGCGAGATCACTCCCCTGGCGGACCTGCGGACCATCCCAGCCCTCATCGAGACCACCCGCAGCTCAGGGAGCCGGATCAGCGCCGTGCTTCCCGAACCGGAGATCCTGGATCACTGCAACTCGGCGTGGTCGGCAATACAACGTCTCACCCTCGTGCGTCTGGTAGGAGAGACCCTCACCAACGCCGTCAGGCACGGAACCGGCCAGATCGAGCTGAGCCTGACACTGTCGCAGGACTCCTGCCACCTTCACGTCGCCAACCCGGTGCCGGACGTCGCAGAGCACTCCCCCTTCGGTGGCAGCGGACTCGTCGGCCTCGAGGAGCGGCTCAGGCTCGTGGGCGGAACCATGACCCACGGCGTCCACAACAACGGGGACCACAGCTTCTTCACCATTGATGTCGACTTCCCGGTGGCGCCGCTCGAGCTGCCCGCGAGCGCCATGACCGCCGGCGAGACAGAATCAGGAGACTGCAGATGACGACCAGGACGACCGGTGTTATCAGGGTGGCTGTTGTCGACGATCAGCCGCTGCTGGTCAGCGCCTTCAGCGCTCTCGTGGCCGCACAGCCCGACATGGAGGTGGTTCTGGAGGCCGTCAACGGGCGTCAGGCCGTCGAGGGTTTGACCGCTCGAGCCACCGGTCCCCACGGAGGGGCCGACCTTGTGCTCATGGATCTGCGGATGCCGGTCCTGGACGGGGTCAGTGCCATTCGCGAACTGCGTGCGGCACCGGCCACCGCCTCGTTGCGGGTCCTGGTCCTGACCACCTTCGATGATGAGGACCTCGTCCTGGCGGCGCTGGGTGCCGGCGCCCACGGGTTCCTCCTCAAGGACGCCGAGCCGACGACGCTGTTGGAGGCGATCCGTGTCGTCGCCGGCGGAGGGTCCTGGCTGGATCCGGCCGTCACCGGAACCGTTCTGGCGCATCTTGATGCAGGTACCGGACCTGGTGCCCCGCCGTCGTCGGCCTCCCGGTCGGCACCGATCGATGGGGCTGTGCCCGTTGTGGGGGCGCCGTCGGGTCCCTACGAGGCGCTCACCGGTCGGGAGGACGCCGTACTCGCTTTGGTGTGCCAGGGGTTGAGTAACGCCAGTATCGGTGAGCGGCTCCATGTCGCCGAGTCGACGGTCAAGTCCCATGTCAAGACGATCCTGGGTAAGACGGGCTGCCACAACCGGGTCGAGCTCGTCATTTACGCCCTGACCACGGGACTCGTCCAGCCGCGGTAGCTCTCCTCCCCAGGGAGGAGACGGGAGTGTGGGAGCGGATGCGGACTGTATCCCTGGTGGGGATCCGTTGAGGTACTGGTGCGCACGAGCATGGAACCATGACAGCCACCGCAATATCATCACCTCGCCCCTCCCCCACCCACGCCGTCGGCCTGACGCCTGGTCTCAGGCTCGCCGGGATTTCCAAGTCATTCGGTCGCCAGGAGGTCCTCACCGATCTGGACCTGTCGGCCTATCCCGGCCGTGTCTACGGGCTGCTCGGTCTCAACGGGGCGGGCAAGTCGACCGCCTTCAACATCGCCCTGGGGCTGCTCACACCCGACGCCGGGCGTGTGGAAATCCAGGGGGCTCCGTTCTCCCGTCGCAGCCTGGCCCAGGTGGGGGCCTCCATTAACGGCCCCGCCCTTTTCCCCCAGCTGTCCGCGCGACGCAACCTGCTCGTCCACTGCCGTCTGACCGGTACCTCGCCGCAGGCCATCGCCCCGCTCCTGGAACGTGTCGGGCTGGCTGGAGTCGGCAGAAAGCGTGCCGGCTCCTTCTCCACGGGCATGAAGGTGCGCCTGTCCCTGGCTATGGCACTTCTGACCGACCCGGAGGTCCTCATCCTCGACGAGCCCCAGAACGGACTGGATCCTCAGGGCATCATCGAGCTGCGCGATCTCGTGCGGAACCTGGCTGACGAGGGACGCACCGTCGTCGTCTCCAGCCACCAGCTCGGGGAGATCGCCCGCATGAGTGACGACATCGGGGTCCTGGCAACCGGGCGCCTCGTCTACGAGGGGCCGCTGGCCGACTTCGCCGACGCCGACGACGAACGGGCCATGGAGGCGGCATTCCTGGCGGCAGTCACCGGAAGCGGACGCCCTGTCGGGACGGGGGCACGCGCATGAGCACCGTTGTGCAGCCGCAGACCCGGGTGAAGGCACAGGGGACGGCAGCAAAGGTGAGAGTAGGCCTGTGGGAGCTGGTGCGCGCCGAGCTCACCCGCAGTCGGCGCACCTTCACCTGGGGCGTGATCGGGGCGACTCTCATCTTCACCGTTCACACCATCATCCTGGCGAACGCCTCAATCTCCTCAGGAGTGGTCACGGAGCTCCAGTGGAACGGCAATGCCCTGGCGTGGATGCACATGTATGCCGGGGGCTTCGCCGTGCCTCTGGGGCTGCTGACCGGGGCGATGGCCCAGTGGCGTGAGCAGCGGTGGCGTCAGGGTGGGACGGCATGGCGCGCCGTCGCACCGCGCCGGGTGGCGGGTGCCCGCCTCGTGGTCCTGAGCCTGTCCGCGCTGGCCTGCCAGGTGGCGCTGGTCGCCCCGGTGGTGGGTCACGCCCTCATCGTCGGCAACGGCTGGGGTCCTTGGGACCGGTACCTGCTGTTCGCCACCTACATGTGGATCGTCGTCACCGGCGCCTGCGCCTGGGGCATGGCAGCCTTCCACGTGCTGCGAGTTGTTTCCATAGGGGTCGCCCCTGTCCTCGGCTTCGTCTGGTCCGTGGCGGGCGTGGTCCAGGCCGAGCGGAGCGACTGGTGGATGCTCCCGTGGGCCTGGACAGCGAGGGTCCCGTTGCCCCTGCTGGGTGTTCACGGCAGCAGCGTGCTGCTCGAGACGGACTCGCCGGTGTGGGGCTACCCGCTCCTGCCCGGGTTCCTGCTGACGATCGGCCTGACCCTGGCCGGCGTCGAACTGGCCGTACTCTGTGGGGCTTCCGGTGGTGCCGGGTCCTCGGTGTCGTCAGCTTCCCGGCTCAGCCGGCTGCTTCCTGGCGGAAGGGATGCCGTTGACGATCAGTCGGAGACCGTCTCGGTGCAGGCCCCGGTGGAGGTTACGACGTCGCAGCCCCGAGGCATCCCGATTCGTCAAGCCACGCTCACCACCCGTATGGCCCGTGTTCCCGGGCCGCGCAGTGCCGTCTTGGCGATGGCCGGCGTTCTGCCCTGGATCGTGTGGGCGGTCCTGGCGGTCTTGCTGCTCGCCTTCCTGGGGATCCTCCACATCGTGTACCCACCCGAGTACGGGCAGAGCTTCCTTGAACTCATGGGAGTGCCGGTTGCCGCCGCCCTCGTCGGCATCACGGTGTGGGGACGTCTCCAACCTGCCTGGCGTGCGCTCATCACCCGCCGAGGTGCCGGGGCCATCCTGACCTCAGCTGCGGTCCTGAGTGGGTTCTTCCTCATCCCGGTCCTGGGTGCCTCCTGGGGCATGACGGTCCTGGGCGACACGTTGACCCGCACCGACCCGAACCTGCCGGCGGTGACCGGTCCGGTCTACGGGTTCATGGTGATGCCGGCCGTTGCCTTCATGATCGCGGCCGTCAGCCTGGCGGTGGCTCTGAGCACCCGGATCGTCGTGGCGATCGTCCTCAACATCATCCTGGTCATCATGGGGCTGCTCATCGGCGGTAACGAGGTCTTGGCGGCCACCTGGCTGTGGCGGCTGGCCCCCTGGGGCTGGATGAGTATCGCTCACCAGTCTCCCGAGCGTTGGCTCACGATCGTTGTCCTCAGCCTGCTCATCGGATCGGTGGCGATGGGGACGGCGGCCCTAGGTGCCCGGCGCGCCGCCATCCGGGACTGAGTGGGGGTGTTGTCGGTGTGCCGTGCGCCCTCGGTGTCACATTTGGCGACTTTTATGTTACCTGTCGGCTGGCGTGTCCGGGTCTGTGGGGCTCTGACCAGCGCATACGTGTGCCAGGGTGCGATGTTATCGGCCAGGGGTGCTCTTGAAAGTCGCCGTTTGTGACACCGGTTGTGGAGTGAGCCTGGTGGTCTGTGGTGCGACCGCGTGTGCTGGGTGTTGGGGGTTAGTGGCCTTGGGCTTCTTCGGCGTCGTCGGTGAGGTAGGTGATGATGCGGACCAGGTCGTAGGGGGTGGAGGTCTCGGTGGTGGTGATGGTGCCCTCGATGGGTCTCCCCTGGGTGTCGCCTTGGGGGCGGAACCTGGTGGTCCAGGTGGTGGTCAGGGTGGTGGTGATTCCGGTGGCGGTGTGCTGGTAGTGGTGGGTGACGGTCTGGTGGGGGTAGGGGGCGCCTGGGTCGGTGGTGGTTGTGGTGGTGCCGTCTCCCCAGCCCCAGGTGTAGGAGGTGGGGGTGAACTCGACCTCGATGGGGGTGTTCAGGATGGTGGTGGTCTGGTAGCGCACGGCGGGGTTGGTGTAGACGATGAAGGCCTTGGAGATGATGACCTTGGGGCCCGGGGGCTGACGCGTGATACCCGAGCCCGAGGCGATCAGCGTGGCGGCCTGGCGGGTGGTAATCGTGATCGTACGAGGACCACCATCGGCAGGTTCGGCAGGTTGGGGGGAGGGGGTGCTTGGTGGGTCGTAGCACTTGTCCTCGATCCGCCCGTACTTGTCCTTCTGCGGCATGCACTTGTGTTGAGGCTGCTCATCCCACATCGACGGGTCCGACGCGGTCACAGTCGGATGCTCCTGAGACGGAGGTTCGCCAGAGTCCGGCACCCCCTCCTGAGGAATGGTTTCAGTCATCTCACCGTAAGCCTGACTGCCACCATCGATGTTTCTTGCTCCTAGTTTCGTCCCAGGAGGATTGAAGTCTTGTTCTTCGGCCCTCAAAGAAGAAGGCGCGAGAAGTAAAATTAGAACCATGATGGCTGTGGTGCTGTGTCTTGTTTTCATTTGGAAACCACCTCCACAGCCCCAATCATCCATCGGCCATTACTGTATCGAACTCCGAAGTTGACCTCCTGTTCAGTTGTCGCTTCGGCGATGGTGGGACTGCCTCCGTCTCCGTAGTATGAAGCCATCTTTCCGTAGTTAACGACGACCTTGACTCTGTTGTAGTCATAACCTTCTAGCTTCTCGTAGAAAGTCATGTCGACAATTTCCTGATCCCACTTGTCCGCCCATCCTCCTTTGTTGTGGATGTCATTGGCGTCGTCGATGGTGGACTGGCAGAACTTGCAGCGCTCGTCACTCATGGCGGCGAGCTCTGTGGTGTTGCCGGTCATGAAGGCGTAGCGGTAGAGGTCGAGGAAGTAGCGGACACTGGAAGCAGCCCCTTCGGGACTCTCCTCATTCATCTGCCCGGGTTTCTCCGGGGCGGGTTCGGCCAGGGCGGCGTCGCGCTTGGCGCGCAGCTCTGGGGTCAGGGCGGCTTCTCGGGAGGCGGTCGCTGAGGCGTTGGCGTCAGCGATGCCCTTCTCAGCCCGAGCAATAGCCGCCGACGCGCTGGCACTAGCGCTCGCACTGGCCTCCGCCTTGGCGTCCTTGGCCGAGCAGGCCGCCACCCCCAGTGTCAGCACACATACCGCCACCAGACCGGCCACACCCCTGCGACGCCCGACGCCAGAACCAGACCAATCCCTACGCCTTGCTAGCGCTGGCCCGCTCAGTCGTTCCGGTGCTCCCGGCAGGGTTGCCCACCCCGCGCACACACCGGGACCTGGGTGGGAGTCACGCTCGTATCCGACGGGACGCCGCCCCGGCTCGGACAGCCGGCTGCTTGGCCGCTCCACGCCTCCGACCAGCGCCGCCCGCCCCTCGCCGTCTCGGTGCGGGTGGGCGCGACGGCCTTGCGGTACGGGGCGCTGCTCTGACGCGACCACCTGGCCAGGATCGGATGCGGGCTGCCTGGCCCCTGTGGGCGCAGCAGGTCGTAGGGACACACTCAACACGGAAGCCTCCTCGCCACCGAAACAACTCCATACCCCGCCCGGCCGGGCGACACTGCCCATCCAGACGGTGCATTGACATTACCTGCCTCAACGCCCCCAAACCAGACCCCGAGGACACCCTGTGGAAAACCTCAGGGCAGGACATCACTCGACGATGGCTGACTCCGTCGCAGGCACCGAGCGCTGCGAGCCGGACCGGTCTTACAGAGGTCATGGGACAACGGTCGGTCAGTGTCCCACCGGCTTTCCGATAGCCTAGGCCCATGAAGACCTTTGAGGACCTTTTCAGCGAGCTGCAGCACAAGGCGGCCACCCGCCCTGAGGGCTCCGGGACGGTGGAGGAGCTGGACCGCGGGGTCCACTTCATCGGCAAGAAGCTCGTGGAGGAGGCTGCCGAGGCCTGGATGGCCTGCGAGCACGAGTCCGATGAAGCCGCCTGCGAGGAGATCAGCCAGCTGCTCTACCACGCCCAGGTCATGATGATCGCCAAGGGCTACAGCCTCCAGGACGTCTACCGCTACCTGTAATCCCCGAGCCCCCTCACGCCTCCTACTCGACTCCCCCACCACAGATCAGGAACCGCCGTGCTGCGTATTGCCGTCCCGAACAAGGGCTCCTTATCCGACCCCGCCATCACCATGCTCTCCGAGGCGGGCTACCGCACCCGCCGCACGGGCCGTGAGCTTGTGCTCGTCGACGAGGCCAACGACGTCGAGCTGTTCTTCCTGCGTCCGCGCGACATCGCCGTCTATGTCGGCCAGGGCACCGTCCACGCCGGCATCACCGGCCGCGACCTGCTCCTGGACTCCGGGGTTGACGCCGTCGAGCACCTGCCCCTGGGTTTCGCCCGCTCCACCTTCCGCTTTGCCGCCCCCAAGGGGACCATGAGCTCCTTGGCCGACGTCGCCGGGCGTCGGGTGGCCACCTCCTATGACGTCCTGGTGCGCAGCTACCTGGCTGCTCGAGGTGTGGATGCCCAGACCGTTCACCTCGACGGCGCTGTGGAGTCCTCCGTCCAGCTGGGCGTGGCCGACCTCATCGCTGACGTCGTCGAGACCGGCACGACGCTGCGGGCCGCCGGCCTGGAGACCTTCGGGGATCCGATCCTTGTCAGCGAGGCCGTGCTCATCACCACCGAGCAGTTCCGCGCAGAGCCCGGACTGGCCACGCTCGTGCGGCGGCTGGAGGGGGTGCTGCGCGCCCGCGCCTACGTGCTCGTCGACTACGACATCCCCATGAACAAGCTGCATCTGGCGACAGCCCTCACCCCGGGCATCGAGTCCCCCACCGTCTCCCCGCTGCAGAACCCCGACTGGGTGGCGGTACGCGCCATGGTCCCGCGAGCCGACATGAACCGGGTCATGGACGAGCTCTACGAGGTCGGGGCGCGCGCCATCCTCGTCTCCTCACTGCTGGCCTGCCGGCTCTAGAGGCCTTCCACTGAACGTCCTCGGGCCAGATGCCCTGTCCTGATCTCCTGCGCTCTACTGCGTCAGGGGCACGCAGACATCGGCGGCCTTGGGTGTCTTCTTGTCGCCCAGGATCTTGTGGGAGGCGAGGAACTCGATCATCGGTGTGAAGTCGTCGACCCGCACCGAGCCGACGGCCGCCTTTCCCTCCCCGCTGACCAGCTTGCCCGTGGCCACGGCGACCTCGCGGGCGTTGGCGGCCTGAGTGGAGTCGACCAGGTCCTGCACGTGCTCCTTGGTCGCCTCGACCGCGGCGTCAGGATCCTTGACGAAAGCGGTCATGCCCTCCACTGAGGCCTTGACCGCCGCCTGAAGGTCCTCACGCCGGGAGTCCAGCAGCTTGCGGGTCGTCACCAGGGAGACGCCGATGAGGGGGATCGACTCGGCCGGCTGGATCGTGCGCACCGCGGTGCCGGCCTGCTTGATCTGCACGGCGTCGTTGTTGGAGAAGCCGACGACGGCGTCAACCTTGCCGCCCACGAGCGCCGCCTGCTGGGTGTAGCCGATGTCCTGGATCGTCAGGTCGGACTCGCTCAGCGAGGCGGTGTCCATGGCCAGCTGTAGGGCGTACCAGGTCTCCCCCTTGCGTCCCGGTGTACCGACGGTCTTGCCCTTGAGGTCAGCAGGTGCCTTGATCGCAGAGCCCTCCGGGACAATGAGGCAGGCCGGGTAGGACTGGTAGAAGCCGCCGACGACGACGAGGTCGGACCCGTTGGAGGCGGCGACGACGGCCTCATCGGCTCCCGCCACGACGAGCTGCTCCTTCCCACTGAGAAGTGCGTCGAAGAGTCCCTCCTGGGCCCCGTGATGACGCAGGCTCACCCCGGACGCGTACTTGCTGTCCTTCTTGGCCATGTAGAAGGGCGCGAACTGGATGTTGGGCGTGTAGGTCAGGCCGATGGTTAGTGGGCTGCTTGCCTGTGACGAGCAGGCGGTGAGCACACCGGTACCGCTCAGGACGAGACCACTGGCGAGCAGGTGGCGGCGCGAGAGGGGCATGAGTATTTCCTTTCCAGGGGGATCGGGGCAGGGCGACGGGTGCGAGGCGCGATGGTCGAGGTGGCTCAGCCGGCACGCCGGCCGCGCAGGGCGTCCACGGTGCGGCTGCGCTGCTCGAGCTCGTGGAGCGCCCAGTGGATGGTGGTGGCCAGGATGCACAGGAGGGTGATGGTGGAGAACATGCCGGTGGTGTCCACCTTGTCGCGCTGGGTGGACAACAGCATGCCCAGGCCGTCACCGCCCATAATCATCTCTCCGACGACCGCGCCGGTGATGGACAGGGTGAACCCTGTGCGCAGCCCGGTGTAGATCGCCGGAAGCGTCATGGGCAGCTCCATGTGCACGAGCATGCTCAGCCCGTGCGCGCCGTCGAGCCGGGCAGCATCGATGACGTCCGTGTCCAGGCCCCGCAGCCCCAGAAGCACGGTGATTGTGATGGGGAAGAACACCATGAAGGCGCACAGGATCACCACCGGCAGGGTGCCATAGCCGATCCACAGGACGAGGAGCGGGGCTAAGGCGATACCGGGAACCGCCTGGCTCGCGGCGACATAGGGCAGCACGGCCCGGGAGAAGAACCGCCAGTGGTGCAGCATCCAGGCCAGTGGCAGCGCGAAGGCGGCGGCCAGCAAGCAGCCCAGGAGCGCCTCCTTGAGCGTCACCCCTGCGTAGGAGGCCAGCCCCGCCTGGGTCAGGCCCAGCCACATCCGGTTGATGACGGCCAGCGGACTGGGCAGGAAGATGGCCGGAACAGCGCCTGAGGCCGCGGCTGCCTGCCACGCGACGAGCAGAGTAGCGCCGAGAAGGAACGCCGGCCACGGGCCGCGGCGGCCTGCTGCGCGGATACGAGGCACATGGTGAGCCGGAGCCGTGTCCGACGACTCTGAGGCGGACCCCGACGGCGAGGCCATCGGTGAGGTCGAGGACGTCAACGGCTCCTGGACATCGCAGGATGCCACGGTGGAGGAAGCTTGAGAGCGTGCGGCCTTGCCGATGGGGCTGGGGCTGTACACGACGGTGTCCTCCCGGGTCGTTCCGGGAACGGGCGCTCCCGGCTGCACCGGGGTCCGCCTGCACGCCGTCGGTCGGCGCACATACGTGCTGGGCGCTCGCTCGGTTCACTATCCGGTGAGCTCACCGTCATGTGTGAGATCGGGACGTTGCCTCGAGTCGCGGGTCACCCCGCCGAGCGCCACGCGCATCCTCCCCTCCGGACTTTCACCGTCGGTGCCGGGATTCCACCGGCTCAGCCGCCGCACCCTTAGCCGCCTCAGGCGGCTGTGGTGCGAGCGGGTCGCGGACTGTGACCGCCGGTTCGGACTTTCACCGACCCCGGAGCACGTTGCTGGCCGCAAGGATACAACGTTGATCGCCACACGGCCACTGCGGTTGTGGCGACCGTCGTTGTGGGCCACCACAGCCGCAGTCGTGGACCGCTCAAGGCGCCATGATGATCCACAGCGCCGCGAGCAATGGTGTGGGCCGTCTATGCCCGTGACGCCGCGACAGCGGCGTCGAACTCCGCGGAGATCTCCTTCGAGGGCTGACTCATCCGAGATACGGCCACGGCCACAGCCAGGTTGCCCAGGAATCCGGGCAGAATCTCGTAGATGTCGAAGATGCGTCCCGGACCGCCGGAGGCGTACCCCCAGATCATGACGACGACGGCCCCGGTGATCATTCCGGCGAAGGCACCCATGGCGCTCAAGCGCTTCCAGTACAGCGACAGCAGAATGGTGGGTCCGAAGGAGGCGCCGAAGCCGGCCCAGGCGAAGGCCACGAGGGCGAGGATCGTTTTACTGGGGTTCCAGGCCATGACCGCCGCGACCAGGGCGATGGCGAAGACCGCAATGCGTGAGTAGAGCACCATGCGGTTGCCGCTGATCTTCTCCTCTCGGGTGCGGGCGAAGGACCCGTACAGGTCCTCGATGAGTGCCGAGGAGGTCACGAGCAGCTGGGAGGAGATCGTCGACATGATGGCGGCGAGGATGGCGGCCAGCATGAATCCGGCGACCAACGGGTGGAAGAGCAGCTGGCCCAGCGTGATGAAGACGGTCTCCGGGTCGGCCAGCTGATTCGTGTCGTGGTGGTAGGTGGCCACGCCGACGACGGCGGTGCCGGCTGCGCCGAGCACGGCGAAGAGCATCCAGCCGATTCCGATGGTGCCTCCGGCCACGGCCTCCCTGGGGCTGCGGATGGCCATGAACCGGACGATGATGTGCGGCTGTCCGAAGTAGCCCAGGCCCCAGGCCAGTGCCGAGATGACGCCGAGCAGCGTCGTCGTCGGGCCCCACATGACCCAGTAGTGAGGGTCGACCTCGGCGATGGCCTGCCTCAGGTTGGACAGTCCCCCGAGCCGAATGACCCCTGCGACGGGCACCATGACCAGGGCGGCCACCATCATGACTCCCTGGACGAAGTCGGTGTAGGACACGGCCAGGAACCCGCCGATGAGCGTGTAGACCACGGTGATGGCGGCGACGATGACCATGCCGAGGTGGTAGTCCATGCCGAAGGAGGACTCGAAGAAACGGCCGCCGGCGACCATGCCGGAGGAGACGTAGAAGGTGAAGTAGACCAGAATGATGAGGCCGCTGGACCACCGCAGCAGCCGGTGCGTGTCGTGGAGCCGGTTGTCCAGGAAGCTGGGGACCGTGATGGAATTGTTGGCGACCTCGGTGTAAGCGCGCAGGCGAGGGGCCACCAGCAGCCAGTTGGCCAGGGCTCCGACCGTCAGTCCGACAGCAATCCATCCCTCGACCAGTCCACTGACGTACAGGGTTCCCGGCAGTCCCATCAGCAGCCACCCCGACATGTCCGAGGCTCCCGCCGACAGTGCCGCCACCCAGGGATTGAGGTCGCGGTCGGCGAGCATGTAGTCGTCGAAGTTATCCGTTCGCAGATAGGCCCAGCCCCCGATGGCGAGCATGGCCACGAAGTAGACGATCATCGCGATGGCTTGATAGGTAGTGGCAGTCATCTATATGTCCTCACGTCAGTCAGAGGGGAGACATACCGCTGCAGCCGTTGGAGAAAGGACTCGGGGAGTCGCTTGAACGATTCAGGTCGGCATGCGCGGCATATCGCGGCTCGTCGTTGATGTTCCTGATGGCGCGACCATGAGCGACGGACAAGTACTACGGATGATGTGCAAATCCGTACGTGACATGACATGACGGGCAGCAGTGACCGCTCACTGGATCATGGTCAAGGTTTCCTCGTCGTTCCTTCTGTGTGGGCACGACTCAACGCACGTGAAGGACGATAGCCGCGGCGTAATCACCGTCATGGCTCATGGAAACCGGCCAACACCCTGGGGTTGATACCTCCTCTCCGAGGCTGCGCCCAACAGCGTGGGCAATGGTGCCGCTCAGGCGTAAAGAAGGGCGGCCCCACCGATCGGTGACAACCTCGATCTCACGCCAGTCGACGTCCTCAGCCAGGATAACCGGAGAAGTGCTCGTCCCGCGACTTTTTGCGCGCAGAACGTGTGCCTGGCTCCAGGCCTTGATGAAGGACTCCTTGGCTGCCCACCGTGCTGCTAGGTGCTGGGCCGGGGCGGTTCCCCTCTCCTCCGAACGGTTTCGGGCCTCTCGGTGCTCGCGCGCCGTGAAGGCGCGTTGTGCGAAGACGCTGCCGGGCTGCTCGAGCTGGGCGGAGAACTCCGGAATGTGCACCAGGTCCGTGCCCACCGCCAGAACAGTGGAATCGGGGGAAGTCGGCGGAGCATCTGGAAGCCTAGGCTTTGTCATCATCGAGCTCCAATGAAGAAAAGCTTACAAATCATCGAGGAATTTCCTTTTAAAAAGACTGTGCGAGCACAGACAGGACCGGTTCCACGGAAATGGTACCCATTGCCCGTGAAACCGGTCCTGTGAGCGCTCAGGTGAGGTGGTTACTCACCCGCGTGGTAGACGCCGTCGGAGCCCAGGCGTGCCTCGGGGTCGAGCAGCATGGCGGCCTCGACCTCATGCGGGTCGCGCTGCTTGGACTCCTCCCCCAGACGACGGCCCTGAACCTGCTCGAACAGCGGGGCCCGACCGATCATCCCGGCGCGGCGGCGCCTGGTCCCGGCGGCCAGGCGGGCGTTGGCGGAGGCCAGCCAGGCGTCAACCGCCTCCTGGCCCTCGGCCTGACGCAGGGCGGCCTCGAAGGCACCGGGGTGGACGATCGCGATGAGACCGGAGACGTGTCCGAAGCCCAGCGAGGTCAGCAGACCGGCTCGCACCGGGCCGGCGCCCGGGACGCGCCCGTCCTGGCCACCACGGCCGGCCAGACGGATGGGCCTGCGCGGCCACACCCAGAAGGCGTCCTTGGCCAGCGGGGCGTCGACGACATCCAGGGAGGCGTTGCCGGGAGCCACACCGGAGGCGAGGATCTCGGTCAGGCCCGCAACCTGGAAGACGGCGGCGCCGCCCTTGGCGTGACCGGTGATGGTCTTCTGCGAGACCGCCACCAACGAGTTGCCCTCGGAGCGTCCCAGTGCGCGCGCCAGACGCGTGTGCAGCTCGGACTCGTTGGGGTCGTTGGCACCGGTGGACGTGTCGTGCTTGGAGACCAGTGCGATGTCGTCGGCCTCCACACCCAGAGCCGCCAGGGCCTTGGCCAGGCGCGAGCTGCGCCCGCCGCGGCCGGCGCCCAGTGCGCCCAGGCCGGGTGCTGGGATCGAGGTGTGGGCGCCGTCGGCGTAGGAGGAGACGAAACCGACCACACCGGCCACCGGCAGCCCCATGCGGGCCGCCACCGAGCCACGGGCCAGGATCACCGTGCCGCCGCCCTCGGCCTCCACGAATCCGCCGCGACGGCGGTCGTTGGCGCGCGAGAAGTGGCGGTCGGAGATGCCCTTGGCGCGCATGGCCGCGGCCTCCGCGGTGGCGTTCATGTTGCCGAAGCCGACGACCGATTCGATCGAGATGTCGTCGATGGCGCCGGCCACGACGACGTCGGCCTTGCCCAGGGCGATCTTGTCCCAGCCCTCCTCAATGGAGACGGCCGCGGTGGCGCAGGCGCTCACCGGCTGGACCATGGCGCCGTAGCCGCCGATGTAGGACTGCATGACGTGGGCGGCCACGACATTGGGCAGGGCCTCCTGGAGGATGTCGCTGGGACGCTCCTCCCCCAGGAACCGGCCGACGAACATCTTGCGCATCGACTCCATGCCACCGAACCCGGTGCCCTGCGTGGAGGCCACGTCGGAGGGGTGGACGGCCTTGAGGAGCTCGGCCGGGGTGAAGCCGGCCGACAGGAAGGCGTCGACGGCGGTGACCAGGTTCCAGGAGGCGATGGGGTCCATGCCCTGGGTCATCGAGGCGGGGATGCCCCAGCGCTCCGGGTCGAAGTCGCGCGGGAACTGGCCGCCGACCGTGCGCGACAGAGCGGCGCGTCGCGGCACCCGGGCCAGTGAGCCGGCCAGTCGGGTGACGGTCCACTCGCCGGTCTCGGCGTCGGGAACCACGAGCGTGTGCTCGGGGTCGGAGGCCTCGATGGTGCGGGCCGTGGCCTCGTCAGGAACCGACAGGGTGATGTCGCGGTCGAGGTAGACGGTGACCTCCTCGTCGGCGATCGGCGCGATGACACCGTCGTCGACGAACTCGCGGATACCGCAGCGGGCCACGACCTCGTCGCGGTAGCGCTCCAGGATGTCGGACTCCTCGACCATCTCCCCGTCGGTGTCGTACCAGCCGGCCTTGGGGCTGTCCTGCCAGGTGAGCAGACCCATGCCCCAGGCGAGCTCGAGGACACCGGCAGCGGTCAGGTCGACGTCCTCGCCGCCGCTCATTCCCAGCTCGGCCTCGCGGCGCGTACGGCCCGATCCCCAGGTGGAGACCTCTCCGGTGGAGATGATGACGACCAGGTCATCGAGGTCGGCGCTCACCTCGCCCCACTGGGGGGCGGTGGGCTGGGTCGGAACCACCGGGGTGGGCAGGGCCTTGATGACGGCCGGGGCCTCGGCCTCCTCAGCGGGCGCAGCGGCCTGCGCGGCGGCGTTCTCACGCAGGGCCACCAGGTCGATGTCGTCACCCAGTCCCCCCGTGAGGTCGGCGTTCACCGGGGCCTGAGCCGCCCGGGTGCGCACCTCGGTGGTGCACAGGCCGGTGAGCTCGGAGGCGATCTCCTCCGTGGTCCAGGTGCGCACCCCGGCTGCCTCGACGGCGGCGACGAGCGGGTCGTTACCGCCCATGAGGCCGGTTCCCTTGACCCAGCCGATGCGCGGGTGGGCCAGGGTGACGCGCTGGGCCCAGGCCCGCTCCGAGGACCAGCGGTTGACGATCGCGTCCAGGGCGGACTTGACCTCGCCGTAGGCGCCGTCGCCGCCGAAGGTGCCCCGGTTCGGGGAGCCGGGCAGGACCACGTGCAGACGGTGGTCGACGTGGGTGTCGGTGCCAATGGCGCTCAGGGCGGCGATGGTGCGCTCCACCGACCACAGCAGCAGGCGGGTCTGGGACTCGGCCGCCGGGCCGGCGTCGGCCAGCGTGCCGGAGACTCGCGGCGCGGCGAAGGGGAACAGGAGGGTGGGAACCAGGGCCTCCTTGACGACCTTGGTGGAGCCGCCGGAGGTGACCACCTGGTCGTTGCCGATCCACTCCGCCAGGGCGTCGACGTCCCGGTAGGAGGACAGGTTCGCGGGAACCATCCACAGCTTGGCGCCGGCCGCGGCGTGCTCGCGGTACAGGGTGGTGGCGAACTCGAGGCGCTCGTGGGTCAGGCGCGAGCTGGTGGCCACCACGGTGGCGCCACCGGCCAGCAGCTCCCCGACGACGGCTGCGGCGATGGAGCCGGGGGCCACACCGGTGACGACGGCGACGTCCTCGGACCAGCGCACCGTGGCGTCACCGGCCTGCGGGGTCTTCGGCGCGGCCAGGGCGATCTCGGTCAGGACGGCGGCGCGCTCGGCACCGTCGGCCAGGTCGGAGGCCTTGGCCTGCTTGGCCCACCAAGTGGCGTGATCGGCCACCGCCTGTCCCAGACCCACGAAGCGCTCGGGGGCCAGGAGCCGGCGGAAGGCGTCCAGGTCGGTCTCGCCGGAGCCGAGTCGGGCGACGTCCTCACGGGCCGTGGCCCAGCGGTCATCGATGAGGACGGCGCGCTCAGGGGCGAAGGCCGGGGTGACGGACTTGACCCATCCGGCACCGAGCTCGGCGTCCAGGGCGGCCATGGCAGCCCGGGTACGGGAGGCCTCGTCATCGGCATCAGCCGAGACAGTGGCCTTCTCGGCCAGCCCCAGGGCGTCCAGGAGGGTGCGGGCCGTGGTGGCCAGGACACCCTCGGAGCCGGTGACGCTCTGGGCGAAGGCGTCCAGGGCCGCGGAATCGACCACTGCGCCCCCGGCACCACCGGCACTCGGCTTGGCGACGCTCACACCGTGGTCGGCGGCGACGGCCTGGACGGCGGAGTCGATGAGGGAGTCCACGGCGCTCGCACTGGTCAGCGGGGCCGAGGAGCCCAGGGAGGCCAGGTCCTCGCCACGCATCGAAGCGCCCTCCCGGGTGCCCAGGAACAGGGCGGCGGTCACGTGGGAGACCCAGCCCTGCCCCAGTCCCCAGGTGCCGGTGACGCGGTCGGCGATACGGGAGGCGCGCACGCCGGAGGGGCCCAGGAGCCGGCCCAGCCCCACGCGGATGGCCTCGGTGAGGACCGGACCGAAGGCCTTGTAACCGGGAGCGCCCTTGGCGACCGTGGCGGCCAGAGCCGTCATGTCGGCGTCAGCGGCACCGTCGATGGAGGCGAGCTCGAGCTCGGTACCCAGGTCCATGAGGAGCTGGTTACGACGCGAGGAGACTCCGTTGGTGAGTGTCTCGGTGGTGTCCGTGGCGCCGATCTGCTCGGGGCGGATGCGCGAGGCGTGGGCCAGGAGCACCGTCAGGGCGTCGGTCGCACCGAAGGGCAGGTCGTCCACCGGTCCGGCTGCGGCTGGAGCCGGACCAGCGGGTGCGGCCTCGGCCGCGGGGGCGGGAGCCTGCTCGGCAGCAGTGCTCTGTGCGGGAGCCTGGGCCTCAGTAGCCGGCTCCTCGGCGGCCGGAACGTCGAAGTCCGGTTCGGTGAGCTCTACGGCCGGGTCGGTGTCGGTGGCCAGCACCCGGGCCTCGTCGCGACGAGCGTTGTGCACGGTGACGTGGCGCCCGGCGTGCTGGGGCAGACGCAGGGTGTTGGTGGCCAGGTTCGCCAGGGTGGGGGAATTGGCCAGGCCCACCTCAACGATGTGCTCGATCCCCAGGCCGCCCTCGCTCGGGGAGGACAGCAGGACCTCCTGGGTCTCGATCCAGCGCACCGGAGAGGCGAACTGCCAGGCCAGGAGCTCGACGAGCAGGACTCGGGCCAGCTCCGTGGGGCGCTTCACCCAGGAGTCCCAGTCGGCCAGGATCTCCTCAACGGGCTCGGAGGGCACGACCTCAAGGATCGAACGGGCGAAGTCCTGGGTCAGCGCGAAGGGCCGGGCCACGAGGTTGGGAACGTAGTGGCCCACCAGGCGCGCGACATCCAGGTCCTCGGGGACGAGCTCGAGCAGACGGCCACGGAACTCCGGCACACCGGGGCGCAGCACCTCGGAGTGGAAGGGCACGTCGATGCCGGGGACGAACATGAAGGGGTTCTTGCCCCCGCGGGCCTTGGCCTTGGCGCGGGCGTCGGCGGCCAGGGCGTCCAGGCCCTTGATCGTGCCGGCCACGGCGTACTGGACGCCGGCCAGGTTGTGGTTGACGATCTGGAGGAACTCGCCGGTGGCCTCGGAGATCGAGCGCACGTAGGCCTCGACCTCGTCGGCCTTGATGCCCGCCTGGTTGGGACGCAGGGCCCCCATGCGGTAGTTCGAGGCGCCGTCGGCGTCACGGGGCACCAGCGAGTGCATGGTCGAGCCGCGCTGGAAGACGATCGAGATGGTCGTCTCCACGGGCATGACGCGCCCGTAGGCGCTCAGCGCCGTGTACTCGCCCAGGGAGTGGCCGGCGAAGGCGGCGCTCTCCACCAGGGCACCGGCCTCGGCCAGACGTGCAGTGGTCGCCATGGCGACGGTGGCCAGGGCCACCTGGGTGAACTGGGTGAGGTTGAGCAGGCCCTCGGGGTGGCGGTAGGTGACGCCGCGGGCGGTCATCTCGGTGGGGTTGTCGCGCACCAGGTTGATAACGGAGAAGCCCAGCTCGGCGCGGGTGTGGGCGTCGGCCCGCTCCCAGATCTCCCGGGCGGCCTTGGAGGAGTTCATCTCGTCCAAGCCCATGCCGGGGGCCTGGATGCCCTGACCGGGATAGACGTAGGCGGTGGGCTCGGGCGTCGTCACGGCAGTACCGCGGGAGACGACCTCGCCGTTGATCCGGCAGACGACCTCCAGGACGTAGCCGCCGCCGACCACCAGTCCGGTGCGCTCCACGGTGATCTCGACGTCGTCGCTCAGCTCGACCGGACCGGTCATGACGTAGGTCCAGCCGGCCAGGACGTGGCGCGAGCCGTCGGCCGCGGTGGAGGCCGCCACCTGCTGGGCAGTGGCCGACAGCCACATGCCGTGGACGAGCGGGGCCTCCATACCGGCCACGTGGGCGGCGTTGTAGGAGGTGTGGATCGGGTTGAAGTCACCGGTGACCCGGGCGAACGCGGTCATGTCAGCGGGCGCGGTGACGGTGGTGCGGCGCAGGATGCGGCGTGCGGCCGGGGCCGTCTCGCGTCCGGTGCCGCCGGCGAGCTCGGGGGCGCTGGGCACGGCGTTGCCGGAGGCGCGGCCGCGGATGGCGAAGCGCTCACGCATGAGTGCCACCACGGTGCCGTCGGTGGCGTCGGTCAGCTCCAGGCGCACGTCGACGACGCGGCCGGCGCTGGACTCCTCCAGAGCGGCGACCCAGCCGGTGACGTTGATCGTGGGGCTGGTCGTGGCTGCGGCCTCCTGGAGCTGGTGGAGGGTGAGGTGCAGGTCGATGGTGTGGTCCAGGTGGACGGCACCGAGCAGGCCCTCGATGAGCGGCATGCCGTCCTCGACGACGCTGCCCAGGGCGGCGTAGACCACCGGCCAGCAGGGGCCGAGCAGGGCGTCGGGCACGAAGGGCGCGGCGGACAGGTCCGACGGCAGGGCGTCGGCGGTCACCGAGGCGTGGTCGTGGCCCAGGGTGCTTGCCAGGGTGAAGGAGCCGTGGATGGTGCCGAAGGGCTGGGTGGTGGGGCGTCCCAGGACGTCCGTGGCCCCGGCCTGCGCGGGGCGGACCTCGGGCAGGTGGTCGACATGGTCGCCCGTGATGGACACGGCCCCCACGCCGGCGGTGGCCCGCAGCAGGTCGTTCATCGTCTCGCTGATGCGCTCGGGGTCGACCAGCGGAGCAGCGCCGTCCCAGGCGCGGGCCAGGCGCAGCGGCACGACGAGGCGGCGCACGGCGTGGATCTCATCTCCGCCGGGAGTGCCGTCCCAGTGGGTGTCGAGGCGGATGTCGAGGTCGTAGGCGTCCTCGGCCACGTCCGGGCGGGCGACGACGTTGTAGGCGTCGTCGTCCAGGACGATGGCCGGGTTGACCGTCAGGTGGCCGTTCCACAGGACGTGGGGGGCCACCTGGACGAGCTCCTTGGCGTCGGCCACGGGAGCTGCCAGGACGCCGTCGGCCACGGCGGGGGCGGCGCCCAGGCGGCCTGCGGCCTCCTGCTCGCCCGTGCCGGCCTCCTGGAGGGCCTCGACGGCGGCGGTCTCGAAGCGGCCCAGCAGCTCGCCGACCGGCTCATTGATGGTGGTGATACCGGCAACGGCGACCGGACCGGGGATGATGCGCACCTGGTCAGCGGTGTAGCGCGGGTCCTGGGACTGCCACAGGGAGTCGGTACCCCACCAGCGCAGGATGTCGGCGTCGACCACGGGCACGAAGGGCACGGGCTTGGGGTGCTTGCGGCACAGGTCGACGAACCAGGCGGCGTCGACGGGCTCCACGAGGGTGGAGGCGGCCGACGGGTAGTGCTCGGCCAGTGCGGCCAGGGCGGCGTCAGAGTCGATGACGGCGTCGTAGTCGGCGAAGAGCGTGGGGATCTCGCCGTGGTCGGCCCGGCTCAGGCGGGCCTCGATGCGGTGCAGCAGGTCGATGAAGCGGTCGTACCAGCCCTCGTCGGCCCAGTCGGCGCGGGTGGCGCTGCG
The DNA here is from genome assembly GCF_000223355.1 of Actinomyces sp. oral taxon 175 str. F0384. Classification (NCBI taxonomy): domain Bacteria; kingdom Bacillati; phylum Actinomycetota; class Actinomycetes; order Actinomycetales; family Actinomycetaceae; genus Actinomyces; species Actinomyces sp. oral taxon 175. Next base: position 1,277,331 of record NZ_AFUR01000001.1, read on the forward strand.
CCCCTCGTGGGGGGCGACGCACAGCTCGGCGTAGCGGGTGGCCCACTGAAGGTAGGTCATCTCCTCGACGTCACCGAAGTAGGGCTTAGCGGTCTTGGCCAGGGCGTCGATCATCTCCTGGCGGCGTGCGGCCATGGCGGCCTCGTCACCGGCGAGCTCCTGGATGAGGCGGGAGGCCCGGGCCGAGGAGTTGTCGATCTCGTAGAGGTCGGCGCGCAGGTGGGACAGTCCGGAGGTCATACCGCCGATGGACTCCCCGGAGGCGACCCAGCCGCCCTCGACCCCGGAGTCCTCGGGGATTCCAGGGGTGTCGACGAGGAGCTGCTTGACGTCGTCGTTGGTCTTGGCCTCCAGGCAGGTCATGGCGGCGGTGCCGATCATGACGCCGTCGACGGGGGCGGCAGCCGTGCCGTAGGCCTCGGCCCAGCGGCCGGTGAGGTAGTCGGCGGCGCGGGTGGGCGTACCGATGCCGCCGCCGACGACGAGCACCACGTTGGTCACGGCGCGGATGGCGTCGTAGGTGGCCAGGAGCATGGTGTCCAGGTCCTCCCACGAGTGGTGGCCACCGGCGTGCCCGTCCTCGATCTGGATGATGACGGGGCTGTCGGGCACGGCGCGGGCGATGGCCAGGACCTGACGGATCTGGTCCACGGTGCCGGGCTTGAAGGCGATGTAGGGGAAGCCCTCGGCGTGGAGGCGCTCAAGCAGGGCGGTGGCCTCCTCAAGCTCGGGGATCCCGGCGGAGATAGTGATGCCGTCGATCGGGGCGCCCCCGGCGCGAGCCTTGGACAGCAGGCGCTGGGTCCCCAGGTGCAGGTTCCACAGGTAGCGGTCCATAAACATGGCGTTGAAGGCCGCGGTGCGCCCGGGCTCGAGAGCCTTCTCCAGGCCCTGGAGGTTCTCGGTCAGGACGGCGGGAGTGGTCTGGCCCCCACCGGCGAGCTCGGCCCAGTAACCGGCGTTGGCGGCGGCCGCCACGATGGCGGGATCCACGGTGGTGGGGGTCATTCCCGCCAGCAGCACCGCACTGCGCCCGGTCAGGCGGGTGAAGGCGGTGTCAAGGGTGAGGCGGCCGTCGGGCAGGCGAGTGATGCGCGGGGCGAAGCGGGAGCGGTCGACGCCGGGCCGGGGGGCCGCGCCGGCCCGGTCGAGGTCGTCAATGGCCTTGGCGGTCCCGGCGGGCACGACGGTGGTGCCGGTGCCGGCCACGACGCCCTCGGTGAGACGGACCAGGACGTTGCCCGGCCCCAGGTCCAGGACGGTGCGCACCGGGGCGTCCGATCCGGCTGCGAGGGCCCCGGTGACCAGACCGGGCCAGTCGACCGGGTCGATGAGCACAGCGGTGGCCAGCTCGCGGGCGAGCTTCTCGTTCAGGCCGCAGGCGGCCGCCCAGGCGGCGACGTCGTCGACCGCTCCGGCGAGCAGCGGGGTGTGGAAGGGCACCGAGGTGGTGAGGAACTCGGTGACCGGGGCCAGGACGGCGCCGCCGCGGCGGCGGTCCTTACGGGCCTTGGCGCTGCGGGCGGCGGCCGCCTCCAGCGCGGTGACAACGGCCTCGAGGTCGGCCGGGCGCCCCGAGAGGATGTGCGCCTGACGGCCGTTGGTCACGCCCACGGAGATCCGCTCCGAGCCGGGGACCCGGGACAGGACGGCGTCGAGCACGCTGCGGGTGACGCCGCGCACCGAGAGCATGGGGGTGGACTCCCCCACCGTGCCCAGGTCGAGACGGCGGGTCGTGCGGGTGGCCGCCGCACCGATGAGGCGGGCGATGGCGTGAACCTCAATGACGCGCTCGCGCTCGCCGGCCTGCACGGCCTGGAGCAGGCTGACGCCCAGGACGCCCTGGGAGTGGCCGACGGCGCTCACCGGGGCGTGGGCGGCCGGGTCGATGCCGGCGCCGGGCAGGGAGGCCAGGGCGGCGTGCTGGGCCATGAGGATGCCGGGCACGGAGACGTCGGCGCCGTCGGCGGTGGTGCGGTGCTGAGGGGCGACCGGGGCCGCCTCGTCGTCCAGGAGCCTCGAGCCGCGCGGGGTCACGGTGAGCAGGTCGGTGGACACGGGGGCCAGACGCTCGGCCACGGCCTGGTCGACCGCCACGACGTCAGCGGCCAGGGCGTGGTCCAGAGAGACCAGGTCGGCCAGCGTCTGGCGCCAGGGGGTGGCCTGACCGCCGAAGGTGATGATGTAGGGCTCGCCTCCGCTCAGGCGCTCAGCGATGGTGGTCGCGGGGCTGGGGGCTTGCGAGTTCGTGTGCACGGTAGTGGTGTCCTTCGGTGTTGCGACGGCGTGGTCGGTGGTCTCGGAACGGTTACCTGAACTGGGGTCGGGTGAAGAGGGGGAATACGGCGGAGGCGGAGGCGAGTGGGTCTCGGAGCCCGGGTCAGAGGGGGATGTTGTCATGCTTCTTGGGGGATTCGGGGCGGGCGTCGTTCTTGGCGCGCAGCGCGGCCAGTGAGTCGACGATGACGTTGCGGGTGTCCTCAGGGGCGATGACGGCGTCGATCTCACCGATGGCCACGGCCTTGTCCGGGTTGATGACGGCGTCGGTGTACTCGGCCACGAGCCGCTCGTGCTCGGCGGTGGCGGCCTCCTCCCCCTGCTCGTCACGGACCTTGGTCAGGTCGCGGCGGTGGATGATGCCGACGGCGCCGGCGGCGCCCAGGACAGCGATCTCGGCTCCCGGCCAGCAGAAGTTGAGGTCGGCGCCGATGGCCTTGGAGCCCATGACGATGTAGGCGCCGCCATAGGCCTTGCGCAAAACGATCGTCACCAGCGGCACAGTGGCGGTGGCGTAGGCGTTGATGACCTTGGCTCCGCGGCGGATGATGCCGGCGTGCTCCTGCTCGGCTCCGGGACGGTAGCCGGGGACGTCGACGAAGGTGACCACCGGCAGCCCGAAGGCGTCGCAGAAGCGCACGAAGCGGGCGAGCTTCTCAGAGGCGTCGACGTCCAGGGTGCCGGCGTCCACCAGCGGCTGGTTGGCGACGATCCCCACCGGGTGGCCCTCGAAGCAGGCGAAGCCGACCACGACGTTGGGTGCGAACTCCTCCTGGACCTGGACGAGCTCGCCGTGGTCGACGACGGCCGAGACCACCTCGACGACGTCGTAGGCCTGCCGGGTGGAGGCCGGGACGATCTCGCCGACACTGCGGGCGGCCTCAGCGTCGGCCTGGGCGTCAGCGTCGTCGTAGGCGTACAGGGGGGCGCTGACCTCGGAAGAGGAGGGCAGGTAGGCCAGGAAGGTGCGGACCTGCCCCAACGCGTCCTCCTCGTCGTCGGCCACGTAGTGGACGACGCCGGAGACGGAACCGTGGATCTGTGCACCGCCGAGGTCCTCGGCGCTGATCTGCTCACCGGTTGTGGCGCGTACGACGTCGGGGCCGGTGACGAACATGTGCGAGGCCTGGCGGGTGGCGATGACGAAGTCGGTCAGGGCCGGGCTGTAGACGGCGCCGCCGGCGCAGGGGCCCAGGATGACGCTGATCTGCGGGACCAGTCCGGAGGCGGCGCAGGTGCGGTTGAAGATGCGCCCGTACTGGCGCAGAGCTCCCACGCCCTCCTGGATCTTGGCGCCGCCGGAGTCGATGAGTCCGATGACGGGGATGCGTAGGCGCAGGGCGTCGTCCAGGAGGCGGACGATCTTGTCCCCCTCGATGGTGCCCAGGGCGCCGCCGGAGACGGAGAAGTCTTGGGAGTAGACGGCCACCTGGCGGCCGTCGATCTGGCCGAAGCCGGTGACGACGCCCGAGGGGCGGGCCTTGTCGCCGGCACCTGAACCGGAGTAGCGGCCGATCTCCAGGAAGGTGGAGTCGTCGAGCAGGTCGTTGATGCGCTCGCGGGCGGTGCGCTTGCCCTTGGCGTGCTGACGGGCGGCGGCGTGCTCCTCGGCCTCCCGGTCGATGCGGGCGATGCGCTGGCGGAAGGCGGTGGTGGCCTCCGAGTCGGCCATAGTGGTTCCCTGGGCCGGTGTCTCGGCAGATGCGCCGGGGCCGGTGATGGGGGCGGTGGTCACGGTTCAGGCCTCCTCGGAGTCGTTCTCGGGGGTGCTCATGCGCACCAGGACATCGCCGGCAGAGACGGTGCGTCCGGCGCTGACGGGGATCTCCGAGATGGTGCCGTCGCTGGGTGCGTGGACGTAGTTCTCCATCTTCATGGACTCCAGGACCACGAGCAGATCGCCCTGGCAGACCGGCTGGCCCGGCTCCACGCAGATCCGGGTAACGATGGCCTGCATGGGGGCGGCGATGACACCGGGCTCACCGCCGGCGGTCCCGGTCTCACCAGGGGCTGCGCCTCGAGGTGAGCGGGTCGCGCCCGAACGGCCGCGCAGCGGCTGGGCCCGGTTGCTGCGGTGGCTGAAGCCTCGCGCCGAGTTGGAGGGGGCGAGGATCCCATCGGGCAGGGTCAGCTGCATGCGGCGGCCGTTGAGCTCGATGATGTAGCTGGAGCGGGTACGCGGGTTGGCGACCGTCTCCGCCGAGCCGTCGGCCTGCGACGTCGCCGCGGCGTCGGCGAGATCGGGCAGCACCTCGTTCTCGATCCACCGCGTGGTCACAGCCAGCCGCCCGGTCTCGTCGGGGGCGGTGAACTCGGGGCGGGTCAGGACCTCGGAGTGCAGGGCAGTGCACACGGTGACGCCCTCGACCACCGTCTCCCGCAGGGCTCGCCGGGCTCGGGCGATGGCCTGCTCCCGGCTGGCACCGGTGACGATGATCTTGGCGAGCATCGGATCGAACAAGGGGGTGACGACGTCGCCCTCAGTGACTCCGGACTCGATGCGGATACCGGGACCGGCCGGCCAGCGCAGGCGGGTGATGGTACCGGTGGAGGGGGCCAGACCTCGGGCGGGATCTTCACAGGTGATGCGCAGCTCGAGGCTGTGACCGCGGGGCTCGTTGACCTGTCCGAGGTGACCGCCCTCGGCGATGCGCAGCTGGATTTCGACCAGATCGGTGCCGGCGACCTCCTCGGTGACGCAGTGCTCCACCTGCAGACGGGGGTTGACCTCCAGGAACCAGATGTCGCCCTCGGGGGTCAGGAGGAACTCGCAGGTGGCCACGCCGACGTAGTCGACCGTCTCCAGGAGCCGACGGGAGGCCTCGACCAGACGCCCGTGAACGCCCTCGGGCAGGAAGGGTGCGGGAGCCTCCTCGAGGAGCTTCTGGTTGCGTCGCTGCAGGGAGCAGTCGCGGGTGGAGACCACGGCGAAACCGCCGTGGCTGTCGCGGGCGCACTGGGTCTCGACGTGACGTGCGGCTGTGACGAACCGCTCCAGGATGAGGGTTCCGCCGCCCTGCGCCGCGGACTCGAAGGCAGGGGTGGCCCGGACCTCGTCGTCATTGTGCAGGACGGTGATGCCGCGCCCGCCGCCACCGTCGGTGCGCTTCAGGGCAACCGGGTAGCCGTGGGCGGCGGCGAAGGCGATGACGGTCTCGGCGTCGGTGACCGAGTCGGTGATGCCCGGCACCGGGGCGACCTGGGCCCGCTCGGCGGTGGCTCGGGCGCTCATCTTGTCTCCGAGGGCGTCCATGGCCTCGGGTGAGGGGCCGACCCAGGTGATCCCCGCCTCGATGATGGAGCGGGCGAAGTCTGCGTCCTCGGACAGGAACCCGTATCCGGGGTGGATGGCGTCCGCGCCGGTGGCGCGGGCCAGCTCGAGCAGCGCCGCCGCGTCGGTGTAGGACGATCCCTCGGGCAGTGCGTAGGCCTCATCGGCGAGCTCTGCGGCAGGGCTCATGAGGTCCTCGGGCGTGTACGGAAGGATCGACGTCGCCCCGAGATCGCGGGCGGTTCGCACGATACGCAGTGCGATCTCACCACGGTTGGCGATGAGGATACGGGAGAGGGTCACCAAGAGTCTCCTTACCTGGACGCTGCCGGGCTGGCGGCGGGCCCTCCTTGGGCCGGCGGGGTGGATCCGTGCTTTCCCTACAATCGTCGAGGGGCGGGTCCACTGGACTATGACGTTACGTGCTCAAGGCACCACATTCCATTTGTGGAAACCTCACAAAGACTGAGAGTTGCGTTGGTGTAACAATCGAGACCCCAGTAATGGGGCGGCATAACGGGGGCCTGGCAAAGACGGCTCCCGCCTCTCGAATGCCTTTGAGGTTTCCCACAAGCCCGACGGGGCGGAGTGGGCCAGCGCATCGGCTGTCACACCTGCATCACGAACACCTCCTCCAACAGGACGTCGCTGCCGGTCGCGGGCAGCGCCCCGCGGCGTCATCAGTGTCAGCCGCGAGCGGCATGGCAGTGCGAGGAGGCCGCCTCGCGCAGCTCGCAGATGGCGGCCAGGGCGTCGTCGGCCCGGTAGACGGCCGACCCGGCGACGAAGACGTCCGCCCCGGCCTCGGCCGCGCGCTCAATCGTCTGGGCGGTGATGCCGCCATCGACCTGTACTCGCAGGTCGAGCCCTCTGGCACCGACCAGCTCGCGCGCCCGGCGGATCTTGGGCAGCATCGACTCGATGAAGGACTGGCCCCCGAAGCCCGGCTCCACGGTCATGAGCAGGAGGAGGTCGAACTCCCCCAGGACATCGGCGACAGCTTCCAGGGGGGTGGCGGGCCTTAGGGCGATGCCCGCGCCGGCGCCGAGCCGGTGGAGCTCGCGCGCCAGACGCACCGGCGCCGTCGTGGCCTCGGCGTGGGGGGTGACGATCTGGCAGCCGGCCTCGGCGTAGGCCGGCGCCCAGCGGTCGGCGTCGCGGATCATGAGGTGGGCGTCCACGGGCAGCGAGGAATGGGCGAGCACCGCCTCGACCACCGGCAGCCCCCATGACAGGTTGGGCACGAAGTGGTTGTCCATGACATCGACGTGGAGCCCGTCGGCGCCCGGGGCGCCGACGTCGCCCGTGACCCGGTCGAGCTCGTCGGCCAGGTGGGCGATGTCGCAGTTGAGGATCGAGGGGTGGATGGCCGTCATCGGGATGCTCCTCATGATGCGCTGGTGTGGTTGGTCAGTCAGCTGGTGCGGCGCAGCAGGGCGCAGAACATGGCGTCGGTGCCGTCGAGGTGGGGCCAGAGCTGAAGCGCCGCCCGGTCGGATCCGGCCGGCGGATGAGGGGCCAGGCGGGTGGCGACGTCCCCGGCGTGCAGGGGCTCGGTGCGCAGGCCCTCGCGCTCCAGCAGCCGCGTCACGTCGCGCACCACGAGGGTCGTCTCCAGGGCGTGCGGGGAACAGGTCACGTAGGTCACCACTCCCCCGCGTCGCACGGCGCGCAGGGCACTGGCCAGCAGCTCGCGCTGAAGCTCGGCCAGAACGGTGACGTCCCCTGGCTGTCGGCGCCAGCGGGCCTCGGGGCGGCGGCGCAGCGACCCCAGCCCCGTGCAGGGGGCGTCGACCAGGACCCGGTCGTAGGCGCCGGGCTCATCGCGCCCGAGGTCACGTCCATCACCGCAACGCACCCGGGCGACGTCCGGCGCGATGGCTCGCAGGGCCGAGCGCACCAGGTCGGCCCGATGGGGGCTGGCCTCATTGGCCAGCAGCTGGGCGCCCGTCTGCGCGGCCCTCGCGGCGAGAAGCGCGGCCTTGCCACCGGGCCCGGCACACAGGTCGAGCCACCGCTCATCGCGGCCCTCCACAGGGGCATGCGCCGCAACGAGCGCCACCAGCTGACTGCCCTCGTCCTCGACCCCGGCCCGGCAGTCGCGGATCGCATCGATCCGGCCCGGGTCTCCCCCGACCATGACGACGGCGAGCGGACTGATCCTGCCGGGGCGCGGCTCGACGTCGTGAGCCCGGTCGGCCTTGCGGGCGGCCTTGGCCAGCGCCTCCGGCGCGATAAGGCCGGGCCTGGCACACAGGGCCACCTCGGGGTCGGCGTTGTCCGCGGCCAGAAGCACCTCGAGCTCCTCGCCGCTGCGGCCGTGGGTGACCAGGGCCTGACGCAGCGCCTTGACGATCCACTCCGGGTGCGACTGGGTGCGGGCCAGAGCGCTCGTCTCATCGGGTGCGTCCCGGCGCAGCTCATCCATCCAGGAGTCCAGGTCCCGCCCGCTAAGCCGACGCATGACGGCGTTGACGAAGGTGGCCGCGCCGCGCCCGCAGGAGGTGGTGGCCAGGTCCACGGTGGTGCTCACGGCGGCGTGCTGGGCCACCCGCATGCCCATGAGCTGGTGGGCTCCCAAGCGCAGGACGTCGAGCACGGCTGGATCGATGCGCTCCAGGGGACGGTCCGTGCAGGCGGCGATCATCGCGTCGTAGCGACCCAGCAGCCGCAGGGTCCCGTAGGTCAGAGCAGTGGCGAAGCCGGCGTCACGCCGATCCAGGTCAGCGGTCTCCAGCAGCTCGGGCAGAAGGAGGTTGGCGAAGGCGTCATCGCGGCGAACGCGGGTGAGCACCTCCAGGGCCACCTGACGCGCCGAGCCAGATCGGCCCCCCGCCGGGCGTGCCGATGCACCCGCCTGCGGGCCGTCCTGCTTGAAGGAGCGCCGGCCCTGGGCTTGGCGACCCGGGTGAGGACCGCCGCGCTCAGTTCGCCTGCCGCGTTGCTCCCGGCGTCTGCCAGGAGCGCCACCCCGCCCGTGGCCTGCGCCTCGCCGGTTATCGTCGTGGCCGCCCGACGCGCCCCGGCGTGTCGATCGCTCCCCCATCAGCTCATCGCCTCACCGTCGTCGTTCGTCACGCACGAGGTCCCCAGGACGGCCCCCACCTCCGGACGCGCTCCCCTGGCCCAGGCGTCGGCAGGCATCCAGCTGCGCCCGGCGGGCGCGACCTGCCCCAGACGGACGGCACAGCCCCCGGTTCCCACGAGGACCTCGCGCTTGGTGGCGCGCAGCTGGCCGGGCAACAGATCGGTGACCTCCGGGACCGGGGTGACCGGCCCCAGACGGAACCGGGACCCCAGGTAAGTGGTGTGGGCACCCGGCGCCGGAGTGACGCCCCGGATCCGACGGTCAATGGCAAGCGCCGGATCCTCCCAGCGGATCAGACCGTCGGCCGAGGAGAGCACGGGGGCCAGCGTGGCCAGCGCGTCCTCCTGCGGCTCCGGACGCACGCTGCCGTCCTCAACCCGGCGCAGCACATCGAGGACCAGGGGCGCCCCGGCCTGCGCCAGCCGCTCGAGCAGATCCCCGCTGGTGTCCCGACCGCTGATGGCCTCCGTGAGTCGGCCATAGACGGGACCGGTGTCGAGCCCCTCCTCGAGGCGGAACACGCAGGCCCCGGTGACCTCCTCACCGGCGATGACCGCCCGCTGGACCGGGGCGGCTCCGCGCCACGCGGGCAGCAGAGAGAAGTGCAGATTCAGCCAACCGTGCTCTGGTACCTCCAGCAGATCGGCCGGCACCAGGCGACCGTAGGCGACCACGACGGCGACGTCAGCCTTCAGAGCGCCGATCCACGCGTGCACGTCGTCGGCCTGCTCCCCCTTGAGGGTGGCCGGAGTGCGTACATCGAGCCCCGCATCGCGAGCCACGGCCGCCACCGGCGAGGGGTGCAGCGTCCGGCCGCGCCCTTTGCGAGCGTCAGCACGGGTGAGGACCCCGACGACGTCGTGCTCACTGGCGATGAGGGCCTCCAGGGTGGGCAGGGCCGCCTCGGGGGTTCCGGCGAAAAGCACACGCATGCGGCTGAGTCTAAGGGGCGACGTCACCCAGTGCGGGGTTCAATGCCGGTCCGGCGTGGGGAGCAGGCCCAGCGCGACGAGCTCGGAGCGCAGCCGTCCCACACCGGTGAAGTGGTGGGTGCGCATTCCCAGGCGGCCAGCCGCCTCGATGTTGACCGCCGAGTCGTCGATGAACAGGGTGCGGGAGGCCTGGAGACGGTAACGACTCAGAAGAAGGTCGAAGATGGCGGCATCCGGTTTGGCCAGGTGCTCGCGCCCGGAGACCACGATGCCCACGAAGCGTTCGAGCTGGGGGACCAGGAGCCTGGCCCGCTCGAAGGGCGCGGCGTCGAAGTTGGTCAGCCCGTACAGCGCCACGCCACTCCCAAGGAGGTCGTCGAGCAGAGCGGCCATGCCGGGAACGGGACCCGTCAGCGATTCGGCGAAGCGCTGACGGTACAAGGAGAGGATCTCCGCCCAGTCGGGGCGGCCGGGGTGGGCCCGGGTGTAGTCGGCGAGCACCTGTTCGAAGGGCTCTCCCCGGTCGAGTCGTTCGTTCCAGGTCAGGAACCCTCCGTCGACCACGAACTCCTCCCACTCGTCGGCTGAGACGTATCCGGCGACGGCAGCCATGGGCTCCCACGCGTACAGGACGTTGCCGTAGTCGAGGACGACGGCACTGACGGCGTCTACGGGGCTGGAGGTCGTGGCGAAGGGGGACGGTGCGTTCACGTCCGCCATCCTCCCACTCCGGCGCCTCGGGACTCGGATGGATCCATCCGGGACGGATCGCCCTTGACGTTTGTGAGTCACCTACTGACGCGGGTCCGCTGCATCGGCGGTCCAGGGGCGCTCCACAGCAGCGCCCGAAGCGGCAAAGCGCCTGGTGGGAGCAACATCACCCTTCGACCGAGAACGCCCGATCAACATGTTTGAAACTTCTTTCTACCAGGGGGTTTCCAACTCTCAAGAACCCTGGTACGCTCGTACCATTCCGGTACGGGCGTACCACTTCTGCAGTCAGAGCGCGTGATGCGCGTCATGATCCACATCGGCGACACAGTGCTGTGTCAGAGAGGGAGTCATGGAATTTTCCGTAGATTCCGAAATCGGAAAGCTTCGCCAGGTCATCCTGCACCGCCCCGGCAACGAGATGCTCCGACTCACTCCGCAGAACAAGGACCACCTCCTGTTCGATGACGTGCTGTGGCTCGAGCGGGCCCAGGAGGAGCACGACCAGTTCGCACGAGTGCTGACCGACCGCGACATCGAGGTGCTCTACCTCAGCGACCTGCTGGCCCAGACCCTGGAGGTGCCCAAAGCCAGGCAGTACGTCCTGGACCGAGTCGTCAACGAGAACACCAACGGCCCCAGCGCCGCCGAGCCGCTGCGCGCCCTGGCTCAGGGACTGTCCGGGGCCGAGCTGGCCGAGGTGCTCGTTGCCGGGATCACGAAGGCCGAGCTGCTCGAGCGCACCTCCTGCCCGGACTCGCTCGTGCTGGCCTCCATGGACGACGACGACCTGCTTCTGCCGCCGTTGCCCAACCACCTCTTCACCCGCGACACATCCTGTTGGATCTACAACGGCGTCTCCATCAACTCGATGATGATGCCGGCCCGCCAGCGCGAGACCATCAACTACGAGGCGATCTACCGCTGGCACCCTCTCTTCGCCGGCTCCGACTTCCCCGTGTGGTCCGAGGGCACACAGGCAGGCCCCGCCACCGTGGAGGGTGGAGACGTCCAGATCATCGGCAACGGCGCCGTTCTGGTCGGAGTCTCCGAGCGCACCACCTCGCAGGGCATCGAAAGGCTCGCCAGCCGACTGTTCGCCGGAGGCACGGTGAACCAGATCGTCGCCGTCGAGATGAACCGGACACGCGCCCAGATGCACCTGGACACGGTGATGACCATGGTCGACGTCGGCACGTTCACCATCTACGGCGGCCTGGGGAAGCTGCCGACGCTCACGCTGCGCCCGGACGGAGACAAGCAGATCAGCGTCACGCGCAACGCCCCCGAGGACATGTACCGCGTCATCGCCCAGGCCCTGGGTGTCGACGAGCTCAACGTCCTCATCACGCCCCAGGACTCGATGGCCGCCGCCCGTGAGCAGTGGGACGACGGCTCCAACTCCCTGGCCATCGCCCCCGGTGTCATCGTTACCTATGAACGTAACGTCAACACGAACGAGTACCTTACTTCCCATGGCATCGAGGTCCTGACCATTCCCGGTTCGGAGGTCGGTCGCGGTCGCGGTGGTCCACACTGCATGAGCTGCCCAACCCTGCGGGACCCGCTTGCCTGAGTCGGCCCTGGCCGACACACAAGAAGAACTATCAGTACATCACCACACTGGACGAAGGAATCCTCATGTCCCACCCCCTGCACAACCGCAGTTTCCTCAAAGAGCTCGACTTCACGGCTGAGGAGTGGAGCTCCCTGCTCGAGCTGGCCGCCCAGCTCAAGGCGGACAAGAAGGCCGGCCGCGAGGTGAAGCGGCTGACCGGTAAGAACATCGCTCTCATTTTTGAGAAGACCTCGACGCGCACCCGCTGCTCCTTCGAGGTGGCCGCCTACGACCAGGGCGCACAGGTCACCTACCTCGACCCCTCCGGTTCCCAGATGGGCCACAAGGAGTCCGTGGCGGACACCGCTCGGGTGCTGGGCCGCTTCTATGACGGCATCGAGTTCCGCGGCAAGAAGCAGGAGCACGTCGAGGCTCTGGCTGAGCTCTCCGGCGTCCCGGTGTGGAATGGACTGACGGACGAGTGGCACCCCACCCAGATGCTGGCCGACCAGCTGACCATGCTGGAGCACGCAGACAAGCCGATCGAGCAGATCTCCTTCGCCTACCTCGGCGACGCCCGCAACAACGTTGCCAACTCACTGCTCATCTCAGCGGCCCTCATGGGGATGGACGTGCGGATGGTGGCACCCAAGGAGCTGCAGACATCTCCCGAGGTGGTGGCTCAGGCTGAGAAGCTGGCCAAGGACAGCGGCGCCCGCATCCTCATTACCGACGACACCGCCCAGGGCGTCAAGGGCGTCGACTTCCTCTACACCGACGTGTGGGTCTCCATGGGTGAGCCCAAGGAGGTCTGGGACCAGCGCATCGCCCTGCTCGCGCCCTACCAGGTCAACGCCCAGCTGGTGGAGGCCACCGGCAACCCGGACGTGAAGTTCCTCCACTGCCTGCCGGCCTTCCACGACCGCAACACCACGGTCGGTGAGGACATTTTCGCCAAGACCGGGATGGAGGGCCTGGAGGTGACCGACGACGTCTTCGAGACCGAGCGCAACGTCGCCTTCGACCAGGCCGAGAACCGTATGCACACCATCAAGGCCGTGATGGTCGCGACCCTGGGAAAGTGGGACTGACCTGTGAGAATCGTCGTCGCCCTCGGAGGAAACGCTTTGCTGCGTCGGGGGGAAAAGCCCGACGCCAGTACCCAGATCCGCAATGTCGAGATTGCGGCCCATGAGCTGGCCAAGTTGGCGGAGAAGCACGAGCTGGTCCTGACTCACGGGAACGGCCCCCAGGTGGGGGTGCTGGCCCTGCAGTCCGCCAACGACGAGCGTCTCTCCGAGCCCTACCCCTTCGACACCCTCGGTGCCCAGACGCAGGGCATGATCGGCTACTGGCTGCTGCAGGCCATGCAGAACGCCCTGCCCGGTCGCCACGTGGCCGCCATGGTCAACCAGACCCTGGTGATGGCCGGTGACCCGGCCTTCTCCAACCCCACCAAGTTCGTCGGTGAGGTGTACACCAAGGAGGAGGCCGAGAAGCTGGCTGAGGAGCGGGGCTGGGTGGTCAAGCCCGACGGCGAGCACTACCGCCGCGTCGTCGGCTCCCCCATGCCGCAGCGCGTCATCGAGACCCGTCTAGTGCGCACACTGCTGGATGCCGGCGCGATCGTCGTCTGCTCCGGGGGCGGCGGTGTGCCCGTCGTCCGCAGCGAGGAGGGCAAGCTCAAGGGTATTGAAGCCGTCATCGACAAGGACCTCACGGCGTCGGTCATGGCCGAGGCCCTGGAGGCCGATGCGCTTCTTATCCTCACGGACGTTGATGGAGTGTTTCAGGATTTCGGGACCGAGAACCAGAAACAGGTTCCGAGGGCGACGCCGGCAGAGCTGCGGTCCATGGGACTTCCCAGTGGGTCCATGGGACCAAAGGTTGAGGCGGTGTGCCGATTTGTTGAGCTGACTGGCGATATGGCGGCAATCGGACGTCTTGAGGACGCCGTTTCCATCATTGAGGGCCAGGCAGGGACTATCGTGACTCCCGGAGGAAACTACGGGGGCCCAGACGATATCCATCCCCCAATTCCCGAGCAGCTCGACACGCGCATCCGCAGGGCCTGACCGGCGCAACGGCATCGGTCTTTCAAGGAGGTGGTGAAAACCCTGAACCCACAATGACCGTGCCACGGTTCAGCACCCATCATTGTATTCAGATACTCCTACGGCCACATTTGCCGTTCGTTCAGAGTAGAATGACAGTGTTGAATCATAGACACACCACCTGTCTTCATTCACGCATCACACATCGAGCACAAAGGAGTGACTTACTCATGACGAAGATCGTCAACTCTTGGAACGACTTCGACCCTCTCAAGCGTGTCATCGTCGGACGCGCCGACTTCTCGGTTATTCCTCCCGAGGAGCCCGCCACCTCTGAGAAGGTGCCGATCGACTCCGAGATGCGCGGCATGTGGGGCCCCCGTCCCACCGCCACCGTTGAGGCCGCCAACGAGCAGCTCGACAACTACGTCAAGATCCTCGAGGGTCTGGGCGTCCAGGTGGACCGCCCCACGCCGCTGCAGTGGAACCAGGCCATCCAGACGCCTGACTTCCGCACGGAGTCGGGCTTCACCCAGATGCCTCCGCGTGACATCCTGCTCACCATCGGTGACGAGATCATGGCGTCGGCCAACTCGTTCCGCTGCCGCTACTTCGAGTACCTGGCCTACTGGCCCCTCATGAACCAGTACTTCGAGGAGGACCCGGAGTTCAAGTGGACCCAGGCCCCTCGTCCGCGGCTGACGGACAAGTCCTACAAGCACAACTACTACGACGAGCGGATCTCCCTGGAGGAGCGCCTTGAGCGCACCGCCGCCAAGGACTTCGTGACTACTGAGGTCGAGCCGATGTGGGACGCCGCCGACGTCATGCGCGTGGGTAAGGACCTGTTCATCCAGCACGGTCTGACTACCAACCGCAAGGCTATGGAGTGGTTCAAGCGCTACTACCCGGACCTGCGGGTGCACGCGGTGAACTTCCCCGGCGACCCCTACCCGATCCACATCGACGCCACCTTCGTGCCGCTGCGGCCCGGGCTCATCATCAACAACCCGCACCGCCGCCTGCCCGAGGAGCAGCGCAAGATCTTCGAGGCCAACGACTGGCAGATCGTCGACGCGGCTCCCCCGGCCCACGAGGTTCCGCCGCCGCTGTGCTACTCCTCCGTCTGGCTGTCCATGAACTGCCTGGTCATCGACCACAAGACCGTGTGTGTCGAGGCCAGCGAGGTCCACCAGATGGAGCAGATGGACAAGCTCGGCATGAATGTCATCCCGGTTCCCTTCCGCGACGCCTACGCCTTCGGCGGTGGCCTCCACTGCGCGACGGCGGACGTCTACCGCGAGGGCGGCTGCGAGGACTACTTCCCCAACCAGGTCGCTGACCCGACTCTGGTCTGATCTCAAGGGTGCGGGGCGGCGGCTCATGGGACCGGGCTGCCGCCCCGCACCTTACCCGGCTCTGCTCTTCGCAGCGCGGTCAGCGGACGCTCCATAGGACTGGGAAGGCCCTCCTGACCGCGTGAGACCTGGCAAGGATGCCGGTCCGTCGCGCACGCCGGGGGAGAACTCAGGAGACACAACTGCCATGTCACAGACATCGTCCGCTGAATCCTCTGTCACAGAGTACGTCATGAACAAGAAGCTGGGCGCCATCGCCATGCTTCTCTCCGCCACCGGGATGGGGCTTGTCGGCACCATCAGTCGTGGTACGACCGCCGGCCTCGCTCACGCCGACAAGTCCGTCATCGGTTCGTTCCTGGCCTTCGGCCGCATGAGCGTCGGACTACTCGGGTTCATTCTTATCCTCATCTTCACCGGGAAGTCCGAGCTGTTCAAGAGCACCCGCCTGAGCACGACCGTGATCCTGGGAGGGGTCAGTATCGGCCTGTCCCTGGGCTGCTACATCTCCTCGACCCTGATGACGACCATTTCCAATGCCGTCTTCCTCATCTACACAGGCCCCTTGTTCTGCGCACTGCTCGCACGCATTTTCCGCAAAGAGAAGATCAGCGTGCTCTCCGGCATCTTCCTGTCTCTTGTGTTCATAGGAATGCTGCTGACCATCGGAATCATCGACTTCAAGAACGGGACTCTGACTTTCGGACTGGATCTGTCTGCCACAACACCTGAGTTCCCTCAGAAGAGCCTAGGGGATCTTTTAGGTCTGTTGTCCGGCGTCTTCTACGGTCTGGCACTGTTCTTCTACGGGTACCGTAAGGACATTGATTCAATCGTCCGCGGTGTGTGGAACTTCTTCTGGGCCGCCTGCGCAACTCTGGTCATGTCCATCGTCTTGCGTCCTTGGCACGGAGTTTCCACCTTCACCGCCACCAACTGGATGTGGGCAGTGGCCCTCTTCCTCGTCTGCGGCCTCTTCGCACTGGGTTTCCTGGTCGTTGCAGGACGCAACCTGCCTGCCGTTGAGTACTCGACGATCTCCTACTGGGAGTGCCCGGTCGCCATTCTGTGCGGCCTGCTCGTCTGGGGAGAGAAGCTCACGCCCATGGGGATGATCGGCGGACTGCTCATTGTCGGCGGTGGGTTGGCCCCGATCATCGTGGATGCCATCGCCCGGAAATCACGCGCCTCCACGTCCTGATCCTCCTGTGATCCTGTCTGCCTGCACCAACTCCCAGCGGGCAGACAGGATCACATGTAGAGTCATCAACGTCTCACCTTGGGATGACCATTACGTCATCGTCGACATCCACCGAGCCGGAGTCATAGGCTATGAACACCTCCCACTCAGGAAGCACGAAAGACCATCATCTGGACTCAGAACGGAGTCTCGCACTGAGGCGTGCAGCGAAGGCGAGCTTCATCGGAAACTTCATTGAGTGGTTCGACTACGCCTCGTACGGATACCTGGTCACCGTCATTGGTCACGCTTTCTTCCCCGCCGCTGACAAATCAGTCCAGTTGCTCTCGACATACGCAGTATTCGCGATGTCCTTCATTCTGCGCCCGATCGGCGCCGTCGTATGGGGGGCATGGGGAGACCGTTGGGGGCGCCGTTGGGCACTGTCCTGGTCGATTCTTATCATGTCCGGATCGACATTCTTCATCGGTCTCCTTCCCACGTACGCGGCTATCGGCATGGCAAGTGCTATCGGCCTTCTTGTCCTGCGAATGATTCAGGGATTCTCCGCCTCCGGTGAGTACGCGGGTGCCGGAACCTTCCTTGCCGAGTACGCACCTCCGGCTCGGCGCGGTATCTACACGTCGCTGGTTCCGGCTTCTACTGCCTGTGGCCTGCTTGCCGGTTCTCTCATGGTGACGGGCATGTTCTCGGTCCTCAGTGACGATGCCATGAACACCTGGGGCTGGCGAGTTCCCTTCCTCCTGGCGGGGCCACTGGGGCTCATCGGCCGCTACATCCGAGTGCACCTGGAGGACTCCCCTGCATACCAGGAGATGCGCGCGGAGATGCCGCAGGAGCAGAAGGCCACCAGCTGGTCCGAGCCTCTGCGACTGCTGCTGCGAGACCACCTGCATGAGACCCTCATTACCTTTGGAGTCTCCTGCCTCAACGCCGTTGCCTTCTACATGCTTCTCACCTACATGCCGACGTATGTTCACGAAGAGCTCGGGTTCTCCCAGGACACCTCCACTCTGGCTACCTCGGTGATGCTGGTCGTCTATATTGCGGCGATCTTCCTCATGGGACACCTGTCGGACTCATTCGGGCGTCGTCGGATGCTCATCGCCGCCTGCGTCGCGTTCATTGTGCTCACGATTCCGTTGTTCGTTGTGATGACGAAGGCTGCGGGCATGCTTGCAGCGGTCATCCTGTGTCAGATCGTCTTCGCTATAGCGTTGACGGCCAATGATGGAACTCTGGCCACCTTCCTGGCTGAGTCCTTCCCGACCAACGTGCGCTACTCGGGCTTTGCCCTATCCTTCAACGGGGCCAATGCGCTTCTTGGCGGAACAACGCCGTTCGTTGTCACATGGCTCATCAAGGTCACTGGTTCCCCCCTGGCGCCTGCGGTCTATCTCACGGTGATCGCGCTGATCGCCATGGTGGCAATCTTCCGTTCTCGTGCGATTCATGGGTCGGAGCTGACTGAGGAGCAGGCTCACTCCGAACTCTGACCCACTCACTGATAGCATGTGGCGACAGGTTGAATATAGCCTGCTTGCTCACGAGGTCATTATCACCGTCTTGTTACGGACTTCAACGCGTTGTCGTCGTAAGATGATGGGCATGGCTCGTACTGATGCAGATGACGCTGGAGAGGCAGCGAGTAGTGATACTTCCGTGTCCGCAGGCTCTCGCACGGAATCGCGAGTGACCCCGCGAGGTGAGGACCGTCGTCAGACCATCATCGAAGCCGCGGCGGCCATCATCCGTGAGTCAGGACCGTCCGCGATCAGCCACCGCAGTGTCGCCAAGCGAGCCGGGTGCTCCTTGTCCGCGACAACCTACTACTTCGACGGCTTGGAGGATCTCCTCCACCAGGCGGGTCTGGTCAACATCGGACTGTGGGCGTCTCGGGCGGAGCACGTCGCCGACCGGGTGGAGGCCTTCAAGGGCGTTCCGGACGTCCCCCAACGGGTGCGGTTCATCCTCCAAGCGACTCTTCCCGCCCATGGCGGCTACTTCGGGCACTATCTTCAGCTCATCTCAGCCAGCCAGGCATCACCGGTGAAGCACGCCTATCGTCAGGGGCGGCAACGTCTCAATGCCGCACTGCGCCGCGTGCTGCGCCAGCTCGACAGCCCGCTCGAACCGGAGATGGTCATCGCTGTCGTGGATGGTGCTGCGGTCACCGCGCTCAGTGAGGGGTGGAACGTCAAGTCCACAGCCGCGGGGCTACTGACGGATCTCATCTCCCTGGCCCATGGCATGCCGCCCTTCCAGGCGCCTGGTGGCACAGTGAGCGCTGCGTCGCCTCATGGCTCTCCCGCCTCGTCGCCCGTCGCAGCGGTGATGGGTAGCACCGCCGACTAGTGCACCGTCCGAGCGGGTCTGCCTCCCGCCTCGATGTTGATGGCCCCTCACCACAAACGGGTGGGATCGAGCTCAACACGAACCGGCTCCTCGCGGTGGGCTGATCGGTCGCGCAGTCGTACCCCGAGCATGGTGGCAAGCGCCTTGCCGCGTGACAGCGGAGCGCGTACCAGGGCCCTGGCTGCGCCGGGGAGCACCTGACCGTGAACAGGCGGTGGAGCCACCGGGCCGAGCACCTCAAAGCCATCGGCTTCGGCCTGAGCCAGGAGGGACTCCACGGCGCGTACCGGCCCGTCCAAGCGGGCCACTCGCCATGCGGGCGGTAGGTGCAGGTCGGCCCGCTCCAGAAGGTCTCTGCGGGCGAATCCCGCCTGGTCCCATCGCACGAGGGCCTGTGCCGCCACCGGCTCTGGGCCTCCCAGAAGAACAACGCGGGCCGACGGCGCCGCCAGCACCACCGCATTGGACCACTGGCGCAATGCCTCGCTGGCAGCACCAAGATCAGGACGGGAAGACAGTGCGGCGCCGTCGAGGAGTAGGACAGCCCGGTATCCGCCCTCGGCGACCGGCTCCGCCCCGGGCGTGGCCACCACGAGACGTGGCGCGTCGTCTACCTCGTCGATGACGCCGTGGGTCTCCCGTGCCCCCGAGACCACCACGGGGACACCCGGAAAGGCCCGCCCCAGCTCCTCACCCGTCCGGGTAGAACCGACCGTCGCCATCCTCAGTCCATGGCCGCCGCACTCGGGGCAGTTCCATTGGCCCACCGTACGTGCACACCAACGGCAGGAGGTACGCCCCCGTTGGTCCATCGCCAGCGGGCCGCCGCAGACAGCGCACTGAGCGGCTTCGCGGCACTGGGCGCAGGCCACCAACGGCGCGTAGCCGGCGCGCGGCACCTGGATGAGAACCGGCCCGTCCTTAAGGGCGCGCCGCAGTGCCTGATGGGCGAGCGACGGGAGCCGGGCCGCCCCGGACGCGCCCTCCCGGTCCAGCTCAGCCGGGCCGGGGACCTCCACACGAGGGACAACACCGCGCACAATGTGCCGTGGCGCCGCCAGACTCTGACACCATCCCTGCTCGACGAGCGACTGCGCTTCCACGGAACGGCTGAATCCACCGATGAGCAGGCCGGCTCCATCCAACGTCGAGCGCAGGGCGAGCACCGTGCGCGTATGACTGTAGGGGGCGTGAGGCTCTTCCAACCGGTTGTCCCCGTCGTCCCAGACGACCGCCAGCCCAAGCCGGTGCACCGGGGCGAAGGCCGCCGCCCTGGTGCCGACGACCACCCGGGCTCGCCCCAGCAGGAGAGCCAGGAACGCCCGATAACGGCGCGCAGGACCGTGCTCGGCCGAGAGCACCACCACCGGTTCCCCATCCAGGTCGCGCCTGAGCCGGGCTGCCAGGGTCTCAGCCTGATGGGTCGTCGCCACCACGACGACGGCGCCGCGAGAGCTCGCCAAGGTGGCCTGGATGGCTCGGGCCAGGCACAGCTGCCACGGCAAGACCACCGGGACGCGCCTGCCGTCGTCGTCCGACGAACGTGCTTCGGGCGGCGGCAGCTGGGCCGGCAGGGCGGACCAGACCGCGCGTGGAGCCTCACCGTGAGCCAGCCGTCTCAGGAACTCCTCACCACCGTCGTAAGGCTGCCAGCTGAGCTCACTTGAGGACGGCGGCTCCCAGGTGGGAAGTGCGAGGGGAGCCTTGTCCCTCTCAGCCTTCTCCGTGGTGGCGTGCCTGGCCGGAACCGCAAGACGGATGACGTCGGAGCGTGTTCCGCAGCTGCGGGAGGCAACGGCCCCGATGAGGCGACGCGAGCCCTCCGGCAGGACCGGGAGGTCGGAGACCACTCGCCGCAGAGCCGAGAGCCGGCCGATATGGGTGGTTGTGGACCCTCGCTCCCAGATCCATCCGCGCATCTCCTGCTCACCGAAGCGAACCATGACCCGGGTGCCAGGCAGGGCCTGCTGCGCCATCGCCGCAGGAACCAGGTAGTCGAAGGTGCGGTCGAGGTGCGGCACCGGGGAGTCCAAGAGGACCCTGGCCACGGGGTCACGGACCCCGGCCACCGTCACTGTGCGCTGACCGGGCTCTGGCAGCTCCAGCAGCTCACCCTGCCTGCTGACGCCGTAGCCACGTGCGGGGCCATCCGACTCACCGGAGGCAGAAGCGGCGTCGTCGTAGCCGGTTGCCATACAACCCCTCGGAAGTCTCCCGCCCCGAGTACGCGGGACTCAGACGGCCTGGCGCAGGGCCTCGACGCGGTCGGTGGCCTCCCAGCTGAAGCCGGGACGCCCGAAGTGGCCGTAGGAGCTGGTGGCGCGGTAGATGGGACGCAGCAGGTCGAGATCGCGCACGATCGCGGCCGGGCGAAGGTCGAAGACCTCGTTGACGGCCTTCATGATGCGCTCCTCAGGAACGGCCGCCGTCCCGAATGTCTCCACGTAGACGCCCACGGGGTGAGCGGAGCCGATGGCGTAGGCCACCTGAATCTCACACCTTCTGGCCAGTCCGGCTGCGACGACGTTCTTGGCGACCCAGCGCATGGCATAGCTGGCGGAGCGGTCCACCTTCGAGGGATCCTTGCCGGAGAATGCGCCCCCGCCATGACGGGCCATTCCGCCGTAGGTGTCCACGATGATCTTGCGTCCCGTCAGGCCGGCGTCACCTGCCGGACCACCGATGACGAACTGTCCCGAAGGGTTGATGAGGACGTCGGTGTCGGCGGTGTCGAGCTCGGTACCGGCCTCTGCCTGGGCGGCCAGCACCGGCTCGATGACCTCTGTACGCAGAGCGTCGGTCAACCAGGCACGAGTGCGGTCCGCGTCGTGCTGGGTGGAGATGACCAGGTTATCCAGGCTCACCGGGCGCTGGTTGTCGTAGCCGATCGTCACCTGCGTCTTGCCGTCGGGGCGCAGTCCCGGGACGATGCCCTGCTTGCGCACGAAGGCCAGACGCTCCGCCAGACGATGAGCCAGATGGATGGGCAGGGGCATGAGAGCCGCGGTGTCGTCGCAGGCGTAGCCGAACATGAGCCCCTGGTCTCCGGCACCCTGCAGGTCGAGAGGATCGATGTCCGTGTCGTCCCGACGGGCCTGAAGGGACTTGTCGACCCCCGCCGCGATGTCCGCGGACTGCTGCCCGATCGATACCGACACACCACAGGAGCGAGCGTCGAAGCAGACATCTGAGGAGGTGTAGCCGATGGCGGAGATCTCCTGGCGAACGATCTCAGGGATCTCAACGTAGGCCCTCTCCGTCGTGACTTCTCCGGCCACGTGCACCAGGCCGGTCGTCACCATGGTCTCCACCGCGACGCGCGCGGTGGGGTCCTGCTCGAGAATGGCGTCGAGAATCGCATCAGAGACACGGTCACAGATCTTGTCCGGGTGACCTTCAGTGACCGACTCGGACGTGAACAGACGTAAGGAGGAACTCACGCACCCATCGTAGTCACCGCCGGAACTGATCCGTCGTGGCGTTACCCACGAAAATGCGGAAGCCGGCCCTCAGGCTCCATTCACCAGGTCAGCGGTCAAAGAGATGAGAAGGCGGGCGACGTCCATCTTACTGCCCTGTCCACGCGCGACTTCAGTGCCGTGGGCATCCAGGACGACGACGGCGTTGGGGACGTCTCCGAAGCCGAGCTCCTCCCCCACCGCGTTGACCGCCAGAAGGTGCGCCCCTTTTCGGCGGGCCTTGGCCCTGCCGTGGAAGAGCACGTCACCGTTCTCGTCCCCGGTCTCGGCGGCGAATCCGACCACGATCTGTCCGGGCCGAGGCGGGTCGCTCACCAACCCGGCCAGGATGTCCGGGTTGGTGGTGAGCTCAATGGACATGGTCGGTTCGCTGAAGGGCTCCTCGCCGGCGGGCGCCTGCTTCTTGAGCTTGGTGGTGGCCACGGTGACGGGCCGGTAGTCGGCGACGGCGGCAGCCATGATGACGGCGTCGGCGTCGCGGGCGGCGTCGCGCACGACACGGAGCATGTCCGCGGCGGTACCGGCCGCAACAACGCTCACCTGCGCAGGCAGGGCTTTGAGCAGGTCGGAGGCCACGTGCGCCTGCACCAGGGTGACGCGGGCTCCCCGTTCGGCAGCGGCCGCCGCCAGTGCGCAGCCCTGGCGCCCTGACGAGCGGTTGCCGAGGTACCTCACCGGATCGATGAGCTCACGTGTACCGCCGGCCGAAATGACGACGTGACGTCCTTGCAGACTCTTGTCGCCCTCCCCCGAGGCCTCCTGCGCTCCCGCGAACCCGGTGGCGGGCTGTGTCAGGGCGGCCAGGGCCTGCGACACGATCTGCTCGGGTTCGGGCATCCGGCCCACTCCGGAGTCCTTGCCGGTCAGGCGCCCGCTGTCCGGCTTGATGACCGTCAGACCACGCTCACGCAGCACTGCCACGTTCTCCCGGGTGGCGGGGTTGACCCACATCTGGGTGTGCATGGCCGGCGCCAGGACGACGGGGGCCTGGCAGGTCAGTATCGTCGCGGTGAGCATGTCGTCGGCCCGTCCTGCCCGTACCCGGGCCAGCAGGTCCGCCGAGGCCGGAGCGACCACGACGAGCTCGGCCCACTCGGCCACGGCCACGTGCTCGACGGCGGCCGGGTCATCGAAGACCCCGGTGGATACGGGCCTGCCACTGACCGCCGCCAGAGCCGGAGCACCGATGAACCTCAGCGCCGACTCGGTAGCCACCACCTTGACCTCGTGCCCGGCCTGACGCAGCAGTCGAACGACGAAGGGGGCCTTGTAGGCGGCGATCGACCCGGCGACGCCGACGACGACGCGCCGTGGCCGCTCCACGGCGGTCACGGCGCGTTCAGTCACAGCAGTGTGCGGCTCGTCCATGGCGAGCCGGGCTCAGAACTGGATGTCGTCGAGGCTGGTGGGAGTCTCGCCGCCCTCGAGGGACACCGGGGCATCCAGCGAGATGTCGCTGAACATGTCGGCTTCCGCGGCTCGACGGGCCTCCTCGGCCTCGGCGCGGCGGGCTCGGGCCACGTCCCCTGGGATGACCTCGAGCTTGTCCTCGGCGATCTCACGCAGAGCGATGCCCAGGGACTTCTCGCCGACCTCGGAGTCGACCAGCGGACCGAAGAACTCGAACTGGTTGTCCTCGAGCTGCTGGGTGTAGGTGTTGATCTGGCGGGCGCGCTTGGCGGCCTCCACCACGAGCCCGTACTTGGAGTCAACCTTCTCCAGGAGGTCGTCGATCGGCGGGTTGGTGATGCCCTCGGGCTGGGGAGAGGTTCCGAGCATGTGCATGCCTCCGGTTCAATCTCGATAGTTCAGAGCCACGTTATTCTAACTGCCCAATCCCATGAGTCTCTCCAGCTCCGCGGTGGCGCTCGCCACGGTGTCGTTGATGACGACGTGGTCGAACTCCCCGGCCGCGTCCAGCTCGGTGCGGGCCGTGGCCAGGCGCCGTTCCTGCTCATGGGCATCCTCAGTACCGCGACCGACGAGCCTGCGGACGAGCTCCTCCCAGCTCGGCGGCGCGAGGAAGACGAGGCGGGCCTCAGGCATCGCCCGACGCACCTGCCGGGCACCGTCCAGGTCGATCTCCAGCAGTGCGGGGCATCCGGCATCAAGCCGGTCCTGGACCGGGCCCCGGGGGGTGCCGTAACGATGCGCTCCGTGGACCAGAGCCCATTCCAGCATCTGGCCGCTGGCGACGAGCGAGTCGAAGTCCTCATCGCTGACGAAGTGATAGTGCACGCCGTCGACCTCACCGGGACGAGGCCGACGGGTGGTGGCCGAGACCGAGACGAACAGGTCTGGATGACGTCTGCGCAGCTCGGTGACGACAGTGCCCTTACCCACCGCCGTGGGGCCGGCCAGAACGGTCAGGCGGGCGAGAGCGGGAACGGACGGGTCTGTGGCAGCAACGTCGGTCATGGCCACATCATGGCCTACCGGGACCCGTCGGCACGACCCAGCGTCTAAGCGGCCTTCCTAGCCGAAGCGCTCCACGAGTGCCGCCCGCTGGTTCGCTCCCAGCCCACGCACTCGCCGCGACTCGGCGATATGCACGTCAGCGAGGATGGCATCAGCTGTTGTGGTCCCCACACGTGGCAGGGAGATGAGCAGTGCTCTGACCTTCATCTTGCCCAAGACGTCATCCGTCTCTGAGGCGGTGAAGAACTCGGAGAGCTTGAGCTCCCCGCTCTTGAGCTCGGACTTGATACGGGCGCGATGCGATCGCGCCGCTGCAGCCTTCTCCAGTGCCTGAGCCCGTTGCTCGGGTGTCAGCGTCGGAAGCGTCATGGTGTGTCTCCTCCCGGTCGAATACCAGTGACCCGCACCACGAGCATAAGTCGGGCCAGGTGTACTCGCATTCGCAGGGGCCTATATTCCACCACCGACTTCGTGTTTCCGCACACACCCTCAATCCGAGGCGGGCTGCAGCACCTTCAGACTCAGCGCAGAGCTGTTGCGGCCTCATAGGCGAATGCCGACGCTGCTTTTCGCAGTTCGTCGATGGAGGGTCCCGCCTTGAGAACCCCGCGTGAGGTGGAGGCCAGGACCTGACGGCGCGCCGTCCCGAAAACCGCCTCCAGCTCGGCCGGCCCAGCGCCTTGGGCGCCCACGCCCGGCGCCAGCAACGGACCATTGGCGCGCTGCAGGTCGATTCCCAGGTCGCTCACGGCCCCACCGACGGTGGCGCCGATGACCAGCCCGATGCTGCCGAGCCTGCCTTCGCCACTGGCCTGGGCGTTGGAGGCGGTCACGCCCTCCACGATGCCGGCGGCCACGGCCTGGTCCCCGTTGACGGCGTGCTGGACGCCGGCTCCTTCCGGATTGGAGGTCAGGGCCAGGACGAAGACGCCGCGTCCGTTGGTCTCGGCGAGGTTGAGTGCAGGTGTGAGGGACCCGTAGCCCAGGTAGGGCGAGACGGTGATGGCGTCGGCGGCTGTAGGAGCGTCGTCGGACAGGTAGGCCTGAGCGTAGCCGGCCATCGTGGAACCGATGTCCCCGCGCTTGACGTCGAGAACGGACAAGGTGCCGAGGTCGCGTAGGGCCGCCAGGGCCTCCTCGAGGACCGCGATGCCGGCGCTGCCATGACGCTCGAAGAAGGCGGACTGGGGCTTGACGGCGGCCACGTGTCCACCAACCGCATCGATGGTCCGCAGGGCGAAGTCCCGCAGGCCTGCGGCCGAGTCGGCCAGGCCCCAGGCCTCGAGCAGGTTCGGGTGGGGGTCGATGCCGACGCACAGGGGGCCGTGGTCGTCCATGGCGTCAGCCAGGCGGGCTCCGAAGGGGCGTCGACTGGTCTGGTGAGCGGCGGCGGAACTCATCTGGTCTCCTTGTCGTCAACGGGGGCCACGGGGTGGGACTCGGACACCGGGCCTCGCCGGGATCGGCGGGCGGCGATGTGCTCCTGGAGGCTGCGAACCCGGAAGGGACCGCGCAGCTGGGCCTCGAGGGCCTGGACCGCTGCCTGGAGCTGTTGGACGGTGGTGATGATGGGACGGTCGGCACCGGTGGTGGCCGCGCGGATGGAGTAGCCGTCGGCACGGGCGCCCTGGCCCTTGGGGGTGTTGACCACCATGTCGATGGCTCCGGACTCGATGAGCTCGGCGATCGTCTGCTCGCCGTGGTCGCCAACGCCCTGGCTGATCTTGCGCACCGCCAAGGCGTCGATCCCGTTGCGGCGCAGCACCTGTGCGGTCCCGGTCGTGGCCAGGACCGTGAAGCCGAGCTCCGCGAGCCGAGCCACCGGCAGGATGATGGCTCGCTTGTCCCGGTCGGCCACCGAGACGAACAGCGTTCCCTCTCCTGGTAGACCACCGTAGGCACCGGCCTGGGACTTGGCGAAGGCCCGCGGGAAGTCGACGTCGTAGCCCATGACCTCGCCGGTGGAACGCATCTCAGGCCCCAGGATCGTGTCGACCACACGGCCCTCGGTGGTACGGAACCGTTTGAAGGGCAGGACCGCCTCCTTGACGGCGATCGGGTCATCGGGATCGGTGACGGCGGCGTCAGCCTCGGGAAGGTGACCGGAGCGCCTGAGCGAGGCGATCGTCTCCCCCGTCATGATGAGGGCCGCCGCCTTGGCCAGCTGCACACCGGATGCCTTCGAGACGAAGGGGACTGTGCGCGAGGCCCTGGGGTTGGCCTCGATGACGTAGAGAACGTCGGAGACCAGGGCGAACTGGATGTTGAGCAACCCTTGCACGCCCACACCTTTGGCGATCGCCTCAGTGGAGCGCCGGATGCGAGCGATCTCCGTGTCGGACAGGGTCATGGGCGGCATGACGCAGGCGGAGTCACCGGAGTGGATGCCGGCCTCCTCGATATGCTCCATGACGCCACCGAGGAACAGCTCACTGCCGTCGTACAGGGCGTCAACATCGATCTCGATGGCGTCGTCGAGAAAACGGTCGATGAGTAGTGGCCCAGTACCGTAGACGCCGCCGGGCTCAAGACCGGCGCGCTGGAGATAGTCGTCGAGACCCTGGGCGTCGTAGACGATCTCCATACCGCGGCCGCCGAGCACGTAGCTGGGGCGCACCAGGACCGGATAGCCAATGCCCTGGGCGACCGAGCGCGCCTGCTCGTCGCTCAGAGCGGTGCCGTGCGCCGGTGCGGGCAGACCGGCACGCTGAAGAACGACCCCGAAGGCCTCACGGTCCTCGGCGGCGTCGATCGCCTCGGGACTCGTCCCCAGGATCGGCACCCCGGCCTCGGCCAGCCTGGCGGCCAGAGACAGCGGTGTCTGGCCACCGAGCTGGACGATGACACCGGTCACGGGGCCGGCCGCCAGCTCGGCCTCGTAGATCTCGATGACGTCCTCGAAGGTCAGCGGCTCGAAGTAGAGCCGATCGGAGATGTCGTAGTCGGTGGAGACGGTCTCAGGGTTGCAGTTGACCATGACGGTCTCGTAGCGATCGGACAGCGCCATCGCGGCGTGAACACAGGAGTAGTCGAACTCAATGCCCTGGCCGATCCGGTTAGGACCCGAGCCCAGGATGATGACGGCCTCACGCTCGCGGGATGCCACCTCGGTCTCCAGGTCGTAGCTGGAGTAGAGGTAGGGGGTGCGTGAGGCGAACTCGGCGGCGCAGGTGTCAACGGTCTTGTAGACGGGCCGCAGGCCGAAGGCATGGCGGACCTCCCGCACCGTGTCCTCGCTGATGCCGCGCAGGGAGGCGACCTGGACGTCGGAGAAGCCGTGGCGCTTGGCCAGGGCCAGGACGTCCGCGGTGAGCGCGGATGCACCCTTGACCTCCTGGGCCACCTCCTCAAGAAGCAGCATCTGGTCCAGGAACCAGGGGTCGATGCGGGTGGCCTCGTGGAGCTGAGCAATGGTGGCTCCACCGCGCACGGCCTGCTGGAGATCAACCAGTCGGTGCTCGGTGGGCACAGCGATGGACTCCAGCAGCTCAGCGGTCTGCTGCTGGCTGGGCGCCGGTCCGTCCCAGTGGAAGACGGTTCCCTTCTTGTCCAGAGAGCGCAAGGCCTTCTGGAGGGCTTCCGTATAGGAGCGACCGATCGCCATAGCCTCGCCCACCGATTTCATGGTGGTGGTGAGCCGGGGGTCAGCACCCCGGAACTTCTCGAAGGCGAAGCGCGGCACCTTGACGACCACATAGTCCAAGGTCGGCTCGAAGGAGGCCGGGGTGGAGCCGGTGATGTCGTTGGGGATCTCATCGAGCGTGTACCCCACGGCCAGGCGTGCGGCGATCTTGGCGATCGGGAAGCCGGTGGCCTTCGAGGCCAGGGCTGAGGACCGGGACACGCGGGGGTTCATCTCGATGACGATGATCCTGCCGGTGGCCGGGTCGACGGCGAACTGGATGTTGCAGCCACCGGTATCGACCCCGACCTCCCGGATGACGGCGATGCCGATGTCCCGCAGCCTCTGGAGCTCGCGGTCGGTGAGGGTCAGGGCCGGGGCGACCGTGATGGAGTCGCCGGTGTGCACTCCCACGGGGTCGACGTTCTCGATGGAGCACACGACCACCACGTTGTCGGCGGTGTCGCGCATGAGCTCGAGCTCGTACTCCTTCCAGCCCAGGATCGACTCCTCCAGGAGGACCTCGGTGGTGCGGGAGGCCGCCAGACCCGCCCCGGCGATGCGATGCAGGTCCGAGTCATTGAAGGCGACACCGCTGCCCAGGCCGCCCATCGTGAAGGAGGGGCGCACGACGACCGGGTATCCGCCCAGGGCATCGACCCCGGCGCGGCACTCATCCATGGTGTGGGCGATGACGCTGCGGGCGACCTCGGCGCCACAACGCTCGACGACGTCCTTGAACTCGTCACGGTCCTCCCCGGCGTTGATGGCCGCGGCGGAGGCGCCGATGAGCTCGACGTCGTACTCATCGAGCACGCCGCGCTCGACCAGGCTCATGGCGGCGTTGAGGGCGGTCTGCCCGCCCAGGGTGGGCAGGAGGGCGTCGGGCCGTTCCTTGGCGATGATGGTGGTCAGCACCTCGGGGGTGATCGGCTCGATATAGGTGGCGTCGGCGACGTCGGGGTCGGTCATGATCGTGGCCGGGTTGGAGTTGACCAGAATGACGCGGATTCCCTCAGCGCGCAGGACGCGGCAGGCCTGGGTGCCGGAGTAGTCGAACTCGCAGGCCTGCCCGATGACGATGGGGCCCGATCCGATGACCAGGACGGAGCTGATATCAGGGCGAACAGGCATGTCAGTTCGTGTCCTCGCGGTCCTGGCCCCGGCGGTGCTCCCGCATGAGGCGGATGAATCGGTCGAAGAGGTGCTCGGCGTCATGGGGTCCAGCAGCGGCCTCGGGGTGGTACTGGACGGAGAAGGCCGGCAGGTCCAGCGCCCGTAGCCCTTCGACCACACCGTCATTGAGTCCCAGGTGGGAGACCTCCACCCGACCGTAGCGACCGTTGTCGAAGGGGGCTACAGAGGGCTCATCGATGGGGGCGTCGACGGCGAAGCCGTGGTTGTGGGCCGTGATCTCCACTTTGCCGGTGGCACGGTCCAGAACGGGCTGGTTGACGCCGCGGTGCCCGTAGGTGAGCTTGTAGGTGCCGTAGCCCAGGGCACGTCCCAGCAGCTGGTTGCCCAAGCAGATGCCGAAGAAGGGGATGCGCGCGTCGAGGACGCCTCGCAGGAGCTCGATCTCGGCGTCCGCTGTCCCCGGGTCTCCGGGGCCGTTGGAGAACAGGACGCCATCGGGTCTGAGGACAAGAATCTCGGACAGAGTCGTGGACTGGGGCAGGACGTGGACGCGTACGCCGCGCTCGGCGAACTGCCACGGGGTGCGGGACTTGATGCCCAGGTCGATGGCGACCAGCACCGCGACCGGCTCCTGTCCCTTGGCCGGTCCGGTGGGCTCGACGACGTAGCCGGAGGGAGTGGTCACCTCGGCGGCCAGGGCGCGGCCGCTCATGGGCGGCTCACTGCGCACGGCCTCCAGGCAGATGTCGATGCAGGCCTGGCTGGGACCACCGGGGTCAGTGCCTCCGGCAGGCAGGGCGTCCCCGGAGAAGATGCCGCCACGCATCGCGCCCGCCTCGCGCAGATGCCGGGTCAGGGCCCGGGTGTCGACCTCGCAGAGGCCAACGATGCCGGCGTCACGCAGATCGTCCTCCAGCTCCCGACGGGAGCGCCAGCTGGAGGCCCGCCGAGCAGGCTCGCGTACGACGTAGCCGGCCACCCAGATACGGTCCGACTCGGCGTCCTCGTCGTTGACCCCGGTGTTACCGATGTGTGGCGCGGTCTGCACGACGATCTGGCGGTGGTAGGAGGGATCGGTCAGTGTTTCCTGGTACCCGGTCATCCCGGTGGAGAAGACGATCTCTCCAATGGTGCGCCCTTGGGCCCCGTAGCTGCGGCCCCGCAGGGCCCAGCCGTCCTCCAGCACGAGGAGGGCGGCTGGGCGGTGGCTCAGCTCAGTCATGAGCCGAGCCGGCGGGAGCCTCAACGGGAGCGCCGTCGAGCACGGTGGGGCGGCCGTGG
Organism: Actinomyces sp. oral taxon 175 str. F0384; assembly: GCF_000223355.1. NCBI lineage: Bacteria > Bacillati > Actinomycetota > Actinomycetes > Actinomycetales > Actinomycetaceae > Actinomyces > Actinomyces sp. oral taxon 175. Next base: position 1,308,073 of record NZ_AFUR01000001.1, read on the forward strand.
AGGAAGGTGGCCATGACCTGTCCCGGCAGCTCCATCCCGGCGTAGGGGGTGTTGGTGGAGCTGGTCCACTGGGCGGAGGCGTCGACGGTGCGGCGCACCTCGGGGTCGACCACAGTGATGTTGGCCGGGGCGCCGACCTCGAGCTCGCAGCCCTGGTCGCTCAGGCGGCCGATGCTGGCGGGGGTCGAGGACATGGCCCGGGCGATGTCGCGCCAGGTCATGCGGCCGGTGGCGACCATCGTCTCGATCAGGACACTCAGTGCGGTCTCCAGGCCGGTCATGCCGAAGGCTCCGGCCTGCCACTCGCAGTCCTTGTCCTCCACCGGGTGCGGGGCATGGTCGGTGCCGACGACGTCGATGGTGCCATCGGCCAGGGCCTCGCGAACCGCCTCGACGTCCTCGGCCGTGCGCAGCGGGGGGTTGACCTTGTACAGCGGGGAATAGGTGCGGGCCATCTCATCGGTCAGCAGGAGGTGGTGCGGTGTGACCTCGGCGGTGACATTGATGCCGCGGGACTTGGCCCAGCGGATGATCCCGACGCTGCCGGCGGTGGACAGGTGGCACACGTGCAGACGCGAGCCGACGTGCTCAGCCAGCAGGACGTCGCGGGCGATGATCGACTCCTCGGCCACCGCCGGCCAGCCACGCAGTCCCAGCTCGGCGGAGACGACGCCCTCGTGCATCTGGGAGCCCTCGGTGAGGCGGGGGTCCTGAGCGTGCTGGGCGATGACGCCGTCGAAGGACTTGACGTACTCCAGGGCCCGGCGCATGAGGACGGGGTCGGAGACGCACTTGCCGTCGTCGGAGAAGACCCGCACCCGGGCGGCGGAGGTCGCCATGGCACCCATGTCGGAGAGGTGCTCGCCGGCCAGTCCCGCCGAGACGGCGCCCACCGGGTGGACATCCACCCAGCCGGCCTCACGGCCCAGCCGCAGTACCTGCTCCACGACACCGGCGTTGTCCTGGACGGGCGTGGTGTTAGCCATCGCGAAAACGGCGGTGTAGCCGCCGACGGCTGCGGCGCGGGTACCGGAGTAGATGGTCTCGGCGGACTCCCCTCCGGGCTCGCGCAGGTGAGTGTGGATATCGACGAGCCCGGGCAGGGCGATGAGCCCGTCCAGGTCATGGCGCTGGACATCGGCCGGGGCCTTCGCCGCTGCGTCAGGGCCGATGGCGGTGATGGTGCCGTCGGTGATGAGAATGTCAGTGGGGTCCTCGCCGTAGGGGCGGACACCGGTCAGGAGGTGGGAGGTCACAGCTGGTTCCCTTCGTCAGCGAGGAGGAGGTAGAGGGCGGCCATACGGACGGAGACTCCGTTGCCGACCTGCTCGATGATGCGCGAGCGGGGGGCGTCGGCGGCTTCGGCGGTGATCTCGAGGCCGCGGTTCATGGGGCCGGGGTGCATGACGATCGCGTGCTCCGGCATGGCCCGGCGACGGGCGGAGGTGAGGCCGTAGACGCTGGAGTACTCGGCAGGGCTCGGGAAGAAGCCCCCTCCTGCGGCACTCATGCGCTCACGCTGGATGCGCAGCATCATGACGGCGTCGGGCTGAATCTCCTCGATCGCCTCATCGAGGTTGTAGGAGACCTCGCAGGGCCAGTCGTCCATACCGACGGGCAGCAGTGTGGGAGGTGCGACGAGCGTGACCTTCGCGCCGAGAGCCGTCATGAGGTCCACGTTGGAACGGGCCACCCGGGAGTGCAGGACGTCTCCGACGATGATGAGGCGGGCGCCCTCCAGGTCCCGCCCCTGCGGGCAGGGGCTGCCGTCCGCTGTCGCGGGCGCTCCGGGGACGTACCAGCGTCGCAGCGTCATGGCGTCCAGAAGGGCCTGGGTGGGGTGCTGGTGGGTGCCGTCACCGGCGTTGAGGACCGGCACGTCGATCCAGCCGGCGTGGGCCAGCAGGTGCGCGGCGCCGCAGGCGGAGTGGCGCACGACGACGGCGTCCGCCCCCATGGCCATGATCGTCTGGGCGGTGTCCTTGAGGGATTCGCCCTTGGACACTGAGGAGCCCTTGGCCGAGAAGTTGATGACGTCGGCGCTCAGGCGCTTCGCGGCGGCCTCGAAGGAGAGCCTGGTGCGGGTGGAGTCCTCGAAGAAGAGGTTCACCACGGTCTTGCCGCGCAGCGTCGGAAGCTTCTTGACCGCATGACGCTGGGTGGCGGCCATCGCCTCGGCGGTGTCCAGGACCATGACCGCCTCGTCGTGGGTCAGGTCCTTGGCGGAGAGCAGGTGCTTCATCGGGTGGCCTCCTGGTTGCTGCGCTCACTCGAACGCTCAGTGGGGACGTCTGCGGGGACGATGGTGACGGCGTCGGTGGAGGCGCCAAGCTCGGTCAGGGACACCACCACTTTCTCAGAGCGGGAGGTCGGCAGGTTCTTACCCACGTAGTCGGCTCGGATGGGCAGCTCCCGGTGTCCGCGGTCCACGAGTGTGGCCAGTTGCACGGCCCGGGGGCGGCCGACGGCGCCCAGGGCGTCGAGGGCGGCCCGGATGGTGCGCCCGGAGTAGAGGACGTCGTCGACGAGGATGACGACCTTGCCGTCAATGCCCCCCTGGGGGATCTCCGTGGGGCGGGGAACACGGATGGGGTGACGTCCCAGGTCATCGCGGTACATGGTGATGTCCAGGGTGCCGACCGGGACCTTGGCGGCGACCTGTGCCTGCTCGGCCTGCTCGGACCACTGCGTCCCTTCTCCCGCGGCGACAGCAAGCGCCTCGACGAGTCTGTGCGCGAGTGGTGCTCCCCCACTGGGGATCCCGAGGACGACGATGTCCTGCGTCCCTTGGTTGCGCTCCAAAATCTCGTGCGCGATACGGAACAGGGAACGGGCTATATCGGGAGGTCCGAGGATCTCCTTGCCCTGGATCGGTGCGCCAGAGGCGCCTGACAAACTTTCGGCCATTTCAGGCCTCCTTCCCCGCCTCTCTGGACGGACTTAAAGGATGTTGGTCGCCATCGAGTGTACGTCACCTCCGGCAGGATGTGCTCGCCCACACAGCACGACCTTCGGAGACGAAGGTCACGCCAATGGCTGCGGAACGGCCCAGCACCTGACGACGATCGCAACAGGACGTGTTTCGCATCTACAAATTGTCCGTAACAATGTTTAGTCTTAGCCCAATGCTCAGGCGTCGTCAGACGCTGACTGCGAGATCGTCACAACATGTCGAGAGCTTGAGAAGTGAGTGCCGGATCCATCTGAGCCCGATTGAGAGCTGAACGATGTCGCAGAGCAGGCACGGTCCGGTGTTGCTGCTGCGTCAGTGACTTCTTCTCAAGCAAGGAACGCCCTCATGACACTCCCCACTCGACGTTCGATCATCACCGGCCTCAGCGCCGGGGCAGGACTGGCCGCAGCCAGTCTCGCCTCCCCCTCGCAGGCAGCGGCTGCGGAGTCCTCCTACGACTTCAGCAGCGTCATCTTCAATGAGCAGTTCTCTGACGGATCGGACTTCTCCCCGTCACGGTGGCGGGACAACCGCTCAGAGCCCGAGTCCTGTACCAGCTACGACTGGGGGGTGTTCACCCATGACACCCACAGCGTCAGCAACGGTGTCGGGCACGTCCTGTGGCGCAAGCGCGCCACCCCCCTCAAGGGCTTCCAGAACCGCTTCGACAAGGAGCCGACCCAGCGCTACGTCGACCAGGCCTTTGTCACCACGCAGGGGCTGTTCTCCTTCGTCTACGGCTCCTTGGAGACCAGGGCACGTTTCCCCCAGTCGGCCGAGGGACTCTTCGCCGGCATCTGGTTGCGGGCGGACGACGACGACAACGGGGGCGAGATCGATGTCGTGGAGACCTACGGCGGCGGCAGCGCCGCCGGTATCGCCGAGTCGACTGTGCACTACGGCCAGGCGGGGGGCAAGGGAAGCAACCTGGGGGTCTCGCCGCGACCCGATCTCACTCAGTGGCACACCTACGGGATGGAGAAGACCCCCGAGAGCATTCTCTTCCTCTTCGACGGTCAGCCCTACCACGAGGTCTTGCGTTCAGCATCGCAGAAGGAGTTCGATGCCTGCTTCGGTGACGAGGCCGCCTACCACATCTGCCTGACCACGCACAGCGGAAGCATCCACCGGGGACGGCTCAAGCACGAGGGCTTCACGCAGGCCCAGGTGGATATTGACTACATCGTCGTACGGGCGATGGATGAGTAGCTGATGCAGCGCCCGTTGTTCTCATCGGGCCCGGGAACAGATCATGCTAGCTGCGTTCCCGGGGCCTGAGACCCTCTGACCACCGGGTCCAGCGCCTTGCTCATGCGGAGCAGAAACACGAACCCCACTGCGATCACAACCTCCACCAGGTCGCAGGCGAAAAGCAGAGATGTGAGAACCGACTCGGACGAGCCCTCCGAGAACCAAGCGACATAAATGGCGAGGGTGGGAAGTCCCGCCACGAAACTCGCCACCAGCAGCATCAACGTTGGCAACTTGGCCTCGATCCATCCATCGGGCTGAACCTGAGGCGTCCGGGAATTCGCCCGAATACAGGCGATAAGACCGAGGATGAACGTCACGATCCACCCGAAGCCGACGACGAACGGGGCGGCGATCAGCATGAGAACGGCAAAGAGCGCAAGCCCCAGGTACTCCTCCCCCCGCAGGTTGACGGTGAGGAGTTCGTAGGTGGTGAAGATGATCTGGATCATCATGGTGATGAGCCCGATGATGCTGCCGGCGACTGAGACCTTGCGGGTCGCGGAGCGCTTGCGCTGAACCTCCGTCAGGACCGGGTCGATCGAGCCGAAGCCAGGAGCAGGCGTCTGCCCCATCGGAGGGTTGTAGCGGCCGTCAGGAACAGGCATGGGGTACTCCAGGATCAGCAGAGAGGATGGCCTCAGCCTAGGTCAACCGCGCCGGATGGGCACAGCTCGCGGCATAGGGAGTCCACCCCATGTGCCGCGAGCCCTCTCGCGCCAGGACTCAGTACTCAGTACTCAGCGTCCTGGGCTCCCAGCTCCTAAGGCACTCTCACCGACGGGTCCAGCGCCTTGCTCCTGCGGAGCAGAACAATGAATCCCGCTGCGATCAGAACCTCCACCAGGGCGCAAAAGACAAGCAGTGGTTCGAGAGCGGAGCCAGATAAGGACATCAAAGGCCAAACAACACAAACGATAAAGGCGGGAAGTCCCGCCACGATACTCGCGGCCAGCAGAGCCGATGTTGGCATCTTGGCCTCGACCCATCCGTCAGGCTGAGCCTGAGGCGTCCGGGAATGTGCCCGAATACAAGCGATGAGAGCAAGGATGAAAGTAGCGACCCAAGCAACACCAACGATATACGGGGTGACGAGCACAACGAAAAGGGCAAAGAATCCAAACGGCAGGTCGTACTCCCCGTGGGCGATGAGCAAGGCGAGAAAGGTGGTGGTAAAGATCATCTGGATGATCATGGTGATCATCCCAACGATGCCGCTCAAGAGTGAAACCGTGCGGGTCGCGGAGCGCTTGCGCTGAACCTCCATCAAGACCGGATCGATCGAGCCGAAGCCAGCGGCAGATGTCTGCCCCACCGGAGGGTTGTAGCGGCCGTAAGGAACAGGCGTGGGAGCGTTCCGTGGGTGGCCGGCGCCCTGGATATGGGGGTCGCGGTTGGGATTCTGGGGAGGTAGGTGGCTCATGGGGTACTCCGGCATTGGCAAAGGGGATGGCCGCAGCCTAGGTCATCCGCGTCGGATAGGTGCAGCTCAGGGCATAGGGAGCCCACCCCATGCCGCGAGCCTCCTCGCGCCCTGTACCAGCGCCCAGCATTCCGCAGTGATCGGCGTCGACAAGCATCTCGATGGCACGTCGGCGCCCGAGTTCGCATCGCTGCTGCGAACAGATCATGCGGGCTGCCCTCCCGGGGCCTGAGATGCTCTGACCGCCGGGTCCAGTGCCTTGCTCATACGGAGAAGAAACACGAACCCCACAACGATCAGGACCTGGGTCAGGCCGCAGAACATGAGTAATGGCTCCAGGAAGCCATCGATGAAATCATCGGTGTAGTCACGTGAGAGCGCCTCGTACAGGACCACGTACATGATGAGGGTGGGCAGTCCCGTCACGATGCTTGTGACCAGCAGCGCCAGCGTTGGTGTCTTGGCCTGGATCCATCCGTCCGGCTGAACCTGAGGCGTGCGGGAACGGGCCTGAATACAGGCGACCAGAGCCAGGATGAAGGTGGTGACCCATCCAAGGCCAACGGCCATCGGAGCGAGGACCACGATGAGAAAGGACATGAACAGCAAGAAGTCGCCCTGCTGCCCCGTGTACCCGATGGCGAGGAACATGGTGACGATGATGGCCATCTGGATCACCATGGTGATGAGCCCGATGATGCCGCTGGTGAGCGAGACCTTACGGGTTGCGGAGCGCTTGCGCTCGCACATGAGGACCGGGTCGTTCCAGACGATTCCAGGAACCGGGTTCAGTCCCATTGGAAGGTAGGGACCGTGAGGAACAGGCGTGGGTCCGTTCCCCGGAAAACCTCCGGGTACTGCTGGAGACGGCGGGAGGCCTCCGAAGGGATGGGGCCCGGCGGGGTAGGGCATTCCCGATCCCGCCCAGGGGTAGCCGGCCACGTGGGGGCCGGACAGTACTGCTACAGGGTTGTCGACACCGATTGCCCCATCCTGCGATGCGCCGACGCCCTTGATGTAGGGGTAGTCGTTGGGATCCTGGGGAGGTAGCTGACTCACAGAGTACTCCAGCATCGGCAGAGGGGGCGGCCTCAGCCTAGGCCACCGATGCAGGACGGACGCAACTCACGGCATAGGGAGTCATCCCCATGCCGTGAGCCCCTGCGCGCCGTGACTCAGCGCAACGTGTCCGCGAGGTCTCCGATACGCCCCAGAAGTCCACCGAGGTACCTGGGTGACTCGTCGGTGGAGAGCATCCGGCTCAGCGTCATGGCCTCATCCACGGCGACGGGCGCATCCACCTCGTCGTTGTAGACGATCTCCCAGGTGGCGACTCGAGCAATGGCGCGGTCGACGGCCGGCATCCGCCCCAGGGTCCACCCCTGGGCGTAGGTCTGGATCGTCTCGTCGACGTCGCCCAGGTGATCGCACAGGCCGTCGAGGATCTCCCGCGTGTAGGCAGGAGCCTCGGTGTGGTTGGCCGAGCTGACGGCGCGCAGTTGCGCGAAGGAACGCAGCTCCCCGGAGCCCTCGGAGCTCAGCATCCCGCGCTGATCGGCCTCGAAGAGGATCTCGATGGCACGCCGGCGCGCCTTGGTGCGGGCGGTGACCGGGTGGCGCGATGCGGGGCTCGAGTGGCTCGAGACCTCCTCGGGATGCTCGGTCATCAGTCGTTGACGCGGGAGATGTAGGAACCGGAGCGGGTGTCCACCTTGACCTTGTCACCGGTGTTGAGGAACAGCGGGACCTGGATCTCAGCACCGGTCTCGACCGTGGCGGGCTTGGTACCGGCGCTGGAGCGGTCGCCCTGCAGGCCCGGCTCGGTGTGAGAGATCGTCAGAACCACGGAGGCCGGCAGCTCGACGAACAGCACCGAGTCCTCGTGGAAGGCCACGATGACCTCCTGGTTCTCCAGCATGAAGGTGGCGGCCTCGCCGACGGTGGCTGAGGGGACGTAGGTCTGCTCGTAGGACTTGACGTCCATGAAGACGTAGTCGTCGCCGTCCTTGTAGAGGTACTGCATGTCACGCCGGTCGACAGTGGCGGTCTCGACCTTGAGGCCGGCGTTGAAGGTCTTGTCAACGGTCTTGCCGGACAGGACGTTCTTGATCTTGGTACGCACGAAGGCGGGGCCCTTGCCGGGCTTGACGTGCTGGAACTCCACTACCTGCCACAGCTGGCCCTCAAGGTTGAGCACCATGCCGTTCTTCAGGTCGTTCGTCGTGGCCACGAGGGTTTCCTCACTGTTGCATTGCATCTGGGACGCGCTGATCCTACCGCGAGGCACTGCGCTCCCCCGGCGACGGGCGTGTCGCACCGATCACGAGTGGCGGGACAAATCGGCTCCGACGGCACTCATGACCTTCTTGCCGGCCTCGTCTGGGGTCGTTGAGGTGGTGTCGATGACGACGTCGGCCAGGTCCTGGCACCGGGCCTGACGCTCGTGGAGCATCTGGACGAACTGGTGGTGGATGGTTCCCAGGGCCACGGACCGCGGTGCGTCGAGACCGTTACGGGTGGCCAGGACCCGGGTGGCGCACGTCAGGGACACGACATGGTGAGTTCCCCGGTTGGCGAGCCTGAGGGACTCAAGGCCCTGACGCACTCCCGTGGCCTCCAGGCAGCCCGATCCCAGGGCGACGACGAGGCCCCCGGTCTCGGCCCGCTCCAGGAGCCGTTCAGCGGTGCCGGCCTCGATGCGGCGGTACTCGGTCTCCGGCACCGCGACGAGTGCCAGGTCGGGGCGGGTGCCCAGCTCGTCGGCGACGAGCCGGCCCAGATCGAGCACGGTCAGGCCCTGGGCGCCCCCGACGGCACGGGCCACGCTGGAGCAGCCGGCACCCGGCGGGCCGATGAGGATGAGGGAGCCCGGTGCCGTGGCACTCAACCGAGGTCTCCTTCTGGCCGGTCGGACCCACCGGTGACGGCCTCATGAGCTGACAGGAGAACACTCTCCGCCGGCGCCTGAGCCCGCACGGGCCTGGCGATGTCGTCGAGCAGCACGAGGCGCAGCCGGCCACCGCGCACCTTCTTGTCGCTCATCATGGCCTCCTTGAGCTCATCCCAGCGTCCCTCCCCTTCGGGGAAGCGGGTCGGCAGGCCGACCGCCTCGAGGCTCTGCCGGTGCAGGGCGAGTGCGTCACTGCTCAGACTGCCGTTGCGGTGGGCGATCTCGGCGGCGAAGACGCAGCCGACGGCCACCGCCTCTCCGTGACGCCAGGAGTACCCGGTGACCTTCTCGATCGCGTGGGCGTAGGTGTGGCCGTAGTTGAGGACCTCCCGTAGGCCGGCCTCAGTGAGATCCTCCCCCACGACGGCTGCCTTGACCGCTACCGAACGGGCAACCAGGTCGGCCAGTACTGGCGAGTCCCAGGTCAGGCAGTCGGCGGGATCGGCCAGGACCCGGTCGAGAATGACCGAATCGGCGATCAGGCCGCACTTGATGACCTCACCGAGTCCGGCCCGCAGCTCGGAGGCCGGCAGCGTGGAGAGCGTCTCCAGGTCGGCGATGACAGCGGCCGGCGGGTGGAAGGCACCCACCAGGTTCTTGCCTGCCGGCGTGTCGATCCCCGTCTTACCGCCCACGGCGGCGTCCACCATGGCCAGAAGCGTGGTGGGCACCTGCACCACGGGAACACCCCGCAACCAGGTCGCGGCGGCGAAACCGGCCAGGTCCGTCGTCGCTCCGCCACCGAGTCCGATGACGAGCCCGTCACGGCCCAGGCGGAAGGAGCCGAGCCGCTCCCACAGGTACTCCGCGACGCGCGCCTTCTTGGCTACTTCCCCATCGGGGACCTCGACGCTCAGGACGCGCAGCCCCTCGGCGGTCAGCGCCGCTTCGGCAGCGCGGGCGCGGTCGGCAAGCGCCTTGGCGTGAACGACGGCGACGCCACCCGCACCTGCTCCGGGGACGTCCTGCACGATGCGGGGCAGCTCGGCCAGGATCCCGTGGCCGATGAGGACGTCGTAGGGGCTCGGGCCGCCGACGGTGACCCTCCGTGCGCCGCTGCTGGCCTCGGTGGTTGCCACGGGCCGGACGCGGACGCGCCGTGGCGAGGCGTCGGCCCCGTCCGGGGCAGCGGGCGAGTCTGTCTGCGTCTCGGCCATGGGAGCCAGGACACCGACTGCCTGAGAGGTCTGGACCCCCAGCGCCACCAGGATGAGAGCGGCAACCTGCTGGGGACTGAGCCCATCAGTGGGCACGGTCAGCGTGGCGACCTCGGAGTACAGCGGCGAGCGCTGAGCATGGAGGGATTCCATCCGCGCCAGGACGCCCGCGTTTTCGCCCTGCTCCTCACAGCACTGCTGAGCGGCACGGGCCTGGTCCGAGTCCGCGTCCGGAGCCATGACCGGGCGCCCGGCCCCGTCCCCCACGTGCTTGGCCGCAGTGCTCGGAGAGGCGGACAGGTAGATGACCGTGTGACCGCGCAGCAGGTCTCGGTTCTCAGGGCGCAGCACCGCTCCCCCGCCCAGGGCGATGACACCCTGAGCGGCCGCCGGGGAGTCCAGGACTGCCCGCATGGCCCGGTGCTCGCGGTCGCGGAAGCTCTCCTCCCCCTCGGCGGCGAAGATCTCTGGGATCGTCATGCGGGCGCGCCGGCGGATCTCAGCGTCGGTGTCAGTGACCTGGACGCCCAGGGCCTGGGCCAGGAGCCTGGCCTGGGTGGTCTTGCCCGCGCCGGGCAGCCCCACCAGTACCAGGGGCAGCTGGTCGTCGCGCAGAGCGATGGTCGGAACACGCTTCCAGGTCATGATCGTGACTCCCTCTCCGTCGAGATCGCTGTGGGTCGTACCAGTATCGCCCGAGCAGATCGACTTGCCACAAGATTCACCGCTCGGTTCGCCACTGCGTCCGTTCAGCGATGCGGTCCAGGTAGGAACGCAGGTTGCGTCCGGCCTCATCGACCGAGTCCCCTCCGGTCTTGTCCAGCAGAAGATCGGCCAGAACCAGAGCAGTCATGGCCTGTGCAATGACCGCTCCGGGGACGACGGCACACACGTCTGAGCGTTGGTGCAGCCCGGTGGCGGGCTCGCCCGTGGCCAGGTCGACGGTGCGCAGGGCCCTGGGCACCGTGGAGATCGGCTTGAAGGCGGCCCGTACCCGCACGTCGGAGCCGTTGGAGATACCGCCCTCGATGCCACCGGCGCGGTTGGTGGACCGGGTGAGCGTTCCACAGTCCACTGAGACGATCTCGTCGTGAGCCGCTGAGCCCCGCCGGGCCGCCTCGGTGAAGCCGTCACCGATCTCCACGCCTTTGACGGCCTGGATCCCCATGAGCGCGGCCGCCAGGCGCGCGTCGAGGCGGCGGTCGGCGCTGACGTGGGTGCCCAGTCCCACCGGAACACCGGTGGCGATGACCTCGACGACGCCCCCGAGCGTGTCACCGTCCTTCCTGGTGGCATCGATCTCGGCGACCATGGCGGCACTGGTGGCCGGATCCGTGCAGCGCACGGGGTCGGCGTCGAGGCGCTCGGTGTCCTCAGCTCTCGGCGGGGGTACGTCGTCGGGCAGGGCAACCGATCCGATCCGCACGACGTGGCTGACCAGGCTGACACCGGCCACCTGCTCCAGGATGGCCTCGGCCACGGCCCCCAGCGCCACGCGGGCGGCGGTCTCGCGGGCTGAGGCCCGTTCCAGGACCGGACGGGCCTCGGGCAGGTCGTACTTGAGCATCCCCGGCAGGTCTGCGTGCCCGGGCCTGGGGCGGGTCAGCGGGCGGTTGCGGGCGATCTCGCGCTCGTCACCGGTGCCGGCGTCGATGAGCAGGTCGTGGGGGTCCACGGGGTCGGCGCTCATGACCGTGGACCACTTGGGCCACTCGGAGTTGCCGATCTGCAGGGCGACGGGGCTGCCGATGGTGCTCCCGTGGCGGATGCCGCCCAGGACCCGCAGCTCGTCGCGCTCGAAGGCCTGGCGGGCACCACGCCCGTGCCCCAGTCGCCGCCGGGCCAGTGCCGCCCGGATGTCCTCACTGGTGATCCGCACGCCCGCGGGCACGCCTTCCAGCACCGCGGTCAGAGCCTCGCCGTGGGACTCCCCGGCCGTCATCCATCGAAGCATGGGGTAGATACTCTCACACGCCGATGCCGCCGCCGGTGTCACCCGTCCTGGATCGTCGCTGTGGTGCGGGTCAGTTGGAGGTTTCCGAGGTATCCGTGGTGGGGGCGAGGGCCGCTAGGAGCGCGGTGCGCATGAGTTCAATATCGGGCTGCTGCCCGGTCATGAGCTGCACCTGAGGCACGGCCTGGTGCAGAAGCATGAGCCAGCCCGGGGCGAGGGCTCCCCCGGCCTGCGCCCAGGCACCGGCGACGGCGGTGGGCCAGGGGGCGTAGACGACGTCGAGCATGGCGGCTCCTGGGCGGGTGCCCTCGGCCTGGTCCAGGGCCTGCCTCAGTGGGTCTGCCAGCGGGTCGGCCGCATGCGCGGGCAGGGTCGAGATGACGACGTCGGCTGCGGCCAGACGCCGGGCCGCCTCGGTGTTGGAGGCGGAGTCGGCAGGCTTCCAGGTGAGGGTCTCCATGTCCAGCCCCATGCGGTGGGCGGCGCTGAGTGCACGACCGGGGCCGGCGTGTCGTCGGGCCACGACGGTGATCCGGCCGGCCCGGAGCTCTCCGAGCGCTGCGAGGGCGGAACAGGCGGTGGCACCCGATCCGAGCACCACGGCCTGCTCGATTCGCGGGCGGACGCCTGGGCAATCCGGTTCCTGTGTACGGGTGGTCTCCCGCAGCGCGCCGACAATACCGGCGACGTCGGTGTTGAAGCCGGCCAGGAGCGCACTTCCTGCGCCGCTGCGCTGTGCCACCACGGTGTTGACAGCGCCGACGGCCCCAGCGAGAGGGTCGATGACGTCCAGGCGCGCCAGGAGCGTCTGCTTGTGGGGCATGGTGACACTCAGGCCCGCCCAGGCCGGACCGGCCTGAACCGGAGCGGCCAGCTCGGCGAGCAGGGCCGACAGCGCCTCCGAGTCGGTCTCGCGCCGCTCGTAGGACCAGTCGTCCAGTCCGAGCCCGGCGTAGGCGGCCCGGTGCAGCACGGGTGACAGCGAGTGGCTCACCGGACTGCCGATGACGGCGGCGCGGTGGCGGATCTCCCCCGCCGGCGACTCAGCCACTCTTCTTCTCGCCGTTGCAGATCTCCTGGTTCTTCTTGCAGTAGTCGTTGAGCTTCTTGGTGTTGGTCTTCTGCTCCTCGTTGGTGGAGGCGAACAGAGTCTCGCCGGTCTCGAGGTTCACCGTGACGAAGTAGAGCCAGCTCCCGGCCGGCGGGTTGAGCACCGCCTTGATGGCCGCCTCGCCAGGGCTGCCGATCGGCCCGGGCGGGAGACCCTTGTGAACGTAGGTGTTGTACGGGTTGTTGGCGTCCTGAGTCTCCGCCTCGGTGGGGATGCCTCCATAACGTCCCAGGCCGTACTGCACTGTCGAGTCCATCTGGAGCAGGCCATGGGTCTCGCCGTCTGTTTGCGACAGACGGTTCTCAATGACCCTCGCTGCCTGCCCGTAGTACCGCTCACTGTTGACCTCGCGCTCGACGATGGAGGCCTTGGTCAGAACCTTCTGGTAGTCCTCCTTGGGCACCTGGAGCTCTTTGAGCTGGGTGACGGTCTGGGAGACCATCTTCTTGACCAGGTCCTTCGGCGTGGCGTTCTCAGTGACGTCGTAGGTGCCCGGGGCGAGCCAGCCCTCGACATTGCCGCCGGCCTCGGCAGGCAGACCGATGGCAGCGGAGTCGGCGTAGGCGGCTTCGATCTGCTCGTCGGTGAAGCTGCCGACCTTCTTGAGCCGGTCCTTGACGATCTGCTTGGAGACACCTGCGGGGATGGTCAGCGTGTGATCGCCCTTGCTCTCAGGATCGAGCAGCGCCTGGAGAGCGGAGTTGGCGGACATCTTCTTCTTGAGCTTGTAGGTGCCCGGCTGGATCGTATTGCCCTTCGGGTTGTTCTTCGCCGCATTGGTGAAGGCCTTGCCGGAGGCGACGACGCCCTTGCTCTGAAGGATGTCTCCGATGTCAGCCCCGGAGGCCCCCTCCGGGATCGTCACGGTGACCTCGCCCTCACCCTCACCCTTGTAGTCCTCGGCGTGAGTCGCCTGGGCGGAGGCGTCGCGCATGATCCCGATGGCCTTGTAGCCCAGGACGCCGACGGCCACGAGGGTGATGACGATGACAAGGCTGGTCAGCCAGTGCCGGCGCCGCTTGCGCTGACGGCGCTCGACCTTCTCCATGCGCCGCTGCCTGCGGCTCTTGGGCTTGTCCTTGGCGTCACCAGCGTCCTCATCGCGCTGGATGCCGAGCTCGGCGAAGAAATCGTCGTGGCTCACGCTCTGCCTCTCTTGATCGGGTGGACTCGCTCACCGGCCGGGACCCCGGACATCCGCTCAGTGGTGATGGCCTGTTCGAGGATGACGACCGCTGCCGCTTGGTCGACAATACCGCGGAAGCTCCTCTCCTTCAGGCCGGCCGCGTGCAGATCCCGGTGAGCAGAGACGGTGGTGAGCCGCTCGTCGACCAGCCGGACGCACACCCGCTGAGGCAGGCGGCTCGCCAGGTCTCGCGCCCACGCGCGGGCGTCCCTGGTTGAGCTCGAGCTGCCGCCGCCCATGTGCTTGGGCAGACCGACGATCACCTCGAAGGCACCGTACTCCTCGACGAGGTCAACGGCCTCGTCGAGGTCTGCACCATAGCGGTCCCGCCTGAGAGTTACCACAGGAAACGACAGGATCGCGTCCTGATCGCAACGAGCGACACCAATACGTGCCTTTCCGACATCGAAGGCGATGCGGACACCGGGACGGAATTGCGTCGAATCCGGTTGAGCCGATGAGCCTGTCACAGGATCTGCGAGATGGTACGGGGCGATCCGGTTTCCCGGATCAGGCCTGGATCTGCTCGGCCACGGCGCGCAGCGCCTCGTCGAGAGCCTGGGGGTTCTGACCACCGCCCTGGGCCAGGTCGTCCTTGCCGCCGCCTCCGCCGCCCAGAACCTGGGCGGCGGTACGCACCAGGGCACCGGCACGGATGCCCTGGTCACGAGCACCGGCATTGGTGGCCACCACCACGACCGGACGCGAGCCCACGACCGCGCCGACGGCGACGACGGCGGGCTCGGCGTCACCGAGCCGGCTGCGGGTGTCGAGGACCAGCGAGCGTACGGCATCGGCCGAGCCGACGGTCCCGAGGTCGGCTGAGGCAAGACGGACCTCGCCCAGCCGGACGGCGTCGGAGACGATGCCGGCCGTGCGCGCCGACAGCGCCGCCTGCTCGGCCGCGGCCAGGCGCTTCTCGGCGTCCTTCAGGCGCGTCATGAGGCTCTCGACGCGCTCGGGCAGGTCCTCGGGGCGGCCCCCGACCATGGTTGAGAGCTGGGAGACCAGCGCGTGCTCCTTGGCCTGGTAGCCGTAGGCGCCCTCACCGACGAGGGCGTCGATGCGGCGCACGCCCGAACCGATCGAGGACTCGCCCAGCACCGCGATGCGGCCGATGTGGCCGGTGCTGGGGACGTGAGTGCCGGCGCACAGCTCCTTGGACCAGTCACCCCCGATGGAGACGACCCGCACCTGCTTGCCGTACTTCTCCCCGAACAGGGCCATGGCGCCTGCGGCGCGGGCGGCGTCGATGTCCATGACCTCGTCGGTGACGGCCAGGTCCTCCGAGAGCCTGGCGTTGACCCGCTCCTCGATGCCGGAGATCTGGTCCGAGGCCAGGGCTGAGCCGTGGCGGAAGTCGAAGCGCATGCGGGAGGGCGAGTTCTCGCTGCCGGCCTGGGTGGCGTTGTCGGAGACGATCTCGTGGAGCGCCTTGTGCACCATGTGGGTGGAGGTGTGGGCTCGAGCGATCGCCAGGCGGCGCGCCGAGTCGATCTGGGCGAAGGCCTTCTCCCCGACCGCGATCGTGCCCTCGGTCAGGGTGCCGCGGTGGACGTGCAGGCCCTTGACGGGGGCCTGGACGTCGTCGACCTCGACGGTGCCGCCGTCGGCCAGCCGGATCGTGCCCTGGTCGGCGAGCTGGCCGCCCATCTCGGCCCAGAACGGAGTCCGGTCCAGGACGACCTCGACCGCGGCCGGGGCGGTGACGACGCTCTGCGGGACGCCGTCAACGAGGATCCCGGCGACGGTGGCATCGGCGGAGGACTCGGTGTAGCCCAGGAAGGTCGAGCCGCCGCCCATCTCCTTCTCCAGCTCGCGGAAGACGCGGATGTCGGCGTGTCCGGTCTTCTTGGCGCGCGCGTCGGCCCGGGCACGCTCCTTCTGCTCGTTCATGAGGCTGCGGAAGGCGCTCTCATCGACATCGACCCCCTGCTCGGCCGCCATCTCGAGGGTCAGGTCGATGGGGAAGCCGTAGGTGTCGTGCAGCTCGAAGGCGCTCTTGCCCGACACCAGCGGGCGCCCGGAGCGGCCCGCCTCCTTCTTGGCCGAGGCCACCGCGGTGTCCAGGATCGTGGTGCCGGCGGCCAGGGTGCGGCGGAAGGCGTCCTCCTCGCCGTAGGCCACTTCGGAGATGGTGCTCCAGCCGGTCTCCAGCTCGGGGTAGGAGGACTTCATGGCGTCCTTCGAGACGGTCAGCAGCGTGGGCATGGCGGCCTCGTCGACGCCGAGCAGGCGCATGGAGCGCACCGCCCTGCGGATGAGGCGGCGCAGGACGTAGCCACGGCCGTCGTTGCCGGGGCGCACGCCGTCGGAGATGAGCATGAGGGCCGAGCGCACGTGGTCGGCGACGACCCGCATGCGCACGTCATCGTGGTAGGCCTCGCCCGCCTCGGGGCCGGCCGAGCCGCGGCCGTAGACCTTTCCGGACAGCTCCTCGGCGGCCTTGATGACGGGGAAGACCTCGTCGATCTCGTACATGTTGGGCTTGTCCTGCATGATGAAGGCTAGGCGCTCCAGACCGGCACCGGTATCGATGGCCGTCTGGTCGAGCTTGCCCAGGAGCTCGAAGTCGTGGCCTTTGCCCTCTCCGCGCAGGAACTCGTCGAAGACGAGATTCCAGATCTCCAGGAAGCGGTCACCCTGGGTGTCGACGGCGGGACCGCCGTCGGGCCCGTAGGCGGGGCCGCGGTCGTAGTGGATCTCGCAGCAGGAACCGGCAGGGCCGGGCTGGCCCGTGGACCAGGAGATGTCCTTGAAGGGAAGGAGCTGGATCCGCTCGGCGGGCACCCCGATCTCACGGGTCCAGTAGTCGAGGGAGACCTGGTCCTCCTCCCAGATCGTCATCCACAGCCGGTCCCCGTCCAGACCGTAGCCGCCCTCCTCGCGGCTGCCTGTCAGCAGGCCCCAGGCGTAGGAGATGGCCCCCTCCTTGAAGTAGTCACCGAAGGAGAAGTTGCCGTTCATCTGGAAGAAGGTGCCGTGGCGCGTCGTGATACCGACGTTGTCGATGTCATTGGTGCGGATGCACTTCTGCACCGAGGCGGCCCGGGGCCAGGGGGCCTCCTCGGTACCCAGGATGTAGGGGATGAAGGGCACCATGCCGGCCACGGTGAACAGGATGGAGGGCTCGGGAGACACCAGGGAGACCGAGGGCCGGATCTCGTGCTCGTTCGCGGCGAAGTAGTCCAGCCAGCGGCTGCGGATCTCGGATGTGCGCATGGGGTCCTCATCCTGTTCGAGGTGTGCCCGGGCACTGCGGCTCTTGGGCCTGGTGCTGGGCGGGTGGACGGTGTGGTGTGGCCGACCGGCCGGCCAGGTACTCGGCGGAGACGGTGGAATCAGTCGCCTGCGGACGCGGAGCCGGTCGAGTTGCTCCATGGTGAGCGTACTCCCACGCCGGGGCGCCCCGAACCTCTCATGGGTCCGGGGCGCCCCGGCGTCAGGTGGGCGTGAGGGTCAGCGCGAGTAGTACTCGACGACCATCTGGACGTCACAGGTCACGGGGACCTCGTCGCGCTTGGGACGGCGCACCAGCGTGGCCGAGAGCTTCTCGAGGTCCACGTTGAGGTACTCCGGGACGGGGGGCAGCACGTCGCGGTGCGCACCGGCGGCGGCGACCTGGAAGGGCACCATCACCTGGGAGCGGGGACGGACCTGGATGGTCTGGCCGGGCTTGACGCGGTAGGAGGGGCGGTCCACGACCTTGCCGTCGACGAGGATGTGGCGGTGGACCACGTCCTGGCGGGCCTGGGCGATGGTGCGGGCGATCCCGGAGCGCAGAACGAGGGCGTCCAGGCGCATCTCGAGCAGCTCGACGAGGGACTCACCGGTCAGGCCCTGGCCGCGACGGGCCTCCTCGAAGACGCGCTGGAGCTGGGCCTCGCGGATGCCGTACTGGGCGCGCAGGCGCTGCTTCTCCTTGAGGCGGACGGCGTAGTCGGACTCGGTGCGGCGGCGGGCGCGGCCGTGCTCACCGGGGCCGTAGGGGCGGCGCTCGAAGTAGCGCACGGCCTTGGGGGTCAGCGGGATGCCGAGGGCGCGGGAGAGGCGCACCTGGCGGCGGGAGCGTGAAGAGCTCATGTGTGTCATTCCTGTCGGATCGATGGTCGCACGCCGTGGCGGGAGCCGACGGCGCGGGGTCAAGCCTCGGTTCGGGCCGGGACCCCAGGAGGTCCGCATCGTCGTCGGCCGGTGACACCTGCGGGAGGCGCCTGCCGTTTCCGATGTGGACAACTCGAGAACTCTAGCGTGCTCACCGGCGAAAACCCATGTCGGAACCGCCCGGTGTGAGACGGTCCTCAAGCTCTGCCCGGATGGGGTGCTCAAGGCGTACGCACTATCGCTCGTCGAGGATGCGCCTGACCGCCTCGAGGCGGGAGGCCAGCTGCTTCTCGAAGCCGTTGCCGGTGGGCCGGTAGTACCGGCTGCCCTCGAGCCCGTCGGGCAGGTACTGCTGGCCGACGACGGCGTGGGGAAAGTCATGCGGGTAGCGGTAGCCCTTGCCGTGCCCGAGCCCCTCGGCCCCGGAGTAGTGGGCGTCGCGCAGGTGAGCGGGAACGGCCGCGGCCTTACCGGCCCGCACATCGGCCAGTGACTCGTTGAGCGCCGCGGTGACCGCGTTGGACTTAGGAGCGGTGGCCACGGCGAGCGCGGCCTCGGCCAGGATGAGCCCGGACTCCGGCATCCCGATCATGGCGACCGCCTGCTGGGCGGCAACGGCGGTGGACAGCACCGTGGGGTCGGCGAGGCCCACGTCCTCGGCGGCGTGAATGACGATGCGGCGGGCGATGTAGCGGGGGTCCTCCCCTGCGGCGATCATGCGCGCCAGGTAGTGCATCGTGGCGTCGGGGTCCGAGCCGCGCATCGACTTGATGAAGGCGCTGATGACGTCGTAGTGCTGGTCTCCGGCGCGGTCGTAACGCACCGCTGCCACGTCCGCGGCCCGCTCGACGTCGGCCACCTCGATGAGGGGCGACGAGCTGGAAGCAGGTGTCTGCGCCAGGACCGTGCCGGCGGCGGCCTCCAGCACGGTGAGCGCCTTGCGGGCGTCGGAGCCGGCCATGCGCACGATCTGCTCGCGCGCCTCCTCGCTGATGCCCACGGTGCCGGCCAGGCCCCGCTCGTCATCCAGCGCGCGATCGATCAGGCGCCCGATGTCATCGGCCCCCAGAGGCTGGAGCGTCAGAAGCAGGGAGCGGGACAGGAGCGGTGAAACAACGCTGAAGGACGGGTTCTCCGTGGTGGCCGCGATGAGCGTCACCCACCGGTTCTCCACGCTCGGTAGCAGGGCATCCTGCTGGGAGCGGGAGAATCGGTGCACCTCGTCGATGAACAGCACCGTCTCCTCCCCCGCCGCCAAACGGCGCCGGGCATCGGAGACGACGGCGCGCACGTCCTTGACGCCGGCCGTCACCGCTGACAGCTCCACGAACCTGCGGCCACTGCCCCGTGCCACCAGGTAGGCCAGCGTCGTCTTGCCGGTTCCGGGTGGGCCCCACAGGATGACCGAGGACAGGGAGGAGCTAGACGGCCGCGCGGCGGCGCCCCGTTCACCAGCATGGGAGCCCCCGCTCGCCTCGGCCGGCTCCACGAGGCGGCGCAGAGGCGATCCGGGGGTGAGCAGGTGTGCCTGCCCCTGGAGTTCATCGAGCGTGCGCGGACGCATCCGCACCGCCAGCGGCGCGTGGGAGTCCACGGGGATCCCGGCGTCATCCGTGCCGGCCGACTCGAACAGGTCCATGCACCGACCCTATCTCCCCTGACGCCGGCCCCACGGATGCACGATCTCCAGGAACTTGCAAGGCCTCACGCGAAGGCGGGCCCGGCAAGCAACACGAGCTCAGCGATGGCCGAGTCGGCCACAGATCGGTCACAGGAGGCTGACGTCTCCGGCACCCTCACGCAGCACCTCGGGGACGTCGTCGGTCAGGTCGACGACGGTGGTGGGCTCCCCCTGTCCGACCGGCCCCTCGATGACGACGTCGATGAGGTGCCCCAGCGAATCCTGGATCTCCCATCCGTTGGTCTCGGGCTCCTCCTGGCCGGGCCGGATGAAGGTGGAGGACAGGATGGGAGCGCCGAACTCGGCGACGAGGGACTGGGTGATGGCGTGGTCGGGGATGCGCACGCCCAGCGTGTGCTTCTTGGGGTTGAGCGTCATCCGGGGCACGTCCTTGGTGCCCTTGAGGATGAAGGTCCACGGCCCAGGGGTAAGCCGCTTGATGAGCCGGAAGGCGTTGTTGCCCACGATGGCCAGCGGCCCGACCTGGGCGAAGTCGGCGCACACGAAGGTGAAGTTGTGCTTGCCGTCGAGCTGGCGGATGGTGCGGATCCGGTCCAGCCCATCCTTGTTGCCCGGCGCACAGGCCAGGGCGTATCCGGAGTCGGTGGGGTAGGCGACCAGGCCGCCGTCGCGCAACGTGTCGACGACCTTCTCAACCAGACGCACCTGCGGGTTGACGGGGTGGAGCTCGATGTAACGTGCCATGCCCCCACCCTACCCCGGGTGATGGTTCTCACATAGCGTTCTGGGGACAGACGGGTGTCAGCAGCCAGGGATCTGGTGGGCGACGTCGGAGAAGACGCCGGTGGCCCCCCAGCTGAAGAGCTCGTCGGCTCGGCTGGGCGAGTTGACGGTCCAGATGTTGACGCCGTAGCCCGCATCCCGAAACTCCTGGACCTGCTGCCGGGTCAGGCCGGAGTCCTCGGGGTGGATGAAGTCGGCGCCCACGATCTCAAGGGTGCTCCTCCAGTCACCCGACAGCGCACGACTCTCGTAGAGGCACCCCACGGGGACCTCCGGGGCGCGCTGCTTGAACAGGTGGAGCAGGAGGTGACTGAAGGAGGAGACGATGACCTTGACGTCGGGGCGCAGGCGCTCGAGCTGTGTGATGACGCCATCGATGAGGCGCAAGGTCGCCTCCTTGCCGGTCTCGTTGGGCTTGATCTCGATGTTGGCGTTGAGACCACTGTCGTTCATGAGGTCGATGAGATCGCTCAGGGCGGGCAGCGGCTCACCCACAAACCGAGGGGAGAACCAGCCTCCGGCGTCGATGCCCGCCAGATCGGCCGCCGTCAGGTCGTCGTACCGACCGGTGCGATTCGTGGTCCGGTCCAGGGTGGAGTCGTGGCAGATGATGACTGTTCCGTCGGCGATGACGTCGACGTCGGCCTCCACCCACTTCACCTGATGATCCACTGCACAACGGAAAGCGGCCATGGTGTTCTCCGGGGCGAGCGAGCTCAGGCCCCGGTGCCCGAAGATCATGCGCTCGTCTCCGCGTACGCACCCTCCACTGTCTGAGGTCACCGATGACATGGCCGGAATGCTACATGAGCCGCACGAACGCACTCCGCGGAAGAACGCTTTGACATCAAGGCAAGTTGATATAAAATCCCTTGTATGCGAAAGGTCGCGACACCACCGGAGGCCCCCCTTGGGGAGGACTCGGCCGTGGTGCAGCTGTTCAAGGCGCTGGCTCACCCCATGAGGGCGAGCATCGTCTACCGCCTCATCAGCTCACCGGCTGACGTCACCGAGCTGGTGACGTTCCTCGGCGTCTCCCAGCCCCTGGTCTCGCACCACCTGCGGGTCCTGCGCAACGCCCACCTGGTCGAGTCGGTCCGCGACGGCAAGCGCCAGAGCTACTCCCTCATTGACGACCATGTCGCATCCATCTTCATCGACACCCTCGAGCACACGAAGGAGCACGATCATGACTGCCACCACTGAGCACCGCCCCGCTGAGGCCCACCAGCACACCCACGGCCCCGACTGCGGGCACCTGGCCGTCATCCACGGAGACCACGTGGACTACATTCACAACGGCCACGCCCACCACGAGGACAACGGCCACTACGACGAGTGCGACACCTGCTCGTGCGAGCACTGCTCGGACCCCTGCGCCGTGTGCGAGTGCGAGGACTGCACCTGCCCCACCTGCAACCACAACACCTGCTCGTGCGAGCACTGCTCGGACTCCTGCTCCTCGTGCACCTGCGAGGACTGCACCTGCCCGACCTGCACGCACGCCGCCTGAGCGACTCAGTCAGTCACCCCTGGACGGGCTCCGCCTTCAGGAGGTGCGCCCCTGTGAGGGCCTTTTGCCGAATGACGTATGTCGGCAGGAGGCCCTCACGGTTTGCGGCAACGCTGTAGCCGACGGCACCCGGAGCAGACGGTCAGTGGGAGGCCCCTGGACGATGAGGCTCAGGGAATGGCGGGTTTGCACCGATGCGCACGCGCAACGATCATGTGCCCATGAGCAGTCCCCTCCCTGTTTCCGGTGCTTCTGGGCACGTTGCACCGCCTGTGCCCGGTGTCCGTCTGGGACAGGTGCTGGGTCAGGGAGGATTCGCCACCGTCTACGCCGGGGAGCAGGTCTCGTTGGGGCGCCCAGTGGCTGTCAAGATCGACTCCAGGCCGCTGCACGACGAGCGCAACCGCCGACGTTTCATGCGGGAGATGGCGGCCGCCAGCCGGATCAGCGGGCACCCGAACGCGGTCTCGCTGATCGACTCCGGAGTGCTTCCCGACGGGCGCCCCTACTTGGTCATGGAACGCTGTGACGGGGGCTCCTTGGCCCAGGTCCTGCAGCGCGGCGAGATCAGCGCCGCTCAGGCCGTCAGCATCGTCACGGCCGTGTGCTCCGCCCTGGGCGCCGCTCACGACGCCGGGGTTCTCCACCGCGACATCAAGCCCGGAAATATCCTCATTGACGCTTATGGAAGCCCGCGTTTGAGCGACTTCGGCCTGGCCGCCGTCCAGCGCGAGGGCATCGATTCCTCCGTCACCCTGGAGACGATGACGCCGGACTTCGCTCCCCCGGAGGCCTTCACCCTGGCCGCGCCCTCACCCAGGGGCGACGTGTGGTCGATGGGGGCCGTTCTCTTCGCGCTCCTGACCGGACGCGGTCCTCGACGCACAGCCGACGGCGCACCCCAGAGCCTGCCGGAGATCATCAACCACCTGTCGGTGCCCATCGACACCTCCGACGCGCGCATCCCCGAGGCGTTACGCCCGCTGCTCGACCGGGCGCTGCACCCCGACCCCGCTCAGCGGTACCGCGACGGCAATGAGCTGACTGAGGCACTGACTCGGGCCGGCGGGCTCTCGAACGGCGCGTTCAGCACCCCTCACTCGGCGCTACGGGATTCCCACCCCCTGCCTGCGGTGATCTCGACGCCCACAGCCGGATCGCGCCGCTCGAGCAGGGCACTGATGCTCCTGGCACTGGGGGTGACAGCGGGCGTCGTCATCTCCGCCGCTGTGCTGGGCGCCGTCAGGCTCATCGACTCGGTGCCGTCAGCGAACCGGGCGGCCCAGGGGGCCTCTGCCTCGCCCGTGCTACATGCCGGGGCCCGAGCGGAGCAGGGCGCCGGCAGCCGCCCCTCGGCCACGGTACGGGCGACCGTGCCCGGCTCCCGGAAGGCCTCGCCCTCCCCGACAGCCGCCCCGACTCCCGTGCAGGTCAACGCCCAGGGCATCCCCTACTCCGACGACATGCCGTGGCCTCTGGGGACCTGTCTGAGCCGGACGACCTCGGTCGTGGGCGGCACGAGCGTCAGCCAGGTCGACTGCTCCCAGGCCGACTGGATCGTCTTCGCCGGCGGAACCTTCGATCCGGCCACGACCGCTTCCAGCGCCACCGAGGCCATGGCGAATGACCCTCAGGTCGAGGCCGCCTGCACCAGCGCCTACGCGCAGCGCTACGGACTCGACCTGTCCACCAGCTACACGATCAACACGCTCGGTCCCAATGATGAGGAGTGGGCCGCGGGCAGTCGGGGTTTCGCCTGCGTCCTGGGCCGGTTGTAGAGCTGCCGAGCCAGTATCGATGTTTCAAGGCATCGACGGGTGCGCGCCAGATCATTCGTTCTGACACGCACCCGTCGACCATCTCGGTTTGCCGTGGGCCCTGTGGGCTCTCAGGCCTTGTTCGCTACCTCAGGCTTATCGGCCGTGTCGGGCTCGGCGTCAACCCCGGCCTCCTTGCGCTGCTCGGGCGTGATCGGGGCGGGCGCCTCGGTCAGTGGGTCGAAGCCACCACCGGACTTGGGGAAGGCGATGACGTCGCGGATGGAGTCGGCCCGGGTCAGCAGGGAGACGATGCGGTCCCAGCCGAAGGCGATGCCGCCGTGCGGCGGAGCACCGAACTTGAAGGCGTCCAGCAGGAAGCCGAACTTCTCCTGGGCCTCCTGCTCGCCGATCCCCATGACGTTGAAGACGCGCTCCTGGACGTCGCTGCGGTGGATACGGATGGAGCCGCCTCCGATCTCGTTGCCGTTGCAGACGATGTCGTAGGCGTAGGCCAGGGCGCTTCCCGGGTCGGTGTCGAAGGTCTCCAGGCACTCGGGCTTGGGTGAGGTGAAGGCGTGGTGGACCGCGGTCCAGGCGGACTTGCCCAGGGCCACGTCGCCGTCGGCCTTGGCCTCGGCGGAGGGCTTGAACAGGGGGGCGTCCACGACCCACACGAAGGACCACTCGTCGTCGTCGATGAGGCCGCAGCGCTTGCCGATCTCCAGACGGGCAGCGCCCAGCAGGGCGCGCGAGGAGTCCACGGGCCCGGCGGCGAAGAAGATGCAGTCGCCGGGCGCGGCGCCGGCGGCCTGGGCCAGGCCCTCGCGCTCGGCGTCGGTGATGTTCTTGGCGACGGGTCCGCCGAGGGTCCCGTCCTCGGCGATGGTGACGTAAGCCAGGCCCTTGGCGCCGCGCTGCTTGGCCCACTCCTGCCAGGCGTCGAAGGTACGTCGGGACTGGGAGGCCCCTCCGGGCATGACGACCGCGCCTACGTAGGGGTTCTGGAAGACCCGGAAGGTGGTGTCCTTGAAGTAGTCGGTCAGGTCCACCAGCTCGCAGCCGAAGCGCAGGTCGGGCTTGTCCGAGCCGTACCTCTCCATGGCGTCGTGGTAGGTCATGCGGGCGATGGGCGTGGGCAGCTCGTAGTCGATGAGCGCCCACACCTCACGCAGCACGTCCTCGGCGACGGCGATGACGTCGTCCTGCTCGACGAAGCTCATCTCCACGTCGAGCTGGGTGAACTCGGGCTGGCGGTCGGCGCGGAAGTCCTCATCGCGGTAGCAGCGGGCGATCTGGTAGTAGCGCTCCATGCCGGCCACCATGAGGAGCTGCTTGAACAGCTGCGGACTCTGCGGCAGGGCGTACCAGGAGCCCGGTGCCAGTCGAGCCGGGACCAGGAAGTCGCGGGCGCCCTCCGGCGTGGAGCGGGTCAGGGTGGGGGTCTCGATCTCCACGAAGTCATGGGAGTCCAGGACTCTGCGGGCGGCCTGGCTGACCTTGGCCCGCAGGCGGATGGCGTGCTGCATGGCGCTGCGCCGCAGGTCGAGGTAGCGGTAGCGCAGACGCGCCTCCTCGCCGACCTGTCCGGCGTCCTCGGCGTGGTCGGAGACCTGGAAGGGCAGCGGCGCGGAGGCGTTGAGAATCTCGACGTCGGAGACGACGACCTCGATCTCGCCGGTGGGCAGGTTCGGGTTGGCGTTGCCCTCGGGCCTGGCGCTCACCTCCCCGGTGACGGCCAAGACGTACTCGGCGCGCAAGTCGTGGGCGATCTCCTCGCGGATGACGACCTGGGCGATCCCCGAGGCGTCCCGCAAGTCGATGAAGGCAACGCCTCCGTGGTCACGACGTCGATCCACCCATCCGGTGAGGGTGACGACCTGGCCGATGTCTGAGGCGCGCAGAGAGCCTGCGTTTCGGGTTCGCAGCACGGTGCTGAGTTCCTTCCGTGTGGGGCACTGAGCCGGTGCCCGTCGGGGCGCACCACGAGACGGGTGGGCGCCGGCGGCAGTTTACAAGGAGCTCGGGTCTCAGCCCTCAGGCCATGGCCCGACGACGTTGATAGGCAGCCATCCTGCGACGGTTGATCGCCACGAGCACCGACAGCACCACCAGGATCACGCTGAGCCCGAGGACGAAGGCACCGATGATTGGGAAACCGGCCGACTCGCCACCTGGCCCCGCGGCTTGAATGCCGGCGGCGGTGCCGTTGGCCCGGCCCGAGGCCGCGACTTGACGGGGCGGTGGGGTGGGAGCCGGCGGAACGGTGGGAGGGGCGGACCCGCCTATGACCGTGACACCCGATACCGTGAAGTAGGGGCTCTTGTTGGTGTAGTCCGCCGCGTTGCCCTCCTGGCCGCTCTCCCCCTGGGCCCCGAAGACCCGGAATCGCAGCCAGTGGTTGCCCTGCTCGACGTACTCGGGCAGCTCGAAGGAGCCTGCGGCAGTGCCGTCCTTCTTGACGGTGATCGTGGTGACCACCTCGGACTCCCCGGGGCGCGAGGCGACCAGGGCACCGTCGTCGATGAGGACCTGGACCGTCACGCCGCTGGGGAATCCCGACAGCGTGTACATGATCGTTCCTCCGACAGCGACCGTCGAGGGGCTGACTGTTGAGGCGGTTCCTGTAGTGGAGGGACCGGTTTTGGTGTCCGCGCTGGCGACGGGGCTCGTGGAGACCACCGCCACCAGGGAGGCCAGGAGCACGGAGCAGACGATGACCAGCATCCGAGGTGCCCCCTGAAGGCGCCTCAAGGCACTCCGATGTCGACTCGGCACGGGACGCCGCTCACGCCGTACGCGCTCAGTCATCCGGAATATCCGGATCATCTGCTCACACCTCCTTTCCACGGCCGCGTGCTCCGGCTCCTTGACGATGTCATTGACGCTCTCCTACTACACCGTCTCAGCGCCTGCGCGGAAGCCGCAGGGTGGTCCGTGGTGCGCGCAGTGGCATCCCGGAGAACGCGGCGACCAGCAGGCTCACGGCTCCGACGACCAGCAGCCCTCCGGCGCTCCCCAGGAGCATGTCGTTGGCACTCAGGCCCTTGGTGGGCGCAGCCGCGGTGTCCGGGAAGGTCAGCAGCTGAGCCTGTGCCGGGTTGCGAGGATCGAAGGACGCAGAGGAGATCTCCAGCTTCGCCCATCCCAGGAGGCTGTTGTCGCGATCGGCCACCGCCAGCTCGTAGGAGCCGGAGTCGAATGTTGAGATATCGATGGAGACGCTGTTGGCATCATCAACCTGCACCCATCCCTTCGTGGTGGCGCCGGGGAAGACGAACACCGAGACCCACTCGCCCGCCTGCGCCTTGGACTTGGGCAGGACGAGGTTGACGATGTTGCCCTGGCGGGAGCCGGACAGGGAGCCGGCGTTGTCCGCGCTCAGGTGGGCCGCGCTGGTCACCGGGGCCACCGGGCTCCGGTCCGGACGGACGGTGCGCTGTGAGCTCGCGTCAGCCTCAGGCGAGGCCTGCGCCGAGGCCGCGGAGTCTTCCGAGGCATGGACGCGTTCGCCTCCTGAGCCACCGGCGTTCGGGGCGGGCGCCGCCCCAGCGTTGGCCGGTTGTTGGGCGGAGCCGTCCTGCGAGGTCGAACGGGAGTCCGATCCGGCATCGGGGGCCTGCGGCGCGGAGGAGTCGGCCTGGCTGCCTGCGCCTGTGTCCGCGCCCGCACCTGAACCAGCGCCCGAGCCGGAGCCCGTGCCGCCGGGGTTGCCACCTGGGTGGTTGCCCGCGGCGTTGTCCGTTCCGGGGCGCCCACTGTCATCCGGGTTCGGCTTCGGAGCGTTCTGGTCGGATTCGGTGGTCTGAGGTGCAGGAGCCGGGGACGCCGTCTCGGAGGGGTGGGCTGAAGGTGCCGGCGAGGCGGAGGGCTCCGACGACGGAGCAGCCGAGGGCGTGGGAGCAGGGCTGTTGGGTGAACCAGTCGGCTCCGGTGCGGGTTCGCTGGTGGGCTCCGCAGTGGCCGAGGGCTCCGCGGTCGCAGTAGGAGCCGGGCTCGGCGCGGGGGACGGCTCCGGCGTGGGCTGCGGGGCGACGGCCTTGTTGAGGGCGAAGATGTTGGTCGCGGCCGTCAGTCCGGAATCGATGGGCGAGAGCTGCAGGTAGTAGCGCCCCTTGTCGACCTTCCCCCCGGTGTAGAGGGCCGACAGGTTGAGCTGGGCGTCGAAGGCCCCGTGACGGAAGGTGACGGGAACCGAGAGCGTTCCCGGAACCACGTACCCGCCGTAGGCCGCGACCTTGATCTCGACCGGCTTCTCGCCGTCGAGCATCGTCCCCTGCGAGCACCAGCCCGTACCCCGCACCCTGACTGCAGTATCCGGGTCGTAGGAGGGCTCTGTCCCCTGGAGATCCGAGCCATCGGAACCGAGCACCTGGACGGCGGGCTTGACCTGGCACGTCTTAGCGGTCGCGCTCGGCTGGGCAGAGGCAGCCGGCTCGGGCGACTTGGAAGGCGAGGGCGATGCGCTGGGTGAAGCAGCCGCGGAAGGACTGGCCGTCGGACTGGGCGCCGCAGAAGGAGACGGTGAGGGGGCTGCCGACGGGCTGGGTGCCGCGGAGGGACTCGGTGAAGGCGTCGGTGTAGGTACCGGCGTGGGAGACGCCGAGGGCGCCGGCGACGGCTCATTCGAGGCATGAGGAGCCGGTTCCGCAGTAGGTGCGGTCGTCGGTTCAGCAGTTGGCACCGGACCGGGTGCAGCACTCGGCTCCGCAGAGGGTTCGGGAGTCGGCTCCGCGGTAGGCTCCGGCGTCGGCTCCGCGGTGGGCTCCGCAGAGGGTTCGGGAGTCGGCTCCGCGGTGGGCTCCGCAGAGGGTTCGGGAGTCGGCTCCGGCGACGGCTCGGGAGCCGGAGGGTTGATGACATCCGGGTCCTGCTTGACGAAGGAGAACAGGCCCGTGGTCGCACTCACCGTTCCACTGGTGTAGGTGAGGCTGAAGACCTTCGTGCCGACCTCCCAGCCTTTGTCTCCGGTGGCCTGACGCACGCCCTTGACGAGGTAGTCAGTCGGGATGAACACATCCTGCTCGCCGTTGGCGGGAGCCGGACGCTCAAGCTCGGCCTTGATGCCGGGAAGCAGGTAGGGAGTGACGGTCTTGCCCTCGACGACGTTGAGCGTGATGGTGGGGTCCTCCAGGACCTCCCCAGCGGTACTGCACCAGCCCGACAGGATCGACTCGACCCCCACGCCGAACCCGGTCTCATAGACCGGCACCACGTACTCGGGCGCCGACTGGCCCTCGGGGTAGACCATTCTGGCCGCGGGGTGGCAGGCCGAACCGCTCTCATAGTCCTCAACAGCATTGCCTGCATTCAAAAGGGGCATGGCGGCAACACCGGCGGTGGCCAGAACAATGCCGAAGGCTGTCAGAACAGCAAGAATCGCGCGCAGGCCGCTCCTGACGGAAGGGAGGGCGGCAAGCAGCCGCTGAGCGTATTGCATGACGTGGTCTCGTTCATGGGCAGGGGCAGATGGACTTACTCGTACAGCACACGGTTGACAACCGAGATGCACGAGGAAAGGACGCACCACGAAGCAGGCGCGACTGCCTTTCGCGAACGATGATAGACGGACGCCTCCCTTCTAAGAATCCGCTATCACCCGAAAACATCGTCCGCGTTGTCGATTCCGGGTTAAGTATACACAGCGGTAACCCGTCAATCGGTCGGGTTGAGACCATTCAGAACCGGGAGACTTGAGGAAACTCGAGCAATGGTAACGATAAATTGGGATACGTAACCCCTTTGTTGCCAAGATTTCTTTTGCATCACGGTTTTATTTGCGCAGTAGATCCGCCCCGGCAGTGCGCCCCGAGCTGGCGGCAGCCGCACGCGGAGCACCTCAGGAGGCTCATGAGCAGAACCCCAGGTCCTGCTCATGAGCGTCAAGCCCCCACGACAAGGCATGACGCCACCAGGCGTAATCGTGCCCGCCACGCTCCTCGCGATACTCGAGCAGCGCTCCTTCGACCCCAAGAAGCTCTGAGACGGTGCGAGCCCCCTGACGCAGGCCGTCTTCATGGACCCCGCACTGGACCACCAGTCGCGCCCCCAGCCCATGGCCATCATGAGGATGCTGGTCGCTTCTCGGGCGCTGCAGGCTCCGAGCCTCGGAGCGGTGACGCAACCAGCGCAGCAGCTCTCCCTCACCCTCGCCTCGGCGCTGAGAGCCGAGCCAGAAGGAGCCGGACTGGACAATGGCACGAGTAGCCAGCTCGGGATGACGCAGAACCAGGTCGGCCGCAGCAACCCCTCCCAAAGACTGCCCAGCCACCACGATCCGATCCGGGCGCCATAGGCAACCACCACCATCCTCAGAGGACACAGCAATCCTGCAGCCTCGCCCGCAGACGGCCCGATGTGCCGCCTGCAGACACCTACGGAGCAGTTCTCTGCTGCGTCGCGGATCCCCCAGGTCGCGTGAGCGCATGGCCAGGCTGCCGGAGTCGATGAGCAGCACATCCCATTGGCGGGATCTGGGGGCCAGGTGATCGACGGCATGGTTACCACGCCAGACGTTTCCGTCGAGCAGGATCAGCAGACCCCGCTCACTGTGCCCGCAGGAGGCCTCCTGGACACGGCCCCCGCACCACAGTGTGACTCGCCGTCCGGGGTCTCCCGGCTCATCAAAGTCTGTGAGCACCTCGTTCTCCAGGTCGAACCGGAGGACGTACCTGTCGTGTTCATCCTGGGGACGGTTCAGCGCCTGCCACGCCCCCTCTGCCGAAGCGCCCGAGCCGATCATCCAATCCGGGTGCAGCACGGCCTTGGGGCCCGCCCATAGCGAGGACACCAGACCGAAGCCGTCATGCAGCCGCTCGGGATTGAGGGGATCGGGCCGTCCCAGTGCATGAACGCGCTTCCAGCACTCGCGTCGGGTCCCGGCATCGTCAGGCAGGGCGTCGTGAGTCACGACGATCCGGTAGCTCAAGAGCGCATCCCGCGGCAGCAGGATGTGAAGCGCCCACCAGCCGGTCCCAGGAACCCGGGCGGCCAGTGCCGGCGCGATGTGAGCGCGATGATTGTCGGTCAGGGTATTGAGATGGATGAGCACACTGGGGCTGGCGCCGTGCCGGTGGTCATCGCGCCACAAGAAGCTCGCCTCCACCATCTCAACCCCGTTGATGATGCGTCCCTCCCCCAGGACGGGAGTGCCGTGCACCGCGGCAGCGGCCAAGGCTGAATCGTCGGGAACCGGAGGCCACCATGCCGGGGTGATGCGAAGCGGGCCGCCGTCCTGGGCCACAGGAGTCGCGACCAGCTGTCTCCACCGTGCCTTCGGCACAGGCGGTTGATCGCCACACCCCCCACTCACGTCGCCGACTCTACAGCCACTCAGTATCGGTTCCACGTATCGGTTCCACAGTGATCCGGCGATGGGAGGCTCGCATCATGGGACGCATGGCAGGCTTGCATTGTTCCGGGGAGGGTGGCATAGGGTAGTCGTCATGACGCACATCGTTCTTACGGCCACAACCGCTCCTGGCGCACAGGCGCTCGCGGTCATGTGTGGTGCGCAGATGTGTTGTTGTCGAGCCTGTTGATTCCGTCCCCTCCCCCGGCGTTGAACCTGCCCGGGGAGCGTGACGACGCCTCAAAGCAGCGTTGACGCCGGCCGAGAACGACAACCGGCCATGACGTCGTGGGCTCCCGTGCCGCGTATTTTCCGCTCGCCAGAGTACGGAGACGCCCTTTCACACGCTCTGATGGCCTGAGGCTGTGTCCGCACTTACTCGGCTTGCTCCGCTCGGCTTCTTGTGCTCCTCCTCCACCATTTTCACCGGGACGCTGCTGCGTCATGCGCATCGAGGCCCGTTCCCACCACTACAGGAGAAACCATGTCCACGTCCTCGTCGTCCTCTTCTTCCTCCGATCCGTCCCAGTCCTCCGACTCCTTGTCCTCCGTCCCATCGGAGGCCGAGGTCGTGGAGACTCAGGAGGTCACGGCTGAGAACGCCGCCGCGATTCTGGCAGCCGATGACGACATCGATGATCCCGACGCCAATGAGACGGATCAGTCGCATCGCGGCAAACCGTCACGGCGCACGCTACTCACGATTGGGGGACTCGCAGCCACTGCCGCGGTCGGTACCGGTGCGTACCTGACGATTCGGCGCACCAACCAGGGTGTCATCGGAGCCCACGAGGCACTCCCCCTGGTGATTGGCGGCGACATCTGCGCCGCACCACTGTACGCCGCGTACCACCGGGGTTTCTTCGACGACGCGGGACTGAAGGTCACGCTGGCGCGCACCCAGCAGACCGAGGACACCAAGGACGGCGTGGGCGCCGGTAAGTACATTGGCGCTCCGGGAATCTTCTTCTCCTGGCTGGAGCCGATCTACAACGGCCTCAACGCCAGGCTCACCGCGGGGCTACACGCCGGCTGCCTGCGCCTGGTGGTGCGCAAGGACTCTCCGTATCAGAAGCTGGCTGACCTGAAAGGCACCACCATCGGCGTGCCGTCACTGTCGTCATCCGCCTTCGCCTACTTCGCGATCGGGCTGTCCGAGGCCGGCATCAACGTCAAGCCGGACGGAGGCGACATCACGTGGCGCACAGTCGATGCGGACTCCTTGGGGACCGCACTGACTGACGGTCAGGTGGACGCCATCATGGGCTCCGACCCCGGACCACTGCTTCCCGTCTTCAACGGGACGGCCCGTGAGCTGGCCAACAACGACGCTGAGGAGTTCTGCTGCTCGGTAGCGCTCAACGGAGACTTCGTACGCCGACAGCCCAAGGAGGCGAAGGCTCTGACCGAGGCCTGGTTGAAGGGCTCGGCCTACGTACCGGGCCACATCGAGGAGATCGCGAAGATCGAGGTTGACAACGACTACGTCGCCGCCGACCAGGACGTCGTCGTCCGGGTGCTCAAGACATACGGGTTCAAGGCCTCGGCCTCCAGGTTCCGGGCCGCGATCGAGCCCGGCATCGAGAAGTTCAAGGGGACCGGCTTCATCGCATCCGACGTCTCCGCCCGGAAGCTGACCGACACCGTCGTCGCCGACCTCGGCATCAAGGACTGAGTGACGATGCCCACTGAAGTGACTCCCGCGACCGCATCGACCGCGTCCTCCAAGCCCGTCGACGATGGGCATCCACGACCGCCCTCCTCCACAGCCAGGCAGAGCGCACCAAGCGATCGCCGTTCCAGCGCAGGCGCGCTTGTGAGCACGACGGCGCTGTTGTTGTGGTCGGCCTACCTGGTCCTCCTCATCGCCCTGCCGGAAGCCGACCTTCTCCGCAAGGAGTCAACCACTCCAGTCGCAGTCCTTGCCGGGGCATGGCTGACCGCCCTGATCGCGTGGACACTCACCGCACGGGTCCGACCGGCCTCTTCGGCAGCGAGGTCTCTGACGCACTTCCTGCCCTGGATCAACGCCGCCGGCGCATGGTTCATCGTCTGGCAGCTGACAACATCCAAGCTCGGATTGCTCACGCCCCCGTACTTCGCCGCCCCAGAAGTACTCATTGCCTCCTTCCTCGGAGACTGGAGGCTGCTGCTCAGCTGCCTGGGTGCCTCGGCGCTGCTCTTCATCATCGGGTACACGGCCGGATCGGTGCTGGGGTTCTTCACCGGCCTGCTCATGGGCTGGTCGAGGCGCGCCGACTACTGGCTCCATCCGCTCCTTCAGACCATCGGCCCAGTTCCCGCGGCCTCTCTGCTTCCGCTGGCGCTGCTGCTGCTTCCGACGACGTACACCTCGGCAGCCTTCATCGTCGGCTTCGGCGCCTGGTTCCCCATGGCGACCATGACTCGGGCGGGAGTTCGCTCCGTGCGCCGCGACTACATCGACATGGCCCGCACGCTGGGAGCCGACGAGTTCTTCCTCATCAGACGAGTGGCCGTGCCCTCCGCGCTACCAGACATGCTCACCGGCCTGTTCACGGGACTGGGAACCTCGCTCGCCGCTCTCATGACCGCCGAGCTGACCGGCGTCGACAAGGGCCTGGCCTGGTACATCAACTGGGTCAAGGGCTGGGCGGACTACCCCCGGATGTACGTGGGCCTCATCATTCTGGTGACCTTCTGCCGCACGCTCATGGTCCTGCTGTTCAAGATCCGCTCCTCGCTGCTGGCATGGCAGCAGAACCTTGTGAGGTGGTGAACCGATGTCTGCTGATTCGTCGGCGGCTACTACCGCGCCGCAGGTTTCGACTCCGTCCGTCCCCCGCGGTGCACAGGTCGATCTCGCTGGTGTCTCCCACAGCTACCCGTTGTCCCATGACCTGGAGCACGGGTGGCTCCATCTGCTGCTGCGCCGGTTCTCCCCCGCTGCGAGGGCTCGCTACGAGGCTGAGGCTGCCAAGCCGGATCAGCTTGCCGTCCTCAATGACATCGACCTGACGGTGGCACCCGGGGAGTTCGTCTCACTCGTGGGGCCGTCCGGCTGCGGGAAGTCCACGATCCTGAGACTGCTGGCCGGATTGGAGCAGCCCGTCGAGGGCAGCGTCACCGTCGACTCCACGCAGGTGACCGGCCCCTCGCCTCTGCGCGCGCTCGCGTTCCAGGACGCCACGCTCCTGCCGTGGAGGACCGTGCGGGACAATGTCGCCCTGGGCCCTGAGGCAAGAGGCCGGGTGGAGCGCGACCGACGCCGGGTGGAGGCGGCCCTGCAGATCGTGGGGCTGCGGGACTTCGCCGATTCCTACCCCGCCACGCTTTCAGGCGGTATGGCTCAACGGGCCTCACTGGCCCGAGCCCTGGTCAACCGGCCCCGGCTCTTTCTCCTGGACGAGCCCCTGGGCAAGCTCGACGCCCTGACACGCCTCCAGCTCCAGGACGAGATCCTCAAGCTGTGGGAGTCCCAACGCTTCACCGCCGTCCTGGTCACCCACGACGTGGACGAGGCCCTGCGCCTGTCCAACCGAGTGGTCGTCCTGTCAGAGCGCCCCGCTCGCATCGTCGCCGACATCGAGGTGCCCGAGCACGACGAGTCGAGTGACGAGGTCCGCGAACTGCGTCGGAAGATCCTCGGCCTGCTGGGGCGGTGAACGGGCCACGAGACCGACCTCACCTGTGATCCAGCCCGTGGAGCGCGGAGTTCCGCTGATTCTCCCGTAGCCTGGTCGCAGGAGCGATCCGTGCCCTGTTGACCCCGTTCGGGTCCTGCCGCACCCGGTGTGCGGCACGAGTATCCCGTGAGTCTGTGCGTGTTAGCCCATGAGTCACCCGGCCAGTCCGGGTGCGGGGCGAGTGTGGTGGGCCAGGTACGGCAAAGAGCGGAGGACAGAAGGTCCTCCCCCACACTCCGCCGCGGTCCCCACCATCTTCATGGGGACAGATATGGGATAACTTCATGACTCACTCCAGCAGCACTGCGCCTGGCGCCTCCGACGCTCAGAGCCAGGACGGCAACGGCCCCCTCAGCCTCGATGCGCTCTTCTCCGCCGAGCTCTCCGGCGGCGAGCAGACCGGCCCGACCAAGAACGATGAGGAGAGCACTGTCGCCGCGCCGCACCACCGCGACGGCACCACCTCCTCCCCCGAGGACTTCGCCACTCCCGCCTCCTCTGATTCCCCTGAGGACCCGGAGGACGTCGACCACGAGGAGGAGGCGGACGACATCGACCGAGACCTCCCCGAGGCCGACCCGGAGGACGGGATCGACGACTCCGATGAGGACGACGGCGTCGACATTGATGAGGACGAGGTTGACGGCCACACCCCCTTCATCGACACCGATGCCGACTCCGACAGCCACCAGCGCGATGTCGAGCGCGCCGCCTCGCCGCGCGACCGGGACAAGAGCGAGGTGAGGACCGCTCACGAGGATGAGGAGATCACCTTCGCCGACCTGGGTCTTCCCGGTGACCTGCTCAAGGCCGTCACCGACATGGGCTTCGTGACCCCCACCGCCATCCAGAAGGAGGCGATCCCGGTTCTGCTGGCCGGCCGCGACGTCGTCGGCGTCGCCCAGACCGGAACCGGCAAGACGGCGGCCTTCGGGCTTCCGCTGCTCGACGCCGTCGACTCGCGTGACAACGTCGTTCAGGCGCTCGTTCTGGCCCCCACCCGCGAGCTCGCGCTCCAGAGCGCCGAGGCCATTACCGACATGGCCGCCCGCTCCCGCGGACTGGAGGTGGTGGCCGTCTACGGTGGCGCCCCCTACGGCCCCCAGATCGGCGCGCTCAAGGGCGGCGCCCAGGTCGTCGTCGGCACTCCCGGCCGCGTCATCGACCTCATTGACAAGGGCGCGCTCCAGCTCGACGACGTGCGCTACTTCGTCCTGGACGAGGCCGACGAGATGCTGCGGATGGGCTTCGCCGAGGACGTGGAGACGATTGCGGAGTCTCTTCCCGCCGATCGGCGCACCGCCCTGTTCTCCGCGACGATGCCGCCGGCCATCCAGGCCGTGGCGCGCCAGCACCTTCACGAGCCCGTTCAGGTCGAGGTCTCCAGGCCGGCCTCCACTGTTGCCACCGTCCACCAGACCTACGCGGTGGTTCCCTTCCGTCACAAGATCGGCGCCGTCTCCCGGGTCCTGGCCGTCACCGACGCCGAGGCCGCCATCGTCTTCGTACGGACCAAGTCCACGGCCGAGGACGTCGCCATCGAGCTGGCAGGCCGGGGCATCCAGGCCGCCGCGATCTCCGGTGACGTGCCTCAGCGCGAGCGCGAGCGCCTGGTGGAGCGGCTGCGCGCCGGCACCCTCGACGTGCTGGTGGCCACGGACGTCGCTGCCCGAGGCCTGGACGTGGACCGCATCGGCCTGGTCGTCAACTTCGACGTGCCCCGCGAGGCCGAGGCCTACGTGCACCGCATCGGTCGCACGGGCCGAGCCGGCCGCCACGGCGAGGCCGTCACCTTCCTGACCCCCAAGGAGAAGGGCAAGCTCCGCCAGATCGAGCGCCTCACCGGAAGCCGTCTGGAGGAGATCACCCTGCCCTCCCCCGCGGACGTCTCCGAGCACCGCGCCCGCAAGCTCCTGTCCAAGGCAGCCGCCCGCCACGAGCGCGGCCGTCTGGACATGTACCTGCCGCTGGTCGCCGACTCCGCCCGGGAGCTGGACATCGACGTCGAGGAGCTGGCGGCCACGCTGCTGGCCCTGGCCGTGGGAGACGAGGGACCGCGCAGGCGCGAGGACCGGGGCGGTGAGCGCCCCCAGCGCGCCCGCCGGGAGGAGAACCTCGACTCCGAGGGGACCTTCCTGTCGGCCTCCTTCGAAGGCGGCCGGGAGAAGGGCCGTCGCGCAGAGCGAGGAGACCGCGGCGAGGGACGCCGCTCGGCCACGCGTTCCGGGCGCCGCGAGCACGAGGGCCCCGGGACCGTCTACCGCGTGGAGGTCGGGCACCGCGACCGGGTCCTGCCCGGAGCGATCGTGGGCGCGCTGGCCAACGAGGGCGGTATCGAGGGCTCCGACATCGGCAAGATCGACATCCTCCAGTCCTTCTCCCTGGTCACGATCTACGCCGACCTCAGCCCCGAGCAGCTGAGCGTCATGGGGCGGGCGACCTTTGCCGGCCGCGAGCTGCGGATCCGTCCCGACGAGGGTCCGGGGCACGGCTGGTCCGGCCCCAACGGCGCCGAGCGGCGTCCTAAGCGGCGTGACTGGGAGGACCGCAAGGACCGTGGCGACCGCGGCGACCGCGGCGAGCGGTCGGAGCGCGGTTTCCGTCCCCGCCGTGAGGACGGCGAGCGCGGTTGGAAAGACCGTGATGGGCGCGGCGGCAGGGGCGGCTACGACCGCTCGGAGCGCGGGGAGCGCCGTGACAACCGTCGGTGGGATGAGCGCCGTGGCGATCGGGACGGCTTCCGTGGCCGGCGCGAGGACCGGGGTGGCCGCGGCTACGACCGCGACGGGCACCGGGGCGAGCGCCGTGGCTACGGCGAGCGCAACCAGAACCGCTTCGGCGGCAACCGGGGTGGCTTCCGCGGAGGGCGCGGCGAGCGCTGAGTTCTCAGGACTCCTCTGATGCGGTTGGGGGCGGCAACATGTGTTGCCGCCCCCGCTACTCTTCCCCTACTCCGCCATCTGGTCGTCGCATGGGTGGGTGCTCAGGCCCTGCGCACCCGCACGGTCCCCATCTGGGTGCGGGCCCGCAGCTCGAGGCGTCGTTCGAGGGCATCGGGGTGCTCCTGGCGCGGCAGGTCGGTGGCGACTCGACCGAAGTCGGAGTGGCAGTCGGCCAGGACCGCGGTTCCCTCGGGCACTCCCACCGACACGGTTCCCATCTCGCTGGACAGATCCAAGGTTCCTTCACGGGCCTCGACGATCTTGACCGAGCCGGCCTCCGTGTGGGCAGACACTGTGCCGGAGGTCGAGCGGATGCGCACAGAACCGGCTTGGGCCCGCACGCTCCCCTCATGCAGGGCGCCGATGACGATGGAGCCGGCGTCGGCGTGCACCTGCGCACTCATGCAGTCGCCCAGCCGGATCGATCCTGCCGAGGTCCGGATCTGCACGTGCTCCCAGGAGTGCTCAGCGCTGATCGATCCGGCATCGAGGCGGGCATCCAGGTGCGTGCCGTGCGGCACCGTGACCCGAACTCGAGATGTCTGCGGGCCCCACGGCCAGATGCCAGCGAATCGTTCACGTCCCACGAGAGCGATCTGGCGGATGCTCACCTTGGCCCCGTCGGCGGTGACGTCCAGGAGGGGGTTCAGGCTCTCATCGGCCTCGACGGTGATCGCGCTTCCCGTCCCAGGCGCAGTCACCACGCTCAGGGTAGACAGATCCAGGACGAGGCTCGGCTGAACGTCGTCGGGAAGGTCGAAGGTCCAGATCGGCATGGGTGGTCTCCTCAGGTTCCAGGTATCTGCGCGGACCGCCACGATGTGGTCATCCAGCGGGTGAGTCATTGGGATCAGGTGAGATCAGTGGCACGACGGCGCGCTGGTACGGGGTCAGCCGAACCAGCCGGTGAGCGTCGCCCCCGAGCTCCGGTGCTGCGCCGGTCCGGCACGCCAGTCGGTGGGGCGTCCACCGTCGGAGCCACTCGCAGAGCGATCAGACCCCGCCCCGTCGTTCCCGGTGCTCGTGCTCGGCGGGCGCTGGGAGCCCGACGCGGACGACTGTTCCGACAGCGCACCTCGAGCCGCTTCCACGAGCCAGGCGTTGACCGAACGTCCCTGCACCCGGGCGGCGGCATCAATCTGCTGCTTGAGTGACTCGGGCAGGCGTAGCGTTGTGCGAACCTCCGGGCCCTCCTCCACCTCAGGTGCTGCGTGCACCGGAGTCTCGGCATGGCGGTCCGGGCCCGTCACGTGGTCCTGCTCCCGCTCATCAGACCGATCAGCCTGGGTCACCAGAAGGTGGGGCGTCGCACCGTCCATCACAACGGCGACATGAGCCCCGTCGAGCTCGCCGTTGAGCTCATCTGCGGTATCCGTGAGCATCTGCAGGGCGACGAGGCGCAGCGCCGGATCGAGTGCAGCCGCCAGGGAGCGGGCCACGTCCTGGGTCCGGTCGTCACCCAGGGACGAGGTCTCCACGAGGGTACGACGCAGGGTCTCGGTGTAGGCATCCACATGCATGACACCATGATGACACCACTAGCCACCCCAGCCAAGAGAATTTGATGTCAAGTTGATGTCAAATCGGAACATGATGGTGTCACATTAGGCGATTCGCTCCAGAATCCGCGCGAGCTCCACCCATCCATGTGTTTCGGCCCTGAGCGGCTCGATGAGCTCGGCGTTCACGACCTCGTCGGTGGCCCGGCGCAAGCGCTCGACGATCCGCCTGCGGTGACGCCTGGCCTGAAGGCCGGCCAGGAACGTCCCCAGACCCGCCAGGACCAGTCCGATCAGCAGGCCTCCGAGCAGGAGGACGGTGGGCCAGGGGACTGCCCCCCAGCGCGGAACGTCGATGCTGATGAGCAGGAGGTAGTCCTCCAGCACGTGGATGGCCACCAGCCACAACCCGCCGATGAGCGCAGCCAGTGCGGTCACCCACTGCAGTACGTTCGCAGCTTTCCACCAGACCGGGCGCTTCCACGTCCCGTAGTCCACCTGGGCCACAGCCAGTTCCAGAGGCTCGGCAAGCCTCTCGGCGCGCTCGTCGCTGCGCAGAACGGCCTGAGCGGCCAGGTCACCGGGCAGGGCGGAGCAGGCCGCCACGGCGTAGACGTGAGCACTGCTGCGCAGCCTGCCCGTTGCGGCAGGTCCTGCGGGGGGCAGGGAGGTCAGGTCGATGACGCCGGAGCCCGTGGCGCCGTCGGATCGTTCCGCGTCTGCAGACTTCGGGGCCGGCGGACGCCCGGTCCCCAGGTGAAGGGCTCGAAGCGGATCGCGTCTGAGGTGTCCGATCCACCGCAGCCAGAACCAGCCGACTCGGGTGCGGGCCCGGTGACGGTCCGATCCTTCAACCGCCTGTGAGACGACGTCGACCCCGGCGAGGCTCGCGGCCGCCTGCCGCAGGGCAGTGAGGGAATGACGTACCTGCGGCTCCTGCTGAGCGGCCGGGCCCGGTGTTGGCGCACCACGGCCGGATGGAGCGATGAGCCCCGTGCGCTCGCCCAGCTCACTGGCTGCGCGCCGGGCGTGGGCGGCAAGGCTTCGCGCACTGGCCAGCCTGTTCGAGGCGACCGAGGCCACGGTGCGTGCCAGGGTCTCTACGCCCTGTCCGGTGCGGGCGCTGACGGCAATCACTGAGACGGCTCCAAGACCTTCTCGGTCCAGGATCCTTCTGAGGTCGGCGAGCACTGCGTCCCGGCTCTCGGGGTCGAGCCGATCCACCTGGTTGAGGGCGACCACCATGACCTCGGCGTGCGCCGCCATAGGGATGAGGAAGTCGCGATGAACGACGCCATCGGCGTACTTCTCCGGATCGAGGACCCACACCAGGACGTCGACCTTGCCCGCCATGCGCTCGGCGATGGCCCGGTGCGCGGGTTCGTCAGAGTCGATGTCGGGAAGATCGACCAGCACCGTCGTCTCGCCCAGGGCCCAGCCGCCGTCGACGCGCACTCTGTGGTTGATGGAGAGCCAGTCCAGCAGCTCAGTGGCCTCAGCGGCCGTGTCCGGGACGACGGCGAGGGGCTGGGTCGTCGTCGGGCGGGTGCGGGCGGTTCGGGACACCTCGGAGCCGGCCATGGCGTTGGTGAGGCTGGACTTGCCCGACCCGGTCGCCCCGAGAAGGGCCGCCACCGTGGTCTGCGGCGCCAGACGCCGTCGGTGGGAGGCCTGCGTGAGGACGTCCCGGGCCTGGGTGAGCTCTTCGCGCAGACCGAGCTGCTCGCCCAGGTCGACCGCCCTGGCCAGGTCCTCAAGAACCTGAGGCAGGTCAAACGCCTCGGAGCAGTCGGTGGTCACCTGACCCTCCTCCCGGCCGTACGGCGACCGCGGGCAGCCGGCAGGACGCGCAAGGACGTGGCCGCCTCCTGGCAGGCCCGAAGCTGTTCTCGCAGCGTGTCCGCGCTCGGGGTGGGCAGCGGAAGAGCGTCGGTGAAGCACTTCGCCTGGTTGGCGAACAGAGCCGTGGCACGCTCGCTGAGGTCCTCCCGGGCCCGCTTGGTCATGCCGCGCATTGCCTGGTCCCCGAAAACGGCCTCCAGGACACGCTGAGCCAGGATGGCGGTACCTCCCGCGATCCCCACCTCTCCCCCGGTCAGTCCACCGGTGTGAGCGAAGACGAGAATCATGAGAACGACTCCGGCGCCGTTGACCCCCAGGGACAGCAGGCGGGCGGTGAGCCGTTTGTCGGACCCCTCGGATCGAACGAGCGTGAGAACCTGACGCTGCCAGTCGTGGACGAGGGCCGCGGCGACAACCTCCAGGCCGGTCTGACTGGGCACCTCCGCCAGAGCCCGGTTGAGCGCCTGCTGGGAGGTTCCGGCCCGTCTCCAGGAGCGTTCCGTGGCCAGGCAGGCCCGTTGGGACTCGGCGACCAGGAGCTCAACCAAGGAGGAGCCGATCGCCTGCTCGACGCGCTTGGCCGGCGCCGGACGTCCCCGCAGAAGCGACGTGACGCGGTCGCGGACCCGCCCCACCTGCACCTCCAAGGACCGGAACAGGTCTCCGGTGCCCACGAACTCCTGCCAGCGGGCCAGCACCTCGCCATGCAGCATGGAGCCGTCCTCGGTGGCCTCGATGACGCGCTCGAGAGCGTCATCGTGCTCGGAGGTGGCTGCTCGCCGCAGCTCGGCGTGCTCGGCCTCCTGGGAGGCCAGCTCGACGGCGAGCAGCTCGCTCTGCGTCAGGAGGGAACCAATGGCGCCGGTCAGACTGCGGTGCGCGACGTCCTGGCGAGCAGCCGCGTCGGAGGCCAGCGCCCCCAACCACTGGCGCAGCGGCGAGACGCAGGACTCGGGCAGGAAGCCGTCATCGTCCAGAGCGGTCTCGGGAATCGTGAAGACGGGCGCCTCGGCCAGGCCGGCCTCCGTGAGCCGACGCCGTAGGTCTGCCTCCACCTCGCTCTGCGCGCCCTGCGGTACGCGGTCCAGGACGATGGCGGCCGTGATGTGCCGCTCGGCCGCGGCCCGCAGGTGCTCCCAGGGGACGGCGTCGGCGTAGCGGGCCGCCGTGGTGACGAAGATCCACAGGTCCGCCCCTGCCAGGAGCGTGGCAGCCAGGTCCCGGTTGTCCTCGACCACGGAGTCGACATCGGGTGCGTCCACGATCGCCAGTCCCTCGGGCAGCCCCTCGCAGTCCCGCAGCTCGAGCTCTCTGGGCGTGTGGTCGGTGGCCGGGCTCGCCGGTGCGTCGGCGTCCAAGCGCATGCGCGACAGAGACCCCAGGACCCGGTCGGTGTCGAACCAGGCGGCGTCGGTCGGTGCGTGCAGCAGCAGGGGGCGGCGCGTGGTGGGGCGGATCGCCGAGGCCCTGGCCACGTGCCGGCGAACGAGCGAGGACACGAGGGTCGACTTGCCGGCCCCGGTCGAGCCGCCCACCACGGCCAGCAGTGGTGCGTCCAGGCTGGCCAGGCGGGGAAGGACGTAGTCACCGAGCTGGTCGCGGATGAGCGTGGCCTTGTCCGAGGCGGCGGCGGTTCCCTGAAGGACATAGGGCATGGACAGGGCCGTCAGGCTGTCCCGGAGGGCGGACAGCGCCATGGTCGCCTGCTGGACGTGGTGCGTGCTGCTGGACTCGCTCCGGCTCGTGGTCATGAGGCTGAGTCGACCTCGCAGCCGTCCTGGCCATCGGCCGGGGAGCAGGCCGCAGCCGGGCTGACGGTGATCCGTGGGGCGGCATCCTCGGCGGGCGGCTGCCAGGTGGCGGCGTCGGCCTCGACCTGCTCACCGGAGCGGATGTCCTTGACCGAGTCGGGGGCCCCCTCAGAACCGGGGAACCAGACGAAGGGAATGGAACGCTTGTCCGCGGCCTTGATCTGCTTACC
This sequence comes from Actinomyces sp. oral taxon 175 str. F0384, assembly GCF_000223355.1. Lineage (NCBI taxonomy): Bacteria > Bacillati > Actinomycetota > Actinomycetes > Actinomycetales > Actinomycetaceae > Actinomyces > Actinomyces sp. oral taxon 175. Next base: position 1,351,137 of record NZ_AFUR01000001.1, read on the forward strand.
GAACTTGGCGGCGCTGGGGGCCACGTCAGCGCTGATGCCGCGGGCGCGCAGCGCATCGGCGACGGCGTCGGAGGCGCAGCGGTGGGCCTCGTCGGTGACGGCCACGAGCACCGTCGTGGGCACGGCTCGACTGACCTGCACCAGGCCCTCGCCGATGACGCGGGCCAGGAGCCGGGACAGGCCGATGGAGATGCCCACACCGGGGAAGGTGCGCTTGCCGTTGGTGGCCAGGGAGTCGTAGCGGCCCCCGGAGCACACTGAGCCCAGATCCTCGTGGCCTGCCATGAAGGACTCGTAGACGGTGCCGGTGTAGTAGTCCAGTCCGCGAGCGATCTTGAGGTCGGCGATGACGGCGCCGGGGCGGCGCCGTCCAGTGGCCTCGAGCAGGGCGGTCAGCTCGGCCAGGCCCTCGATGAGGAGCTCGGTGGGCTCGGCGCCGGCCAGCGCCCGCAGGACCTGATCGGAGACGTCCTGACCATCGGTGCCGGTGATGGTGGCGAGCCTGAGGGCCTGTGCCGCCTGCTGCGCGGTGGTGCCGACGCTCTGGGTGAGCTCGGCGGCCACCTTCTCGGGACCGATCTTGTCGAGCTTGTCGACCACGCGCAGGACCTCGATGAGCCGGTCGGTGTCAATGCCGATCGACTGGTAGAAGCCCTGGGCGACCTTACGGTTGGAGACGTGGATGGTGACCGCGGGCACCGGCAGGGCGCTGAGCGCCTCGTGCATGATGAGGGGGACCTCGACGTCGTGGTGGAGCGGCAGGGCGCCGTCACCGACGATGTCGATATCGGCCTGGATGAACTCGCGGAAGCGTCCCTCCTGGGGCCGTTCCCCGCGCCAGACCTTCTGGATCTGGTAGCGCTTGAACGGGAAGGTCAGCAGCCCGGCATTGTCCACGACGTAGCGGGCGAAGGGGACGGTCAGGTCGAAGTGGAGCCCCAGCTGCTTGCGCGGATCCGTCTCGGACTCGGCGTCGGCGGGATCGGCCTGAAGGCGGCTGAGCAGGTAGACCTCCTTGGAGGTCTCTCCCTTCTTCGTCAGCTCGCTCAGCGGCTCGACGGCGCGGGTCTGGATGCCGCTGAAGCCGTGGAGCTCGAAGGTGCGGCGCAGGATGTCGACGAAGTGCTGCTCGACGATGTGGCCCGCGGGGAGCCACTCGGGGAAGCCGGACAGTGAGGAGAGAGCTTGTCGTACCTGTGCCATGGTCCGCATTGTGTCATGACGAGCAGTGAGCCTGCGCGTCGCCGTCGGGCCCTGGCGCCATCAGGCCTTGAGGTCTCCCCCACGGATCTTGGCCTCGGCGAGGTAGGGGTTGCCGTGGTGCTCGTGCTCCATGGTGGTCACTGCGCCGTGCCCGGGCAGCAGGATGGTGGCCGGGTCGACGGCGTTGGCCAGGAAGCGCAGGGTGGCGAGCATCTGCACCTGGTCCCCGCCGGGCAGATCGGTGCGTCCGACGGAGCCCTTGAAGATGACGTCGCCGTCGAGGGCCATGAGGTAGGAGTGCTCCTCGTCGGCGACGGCAGGGTCGTCATCGATGACCTCGGCCTCGTAGAGTAAGGCGTTGTCGGCCAGGCGGGCCTCGAAGAAGAACAGCGTGGAGCCCTCCGAGTGGCCCGGGGCGGGGACCGCGCGCAGCGCGATACCGGGGGCCAGCTCGATGGCCTGGGAGAAGCCGTCTCCCGGGAAGAGACGGATGTCGGCGGGCTGCTTCCACTCGCTGCCGGCCATGTCGGTGAAGGTCATGCCGTTGGCGCTGATACCGGTGGTGATGTCGGGCTCCTCGAGCCGGTAGCGGTCGCGCTCGGGGATGTAGACCGGCACGTCCACGGCGTCGTCACTGGTGAGCAGGCCCTCGGCGTGGGCGGCCTCGATGAGCGCCTGGCTGTCCCACACGTGGTCGGCGTGACCGTGGGTGAGCAGGATGGCGCTCAGGGTGAGCCGATGGGAGCGAAGCAGGGCCAGGGCGCCGCGGGCGGCACCGGCTCCGGGGTCGACGACGAGGGCGGGTTCGCCCGGACCTGCGGCCAGGACGTAGCAGTTGGCGGCGAACACGGGTGCGATGGTGCGCTCCAAGATCATGCCCCCACCCTACTTGGGTCGTCTGGGAACAGTGACGATACGGATAAAAGAACTGCTCCGGTCCGCATGACCCGGCTGGCTCACCGAAGGTGGAGCCGCCGCCCCCACCAGTGCTCAATGAGCCAGCGGTCGTGGCTGGCGACGATGAGCGTGCCCGTCCATGTCCTCAGAGCGGCCTCGAGCATCTCGAGGGCGTCCAGGTCCAGGTAGTTCGTGGGCTCGTCGACGACAAGCACCTCAGGCCCAGCAGCAGCGGCCAGGGCCAGCTGAACGCGGCGCTGGTTACCGTCGGAGAGCTCGCTGACGGGACGGTTCCACAGGCGCGGGTGCAGTGCGCCCCGGCCGCTGTCCCCAATCCCCTCGGTCCACACACTCTCATCCATCCCAGGGTCGCCGAGTTTCGGCAGGTGCTGGGGTATCCGGAGCACTGAACCAGATACCGTGAGGCTGCCGACGGAGTCCTCCGTGGGTGCTGACCGTCTCCCCATCCAGGCCAGAAGCGTGGACTTGCCGCTCCCATTGGCACCGGTGACCAGCAGGTGCTCGCCTGCCATGACATCGACCGTGACCGGTGCAAGGCGCCCGGGTACGGCAGCTGACCGGGCCGAGACCGCCATCCCTGTTCGCGGCGCCGGTTCACTCAGGCCCAGCTGCAGGTCGTAGGAGCGGGGCCTGCGCACCTCGGTACTGGCGAGCGCCTCCAGCCGGCGGTCGTCCTGCGTCTGGCGCCGGGTGGAGACCCGCTGGGCGCGGTCGGCGTAGAACTTCCGGGCTATGCGGGCCTCGGTCCGGGGCGCTGCCCCGCTGTGCCCAACGATCTCGGAGTCGCGACGGTGACGCACGAGCTTGCGCCGCTGCTCCTGCTGACGCTGGTGAAGACTGCGGTGGGACGACCTGGCGTGCGCCTTCTCCACGAGGTAGTCGCTGTATCGCCCCGCGCACCGGTAGGCACCCATGGGGCCGCTGTCCCCGGAGGCGATGGCGAGTGCCTGCCACGGCGCTGTGTCCAGGTCGACGACGGCGGTGGCCACCTCGTCAATGAAGGCACGATCGTGAGAGGAGAACAGGACCGGTCCGGGCCATGACACCATCATCTCGCTCAGGTAGCTACTGCTACCGGCATCCAGGTGGTTGGTGGGCTCGTCGAGCACCAGCGCCTGACCGGCTGAAAGAAGCAGAGCCGCGATCTCCAGCCTCCCCCGTTGGCCCGGCGACAGAGAGGAGACAAGGCGGCCTGTATCCACGCGTCCCAGTCCCAGCCCGGCGAGCGCCTCAGCCCGTCGAGCCGGCAGGTTCCAGGCGTCGAGCGACTCGAGCCGGGTCAGTAACACGTCGTAATCCTCGGCGAGGGAGCCGGTTTCAGCTCCGGCATGGGCGATGGCCTCGCCCATGCGCTCGAAACGATCAAGCGCGTCCAGAGTCTCAGCGCAGACGGCGTCGAGATAGCCCTCGATCGACGTGGCGGTCGCCTCCTCCAAGTCGGCCGCCTGCGGGCCAGGCTGCTCGGGAATGCTGACAGTCCCCTGGTCAGGCGACAGCTCACCGGTGGCCAGGCGCAGGAGCGTGGACTTCCCCGATCCGTTGGGGCCGACGACGCAGACGCGTTCGTCGTCGGAGACCGTGAGGTTGATGCTCTCCAGCAAGGGGGCGGAGGTGTAGGAGAAGCTGACATGGGAGAAACTGATCGCAGGCATGACTCGTCCTTGGCATGAGGCGGTGGGGGCACAGGGGCGAGTCACGCGAGCATGGTCACATGCTAACAGCGCCAGCCGTCGACGAGGTGGGGCAACCGACACTGGCCCGCTCGTGAGGGGCACCGGCGCTCAACGAATCAACGGAAATCAGTGGGACGAAGGATGGTGAATGGAGCCAGCGGGAACGTAGACTTTCGACACTGCCGTCCTCCGACGGCACCTCACCACCACCCGGCTTGAGAGCCGGGCGCGAACGGAACGGAGCGGTCACGCCGCTCCCTCCCCGTCAACCATGAAGGAGCATCCCGTGACTGAGCGGAACCAGCCCGACAACCGGTCTGACAACCAGCCTGATAGCCAGTCAGACACTGAGCAGACCATCCAGCCGACCGACCTGAACGAGTCGGCAGCGCCCAGCCCGACGGAGCAGGCACCAACGGCCGACGCCTCCCCCGCCGATCCCGCGGCCGAGGCCGTTGCGTCAACGCAGACCAGCACCCCGCAGACACATGCCGACGTCGAGTCCTCCAAGGAGCCCGAGCCCGGCGAGCCCGCGGAACCCGTCGAGCAGTCCACAGCGGCGTCCTCTGACGAGCCGGCGTCTCCCGCCTCCGAGGAGCCTGCCCAGACCGAGCAGCCGACCGAGAAGGTTCAGGCCACCGAGACCACCTCCGAGGACGCCACGCCGACCCCGGCCGAGGTTCCCGCCCCGGCAGCGGCGCCTGCGGCACCTGCCGAGCCGGCCGTCGACCCGCAGGAGGCCATGGACGCCGCCAAGTGGGGACGCGTGGACGGTGAGGGCCGGGTCTACGTCCAGGACGGTGGCGCCGAGCGCGAGGTCGGCCAGTTCCCCGATGCCCCGATCGCCGAGGCCATGGCCTTCTACGTGCGCCGCTACCTGGACCTCAAGGCGACCATCGACCTGTTCGCCACCCGCCTGCCCCAGCTCAGCGTCCGAGAGATCGACTCGACCCTGTCCTCGATCTCCGAGTCCCTCACCGAGCCGGCCGCCGTCGGCGACCTGGAGGGACTGCGGGCCCGTTTCGCCGCGCTCAAGACCGTGGCCGCCGAGCGACGCGAGGCCGTCTCCGCCGAACGCCAGGCCGCCAAGGAGCAGGCTCTCAAGGAGCGCACGGCGATCGTCGAGCGCGCTGAGGCTATCGCCGAACAGGACCCGGCCCGCACGCAGTGGAAGAACTCCGGCGCCGAGCTGCGTGAGCTGCTCGAGTCCTGGAAGGCCGCACAGCGGCGCGGGCCGCGCCTGGACCGTCCCACCGAGGACGGGCTGTGGAAGCGCTTCTCCCACGCGCGCACCACCTTCGACCGTCACCGCCGCCAGTTCTTCAGCGAGCTGGACGCCAAGCAGGCGCAGGTGCGGGCCGCCAAGGAAGCGCTCATCAAGCGCGCCGAGGAGATGCAGACCTCCACCGACTGGGCCGGCACCTCCGCGAAGTACCGTGACCTGCTGGCCGAGTGGAAGAAGGCCGGACGCGCCTCCCGCAAGGAGGACGACGCCCTGTGGGCCCGTTTCCGGGCCGCCCAGCAGGTCTTCTACGACGCCCGCCGTGCCAAGGACGAGGCCGTCGACGCCGAGTTCGCCGAGAACCTCAAGGTCAAGGAGGCGCTGGTGGCCAAGGCCGAGGCGCTCCTGCCCATCAAGGACATCAAGGCCGCCAAGAAGGCCCTGCGCCCCATTCAGGACGCCTGGGAGGAGGCCGGGCGGGTCCCGCGCGGCGCCGTGCGTCGCATTGAGGGCCGCATGCGCGCCGTCGAGGACGCGATCCGTGAGGCCGAGAACGCCGAGTGGCGCCGCACCGATCCGGAGACCAAGGCCCGCGCCGAGGGCCTGGCCGGTCAGCTCCAGGACGCGATCGCCGGTCTGGAGAAGGACCTGGCAGCCGCCCAGGCCGCCGGTGACGCCAAGAAGATCGCCGAGGCCGAGGCCGCGCTGACGGCTCGCCGGGCCTGGCTCGAGCAGGTACTGCGCTCAGCCAAGGCCTGAGCCGAGCACCTTCCGCTCAGCTCTGAGACTGAAGGAGCACCTGAGGCGGGGCCGACACCACCCACCGGTGTCGGCCCCGCCTCGTGTCTCGTCCTGGTGGCCCTGGTCGGGCGATCTGCTATTCCCAGGTGGCGGTTTCTGGATCCACTCCCTCGGACCTGGCGCAGGCGTCGATGACGTCCTTGAGCCAGGCCGCCAGGCCCGGCGCGCGCTTGTCGTAGTACCGGGCGTAGCGTTCGTCCGCCACGTAGCCGCGGGCGATGAGCACCTGCTTGGAGGTGGAGACCTCGAACCACCGGTTGAAGTCCTTGCGGTGCCACCGCGCCAGGGCATTGGCCTCGGGGCTGCCCGGTTCGACGCCGTTGCGCATCGCCTCGGCAAGCGCGGTCTCCAGAGCGACGGTCTCCTCGTGCGCCTGCACCCAGTCGGCGCGAGACATCCGAGCCTTGCGTTGGTAGGACTCGGCCCACTCCGGTGTATCACCCCACCGGGCGCGGGCCTCCTCGACATAGACGGGGTCCCAGTCGGTCCCCCAGATCTCCGCCATCTCAGCCACGGAGATCCTCGCTCCCAACTGATGTATATCGATCACCATGTCGATGGAGCTGAGCTTGTGCTGGAGGTGGGAGATCTGTCCTTGCACCAGTTCGCGCTGACGGCGCAGGTGCGTCAGTGCATCGGCGCCCGGCTCGTCAAGGACTGCCTTGATGTCGGCCAGGCTCATGCCGGTCTGCCGGTAGACGAGGACCTGCTGGATGCGCATGATGTCCGCCTCGCTGTAGAGCCGGTATCCGGCGGCACTGCGCTGGGAGGGATGCACCAGGCCGGACTCGTCCCAGTGATGCAGCGCCCTGACGCTGACGCCCAGGAGCGTTGAGACCTCACCGACCGTCATGGCGATGTCAGCATCGTCCGACACGGCATCGACCGTGGCCTCGGCTGTCGTGCCAGGCCTTTCAGCTCCAGCATGACGGTGTTGAGAGTCCTTCACCGTAGTCTCCTTCCTCAGTACTGGCTCCACCTGGCACGTGTCCGGGCGCGTGTCATCCACCGTGGAGCCTCCCGCCGCGTGAGGGTCAACTCCTCACGGTCACCACGAGGTTATCCACAGGCGGCCGGTTCACTGTGGCGCCCGCGGCCGGTTGACGTCCACGATGGCATATGGCTCGTTTTGTCCCGGTACCCGGCCACGCCGCCGTGGCCCATCTGTCCGCCCGCCCGCTGACCCCGGTTCTGGGCACGCTTCCGCCTCAGGACATGGAGGTGCTCAGGTGCGCCAGCCTCGATGCCCGGCTGTTGGTCAACATTCTGGGCAACTTGCAACCGGCCGACACGCTGCGCTCGGCCGAGGGACGTATGCGGGCCATTGCCGCTGCGCTGCCCTGCCGAGGTGTGCTTCTGGCGAGCACTGCCCTGTGGGTGCACGTCGGTGGGCCCCCACCCGACTCCCTGGAGGTGAGCCTGCCCGGAGGTCGTCGGAGTCGACTGCCCTACCTGGTGACTAAACGAGGTCGGCTGCCTCACTGCGACACGACCGTGATCGGGGGTATCACCTGCGCCACGATCGCCCGAGCCGCCGTCGACATCGCTCGTCTGGGGACACCGGTGCAGGCTGTGCAAGCCATCCTGACCGCCCGCAACCACGGAGTGAGCCGAGTCCGTCTCCTGCTCACGCTCAATCACTGTCGCGGGGCTGCCAGCAGAGGCTGCCCGCGGGCGCAGCACATCATCGAGTCCGTCGCATTCCGCCAGTAAACAGCGACACATTCTCGAAGACATTGATTCGAGTCACCACCGTAAGCACCAGCCAAAGCCTTCATGAAGCCCTCGGTGACGCTGTTCATGGCCCCCAGCAGAAGAAACTCATGTTGTTATTCCATTCCCTTTCGGCCGTGCTATGATACTCGCCATCCTCATGAGGTTGAGATTGGACCACTTTGAACGAGTGACAGGCTCCACATGTCAGAAAATGGCGTTGCACGATCAAGACCACCACAGCATCAGTTGCTCGGCGGCGGAGGGGTGTTACTCATCGGCCTGGCCTGCCTCTGGCTCGGCTGCAGGCGATGGGTCACCCCTTCATTTTCTGACGATGACGCCGGCGTCGCTACCATATGGCTCGTGTGCGCCTTCATCCTTATCACTTTAGGAGCTGGAGTAGCCTTCCAAACATTCGTGAACTACGTCGAGGTCGGGCCAGGATTCATCAAGAAACGCTCCTTCCTTGCCGGAACAACTCGAATCGATTTTGGAGACATAACAGCATACTCATATAATTACTCAATTACTCGGCGGCAGACCCGAAACCTTGTCATACACTCTTCCGATCGACGCAAGATCAAATTCTCACCCAAAGATTACCGTGGGGAGCATGTGACATCAGTCATCGCCTTTCGCCTTCGCAATAATCGTTGGCCATCCTTGCTGGATGGATTCGACCAGCTTGCCGTGATGGAGGCAGTTGCAGATGGCTCTGGAGACTCCTATTTACGAAGAGTCCATAGTGTCAGACTGAATGTCACGTAACGATCAGTAGTCACGTGGCACCCACTCGCCCCCATTCCTCTTCATCGACGACGTGTCGTGGACAGGCTTCTGCGCGCCTCGAAGACGCCGTCGATGCGCCGCAGGGCCGCCAGCGTGTGGTCCAGGTGCCCGACCTCGGCCAGCTCGACGACGAACCGCCCGGTGACGACCCGGTCACGGCTCGTGGCGATGGAGGCGCTCACCAGGTTGACGTGGCTGTCTGCCAGCGCTCGGGTGATGTCGGCGAGCAGGCCCCCGCGGTCCAGGGCCTCGACCTCCACCTGGACCAGGTAGGCCGACTGGGCGTGATCCGCCCAGGAGACGGTGATGAGGCGCTCGGGCTCGCGCTGGAGCTGTTCGACGTTCTGGCAGTCGGCCCGGTGCACTGAGACACCCGAACCGCGGGTGATGAAGCCGACGATGGGATCACCCGGCATGGGGGTGCAGCAGCGCGCCAGCTTGACGTAGACGTCGCCCTCATCCATACCGGCGACGACGACTCCGGCGTCGGCCGTACGCGGCCGGCGGTGCGTCGTGGCCCGAGTGGGCAGGATCCCCTCTGCGAGGGTCTCCTCGGCGCCGTCCTCCCCGCCCATGGTGGCCACCAGGGTGTCGACGACGTGCTGGGCCGACACGTGTCCCTCACCCACCGCGGCGTACAGGCCGTCAATGTCGACCTTGTCGAGGGTCTTGGCCACGTTCATGAGGGTCTCGTGGCTCATGAGGCGCTGCAGGGGAAGGTTCTGCTTGCGCAGGGTGCGGGCGATGGCGCCCTTGCCCTCCTCGATGGCCTCCTCACGACGCTCCTTGGAGAACCACGAACGTATCTTGTTGCGGGCCCGGGTGGAGGCGACGAAGGAGAGCCAGTCGCGCGAGGGTCCGGCGTTGATGGCCTTGGAGGTGAAGACCTCCACCGTGTCACCGTTCTCCAGACGCGTGTCCAGGGGCACCAGTCGGCTGTTGACGCGTGCGCCCACGGTGCGGTGGCCGACCTCGGTGTGGACGGCGTAGGCGAAGTCCACCGGGGTGGCTCCCGCCGGCAGTGCGAGGACATCACCCCGGGGGGTGAAGACGTAGACCTGGTCCCCGGCCATCTCGTAGCGCAGGGCGTCAAGGAACTCGGTGGGGTCCTGGGTCTCCTTCTGCCAGTCGACGAGCTGACGCAGCCAGCCCATGTCGCCCTGGTCGGAGTCTCCGGGCCTGCCCCCCAGGGCGCTGGGGCCCGAGGCGTTGGGGTCCTCCTTGTAGCGCCAGTGCGCGGCCACGCCGTACTCGGCCATGCGGTGCATCTCGTGGGTGCGGATCTGAATCTCCACCGGCTTGCCACCCGGCCCGACGACAGTCGTGTGCAGCGACTGGTAGAGGTTGAACTTGGGGACGGCGATGTAGTCCTTGAAGCGCCCGCTCATGGGGGTCCAGCGCGAGTGCAGGGAGCCGAGCACCGCGTAGCAGTCCTGGACGGTGTCGACGATGACTCGCAGCGCCACCAGGTCGTAGATATCGTCGAAGTCCTTCCCCCGCACGATCATCTTCTGGTAGATCGAGTAGTAGTGCTTGGGCCGTCCGGTCACGGCGCCCTTGATCTTGTTGACCCTCAGGTCCTCCTCGATCTGGAGTCGGACCTGGCGCAGGTACTCCTCACGAGCCGGGGCCCGCTCGGCCACCATGTGCTCGATCTCCTCGTACACGCCCGGGTAGAGGGCCTTGAAGGACCGGTCCTCCAGCTCCCACTTGATCGTATTCATCCCCAGGCGGTGGGCCAGGGGCGCATAGATCTCCAGGGTCTCCTTGGCCTTGCGGGCGGCGTTCTCCGCGGAGACGTACTTCCAGGTGCGGGCGTTGTGAAGGCGGTCGCCGAGCTTGATGACCAGGACCCGAATGTCCTTGGACATCGCGATAATCATCTTGCGCACCGTCTCGGCCTGGGCGGCCTCACCGTACTGGAGCTTGTCGAGCTTGGTGACGCCGTCGACGAGCAGGCTGATCTCGTCGCCGAAGTCGGCGCGCAGACGCTCGAGGGTGTAGTCGGTGTCCTCCACGGTGTCGTGCAGGACGGCAGCCGCCAGCGTCTGGGCCGTCATTCCCAGCTCGGCCAGGATGGTTGCCACTGCCACCGGGTGGGTGATGTAGGGCTCCCCCGACTTGCGTCGCTGACCGGAGTGAGCCTTCTCCGCCACTTCGTAGGCGCGCACGATGAGGCTCGTGTCGGCCTTGGGGTGGTTGGCGCGCACCGCGCGCAGCAGCGGCTCGATGGCCGCCGGTGTGGAGTGTCCCCGGGAGCCGAACCACGCCAGTCGGCTGCGCACGCGCGAGCCGGGGACAACACTGTCACCTGACGTGTCCGGGGTGTTCTTCGTCTCCGTCATTGACGCATCATATAGCGGCCGGCACACCGAGGCGTGCCGGCACTGCCGGTGACCGTGCGGTGTCGCGTCCTTCAGGATCACGACACCGCACGAGAAACAGCCCCGGCTACCCGTCGAGCAGCAGGCCTGCGACGAGCAGCCGCCTCAGAAGATGACGATCGAGTCGACCTCACGCCCCTGGAGCTGGCGGCGACCGCCCAGATCAGACAGCTCCAGCAGCATGCAGATGGCCTCCACCGTGGCGCCGGCCTGCTCAATGAGGGAGATGGAGGCGGCAGCCGTCCCACCGGTGGCCAGCACGTCGTCGATGACCAGGACACGCGCACCCTTGGTGACGGTCTCGGGCCTCAGCTCCATCCGGGCCGTGCCGTACTCGAGTGCGTAGTCCACACCGATGACCGGGCCGGGCAGCTTGCCGCCCTTGCGCACCGTAATCATGCCGACCCCGAGCCGAACCGCCAAGGGCGCCGCCAGGATGAAGCCGCGCGACTCGAGCCCCGCGATCGCATCGATCCGGCCCCGGTAGTGATCGGCCAGCCCCTCGACGAGAGCGGCGAAGGCCTGCCCATCGGCCAGGAGCGGAGTGATGTCCCGGAAGAGGACCCCCGGCTCGGGGAAGTCGGGAATCTCTCGCAAGTGGCTCATGACCAGCCTGGTCAGAGACTCGGGCACCGACTCGGAATGGGCCACGGGAGCGGTCATCTGCGCTTCTTCTTCCTCTTTGGCTGAGCCGCCACGCCGAGGTGGTGGCCGGGAGTGACTGGTGAGGCGGCCGGAGCCGCGTCAATCTTAGCCAGTTCCTCGGCGTCGTCACCGGCCTCGTCCCGACGGTGCTGGCGCGCCGCGGCGACCTTGGCGGCCTGCTCCTTAATGCGCTTCTCACGTGAGCGCAGGTCCACCAGGAGGGGGGTGGCCAGGAAGATCGAGGACAGGGTTCCGGCGATCATGCCGATGAACAGCGTCAGGGCGATGTCGCGCAGCGTTCCCGCCCCCAGGATGAAGGCGCCGACGAACAGCAGCGAGGCCACCGGGAGCACGCCGACCACGGAGGTGTTGATCGAGCGGATGAAGGTCTGGTTGACCGCCAGGTTCGCCAGCTCGGCGTAGGTGGATCGGCTCTGGGACTCGAAGTCCTCGGTGTTCTCACGGATCTTGTCGAAGACCACCACCGTGTCGTAGAGGGAGTAGCCCAGAATCGTCAGCACACCGATGATCGTGGCCGGGGTGACCTCGAATCCGGACAGGGCGTAGATGCCCACGGTGACGATGATGTCGTGGCACAGGGCGAGCAGGGCCGCCGCCGCCATCTTCCAGGTGCGGAAGTACGCCCAGATGAGCAGTCCGACGAAGATGAAGAACAGGACCAGTCCTCGAACCGCCTTCTTCGTGACATCGGAGGACCAGGTCGGTCCCACGGTCGTCGCTGAGACATTGGAGGCGTCGGTCTTGTAGGCGGTGGCGAGCTGACCGGCCAGCGAGTCGAGACGCTGCTTGCTCAGCTCAGAGGTCTGCACCCTCACCGACGACGACCCCATGGTCGTCACCGAGGAGCCGGCCGCCAGGTCGCTCTTGGAGAGGACCTCGTTGGCAGGACGCTCTGAGGGGGAGGACAGCCCCGTGACGGTGATCTCCGAACCGCCCTTGAAGTCGATGCCCGGAGTCAGGCCCACAGTGCCCAGGAGCGTGGCCGAGCCAAGAATGATGACGACGGCGATGAGATACCAGATCTTCCGTTTGCCGACGAAAGGGATGGATGTCTTGGCCGAGTAGAGCTCGTTACCGAGCGTGGCGAGAGACTTCACTTCGTCTCACCGTCCTTTCCCTTGTCGGCCGCGGCATCGACCGCATCACCTTCCTGCTGCTCAGCATCGTCGTCGGCGGTCTCGCCGTCGGACTCCTCAGCCGCGCCCTCCGGGCTCTCGGCGTTCCTGCGGGCCTCGGCCTTGCGGCGCGCCAGCGACCCGGTCACGCGGTCGGCGACGGCCTCGCGCCCCTTGCCGTAGGTCGAGGACGTCGCCCCGAGGTGCTCGGGGTCGAGGCCGGAGAGGCGGTGCCCCTCGCCGAAGAAGCGGAATCGGACGATCCACTCCATCATCGGGTGGGTGAACAGGATGATGATGGCCAGGTCCACGCACGTGGTCACCCCCAGGGTGAAGGCGAATCCCTGCACTCCGCCGACGGCCAGGAAGTACAGGACGATCGCGGCCACGAGGTTGACGGCGTCGGAGACGAGGATCGTGCGCCTGGCGTGCTTCCATCCCTCATCGATCGCGGTCCTCAGGGTCCGTCCCTGACGCACCTCGTCACGGACGCGCTCGAAGTAGATGATGAAGGAGTCGACTGTGATGCCGATGGAGATGATGAGTCCGGCCACCCCCGCCAGGGACAGGCGGTACCCCATGGTCGCGCTCAGTGCCGCGATGACCAGGTAGGTGCCGGCTGCTGCCACCACCAAGGAGGCCACAGCCACCACCGCCAGGCCGCGGTACTGCCAGGCCAGGTAGAGGATGATGAGGGCGAAGCCGATGAGTCCGGCGATCAGGCCGTTGCGCAGCTGCTCGGTTCCCAAGGTGGCGGAGATCTGCTGCTCGGACTGCACCGTGAAGCTCAGCGGCAGCGAGCCGAAGGAGAGCTGGTTGGCCAGCGTGTTGGCCTGGTTCTGGCTGAAGCCACCGGTGATCTGGACCCGTCCGTCGGTGATCGGCGAGTGGACGGTCTCGTTGAAGCCGGAGGCCATGATGGTCAGGCCGTCCAGGACGATGGCGAACTGGGCCTTGGCTTGGCTGTCCTGGTTCTGAGCGCCTTGAGCCCCCTGGGCACCGGCGGCACTGGCCTGGTCGCGGTAGGCCAGCAGCCGCTTGGACAGCTCGGCGAACTTCTTGGTGCCGTCGGCGTTGAAGGCCAGCGAGACGACCCACTGCTGGGTGGCCTGTCCTCGGGAGTCGGTCTCCAGGCCCGAGTTGGCGCTCTTGAGCTCGGTGCCGGTGATCTCGGCCGGGCCGAGGATGTAGGCGCCTTGGTGCTGGGAGCCGGCCTCCTTGGAGCAGGAGATGACGGCGACCTTGGGGTCCTGCGTCTGACCGGTGAGGTTCTTCGGGTCGGAGCAGTCGGTCATGTAGCCGTCGTAGAGGAGCTTCTCGGTGATCCAGGAGTCCGACGAGTTCGTCTTGTCCTGAGCGGGGAGCGGGTCGGAGGAGATCACCCCATCCTGGTTGACATCCGCCAGCTGCTTGGCGATCTCCTCGGGAGTCCTGGGCTGTGCCGTCGACTGGGCCGTGGGCTGCGCGGTGGGGGCCGGGGTCGCGGCCGCCTGCTCGCCGTCGCCCGAGCCCTCCTCGGCGCCTTCGGAGTCCGCCGCCGGCTGAGTCGCCTCACTGCCGGCACTCGGGCTGGGCTGAGCCGCCTGCGCCGGGGTCGGCCCACCAGAGGGGTTCTGGCTGGCGATGTTCTTGGCGGCCTGCTGGGCGCTGCCCGGCAGGATGCGCAGGACCGGGCGGAAGTACATGACGGCCGAGGTGCGCACCAGCTCCAGGGTGGCCTGGCTGGGCTTACCCGGCAGCGAGACCACGATGTTCTGACCGCCCTGGCGGGAGATCTGCGCCTCGGAGACACCGGAGGCGTCCACGCGCTGGCGGATCACCTCGATGGCCTGCTCGACGTCGTTGTCACTGATCGCCGAGCCGTCGGAGGTGGTGGGCGTCAGGATGAGCTGGGTCCCGCCCTCCAGATCGAGGGCGAGGCCGGGGGTGAGCGAGGCCTTGTGCCTCATGCTTCCCGCCACGAGCGCACCGAAACCGATGACGAGGACGAGGATGAACATCAGGAGGCGGCGCCCTGGGCGCTTTCGCTGCTTACTGGACACGTGGTCCCTTCCTGGAGTGGAGTGTGCTCGAGCACATGGCCCGAAGGCTGAGGTGAGTGTGGGTAGGGATGCTTGGCGGGCACCACCATGAGACGCACCGTATTCCGGTGGACTCGGCGAGTCTGGTCGCCAGGCGCGGGTGGGGTGTGCAGAGCTCCGCGGGGAGCCGCCGCGCTCACATCGTGGCAGAGCGTTCGGTTCGCGACATCAGGACTGCGGCTCGACCGCGTCCTGCTCGGAGTCCTGGATGTCGTTGTCAGTCTGCTCGACGTCGGAGCCGGACTCCTCGTGGGCGGAGGCCGAGCCGAAGGGCGGCTCCTCGATGGCGGCGATCGCCCGCTTGCTCCACAGAGTCTCGTCGCCCAGCGGCGTGGCCAGGGTGACCACGTCGCCGTCGACCTCGACAACCGTGCCGTAGAAGCCGCCGATGGTGCGAACCCAGTTGCCGGGTACCAGGCCCTTCTCGGTACGGCGCTTCTGCTCCTCCTGCATCGCGCGCTGCCTGCGGCTGACGAACCACATCATCAGGAGCATCCCGATGAGCATGATCCAGATGAAATACGACGACATGGAGGCCTCTTCCGTTTCGACTAGGCAGTCCCGGCTGATGCAGACCTACGACTGTCACAGGCCGGCGGTGGCGAGTCTATGGCACGCGGGCCAGAGCCTTACCGACCGTCGGCGAGTGGTCGGGCACAACTGGGTACCAACCGGTTACAAAATGGTCACATTACCCGGTTGTCAGTCAGGAGAACAATGATCCGTCGGCAGGGGGCTCGAGTCCCAGATGGCTGTAGGCCGCCGGCGTGGCCGCCCGCCCCCGCGGGGTGCGCACCACGAGCCCCTCACGCACCAGGTAGGGCTCGGCCACGGTCTCCACCGTCTCGGGCTCCTCCCCCACGCTGACTGCCAGCGTCGTCAGCCCCACCGGGCCGCCGCCGAACCGGGTGCACAGGGCCTCAAGCACCTGGCGGTCCAGACGATCCAGGCCCAGGGCGTCGACCTCGAAGACATCCAGGGCGCCACGCGCCGCCTCCAGGTCCAGTCGACCGGGACGCCCGTGCACCTCCGCCCAGTCCTGGACCCGGCGCAGCAGCCGGTTGGCGATTCGGGGCGTGCCGCGCGAGCGTGAGGCCAGCTCCTTGGCGGCGTCCGCCTCCAGGCTCACCCCCAGCAGCCCCGCGCTGCGCGTGAGGATACGGGTGAGCTCGCCCGGCCCGTAGTAGTCGAGGTGCCCGGTGAAGCCGAAGCGGTCCCGCAACGGCGCCGGCAGCAGCCCCGCTCTCGTGGTGGCCCCGACGACGGTGAAGGGAGGCAAGGACAGGGGGATGGAGGTGGCACCGGGTCCCTTTCCCACGACGATGTCGACCCGGAAGTCCTCCATCGCCAGGTAGAGCATCTCCTCGGCGGTGCGTGCCAGGCGGTGGATCTCATCAATGAACAGCACATCCCCCTCCTCCAGGGAGGACAGGATGGCCGCGAGGTCTCCAGCGTGCTGGATGGCCGGCCCCGAGGTCAGGCGCAGAGAACCGTCCACCTCGGCGGCGATAATCATGGCCAGGGTGGTCTTGCCCAGCCCAGGCGGCCCCGAGAGCAGAACGTGGTCAGCCGTCACTCCACGGGCCAGGGCCGAGCGCAGCACCACCGAGAGCTGGCCTCGCACCACCTCCTGCCCGGTGAAGTCCTCCAGGCGCTTGGGCCGCAGGGCCGCCTCGGCGGCGCGCTCGGTGGCGTCGGCGCCGCCACCGACCAAACGCTGCCCATCGAGCTCATCGGGCTCAGCCACGGTGTCCGCCTCCCAACCACCTCAAGGAGGCCCGCAGCACCGCCGCCATGTCCGGCTCCTGGCCTCCATCGGCGGCATCGGCCGTCACTGAGGAGACCGCCTGGTGCGCGCTGGCCTCGTTCCAGCCGAGCTGCACCAGGGCGGCGACCACGTCCGCGTGGGGCTCGGGACCGCCGTCGCTCATCGCCTCCACCCCCTGCGCGCTCTGCGCAGCAGTCTGCGCGGCCCCCAGATCGTCCCCGGTGACAGGGCCCAGCTTGTCGGCCACGTCCAGGATGACGCGCTGAGCGCCCTTGGGGCCCAGGCCGGGTACCCGCGTGAGGGCGGCGACGTCCTGGGAGGCGATGGCCCGCCTGAGTGCGTTGGGCGTGTGGACGGCCAGCATCGCCAGCGCCAGCTTGGCTCCGACCCCCTTGGCGCTCATCAGGGTGCGAAAGCTGTCCCTCTCGTCGGTGTCGGCGAAGCCGAACAGGGTCAGCGAGTCCTCACGGACCACCATCTCGGTGTGCACGAGGGTCTCCTCGCCGACCCTGAGGCCGGACAGCGTGGTGGGCGTGGCCTGGATGCTCATGCCGACGCCGCCGGTCTCAATGACGGCGTTGGTCAGGCCGACACTGAGGACAGTGCCGCGCAGGGAGGCGATCATGGGCGACTTCTCCTGGGGTTCTCAGCGGGTCGAGCGCTCTCAGGCAGCCTTGACGGACGCCGACGGGGCTCGAACAGACGTTCGGATCCTAGCAGCCCGACGTCGGCGGGGTCCTCAGCGCCGCACTCGTCGTGGGTCGACGGCGCCGGTGCGCCGGGCCGCGGCCTGGGCGGCGGCCCACTGGCGCTGTGCCGGCGTGCGGGCGGAGACACGCACCGCTCCCCCGGCGGAGACCATCTCGGTGGCGTCGTCCGTGCCCGTTCCGCCCCCTCGCCAGCCGTGGCAGATCGCCTGGGCCAGGGCGTCGGCGGCGTCGGCCGGCCGGGGTGGGGCGTCGAGGCCGAGGATGCGGGTGACCATGGCCTGGACCTGAGCCTTGTCAGCCGTGCCCGAGCCCGTGACGGCGGCCTTGGCCTCGCTGGGCGTGTGCTGTGCGACCTCCAGGCCCGCGCGCCCCGCTGTGGCCATCGCGGTCCCCATGACCTGGGCGACCCCGATGACCGAACGCAGGTTGTCCTGCGCGAAGACCCGCTCGATGGAGACCACCGACGGGCCCAGGCGGGCGATCCAGTCCTCAATGGCCTCCGTGATGGCAAGCAGCCTCAGCTCGGGGCTCTGGGAAGGTGGCGTGCGAACCACGCCGACCTCCACCAGGCGCACCTGACGGCGAGGGTCGACATCGACGCATCCCAGACCGCAGCGAGTCAGTCCGGGATCGATTCCCAGGACCCGCTGCTGGGCGACGACGGCACGAGCCGAACGCGGCCGGGGGCCGGCGAGGTCCAGGGGCTCAGTCCTCGTCGCCGGCGAACTCGGCGGCCACCTCTGGGCTGAGGTCCACCGAGGTGTAGACGTTCTGGACGTCGTCGGAGTCCTCCAGGGCGTCGATGAGGCGGAAGACCTTGCGGGCTCCTTCGACGTCGACCTCCACCTTGGTGCCGGCGACGAACTGGACCTCGGCGGAGTCGTAGTCCATCCCCGCCTCCGTCAGGGCGGTACGCACGGCGACGATGTCACCGGGCTCGGAGTAGATTTCGAAGGACTCGCCCATGTCCTCGACCTCCTCGGCGCCGGCCTCCAGGACGGCCATGAGGATGGAGTCCTCGTCCACGCCGTCGGCCTTGGCGACCTCGACGACGCCCTTGCGGGTGAAGTTGTAGGCCACCGAACCGGGGTCGGCCAGGTTTCCGCCGTTGCGGGAGAAGGCCACGCGCACGTCGGAGGCGGCCCGGTTGCGGTTATCGGTGAGGCACTCGACGAGGAAGGCGACCCCGCCGGGACCGTAGCCCTCGTACATGATGGTCTGCCAGTCAGCGCCACCGGCCTCCTCGCCGCTGCCGCGCTTGACGGCGCGGGTGATGTTGTCCGCCGGCACGGAGTTCTTCTTGGCCTTCTGGATGGCGTCGAACAGAGTGGGGTTACCGGTGGGGTCACCACCGCCGGTGCGGGCAGCGACCTCGATGTTCTTGATGAGCCGTGCGAAGAGCTTGCCGCGCTTGGCGTCGATGGCGGCCTTCTTGTGCTTGGTGGTGGCCCACTTGGAGTGACCCGACATAAGTGCTCCTTGGGAGTCGATACTGAGGGCGCTGCCGGACCTGCTCAGGCCCGGCGCGTCACCATGGAGACGAAGACGTCGTGGACCCGGTGGTCGCCTCCGACCTCCGGGTGGAAGGACGTGGCGAGCAGGGACCCTTGACGAACCGCGACGATCCTACCGCCGTCGGCCCCACCGACCCCAGCCGCACGTCCGGCGCGGGTCGTGGCGAGGATCTCGACGCCCGGGCCCACCTCCTCCACCCAGGGGGCCCGGATGAAGATGGCGCGCAGCGGTCGGTCCGGCCGCGCGTCGAGCTGCGGGGCGATGAGGTCCTCCTCGTAGGAGTCCACCTGTCGGCCGAAGGCGTTGCGGCGCACCGTCATGTCGATGCCACCCAGGAAGGCCTGACCCTCCTGTGCCCCTTCGACGCGGTCGGCCAGCATAATCATCCCGGCGCAGGACCCGTAGGCGGGCAGGCCCGCGCCGATGAGCTCGCGCAGGGGCGCGAGCATCTCGAAGGCGACCAGCAGCGTGCTCATGGTGGTCGACTCCCCTCCGGGGATCACCAGGCCGTCAAGCCGTTGGCCGGGGGCCTCACCCAGATCGGCGGCGCGGCGCACCACGACGGGTCGCGCTCCGGCCGCCTCGAGGGCCAAGGAGTGCTCGCGCACGTCGCCCTGAAGGGCCAGGATCCCGATCGTGGGGCGGGAGTCGGGCGCTGCGAGCGCGGGAAAGAGCGCCCGGGGGTGGCGGGCGTCCATCGTGTGGGCCGGGCGGTGGGCGTGGCTCGGGTCGGTCATCGTGCTCCTTCAGGTGCTGGGGTCGCAGTGACGGGGAGGGGGCTCGCGAGCTCGGCCAGGACCTCGTGGTCCACCGGATCGGTCAGGTCGAGGCACCGGCCGTTCCAGCCCGAGGCGAGCTCCTCCACGATCTCGGGCAGGCGCACCGGGTAGATCTCCTGCCCCCGCTGCTGGGCGGCCTGCAGCTGCTCGGCACTCCACCACGAGATGGAGTCGACGACGTCGCGCTCCAGGCACGTCCAGCCGTCCTTCCTGATCGGGCGCCGGTTCGCCAGGTGCAGGAGGAAGAAGATCTCGTCCTGTCGGCACGTGACTGAGGCGAAGCGGAAGATCGCCTCCCGGTGGGCGATGGGCCCCTCCAGGTCCTCCGGGGCGACCTTGATCCCGGACTCCTCGACCAGCTCACGCACGGCCCCGGCACGGGGGTCCTCACCGCTGTGGAGACCTCCTCCCGGGGTGAAGACCCAGTTGTGATCCGGGTCCGCGGCGTCGTGCCCCACCAACAGCAGTACCTCGCCGTCCTGGGTCACGGCCAGGACCCGGGCGGCCGTCCTGAAGGGCAGACCGTCCTCCCCCAGGCTCCACTCGCCGGTGTCGAGGTGCTGGTCCCAGTCCTCCGGGACCAGCACCGGGTGACGCCCGTCGACCAGGCGGCCAGTCACCAACCGCGTTCCGCCAGGCGGTGGGGCTCGGGAATCTCGTCGACGTTGATCCCCACCATCGCCTCGCCCAGTCCGCGCGAGACCTCGGCGATGACGTCGGGGTCGTCGAACTGCGCGGTGGCGCGCACGATGGCGGCTGCCCGCTTGGCGGGGTCGCCGGACTTGAAGATGCCCGAGCCCACGAAGACGCCCTCGGCCCCCATCTGCATCATCATGGCGGCATCGGCCGGGGTGGCGATGCCACCGGCGGTGAACAGCACGACCGGCAGGTGCCCGGTGCGGGCGACCTCGGCGACGAGCTCATAGGGGGCGGCGAGCTCCTTGGCGGCCACGTAGAGCTCATCCTCGGGCAGCGAGGTCAGGCGACGGATCTCATCGCGGATCGTGCGCATGTGGGTCACCGCGTTGGAGACGTCCCCGGTTCCGGCCTCTCCCTTGGAGCGGATCATGGCCGCGCCCTCGGTGATGCGGCGCAGCGCCTCACCGAGGTTGGTGGCTCCGCACACGAAAGGAACGGTGAAGGACTGCTTGTCAATGTGGTGGGCGTAGTCGGCCGGGGTGAGGACCTCGGACTCGTCGATGTAGTCCACGCCGAGGCTCTGGAGGACCTGGGCCTCCACGAAGTGACCGATACGGGCCTTGGCCATGACCGGGATGGAGACCGCCTCGATGATGCCGGTGATGAGGTCGGGGTCGCTCATGCGGGCGACGCCGCCCTGGGCTCGGATGTCGGCCGGGACGCGCTCGAGCGCCATGACGGCGACGGCTCCTGCGTCCTGGGCGATACGGGCCTGCTCGGGCGTGACGACGTCCATGATGACGCCTCCCTTGAGCATGTCCGCCATGCCGCGTTTGACGGTGAGGGTGCCGGTGCTGGGAGTGGTCTGCTCTGTACTCAATCGTGGTCCTCTGGCCGTGAGCCGCGGCCGCCGCACAGGGCGACAGCAACGTCTCCATGAAAATACTGACGCCACGCATGCTACCCCGCGCCTCCGTAACAGTCCCCGATACTCACGCAGCGAGACCTGAACCGTCGCAGGATATCCGGCTACTGCCGTCTTCTAGCCGGCCCCGAGGAAGGACCGCCGCGCCGAGCTGACCCGGTCGAGCAGCTCGGTCTCCTTGACGGACAGCTCGCCCAGATCGTGGCTGTCCACCGCCTGCTGGCGCAACTGGGCGAGCTCCGCTGCACCTTTCTGGAAGGTGTTCATGGCCGCTGAGGCATGCAGTCCCCTGGTGGCGGCCCACCGTCTGCCCGACCGGCGCCCCGCGCCGGTGGTGAGCATCTGTACCTCGGCCGGGGAGAACCAACCTGCGTGGGCGTAGTCCTCCAGCCCGCGGCGCATCGACCGGCGCTCACTCCAACGCAGCCACGAGACCAGTCCGGCGCACAGAGCGTAGAAGGGGAACTGAAGCAGCAGATACACCCCGGGGTTCACGGCAACGAACCCGTTCCAGGTCGCATGAAGGAGGATCGCACCGACCAGACCAACAGGAGCCATCCACGCCCAGGCGTACTGAGAGCGCCGGCGGGAGGAGACACCGATGGCCACTCCGGTGCAGGCGGTGAAGGTCAGGTGGGCAAACGGGGACAGGACCCCTCGCATGACGAAGATCGTCCCCACGTACTCCCACCCCTGAACGAAGTAGAGAATATTTTCCACGAAGGCGAAGCCTGCGGCGGTGAACGCCGCATACACGACCCCATCGATCGTCCCATTGATCGTGCGGCGCCAGATGAGGAAGACGAACAGGACGCCCAATCCCTTGGTCAGCTCCTCCACCAGGGGCGCTGAAATGACGCCGGCCGCGTTCGGGTCCCCCATGGCCTCGGTGATGACCCGACCCACCCAGCCGTTGACCACCAACGAGCACAGGGTGGACACGCTCGTCCCCCACAGGAACGCCACCAGGAGCGTGACCACCGTGAACACACCGGGAGGCCTGGGCTCCCAGCGGACGTACCAGAACACTCCCGCGAGCAGCATCGTGACCACCAGCACCCCGCCCAAGGGGATGAGCGCCAGCAGAAACGACGGAAGCACGACCGGACCGAAATCGTCTCGAAGCCCTGAGAAGAAGTACACGGTGAGCAGCGAGAACAGAACGATCGCGGTGAGCATGATGATCGCCCCGACCCTCGCCGGAATACCAGGTGGGATGAGGGAGGCCACCTGCTCGTGCTGCTGCCGTCCATCCTCAGGATCCGTGGTGGCCCGCGAAGGAGGCGTGCCCTGAGTGTCACGATGAACCTGATACCGCTGCCCGACTCCGGGAAGGGGGCCGGAGTCGGCTGGGGTCTGCGGCAGGGCGCTGGAGCGCCGGTATCCGGGACGGGGAGCCCAGGGACTGGGGGGCATGCTCATGGAATCACCTCGGTTGCACCTCGTCGTCGCGCTCGGGCGGCGTCTCAGGGGTGGTGTCGTCGTCGGCATCGAAGGTCTGGGGCATGGGCGCGTGCCCAGCCAGGTGGCACATCCGGACGAGCAGCCGTGCCCTGAGGGCCTGGGCCTCGCTGACGTGGGTGTTGTGGAACCTGCGGGCCAGGACCAGGCGGGAGCAGGCCCGGTCCAGGCGGTTGAGCGCGGGCAGGCTCAGCGGGTCGGCGGACAGCTCGCGGCGTGCGGGCTCGCTGACCACCGTTCGCAGGACCCGGCTGAGGTCGGACTCGATGAGGGCCCGACTGCGGGCGGTCGGCGTCGGGAGCACCGCGCCGCTGGAAGCAGGATGGGAGGAGGGGGTGTCCTCAAGAGGCGTGGAGGTGTCCAGACCGTCATCGACGAGAGGCCCCTCGGCGTCCAGCGCCTCACGAGCGGCTCGGCTGAGCAGCAGTCCGGAGGCCGGATCCAGGGCGGGAACGGTGGCCAGCTCCGCTGCGGCCTCGGCCCGGTGAACGAGCTGGGCCTCAAGCGTGGCCCGAGCGCCCAGCACCTGCCGGTGCAGCCGGTCCACCCGCACTGCCCTGGCGTAGAGGGCCCACCCGGCGGTCACGGCCAGCCCGACCAGCAGCACGACGATGCTCCACATCGGCGCCGTCATCGCGCCGGACTCTGTGGAGGACAGTGCCGGTAGGGCCGTGGTCGCACTGGCCGGGGTATCAACGGCCTGCGTCATGGCCGTCGTCATGCTTGCTGCCATGGTCGGTTCCTCATCACTCCTGAGATCAGCTGCTAGTCGTCCAGGGCATCGCGCAACCGGCCCAGCATGGTGCGCGAACCGGGGGCGGGCTCGACCCGGGTGTGAGCGGTGGACAGAGCCATGTCATAGACGTCGAGCACCTCGTCGGTGACCGCGGACCAGTCGTAGCGGCCGACCACCTGACTGGCCGCCTGGACGCGGGCCTGAGCGGCCGTGGCGTCCTGCAGGGTGTCGATGATGACTCGGGCCAGGTCGCCGCCGTCCTCATTGCGGAACAGGGCCCCATAACGGCCTTCGCCAAGCACGTCCGAGAAGGCCTTGAGGTCGGAGGCGACGACCCGGGTGCCGGCGGCCATGGCCTCCACCAGGACGATGCCGAAGGACTCCCCTCCGGTCTGCGGGGCCACGTAGCAGCTGGCCGAGGCCAGCATGGCGGCCTTGTCCTCGTCGCTGACGCCCCCCAGGAAGACCACGGAGTCGCTGAAGCGGGCCAGCTCCTGACGGATCTCCTGGGCCTGCCCGCGCCCTGCGATGAGGAAGCGCGCCCTGGGCACCGACTCCAGCACCGTCGGGATGGCATCGGCCAGAACCCGCAGTCCCTTGCGGGGCTCGTCCAGACGCCCCAGGAAGGAGATGGTGGGGGCCTCGTCCGTGCCCAGGAACCGGGGGTCGTCCTTGGGGGCGTCGGCGAAGGGCCCGACATTGACGCCGTTGGGGATAACGACGGCGTCGCCGCCGTGGTACTGGATGAGGGTGCGGCGGGCCTCCTCGGAGACGGCGATGCGGGCCGAGAGCTTCTCCATGAGCGGCACCGTCGCCGGGCTCAGCAGCTCACGGGCCAGCGAACGGTCCATGGCGGCGTGGAAGGTGCCCACCACCGGCCCGGTGGCGGCCTGCAGGGCCAGCATCCCGACGCTGGGGGTGATGGGCTCATGGATGTGCAGGATGTCGAAGTCCCCGGCATCCAGCCAGCGTCGGGCCCGCCTGGCCACGAGGGCGCCGAAGTTCAGCCGCGCCACCGAGCCGTTGTAGGGAATGGCAATGGAGTCACCGGCGCTGGTGACCCAGTCGGGAAGCTCGGTGTCCTGGGAGGCCGGCGCGAGGACCTGTACCTCGTGGCCGCGGCGGAAGAGCTCACCGGCCAGGTCCATGACGTGGACCTGGACACCTCCGTGAGCGTCGAAGGAGTAGGGGCAGACGATACCGATCCTCATGCGTCCTCCTCGTGGGCGCCCTGCTGGTCGCGGGCGTGGCTGCGAGCCAGGCGCTCCTGGTCCAGGTCGGCGTCGAAGACGGGCTGAAGCATGTGCCAGTCCTCGGCGTGCTCGGCAAGCAGGGGCTCCAGCGCGGCGACCCAGGCGCGCGTGTGCGCCACGACCTGCTCGCGTCCCTCCATCTGCTGGGGCGCCGGAACCCTGCGGGCGGTCAGCACGATTCCCCAGGGCGATCCAGCCCGACGGCGCCTCTGCCCGGTGAGCGGCTCGTAGTGGATCGAGGCGGCGTACAGGGGGCGTCCCAGGCGCTGGGCGATCGCCGCGGGACCGGCAGCCACCCGTGCGGTGGCGCCACCCAGCCGCGCAGTGATGCCGGCCGAGGACAGGTCCCGGTCCGCCAGGAGTGCGACGACGTAGTGCCCCTGGCTCGCCGCCTCAAGGAGGCGGTCGAAGACCTTCTCCCCGTGGGACTGGCCGATGATGCGCATGCCCAGTGACTGGCGGAAGGAGACGAACTGCTCGAAGAGGTCCTCGGGCTCCAGGCGCTCGGCGACGGTCAGGACGGTGGCGAGCTCACGGCAGGCCCAGGCTCCGATGAGGTCCCAGTTGCCCATGTGTGGCAGGGCCATGACGACGCTGCCGACGCGCACGTCCTCGTGCAGCTGGGGGTCGATGTCGGTGCGCACGCGCGCCAGGATCTGCTCCGGTGTGATACCGGGCAGGGCGAAGGCCTCGTAGAAGTAGCGCATGTAGGAGCGCATGCCGGCTCGGGTGGCCCGGCGCAGCGCGCGCGGTGGTGTTCCCGCCGGGAGGATGCGTGCCAGGTTGCGCTCGAGCTGTCCCACCCCGGCGGTGGAGCGGCGCAGGCGCTGCCAGACCCACAGCGCGTCGGCGACAGAGTGGGCAAGGCCGTAGCCCACCGGCGCGGGCAGGTGGCGGGTACCGCGCCAGGCCAGGCGGTAGGCGTCTGAGGCGGCTGGCAGGCGCATCCTCATGCCTTCTCATCCTCCTGCCGGACCTGCTGGTGGACGGCGCGCGCGCGCTGGATCACGGTGATGAAGGAGGCGATTGCCACGTAGAGGAGCCCAACGGTGAGCACCCACTGGGGTGCCCCGAGCCCCACGAGGAAGGTGGAGCCGAGCGCGACCAGGAGCCGGTCGGTGCGCTCGGCGATCCCTACGGAGGCGGTGGCGCCGATGGACTCGGCCCGCGCCCGGGCGTAGGGAACAGTGGCCGCCATGACGACGGCGACCAGGGCAGCCGCGACGGTCACGGTGCGCAGCGCGCCGACGGGCATGGACAGGGCCGCCCAGGCCGCGAGGGATCCCAGGACGGCGCCGTCGGCGAGGCGGTCCATGGTGGAGTCCAGGAAGGCCCCGAACACCGAGCTCTTCCCGGTGGCCCGGGCCAGAATGCCGTCGAAGGAGTCGGCCACCAGCACCACGAGCAGGACCAGGGGCCCGGTCACGAAGTGTCCCTTCGGCAGCAGGGTGACCGCCGCCGTCACGGACAGGGCAGTTCCGGTGACGGTGAGCATGTTGGGAGTAACCCCGAGCCGCCCGAGCGCGAGGGCGGGTCGGGTGAACAGGGCCTTGGTCAGGCCGCGGCCGTGGTTGCCGAGCATGAGGTCCTTAACACTGGGGTGGAGCTGTCTAAGAGACGGGCCGTGATGGCACGGGATGGACAAGGACGCAGGGGCGCCCCTCAGCCTGCCGGAGCACGTCGATCGAGGCCAGGGGGATCAGTCCCCGCTCTGCCCGACCGGGGCGGCCCAGGCGGCGGCGAGCATGTCCCGCTGCTCCCCGAGCAGCTGGGGAACGGGCTTGGTCCGACCGATGATGGGCATGAAGTTCGCGTCCCCCTTCCAGCGCGGCACGATGTGCTGGTGGAGGTGGGCGGCGATCCCCGCACCGGCGACTTCACCCTGGTTCATCCCCAGGTTGAACCCGTGGGGGCGGCTCACCGAGCGCACGACGCTCATGGCCGTGGCGGTCAGCTCACCGATCTCCTGGCGCTCGGCCGCGGTGGCCTCGGTCCAGTCCGAGATGTGCCGGTAGGGGCACACCAGCAGGTGACCGGTGTTGTACGGGTACAGGTTCATGATGACGTAGCTGGTCTGGCCCCGGTGGACGATGAGGGACTCCTCGTCACCGCGTTGCGGCCCGGTGCAGAACGGGCACTGTGCGGGGGTGTCATCGGAGGGCTTGTTCTGCCCCCCGATGTAGGCCATGCGGTGCGGGGTCCACAGCCGCTGAAAGGCCTGCGGAGCGCCCTCGTGGTAGAAGGGAGCCTCCACCTCGACGTCGTCACCGCCCCCGGGGGCGCTGATCGTCTCTCCGGTCACTTCCTCAGTCACTGTGCAGCTTCTCCCCCGCCGGGTCGTTGATACGGGCGTCGATGACGCTGACGATGTGGGCCACGGCCTCCTTGACGGGCACGCCGTTGGTCTGCTGGCCGTCGCGGAACCGGAAGGAGACGGCGCCGGCCTCGGCGTCCTCTCCCCCGGCGATGAGGGTGAAGGGGATCTTGTCCTTGGAGGCGTTGCGGATCTTCTTGCCGAAGCGGTCGTCGGAGTGGTCCACCTCGACGCGCACCCCCTGGGCGCGCAGCTGGGCGGCGACGTCGTCGACGTAGGCGTCGAAGGCCTCGGCCACGGGGATGAGCCGGACCTGCACCGGGGAGAGCCAGGCGGGGAAAGCGCCCGCGTAGTGCTCGGTGAGCACCCCGATGAAGCGCTCCACGCTGCCCAGCTTGGCCGAGTGGATCATGATGGGGCGCTGGTGGGTACCGTCAGCGGCCGTGTACTCCAGGTCGAAGCGCTCGGGCTGGTTGAAGTCGTACTGGATGGTGGACATCTGCCAGGTCCGGCCGATGGCGTCCTTGACCTGGACCGAGACCTTGGGACCGTAGAAGGCGGCGCCACCCGGGTCGGGAACGACCTCCAGCCCGGAGGCGTCACAGGCGTCCTGGAGGGCCTGTGTGGCGGCGGTCCAGTCGGCATCGGATCCGATGAACTTGTCCTTCTTGGTGCCGTCCTCGTCGCGGGTGGACAGCTCGAGGTAGAAGTCGGTCAGTCCGAAGGCCTTGAGGATGGACAGGAAGAAGTCGATCTGGGCGCGGATCTCCTCGCCGGCCTGCTCCGGGGTGCAGTAGGTGTGGGAGTCGTCCTGGGTGAAGCCGCGCATGCGGGTGAGCCCGTGGACGACACCGGACTTCTCGTAGCGGTAGTCGTGGCCCATCTCGAAGAAGCGCAGCGGCAGCTCGCGGTAGGAGCGTCCGCGGGAGCGGAAGATGAGGTTGTGCATCGGGCAGTTCATGGCCTTGAGGTAGTACTCCTGGCCGGCCTTGGTGATGTTGCCCTCGGCGTCGCGCTCCTCGTCGGCGAGCATGGGCGGGAACATGGTGTCGGCGTAGTAGGGCAGGTGGCCCGAGGTGTGGAAGAGCCCGCCCTTGGAGATCTCGGGGGTGTGGACGAAGTCGAAGCCGTAGTCCTGGTGGCGGTCGACGACGTACTGCTCGATCTGGTGGCGCAGCATGGCGCCCTTGGGGTGGAAGACCA
Source organism: Actinomyces sp. oral taxon 175 str. F0384 (assembly GCF_000223355.1). Lineage (NCBI taxonomy): Bacteria > Bacillati > Actinomycetota > Actinomycetes > Actinomycetales > Actinomycetaceae > Actinomyces > Actinomyces sp. oral taxon 175. The sequence continues at coordinate 1,379,008 of NZ_AFUR01000001.1, forward strand.
CCAGGCCGGGGCCGATCTCCTCGGGGAAGGAGTAGAGGTCGAGCTCGGCGCCGAGCTTGCGGTGGTCGCGCTTGGCGGCCTCGGCCAGGCGGGTCTGGTAGGCCTTGAGATCGTCCTTGCTGGCCCAGGCAGTGCCGTAGATGCGCTGGAGGGAGTCACCGGACTGGTCACCCTTCCAGTAGGCCGACGAGGACTTGGTCAGCGCGAAGCCCTGCCCGATGAGGCGGGTCGAGGGCAGGTGGGGGCCACGGCACAGGTCGGTCCAGGCGACGGTGCCGTCGCGCCGGACGTTGTCGTACATGGTCAGCCCGCCGGCGCCGACCTCGACCGAGGCGCCCTCGGCGCCCGCTCCCTTGGTGGTGATGAGCTCGAGCTTGTAGGGCTGGTCGGCCAGCTCCTCACGCCCCTGGTCCTCGGTGATGTCGCGGCGCACGAAGCGCTGCCCCTCCTTGACGATCCGCTTCATGCGCTTCTCGATCTCGCGCAGCATCTCGGGGGTGACGGCGTCGATGGCGCCGAAGTCGTAGTAGAAGCCGTCGGTGATGAAGGGGCCGATGCCGAGGTTGACGTCCGGGAACATCTCCTGGACGGCCTGCGCCATGACGTGGGTGGCGCTGTGGCGCAGGATGTTGAGGCCGTCCTCGCTGGCCAGGGTGATGGGCTCGACGACGGCGCCGGCCGGGACCTGGCGCTCCAGGTCCCAGGGCTCGCCGTTGACGCACATCGCGACAACGCCGTCCTTCTTGACGGCGTCCTGCAGGAGGAGCGCCCCCGTGATGCCCGCCTCAATGGTGCGGGGCGCGCCGTCGAGGGTGATCTCAATCATGGGCTGGTCTGACACGGGTTCGTCTCCTCTGCTGCATCGGTGCGGGGCGCTGTACTGGTGCACCCCGGTTCGACCGCGAGTCTACGTCGTGGTCGCGCGGGCTCAGTCCTCCCGTGAGCCACGCCGCGCGCGCAGTGCGTCACGCAGGCGCTTGGCGGCGGACATCCCGGAGTAGATGACTCGGGAGACCGGGACGTCCCAGGCCCCGTCCACCTCGGTGACGTGCTGGGCGTAGCGCTTCTTGTACTGGCCCACCGTGTAGAGCGAGGGGACGCGGGTGGAGCCGGCGCCCATGAGGTCCAGGCCGCGGTAGCCCTCCTGCGCCAGGGTGCAGGCGGCCCACCAGTCCAGGGCCTCGGCCCCGCGGAAGGTGCGCGACTCGTTGGAGGAGGCGCCGTAGTAGGCCACGGAGTCCTTGCCCGAGGTGAGGATGAGGTCCCAGGCGTGGGGGATGCCGTCCTTGCGCAGGACGAACAGGCGGGCGTTCTTCTCCCCCAGGGAGGTCAGCATGGTCCAGTAGACCTCGGCGTCGTGGGGCTTGAAGCCGTCGCGCTCGGCGGTCTCGCGCAGGACCTCGTAGACCTGGTCGAACTCCTCGCGGCTCAGGCCGGTCTCGTCGCTGATGGTGCAGCCGGCCTCCCGGGCGACGCGCTCGGCGCGCTTGACCGCGCGGCGCCCGTCCTTGGGCATGACCGCCGCGATCTTCTCCGGTGTCTTGGGCACCAGGTCAATGACGTAGGTGCGGTCATAGGTGATGGTGGACAGCAGCTCTCGCAGGTCGGCAGCGCGGTAGCGGGCGTGCATGCGGATGAAGCGCACGGAGCGGTCGCGCTCCTTGACCACGGAGCGCAGCAGACGACGCAGGTGGGCCTCGCGCTCGGGCGACTGCTCCTTGAGCCAAACCGGGCCGTGCTTGGCCCACAGGAAGGTCTGGCCGCCCATCTCGTAGCGGTACAGGGCGATGGCGGCCACGGGCTTACCCTCGTCCTCATAGAGGTAGCGGCCCCACAGGGGGCGGCCCATGGCCTCCTCGAAGCGCTCCCAGGCCTCGGTCTGCTCAACCGGGAAGTGGCTGTTGCCCACGGCCAGACGCATCTCGCGCCCGTCGACCCGACGCAGGGTCTCGGAGCGGTCCGGGGTGGAGTGCACCGGCTCGGGGTGCGTGAGCCGAGGCGCCTTGGGCTTGTCAGTCTTGTCGGCCCTGGCGGGCTGGGCGGGCTTGTCGGTCGGGTCAACCTTCTGCTCGGGCTGCTCGGGCTGTTCGGGCTCACCGCCCTTGCGCCCCTTGTTGTTCTTGGGCTGAGTCGCCTGAGCCTTCTGGGGAGCCGGCGCACCGGCCTCGACCTTGATTTCAGGGGTGGAGTCAGTCGCGGAATCAGTCGTGGCGTCGGGGGTGGTGCTGTCGGGCATGTTCTCGTTCTCGGGCATTCAGCGGGACCTGTCGACTCGTTGCGGATAGTTGCGGGCGAACTTGCGGTAGTGGTTGAGGCGCTGGAGCTCGATCGTCACGCGACGGCGCAGCGAGCGCTCAGCCGGATCGCGCAGCGGGTCGACGCCCCGCCCCAGGCCCTTGGCCTTGCGGCGCAGAGCCTCGTCGGACACGTAGCGTGCGATGACGCCGTCGGGAACCAGGGAGTAGAGGATCTGCCGGGTGACCTCGATGGGCTCGTCACGCTGGTCCAGGACCAGGTCCTTGAGCATGACGGCCATGGGGTTGGCACCTGCGGCGGTCAGGTAGAAGGAGTTGCGGCCGATACGGGGGTTGACCTCGAAGAAGAGCTCCCGTCCGTCACGGGGGTCGACCTTGATGTCGAGGTTGGCGAAGCCGCGGTAGCCGGCATGACGCAGCAGGCGGCCGGTGGCCTCCCACAGGTCGGGGAAGGCCTCGGTCATCATGGCCACAGGGTTGCCGATCATGGTGGGCGCGTGGTCCTGCAGCAGAACACGCGCCGAGCCGATGAGGCGCAGCTCACCGGTGGAGTCCATGTAGGCCGTCACCGAGCGCATGGCGGTGTCGTCACCGGGGATGCACTCCTGCACCAGGAAGGTGGAGCGGTAACTGGCCTCCTTCAGGCTCCTCCACATGCCTGCCAGCTCGGCGGCGTCGTCGATGAACCAGATCTTGCGCTTGCCAGGGAAGGAGATACGGTCGTAGTCAGCGCCGATGGCCGCCTTGGCCACGAGCGGGAACTCCATGCCGAGCTCGTCGGCGCTGGTCGGCGGCACGCAGTCGGGGTCGGCCAGGTCGACGACGACCTCCCGGGGCGTGAGCACCCCCACCTCGGCGCACAGACGGGAGAAGGAGGCCTTGTCGCTGACGGCATCGAGAACGTCGATGTCCGGAAAGGGCAGGACATAGGTGGGCTCGAGCTCGCTGCGGTGGGCCGAGATCATGGCGGCCGCGGCGTCGGTGTTGGCCATGAGCACAGCGCTGCGGGGTCCTCGGCCCTGAGCCAGCTTTCGCAGCAGCGCGATGGTCCGCTCCGGCGGGGCCCCGGCCTCCTGGTGGACCACGGTGATGTAGACCGACTCGGAGATCGCGACGATCGGATCCGAGGCCACGACCGTCACCGACGTGCCGGTGACCTCATGAAGCTGCCGCGCCAGGGCGTAGGCGCCGATATCACCGCCGAGGACCACGGGCAGCAGGTGCCTGAAGCGTTGCGTCATAACCATCCGTTTCTTGCCGCAGGGGCCAACTCCTCCCCAGATGGTAGAGCACGCCGGGACGCCCCGTTCCCGACCGCTCCAGGAACATCACGATCCAGACACGGGACCGTCCCCGACCGCCTCCACCCCACCCCCTCAATCCAGCGTGATTCCAAGCGATAGTCCGCACCTCGACGACGACATCGCGGCCTGACGGTGACACATGCCACCCTGCTCGAGGCCGCCTTCCCGGAGAACGACAAGAGCCCGGAGCGCTGGGCTCCGGGCTCACTTCGACCATCGGTTCTGGTGGGCGATACTGGGATCGAACCAGTGACCTCTTCCGTGTCAGGGAAGCGCGCTCCCGCTGCGCCAATCGCCCGAGCGGATGACGGGACTCGAACCCGCGACCCTCACCTTGGCAAGGTGATGCTCTACCAACTGAGCCACATCCGCGTGACACCCTTGTGGGGTGCGGGAAGAAAGTTAGCAGAGGTATCCCTCGGAGGCAAAACGCAGCCGAGCCCGTGTCCTCATGAGGTGTCTCACGCCCCGCCGACCCGCCTCGATCACTGGGCAGCACCCGGGGACGTGCCGGGAGACGCTCCGACGTGACATGTCTTTCTCCCACTCTCCTGCCTTCGCACCTCAGTCGTGGCAGGGTAGTCCCCATGACCACGCCGACAACACCGACGCCTCAGGCCGCACCGGAACCTCAGGAGGGCCCCCAGCGCCAGATCTGGCCGGGCCACCCCTACCCGCTCGGGGCGACCTACGACGGCTCGGGAACGAACTTCGCCCTCTACTCCTCGGCCGCCACCGGTGTCGACCTGTGCCTGTTCGACGACGAGGGCCACGAGGAGCGGGTGGCGCTCAAGGAGGTCGACGGCGACGTCTGGCACGCCTACCTGCCCGGGATCTTTCCGGGTCAGAAGTACGGCTACCGGGTGGCGGGCCCCTACGACCCGGCCTCCGGTCACCGCTGCGACCCCTCCAAGCTGCTGCTGGACCCCTACGCCAAGGCGATCTCCGGCGAGGTGACCCCGTCCCAGACGCTGTACTCCTACTCCTTCGACAACCCGGAGGTGCGCAACGAGGAGGACTCGGCGGGCCACACCATGCGCTCGGTGGTCATCAACCCCTACTTCGACTGGGGTCACGACCGTCCCCCGAACCACGAGTACCACGAGACGATCATCTATGAGGCCCACGTCAAGGGCATGACCAAGCTGCACCCGATGGTTCCCGAGGAACTGCGGGGCACCTACGCCGGTCTGGCTCAGCCCGCCGTCATCGACCACCTCAAGAACCTGGGCGCGACGGCCATCGAGCTCATGCCGGTCCATCAGTTCGTCAACGACACCCACCTGCAGGAGAAGGGCCTGTCGAACTACTGGGGCTACAACACGATCGGTTTCTTCGCCCCGCACAACACCTACGCCGCCTACGGCGCCGAGGGTGAGCAGGTCCAGGAGTTCAAGTCCATGGTCAAGGCCTTCCACGAGGCCGACATCGAGGTCATCCTGGACGTGGTCTACAACCACACGGCCGAGGGCAACCACCTGGGCCCCACCCTGTCCTTCCGAGGCATCGACAACAGCTCCTACTACCGCCTCGTCGATGGCTCAGCCAGCCACTACTTCGACACCACCGGTACCGGCAACTCGCTGCTCATGCGATCGCCGGCGGTCCTCCAGCTCATCATGGACTCGCTGCGCTACTGGGTCACCGAGATGCACGTCGACGGGTTCCGCTTCGACCTGGCCTCCACTCTGGCACGGCAGTTCCACGAGGTGGACAAGCTCAGCGCCTTCTTCGACATCATCCACCAGGACCCGGTGCTCTCCCAGGTCAAGCTCATCGCCGAGCCCTGGGACGTGGGCGATGGCGGCTACAACGTGGGCGGCTTCCCGGCCCTGTGGAGCGAGTGGAACGGCAAGTACCGCGACACCGTGCGCGACTTTTGGCGCGGGGAGCCCTCCACCCTGGGCGAGTTCGCCTCCCGTATCACCGGCTCCTCCGACCTCTACCAGCATGCCGGGCGCACCCCGGTGGCCAGCATCAACTTCGTCACCGCCCACGACGGCTTCACGCTGCGTGACCTGGTCTCCTACAACGAGAAGCACAACGAGGCCAACCTCGAGGGCAACGCAGACGGGGACAACAACAACCGGTCCTGGAACTGCGGCGCCGAGGGTCCCACCGACGATCCGACGATCACCGAGCTGCGTCAGCGCCAGACCCGCAACTTCCTGGCCACCGTCCTGTTCAGTCAGGGCGTGCCCATGATCTGTCACGGCGACGAGATGGGACGCACCCAGGGGGGCAACAACAACGTCTACTGCCAGGACAACGAGATCTCCTGGGTCAACTGGGATCTCAGTGAGCAGGACAACGACCTGCTGGAGTTCACCCGCACCATGATGTGGCTGCGTCGCGACCACCCGGTGCTGCGGCGTCGGCGCTTCTTCACCGGGGACGCCCGCCACGGCGGGGAGAGCGAGCTCGGCGAGATCGAGTGGCTCACTCCGGCCGGTGAGTCCATGACCGACCAGGACTGGACCACCTGGTACGCCCGGGCCATGATGGTCTTCCTCAACGGGGAGGCGATCGCCGAGCCCGATGAGCGCGGACAGAGGATCGTGGACGACTCCTTCCTCGTACTCATCAACGCCTCCGACGAGGACATCACCTTCACCCTGCCCGGCGAGGGGTACGCCCCCACCTGGAAGGTCGCGCTGGACACGGCTCCCGCAGTGGACGGGGACTCCGACCCGGTTCTCGCTGCTGACGACACCGTCGTGGTCGAGGCCCGCTCCATGCTTTTCCTCATCGACGCCCCCGAGTCCGCCGCCACCACGGAGCGCCACCCGAGGTAGGGGCTCTCTGCGGCCCTCCGGCGCGCCACCGAACGCACATCACCCATCAAGCAGCACCACCCGACGCAGACCAGACGAGCTTCAGGAAGTGACATGACCGACGCAGTGGACGCAGCAGTGGATCAGGCAGGTTCGGCGGGTTCGGCCGAGACACCCGCCTACGCGCCGTGGTCGGGGCACGTGCCGGCTCCGGAGCACCGGACGCCGGTGACCACCTACCGTCTCCAGCTCGGTGAGGATCTGACCTTCGCAGACGCCAAGGCCCTGGTCCCCTACCTGGCCGATCTGGGAGTCACCGACCTCTACCTCTCCCCGATCCTCACCGCCGCGCCGGGCTCCACCCACGGCTACGACGTCGTCGATCACCGCCGGGTCTCGGCCGTCATGGGAGGAAGGGAGCAGCTCGAGGCCCTGGCCGCTGAGGCCGACGCCCATGCGATGGGCGTTGTGGTGGACATCGTTCCCAACCACATGGCCGTGCCCACCCCCGGCTGGCACAACCTGCCCCTGTGGTCGGTGCTGCGTGAGGGACCGGACTCCCCCTACGCCGCCTGGTTCGACCTCTCCCTGGACGAGCCCATCCTCATGCCGATCCTGGGCAAGCGCATCGGCGCCGTCCTGGCCGATGATGAGCTCACCCTGGAGCAGATGGTGGTTCCGGGGCAGGAGGATCTGGGCGAGCAGTGGGTGCTGCGCTACTACGACCACGCCTTCCCCGTTGCCCAGGGCACCGAGGCGCTGCCGATGCACGTCCTCGTCGAGCGCCAGCACTACCGCCTGGCCTACTGGAAGGTCGGCGACGAGGAGATCAACTACCGACGGTTCTTCGATGTCGGCACCCTGGCCGCGATCCGCGTCGAGGAGCCCGACGTCTTCGCCGGAAGCCATGGCCTCATCCTCGACCTCATGAGAGACGGAGTCATCAGCGCTCTGCGGGTCGACCACCCCGACGGCCTGGCCGACCCCGGTGGCTACCTCACCCAGCTGGCCGAGGCCACCAGCGGGGCGTGGATCGCCGCGGAGAAGATCCTGGCGCCCGACGAGTCCCTGCCCACCTCCTGGCCGGTGGCCGGAACCACCGGCTACGACGCCGCCTGGCGGATCGACCAGCTCCAGGTGGACCCCGCCGGCGCGGCCCGCCTGGGCGCGCTCATGCAGGAGCTCACCGGGGACGCTCCGGTGGACTACGACCGCATCGTCGAGGAGGCCAAGCGAGAGGTCATCGCCGGCTCACTGGCCGCGGAGGTCGACCGTCTGGCCCGCATCCTGGACTCCCTGACCTCCCAGGACGTGCGCCTGCGCGACCACACCCTGCGCGACCTGCGGGCCTGCGTCGTCGAGCTGCTCGTGGCCGCAGACCAGTACCGGGTCTATGTCGTTCCCGGGACGCCCCCAGGCCCGGAGACGGCCGCCGTCCTCCAGGCCGACGCCGAGCGGGCCCGCCAGCGCCTCGAGCCGGACCAGGGAGAGACCCTCGACCTCGTGGTCGCCATCCTCCTGGGTGAGCCAGTCGGCTCCGAGGGCCTGTCTGAGTCCCCCGAGCGCACCGAGGCCATCATCCGCTTCCAGCAGGTGTGCGGGGCCGTCACCGCCAAGGGCGTGGAGGACACCGCCTTCTACCGATGGACCCACCTGACCAGCCTCACCGAGGTCGGCGGCAACCCGGCCGGCTTCGCGCTGAGTGCCGACGAGGCCCACGCCTGGGCCGACCGGATCCAGAACACCTGGCCCGACACGATGGTCACCTCCACCACCCACGACACCAAGCGCGGTGAGGACGTGCGCGCTCGCCTGGACGTGCTGGCCTCCTATGCCGAGGAGTGGAGCGACCTCATCCACCGTCTGCGCGCCATGACCGCGCAGGTCCGCCCCCTGGACCTCGACGGACGCAGCGAGAACCTGCTGTGGCAGACCCTGTGGGGGACCTGGGCGCCCGACAGCGACGACCCCATGACCCCCGAGCGCCTGAGCGCCTATCTCATCAAGGCCTCCCGGGAGCAGAAGATCTGGACCACCTGGACCGCCCCGGACCTGGCTCGGGAGCAGGCCCTGACCGACTACGCCACCCATCTGCTCACCAGCGAGGAGGTCCGCGACGAGCTCGAGGCCTTCGCGGCCCTGACGGCCAGGTCCGTACGCACCGCGATCCTCGCCGGCAAGGCGCTGGCCCTGACCTGGATGGGCGTGAGCGACATCTATCAGGGCAGCGAGATCACCCGCACCTCACTGGTGGACCCCGACAACCGTCGCACGGTCGACTACGCCGGGCCCTCGGGTCTCATCAGCGCCCTGGAGCGCCTCGACTCCGGAGCCGCACCGCGCAGCCTGGATGAGGACAAGCTCTTCCTCACCTCACGCCTGGCGCGTCTGCGCGCTGCTCGCCCCCACACCTTCGTCGGTCCCCGCTCGGGCTACCGCACGATCCCGGTGACCACCTCCTTCGCCTTCGCCTACACCCGCCTGCTCGACGAGATCCCCGACGTCGTCGTCATCGTCAGGCGCCTGTCCCGGCGGCTCGAGCAGCTGGGGGGATGGCGTGAGGAGAGCATCGTCCTGCCGGAGGGGACCTGGGAGCACGTCCTGCGCACCGGCACCGTGGAGGGAGGCAGCCAGCCTCTGGCCGAGGTGGTCGGGGACGATGCCGTCGTCGTCCTGGCCAGGGTCGGCTCCCCCGACTCCCAGACCGACTCAGACCAGGCCGCCCAGGAGCAGGAGGCCGCCCGATGAGCCCGGCATCCCGGACCTGGCAGTCACCGGCCCTGCCTGTGGGCCCCCGCGTTCCCGTGTGGGCCCCCACGGCGAGGCGGGTCGAGCTGCACCTGCCCGGCGATGAGGGACTGGATGACCGGCTGGTTGACATGGTCCCGGCCCCCGACGGCTGGTGGGCCGCCCCCTTCGACCTGGAGCCGGGCACCGACTACGCCTTCCGGGTCGACGGTTCCCCCGACCGCCCCGATCCCCGCAGCGCCCTGCAGCCCCACGGTGTCCACGGCCCCTCACGAACCGTGGACCCGACCGCCTGGCAGTGGACCGATCAGGACTGGATGGGCAAGGACCTGCTCGGCTCAGTCATCTACGAGCTCCACGTGGGCACGTTCACCCCCGAGGGCACCCTGGACAGCGCCATCTCCCGGCTCGATCACCTGGCCGAGCTGGGCGTCGACATCGTCGAGCTCATGCCCCTGGCCGCCTTCCCCGGTCGAGCCGGATGGGGCTACGACGGGGTGGGCCTCTGGGCCGTCCACGAGGCCTACGGGGGCCCCGAGGCCCTGATGCGCTTCGTCGACGCCGCCCACCGCACCGGCATCGGCGTGTGCCTCGACGTCGTCTACAACCACCTGGGCCCGTCGGGCAACTATCTCAGCGTCTTCGGCCCCTACTTCACCCCCGCCCATCACACGCCCTGGGGTGAGGCCGTCAACTATGACCACGACGGCAGTCATCAGGTGCGTGCCTTCGTCATCGACTCGGCCCTGCGCTGGCTGCGGGACTTCCACATCGACGCCCTGCGCCTGGACGCCATCCACGAGATCAAGGACGACGCCGCAGCCGCCGACCCTCCACAGACGCACGTCCTGGCCGAGCTCTCCAACGCCGTGGCTGCGCTGTCCGACGAGCTGGACCGGCCCCTGAGCCTGGTGGCCGAGGCCGACCTCAACGATGTCGGAGTCATCACCCCCACCGACCAGGAGCCCCCCGCCGCAACACCCAGCCTGGGCATGACCGCCCAGTGGGCCGACGACGTCCACCATGCCCTGCATGCACGGATCACCGGCGAGGCGCAGGCCTACTACGCCGACTTCGCCGAGCCCGGGGCGTGGACCAAGGCCTACAGCGGCGCCTTCCTCCACAACGGCACCTGGTCCACTTTCCGGGACCGGGTCTGGGGTGCCCCCGTCCCCGAGGACACCGACCCCAGGCGCTTCGTCGTCTTCGGATCCAACCACGACCAGATCGGCAACCGAGCCGTCGGGGACCGTCCCTCGGCCGGACTCGACGACGCCGCCCTGGCCGCCACTGCCGCCCTGGTGCTCCTGTCGCCCTACACGCCCATGCTCTTCATGGGCGAGGAGTGGGGAACCCGCGCCCCCTTCCAGTTCTTCACCGACCATGAGGAGGAGGACCTGGCCCGCAGCGTCAGCCAGGGGCGCGCCCGGGAGTTCGCCGCCTTCGGCTGGGACGCTGACGAGATCCCCGACCCCCAGGACACCGCGACCGTCGAGACCTCGCGCCTGGACTGGTCCGAGCTGGACAAAGCCGAACACGCCCACATGCTGTCCTGGTACCGGGCACTGACCGCCCTGCGCCGCGAGCTGGCCTGGTCCCAACGCACCGCGTGGCCGCAGATCGATGAGGCCGACGATGTTGTCACCGTGACCTACGAGGACATCGTCGTCGTCACCAACCTCTCCGGGAGGCCACGGCCCGCTGCCGAGCTGAGTGACGTGCTCCTCTCCTGGGCCCCGGTCGGCTCCGACCCGTCCTGCCTGCCCCCCGGACAGACGCTCGTCGCCCGACGCTGACCAGTCCCACCAGGAGGCTTCCCCGGCCGACCAGATGCCGGCGAACCGGAAGCGGCCGATGCACATCCGTTCAGAAAGGCAGGCACCTCGTTGACACAATGCAACCCTCCCAGCGGCGTGGCTTCATGTGCCCACTGCGGTAGCACACTAGCGTGGCATCCGTGACTGTCAACGGTAGGCCGCGTCAGAATGAGGCAGGTGGCATCCCCGAACGATTCGAGGAAGCGCTCCTGTCCCTTCGCGACGCGCCCCGCCCCCGGGGACTCCTCATGGAGGAGGTGCCCGCCCCCAAGAAGCTGGCCCCCTACTCCGCCGCCCTGAGCGCCGAAACCGTGGAGACTGTCGGCGCCACCCCCGTGGCCACCGGACGCTTCGTTGTCCTCCACGACCCCGACGGCCAGGAGGCCTGGGACGGGGACTTCCGCATCGTGGTGCAGGCGCGCGCCCGCATCGACGACGAGATCGGCATGGACCCCGTCTTCGAGTCCGCCGCCTGGAGCTGGCTCACCGACAGCCTGGAGGACTCCCGCGCCGGCTACCACGCACTGGTCGGAACCGTCACCAGGGTCCTGTCCGAGACCTTCGGTGGGCTGACCCTCACCGACTCATGCGCCCACGCCGAGATCCGGGCGTCCTGGTCCCCCACGACCCCCCAGCTCGGCCCCCACCTCACCGCCTGGCACGAGCTGCTGCTGGTCGCCTCCGGCCATGAACCGGCCGCAGTCCACCCCCTCACTCTCGCCGGAGCCGGAAGGTGACGCCCCGCCGCACCGGCGTGCCCCGCCCAGCTGCGACCTCGGCCGCGCCCCGCCCAACTGCTTCCTCGGCCGTGCCCCGCCCAGCTGCTTCCTCGGCCGTGCCCCGCCCAGCTGCTTCCTCGGCCGTGCCCCGCCCAGCTGCTTCCTCGGCCGTGCCCCGCCCAGTCGTCCCCCCTGGCACAACAGATCACCCCATCAACCCGCACGACATCGTCGACTACCCCCGTCCCAAGGACGGGCTCCCCGAGATCACCGCCACCCCCACCCAGCTGAACCGAGCCGCTCAGCTCCTGGCGGCCGGTCGGGGCCCCGTCGCCGTCGACGCCGAACGAGCCTCCGGCTTCCGCTACGGACAGGACGCCTACCTCATCCAGCTACGCCGGGACGGCGTCGGCACCCTGCTCATCGATCCGGTCACCACCGGGCCCCTGACCGAGCTGGCCACAGCCCTTGACGGACCCGAGTGGATCCTCCATGCCGCCGACCAGGACATCCCCTGCCTGACCGCACGCGGCCTGAAGGCCGCCTCCCTGTTCGACACCGAGCTGGCAGCCCGCCTCCTGGGCCGACAGCACGTCGGGCTCGGCGCCGTCATCGAGGAGACCCTGGGCCTGCGCCTGGCCAAGGACCACGCGGCCGCGGACTGGTCCACCCGGCCCCTGCCCACCTCCTGGCTCACCTACGCCGCCCTCGACGTCGAGCTGCTCATCGACCTGCGCGACGCCCTGGCCACCGAGCTCGAAGCAGCCGGCAAGGACCAGTGGGCCGCCCAGGAGTTCGAGCACGTGCGCACCAAGCCCGCCAGGCCGGCCAAGGTCGACCCGTGGCGCAAGACCCCACGAGCAGGCAGCTCCGTACGCTCCCCCCGCTCACTGGCTATTCTGCGCGAGCTGTGGAACTCGCGCGAGCAGCTGGCCGCAGAGCTCGACCGCACCCCCTCCAAGGTCCTGCCCCACCAGGCACTCGTCGCCGCTGCCGTCGCCCGCCCCCGGTCACGACGCAAGATGAGCGCCCTCAAGGAGTTCTCCTCCCGCCAGGCCCGCCAGAACCAGGAGCGCTGGTGGAGAGCCATCGAACGCGCCCTGGAGCTGCCCGACGACGAGCTTCCCCCCACCCGCGCACCACTGGCGCCCGGCGAGCTCCCCCATCCGCGCTCCTGGCAGCGCCACCACGCCGCGGCCGCCGAGCGGCTCACCGAGGTACGCGCGGCCATCAGACAGCACGCTGAGGAGATCCGCGTGCCCCAGGAGCTCCTCCTGACCCCGGAGTGCCAACGTCGTCTGGCCTGGGACCTCGGCGCGGAGATCGAGGCAGGTCGCACCGGCAGAGTCACTGCTCAGGAGATCAGTGAGCGTCTGGCCGCCATGGGGGCCAGGCCGTGGCAGATCGAGCAGGCCGCCCCCGCTCTCGCCGCAGCACTGGGCTGACGCGCCAGCACGCGCGTACCACAGTGCGCCGCCCACGGAGACGTGGACGGCGCACGACGTGATTCTCGTCAGAGGAGCTCGGCTCGAGAAACCAGTGACCTTCGCCGGCCTCAGTGGACCTCGAAGCCGTAGGAACGGAAAATGGCGCGAGTGGACTCCACCAGCTCCGGCTCCGGGGGCCTGGTGTCACGAAGCTGGTACGTCAGTCCCAAGGCGTCCCACTTGTCGGTACCCATCTGGTGGAAGGGCAGCACCTCGACGCGGCTGACCGAGCCCCAGCGCTCGATGATCCGGGCCACGTTGTGGACGTTCTCAGGGTCATCCGTCAGGTCCGGGACCAGCACGAACCGGGCCCAGATCTCGATCCCCTTGGCCGCCAGACGGTCACCGAAGGTGATGGTCGGGGCCAGGGAGCGCCCCGTCACCTTCTTGTAGGTCTCCTCGTCACCGCTCTTGACGTCGAGCAGGACCAGGTCGATGTTATCGAGCATCTCGTCACTGGCATTGGCGCCCAGGAATCCTGAGGTGTCGATGCAGGTGTGGATGCCCATCTTCTTGGCCCCGGCCAGGAGCCTGCCCGCGAAGGCCGGCTGCATGAGGACCTCGCCGCCCGACAGCGTGATCCCGCCCTTGGACGCGCGGAACACCCCCCGGTAGCGGCGCATGCGGCGGAGAAGCTCCGAGGCCTCCACCGGTTCCCCGTCCTTCATGAGGAAGGTGTCGGGATTGTGGCAGTACTGGCACCGCAGGGGGCATCCGTTGAGGAAGACCGTCATCCGGGTGCCGGGGCCGTCCACCGCGGTCACGAGCTCCCAGGAGTGGATCGAGCCCAGCTCGCCATCGCGCATCCGAGCCAGGCGCTCCGAGCGTTGAAGATCCGTCAGCTCCTCGAGCCCGCCGATGCCCGCACCGCGCAAGCGGGCGGCCGGGGCCAGGAAGTCCTGGTCCCGACCGCCGTCGCGCACGGTCGTCGTGGTCTGCGTCATGACCGCTCGCCGTGCTCCAGGGCTCAGGCCTGGGAGTGGAAGGTGCGGTGGAGGACGTCAAGCTGCTGCTCGCGAGTCAGCTTGACGAAGTTGACGGCGTAGCCGGAGACGCGAACCGTGAGGTTCGGGTAGTTCTCCGGGTGCTCCATCGCGTCCTCGAGGGTGTTGCGGTCCAGGACGTTGATGTTGGCGTGGTACAGGCCCTTGACGCCGCCGTTGTCCTGACGCTGTGCCTTCATGGAGGCGAGGCGCTCTTCGTACGTGGCCATGGTGGCCCCTTTCTGAGGTGATGTGATCGATGTGTGGAAATTGCTGCGGTGTGATCGGCCGGGTTGAGCGGCTCGATCAGATCTCGGCGCAGTCGTCGGGGACGAAGCCGGCGTCGAGAATGCCCACGAGGTTGGCGACGCGCTCGTCGAGAGTGCGGCCCAGTCCCTGCGGGGTGATCGTGTTGGTCAGCGAGATGCCGTCGAGGGCGTCGTTGTAGTCGAGCTTGCCGACACTGAGCATCGAGGCGACCATGCCGTGGGTGTCCATCCCGTTCTCCGGGTTGGCTCCGGGCGAGAAGGGGGTGCCCTTCTGGTGCCCCGAGGGGAAGGAGCCGGTTGCCTTGCCGTAGACCACGTTGGAGGTGATCGTCAGCACCGACTGGGTCGGGATGGCGTCGCGGTAGAAGGGCTGGGCCTTGATCTTGGACATGATCGTGTGGACCACGGTGGCGGCAATGTCGTCGGCGCGGTCGTCGTCGTTGCCGTAGATCGGGAAGTCGCCCTCGGTGACGTAGTCGACCACCAGGCCGGTCTCGTCGCGAACCGGGGTGACCTTGGCGTACTTGATGGCCGCCAGGGAGTCGGCCACGATCGACAGGCCGGCGATGCCGCAACCCATGGTGCGCACGATGTCGGAGTCGTGCAGCGCCATCTCGATGGACTCGTAGGCGTAGCGGTCGTGGCAGTAGTGGATGATGTTGAGGGCCTCGACGTAGGTGGCCACCACCCAGTCGAGCATCTTCTCGTACTTGTCCCAGACCTCGTCGAAGTCGAGGGGGCCGTCGCCCTCAATGCCGGGCAGACCGGTGACGACCTGCTTGCCGGTCATCTCGTCGCGGCCGCCGTTGATGGCGTAGAGCAGGGCCTTGGCGGAGTTGACGCGGGCGCCGAAGAACTGCATCTGCTTGCCCACGCGCATCGGGGACACGCAGCAGGCGATCGCGGCGTCGTCGCCCCAGTGCTCACGGATCTGCTCATCGGCCTCGTACTGGATGGAGGAGGTCGTGATCGAGATGAGGGCGCAGAAGTCCTTGTAGCCCTGCGGCAGGTTCTCGTCCCAGAAGATCGTGATGTTCGGCTCCGGGGCCGGACCGAGGTTGCGCAGGGTCTGCAGCAGACGGAAGGAGGTCTTGGTGACCAGGGCGCGACCGTCCTCACCGAAGCCGGCGTCGGACCAGGTGGCCCAGTAGGGGTCGCCGGAGAAGATCTGGTCATAGTCGATGGTGCGCAGGAAGCGGGTGATGCGCAGCTTCATGACGATGTTGTCGATGAGCTCCTGGGCGCGGGTCTCGTCGATGACCCCGTTGCGCAGGTCCCGCTCGAAGTAGATGTCCAGGAAGCCGGAGAGCCGGCCGATGCTCATGGCAGCGCCGTCCTGGGACTTCACGGAGGCCAAGTAGGCGAAGTAGGTCCACTGGACCGCCTCGTGGGCGTTCTTGGCCGGGCCGGAGATGTCATAGCCGTAGCTCTGAGCCATGACCTTGAGCTTCTTGAGCGCCTTGATCTGCTCGGAGTGCTCCTCGCGGTAGCGGGCCCAGTGCTCGGAGAAGGGCTTGTCCGCCACGGCGTCCTTGGCCTTCTGCTTCTGCTCGATGAGGAAGTCGACGCCGTAGAGCGCCACGCGGCGGTAGTCACCGATGATGCGGCCGCGGCCGTAGGCGTCGGGCAGACCGGTGATGATGTGGCTCGAGCGCGCCGCGCGGATGCGCGGGGTGTAGATGTCGAAGACCGCGTCGTTGTGGGTCTTGCGGTAGCGGGTGAAGATCTTCTTGACCTCGGGGTCGACCTCCTTGCCCGCCTCCTTGATGGCGGTCTCCACCATGCGCCAGCCACCGTTGGGCATCATGGCGCGACGCAGCGGGGAATCCGTCTGCAGACCAACGATGACGTCATCGTCCTCGCTGATGTAGCCGGCCGGGAAAGCGTCGATGTCGGCGGGGGTGTGGGTGTCGACGTCGAGGATGCGAACCTTGCGCTCCTCGGAGAGGTAGTTCTTCTCCAGGGTGTCCCACAGACGCAGGGTCTTGTCCGTGGCGTCGGCAAGGAACGAGGCGTCGCCGTCGTAGGGGGTGTAGTTGCGCTGGATGAAGTCGCGGACGTCAATGTCCTCGGTCCACGGTCCGGTAACGAAGCCCTCCCAGGCGTCATTGCCGCTCGCCGTGGTGGCAGATGTTGTGACCTCAGTGGTCATCCGTGCCCTCCTCATGTGGGTGACCGGAGAGCCACCCGGTTGTGATCGCCCTGATGAGGCGAGGCGGCACATCGGCGCGCCGTCGGTCTCAGACTAGAACTCAGAGGATGGCTTGTGGGTCGCTGGTCCCAAGAAGGGCCGGTTAGATGACTCACAGGTCGATCGCCGTCGTCGCAATCCGGGACATAGGTCCCCATATCGACCCCTCAGGAGAATCTCCGCCACCAGCCACCAACTCCCTCCAGCCTTCGACAACGAGGACGAATGGGGCCGCGTTCCCAGCACATCAACCTATCGGAACGATTAGGACAGGTGTCCCAGCGGATTACCGTTACCGTGCGGGGAACCGGAGCCGAGGCGCAGCCTCCATTGCCCTACTCGTGCCCTACTCGGCCCTAAGGTCCTGGTCGGCGCGGGGCCCTGCGACGCCGTCGGCCGCCCTGCGGGCCGCCTGGGCGATATCAGCCGCTCGCATGCCGAAGTCCTCCATCAGCTGAGCACGGGTGGCCGTGTCGACGAACTGGCGCGGAACGCCGATGCGGCGGAAGACCGGCGAGCCACCGGTAGCGCCGTGGGCGGCCTGGTACTCCTCGACCGCGTCACGCAGCTGGGAGCCAATACCGCCGTCGACCAGACCGTCCTCGACCACGACGACGACATCGACGTCGGCTGCGGCCGTCACGAGAGGAGCCGGGGCAGGAATCACCCAGTGCGGGTGCACCACGGTGACGGCGTACCCCTCCTGCTCAAGGAGCCTGCCGGCCTCGTAGGCCTGGGTGGCCATGGCACCCACCCCCACCAGAAGGATTCGCGCACCACCGGCCGGCCGGCGGCTCTCGAGTAGGACATCGACGACGTCGAAGACACTCACGGAAGGCGTGTCCTGGTGCACCGGATCCCCGCCGCGCCCCGGTTCCTCCGACTCCGGACTGAGGCGTCGCAACGCGGTCAGGGGCTCGGGCAGCGCGCCCTTGGGGTAACGCACGACGGTGGGGGAATCGTCAGTGCTCACGGCTGTGCGCAGGCTCTCGCGCAGCGTCGCCTCGTCGCGGGGAGCCGCCAGGCGCAGACCAGGAACGTGCGCCAGCAGCGCCATGTCCCACATGCCGTTGTGGCTGGCCCCGTCAGTTCCCGTGATTCCGGCCCGGTCCAGGACGATCGTCACTCCGGCCCGGTGCAGGGCGACATCCATGAGCACCTGGTCGAAGGCGCGGTTGAGGAAGGTCGCGTAGAGGGCGACCACCGGGTGCATGCCGGCGAAGGCGAGGCCGGCGGAGAAGGTCAGCGCGTGCTGCTCGGCGATGCCGACGTCGATGACCCGCGTCGGCATCTCATCGGCCAGGGGCTGGAGACCCACCGGGGCCTGCATGGCGGCAGTGACCCCGACGATCCGTTCATCTCCGCGGGCCAGGGAGACGACCTCCTCGGCGAAGACGGCGGTCCAGCCGAAGCGCTCGGCCACCACCGGCAAGCCGGTCTCGGGATGAATCTGGCCCACCGCGTGGAAGCGGTCGGGGACGTGCTCCTCGGCCGGGGTGTAGCCCCGCCCCTTCTCGGTGATGACGTGGACGATAACCGGCTCGGCATACTCGCGGGCGCGAGTGAGGGCGAACTCGACGGCCGTGATGTCGTGGCCGTCAACCGGTCCGGTGTACTTGATCCCCAGGTCCTCAAAGAAGGCCGAGGGAACCAGGACGTCCTTGAGCCCCCGTTTGAGTCCGTGCAGGGCGTCGAAGGCGGCCCGGCCGGGGGCGCCCTGCGACAGGAGCGTCCGCTTGACCCCGGACAGGACACGCTCGTAGCCGGGATTGGTGCGCAGTGCGTCGAGGTGATGGGCCAGTCCCCCGATGGTGGGGGCGTAGGAGCGGCCGTTGTCGTTGACGACGATGACCAGGTGGCGGTCCGAGGAGTCGGCGATGTTGTCCAGGGCCTCCCAGGCCATTCCCCCGGTCATGGCGCCGTCCCCGATGACGGCGACGACGTGGCGCTCGTCGTGGCCCTGCAGGTGGTTGGCCCGGGCGATGCCGTCGGCCCAGGACAGGGAGGTGGAGGCGTGGGAGTTCTCCACGACGTCGTGGACGGACTCGGCCCGTGAGGGGTATCCGGACAGGCCGCCGCGTTCGCGCAGATGAGTGAAGTCCTGACGACCGGTGAGCAGCTTGTGGACGTAGGCCTGGTGGCCGGTGTCGAACACGATGGTGTCCCGCGGGGAGCGGAAGGTGCGGTGCAGCGCGATCGTCAGCTCGACGACCCCAAGGTTGGGGCCGAGGTGGCCGCCGGTGCGCGCCACTGAGGCGACAAGATGCTGGCGGATCTCCGAGGCGAGCGTCACCAGCTGCTCGCTGGTGAGCCGATCGAGGTCGGCGGGCTTGCGCACGCAGGGCAGGAGCGCCTTGCCGGTCTGTCCGGCGGGCCCTGCCGGGCGCTCAGCAGCTGCTGGCACGGTGCGCCTCCTTGTCGAAGGTGGTGACGAGTTGTTCGTGTCGCTCACGAGCGAGCCGCGGCGGGTCGCTGAAGCGGCACTCGGGACAGGGTAGCCGTTGACGAGGCGAAGGGGTCCTCCCAGGAGTCTCCTTCCCGGGCCCGGGGACCGCCAGGCTTCCCGGAGCGACGCTCCTGAGTCGACCGAGGGTGCTCAGCATAGAGCCGCCACGACCACTGTGCGGCCACGTGTCACGCGGGTCACGGCTGAGCACGTACTGTATGCCTTGGACGTCGAACCGTCCGCGCCCACCGGTCGACGGCGTCGTTCGTGATCGCCCGACCGCCCCTCAGGACTGCCCTCCAGGAGGAACCATGAGCACCACAGCCCCTTTCGGTACCTGGCCCTCGCCCATCACCCCGGGCACCATCACGACCCGGACGGTCCTGCTCTCCCAGGTCCGTGTGGACGGCGCAGACACCTACTGGGTGGAGCAGCGCGCCTCACAGGCGGGCCGCAACGTACTGCTCCGCCGCAACGGCGACGGCCAGATCGGTGAGGTGCTTCCGCTGACACCCGCCGACGAGCTGGTCGATGTGCGCACCCGGGTGCACGAGTACGGAGGGCGGGCCTACGCCGTCGACAGCGGGATCATCGTGGTCTCGCACGCCGGGGACGGGCGCCTCTACCGGTACGACGTGGCGCACCGCATGCGGGGCCTGGTCCCGCTCACGATCTACGGGGACGTGCGACACGGCGACCTGGAGATCGACACGGGCCGGGGCCTGGTCTACGCCGTCCGCGAGGACCACCGAGGCGGCGGCGAGGCCGTGAACACCTTGGTCGCCATTCCCCTGGACGGCTCGGCCGCCCGCGATGACTCCCGCGTGCGCACACTGGTGTCGGGCACAGACTTCGTGGTCGCCCCGACGCTGTCCCCCGACGGCGAGCACCTGGCCTGGATCACCTGGGACCACCCGGGGATGCCGTGGGACAACGCCAGCCTGCACGTGGGGGATCTCGGCCCGGACGGGACTCTTGGCGAGCAGACGCTGGTGGACGGCGGCAACGGGCACTCGGTCTCCGAGCCCCGCTGGACCGAGGAGTGCGAGCTCGTGCACGGCTCCAACGCCTCGGGCTTCTGGAACCTCTACCGCACTGAGGGCTTCCCGGTACGCGGCACCAACCGCACCGGCTGGTCGGAGAAGCTGCGCACCCGCCCCCTGCACCCGGCCGAGGCCACCTTCACCAACCCGGCCTCCTGGCAGCTGGGGCCGCACTCCTTCGACGTGCTCGACTCCGAGCACATCATCACCTCCTGGGCCCGCGATGCGGTCTCCCACCTGGGGACCATCAAGCTCGCCAACGGGGAGCTCGAGGAGTGGAACGTGGGGTGGCAGCCGATCGGCAACGTCGCCTCCAACGCCGGGCGCGTCGTCATGCTGGCCTCCAACGAGATGTCGATGCCCAGCATCGTGGAGGTCAAGAACGGCACGGTGAAGGTGCTGCGAGGCTCGGGCGAGTTCGTGCCTGAGGGCACCGGGGTGTCCTTCCCCGAGCCGGTCTCCTGGCCCACCAGCGACGGCGACACCGCCCACGGCTTCTACTACCCGCCGACCTCGGCCTCTCACACTGGCCCCGACGGCGAGCTGGCGCCGCTGATCGTCAACGTCCACGGCGGCCCGACGGCCACGGCGGTCCCCGGCTACGACCTGCGCATCCAGTACTGGACCAGCCGGGGCTTCGGCTACCTGGACGTCAACTACCGCGGCTCCATGGGCTACGGAACCGGCTACCGCAAGGCCCTGGAGGGCAAGTGGGGCATCTACGACGTCGACGACTGCGTCAACGGGGCCCAGCACCTGGTCGACGCCGGGCTCGTCGACCCGCGCCGTATCGCGATCCGCGGAGGTTCGGCCGGGGGCTTCACGGTACTGTCGGCCATCACCCGCTCCTCCGTGTTCACGGCGGCCAGCTCCTGCTTCGGGGTGACCGACCTCAAGAGGCTGGTGCGCACCACCCACAAGTTCGAGTCGCACTACATCGGCCAGCTCATGGGAACCCAGGACATCGACGACCCGGTGCTCGATGAGCGCAGCCCCATCAACCACATCGAGGACATCAACGTCCCGCTGCTGCTCATCCAGGGCTCGGAGGATCCGATCGTCCCGGCGGAGCAGGCCACCGCCATGTATGAGGCCCTCAAGGAGGCCGGCGCCCCGGTGGCCCTGGAGGTCTTCCAGGGTGAGGGCCACGGCTTCCGTCTGGCGACGAACATCCGGCGGCGTTACGAGGCCGAGCTGAGCTTCTACCGGCAGGTGTGGAGGATCGGCACAGCCTCCTCCCATGCCGAGGGGCAGGGTGAGGAGGAGACCTTCACGGTCAAGGTGGAGAACCTGCACTGATGGATCGCGTCTGGAAGAGGCTGTCCGCCCCCCTGTCGCAGCGCGCAGGCAGCCTCTTCCGCCATCATCGCTTCGGCCTCTACATCCTGGCGGTGCTGGTAGGGCTCGCCTCGGGCCTGGGTGCGGTGCTGTTCCGGCTGGGAATCGACGCCTGGTCCCAGCTGCTGAGCGGAGCCGACGACTACACCGTGTCGATGGGGCCTTCGGTCGGGCTCCTGGCACCTCTGGGAACCTGGTTCGTCCTAGTCACCCCGGTGCTCTCCGGCCTGCTGACAGGACCGTTGATGTCCCGACTGGGCCTTACCCCCACGGGCCACGGGGTGGCCGGCGTCATCTGGTCGACTCGTCACGGCGACGGCACCATGGCGCCCCTACCGGCCTTGGCCGCGACGACGTCGGCTGCGCTGACGATCGGTGGCGGGGGCTCGGTCGGTCCGGAGGGGCCGATCGCCGAGCTGGGCGCGTCGACAGCAAGCATCATCGGACGGAGGCTGCGGCTGCACCGGTCCTCGATCCGCCACCTGGCCGCCGCCGGAACGGCCGCCGGCATCGCCTCCGCCTTCAACGCGCCACTGGCTGGGGCCTTCTTCGCCCTGGAGGTCATCCTCATGGGCTTCAGCGCCGACGCCTTCATCGTCATTGTCCTGGCCTGCGTCTCCTCGACGGTCCTGTCGCACCACCTACTGGGAACGACGCTGTCTCTGTCACTCCCCTACCTGGACCTGTCCGGTGACGCCCAGCTGGGCTGGGTCGCGCTGCTGGGAGCCGTGGGCGGCGGAGTCGGTGTCGGCTTCATGCGTCTTCGCTTCGTCATCCTCGACGCCCTGACCCGCGCCTGGCAGCGCTTGGGCATTCCGATCTGGGCGCGTCCGGGCATTGGCGGGCTGGCGGTCGGTACGACTCTCCTGATTCTGCCCGAGATGTACGGCGAGTCATCAGCCGCTCTCAACCGGGCGCTGGCAGGACGCTACGCCCTGACGCTGCTGCTGGTGCTGTGCGTGGCCAAGATGCTGGCGACCTCCTTGACCCTGGGAATGGGCTTCGTCGGCGGGGTGTTCGCCCCGTCCCTGTTCATCGGTGGGACGCTCGGCGCCGCCTTCGGCACCCTCGTGGCTCCCAGCTACGCGCCGGCCGCCGGAGTCTTTGGGGTGATCGGCATGGGGGCGGTCTTCGCCGGTGCGGCTCGCGCCCCGATGACGGCGGTCCTGCTCATCATTGAGATGACCGGGCAGCACGCGCTCCTGGTGCCCCTCATGCTGGCCACGGTGCTGGCCACCTTCATCAGCCGGTTCCTGTCACGCGGCACACTGTTCACCGAGGAGCTGCGTCGTCGCGGAGAGGATGTCGAGGACCCGATGGCCACCACACTCCTGGGACGCACCCGCGCCTCCCGACTCATGGTGGATCCTCCCGGGGTGCTCCAGGCCACGGCGTCACTCAGCCAGGCCGCCTCCGTGATGAGCCGCCGTGGCCTCTCGGCCCTGCCCGTGGTCGCCACCGGACAGGGCGGCACCGGCGGCGAGCTGCTCGGTTGCGTGACGGCCGCACAGCTCGCCGAGTCGCTCCTGAGCGAGGACTCCGACGACGTCTCTGCCCGGCCGGCGACGGTGGCGGACCTGACGCTGGTCCGTGACCGTCTCGACTGCGAGGACGAGGCGACCGACGTGCTTCAGGCCCTGACCGATACCCGCCTGGAGGGCCTTCCGGTGGTCGCCCGCACCGCCGGCTCCGGTGCGGAGGAGCTGGTGGGCTGGGTGTCCCGGAGGATCGTCGTCGAACGGGTCTACGAGGCCCAGGCGCAGGCCCGCACAGCCGCCGCCACCTACACCTCCTGGGGCTCACGGCTTCAGGACAGGTGGCACTCCCGCCCCGTTCCTCGGCGCAGAATCGGAAGGATCAGCCGTATCAGCCGAGTCAGCTCGCGCAGCTCACGCCGTTCCCGGCGCCGATGAAAGTCCGCCGGGGCTCAACGCGCTGCGGCCCTGTTCAGGACTCGCCGCAGCGCCTCACCGGTCCCGACCACCGCGGGACGTCTTGTGAGTCCGGCCCTCCTGGACCGCCCGGGCCTTCTCGCTGATGCTCTCGGTGAGGGTGTCGGATAGCTCGGTGATGCGCTCGGCGTTGGCCACGATGCGCCGGGGGTCGGACATCCACATCCACGCAGCGGCGACCACCGGGAGGATCGCGGGCAGGTACCACCGAGACCGGCCCCAGTGCGCCCACACCGAGACGCTGAGGTCGGCGGGCGAAGGGGTGGGCAGGGTGAGAACACCGATGAGCACTGCCATGGTGGCCAGCGCCCCCAGGCACATCCAGCCGATATTGCGCATCCGGCGCCCGTTGTGAGCCACACAGACGGCCAGCAGGAGGTACAGGACGCCCCCCAGGAGGTTGAGCGACCACACCGCGGGCTCCTCATCGGGGCTTCTCAACAGCGTCGTCAGGGAGGGGACGAGGACGATCGCCCCGAAGACGGCGAAGACGCCGACCAGGATCCGCCCCCACCCGTATGCGGGACGGCGGGTGTCCTGAACCGGGCGTACCGATGAGCGCTCGTCCATGAGGAACGACCTTTCCGTGTGATGACCTTCGGCACGCGCAGCACCGGTTCAACCTCCAACCAATGCCAGAACGTTACTATTCACAACGTGAGCACCATTAAGTTGACCAAATCCCTGAACGCACGCGCCTCGGCGGACGATGACCGCAAGGATACCGACCTCAGCAGTCAGGCCGAGGTCGACACGGACAAGGAGGCCGAGAGCTCCGAGGCTCCCGCAGCCGGCGACGGGGCCGGCTCGACAGATGCCGAAGCCGCCGAGCGGGACCTGAAGCAGGACTCCGACGGCGACGAGGATGCCTCCGAGGACCAGGAGGGCAACGCCGACGGTGCCAGCGTCAAGGGCAGCGGATCCGAGGCGGGATCCGACGTCGTCCCTGATGACGCCTCCGGCACCGAGGCCGACGTGCTCGTCCTGGCCGCAGCGCCGGGCCGGGACGGGGCCGAGGCCCCCGAGATTCTCCTGGAGGGCCTCGAGCCGCCGTCGAGCACCGCCCTGGAGGACCTGGACGTCAACGCCCTGGTGACCCTGCTGCCCGCCTTGGGCTTCTCGGGCGCCCAGGACTCGGTGGTGCGTCTGCCCTCCTCCGCGGTGACTGCCCAGGGCTACCGGGGACCGGCGACGATCCTCGTGGTCGGCGTCGGAACGGGCTGGGCCGACACCGATCCGCTCGCCGTCACCACTGACGACGAGGCCGCACTGGGCTACAACCAGACCGGTCTCCTGCGCCGGGCAGCCGGACGCGCCACCCGAGCACTGGCCGAGACCGACTCCGCGGTCCTGGCACTGCCCACGCTCTGCGAGGAGCAGCTCGCCGCCGTCGCGCACGGAGCCGCCCTGGGCGCATACTCCTGGAGCGCGACGAAGAACGAGGACCGCCCCGGACAGGAGACGGCCTCGAAGAACACCTCCCCGCTCACGACCATCTCGATCATCTCCCCCCTGGCCGACACCCCCGAGGGGCAGGAGGCGCTGGCGGGAGCCCTGGCGCTGTCCCAGGCCACGGCACTGACCCGGGATCTGGTCAACGAGCCGCCGAACCGGCTGACTCCGGAGGTCTTCGCCGAGAGGGCCCGCGCAGCCGGGCAGGAGGCCGGCATCCGCGTTGAGATCTGGGACGCCCCGGCACTGGTCGAGCAGGGCTTCGGGGGGATCCTCGGCGTGGCTCAGGGCTCGGTGCACCCGGCGCGCCTGGTCCGTCTGGAGTGGTCGCCGGAGCACGCAGCCAAGGCCTCCGGCGGGCAGGAGGGCTCACAGGTCGAGGGTGACGGAGCAGCCGGTCGCCCCAAGCACGTCGCCCTCATCGGCAAGGGCATCACCTTCGACTCCGGCGGCCTGTCCCTCAAGCCGGCCTCCTCGATGCCGGAGATGAAGTCCGACATGGCGGGGGCCGCCACCGTGCTGGGCGCCATCGTCACGGCCGCGCGCCTGGCACTTCCGATCCGCGTCACCGCGTGGCTGGCGCTGGCCGAGAACATGCCCGGCGCCGACGCCCAGCGCCCCAGCGACGTCATCACGATGTTCGACGGCACCACTGTGGAGGTGACCAACACCGACGCCGAGGGGCGCCTGGTCATGGCCGACGCCCTGGCACGGGCCGTCACGGAGGAGCCCGATGCCGTCCTGGACGTGGCCACCCTCACCGGGGCGCAAATCGTGGCCCTGGGCGACCACGTGGCCGCCGTCATGGGGACGCCGGACCTTCGCGAGGAGGTCGTCGCCGCGGCGCAGCGGGCCGGAGAGTCCTTCTGGCCGATGCCGCTGCCGGCGCACCTGCGTGCCACCCTGGACTCGCCCTTCGCCGACCTGCGCAACACCAAGGTCGGCTCGCGTGCCGGCGGGATGCTCTCGGCCGGGCTGTTCCTGCGCGAATTCGTCGGGCACCGGCCGTGGGCCCACCTCGACATCGCCGGTCCCGCCTACAACGACTCCTCTCCCTGGGGCCTGACTCCGACCGGCGGGACGGGCATGGGGGTCTCCACCCTGGTGGAGCTGCTCCGTTCGCTGTCCGCCGAGGTCAGCATCCTTTCCTGAGCCCGCGCCCAGCGGAGACGAGTTGACGACGAGCCGTGCCGGGGCCTCACACGAGCGCCCCGGCACGGCTCGTTGCCGAAACCACCCATGAACGGTGATGCGTCTCACCCCGTTTTCAGGACTCTGGTCCCTAAACAGCAACCCCCGTGGCTCCTGCACTCCCTCTTCAGGTGGAACAATGGCCCCGTGCCGAGCCGCCCCGCGGGGGCGACGTGACCAACCAACAAGGAGTGAGTTCGTGACAGAGACCGTCTACGACATGGTCATTCTGGGCGCGGGATCAGGGGGCTACGCCGCCGCCCTGCGTGGCGCCCAACTGGGCCTCAAGGTCGCCCTCATCGAGGCGGACAAGCTGGGGGGCACCTGCCTCCACCGCGGCTGCGTGCCCACCAAGGCCCTGCTGCACGCCGCCGAGACCGCCGATGCCGTGCGCGAGGCCGCCACGGTGGGCATCAAGGCCGCCTTCGAGGGCGTGGACATGCCTGGCGTCCAGAAGTACAAGAACAGCATCGTCTCGCGGATGCACAAGGGCCTGGAGGGCCTGGTGTCCTCGCGGGGCATTGACCTGATCCAGGGGTGGGGACGTCTGGTGGCCGCCGACGCCGTCGAGGTTGACGGCCGTCGCATCACCGGCCGCAACGTGGTCCTCGCCTCCGGCTCCTACTCCAAGACCATCGGGCAGGAGATCTCCGGAGGCGTCATCACCTCCGAGGAAGCCCTGGAGATGGACCACGTCCCCGCCTCGGCAGTGATTCTGGGTGGCGGCGTCATCGGGGTGGAGTTCGCCTCGGCCTGGGCCTCCATGGGCAGCCAGGTCACTATCATCGAGGGGCTGCCCCACCTGGTGCCCAACGAGGACGAGGCGATCGCCAAGCAGCTCGAGCGCGCCTTCCGCAAGCGCAAGATCACCTTCCGCACCAACACGATGTTCGAGTCGGTCGAGCGCCACGACGGCGGGGTGACCGTGCGCACCCAGGACGGCAAGACCCATGAGGCCGAGGTCCTCCTCATCGCCGTGGGCCGTGGACCGGCGACCGCCAACCTCGGCTACGAGGAGGTCGGGGTCGCCATGGACCGCGGCTTCGTCCTGGCCGACGAGTACGGCCGCACCAACGTCCCGGGCGTGTGGGCCGTGGGTGACATCGTCCCCGGCGTCCAGCTCGCCCACCGCGGCTTTGCCCAGGGCATCGTCGTGGCGGAGAAGATCGCGGGCCTGGACCCGACCCCGGTCGACGACGTCCTGGTACCCAAGGTGACCTTCTGCGAGCCCGAGATCGCCTCGGTGGGGCTGTCTGAGGCCAAGGCCGCCGAGATCCACGGCAAGGAGAACATCACCTCCGCCGAGTTCAACGTGGCCGGCAACGCCAAGAGCCAGATCCTGGGGACGCAGGGCTTCGTCAAGCTCGTCTCCCTCAAGGACGGCCCGATCCTGGGCTTCCACGCCATCGGCGCCCGCATGGGCGAGCAGGTGGGTGAGGGACAGCTCATGGTGTCCTGGGAGGCCGACGCCGACGACGTCGCCGCCCTGGTCCACGCCCACCCCACCCAGAACGAGACCCTCGGCGAGGCCGCCATGGCCCTCGCCGGCAAGCCGCTGCACAACCACGGCTGATCCAGCTAGACGAGAGTAAGGAAGACAGTAATGTCAGAGTCCGTGAAGATGCCCGCCCTGGGTGAGTCCGTCACCGAGGGGACGGTCTCCTCCTGGCTCAAGGCCGTGGGAGACACCGTCGAGGCCGACGAGCCCCTGCTGGAGGTCGCCACCGACAAGGTCGACACCGAGGTCCCCTCCCCCGCATCCGGCGTCCTGCTGGAGATCCGCGTCCCCGAGGACGAGACCGTCGAGGTCGGCACCGTCCTGGCCATCATCGGCGACCCCTCCGAGGCGGGCTCCGCCCCGGCTCCTGCGGCGCCCGCGCCGCAGGCCGCACCCGAGCCCCCGGCACCGGCTCCCACCCCAGCCGCTGAGGCCCCGGCCCCCGCCGCCCCGCAGGCCGGCGGCTCGGCCGAGGGCACTGAGGTGAAGATGCCGGCTCTGGGTGAGTCCGTCACCGAGGGGACGGTCTCCTCCTGGCTCAAGGCCGTGGGAGACACCGTCGAGGCCGACGAGCCCCTGCTGGAGGTCGCCACCGACAAGGTCGACACCGAGGTCCCCTCCCCCGCATCCGGCGTCCTGCTGGAGATCCGCGTCCCCGAGGACGAGACCGTCGAGGTCGGCACCGTCCTGGCCATCATCGGCGACCCCTCTGACGCAGGCTCCGCCCCAGCACCGGCCGCCCGCGCGCCCCATGCCGCACCCGACCCCCCGGCTCCCGCCCCGGCACCGGCTGCGACCGCGGCGCCTGCGGCCGCCGCCCCGGTGAGCTCTGGAGCCTCGGGTTCCTACGTCACGCCGATCGTGCGCAAGCTCGCCAAGGACAAGGGTGTGGACCTGTCCACCGTCACCGGTACGGGTGTGGGCGGACGCATCCGCAAGCAGGACGTGGAGGCTGCCGCCAAGGCCGCTGAGGAGGCCCGCGCGGCGGCAGCCGCCCCGGCTCCGGCTACTGAGGCCTCGGCGCCTGCCGCCGCGGCCAAGCCGGCCTCGGCCAAGCCCGAGGTGGACACCACCCTGCGTGGCCGCACGGAGAAGATGAGCCGGCTGCGTCAGGTCATCGCCGATCGCATGATCGACTCCCTGCAGACCTCCGCCCAGCTGACCACCGTCGTCGAGGTGGACGTGACTCGCGTGGCCGCTCTGCGGGCCCGCGCGAAGAACGACTTCCTGGCCAAGAACGGCACCAAGCTGACTTTCCTGCCCTTCTTCGTCCAGGCGGCGACGGAGGCCCTCAAGGCCCACCCGAAGATCAACGCCTCCATCGAGGGCAAGAACGTCACCTACCACGATGTCGAGCACGTCGGCATCGCGGTGGACACGCCGCGCGGCCTGCTCGTGCCGGTGGTCAAGAACGCCGGGGACCTCAACATCCCCGGGCTGGCCAAGCGCATCAACGACCTGGCCGCCCGTACCCGGGACAACAAGGTCAACCCCGATGAGCTCAGCGGCTCGACCTTCACGATCACCAACACCGGCAGCGGCGGTGCCCTGTTCGACACCCCGATCATCAACCAGCCGGAGGTCGCGATCCTGGGGCTGGGCGCCATCCAGCGCCAGCCGCGCGTCATCAAGGATGCCGACGGCGGCGAGGTCATCGCCATCCGCTCGGTGTGCTACCTGGCCCTGTCCTACGACCACCGACTGGTGGACGGCGCGGACGCGGCCCGCTACCTCATGACGGTCAAGAAGCGCCTCGAGGAGGGCGACTTCGGCGGCGAGCTGGGGCTGTGAGCCTGCGCTCGGCCCGCTAGGCCGTCAACGGGGCCCCGCACCATCACGGTGCGGGGCCCCGTTCGTTGTACCCGGGCCATCGGGTCCTGTACTCGGGCATACGACAACCGCCGCTGTCCGTTCCCGGGCTCACGGCTTGGCTCAGGAGTCCTCCGCTGCAGCCCGTGCGATACCGGCGAGCGTGTTCTCCAGCCCCAGACGAGTCCCGCGCCAGACGATCGGGTAGAGCAGCGTCCCCAGCCGTCCCCATGTGCGATGTGCCAGGACCACACGGACACGAGTGCCGCCTGGCGCCTCAATCAGGTGCAGGTCACGAACGGATGCCACCTCACCGTCGCGACGCCCTGAGACGACGGTGCACGACCAGGTAACCCTCGTGTCCACGACCGTCTCCAGCCGCCACCTCAGGAAGGCGGTTCGACGTCGCCCCTCCGCCCTCTGCACGGCGCCGTCGGAAAGTACCTCAACCAGCTGCTGCCGGGGCATCCCCCACCACGTGAGCCGTTCCGGGTCCCTCAGTAGGGCCGCCAGCTGAGCCACCGGCGCTGAGATGAAGCGTTCCTGACTCAGGACCCGATCCAGACCGTACCCACGGTACTCATCAGTCATCCGGTAGCGTCCCCGGGCCGATTCCTCGTCGGCTGCTATCTCGCTGAGCTCAGTGCGCAGGTAGCCGACATCAACACCGCAGTGAGCCAGAAGCCTGACAACCGGGGACTGGAGCGAGACGGTGGATGAGGAGATGAGGGCTTGTAGAGCCTGAGCGCTGGTGCTGAATGAAGCCCCCGTGTTGTCAAAGAACTCGGCAGCAGCGTCCGAGAGGGGAATCTCTCCTCCCGCCTCCGCGGTCAGCTCTTCGGCTGAGATCGGCGCAGGTCTGACGGCGTCGGGAAGGCTGATGCCCACGCGCGCAAGATCCGCATGAGCCATGTCGTCGATGGCGGCACGCGCTCGCGTGAGAGTCACGCCCTGGGCCGCCAAGACGGCCGCAGCCGTCCCGCCTTGGGCGAGGAGACCGAGGAGCATGTGCTCCGGCTCGACCTCCCGGTGGCGAAGGCGCGCGGCTTCCGCGTGCGTGGCTTCGAGCCAGGTCAGGTAGTGGTTAACGGCGGGCATCGTCATCTCCTTCGGGTCGGGGCCAATCCGGGCTGAACTCGCTTTGCGTACTTCTTGTGGACTGCCTGACGAGAGACTCCAAGACAGGAGGCGATCTCGATCCATCCCATGCCCGCGCGCAGAGCGGCCTCGACCTGCGCAAGCTCAAGGCTGTCCGTCAGTCGTCGCAGAGCCGCCACGGCTCGTAGCCCATCTTCGGGGCGAGTGGTGTCAGCAGCCTCAGTGGCTGCGGTGAGCGCATCCATGCGAGCAACCTAGGTTGACGAAACTACTTTGTCAACCTAAGTTGCTATTCAACTTCAACAAAGACATTCAGCCAGGAGACCGAACACCTTTCCGCTTCCGTCACACACCTGCCACTATGACGATTCCCGCTCCCTCATCCCCTACCAACCCCAGGCACCCCAGCAAGACCGACGACGCCGCGAGCAAAGTCGATGCGATCCTCCGTGGAGCTGAACTCGCCTGCCAAGGGGCCGTCGAGGAGCAGCGAGGCCAGGCCGTGCACGCCAGACCAGATCAGAACCTCCGCCTCGACCTGAGCACCATCGCCCATCATGGCCTTCGCCAGACGGGCCAGCTCATGACGCGCACGCTCACCGGCCTGCACCACCTCCGGGAAGCGCTCGGGATCGCAGACGTCGGGCCGGAACATCACTCGGAACACCCCGGGATGGCGTAGCGCGAACTCAACGTAAGCGTTTCCCGAAGCCACCAGGACCGCATGCAGATCTGCACCCCCAAGCCCCTCGTGCGCCGCAGCAAGCCTGTCCGCGAGCTCATCGAAGCCCTCACATACCAAGGCCGCCAGGATGGCCTCGCGGTTTGCGAAGTAGTGGTACGGCGCCTGGTGCGTACAACCGGCACGACGTGCAACCTCTCGCATACTCAGGGCACTGGGGCCGGCTTCATCGAGGAGCTCCCTGCTGGTTCGCAGCAGCTCGGAGCGCAGATCCCGGCCGCCGCGGCGCCCTGAGGCACCTGTCGTTTCTGAGGTCATGGAAGGAGTCTAGAACCGAACTACTAGACAGTGTCCAGTTGACTGCTATGCTGACTTGACACTGTCTAGTTACTGGAGGGGTAAAGGATGTCCTACGACGTCATCGTGATCGGTTCGGGTATTGGAGGCCTGACGACTGCCGGCCTGCTGGCGCGGGCCGCCGGCAAGCGAGTTCTGGTCCTGGAGCGGCATACGGAACCGGGCGGACTGACGCACACCTTCCGGCGTGACGGCGCCTCCTGGGACGTGGGGGTGCACTACATCGGTCAGCTCGGTCCCGGAAGCCAGGGCCGCGCCTACTTCGACTACCTCTCCGGTGGTGAGCTGGAGTGGAACCGCATGCCCGACTCCTACGACAGATTCGTCTACCCGGGCGTGGACCTGCGCGTCAGCAGCGATCCGCTTCGGTACGAGCGCGACCTGATTGCCGCGTTCCCCCAGGAGGCCAGAGCCATTCACCGTTACTTCCAGGATGTTCGCCGGGTGACACGGTGGGTGACGCTGAGCTTCGTCCAGGGGATGGTCCCCCGACCTGCGGCCTCGCTGCTCAGGGCCGCCCAGCGCCTGGGAGGCCGGAAAGCCACTCGGACGACGAAGGCGTATCTGGATGCCCATTTCCGCTCCCCCAGGCTCAAGGCCGTCCTGGCCAGTCAGTGGGGGGACTACGGCCTGCCGCCGTCCCGATCGGCCTTTGCCGTGCACGCACTGATCGTCTCCCACTACCTCGAGGGCGCCTGGTTCCCCCGCGGCGGCAGCGCTCGGATCGCCCGCACCTTCGAGAAGGGCATCGAGCAGGCCGGAGGCGCGGTCCGCGTCGCTCAGGAGGTCACCGAGATCCTCACCGAGAACGGGAAGGCGGTCGGGGTCCGCGTCATGGACCACAGAGGCTCCCAGGTACGCGAACGCGTCTACCGCGCCCCGGTCATCGTGTCCGCCATCGGCGCCTCCAACACCTTCAACCGCCTGTTGCCCACATTGGGAGAGATCGGGAGACGCACCGGGCCCGCACGCCGCTCGCTGGAGCACCTGGGTACGGGCACGTCCGCGGTCACCGTCTTCCTACGCTTGCGTGATGACCCGCGCCGCATCGGCATCGATGGTGGAAACATCTGGGTGAACCGGGACCTCGATCACGAGGGCGCACAACGGTACAGGGATTCGTTGCTCGAGGGGCGCCCTCACGACGTCTTCGTCTCCTTCCCCTCTCTGAAGTCCGGCGAGTCCCCACATACCGCCGAGCTCATCTCCTTCTGTGACGCGCGAGCCTTCCGGCAGTGGGCCGAGCAGCCCCGAGAAAACCGCGGCCCCGAGTACTTCGCTCTCAAGGAGCGCATCGCCCAAGGCATGCTGGAGCTGGCTGAGAGCGCGGCCCCGGGGCTGACCGAGCTCGTGGACTACGTGGAGACCTCCACTCCTTTGACCTACGAGCACTACACCGCTCATCCCGCCGGGGCCTTCTACGGTCCTCCGGCCACTCCGCTGAGGTTCCGGTCCCACCCCCTGGGGCCGCGCACGGCCGTCCCCGGTCTGTTCCTCTCCGGCCAGGACGCCGGGAGCACCGGCATCATGGGAGCCATGATGGGCGGAGTCGCAGCCACGTGCCAGGTCCTTGGGCCCCGCGGGTATCCCACTATCGCCTCCGCCCTGCGAGAGAGGCCCGAGGCTCCTGAGTCTCGAGCAGTGCACCCTCTGCCCGAGGGCAAGCACCTCGCCACCCTGGTCTCCAAACGGCGCCTGACTCCCAGCGTGTGGGAGGCGGAGCTGCAGTTGGACGGCAGGATCGGCTTGTGGGCGCCAGGGCAGTTCGCCCGTCTGCACGTGGGCGATGACGCATGGCGTGACTACTCGATCGCGGGGCTGGAGGAGGATCGTCTTCGTCTGCTCATCTCCACCCGGACAGGCGGCCGAGGTTCCCAGTTCATTGAGAACGCGGACACGGGCGCGCAGACAGTGGTGGAGCTGCCCCTGGGCGGCTTCGGGCTCGCCGACTCGGGCAGGCGCCGCCTGTTCATCGCCACCGGCACGGGGATCGCACCCATGCTGGCCATGTTCGCTCAGGCTGCGGGCCTGGAGCACGACACTCTGCTCTTCGGGTGCCGTCACCAGGAGGAGGACCTGACCACCAGGATCAGCTCCCCCTTGCCTGGGACCGTCGTGCGCTGTCTGAGCCGCCAGGAGGCTCCAGGCGCATTCCACGGACGAGTCACCCAGGCCCTCACCGCGCTCGCTCACGACCTCCAGCTCGATCCCGAGTGCACGGACGTCTACCTGTGCGGTTCGGCGGCGATGGTGGCAGATGCACGAGACGTGCTCGAGCACGAGGGCTACACGTCGGTCCTGACCGAGCCCTACTGAACCCAACGAGAGGTCCGTATCCGCACCACTCATCGACCGCGCCTGGCCTGCGGTGCCCCTGAGAGGTCACTCCACGGCTCGAATGTCCGCAACGCGCCACGGCTCCGGGACGACGATGAGCACGACCTGGCGGGGTGCGAGGGCCGGAACCGTCCGCGTTCCCTCAGGCCCCGAACGCGTTGAGGCGCTTTGAGACAGCGTCACCTGGACCGCTCTCGCGCCGGCCCACTGCTCCGCCGCGTCGTCAGGCAGCCTCACCTCAGCGACCTGGCTGACGGAGGTGTGCAGCTCCTTGACGCCTTCACCGGAGTCGGACAGCTCAGTGAGAACCTGAGTGTCGGCCCGCGCCGCGGGCGACCCCGGTACCGTCGTGGCAGCCAGAGCGACGGCATCGCCGGCCATGAGGGCCCGGTCTCGAGCCGCGGACAGTCCGACGACGACGCTGGCCACGTCGACGCCGCCGCTCCCGCCAGGAGCCTGCGTCGACGCCGTTGCGACTGAGCTCCCGGCGACTAAGGGAGACGGGCTACCTGAAGGGATGGCTCCGGCGCGGGAGGAGGTCAGCGGCCGCGCCGATGCTGGCGGGCCGGCGGCCGCTCCGAGCGCCCACGCGGGCCTGTGCGACACCAGGGCCTTGGCCGGCCCCCAGGCGGCCAGGCAGATGGCCACCAGCGCCACTGCCGTAAGTCCCCAGGCGCGGGTGCGCGAGCGCCCTGATCCTCCCCTTCTCCCCCAGCGTATGGCCGCGGGCCCTCGCCCGGTGCGGCCGGCACTGCCATGGTTGTTCCGTGGCTCGCTCCTCGTCCTCGGCCGGCGGCTCGGTCGGTTTTTGGGCGTGAGCCTGGAGCCGACCGTGCGGGTCGGGGTGCGGGCCGCTGCTCGCAGGGAGCCGGCAGCCATGCGGGCGCCGTCAGGCAGCTCGATGGGTGAGGCCTGCCCGAGCTGAGGTGCCCGGGCCGCCAGATCCCGTGCGGTGGGACGGTCTGCGGGCTCCTCGGCCAGGGCATCAGTCAGGATTCCCGCCAGGCGCCGGGAGGCGGTACCGCCCTGTCCCGAGCACTCGGTCAGCAGACGAGCCAGGGCGTAGACGTCACCGGCCGCGGAAGGCGGGGCACCGGCGAGGCGTTCCGGCGCGGCATACTCCTGCGTGCCCGTCTCCATGACGGAGCCCAGCAGGTCGACGAGAACCGGGTGCCCATCGGCGGTCACCAGGACGTTGCCGCTCGACACGTCCCCGTGGGTCGCTCCGTGCTCGTGCAGGTACGCCAGTGCCGAGCCCAGAACGTCCAGGAGCGTGGCCAGCGAGGAGACGTTCAGTCGTCCTCGCGCCCCCAGAACCACGTCGAGTCCCGCCCCGTCGACGAGGTCCATGATGACGCCCGCCCGATGCTCGGGCAGCGAGACCACCTCCCGCACGGTGACCAGGCCGGGGTGGCGCAGGACGCGCAGGTCGGCCAGGCGCCGCAGGACTATGGCTCCAGCACGTCCGTGGGGCAGGTCGACGACCCGGACGACCACATGGCGGCCCTGCGCATCGAGGCCACGGCGAGGGGCGCTGGGGGCAGTGGAGCGCCCCATGA
The DNA here is from genome assembly GCF_000223355.1 of Actinomyces sp. oral taxon 175 str. F0384. Lineage (NCBI taxonomy): Bacteria > Bacillati > Actinomycetota > Actinomycetes > Actinomycetales > Actinomycetaceae > Actinomyces > Actinomyces sp. oral taxon 175. The sequence continues at coordinate 1,414,317 of NZ_AFUR01000001.1, forward strand.
CCTCACCGACGGTGTAGCCCTGCTGCGACAGGGCGCCGAGCGCCGAGTCAGGGATACTCGGCTCCGCGTCCGAGGGTGGCAGTGAGCCGGCGCGAGGGGCGCTCGCGCGGCGCGGCCGGAGTCGCCGGCGAGGTACGGGACGGCGTCGGGGCCGGGGACGGTGGGAGGCTCCATCTCCGGGGCGGTCGGCGGGGCAGGGGCACGTCGTCGGGCTCATGCACTCCATGGTCATCACGGCGCACCGTGATGACCAGCCCTTTCGACCGGCCTGTGGATAACTCGGGTTCGGGTGCCGGTTGTGGTCACGTAGACTGCGCCCGTGCTGCGTGAGGACATGGAGCTCGGTTCCCGGCTCATCCCCTTCCATGAGGGTTGGCAGCGGCAGAGGGATGTTCACGGCGAGATCGTGGAGGGGCACCGCCCCTCGACCCTTCTGCTCGTGGAGCACGAACCGGTCTACACCGTCGGCAGGAGGGCCCACTCCTGGGAGCGGCCCAGCGCCGACGTCGTCGAGCCCGGTCACGTACCGGTGGTCGACGTGGACCGTGGCGGCAAGACCACCTGGCACGGGCCCGGACAGCTGACCGTGTACCCGATCCTGCGCCTGGCCCAGCCCATTGACGTCATCCGCTACGTACGGGCCCTGGAGGCCGCCGTCATTGACCTGTGCGACCTCTACGGACTGGAGACGATCCGTGTCGAGGGGCGCTCCGGGGTCTGGCTGCCGGCCGATCCTGAAGCCGCGGGCGAGGCGGATCAGCTTGCGCGCCCCGAGCGCAAGATCTGCGCCCTGGGGGTGAGGGTCGCCCGCGGCGTGACCATGCACGGGATCGGCCTGAACGTCGATCCCGACCTGGAGACCTTCTCCCTGGATCGCATCATTCCCTGCGGAATCGACGACGCCGGCGTGACCTCACTGGCAGCGGAGACCGGCCGGCACCTGGAGACCAGCGCCCCCGCGGACGCCTTGGTATCCACCCTGGAGAGCCACCTGTTGCCCTTGGTGGCGGATGCCACGTGACAACAGGCCTTACTCCTAGGCCGGAGGTCCTAAGAACCTCGGGAGCGTACTAGACTCCCCGTAGAACCGTCGTCAGCGAGGAGAGGTAGACGTGAGCACCACCGTGGCCCCTGAGGGACGTAAGCTCTTGCGGGTTGAGGCGCGCAATGCCCAGACCCCCATTGAGTCCAAGCCCGACTGGCTGCGCACCCGCGCCGTCGTCTCCGACACCTACCAGGAGGTCCGCGGCCTGGTGCGGGAGAAGAGCCTGCACACGGTGTGTGCCGAAGCGAACTGCCCCAACATCTACGAGTGCTGGAATGACCGTGAGGCCACTTTCCTGGTGGGTGGCGAGATGTGCACCCGACGCTGCGACTTCTGCGACATCGCCACCGGCCGCCCCACCGAGTACGACGTCGATGAGCCCCGGCGTGTGGCGGTCTCGATCAAGGAGATGGACCTGCGCTACGCCACCGTCACCGGGGTGGCCCGCGACGACCGTCCCGACGGTGGCGCCTGGCTCTACGCCGAGACCGCCCGCCAGGTGCACGAGCTCTCGCCGGGCACCGGTGTCGAGCTGCTCATCCCCGACTTCAAGGGAAACCCCGACGCGCTTGAGGACGTCTTCTCCTCGCGCCCCGAGGTTCTCGGCCACAACCTGGAGACGGTCCCGCGCATCTTCAAGCGGATCCGGCCGGCCTTCTCCTACCAGGGCAGCCTCGACGTCATCACAGCCGCCGCGGAGGCAGGACTGGTCACCAAGTCCAACCTCATCCTGGGCATGGGCGAGACCCGTGACGAGATCGAGGCGGCCATGTCCGCCCTGGTGGAGGCGCGTTGCGACATCCTCACCATCACCCAGTACCTGCGCCCCTCCAAGCTGCACCACCCTGTTGACCGCTGGGTCAAGCCTCAGGAGTTCGTGGATCTCAGCCGCCTGGCCGAGGAGATCGGATTCGCCGCCGTCATGAGCGGCCCCATGGTGCGTTCCTCCTACCGCGCCGGCATGCTGTGGGGACGGGCCATGGTCAAGCGCGGTCGCCCCATCCCCGAGCACCTCTCGCAGCTCGCCGAGCCGGCCACCGCCCGCCAGGAGGCGTCGGCCCTGCTGGGAGCCCACCCCCACCTCGCCGCCGCCTGCTGAGGACTCCACACGGGTCCCACGCAGCCGACCGGGTTCCCGGTGCGTACCGGCCTGCCACGCTGACGGCGAGACCATGTGTGCCGGCGCACCAACGTCGTCTATGGTGTGCCCGTGAGTAGTGCCCAGTCCCCCCAGCCGAAGAAGAAGCGCCGGCTGGCTCAGTACCTTCAGAACATCAAGGACTCCTACACGATCTCGCGGCGAAGCTACCCGTGGATCGGGTGGACGATGCTGGCGGTGCTCGCCACGGGCCTCGCACTGGGGGCCGCTGTCTCCTTCGGTTACGGACTGTCCCTGTGGTACTGGCTGATGGTGGGCATCCTCATGGCGCTCATGATCGACATGGTCATTCTGTCGTTCACGGTGCGCCGCGCTTCCTTCTCCCAGATCGAGGGAATGCCAGGAGCGGCGAAGGCCGTTCTGGACCAGATCGGTCGGGGCTGGTTCGTGGAGCCCGAGCCCGTGGCCTTCACCAAGGATCAGGACCTCGTGTGGCGGCTGGTGGGACGCCCCGGTGTCGTTCTCATCGCGGAGGGACCCAGCACCCGCACCCGACGCATGTTGGCCGAAGAGGAGCGCAAGGTCCATCGGCTGCTGTCGACCGTCCCCATCCACACCCTTCAGGTGGGCACTGACGCCGGCCAGGTACGCCTGACGGACCTGTCCAAGACGCTGCGCCAGCTTCCAACCAAGCCCACGTCACTGACTGACAGCGAGATCACTCAGGTCTCCAAGCGCCTGACGTCGATGGCGGGCAAGAACCTGCCGATCCCCAAGCACATCGACCCCAATCGGGTCCGCCCCGACCGCCGTGCCATGCGCGGACGCTGAATCTCCGCCCCAGATCACCTCCTTCTCCCATGACACAGGGCCCTGCCGACTCGAAGAGTCCGGCGATCAACGGGCGAAACACTCAGGCAACACTGACGCCATTCCTTTGTCACGGTAACGTCAATATAGTGACCGCCGTCAGCCACAGTGCATACGCGTGAAGTATGTGCGCCGTTCCCACCTGGAGGAGATATGTTCAAGGACGCATCCGAGGCACTGACGTTCATCGAGACGGAGAATGTCGCGCTGGTCGATGTGCGGTTCTGCGACCTACCCGGCGTCATGCAGCACTTCACCATTCCTGTGGCCGCCTTCAAGGACGAGGCCCTCACTGACGGCCTGATGTTCGACGGCTCATCAATCCGAGGCTTCACCGCGATCCACGAGTCGGACATGAAGCTGGTTCCCGATGTGACCACAGCCTTCCTGGACCCGTTCCGCGAGGAGAAGACCCTGGTCGTCAACTTCTCGATCGTCGACCCCTTCACGGACGAGGTCTACCCGCGCGACCCCCGCTCGATCGCCGCCAAGGCCGAGGACTACCTGCGCTCCACCGGAATCGCCGACACCTGCTACATCGGGGCCGAGGCCGAGTTCTATCTCTTCGACTCGGTGCGCTACGAGGCCTCACCGGCCGAGTCCTTCTACGCCATCGACTCCTGCGAGGCGGCCTGGAACACCGGCCGCGAGGAGGAGGGCGGCAACAAGGGATACAAGACCGCTTTCAAGGGCGGCTACTTCCCCGTCTCCCCCAACGATCAGATGGCCGATATCCGTGATCGCATGGTCCGCACCTGCCTCGCCTCCGGACTGGAGATCGAACGGGCCCATCACGAGGTCGGGACCGCCGGACAGCAGGAGATCAACTACCGTTTCAGCTCTCTGCTCGCCGCGGGCGACGACATGATGAAGTTCAAGTACATCATCAAGAATGAGGCCTGGCGCAACGGCAAGACGGCCACCTTCATGCCCAAGCCGATCTTCGGCGACAACGGTTCGGGCATGCACACCCACCACTCGCTATGGAAGGACGGCAAGCCGCTGTTCTTCGACGAGCGGGGCTACGGCCAGCTCTCAGACCTCGCCCGCTGGTACATCGGTGGGATCCTGGCCCACGCCCCGGCGCTGCTGGCCTTCACCAACCCGTCAGTGAACTCCTTCCACCGCCTGGTCCCCGGCTTCGAAGCGCCGGTCAACCTGGTCTACTCGGCGCGCAACCGCTCGGCCTGCATCCGCATCCCGGTCACGGGCTCCTCCCCCAAGGCCAAGCGAGTGGAGTACCGGGTGCCGGATCCCTCCTCCAACCCCTACCTGTGCTTCGCCGCCGTCCTCATGGCCGGAATTGACGGCATCCGCAACCGCATCGAGCCCCGCGAGCCCATCGACAAGGACCTCTACGAGCTGGCTCCCGAGGAGTACTTCGACATCGACAAGCTCCCCGACAGCCTGGACCAGGCGCTGGAGGCCCTGGAGGACGACCACGACTTCCTCACCGAGGGAGACGTCTTCACCCCCGACCTCATCGAGACCTGGATCGAGTACAAGCGCACCAACGAGATCGAGCCGCTGCGGCTGCGCCCCCACCCCTACGAGTTCCAGCTCTACTACGACCTGTGAGCCGCTGACCCAGCTCAGACGGCGGCCCTGAGCCTCCTACGCACGAGGCTCAGGGCCGCCGTCGTGCTGTACGCCACCACCCCAGTTTGCATATCTATACTGCATTGCGGATATTCTTTCTCTGTCTTGATCCACTCCGAAGAGGAGATCCCACGATGAGGATCCGCCATCACGCCTCCCTCGGGCTGGCAGCCACAGCCTGCCTGGTCCTCAGCGGATGCACCAACGCCGCTGACTGGAACGCGAACCGGAGCTCGCAGATCCACTCCTTCGACACCTCGTCGATCCAGGCGCAGCCCGACATCATTGCCAAGCTCCCTCAGGGCGCCCTTGAGGACGGTGTCCTCGACGTGGCCGCCTCCACGGACTACGCGCCGGCCGAGTTCCTCGACCCCTCGGGCAAGGCCGTGGGCTACGACGTCGACCTGACCAACGCGATCGCCGCCGTCCTGGGCGTCAAGGGCCAGGTGCACACCGCCGAGTTCGACTCCATCATCGCCTCGATCGGCTCGAAGTACGACGCCGGCATCTCCTCCTTCACCGTCACCCCCGAACGGACCGCGGAGGTCGACATGACCGCCTACATCAACGTGGGCTCGCGATTCAACGTCCAGGCCGGCAACCCCAAGGGCGTCGAGACCTCCGACCACCTCCAGCTGTGCGGACGGACCATCGGCGTCCAGGTGGGAACCGCCCAGGAGACCACCATGCGCGACGCCGCCGACAAGTGCGCCCAGGCAGGCAAGCCGGTGCTGTCCGTACGCTCCTACTCCAAGCAGTCCGAGGCCACCACCGGCCTGGTGGGCGGCACCATCGACGCCACCTACTCGGACTCCACCGTGGCCGGCTACGCCGTCGAGCTGACCGATGGCCAGATCGTCACCCTCGGTGAGATCGAGGACGCCGCCCCCCAGGGTGTGGTGACCGCCAAGGCCGACCCCCAGTTCACCGCCGCGATCCAGGCCGCCGTCCAGTACCTCATGGACCACGGCATCTGGCAGAAGATCCTGGACAACTGGGGCGTGAAGGACGCCGCCCTGACCACCGCAGAACTCAATCCCGCAGTGAAGGAGTGAGCAGTGACCGCCTCACCCGCCTCTGAGCACGACAAGGTCGTCCTCAACAATCCCAAGCCCGTCCCCCGCCCGGGGACGTGGATCAGTGCCGCGATCGTCACGGTCCTGGGGGCCATGCTCATCCACGGGCTGGTCACCAATGAGAAGTTCCACTGGTCCACGGTCTGGTTCTTCCTGCGTGAGGTCCACGTGGTCAAAGCCGTCGGCTGGACGCTGCTGCTGACGTTCATGGCCATGGCCATCGGCATCGTGCTGGCGGTCACCACGGCGATCCTGCGCCAGTCCTCCAACCCGGTCCTGCGCTGGGTGGCGCTGGCCTACCTGTGGTTCTTCCGTGGCACCCCGATCTACACCCAGCTGGTCTTCTGGGGTGCGCTGTCCGCGCTCTACCAGAAGCTGAGTCTGGGCATCCCCTTCGGTCCCGAGCTGCTGACCTTCAAGACGACGACGGTCTTCACCCCCTTCGTCGCGGCGGTCCTGGGGCTGGGCATCAACGAAGGCGCCTACCTCTCCGAGATTGTCCGCTCGGGCCTGAACTCAGTGGACAAGGGCCAGAGCGAGGCCGCCGGTGCTCTGGGCATGAGCAGGGGCCAGATCCTGCGCAGGATCGTCCTTCCCCAGGCGATGAGGGTCATCGTCCCGCCCACCGGCAACGAGACGATCTCCATGCTCAAGACGACCTCCTTGGTGCTGGCGGTCCCCTTCACCCTGGATCTGACCTTCGTCACCAACTCCTACGCGTCGCTGACCTACCAGATCATTCCGCTGCTTCTGGTCGCGGCCATCTGGTACATCATCATCACCTCGATCCTCATGGTGGGACAGCACTACATCGAGCGCTACTACGGCAAGGGCTTCGACTCTGACAAGTCCTCCGGCTCCTCGGGCCGGGGCCTGTCGGCCCGTCAGCAGGCCATCCTCGATGCACACACCACCAAGGACGATCCCTTCCTGGAGGTCACCCCATGAGCACATCCGCCCAGGCAGCAGCCGCCACGCCCAAGGTCGAGATCAGCGACCTGCACAAGTTCTTCGGTGAGCTGCACGTGCTGCGGGGCATCGACCTCATCGTCCCGCCCGGCTCGGTGACGGTCCTCATCGGCCCGTCGGGCTCGGGAAAGTCCACGCTGCTGCGCTGCATCAACGAGCTGGAGTCCATCGACGCCGGCCGGATCAAGGTCGACGGCGACCTCATCGGGATGCGTGAGGTCGAGCGCAGGGGGCGCATCGAGCTGCACGCCCTGTCGGACAAGGCCCGCGCCGCTCAGCGCGCCAAGATCGGCATGGTCTTCCAGCGTTTCAACCTCTTCCCCCACATGACGGCTCTGCAGAACGTCATGGAGGCACCGGTCCTGGTCAAGAAGACTCCGAAGGCCAAGGCCCGTGAACGCGGCATTGAGCTGCTGGAGCGGGTGGGGCTGGGGGATCGCCTCGACCACTACCCCTCCCAGCTCTCCGGTGGCCAGCAGCAGCGAGTGGCGATCGCCCGGGCCCTGGCGATGGACCCCGAGCTCATGCTCTTCGACGAGCCGACCTCGGCCCTGGACCCCGAGCTGGTCGGTGAGGTGCTACAGGTGATGCAGGACCTCGCCGCCTCCGGCATGACGATGGTCGTGGTCACCCACGAGATGGGCTTCGCCCGGGAGGTCGGCGACCAGCTGATCTTCATGGACGGCGGTGTCATCTGCGAGTCCGGTGACCCCGTCAAGGTCCTGGACGATCCTCAGGCCGAACGCACCCGGGCCTTCCTCTCCTCGGTCCTGTAGGGGCGGGCCGGTTCAGGAGGGGGCCTGGTCCCAGGCCCCGTCATCCCAGGAGGTCAGGCTCCATCCACCGCCGGGATCGCCGTCGACGACGGTGATCCCGGTGTTGTGCATGGGGCGATCGGCGACCCACAGCGGGTCCACGCCGCCTCCAGCCGCGGCCCTCAGGGAGGTCCACAGACGCAGCGCGGTGCCGTGGGAGACGAGCAGGGCCGCTGAGTCTCCCGCCCGGGTGGCCTGCTCGCAGATGCGGTCGACGGCCTCGTCGAAGCGCTGAAGCGTGTCGTGCCCATTCTCCGGGGAGCCGGGGATGCGGCAGGCGGGGCGCCCCGCCATCCAAGCCCGGGTGGTGTCCACGTAGCAGGCCACCGAGCGCGCGTCGGTGTTCATCTCCAGGTCGGCGGCCAGAACCTCACGCAGTCCCGAGTCGACGGTGGCGCTCAGGCCGGTGGCGGCCTCGATGGGGGCGATGGTCTGCCTGGCGCGCAGGATCGGGGAGACCCACAGTGACCCCAGCCCCTCGAGCAGTCCGGCCTTATCCAGACGGTCCGGCAATCCGTCGGCCTGCCCCAGTCCCACCTCATCCAGGGGATTTCCGGGGAAGGCGGTGTCGAGTGCCTGCATGACATTGGCCTCGGTGCGACCGTGGCGTACAAGAATGAGCCTCACGGCGGCAAGTCTGCCAGGTTCGTAGCGCGGGGACCCACGACGATGGTGCGATCCTCATCGCCCAAAGACCTGCGTCCGGTGCCGTCTGCACCCGGTCAGCTCCAGGGGTAGGGTCCCTCCGGTCGCCTTCTCGTGGTGCGGGGACGGCTGGCCCGTCTGGAGCCCTTGAAGGCTGCCGCCCCAGTATCTCGGCGGGACCGTGCGCGAGAGCTCCGGGCCGAGCCTGCTGAACGTGGCGGCGGTGACTCCTGGCTGTGCGGCTGAGCCGTTGACACGGTGCTCGACGGCGCTGAAGCGGTGGAGCCGTGGGCGGCGTCGGTGAAGACGATGCGCTCGGCCACTGCGCGCGCGTGGCGGGCGCTGCGGCGGTAGAGGTCCTCGAGCTCTCGCTCCCTGCCCGCACTGAGGCCGATGAGGCGCCCCACCAGACGGATCTCCCGGCTCTGGATGGGGAGGACCTGGGAGCGCGGCCCCGAGGCGCGCCCGGTTCCCAGGACGATCGCCGAGCGCAGGCGGCTGGCCAGGATCCAGGCCGCGACCAGTTCTCCCCCGCCATCCGCGCTCAGTACCCCGGCCTGGACCGCGGCCTGGAGCGCGCCGACGGTCGAGGTGGTCCGCAACTGGGGTATCCGACCGGCGTGGGCGAGCTGAAGCACCTGGGCGCTCCACTCCACGTCACTGAGCCCACCGGGACCGAGCTTGAGGTGGCGGGCCGGGTCAATGCCCCGTGGCAGGCGCTCGGCCTCCACCCGCGCCTTGATCCTGCGGATCTCCCGCAGGTCCTGGGGCGCCAGCCCCTCCTGCGCCCAGCGCAGCGGGTTGATGAGCTCCTCGAAACGCCGACCCAGGTCTCGGTCTCCGGCGCAGGGACGGGCGCGCAGCAGTGCCTGACGCTCCCACAGGGCGGACCAGCGGCCGTAGTACTCGCGGTAGGCGTCCAGCGAGCGGCTCATGACGCCGTTGCGTCCCTCGGGCCTCAAATCGCAGTCCACCTCAAGGGGGTGCGGGAGCGCCGCGGCCAGCAGTCCCATGACCTGTTTGGCGACGGCCTCGGCCTCCTGGGCGGCATCCTCCTCACCCGCCCCATCGCGGGCCTGGTGGACGAAGAGGACGTCCGCGTCCGAGGCGTACCCGATCTCGCGGCCTCCCAGGCGTCCCATGGCGATGATGGCGTGGCGGGCGCGGGCGGCCTGCCAGCACCCGCTGGCGTCGGGCCCGGCGGAGACGGCCTCCAACCCGTCGCGCTGGGCGATGACCAGCCCGGTGGCCACGGTCAGCGCCCCGGCCAGGACCGCGTCGGTGGCGTCGGAGAGGATGGAGGCGGTGCGTGCGGGGTCGATACCGTCCAGGCAGTCCGCCAGTGAGGCCCGCACCTCCTCGCGGGCGCGCACTCTCAGGATCGCCTGAACCGCCTCAAGCGCCTGCTCGGCAAGGGCAGCGTCATCGGGGCCGGTCAGGCTGCGGCGGCGCAGGACGGCGGCGACCTCCTCCGCCAGGGCGCCGGATCGGCGGGGGGCGAGCTCGTCGTCGTCGTCGAGCCAGGCGATGGACTCGGGGAACTCCGCGAGGCGCTCGGTGGCCCAGTGGGCGCTGGAGAGAACCTGGCACAGTCTGCGCGCCGCCACCGGGGAGTCCCGCAGCATGGCCAGGTACCAGTGCGAGCCCCCGATGGCCTCGGACAGCCGCCGGAAGGAGAGCAGACCGAAATCGGGGTCGGCTCCCCCACCGATCCAGCCGATGATGACCGGCAGCAGCTGGCGCTGGATCGCGGCGCGACGGCTGACCCCCTCGGTGAGGGCCTGGATGTGGCGCAGGGCCCCGTCGGGATCCGCGTAGCCGACTGCGGCAAGACGCTCGCGCGCCGCCTGAGGACTCAGAGCCATCTCATCGGCGCTGAGGGCGGCCGCGAAGGCCAGCAAGGGACGGTAGTAGATCTCCTGGTGGAGGGCCCGTACCCGCCGGCGCAGGTCCTTGAAGTCCTCCCACAGGCTGTCTCCGCGGCCCAGGCAGTCGCTGATGCCCCGCTCGACACGGCGCAGGTCCTCCTCCTTCTCAGGAAGGTTGTGGGTGCGGCGCAACCGGAAGAGCTGGCTGCGATGCTCCAGCAGCCGCAGGGCCTTGTAGCAGCCGCTCAAGGCCGCTGCGTCGGTGCGGCTGACGTATCCGCCCGCGCTGAGAGCGTCGAGAGCCTCCAGGGTGGCACGCACGCGCAGGCTCTCGTCGGAGCGGCCGTGGACGAGCTGGAGGAGCTGGACAGTGAACTCAACGTCCCGCAGTCCCCCGGGGCCCAGCTTGATACGCCGGTCGACTCCTCCGCGCGGCACGGACTCCTTCTCCACCCGGCGCCGCATGGCACGGGCGTCCTCGACGAAGTTCTCCCGTCGGCTGGCCTCCCACACGTAGGGCGCCACGCCCTGCTCGTAGCGGGCCCCGAGCTCGACGTCGCCGGCGCAGGCCCTGGCCTTGAGCAGGGCCTGGAACTCCCAGGAGGCGGCCCATCTGCGGTAGTAGGCCAGGTGGGAGTCAAGCGTGCGCACGAGCGCACCGTCCTTGCCCTCGGGACGCAGCGCCGTGTCCAGTGGCCACAAGGGAGGTTCGGGCGCGGTGGCGGAGACGACGTGGGCGAGCTCGGTGGCCACATGCGTGCCGACCTCCACGAGGCGCTCCTCGCTGATCGGCTCCTGAGCACCGAAGGCCTCGTGGGTGGGACCGACGACATAGACGACGTCGACGTCCGAGATGTAGTTGAGCTCTCGGGCCCCGGTCTTTCCCATGGCGATCACGGCGAGGGCCACGTCGTCGGCCCGTGGTCCGACGACGGCGCGGGCGACGAGCAGGGCCGCGTCCAGGGCGGCGTCGGCAAGCTCGGTCATGCGGCGGCACACGGTGGGGACGTGCTCGATCGGGTCGGCGCTGGTGAGGTCATCGGCGACGATCGCCGTGAGCCGGTCCCGGTAGGCGCGTCGCAGCGCCGCGGTCGCCCGGCTGACGGCAGCGTCTCCCGGGTGTGGGGGCCTTTCGTCGCTGTCCGAGGGGTCCGCATTCACGGGGTCGGCCTGCCCCAGCGCATCGCGGACCGCCCGTTGCAGCGCCTCACCGGCGCCGGGCTCCTGCGGGGCGTCCCACGCCCTGTCAGGCGCGAGCGCGGTGAGGCGCTCAGGATGGGCCACGAGGAAGTCGCCCAGGGCCTGCGAGGCGCCCAGGACCGCGAGCAGGCGGCGCCTGTGCTCACGCGGCCCTGCGGCAGGATCGCTCATGACGCTGCACAGAAGTGCTGCTGGCGTCGTCGTACCCCCAGTCTCGACACCGCCCACCGATGCCCGGTGAGCTGATTCGGCCGCGGTGGCGGCCTCGGCGAGCCGGACGAGGCTGAGCAGAGCCATGTCGGGATCGGCGGTGAGTGCTAGGGAGTCAATGAGCTCCTCACGCTCAGGCCCCAGCCGTATCTCAGCAGGTCGGCCGCCCAGCCGCGTGGAGCGGTCCGCCAAGGCGCGCCCACCGTGGTCACCTGCCTCGCCGACGTCGTCGGCCTGAGTGCCGTCCGGCAGGAAGGGCAGCAGCGCCGGGTCACCCAGGAGCTTTCCAGCGCGGGCCGCGTCGTGGAATCCGGCCCGCAGCAGCAGGGTCATGGGCGAGGAGCTGTGCCGGGAGGGGGACCCGATCGGCGCTCGCTTCTCGCTGCGGTCTCTCACAGCTGTCTCCTGCTCCGCTCAGGCGCGCGGGAAGAACTGGCTGATCTCGAAGTCGGTGACCTGGGCGTCATAGGCCCGGTACTCGCGGCGCTTGTTGCGCAGGAAGAACTCGAAGGTGTCCTCGCCGAAGGTGTCCGCCACCAGGTCGGAGCGCTCCATGGCGGCGACCGCGCTCTTGAGCGAGGTGGGCAGGGCGTGAATGCCCAGCGCCCTGCGCTCCATCTCGGAGAGTGCCCAGACATCGTCCTCGGCCTCGGGGGGGAGCTCGTAGCCCTCCTCGATGCCCTTGAGGCCGGCGGCAAGAATGACCGCGTAGGCCAGGTAGGGGTTGGCCGAGGAGTCGATGCCGCGGAACTCCACCCGCGCGGACTGGGCCTTGCCGGGCTTGTGCATGGGGACGCGCACCAAGGCGGAGCGGTTGTTGTGGCCCCAGCACACGTAGCTGGGGGCCTCGTCCCCTCCCCACAGGCGTTTGTAGGAGTTGACGTGCTGGTTGGTGACGGCCGTGATCTCCGAGGCGTGGTGCAGCAGTCCGGCGATGAAGGAGCGACCGGTGGCGGAGAGCTGGTACTGGCCGGCGGGGTCGAAGAAGGCGTTGCGGTCACCCTCGAACAGGGAGAAGTGCGTGTGCATGCCCGAGCCGAACTCGTTGGGGAAGGGCTTGGGCATGAAGGTCGCCAGGCAGCCCTCCTTGAGGGCCACCTCCTCCACGACGGCGCGGAAGGTCATGATGTTGTCCGCCATCGACAGGGCGTCGGCGAAGCGCAGGTCGATCTCGTTCTGGCCCGGGCCACCCTCGTGGTGGGAGAACTGCACCGAGATCCCCATCTGCTCAAGCATGAGGATGGCGTGGCGGCGGAAGTCGTGAGCGGTGCCCCCGGGCACGTGGTCGAAGTAGCCGGCGTCGTCAGTGGGGCGGATGCGCCCGTCGGCGTCGCGGTTGACCAGGTAGAACTCGATCTCCGGGTGGATGTAGCAGGTGAAGCCGGCCTCGGCGACCCGGGCGAGCTGACGCTCGAGCACCGAGCGCGGGTCGGTGCGGGCAGGCTCGCCGTCGGGCGTGAGGACGTCACAGAACATGCGGGCCACGCCGTTGTCCCCGTCCCGCCACGGCAGCATCTGGAACGTGGAGGGGTCAGGGGCCAGGAGCATGTCGGACTCGAAGACACGCGTCAGTCCCTCGATCGCCGATCCGTCAAAGCCGATCCCCTCCTCGAAGGCGCTCTCGACCTCGGCCGGTGCGATGGCCACGGACTTGAGCTGTCCGGAGACGTCAGTGAACCACAGGCGGATGAAGCTGATGTCGCGTTCCTCGATGGCTCGGAGCACGTACTCCTGCTGCTTGTCCATGGTGCCTCCTCAGCGTGGGGTGCGGCAGCGGGCCGACGGCGTGGCCGGCGTTCTTGCGCCTGAGACGTTCTGCTTGGACCAGCCTAGTGCGCGGGTGCGTCAGGCAGGTTTCGGACAACGCCCTCGGCGAAGGACGTCAGAGGAAGGTCAGTGGCCCGTCCGACGCGCAGGCGCACTGCAACACCTCAGGTAGCCTCATGCCATGGCTACACCCGAGTCCCCTTACGGTACGTCCGCTCCCGTCGTCGGAGGCGGCAAGCCCGTGCGCGTTCACCACCTGGCATCCGCCAAGAAGGACGGCACCAAGCTGGTCATGCTCACCGCCTACGACGCCGTGACCGCCCAGATCCTGGATGCGGCGGGAACCGACCTGCTGTTGGTGGGCGACTCCATCGGCAACGTCATGCTGGGGCATGACTCCACGCTGCCGGTGGAGCTTGACGAGATGGTAGTGGCCACCCGCTCAGTGGCCAGAGCGACCAAGCGCGCCCTGGTTGTGGCCGACCTCCCCTTCGGCACGTACGAGGCCGGTCCCGAGCAGGCACTGGCCAGCGCGGTACGTCTCATGAAGGCCGGGGCCAACGCCGTCAAGCTCGAGGGCGGCAGCCCCCGGGCAGCCAGCGTGAGGGCACTGGCCCAGGCGGGCATTCCGGTGGTGGGGCACCTGGGGTTCACTCCACAGAGCGTCAACATGCTCGGCGGCTTCCGGGTTCAGGGCCGTGGCGAGGCCGCTGACGTGCTGCTGGCCGACGCGCAAGCACTGGCCGAAGCGGGGGCGGTCGCCCTGGTCCTGGAGATGGTGCCCGAGCCCCTGGCCGCGCGCGTCACCGAGTCGCTCACGATCCCCACGATCGGTATCGGCGCTGGCGCGCGCTGCGACGGACAGGTCCTGGTGTGGACGGACATGGCCGGGATGACGGACTGGTCTCCGCGCTTCGCCCACCAGTTCGGACAGGTCGGCGAGGCCCTGAGGCAGGCGGCCGCCGACTACGGGGCCGCGGTGCGCGAGGAGTCCTTCCCCGCGGAGAAGCACTGGTTCAGCTCCTGACGGTTCCTGACAGTGATAAGACCCACAGCGTCATGGTGGAGGCCCTGAACCACAGGCTGGAGGGAAGGTCACGCGAACCGGATGCCTCCTCCTATGCTTACGACCATGACTTCTTCGGCTTCCCCTGCGTCCTCGGCCTCACTGGCCGACCGCGCGCCGCGTGGCACGCTGATTCCCGGGACGCTCAGTCCTGAGCGTCATGTGCCTGCGTCCATCGCACGCCCCGAATACATGTTCCACGACGGCCCCGAGCGCGTGACGGCCTCGGAGATCAAGGACGCCGAGACGATCGAGCGGATCAGGGTCGCGGGGCGGCTGGCCGCCCGCGCCCTGGCCGAGGCCGCCAAGGCGATCGCCCCGGGGGTGAGCACCGACGAGCTCGACCGGATCGCCCACGAGTACCTGTGCGACCACGGCGCCTACCCTTCGTGCCTGGGCTACATGGGTTTCCCCAAGTCGATCTGCACCTCGATCAATGAGGTCATCTGCCACGGCATCCCGGACTCGACCCGATTGAACGAGGGAGACCTCATCAATCTTGACGTCACCGCCTACGTCGGCGGGGTCCACGGCGACACGAACGCCACCTACGCCGTCGGCGAGGTCGACCGCGAGACGGAGCTGCTCATCGAACGTACCCGCACCGCGATGGAGCGGGGTATCAAGGCCGTCAAGCCGGGGCGCGAGGTCAACGTCATCGGCCGGGTCATCGAGGCCTACGCCAAGCGCTTCGACTACGGGGTGGTGCGCGACTACACCGGACACGGCGTCGGGGAGGCGTTCCACTCCGGCCTCATCATCCCCCACTACGACGCCGCCCCTCTGCACGACGACGTCATCGAGCCGGGCATGGTGTTCACCATCGAGCCGATGCTCACACTCGGTGGCATCGAGTGGGAGCAGTGGGACGACGGCTGGACGGTGGTCACCAAGGACCGTTCCCGTACTGCGCAGTTCGAGCACACGCTCGTGGTGACCGAGGACGGCGCCGAGGTGCTCACCCTGCCTTGAGGCAGTGGGTATCGCTACCCATCCACATCCAGGACGATCGAGCGCCGTCACGTTGCCTCACGATAAGGTGACGACGTAGGGTCCCTGAGTAGCGGACATCTCTATTCTGCCCAGGAAACCCATGCGGGTTTCTCCCTGTTTATTTCCTCCCGGAGGTTCTCATGGCTTTGCGCTTCAATCCACCGCCGAACTGGCCCGCGCCACCCGAGGGCTTCGAACCGCCTGCAGGCTGGCAGCCCGACCCGGCCTGGGGACCGGCTCCAGAGGGCTGGCAGATCTGGGTCGACGACTCCGCCGCCTCCGCTGCTTCGGCCGCAGGCGCCGCTTCCGAGGCCGACCCGGCGTGGGCTCCGACCCAGGCGGTGTCGACCGCCCCGACGGCGTCGTTGAGTACTGCGTCACCGGTTGCCGACCCGACAGGTATGTCGGCCTCCGCCCCCTCCGGGGACTACGCCGGCGCTCCCGCAACTGGGGGCAGCCCTTACGCGGCCAATATGGACTACGCGCAGTCGCCCACGCCCTACCAGCCCCAGGGGGCTGCCGGAGGCATGCAGCCTCCCGCTGGCGGGTGGCAGCCCAACGCCGCCGCTCCGGCCGGTCCTGGCAACGGTTCCAAGCCGCTGACCCAGCAGTGGTGGTTCTGGACCGGTATTGCTGCAGTCGTCGTGGTCGCCCTGGTCATCGGTAGCATCTTCATGTTCAAGGGCGATTCCAGCGAGTCGGACAACAAGGCGGACAGCACGTCAACCTCGGAACCGAAGAGCCAGAAGAAGGCTGACTCAGACTCCAAGAAGAAGACCAGCGACTCTGACGACACTGACAGCTCGGATCAGAAGAAGACCAGCAAGCCGGGCAGCAATGACCCGGGCTCCAACGAGAAGAACCCCCTCGACCCGAAGGCCGGGCCGATCACGCTGAATGCCGGTAAGTACGACGACGACCCGAACGCCTCGATTGATGTCACCTTCGGCGATGTCGAGTGGAACGCCAATGAGACCCTCAAGGCCGCTTCAGGCCCGTATGGCTACGACGATCCCCCTGCCGGACAGGTGTATATCCGCGTCCCCGTCGAGATCACCTATCACGGTGAAGGACAGTTCGCCGACTACAGGCTGCAGGTGGGGTACACCAACGACGGAAACACGGCACAACCGACGTCGTCTGTCGGCGGAAAGTCTCTCTTTTCCCGGCAGAGCATGCCCCGCGACGGCGGCAAGGCGAAGGGTGATTTCGTCTTCCTCATTGACTCGTCCACAGCTAATGAGAAAAAGGGCGCATTCACAGTGAGCGCTTTCTCTCAGGTGGATAACAAGAATGAGGTCTACGTGGCGGCGAAGTAAACGCGCTACCCGCCTCTGACCACGTGTCGGCTGTGGCCCGCCAGGATCATCCTGGCGGGCCACAGCCGTTTCAACAGGTTCTATGGGGCGGACGAGCCGACCTGTACGCCGGGTTCTGTTGCCGCCCGCCGTTGCCGGCCTGGGCGGTGGCGACCATTCATCTTGGACCACTGTTGCCAGCGGCCTCATGCGACCTACCCGCTGACTCGGGCGAGCAGCCTTCAAACGCCAGCTGTGCGGTCTTGCTCCGGGCGGGGTTTACCGAGCCGCGACGGTCACCCGTCGCGCTGGTGGGCTCTTACCCCACCCTTTCACCCTTACCCACCGGTTTCCGATGGGCGGTCTGCTCTCTGTGGCACTGTCCCGCGGGTCACCCCGGGTGGCCGTTAGCCACCGCCCTGCTCTGTGGAGCCCGGACGTTCCTCAGCCCGCCACCGTTATGAAGGTGGTGGCCGGTACCGCGGCCGCCCGGTCGGCTCGTCCGCACGGGTCAGTGTAGCGCCGTGGGGCATCAGCACGGAGCCTCGCTCCCGTCGGCCCCTGACCTGCTGGGAGCCCCTATCATGTGCGGGTGCTGATCCTGCTGCCTCCCTCAGAGGGAAAGACCGCTCCTGCCAGTGGACCGTCACTGGAACTTGACTCGCTCCTGGACGCGGACAGGCTCACTGCTGCGCGCCGCGAGGTGATGTCCGCGCTGGCTGAGGTGAGCCGGAGCGATGAGGGAGCCTCCATCCTGGGACTGGGGCCGCGCAGCGCAGAGCAAGTGACAACGAACCTGACGCTGGAGACCTCGCCCTGTGTCCCCGCCCATCAGCTGTTCACCGGGGTCCTGTACGAGGCCGCCCGGCTCGACTCGATCGCCGAGGAGGCGGCCGGTCGGGCTGCTCTGGAGCGCCACTGCGTCGTTGTCTCGGGACTGTGGGGCATCCTGTCCCCCACTGACCTGGTGCCCGACCACCGCCTGTCGATGGGCACGTCCCTCCCCGGACCGGGGCGCCTGCCGGCGTTCTGGAAGCAGCACTTGGCGCCGTCGCTCACTGAGATGGCTGCACAGGGACTGGTGGTGGACTGCCGGTCGGCGGACTATGCGGCCGCGTGGAAGCCGTCCGCGCGCGACGGCATTGAGGTCGTCAGCGTGCGCGTGGTGCGCACCGCCGACGACGGTTCGCGCAAGGTGGTCTCCCACATGGCCAAGCACGCTCGCGGGCTGCTCACCGGAGAGCTCCTGAGGGCCATTGCCGGCGAATCCGTGCCCGAGCACGTCCACGTGGACGACATCGCAACCATCGCCGGGCATCTGGAGGGCATCGACGACGTCGAGGTCGGTGAGCTGGACCGGCAGGGGCGTCGGGCTCTCACCCTGGTGACCCGCTGAAGCCGGTCGCGGCCGGCTTCAGACGGGCCGCGCCGTCAGATGTCCATGCGTACGACGATGACGTCGTTCTCCTCGGCGTGGATGACTTCCTCGGCCGGGGCGGCCACGATGCGGGCCAGCTCCTGCGGGCTGATCTCGACGGCGCCGCCCTCAACGGTGCGTCCTCTCAGAGCGACTGCGCCGAGCCCGCCCGTGGAGGTGCGCACGGCCTCGTAGTCCGCCAGGAGCGGCGCCTCGATGGTTCCGGCCAGGTCTGCCCGCCGGTTCTCCAGGGACTCGATCTCCTCATCGAGTCGGGCGAACTCGGCGTCGCGCTTGGCGGTGAGCTCCCGCCCGGCCGTACGGATCTCTGACTCCTCCTGGCTGAGGCGCTCCGCCTCCTGGCGGGCGGAGTCGAGCGCCTCCATGGCCACGATCTGCGCCTCCTCCAAGGCAGACTGGCGCTGGCCGAGCTGGTCGATCTCCCCCTGGATGGCGGAGAGGTCGCGGGCCGCGCTGGTGCCGGAGTGGAGGCGCTCGCGCAGCACCTCGGCGCGGCGCACCACCTGAGCGACCTCGTTCTCGCTGCGGGTGGCCTGCTTCTTGGCCTCGGCGAGGGCGGCCTCCGCCTGGATAGCTGCGCGCTTGTTGACCTTGAGGCGTTCGATGACCGACTCGATGCGGGTAAGGACCGGAAGGTGCTTGCGCTCGTGACGCAGCCGTGCCAGGCGGGAGTCGAGGTCCTGCAGGTCGATGAGAAGGCGCTGCTGGGCGATGGGGGCGCTTGTCACGGCGTGTGCTCCTTCATGTGCGTACAAGTTGTTGCTGCGAATCCTCTCATGCCCGGTCTGGTCCGGTCGGCAGGCGCAGCGCCCAGGGGTCCGTGACAATGCGGGAGACCTGGACGGCCAGCGAGGCTCCGCGGGCGTGGGCGTCTTCTGTGAGCCTGCGGGCCAGGGGCTCCAGGCCGACCCACTCAGTGGCCCAGTGGGTTCCGCACAGGAGATAGGGGCGGCCGTCCTCCAGGTGCTCGGAGGCTGGGTGGTGGCGCAGGTCGGCGGTGAGGAACACGTCGGCTCCGGCCTGCCGGGCCCGTTGCAGGAGAGAGTCGCCCGCTCCACCTGAGACGGCGATGCGCTCGACGACGGCGTCCAGATCCCCTCCCACGAGGAGGCCGGGGGCGGAGTCGGGCAGGGCAGCGGCGACGTCGTTAGCGAGCTGGCGCAGGGTGACGGGCTGCGGCAGCGTGCCGATCCGTCCGATGCCCAGTTCCGAGGAGACGGGATCGGGCTCGAGCGGGACGGTGGAGACAAGACCGACGCGCTCGGCCAGGGCGTCGGCCACTCCCCCGTGGGCGGCGTCGAGGCTGGTGTGGGCGTTGAGGAGTGCGATGCCGGCGCGGATGAGGCGGTGGACGGTGCGGCCCTTGGGGTCGGTGGCCGCGACGTGGTCGGTTCCGCGCAGGTAGAGGGGGTGGTGGGTGATGACCATGTCGACTCCGGCATCAATGGCCTCGTCGACGACGGCTGTCACCGGGTCGACGGCCAGCAGGATGCTGCGCACCGGCTCGGCGGGGTCGCCGCAGATGAGCCCGTTGGAGTCCCAGGAGGCGGCCAGGCCGGGAGGTGCGGCGGCCTCCACGAGGGCGACGACGTCACCGACGGTCAGGTGGCCTTCCGACGTGATGCGTGCTGGCCCGGGTCCGACCTCAGGGGATGCGGGTGCAGGAGTGTGACTCATGCGACCAGGCTAGCGGCATGCGGGGCAGTTCCTGAGATGTCAGGGGCGACGGAGCGTGGCACCTGCGTGCGGGCGTACCTGACGGAACACAGTGGGGAAAACGACCGACACGGCCGCCGTCTGGGGTAACCTACTTCCGCGCTGCTGGCCCCCTCCGGTGCCGGCAGCGTCGGCCTCCTCGACGCCGTCGATGTCGTGGCCGCGCCCCCATAGCTCAGCGGTTAGAGCAGCGAGCTTATACCTCGTATCGTGCCTGATAAGCACAAGGTCCTGGGTTCGAATCCCAGTGGGGGTACCACGATAGCCTTACCCAAACCTAGGTCATGAGTAACACGGTCTGGGTTGGTTGATGAAGATGCGAAGCGCTCACCACCACTGGTGAGCGCTTCGTCGTTAGAGACGGTGTTGGTGATGGGGCAGTCCAGTTGGATGTCCCGGTTTTCTCGCGGGTTGTCTTGCAACAAGGTCGCACGGTGCTGTCGTGCGACGTTGTGCATCAGGCGGCTGGTCAGGCAGGCGAAGGGCAGCCGGAGGTCGGCTGCCAGGCTGGCATCGCTACTTGCGTCGGCCAGCAGGCGCGGTGCTGCGGCCCGCTGCAATGACCCATCGTCACTCTCCCCTATCGGGCAGTCGCCAGCTGCTGCATCAGTCGCGTTCTTGCCTCTGCCATCATTCGTTCCATCTTCCGGCAGGATGACTCGGCCGTCTTCATCAACGAGTGGATTGACTAGAACCCGCTCGAAGAACACCTGGTTGAGCAGCTTCTTCAGGTGGGCGGGTACTGCCGTGTAGAGGCGGTGGCAGTCTTCGAGGAGGTCAAGGGCTTGGGTGAGGCGCTGCCGCACCTCGGTTATGTCGGCCTGGTAGGCGGTCAGCTGGCGCTCGATCTGGCCCAGCTCGCTCGTGAGCTGGGTCTGTTCCTCTTTGAGGAGCTCTAGGTGTACTTCCCCGTGAGGTTGTGAACGCGGTTGGCGGGGGTTTGGCCGTTCAGGGCGGTGTGGGGTCGGTGGTGGTTGTAGTGGTGGAGCCAGGTCTGGTAGGCGGCCTCGCGCTGGGTCTGGCTGGTGTAGGTGTGGGCGTAGGCCCACTCGCGGGCCAGCGTGCGGTTGAAGCGCTCGACCTTGCCGTTGGTCTGGGGCCGGTAGGGGCGGGTGTAGCGGTGCTTGACGCCGGCTGCGGACAGGACCTGGTTAAAGGCCTGTGAGCGGTAGCAGGCCCCGTTATCGGTCATGACGGCCTGGACGGTGACGCCCAGGTCCTCAAAGAACGCGTGGGCGCGCTGAAAGAACCCGGCAGCGGTGTCCTTGCGCTCATCATCGAGGATCTCGGAGTAGACCACACGCGAGTAGTCGTCTATCGCGTGGTGGATGTACCGATAGCCTCCCACCGGGCCGCCCCGACGGCGGGTGCGGGTCTTGGCGCGGTCCGCGGCCAGGGCGGGCGCTGAGCCCCGTCCGTGAGCGCGCCAGCCCCCGCCGTCGGGGATGAGGCCGAGCTTCTTGATATCGAGATGGACCAGCTCCCCGGGACTGGTCTTCTCATAGCGCACCGGCACCGGGCGGCGCACCACCAGCCCGGTGGCCTGATCCACCTCCCTCAGGCGGGGCATGCTGTACCGGGCCAGGACGCGCGCCACAGTGGAGCACATCCTGGCCCAGGTGGTAGGCGATGCGGTGGGGTCCCCACCGGCGGTTGAGCCTCAAGGCGATGATGCGCCGCTCAGTGCGCCTTGCCAGCCGTCCGGGGCTGTGGTGGGGACGGCAGGAGCGGTCCTCCATGGGCTGGCCGGCCCGGTACCGGCCCACCCACCGGCTGGCGGTGGCCGGCGAGACCTGGAAGCGTTCGGCCACCCGGCGCACGGGCCAGCCGTCTTCCACCACCAGACGAGCAAGACGACGATGCCCCTCCGGGGTCAGCGGTGCGTTAGCGTGGGTCATGAAGGCCTCCGGTCAGCGATGCGAGTGTGTCAACCCACATCATGCCGGAGGCCTTCACACAACCTCAGCCCCGTTCACAACCTCCCAAGGAAGTACAGCTAGTTCTGGTCACTCGCCGCCACCCATGATGACCACCTCCTCACCTGCTCGACCGCTACGGACAGCCACAGGATACATCGTCATGAGATACATAGTCTCTGGATTGGGAGTCTTCGGCCGGTTGAGATGGAGCCGTGCCCACCGACCGCAAGCCGCCGCTCTCACCAGCCACTGGTGAGTTTGGCCGGCGTGTGCGCGCCCGCCGCGAGCAGCTGGGCCTGTCCCAGGAGAAGCTGGCCGAGCGCACCACCCTGCACTGGTCCTACATCGGCCAGGTCGAACGCGGCCAACGCAACCTCAGCCTCCACAACATCCTCCGCATCGCCCACGCCCTCGACACCGACGCCGGTGGGCTGGTGAGCGGGTTGGAGGTGTAGGAGAAGAGCTCGATCCCTTCGAGGGTTTGCCAGCGATGGCAGGGATACGCAACCCCGTTACCAGACTGCGATCTGCGAGCACAGCAAAGGCGCAGGGTAGAGGCAAGCCTGATGGTGTTCTAACAAAAAAGATGAACGGAAAGACCTTTGTAACCGAGATATACTTTGATAAAACGAGCAAAGATACCTTTCAAGATAAGCTATTAAAGATAGTGCAAGCCCAGCGGAAAGAATAAAGAAAACAGACGCTCTGAAAATGGTATAATATCCTAAAATATTTAGAGAGAAAAATTAGAAGTTGAGGTTAAGGTATGAGAAAAGTAAAATTGTTTATAGCTATGAGTGTAGATGGCTATATTGCCGATAAAAATGGGGGTGTCGCTTTTCTGCAAGGTCATGAAGATTGTTTAGAAAACGAAAGCACCTATTCTGAGTTCATAAAAAATATAGACATAGTTCTGATGGGTTGGAATACTTACAATCAGATAATAACTGAGTTATCCCCTGATAATTGGGTTTATAGCAATTTATTGACTTATGTTTTCACTCACCGAGAACAACAAGATTCCGATAAGATCATTTTTACAAGTGATAATATGGAGGAATTGATCAAGAAATTAAAAGGGGTTGAAGGAAAAGACATTTGGATATGTGGAGGAGCAGACTTAGTTCAACAAGCCATTTCTTCAGATGTGATTGATGAGTATCTTATATCCATTATTCCGACAATTTTAGGGAATGGTATAAAATTATTTAGCCAAAATGATGCGGAACATAAATTGAAATTAATCAACACGATAACAAATAATGGAATTGTCGAGTTGAATTATATTCGTAGATAAAAATTAAACTGTAGATGACGATAATATCTACAGGTAAGCTGCCGACGTACGATGAAGAAGTCGCGGTACGAAACCAGACGGATGCGATGACGCCGGGCTGGCTAGCGACGGCGATAACCCTTTGCGGAGAAGCTCAGGACGCGACCGTACGCACCTACGGAAAGAATGGAGTGAATTTATTTAAGCCAGCACGCCACCGAGTTGAAAGAGCGAAAGTTCATTCCAGAGAGATGATCGAGTGTTGAAATGAGTTTTTGGAGCCACACCCCTTTGCTGCGCACTTAACGCGCACCAACGCCACGGAATATATCCTCACAGTGGAGCAATATGAAGAATTTCCCCAGGAACTTCCTGCGCTGTTTGGAGAGTGGCTGTATAATCTTAGGTCAGCTCTCGATTACATTATTTGGGCAGCTGCAGCCTATTCTTCGGGTAGGCTACCCCCTCCACACGAAGATCGCCTCCAGCACCCAATTTGCGATAGCCAAAATTCCTGGAAACGCACCTCCCAAAAGTTGTCAGTACTCCCGCAGCACCAACTGGAATTGCTGCGAACCATGCAGCCATTCGCCTCTGACGTTGATGCTAACTATCTAGGTTGGATCAATAGGCTAACTCGTATAGATCGCCACCGCCGATTAACTATTTGGGCGGCTCGAATCGTTACAGCAGATCCGATCGCCCATATTCCAAGCGGAGTAGAACCTAGATGGGAATGGGGAGAAAGGATGCTTGAGTCCGGATATTGCGACTTAGCTCGACTAACTTTCCCTGATTCAGAATCCGCTGAAGGAGTTAGTGTCAACCCCCGACTGACTATCGACCCAGAAGTCTCTGAATGGGGAAAATCTCCATTCTATGCAGAACGCAAATTCGATGAACGCCTTCGCATGTTTATGGTGTTTGTATTAGCCGAGATCGATACCTACGACTACGACTGTACCGGCAATCTAGAGGCAAGACGCTCCCTCACAGAAGAATTTGCTGCGCAATGCGATGAGCGGAGAAGCCAAATTTTTAAAACCCCGACCCCGCCCGCTAGAAACGCTCCTCACTGGACTCCTGCAATGCTTCTCAAATCTTCTCGAGCGCGATACTTTGGAGAAGAATTGTCACACAAGTTAGATTGATAGGCTTGATGCGCTATACAAGAACCTGTCGCGCTTGGATGCAAGCATGCCATTAGCAGTCCTGTGTCGGCACCAAACCTGCACTGTAACACCGTTTCGAGCCTTCTCATAGTATTGCAATCATTGTATACTGATTGGAGTAATGAATGCATATAATACAAAATACCCACAACTCTCAGGATCGTCATACAATGAAGTACTAAAGCGTGCTCGCCAGGAATACAACGTCATCGCACACTCAACCAAGCGACAGCCGTACGTCAAGTCGAAGTTCTTCAGCGGCGAGAAAGTATTTCTCGCCGTGTTTTGGACACATTTGATGGATAAGAATCAGAAGGATCGCACCAAGCGACTTCGCTTCTATAAGGCGGCGCTTGACCTGCTTCGCAATTCTCAGATCAATCCAGATACGATCGCTAGCACCGAAGATCAGCGGATGCTGCTCTATCGGTTCTATGGTGTAACGAAAGACGGCAGCCATTTCTGCATTCAAGTCAAGGAAGACATACGAACAAAGCGCAAAGACTTCATGTCTGTCTTCGACAGAAAGCCGCACTAAATCAGTCTAAAATAAAAATCTCCCGCGGTGCAGCCTAGAAACTACCTGCCGGAGATTTCGGGTGACACGGTGATCAACTGTGTCTGATTATGATTATATGCTGTTCGTCGGTAATGTCAATAGTTGTATGTATTTTTGGCAAAATGGCGAGGCCGAAGCATACAACTCACGTCAGGCTAGTAATCCGGCAACGGGCCATAACGGCCGCTATTGCCGTTTCTAGAGGGCTTGAGGGGCCCCGCCAGCGCGGGGTGTCAAGTCGCCGCATAGCGACTTTGATCCAGTCGATGGCAAAGGCTATCGGCGGCCCCAGGCCCCAGATTGCTCTGGGCGCTCTTCGACGACGGAGGCACCGTTCTCACCGCAGTTGCATCACTCCTCGTGAGCAGCCGCCAGGTGACGCCCGATGGTCATGCCACTGAAGCCCAGCCGTTTGGCGATCTCAGCGATGGTCAGGCCTTGTTGGCGGAGGTGGATCGCTTGGGCGCGGTCGTCGTCGGTGAAGCGGTGGCTGCGCTCCAGCCCTGTCTGCCCGCGCAGCCGGTAGACCGTCGAGCGGTTGACGCCCGTCTGCCGGACGATCTCCTTGACGGGGACGCCGGCACGGTACAAGTCAATCACCTGCTGGCGCTGCTCGGGTGTGAGCGGTCAGAACTTCGTCTGCTTGATGCGGTCGACCACACGCGGTGACCGTGACGCTGTGTCGGGCGCATCACTCTCACCGTTCGGCCGCTCCCCCACGTTGGTGGCCGGTGCGGTGCATCGTCGTTGCAGGGACTCACCTTCTGGCCCTGCCGAATCTGCCCCGTGAGACGGCATGGGCTCGTCCGCATCGCTCACCGCGCCATCCGACCCGTCAGTAGCCGGCAGATGCGCTACATTGGGGCCGGTACACACCTGGCCGCCCTCACCGGCGGCCAGCTTCCTTCGGAAGTCCAGCAGCACCATCAGGTTGTTAGGGTCAATGGTGCGGAGTTGTACTGTCGCCCCTTTTATTCATATTTT
The DNA here is from genome assembly GCF_000223355.1 of Actinomyces sp. oral taxon 175 str. F0384. NCBI lineage: Bacteria > Bacillati > Actinomycetota > Actinomycetes > Actinomycetales > Actinomycetaceae > Actinomyces > Actinomyces sp. oral taxon 175. Next base: position 1,439,901 of record NZ_AFUR01000001.1, read on the forward strand.
GGGGCGCGTCTCGCCTCCGTGGTGGAATCGGTAGACACCGCGACCTTAAAAGTCGCTGCCTACGGGCGTGCGGGTTCGAGTCCCGCCGGAGGCACCACAGCATCGCTATACAAACCGGCTCTTCGCGTTTGAGGGTGTGGTAGCTGGAGCCTATTGAAGTGCATAGGTGGGGTGGGTGCGTCGTTGCTTGGGTAGAGGTCGAGGTCTCCCGATGATGGGAGCTGCTACACAACCGTCACGAGAGACCTCGACGTGCCTGAGACTACCTTCGCCTGCCCTGATCTGACGACCTTCCTGGGCCTGGATGCCCTGGGACTGACCGCGGTGGGTCAGCTCCTGACCTCGACGAGAGCCATTGTGGAGTGCCGCATGCCGATCGGGTTCGAGGACCCCTTCTGCAGAGCCTGCGGCGCTCAGGGAGTATCCCGTGGGACGGTGGCCCGACGCCTGGCCCACGTGCCGGTGGGGTGGAGGCCCACGCAGCTGGTGGTGCGCGTGCGGCGCTTCGCCTGCACCCACTGCCGTCGAGTGTGGAGACAGGACACGAGCGGCCTGGCTGAGCCCAGGGCGCGGCTGACGCGCTCGGCGGTGGAGTGGGGGCTGCGGTCCCTTGCCCTGGAGTGCATGTCGGTCTCCCGGGTGGCAGCCGCTCTGGGGATCTCCTGGCACACCGCCAACAACGCAATCCTGACCCGAGCCGAGCAGATCCTCAACGAGGCGCCAGACCGCTTCAAGGGGGTGGAGGCTCTCGGAGTTGATGAGCATGTGTGGCGCCACACCAGGCGGGGCGACCGCTATGTCACCGTCATGATCGACCTGACTCCCGTGCGCGACCGCAGTGGTCCGGCGCGTCTGCTGGACGTGGTCCCGGGTCGTTCCAAGAAGGTCCTCAAGACCTGGCTCTCCCAGCGCGACCAGGAATGGCGTGGGCGGGTCGAGGTGGTAGCCATGGACGGTTTCACCGGGTTCAAGAGCGCCGCCGGCGAGGAGCTCCCACAGGCTCGGGCGGTCATGGATCCCTTTCACGTCGTGGCCCTGGCGGCCCGCAAGCTTGACCAGTGCCGCCGGCGGATCCAGCGGGCGATCACGGGCCGGCGGGGCCGAGCGGGTGACCGGCTCTACCGGGCCCGGCGCACTCTGCTGACCGGGGCCGGCCTGCTCACCGATGCCCAGGCCGAGCGCCTGGAGAACCTCTTCGCCGATGAGCGCCACGCTGCGGTCCAGGCCGCCTGGGGCGTCTACCAGCGCCTCATCCAGGCCTACCGCACCGAGGAGGCGGGCCTGGGAAAGTACCTGATGCAACGGCTCATCGACTCCTTGAGGCAGGCCGTCCCCGACGGGCTGGAGGAGATCCAGACACTGGCCAGAACCCTGACCGAAAGAGCCTCCGACATCCTGGCCTACTTCGACCGCCCCCGTACCTCCAACGGCCCCACCGAAGCGATCAACGGACGCCTGGAGCAACTACGCGGCATCGCCCTGGGATTCCGCAACCTCACGCACTACACCATCCGCAGCCTCATCCACACCGGACGCCTCAAAGACCACCTGGCAGCAACCACCTAAACCAGCCGATAAGCCCCGCCTAAAACACCCTCAAATACGAAGAGCCTACAAACCCTCACCTCCGATTCTCGACACATCGGCGTCCCATCAACACACCTTTGCCCTCCCGCTACGGGAAGGGGGACACTGTCCCTGTCCCACCCCCGCGTCAAGGAGTCGTCATGAAGATCGCCGCCCGGGCCACAGCCGCTCAGCCCTTCTATGCGATGAGCATCGGCGAACGCGCCGGAATCCTCCAGGCGGAGGGCCACTCGATCGCCAAGCTCAGCCTGGGTGAGCCCGACTTCGGCGCCCCTCCCGCGGTCCGCGAGGAGATGTGCCGCATCATGGACGGCCGGCCACTTCCCTACTCCCCCGCCCTGGGCCTGCTCGCACTGCGTGAGGCCATTGCGGGTTTCTACCGGGACAGGCACGGAGTCGAGGTCGATCCCGCCCGGATCGTCGTCACCACCGGTGCGTCGTCGGCGCTTTTGCTGGTGGCCGCCGCCACCACGCAGGCCGGCGACGACGTCGTCATCGCCGACCCGTCCTACCCCTGCAACCGGCAGCTGGTGGAGACCTACGGCGGCCGGATCGTTCTGGCACCCACCAGTTCTGCCAGCCGATACCAGATGGACCGGGCAGCAGCCGAGGCGGCATGGACTCCTCAGACGAGCGCGGTGATGCTGGCGACCCCGTCCAACCCCACAGGCACATCCATCCCCTTCGAGGAGCTGGCATCGATCTGCGAGCTGGCGCGCGAACGCAGCGCCTGGCGGATCGTCGACGAGATCTACCTGGGCCTGGCTGATCCAGGCGAGGACGGTAGGCCTGCGCGCACCGTCCTGGAGACCGATCCTGATGCGATCGTCATCAACTCCTTCTCCAAGTACTTCGGGATGACGGGATGGCGCCTGGGCTGGGCGATTCTTCCCGAGGAGCTCGTGGCCCCCGCCGAGAACCTGGCGGTCAACTACTTTCTGTGCGCCTCGACGCCTGTTCAGCAGGCCGCGCTGGCGGCCTTCTCCCCCGAATCCATCTCCGTGTGCGAGCAACGCAGACAAGAGCTCCTCGCCCGCAGGAGCATCGTGCTCGACGGGCTGCAACGCATCGGCCTTCCGGTCCCGGTCCTGCCCGACGGCGCCTTCTACGTCTACTTCGACGTCTCCTCCACGGGTCTTGACGCCCAGACCTTCTGTCACCGCGCCCTGGAGGAGGCGCATGTGGCCCTTACTCCGGGACAGGACTTCTCCACGACCACGGCCCGCACCCACGTTCGACTGTCCTACGCGGCCTCCCGCGACGAGCTGCACGAAGGAATGAAGCGCCTCGAAGCTTTCATCAACAGTCTGTAAATAAACAGGCATTCAACTCAATAATCTTGAGTCGAGGCGTGCACATCAATGTGGCACTCACCTGTTCACATGTTGCACAATTCTCGTCATGTCCATGCAGACCCTGCTCCTCTCCGCCGCGCTGGTGTTTTTTGGAGTGATCGCCACCATCGAGATCTCCAAATCAATCCATCAAAGAATACGCTTGCGCCGCGATAAGGCAGCCTCGGCCCCGCACCGAGGTGAGGAGTCCACATGGAATGAGCTCACCGAGCATCATCGACCCGTCAGACACTCCGAGCCCGAGGAGTTCACCGCCGGCCCGCATGAGCGACTCCTGGCGATCTGCGCGCCGTACTCCCTGTGCCGCCGGGACCCGTGGGACCGGCTCGCCTGCTCCGATCTTGACGGCACGCGCACCATGCTCTCCCTCGACTGGGGAGTGTGCTCGCGCGCCGACCTTCTCTCCCAGGTCTACTGGCTCATCACCTCCGGGCACCGCACCAGTTTCGATGCCGAGCGCGCCCGCTGGGTCGACACCTCCCTGGCGGAGGCCGAACGCCACGAACTACGAGAGACTGCCAAGTCATCCTCAGACGCAGCAGAGACACTGTGGCGCCTCGAGCGCATGCTCAACAATGATCGCGACATCCGCAACGTGGACTTCTCCGCCTGGGACCTGGTGCGTGCCGGCATGCTGACGCGCTGTGGATTCGCGCTGGGGTGGCTGACCGAGGACGAGACCTGGGACACGCTCGCGATCCTGGATCAGGGGCTGCGAGAGCGTTATCGGAGCTGGACGCAGGTGTCGGAGTCATTCCGGCTGGCACGCTGGTACTGGAACTCCACGAGCGGCAAGGACGAGCACTTCAACGACCTGCACGACCTCAACCGCTCATTGGTTCTCCTCAGCCCCGATGGGCCATGGGGGCTCATCGACTGGGACGTCGAGACCCCCGAGCCCTCGTTCCTGATCCTCGACGACCTGCTCGACGGCGGCGTGGCCGCACCACTGAGTGCGGGTGATCGGAAGCGCGCCACGCACTGGGAGCGCTGGGTCGACGACCAGGTCATCACCCGCGGGCAGCACCGCCCCCAGCACTTCGGCACCCACTCCGACCAGCACCACCGGTTCGCCAAGCGCGCCTGAGCGATCGCGTCAACGGCGGCTCGGCGCGGGCAGCCAGGTCCGGGCTGGGACTATCCGTGCCTGTCCACCATCATCTCTGCCGCTTTGGCGGCCCGACGACGACGGGTCTCGGCGCGCTTCGCCTCACCGATCCATCGCATGTACTCGTTGCGGTGCGACGGAGGCAGAGCCCCGAATATTCTCCCCGCCGCCTCGTTCTCCGACAGCGCCTCGGACAGCTCCTCCGGGATGGCCGTCTGCTCGTCACTCATTGCCTCTCCTCCGGCAGCATGACAGAACTATCGCACGGATAAGGGACAGTTAGGCAGCTCGTAATGGGCCTCCGTCGTAGACCCAAGCACAGGCGCAGAGGCTCGCACGACTAGCATCGACGTATGCAGGCCAATCCGTACGCGCCCTTCCTGCCACCCCACCACCAGCACGCGGCCTCGCTGGCGCCTAAGTCGACGTGGTGGCAGTGGCACGGCCATCGGGTGCACATTGCACGTGCACCCGAACCGAAGGCGCCAGCCAGGGTGCTGCTCGTCCACGGGGCGGGCGGGCACAGCGGGGCGCTGTGGCCCATCGCCGCACTGGTGGCCTCACGCGGTATCGACATCAGTGCCGTCGACCTGCCTCTGTACGGGCGCACGAGGTCTCCGGTTCCCGCAGCCGTGCGTTACGACACCTGGGTCGATCTCCTCATCGACCTCGTTGAGGCCGAGCGCGACCACCGCCCCCTGGTGCTTCTGGGCGCTAGCATCGGTGGCCTTCTCGCCTATGAGGTGGCGGCCCATTCGCCGCATGTTGCGGCGGTGGCAGCCACGTGTCTGCTCGACCCGGGCAACTGGCGCGCCAGAGCGCATATGACGCGTGCAGGAGCACTGGGCGTCCTGGGCGGGCCATTGTCGATACTCGCCCGAGGAGGACTGGCGCACACCATGGTCTCGATGAGCGCGGTGGCGAACCTGCGGAGGATGAGCCGCGATCGCGCACTGTCTCGTCTGTGCTCTATCGATCCGCGTGGGGGCGCCGCCAGGGTCCCCTTAGGGTTTCTCGCCTCCTACCTGCGGTTCGCACACACCCCACCCGAGCGCAACCGCACGCCGGTGACGCTGCTGCACCCAGGTCGGGACGCGTGGACGCCGATCGAGCTCAGCGCCCGAGTTCTGTCGCGGGCCGCGGGTCCGGCCGATCTGGTGATTCTGCGCGAGTGCGGCCACTTCCCCGTCGAGGACCCGGGACTCACGGAACTCGTCGACGCAGTCGCCGGCCTGGCTCGGCGCCTCGGCTCGCAGGGTGAGGCCTGAAGTACTGCGCGGGCCTGTCAGCACCAGGTCACGCTCATGGTGGACCCGGCCGGACTCGAACCGACGACCGACGCGGTGTAAACGCGTTGCTCTACCAACTGAGCTACAGGTCCAGGTGCAGTGGCTCCCGGGAGCACGTTGCCCGAGTTCCCAGTGCCTGCACACAAAACTGACGGCGCGAGCCGCCTTAGCCGGAGACTTTACCGTCTCCGCCGGACGTGCCACCAATCATCTCCGCCACGGAGAGCGGAGAATGTCACGCGGCCATCGGGGTCGTCTCAGCGCCCTCGGCTGGAGACCCTGATGCCACTCCAGTGCTGCCCCATGGAGGCTGCGGAGGTCGCATGCATGCCTGCCGTCTGGGCGGCCTCCTCCACCTCAGCGGCCGGAACGGCGCCGGTGGTGCGCGCCTTGGGCGTCAGCACCCAGATGAGTCCTGCACCGTCGAGGTTGGCCTGAGCGTCCACGAGGAGATCGGTGAGGTCGTCGACGTCGCCGTCGTCGTCACGCCACCACACGATGGCCGAGTCGGCCACGTCCTCATAGTCCTCATCCACCAGAGTGGTTCCGGTCTCCGCCTCAACGGCCTGCCGCAAGGTCTCGTCGACGTCGTCGTCGTAGCCGAACTCCTGAATGATGAGACCGGAGGCGAAGCCGAAAGCCCCACCCGCTGTACTCGCCACGTCTTTACACCGTCCTTCTGGGCCCAGCCCGTCTACCGCTCGCCCGCTGCTGAGCGATGGGTACTAGCCCACCGCACCGGGCACCAGCCGCGCAAGTGAACACGCACGTCAGGTTACCTTGGACTTTCCTTTGAAGGTCGGTTCCAGCGCGGCCGCGAACTCGAGGCTCCTTCCCCTCTGCCCCAGGCACCGAAATCAACCCACTACTTTGTGAGCCACACCATACGTGAGGTAGGACTTTCCTCCCGTTGGGTGCAGCGTTCGCGCCGTTGCAGGTCGTAGATTAGGGCCGTCATCCACAGTGGCCTGACTTCAGGCGCACGCCGACGCCACCTTCGGCGCCACGGCACGCAATGAGGCTCGGGCCGACCGCACAGACGCGAGGAAAGAGGATTCCGTGAGCCCCACCAGTGACTCCACGCCGCTCATTGACGGCCTCCTGACAAAGGTGACCGACAACGACCCAGAGGAGACCAAGGAGTGGCACGAGTCCCTCGATGCCCTCATCGCGGACAAGGGCGCCAAGCGTGCGCGCTACATCCTGCTGAGCATGCTGGCCCAGGCCCGGCAGAAGAACGTCACGGTCCCCACCGAGACGACGACGCCGTACATCAACACCATCGACGTCGCCAACGAGCCCTACTTCCCCGGTGACGAGAGCGCCGAGCGCACCTACCGGCGCTGGCTGCGCTGGAACGCCGCCGTCATGGTCACCCGCGCCCAGCGCCCCGGGGTCGGGGTCGGCGGACACATCTCCTCCTACGCCTCGACCGCGACCCTCTACGAGGTCGGCTTCAACCACTTCTTCCGCGGCAAGGACCACCCCGGCGGTGGCGACCACGTCTTCTTCCAGGGCCACGCCTCACCGGGAAACTACGCCCGCGCCTTCATCGAGGGCCGTCTCACCGAGGCCGATCTGGACGGCTTCCGCCAGGAGGAGTCGCGCCCGGCCGGTGGCCGCGGCCTGCCCTCCTACCCCCACCCGCGCCGCATGGAGGACTTCTGGGAGTACCCCACCGTCTCCATGGGTCTTGGCCCGTCCGAGGCGATCTACCAGGCCTGGTTCGACAAGTACCTCCAGGGCGCCGGCATCAAGGACACCTCTCAGCAGCACACCTGGGCCTTCCTGGGTGACGGCGAGATGGACGAGCCCGAGTCGCGCGGCATGCTGCAGCTGGCCGCCAACCAGCAGCTGGACAACCTCACCTTCGTCATCAACTGCAACCTCCAGCGCCTCGACGGCCCGGTGCGCGGAAACGGCAAGATCATCCAGGAGCTCGAGGCCTTCTTCAAGGGCGCGGGCTGGAACGTCATCAAGGTGATCTGGGGCCGTGGCTGGGACCAGCTCCTCGCCGCGGACAAGGACCACGCCCTCGAGCACCTCATGATGGAGACCCTCGACGGCGACTACCAGACCTTCAAGGCCAACGACGGCGCCTACATCCGTGAGCACTTCTTCGGCCGCGACCCGCGCACCGCCGAGCTCGTCAAGGACTGGACCGACGACGAGATCTGGGCCCTGCAGCGCGGCGGCAACGACTACCGCAAGATGTACGCCGCCTACAAGGCGGCCATGGAGCACAAGGGCCAGCCCACCGTCATCCTGGCGCACACGGTCAAGGGCTACCTCCTGGGCGGCCACTTCGCCGGCCGTAACGCCACCCACCAGATGAAGAAGCTGACGCTGGACGACCTCAAGGCCCTGCGCGACCGGCTCCACATCCCGATCACCGACGAGCAGCTCGAGGCCAACCCGAAGATGCCGCCGTACTACCGGCCGGCCGCCGACGACCCCTCGCTGCTCTACATGCTGGACCGGCGCCGCCAGCTCGGCGGCTTCATCCCCGAGCGCCGCGATGCCGGTGTCGAGCTCGAGCTGCCCGGTGACAAGACCTACGACATCCTCAAGGGCGGCTCGGGCAAGCAGGAGGTCGCCTCCACGATGGCCTTCGTGCGTCTGCTCAAGGAGCTCATCAAGGACAAGGGCATCGGACGGCGCATCGTCCCGATCGTTCCGGACGAGTCGCGCACCTTTGGCCTGGAGTCACTCTTCCCCACCAAGAAGATCTTCAACACCCAGGGTCAGAACTACACGCCGGTCGACGCCGACATGATGCTGTCCTACCGGGAGTCCACCTCCGGTCAGCTCATGCACACGGGCATCAACGAGGCCGGTTCGGTCTCCCTGTTCCAGGTGGCCGGAACGAGCTACGCCACCCACGGCGAGCCCATGATCCCGGTCTACATCTTCTACTCGATGTTCGGCTTCCAGCGCACCGGCGACCAGTTCTGGGCCGCCGGCGACCAGCTGACCCGCGGCTTCATCATCGGGGCCACCGCCGGGCGCACCACCCTGACCGGTGAGGGCACCCAGCACATGGACGGCCACTCCCCCATGATCGCGGCCACCAATGACGCCGTCGTCAGCTACGACCCGGCCTACGCCTACGAGATCCGGCACATCGTGCGTGACGCCCTGGAGCGCTGGTACGGCCCGGACTCGGGTCGCAACCGCGACGTCATGTACTACCTGACCGTTTACAACGAGCCGATCCACCAGCCCGCTGAGCCCGACGGCGTCGACGTCGAGGGAATCCTGCGCGGTATTCACCGCATCAGCACGGCTCCTGACGGCGAGGGTCCCGAGGTCCAGCTCCTGGCCTCCGGCGTCGGAGTGCCCTGGATCGAGGAGGCTCGCCGTATCCTGGCCGAGGACTGGGGCGTGCGCGCCGCCACCTGGTCCGTCACCAGCTGGAACGAGCTGCGGCGCCAGGCCCTGGAGGTGGAGAAGGCCAACTTCCTGGCCCCCGACGGCGAGCGGCAGGTCCCCTACCTGACGCAGAAGCTCTCCGAGGCCACTGGCCCCTTCATCGCCACCAGCGACTACGACCACCTGGTCCCCGACCAGATCCGCGCCTGGGTGCCCGGCGACTACTACACGCTGGGCGCCGACGGCTTCGGATTCTCCGACACTCGGGCCGCCGCCAGGCGCCACTACCTCATTGACGCCCAGTCGGTGGTGGTGCGCGCCCTCCAGGCTCTGGTGGAGCAGGGGCGCCTCGACCGCTCCGTCCTGGCCCAGGCCGTTGCACGCTATGACTTGACCAACGTCAACGCAGGCACCTCCGGCTCCCAGGGAGGGGAGTCCTGATCCGCCCCGTGCGGCTATAGTTGGACGCACTGACCAATTGTGGTGCCGGTGGAGCGCGGTCTTCCGTGTTCCACCGGCACCACCATGTCTGCCGAATGAGGTCCCCCCGTGTCCCGCTCCCAGCTCCTGCGCTCCACCGCCTTCATGGCCGCGTGCCTACTGACCCTGTCCGGTTGCTCAGTCGGCTGGACCGGCGCCAGGGGGACGTCCTCGGCCCCGCCGGACCAGGCTCAGGACGCCGCCCCAGAGGCCGCGGAGGAGCCGACAGGGAAGCTGGAGGACACCAGTCCCATGGATCCGCTGGAGTACGGCAACTGCACATCCTCCGACATCCAGGACTACGACGACGAGCTCACCGACAACGACGCGGAGGACACCCGTGCCCAGGCGGAGGCCCAGGTCACCAAGGTCATACCGGCCTCCGAGCAGGTCAGTGTCACCGCTAACGAGCTCTCCACCGATCAGGTGGTCAAGGTCTCGGCAGGCGCTCGAGACGTAACAATCACCGCACAAAGTCTCGTGGTCGTCATCGAGGGGGAGATCGAGTCACTGACCATCAACGGCTTCGACAACACGGTCTGGGTCGGCGCTTCCAATAAAGTCACGTTCGGCGCGAACGACGGTGACAACCAAAATTATGTCTTCTGGCACTCCAGGCCTCCGCAGGCGAAGGTGGATCCGCAAGGCCTCAACATCATCGGCAAGGACGTTCACGCCCCGGTCGTCCGCTCCTGCCGATCCTTCTCATGATGCCCTGCGGGATAGAGCCGGAATCGGCCTTCTGAGGTCGGCGAGGCAGTGCGACAAGCCGCTGACCGCCCGCCGGCCTTCGGAAGGCCGATTCCCCTTACTCCTCCGAGTCAGGCGCCGCGGACACAACCGGCGGAGTTGACGGATCGGATCCTGAGTAGACGTTCAAGTCGCGGAAATGGGGGCGCAGAAGGTTCTCAGGGCTGAGAATCTCATCAAGAACAGACTCCTCGAGCAGCCCCATCTCCAGAACCACCTCTCGCACGCTGCGTCCTGAACGGGCGCACTCACGGCCCACCAGGTCGCCGTTGTGATGACCGATCACCGGGTTGAGGTAGGTAACGATTCCAATCGAGTCCAGCACATTGCGGCGACATACCTCCTCGTTGGCCTCGATCCCCACGACACACAGCTCCCGCAGGGTCGACATCCCGCGGGTGAGCAGATTGATCGACTCGAAAATCGCCTGGGCGATCACCGGTTCCATAACGTTGAGCTGAAGCTGTCCCGCCTCAGCGGCGAAGGTCAGCGCCACATCGTTTCCCATGACCTTGAAGCAGACCTGGTTCACCACCTCGGGGATCACCGGATTGACCTTGGCCGGCATGATGGAGGATCCGGCCTGGCGTTCAGGCAACCTGATCTCCCCCAGCCCCGCACGAGGTCCGGAGGACAGCAGGCGCAGGTCGTTGCAGATCTTGGACAGCTTCACCGCCAGACGCTTGATCGCCGCGTGCATCGAGACGTAGGCACCCGTGTCACTCGTGGCTTCCAGCAGATCATGCGCTCCTCGAATGTCCAGACCGGTGATCTCCCGCAGACGCCCGACAACAGTGCTCTGATAGTCCGGAGGCGTGTTGAGCCCCGTGCCGATCGCCGTGGCCCCGAGGTTCACCTCCAGAAGCAGGGCGGCATTGTTGTGAAGCCGGCTGACCTCCTCCTCCAGCAGAACGGCGAAGGCCTCGAACTCCTGCCCCAGGCTCATCGGAACAGCATCCTGAAGCTGAGTACGCCCCATCTTCAGAACATGGACGAGCTCGGCTCCCTTGGCTCGCATCGCCGCGATGAGTCGCTCGAGCTCCTCGATGAGCGAACCGACGAGGGCGAACAGTCCCAAACGGAATCCGGTCGGGTAGGCGTCGTTCGTCGACTGGGACTTGTTGACATGATCGTTGGGATTGATGATGTCATAACGGCCCTTGGCATATCCCAGGTACTCCAGCGCGAGGTTGGCGATCACCTCGTTGGTATTCATGTTGACGCTGGTCCCAGCACCACCCTGGAACTGGTCGACCGGGAACTGATCGAGGCAACGCTCAGCAACCAGCACCTGGTCACACGCCCACACAATCGCACCAGCGACCTCCGGGTCAAGAGCCCCAAGATCACTGTTCGCTAACGCTGATGCCTTCTTCACCTGCACCATGCCGCGAACAAAGGCCTCTTCGTCGCCAACCACTGATCCAGAGATCTGGAAGTTCTCCATCGCACGTAGCGTGTGGATTCCCCAATAGGCTTCTAATGGAACTTCCCGTGCACCAAGAAGATCTTCCTCTGTGCGGGTTGCCTTCGTCATCCTGAGCCTCCGAGTTGTCTAGCTAGGCACCTGCTTGCGCACATCCATGCTGACATACGACGCGCACGTTCAGGTCATTGCAGATTCACATACCATGGCTTCCACAATGGTTACGCTATTGTAACCTGCCTAATCCACTCCGCCTCGACGACACACCACCCTCAGTTATCCCCGTATTTTCAAGACAAACTCGTGTCGGATCACACGCCGCGCCAATCGAGAACCTACTGTCCTCATGATATTCCAGTCGGTAGCATCCACAGCATGGATGAGTTGAGCGCTCCGGGAGTGTCTGCACTGCGACAGGCGCAGGACACAATTATTGAACACTCACTGGACCGCATCAGTTCGGCCCACGATTTCTACCGAACCCTGCCGGAAGGATCGCGCGACCAGATCGCGGCGGTGGCCCGCCTGGGCGTCACCATGTTCGTCGACTCGGCGGAGAACCCCTCGACACCGCTGACCCCCTCGCAGATCTTCTCCGTGGCGCCTGCGGCCCTGACCGGCGTCATCACGCTGGAGCAGACCCTGGCTCTGGTGCGCACGGTCCTCGACGTTGTTGTTGACGAGGCGCCTCGTGCCGTACCCGAGGAGGACCATGACACCGTCCGCATCCTCGTCCTGACCTTCGGACGTGACGTCGGCTTCGCCGCGGCCGAGGTTTACGCCCGGGCAGCTGAGGCCCGCGGCGCCTGGGACGCACGGTTGGAGTCCGTAGCGGTCGACGCGATGCTTCATGACGCCCCCGAGGACGCCGCGACCCGGGCCGGAACCGCCGGCTGGAACGGGACCGGGCCGGTGGCGGCCATCGCTGCCAAGACCACTCTGGATGCGCTCGGCGTCTCCAGGCTGCGCCACGAGTGCCGCAACCTGGCCAGCGACTGTCTGGTATCCGTACGCGGCGACTCCGTCCTCATCGTCCTGGGCGACAGCCAGGCGGCTCACGCTGGGACGTCCAAGCACTCCGGCCGGGAGGCCACCCCTGAGCAGCTGGTGGACCAGGCGGCCATGCAGGTGGCCGGCGGCCTGGGCGGGTCAGCCGTCGTCGGCCCGGTGGTTCCAGGGATCTCGCACGCGGGTCGTTCGCTGCGCTCGGCCCTGGCCGGGCTGCGCGCGCTTCCCGGCTGGGCCGAGGCTCCCAACCCGGTCCACGCCGACGATCTCCTGCCCGAGCGCCTTCTAGCCGGCGATGAGCTCGCCTGCGAGCAGATCCTCAACCTGGTGCACGCCCCCCTGCACGAGATGGGCGACCCCTTCGAGAGCACGGTGGCCACCTATCTGGCCCTGGGCGGCAGCCTGGAGGCCACTGCTCGGAACCTGTTCGTGCACGCCAACACGGTGCGATACCGCCTGGGCCGGGTCAGCGAGCAGGTCGGCTGGGACGCGACGAACGCCCGTGATGGCCTCATGCTGCACATGGCGATCATCGTGGGCCGACTCGCTGTCAGTCGAGAGGCCTGACGCGCCGCGCCCTAATACGTACCCTCGTCCACTCCTTCACGACCGGACCCGTCCGTCACCCTCGGACGGGTCCGGTCGTGGCGCTATGACCGCGCCCCGGCCGCAAGCCGGCCCCTGTGGCGCATCGATGCAGGAGCACCCCTTCTCATCTGGGACAATGGTCTGACCTGCGGCGCAGCCGCTGGCTAACCACAACCATCATCGAGTCACTGCGCCGTCACGGAACCTGAATGCTCCGTCACGGCACCAGAAGGAGCCACCATGGCTGAGCAGAGCAAGGACGACGTCCTGTCCGTCATCACCCAGATCGTCAGCGAGGAGTCCGGCGTCGCCGCCAAGGACATCACCCGCGAGACCGCCTTCGCCCAGGACCTCGACGTCGACTCGCTGGGTCTGCTGACCATCGCCACCCAGGTCGAGGAGCGTTTCGGCGTGACCCTGGACGACTCCCTCATCCCGACCCTGCCCACCGTTGGAGCGCTGGTCGACCTGGTGACCTCCAAGAAGGCCTGACGACACACATGAGCCCGGAAGCCGAGTGCCGCCCGGATGACGTCGTCGTCACCGGACTGGGGACCATCAATCCTCTGGGCGCAGACGTCGAGTCCACCTGGAGCGCCCTGCACGAGGGGACCTGCGCGGTTCGCACCCTCGAGCACGAGTGGGTCGAGAGCCATGACCTGCCCGTGCGGATCGGCGCCCCCCTGGCGCTCGATCCTGCCGAGATGCTTCCACCCCGCCAGTTGCGCCGCCTCGACCGCGCCAGTCAGTGCGCACTGCTGGCCGCCCGCCAGGCCTGGGAGCAGGCGGGGGCCCCGCAGGTCGCCTCCCAGCGTCTGGCGGTGTCCGTCTCCCCGGGCATGGGACCGGTCCTGTCGGTCATGGAGGCGTGGGACACTCTGAGGGACAAGGGGCCCCGGCGGGTTCTGCCGACGGCGGTCCCGGCGCTCATGCCCAATGCCCCGGCGGCCGCTGTCGGTATCGAGGTGGGTGCCCACGGCGGCATCCATGCTCCGGTCTCGGCCTGCGCCTCCGGGGCCGAGGCCATCGCTTACGGTGCGGACCTCATCACGCTGGGACGGGCCGACATCGTCGTGGCTGGGGGGACGGATGCCGCCCTCCACCCAATGACCGTGGCTGCCTTCGCTGCCATGCGGGCCCTGTCGACGCGCAACGCCGACCCGCAGACCGCCTCACGCCCCTTCGCCCCGGACCGCGACGGCTTCGTCCTGGGTGAGGGCGCCGGGCTCCTCGTCCTGGAGCGCGCCGCGCATGCCAAGGCCCGAGGAGCACGGATTCTGGCCGTGCTGGCGGGCTCCGGGGTCACCGCCGACGCCTACGACGTCGCACGCCCGGAGCCATCGGGTGCGGAGCAGGAGCGGGCTCTGCGGCTGGCTCTTGAGCGCGCGGGGCTTGACCCCGGCTGTGTCGGGCACGTCAATGCTCACGCCACCTCGACGCCGGCCGGCGACATCGTCGAGGCCGGTGTCCTGGCCAGGACGGTGCCGAATGCCGCCATCAGCGCCACGAAGTCCGCCACCGGTCACCTCCTGGGTGGGGCCGGGGGGCTGGAGGCGGTGCTGACCGTCATGGCGCTGCAGGCGCGCTGGGCCCCGCCCACGCTGCTGCCGGCCGGAGTGGATCCAGAGCTGGCCCAGCTCGGACTGGACGTTGTTGGACCGCAGGGCCGGGACCTGCCCCAGCTGACGACGGCGGCCAGCACCTCCTTCGGCTTCGGAGGGCACAACGTCGCCCTGGTCTTCACCCGCCAGTAGCCGTACTCAGGCGGGAGCCGCCATGAGACCTCGCCTGTGACCCACGGCTCTGGACCCGGCCGGTGCGGTCAGGCACAATAGCCGTGCATGCCGCGTACGTCATGACATGAGCCCGGTTGAGGGTCGAGACCGTTGGGGAAGGCGAATCTCGAAACCAACCAGGAGGCGATACTCATGATCGGTGCCTACACCCGCGGTGTACTTTTCGTGCACTCAGCACCTCGGGCGCTCTGCCCCCACATCGAGTGGGCAGCGGCCGAGGTGCTCGGTTCGCGTGTCCACCTCGACTGGACCGAGCAGCCTGCGGCCCAGGGCATGATGAGGGCCGAGACCAGCTGGGTGGGGCCCGCTGGAACAGGAGCCAGCCTCGCCTCCGCTCTGCGCGGCTGGGCGAACCTGCGCTATGAGGTGACCGAGGAGGCGAGTGTCGGCACCGACGGCGGCCGCTGGTCCCACACCCCGGACCTGGGCATCTTCCACGCCCAGACGGATGTTCACGGCAACGTCGTCGTCCCTGAGGACCGGATCCGTGCTGCGCTCGTCTACGCGGCTGATCCTGACCGGATGCGCCGCGAGCTCGACCTGGCTCTGGGCCAGGCCTGGGATGACGAGCTCGAGCCCTTCCGCTACGCCGGAGCCGGTGCGCCCGTGCGCTGGCTGCACCGCGTCGGCTAGGAACGCCGAGCACAGAACGCCTCATCGCCTGCTGAAAATCGGGTGGGGCAACAGGTCTCGCAACCTGTTGCCCCACCCGGTTTGCGTCCTGGGGACGTTACAGTCCCTGCGCTCGCAGCTCCTTCATCGCCTTGGCTCGGTTCTTGCGGTCGAGACGGTCGAGGTAGAGGTGGCCCTCCAGGTGGTCGCACTCGTGCTGGATGCAACGAGCCATGAGCTCCTCCCCCTCGACGACGACCTCCTTGCCGTCCAGGTCCACTCCCTCAGCACGGGCGTACCAGGCCCGCTCCGTGGGGAACCACAGACCCGGCACTGACAGGCAGCCCTCGTCCCCGTCCTGGTACTCGTCCTTGGAGACCTCGACGATCTTGGGGTTGAGGATGTAGCCGATCTCGCCGTCGATGTTCCAGGAGAAGGCGCGCAGACCGATCCCGATCTGATTGGCGGCCAGGCCGGCCCGGCCGTCCTCATCGACCGTCTCGAGCAGGTCCTCAACCAGGGCCTTGACGGAGTCGTCGATGTCAGTGATCCAGTCGCACTCGGTGCGCAGGATCGGGTCGCCGATGATGCGGATGTCGCGGTATGCCATGGCGGCATCCTCCCATGACCGACGCGACACGGTCATGTTCGGCTCACGTCGCGATCTGCTGCTCGCACACCGCACCGGCACCATCGAGAACAGGCCACCTGGCCCCAGGGCCGAGTACGTGAAAAAGGAAGAGTCCCCGGCCTGATCGACCGAGGACTCCCCTGGTGGCTCCTGCGGCTGGACTCGAACCAGCAACCGTCCGATTAACAGTCGGATGCTCTGCCATTGAGCTACGCAGGAATGCGTTTGACGCGCAGTGAACTTTAGCAACATCCCGCGGCGACGTCGAATCCGGTGAAGCACAGGAAACGCTGATATTCCAAGGACATCCTACCGTGTGGGCAGGCCCACACCCTCACGGACGCGGTTTTCCAGCTCTCGAAGCGTGCGGCGATCCTCCGCCTCGTCGACCTGTGAGATCAGTGGCCGGGTGACGGAGTAGAGCTCGCCGTCACCGCCTCGACGCACACTTGCCGTGGCCATGGCGCCACTGGGGAGCGTTGCCACGGCGCTGTGGATGATGGCGGCCTCGACCCGTTGGCGCAGGGCCTTGGCGAAGGGGGCCACGTCCGCTGAGGCGTAGGCATCGCCGTTGCGGACTCCGGCCGGGACCTTCAAGGCAAGGTCCTCGCGATTCTGCTGCGTCCATCTCAGGGTGAAGACGCGGTCCTGGCCGTCCCAGCTCCCCTGCTCCACCTCGTCCCAGGGGTGGGTCTCGGGCCTGCTGCGCCCGTTGAAGACCACCAGGGAACTTGCCGTGGCCACCGCCCATGTCGAGCCCTCCGCGTCCAGGGGAACGGCCCCCAGGGCGGGCTCGCGCAGCTGTTCGCGCATCTCCAGCGGAAGCGTGGCGGTTGAGCGGGTGGATGTGCCTTGACGACGGCGCAGGATCGGCATGACCGTCAGGCTACCTGCACCTGCTCGCCGACGTGGGCCGCCGACCGGCCTCAGGTCCCCTGCCTGATCTGCATGCGGCGCTGCTCGAGGGCGGCGATCTGGGAGAAGAGCTCGCGGTAGCCCTCCTCCTGCGGCGACATCCGCCGGTGGCGTGAGCGCATCTCGACCAGCCGACGGTTGATGCCCATGACGGCCAGGGAGTCGAGCACGCCCTTGGCGTAGCGCTCCAGACCGGAGGCGTCCACCTCGGTGCCCCGTCCCCGGATCGTGGGCAGGGGCAGGGGTGCCACGGCGAGCTCGGTGATGGCGGCCTCGACCAGGCCGATGGCGCCGTCGCGCACCTGCTGGAGCCAACGCAGCGTGGCCCGGCGCTGCGCCTCCTGCTCCCCCATGCCCGCGGCCACTGCCTGCTGGACCAGCCCCGGCACCTCCCCAGTGCCTCCGGCGGCGGCGACGGCCTCATAGACGGCCCGGTGGGTGAGCTGGCCGAAGGAGTCGGCCCCCAGCTCGTCTGCGCCGGCCTGGTGGGCCGCCACCGGGAACTGGATGATAACCGCCAGAGCCTCACGCTCGAGCTGCTCAACAGGGTCGGTCACCGGCGGCAGCCCCCGCACGGGGGCGGCGGCATCGGGACCGGCAGTCTCATCGGCGGGCCACTGGCCGCCCCGCGCCGTGCTGGGCTGGGCCCCTCGCCTGCTTGCGGCCTGGACTGCGGCGTGGACCTCGGCATCGGGCAGGCCCAGCCATCCGGCCAGGCGCCGGGTGTACTCGCGCTTGAGCGCCCGGTCCCGGATCCCGGCCACCACCGGCGCCGCCGAGCGCAGCCCCCGGACGCGGCCTTCGGAGGTGTCCAGGTCCAGGTGGGACAGGGAGGTGCGGATGACGAACTCGAACAGCGGCACCCGTCGGGACAGCAGGCGCGGGATGCCCGAATCCCCCTCCTTCATGCGCAGGTCGCAGGGGTCCAGGCCGCCGGGGTCGACGGCCACGAAGGTCTGGGTGGCGAAGCGCTGGTCCTCGGCGTATGCACGCAGCGCGGCCTTCTGACCGGCCGCGTCACCATCGAAGGTGAAGATGACCTCGCCGCCACGGGCCTCGCGCCCCTGACCGGTGACCACCCCCGCTGCCGGGTCGTCCACATCCCCTAGCAGGCGGCGCACGACCCGCACGTGGTCCGCACCGAAGGCGGTCCCGCACGTGGCCACGGCCGTGGTCACCCCGGACAGGTGGGCGGCCATGACGTCGGTGTAGCCCTCGACGACGACGATCCGGTGGGAGCGGGCGACCTCCCGCTTGGCCAGGTCCAGCCCGTAGAGGACCTGGCTCTTGTGGAAGACGGGGGTCTCGGGGGTGTTGAGGTACTTGGGGCCCTGGTCCTCCTCCAAGAGCTTGCGCGCCCCGAAGCCGACGGTGGCTCCGGTGACGTCCCGGATGGGCCAGATGAGGCGGCCGCGGAAGCGGTCGTAGACGCGGCGCCCGTCCTGCCCGCCCCGGCTGCACAGGCCGGAGTCGACCAGCTCGGCCTCGGTGTAGCCGGAGCTGCGCAGGTAGCGGGCGAGGTTGTCCCATCCGGCGGGCGCGTAGCCGACGCCGAAGTGCGCGGCGGCATGGCGGTCGAAGCCCCGGGACGTGAGGAAGTCCCGCCCTGGCTGTGCCTCCGGGGTGGCGAGCTGCTCGCGGAACCAGGCCTCGGCCAGGCGGTTGGCATCCATAAGGCGCTGTCGAGTGCCCGGCTCGACCCCGCGCCGCACCGCGCCGCCCTCCTCGTAGCGCAGCTGGACCCCGGTGCGGTCAGCGAGGTACTCGACGGCCTCGGCGAATCCGAGGTGGTGGATCTTCTCGATGAAGGTGATGACGTCACCGCCCTCACCGCAGCCGAAGCAGTGCCAGTAACCGAGCTGGGGGCGGACGTGGAAGGAGGGAGTGCGTTCGTCGTGAAAGGGGCACAGCCCCTTGAGCGAGCCGACGCCGGCGCTCTTGAGGGTCACGTGCTCACTGACGACGTCCTCAAGCCTGGCGCGCTCGCGCACCGCCTCGATGTCCTCACGTCTAATCAGTCCCGCCACAGGGCCATCGTAGGCGAGGGCACCGACATCCTGCGCCAGGGCTTGAAGGGGCTCCCCGACCAGTACAGCTAGACCTCGGAGAACATGCCGCACAGCCGGGCGTGCCAGGCCCGCGCGGAGGTGTCCGTCAAGGAGGCGATCTGGTCGACCACCACCCGCAGGCGCGCATCGTCGTTCTCGGCCCGGTGCCAGACATCGAGCAGAACCGGGTCGATGCCCTTCCCGCCGCCGGTCATGAGGACGTCGGCGAGGTCGAAGATGAGGGTTCGTTGACGCAGGTAGACCGGCTCGTGCTCCCTCGGCTCCATGACGTAGCGCACGGCGATGCCCTTGAGCAGGAGGATCTCCGCGGCCGTCTCCTCGGGGATGACGAGCTCGGCCTCGTAACGGGTCAGGGGCCCGTCGCCGTAGGTCTGGCGGGTGGCGGAGGCGACCGCGGAGACGAAGCGTCCGATGATCTCGCTGGTGAGGTTCTTCAGATGCGCTGCGTCGGCCACCGAGCCGTTGTAGGAGCGGATCCAGTAGGGCCGGCCGGCCAGCCTGTCGAAAGCCGCCCCAAGAGCGTCGGCGCTCAGGTCGGTGCCGTACCAGGCCCGCGTGGCCCCGAGCAGCTCATCGACCTCCTTGGGGTCGGTCAGGCAGGCCGGGTCCAGGCGTCCCAGGGCGATCGCGTCCTCGACATCGTGGACGGAGTAGCCGACATCGTCGGACAGGTCCATGATCTGTGCCTCGATGCAGCGCCTGCTCTCCGGGGCCCCCTGACGCATCCAGGCGAAGATCTCGGCGTCGTCGTCGTAGGCGGAGTACTTGCGCGCACTGCGCCCGCTCGGTCCACCCGGCCCCCTCCCCTTGAGCCACGGGTACTTCGCGACGGCATCGAGGCTGGCCCGCGTCAGGTTGACGCCGACCGGCCGCCCGGCTGCGTCAAGGGTCTTGGGCTCCAGCCGGGTGAGGATCCGGAAGGTCTGGGCATTGCCCTCGAAGCCCCCGATCTGGCGGGCCACGACGTCGAGCGCCTTCTCACCGTTGTGCCCGTAGGGAGGGTGGCCCAGGTCATGGGACAGGCAGGCGGTGTCGACGACGTCGGGGTCGCATCCCAGCGCCTGCCCCAGGGCGCGCCCCACCTGCGCCACTTCCAGGGAGTGGGTGAGCCGGGTGCGCACGAAGTCGTCAGCGGCGGGCCCCAGCACCTGGGTCTTGGCCCCCAGGCGCCGCAGCGCCGAGGAGTGCAGGACCCGGGCCCGGTCGCGTTCGAAAGGGGTGCGCTGGGGATTCTTCGCCTGCTCGTGAACGAAGCGCTCCACGTCCTGCACCCGGTACCCGGACAGGTCAAGGGCGTCTCGTCCGTCGATACGCACAGGTTCGGATCCAGATTTCTGCGCTGACATAGTCACAAGGTAGCGCAGAAGCGGGTTACCATGGTCGTCACCATTCCGACACCTCCGACACCATCCCAGGGGAGCACCGGTACCCGATCCCTCCAGCTTGTGGTCACCACGCACCCTCCTCACATCGATGAATCACTTCTTGGACGTCAAGTCCCCGGGCGCACACCCGGTGGAAGGGAGACACCTGCCGTGACCACCACCACAACCCTCGTTCACCGACCCTACGACGGTCCGGAAGAGTGGTGGCGCCACGCACTGGTCTACGAGATCCCCTCACCTGCCCTGGGAGCAGCCGAGCTGGACCGCACCGATCCCATCATCAAGCACGCCCGCTACCTGGGCATGGACGCGGTACTCATCCGTCCGAGCCTGCTCGACATCGACACCGAGATGGACTCGATCCGCCGCTTCATCGACGAGGCCGGAGAGCAGGGGCTGCGCACCATCGTGCGCATCTCCGGTGCGCTGGGTCCGATCACGGGACCCTACGCCAAGCAGACCACCGGCTTCGTCACCGGCCTCGAAGGCGCCGCTGACGACCTGCTGCGCCGTTCGGAGGCCTACCTGCAGGCCGGTGCGGCCGGCATCGACCTGGGCACGATCGTGCCTCCCCAGCTCACCAGCGGAATCCGGCTGGATCGACTCAGCACCTACTGCGCCATGCTGCACGGCCAGCTGGCCGAGTACGTCGACGAGGGCATCATCGGTGCCGACGTGACCGCCGACTACCCGGAGTCACTGCGTCATCACCTCCAGGACGACTGGGTGCACCACTTGCGCGACGACTGTCTGACACTGACACGGTGGAACGCCGAGTCGCTCACGTCCCACCTGACCCGGTCGCTGGACGAGCACGACCGCTTCGGGGCACCCCCCACCTGGCGATTCCTGCCTCCCCACATTCTTTCCGAGCACCTGGATCCGGGCGACGGGCAGCGCTGGTACTCCGCCGACCACGATGAACGGCTGCGTCGAGGGCTCGCCCTGCAGGCCATGATGCTCGCCCTGCCCGGCTCGCTCTACCTACGTCAGGGCGATGAGATCGCCCTGTCCGACTCCGACAAGCCAACCGCTCCCCTGGAGCTGGCCGACATGGTGGCTGAGCACACGCAGGTGCAGTCCTCTCAGTTCGGCTCTCCGACTGCGACCGTGCGCCACGCGGCCCACGTGCGGCACGAGTACAACCTGGCCTGCGCTCCCCTGGCCTTCGTCACCGGGCTGGAGTGGTGCCCGCCCCAGACCCTCTCCTTCCTGGTGCGCGGCGTCCTGGTCGTCGTCAACACCTCCGACTCCCCCGTCACCTTGCCGGCCGAGGCCAAGGTTCTCCTATCCTCCCAGCCCCTGCGCCAGGAGGATGGGCGTCTACTCGTGCCCCCGGCGACGACGACGTGGCTGGAGGCCACAACCGTTGCCTAGGGCACACGGATGCAAGTTTCATTAGTCTCTTGCAATCTTTACATAAGCCGATTAAATTATGGTGCCAGGCGAGGAACTCCTCGCTGCGGATCTGATTCGAAGGAGAATCCCTGTGGCACCCACCCGCCGATCCTTCCTGACGATGGCCGCTCTGGCCTCCACCGTGCCAACGTTGGCCGCCTGCTCCGGCTCGCGCAATACTGCGGGTACGGCGGCCTCGGGCGGCGCTGCCTCACAGGCATCTGACGCCTCGGCAGGCGACTCCGATACCGATCTGGTCATCTGGGCGGATCAGAAGAAGGCGGACTCCCTCAAGGAGATCGCCAAGACCTGGGGCAAGCAGCAGGGCATCTCGGTGGCGGTCCAGACCGTCGCCAATGACTTGCAGCCCAACTTCATCACCGCCAACCAGGCCGGCAACGGCCCTGACATCGTCCTCGGCGCACACGACTGGATCGGCAACCTGGTGCAGAACAGCGCGATCCGGCCGGTCGTTCTGAGCCCCGAGGCCGAATCCAACTACTCCGACATCGCGCTCAAGGCGGTCACCTACGACGGCCAGATCTACGCAACGCCCTACGCCGTCGAGTGCCTGGGCCTGTTCGTCAACAAGGCACTGACCTCAGTGACCCAGCCGGCCAGCATCGAGGAGATGATCGAGGCCGGCAAGGCGGCCGGAACCGAGCTCGTACTGTCGCAGGTCGTCGACGAGAAGGGCGACGCCTACAACATGGAGCCGATCTACACCGCCGCCGGCGGCTACATGTTCGGCAAGAACCCTGACGGCTCCTACGATCCCAATGACCTCGGTATCGGCAAGGAGGGATCCATCAAGGCCGCGGAGAAGATCCGCCAGCTCGGCCAGCAGGGAGTCCTCAGGAAGTCAGTCACGGCCGCCAACCACATTTCCTTGTTCACCGATGGTAAGGCTCCCTACCTCATCTCGGGGCCATGGGCCCTGGCGGATATCAAGAAGGCCGGTATCGACTACCAGCTCACTCGGATTCCGGGCTTCAAAGACATCAAGAACAGTCAGGCGAGCCCCTTCGTCGGAGTCAACTGCTTCTATGTCGCCTCCAACGGGAAGAATAAGGCCTTCGCCGAGACCTTCGTGGCCGACGCGGCCAAGGACATGACCTTCGCGGCATCGATGTTCCCCACCAACGAGCTGCCCCCGGCCCAGAAGGACCTCGCGGACAAGCTCAAGGCGGAGCACCCCGACATGGTCACCTTCACGGAGCTCTCCGCCAAGGCCGACCCCATGCCCGCGATCCCCGCCATGTCCTCAGTGTGGGAACCCCTTGGACGCGCTCAGGCCAACATCGTCGGTGGGGCCGATCCCGCCAGCACTATGACCGGGGTCGGCCAGACCATCAAGGCGTCGATCAAGGGCTCGTAAACCGCCTCGACGCCGAAGAGCGGAACGCTTCTCCACGCGCCCGACTATTCCTCATACTGCTTTCCCACTTCTGGAAAGGACCCGCAGATAATGACGTCCGCATCCACCACCCCGAGGGAGAAGACCACGACCATCAGAGGTCTCGTCGGTCGCATCATCGTGCTGTCCCTCACGCTGGTCGCAGCGATCTACCTCGTCCCACTTCTTATCGCCTATCGGATGTGGTTGTGGCTGGGAATAGTCGTCCTGACCACGGGGGCCATGTTCCTGCTGTACTCGACCAAGAGGTTCGTGCCCGCCAAGTACCTCTTCCCCGGCACGTTCTTCCTCACCGTCTTCCTCATCGTCCCCATCGTGCTGACCATTCAAACCTCCTTCACCAACTTCGGGGACGGGTACCGCGGGACCAAGGAGGAGGCCATCACCTCCATCACCAACAACTCCATGGTCCGCACGGAGGACTCTCCCACCTATGGTCTGTCTGTCGCGACCGACGGCGACGTCACCAAGGGCCCCTTCTCACTGTTCCTCGTCAATCCGCAGACCAAGGAGGTGCTGCGGGGAAGTGACGGGAAGAAGCTGGAGAAGGTCGACGCCAGCACCGTCACCGTCGACAACGGCGTGGTGACCAAGGCGGAGGGATACACGATCCTGTCCCCCAGGCAGATCAACACCGCCTACGAGGACATCAGCGCCATGTCGGTTCCCTTCACGGACAAGACCACGGTCAAGGTTCAGGGCATCCGGACCGCTTTCGAGGGAACCAAGCGGATGGTCTACAACAAGTCCTCCGACACCATGACCAACACTGCCACCGGGGACGTCTACTCGGTCAAGAAGGTGGGGCTGTCCGAGCACTTCGTCAACGCCGAGGGAGAGAGGCTGGCCCAGTCCTGGAAGCAGAACGTGGGACTGGCCAACTACTCACGGCTCTTCACTGAGGGCAACCTGGCCTCCCAGTTTCTCAAGGCCTTCGCATGGACCATCATCTTCGCCCTGGGCTCGGTGCTGCTCACCTTCGGCCTCGGTTTCTTCTTGGCGCTGACCCTCAATGATGATCGCATCAAGGGTAAGAAGCTCTACCGCTCCTTCCTCCTGCTGCCCTACGCCGTACCCGGCTTCATCTCGCTGCTCGTGTGGTCGAACTTCTACAACCAGGACTTCGGCCTCATCAATCGGATGATGCACCTCAGTATCCCGTGGCTGTCCGACCCGACCATGGCCAAGATCGCCGTCCTGCTCACCAACACGTGGATGGGCTTCCCCTACATGTTCATCGTGTGCACCGGCGCTCTGCAGTCCATCTCCGGCGATGTCAAGGAGGCGGCCAAGATGGACGGCGCCAGTGGCATGCAGGCCACATGGCGCATCGTCACCCCACTGCTCCTGGTCGCCGTCGCCCCTCTGCTGGTGAGCACCTTCGCCTTCAACTTCAACAACTTCAATGCCATCCAGCTGCTGACCGAGGGTGGGCCCTTCCCGGCCGGGGAGTACACACGCGGCGGAACCGACATCCTCATCTCCATGGTCTACCGCATCGCCTTCGGCCGTGCCGGCTCGGACTTCGGATTCGCCTCGGCCGTCTCCGTGGTCCTGTTCGCCGTCACCGGCGTCCTGGCCGCATTGCAGTTCCGAGCCACCAAGAAGCTCGAAGACGTCAACTGACCAGCCGACCTCGGAAAGAACATCATCATGAGCACCTCATCGCAGCCCGTGTCCCGGTCCGCATCAAACAGGTCCGAGGACAGCGTCGTCATCGAGAATCACATGCCGTTCTCACGCTGGTTCCGGGAGATCGGCTGGAGGCACGTCGTCGGCGTCATCGCCCTGGTCTTCGCAGCCTTCCCCGTCCTCTACGTCATCTCCGCCTCTCTCAACCCCCTGGGCACGGTGGCATCCACCGGGTTGATCCCCACCAAGGTGAGTCTGGTCAACTACCAGAACCTGCTGTCGGGGGCGCGAGGCCCATTCCTGCGCTGGTACCTCAACACGATCATCATCTGCACAGTGGTGGCCACCGCTCAGGTCTTCCTGTCCCTGCTGGGGGCCTAC
The DNA here is from genome assembly GCF_000223355.1 of Actinomyces sp. oral taxon 175 str. F0384. NCBI lineage: Bacteria > Bacillati > Actinomycetota > Actinomycetes > Actinomycetales > Actinomycetaceae > Actinomyces > Actinomyces sp. oral taxon 175. Next base: position 1,465,100 of record NZ_AFUR01000001.1, read on the forward strand.
GCCTTCTCCCGGTTCCGCTTCACCGGACGCCGCGGCGGCCTGCTCGCCCTGCTCCTCATTATGATGTTCCCCGCGATCCTGTCCATGATCGCCATCTACACAATGATCTCCGACATCGGCCAGGTCGTCCCCTTCCTCGGCCTCAACACCCTGGCCGGCTACAGCCTGGCGCTCATGGGCGGAGCACTGGGGCAGGTGTGGCTCATCAAGGGAACCTTCGACACGATTCCCCGCGAGCTCGATGAAGCCGCCATCATCGACGGCTGCACGCACTGGCAGGTCTTCCACATCATCCTTCTGCCCACGCTCAAGCCGATCATCGCCACCACCTTCCTGCTGGCCTTCGTGGGTGTCATCAGCGAGTTCCTCCTGGGCTCGATCATTCTGACCGACAACTCCCAGAAGACGCTCGCAGTGGGGCTCTACGGCATGCTCGTCGGCGACCGCTCCAACAACCTGGGCATCTTCGCCGCCGGGGCGGTCCTCACCATGGCCCCGGTGATCGCTCTGTTCCAGTACCTGCAGCGCTATATCGTCGGCGGATCGATCTCGGGTGCGGTCAAGGGCTGATCGGGGCCGGGCGCCTTGACGCATCCTTCCCGTCCCATCAGCCGGGAATCAGGGGCCGACGGCGCCACACCTCACCGTCCCGGATTCCCACAAACGGGACATGACCTGCGATGATGGTCAGTCGAGGGACGCGACGTTCCGCTGTCGGTTCAGGCGAGTCAGCCCCTCCATCCTGACCGTTCTTCGTAGGATTCACTCATGCCACAGAGACTCACTCTCACTGACATCGCCGACCAGGCGGGCGTCTCCACCGCGACTGTCTCCCGTGTGCTCAATGGAAAGTCCAACGTGGCTGACTCGACCCGTCGGCAGGTACTCGCTGCGCTCGACATCCTGGGCTACGAGCGGCCCGAGTCGGTGCACCAGACCTCCCGCGGTCTCATGGGGCTGATCGTGCCTGAGCTGAGCAACCCGATCTTTCCGCTGTTCGCCCAGCAGATCGAACAGCTCCTGGCACCCTCCGGGCACACTCCCCTGCTGTGTACCCAGACCCCCGGCGGTATCAGCGAGGACGAGTACATCGAGATGCTCGTGGACCGCGGTGTCGCCGGCATCATCTTCGTCTCCGGACGCCACGCGGACACCACCGGTGACGTGACCCGCTACCAGCGCCTGCGTGAGCGTGGCGTACCACTGGTGACGATCAACGGCAACGCGCCGACCATCAAGGCACCGGGCTTCGCCACCGATGACCGCCGGGCGACCCGCATCGCGGTGGATCACCTCATCGCCCTGGGTCACCAGCGCATTGGCCTGGCCATGGGACCGATGCGCATGGTGCCGGCTCAGCGCAAGCGCTCCGGCTACGAGGACGCCATGGGCGAGGGCATTCCCGAGGAGCCGCTGCGGATCGTGGAGACGCTCTACACCTACGAGGGCGGGGTCAGCGCAGCATTGCACCTGCTGGAGCAGGGCTGCACCGGCATCGTCTGCTCCTCGGACGTCATGGCCCTGGGTGTGGTCCACGGGGTACGCCAGACGGGCAGGTCAGTGCCTCATGACGTCTCCGTCATCGGCTACGACGACTCGCCACTCATCCCCATGACGGACCCGCCGCTGACCACGGTGCGTCAGCCCGTGGAGTCCATCTGCCGAGCGGCCGTCTCCACGCTCCTCGCGCAGCTCAACGGGCAGCGGCCGGCCGACACCGAGATGCTCTTCGCCCCCGACCTCATCGTGCGCGACTCGACTGCCGCGGCCCCCATCGACTGAGCCCCGGTTGGCCGGCAGCGGTGTGCTGACGCCAGTGATCCGGTCAGCGCGACCACGTGCGGGCCAACCGGGAGCCGAGGTCCGTCAGCCGTGCCTCCAGCCCGTGGGAGTCAGTCGCTTCCCAGGGCTCGGCGGCGTGAGCCTCCTGCAGGCCGTAGGCGTTGGTGACACCGGCTGCGGCCAGCTCGCCGCGACTGACGGCGCAGCGCCCGCACACCAGGATGCACGGCTGTGCCTGTGAGGCGGCCTGCTGGCCGACGACGCCCACGACGCCGTCGGCCAGGACGTCGTAGAGCTCTCCCCAGGCCGAGACCACCAGATCCTGCCCGTAGGCGGCCTCGCTCAAACTGACGAGCTCAGCCATGACTCGCGCCCCGGGCCGCGCCCAGGCTCCCAGGGCCCGCAGCAGCAGGGCGCTGCCCCCGCCCGCCCCGGTCCCCCAGGTCGACACGCTCAGGCGAGCCGTCCCTGCCGAGTCCGCCGCGTGCGCAGAGGCGGACGGCCCGGCGTCGCCGAGTGCAGAGACAACAGGCAGACTCCTGCGTACACCGAGGCCATCGGGATCGAGGTCCTCGGCCGCCCTGACGCTTTCCATTGCCTTGGCGCAGGCGCGGCGGTCCAGTTCCTGGGCCCGCTCCGGGCTGATGGAGGTGATACTCGTCAGTGCCGCCCCGGCACCGTTCATGCCTCCCAGGGAGATGTCGTCAGCCAGGGCTAGTCCCAGGCTGCGATGCGACACGAGGTCCTTGGCAGCTCGTAGACCGCCCAGCACGTCCATGGCTCCCAGACCCCCGTCGTGAACGGCGGAGCGCGACATCCCCACCACAAGCGTGTCCAAGGGGCCGGTACGGCTCAGGGCTGCACCGATGACTTCTCCCAAACCGGAGGTGCTGCCCTCCAGCGCCTCCTGGGCCGCCTCATCGGGATCTGAGGGAAGCGCCAGGAGACGGGCGGCATCCAGGAACCAGGTGCTCACCTCTGCGGGGTGCCGGTTCCCGGATCGTGCCGCCCTGGGGACCAGACGTACCAGGTCGACCTCTCTAACCTGTCCGAGCGGGCCCCGCCCCTGAATGACCTCCCGGGAGGCGACCTGATCGGGGGCGATCACCTGGGCCGAGCCCGGTCCGCCGTCCGCTATGGGCAGCAGGGTCAGGGCGTCATGGGGGCGCGCCGCCCGCCAGCCCCGTGCCAGACAGGAGGCGACCCGGCCCGGGGCGAGACCTGGTCCCGAGCCCGCTAGGGGCACTCCAGCGGGCTCGGGCCACAGCCCGCCAGGGGCGAGGAGAACCTTCATGTGCTCGTTCTCCGGTGGTGGGCGCGTTGAGCACTGGCCGTCATGAGCCGATGGCGCCGCTCAGACGGGCCAGGAGGAGGGCCTCGGCGACCACGATGTGCTCGAGCTCGCCCAGGTGCATGGACTCGTTCTCGCTGTGGGCCCGGGTGTCGGGGTCCTCGATCCCGGTGACGAGCACCTGGGCCCCCGGGAAGGTCTCCTTGAGGGTGGCGATGAAGGGGATGGAGCCGCCCTGTCCGATATTGACGGCCTCGGTGTCCCAGGCGGTGGACAGGGCCCAGTGGGCGGCCTCGGAGGCGGGCGTGACCTCGGAGCCGTCGAAGGCGGGCCCGGCTTCACGGCCGTTGACGGTCAGCCGGCCCCCGAAGGGCACGTGCTTCTCCAGGTGGGCGACCAGGGCCTCCTGGGCCGCGGCCGGATCCTGTCCAGGAGCGATGCGCAGCGAGAGCCGGGCCGTGCACGAGGGGGTCAGGACGTTGCCGGCCAGGTCCAGGGGCGTGACGTCCATGCCGATGAGCGTCAGGGAGGGCTTGGTCCACAGCCGGGCAGTGAGGTCGCCGGTGCCGGTGAGCTCGACGCCGTCGAGAATGCCAGCGTCGGCGCGGAAGTCGGCCTCCGGGTAGTCGGGGAAGTCGGCGTCGGCCTGGGACCGGCTGACCAGTCCGGCCACGGCGACGTCACCGGCGTCGTCGTGGCAGGAGGCGATCAGTCGGCACATGGCGGTGGCGGCATCCAGCACGGGGCCGCCGTACATGCCGGAGTGAAGCGCGTGGTCGAGCATGTCGAGACGGACGTCGACCTGGACGACGCCGCGCAGCGAGGTGGTCAGGGACGGGATGCCGACCTTCCAGTTGGAGGAGTCGGCCACGACGATGACGTCGGAGGCCAGGCGGTCGCGGTGGGTGGTCAGGAAGTTCTCGAAAGAGGGGCTGCCCACCTCCTCCTCACCCTCGATGAAGACCGTCACGGAGCAGGGCAGCTCGCCGTCGGCCAGGGAGGCCAGGATGCGCAGGGCGTGGGCGTGGGTGATGACGCCGGCCTTGTCGTCAGCGGTTCCGCGTCCGAACAGCCGCTCCCCGCGCCGCTCGGCGGTGAAGGGGTCGGCCTGGTCCCAGCCGGTCGGGTCGCCGACGGGCTGGACGTCGTGGTGGGAGTAGAGCAGGACGTGCGGGCTGCCCTGGGGGCCGGCCTTGTGGGCCAGGACGGCGGGCCGACCGGGGGTGCCGTCGGGGGCGGGCACCGAGAGGATCTCGGCATCCAGACCGCTGTCGCGCAGGAGCGCGGCCACGGCCTCGGCGGAGCGCTGGACCTCGGACTGGTCGTGGCTGGAGGCGGAGACCGAGGGAATCGCGACCAGGTCCGTCAGGTCGGAGACGATGGTGGGCATGGAGGTGTGCACGGCGGTGCGCACGGCATCAACGGTGATCATGGTTTTCAGGGTATCGCGCCGCTGCCGCTAGTCTTGGCACCGTGAGCCTGTTCAAGAAGCGCAGCCAGACCCCTGAGCCGGAGCCCGTGGCCGAGCCCTCCCCCAAGCCCGGAGGCAAAGGACGCCCCACGCCCCGGCGTAAGGACCAGCAGGCCAAGAACCTGCACCCCGTGGTCCCCAAGGACCGTGCGGCCGCCAAGCGGGAGGCGCGAGCGGCCCGTGACGCCGCCTGGAAGCGCCAGAACGAGGCCATGATCACCGGTGAGGAGAAGTACCTTCCCTCCCGTGAGAAGGGGCCGATCAAGCGCTACATCCGCGACTTCGTTGATGCGCGCTTCAACCTGGGCGAGTACTTCATGCCCCTCATCTTCGTCCTGCTCATCATCTCCTTCGGGTTCAGCCGCATCCTGCCCCACTACCCGCTCGTCAGCTTCTACACAGTGCTGGCGATGAACGGCTACCTACTTCTGGCGATCGCCGACGCCGTCTGGTGCTGGGCGCGTCTGCGCCGCCGCCTGACCGCGAAGTTCGGTCAGGAGAAGGTCAAGGACGAGGGGACGATCCTCTTCTACATCATGTCGCGCTGCTTCATGCTGCGGCGCTGGCGCCGTCCCGCCGCCCTGGTCAGTCGGGGGCAGTACCCCTCCTGATCCGTTCCGGGCAGCTGTGGGGCGGCGCCGCGGTCGCCCGGGGCTCAGGCAGTCGCCCGAGCGGCGGAGCCGGTGGCCAGGGCCCGGTTGATGCGCCCCGGCCAGGCGGGACCGTTGTAGATGAAGGCCGTGTAGGCCTGAAGCAGGTCCGCACCCGCGTCGAGCATGAGCTCGGCGTCCATGACGGAGGAGATGCCTCCGACGCCGATGATCGTGGGCTCCTGCCCCAGCCCGCGGCGCAGGCGGCGCACGACCTCCAGGGCGCGGGGCAGAAGTGGGGCGCCGGACAGGCCGCCCTCCCCCAGGTCGTGGTCGATGGTCGTGTTGGTGGCCACCACCCCGTCGAGGCCCATGTCCAGGACCATCTGCGCAACCGCGTCGATGTCCTCGTCAGCCAGGTCCGGGGCGATCTTGACCAGGAGCGGGACGTGCCGCCTGGCGGCGCGGTCGGCGGCCTCGCGCACCGCCTCGAGGATCGGTCGCAGCGTCTCAACGCTCTGCAGGCTGCGCAGCCCGGGGGTGTTGGGGCTGGAGACGTTGACGACGAGGTAGTCGACCCAGCGGGCCACTGCCGCGGCCGAGTAGCGGTAGTCCTCCACCGCCTCCTCGAGCGGGGTCACCTTGGTCTTGCCGATGTTCGCGCCGACGACGATGGATCGCCCTCGCGGAGTGCGGCGCAGTGCCCGCAGGCGCTTGGCGGCCTCATCCGCCCCGGAGTTGTTGAAGCCCATGCGGTTGCGCACGGCGCGCATCTGCGGGTAGCGCCACATGCGGGGCTTGTCGTTGCCGCCCTGGGGGTGGGCGGTGAAGGTGCCGACCTCGATGAAGCCGAAGCCGAGCATGTCCAGGCCCTCAACAGCCTGCCCCTCCTTGTCCATGCCCGCTGCGAGCCCCAGGATGCCGGGCACGGGTCGGGCGAAGGGGCCGCCCTGGTTGGCCGAGGGCACGGGGAAGACCGGCCTGCGCCCCCACATCTGGCGCACTACGTCCCTGACGAGGGGAACCTTGCCGGTGATCTCGATCGCGTCCAGGCACACGTCGTGGATCAGCTCGGGGTCGATACGGGTCAGCACGGTCTTGTACAGCAGGTCGTAGAGCACGGCATCAGGCTACCCCGACCAGGCCTTCCAGGGACTGTGCAGGGTCCCGCCGCTATTCTCCTCGGTGTCCCCGCTTCGCGCCGGTGGTGGTGTCGCGGTAGCGTGGGCTTCGTCCGAGCCTCATTGCAGGCGTGTTCTCAGAGGTGGCCAGTGTCCTTCAACCGCGATATCCAGCTCGACCCCAACCGGGTCCAGACCCGTTCCGGCGGAGGCCGGGGCGCCATGATCGGTGGCGGCTCCATCCTGACCGTCATCGCCGTCGTCCTCATCTCCCAGCTCACGGGAGTGGACCTGACGTCCATGCTGGGAGCGCAGCAGCAGACCGGGACGACGACGTCGACGGCCTCATCGATCGACACCTCCGTGTGCACCAGCGGGGACAGTGCCAACAAGTACACCCAGTGCCGCATGGTGGCCACCGCGGAGTCCCTCGACGCGGTGTGGACCGAGCAGCTGCCGGCCCAGGCGGGGCTCAAGTACGCCAAGCCCGAGTTCGTCCTGTGGGACGGCACCCAGATCTCCTCGGCCTGCGGCAACGCCTCCTCGGCGGTCGGTCCCTTCTACTGCTCAGGGGACCGGACGGTCTACCTGGACATGAGCTTCTTCTCCGAGATGGAGCGCTCCCTGGGGGCCGCTGACACGCCCCTGGCGGAGGAGTACATCGTGGCCCACGAGTTCGGCCACCACATCCAGCACCTGACCGGGCAGATGGCCAAGGCCGACCGCTCGGGCAGCGGTGCGACGTCGGACTCGGTGCGACTGGAGCTCCAGGCGGACTGCTACGCGGGGATCTGGGTCAACCACGCCTCCTCCACCCCCGACCCGGACACCGGCAAGCCCTTCCTCAATCGTCCCAGCAGTGAGGAGATCAAGGGCGCGCTGGGCGCCGCCGAGGCCGTGGGCGATGACCACATCCAGGAGCGGGCCAAGGGGCACGTCGACTCCGACACGTGGACCCACGGATCCTCCGAGCAGCGCGTGCGCTGGTTCACCACCGGGATGAACTCCGGCTCAGTGCAGGCCTGCAACACCTTCGCCGTCGACGCCTCCCAGCTCTGAGACACGCCGGGGCGACGCCGTTCGTCGCCCCGGCTCGTCCTTCCTCCCCACCGATCCTCTCGGTCTGACGGGGCCCGCCGCCTTGAGAGCGGCGGGCCCCGTTTGCGTGCGACGTGGCGTCACACCTGACAGTGGGTTCATGACGCACACGTCGCCAGTGACATCGCCGGTACCAGCCTTCAGGAGGACACCATGACCAGGGCACTCATCGTTGTTGAGTCCTACTTCGGCAATACCCGGGTCATCGCCGAGGCCGTCGCCGCCGGGTTGATCGAGGGCGGCATCGAGGCTCAGGTCGTCGACGTTGCCCGGGCTCCGAGTGCCCTGCCCTCGGACCTGGATCTGCTCGTCCTGGGAGCTCCCACCCACAACCGGCGCCTGCCGACCATGACCACGCGGGCCAAGGCCCGTGCGCAGGCGGGGCCGGGCAACAACTCCCCGGGGATCAGCGAGTGGCTGGGAGACGCAGAGGTTCCAGCCGCTCTCAGCGTCGCCGCCTTCGACACGGTCATCTCCAAGGGCTGGCTCAGCGGCTCAGCGGCCAAGGCGATCGCCAAGACGCTACAGCGGCGTCAGGGTCGGCGGACGGTGTCGGTCAGAAGCTTCGTGGTCACGGCGAACAAGGGCCCGCTGGCCACCGGCCAGGAGACCGACGCCCACAGCTGGGGACGCGAGCTCGCGGACTCGGCGAAGACCGGATAGCGACAGGCGCCGCCGCGACAACGACTGTACATCGCATCATCGGAAGGAAGACAACAACATGACAGCAACGAACCGCGACAAGTCGTCCCGGCAGCAGCTGAGCGGACGAGACATCGCCGGAGCATGCCTGGCCGTCTGCGGTCTCCTCATCATCATCTGGGGAGGGACGCTCGAGTCGGTCAGCGTCACTGACCCCGGCTTCATGAGCTTCGCCGTCAGCGGCCTGGTGATCGTCGCAGCAGGGGCATGCCTGGCGACGGCACTTCCTCGCGCTGCTCGTGTCACGCTCATCTGGCTGGCAACACTGGCGGCAATGCACTATCTGTTCATCATCGGCATGGCAGTCATCATGTCCCTCATGAGCTGCGTGATGATCGGCGGAATCGCCGCCTGGCTGTCCATCAGAATCTTGAGATGAGGTGAGGCGGCCGCCGCGATGCGGCAACAGGGTGACGGCGAAGTCGCTTCGGGACGATTCAGACCGAACCGGCTTCGCCGTCTCTTTCCGGGCGGTTCAGTAGTAGCGCCACTGCCGCATGTCTTGGTTGTAGACCTCGACGATCCGGGGATGCAGAAGGGTGGAGGGCTCCATGGTTTCGGTGCGGGCCGGCTTGGTTCGCATGATGAACTCCAGGGTCTTCCGGTCCTGGTAGGTCAGGCCTTTGGGCAGCGGCTGGCTGATGAGCTTCTGCGGCGTCCTGGTGGACAGCACGAAGCCCCACTCCCCGAAGGAGGGGACATTGGTGGAGAAGGGCAGGATCTGTCGATCCGGCTGAGCGGCGGCGACGGTGCTGGCCACTGTGGAGAAGGCGTGGGGTGAGAAGAAGGTGGAGGTGGCCTGGGTGACCATGACGCCCTCGGGTGCAAGCCGCGCCTCGATGTTCCGATAGAACTCGGTGGAGTAGAGCTTGGCGAGCTTCTCATTGGAGGGGTCGACCAGGTCAATGAGAGCGACGTCGTAGGTCGCTTTGGAGTTCTGGACGTAGGTGAAGGCGTCGTCGTTGACGACCTTCACCCTGGGGTCGGACAGGGAGGCGTGGTTGAGGTCCTTGAGCAGGCGGTTGCTTCGTGCCAGCTCGGTGACGTCGGGGTCGATGTCCACGATGGTGACGTCCGTGACGCTGGGGTAGCGCAGGATCTCTCGGGCCAGCAGGCCGTCGCCGCCGCCGAGCACGAGCACGTGGGCGGGTTCCTTCACCGAGGTCATGGCACTGGCGGACAGGGTCTCGTGGTACCTGGCCTCGTCCAGACTGGAGAACTGGAGCTGGCCGTTGAGGTACAGGCGCAGGTCGTCCTGGTACTGGGTAAGGACGACCTTCTGGTAGGCGGTCTGCTGGTAGTAGACGATCGGGTCGTTGTAGGTCAGCGCCTCCACGCTGCGCTCGATGCGGTTGGCGGCTGCGAACATGCCGACCAGTGCCACGACGGCGGCGGTGGCCGCCCACAGGATCTTGCGCGGTGTGCGCACCTGGAGCAGGACGAGCAGTGCCACCAGGACGTTGAGGGCACCTACCAGGTAGGCCCCGCGCATGAGACCGAGCTGCGGGAGGAGCACCAGGGGGAAGACCAGGGAGGCCACCAGGGAGCCGAAGTAGTCGATGGCCATGACCTTGCCGAGCAGCTCGCTGGTCGAGCGGCGTCCGAAGGCGGCGAAGGTCCGCACCAGCAGCGGGATCTCCAGGCCGATGAGGATGCCGATGGTCAGGCTGATGCCGCCGAAGACGACCCAGTGCAGGCGGGTGCGCCCAAAGGCCAGGTACAGCAGGAGGACGGAGTTGCCACCGATGAGGCCCAGGAGCACCTCGCTGACACCGAAGACGACTGCCGGCGCTGCACGGAAGCGGTTGACCAACAGTGAGCCGATGCCCATGCCGAACAGGGTGATACCAGTGGCCAGACTGAAGCTGAGCACGGAGTCGCCCAGGAGGTAGGAGGCGGCCGTGCCCAGGATGAGCTCGTAGATGAGCCCGCCGATCGCGGCGAGCAGCGCCGCAGTGAACAGGGCGACGTTCTCTCGTCGCCCGATTCGGCCGTGGGTCATGGTGTGCGGCTCAGCTCAGGATGGTGGCGGCGATGATGATGGCGATGGCCAGCGCCGTGCCGGCGAAGGCGACCCCCAGGCCGATGTTCTGGTCCTCAATGAGCTCGCGTCTGAGGTCGAGGCGGAAGATGCGGTTGACCAGCAGCGCGAACACCATGAGCAGGACCACTCCGAGCACCGCGTAGACGATGGTGCTCAGCAGTGACTGCCAGTTGAGGTCGACCGATGAGTGGTGAGCGATGGTCATGAGCGACATGTCTTCTCCTTCGTGTGTGACCGTTGAGGGGGTTGAGTTAGTGGGCTCCAGGTCATTTTCCGACGCCGCCGCCCCCGCCGCCGTAGACCGAGCGGTTCCGGAAGGAGCCGCCGCTTGCGGGAATGAAACCCTCTTCGTCATCGATCAGCTCGGCCAGCACCAGAACGACGAACATCAGGACGATCCAGAACACAGGGGCCCAATCGCTTCTACTCGCCCCGGAGATTGCCGCGGGGAACCACCGCCAGAACCTTCGCATGAAACCGGGTATCCACCACGGCCGGGTCACGGGCCTACCGAAGACCTTGTACTGCTTCGAGGAGGACAGACCTGTTTCGCTGTAGATCTCTCGGGTGTGGAGGCGATGTGCATCGACCACCATGGTGGAGATCGAGCCCTGCGCTTCCACCACGCGGAGATCGGCGCACGTCGTCGCGGTGAGAGCCCCGTGCGGATGATTGATGGCCCCGGTCTCGTGGTCGATCTCAGCACGGCGCACATTCGTGACCTCGACGGTGCACGGCCGGCCGCGGACTCTCAGCTTCCGGCTCCAACCGACCTCGAGGGTGAGCGGGTCGATCGCCGGCTGAACAGGAACCGGCTCGTGAAGTACCACCTTGTTGGTGTCTCGACGGATCTCCAGCCAGAGCTCTTTACCCTCGTCGTCGATCAGGCGCCACTGCTCCCGCTTGACGGGGCGCCGGCTTCCCTGATCCCGTCGTTTCAGGACAACTCGTCCCATGACGGTGTAGGAGCGGCGCTTCTTCCTCAGGGAACCCCGTAGTGTCTCACCGACTCTCAGATCGCCTCTGACACTCACAGCGTGATCTCCGAGCTGGTCACCTGCTGGGCCCGCAGGCGCTTGCGCACCAGCTCCCCCACGGCCTCGATCTGGGCGGGGGTCAGTGTGCGACAGCTGGTGAGCGTCACGTAGCCGGTGCCGGACTCGGGCCAGGTGTGGGCGGCGATATGCGACTCGGACAGAATGATGACGGCGCTCAGTCCCTGGGGCTCGAAGCGGTGGTGAGCGCTGGAGACGGCTGTCAGTCCCGCCGTCTGGGCGGCGCCAAGGAGAATTGACTCCACGGTGGACAGGTCGTTGAGCGCATACGGCTCGGCGCCACTGATCTTGTAGCTGACGGAACACAGGCTCACCGCAATCACGCGAGCACGGTAGCAACGAGGCGGACAGCCGACAAACGGGCTGAGGTCCCCATCCTCGCTCTCCCGCCGTCAACAATGCATGGCGGGAAGCCCACCACCGATGGGGCGGACCTACTTGCCGACTCCGCCTCCGCCACCCCCGTAGACCGGCCGGTGGCGATAGCCCCGCGAGGAGCCCGAGTGCGAGGTGCTGGTGGGATCGGCGTCGCCACTGTAGCGGCTGGGGTTGGTGCACGCCGAGAACAGTCCGCCGACGAGCACGATACTGACGAAGGCAGCGACGACCGCGCATCCGATGTTCCGGCCGGTTCTTCCGGGGGCAGATCGGCGGTTGTACAGGACCCGCCCGAAGAACTGCTTCTGCTGCGCAGTGGACAAGGAGGTCTTGCGGTATGCCAGGAGGTCACGGAAACGGTGGCTGTCGATGGTCAGTCTGCTGGTCACGCCGGCCGGGTCCGTCAACCGCACCTCGGCGTAGGTCATGGTCTCGCCGATGTTGAGTGGGCACACCGGGGAACCGATGACGTTCTCAAGGGTACCGGTGGTCACCTCCTCAACCATGCCCCGGTGCAGGACGCCATTGATCGTCAGCGGCATCGTCTGGCCGACGGTCAGGGCCCACGGCTCGATCGTCTCCTGGAGACGAACGGGTTCGTAGAAGAGGACCTTGCCGGGATCGTGGTCGACCTCGACCCAGGTGTCGGCGTTGCTGGCCCCGATAAGCTGCCACTCCTCCCAGTAGTAGAAGCAGTGGTCCTGGGAGTCCCATTCCTTGAAGAGCAGGCAGCCTGTGACTGACAGGGCGCCTGCAGTGCCCTGGAGCAGGTCGCCGACCTGCAGGTTGCCTCGCGTGCCGTTCACCAGGACCCTCCCGCCTGCGGAGGGTGAGACGGGGCGCCGCTGCCGCCGTCGGTACCTGATCCGCCTGTCATCACGCGGGCACAGTAGCAACGCGGGCATGCCCCGGCAAACGGTTCGCTCTCCCCATGGTTCGCCCCCGCCAAGCGGATCCGAACAGTTCAGGATCCGGGTGCCGTGTGAGACTGTCCCCATGCGCGTTGCTGAGATCGCCGAGCTGACCGGAACGACCGTGCGCACGGTGCGCTACTACCACTCGCTGGGGCTGCTTCCAGTTCCCGGTGAACGTGGCGGCTGGCGCGACTACGACCTGAGCCATGTGGCCCGGCTCTCCCGGATCCGCTGGCTGGTCCAGGCCGGTGTGTCCCTGGAGACCATCAGGCGCGTTCTCGACGAGTCCGAGGCTACCGGCGTCGAGCAACCCGACGACGCGCCCGCAGCCGAAACGGTTGAAGCCCGCGCTGCGGCCGGCTCCGTGGTCGAGGACCTGGCCGGGGCACTGGCCGCCGTGGAGGATCACCTGGCCGAGGTCGCCAGACAGAGGGACATGCTCGCCGGCCTGCTGGAGCGAGCCAAAGCCGGTTCGACGGTCTCACCGATGTCCCCACGTATGGCGGCCTTCTTCGACCGGCTGGAGCAGGCCGCTGCCGATGAGGCCACCCGCTGCGCCGTACGCAAGGAGCGGGACCTGACCGACCTGGCCTGCTATCGCGGCCAGATGCCGCCGGAGGCGGAGTTCCTCTTCGTGGACCCGGATCCTGACTACGACGCCGAGTCACTGGCCCTTTACTCCCAGGAGCCGACCGAGATGTCAGAGGCGCAGATCGAGCAGCGCGCCCAGGTCATGGTCTCCCGGATGGAGGCCCGGCTGCCGCCTGAGCGCCTTGGAGCCCTGGCCAGCAGCGTCGACAGCGATGCGGTCCGGGGGCTCTTCAGCCTCATCGGAGCCACGGGGTACCCCGATGCGCGGCTCACCCGGGCCTTGGAACGGGAGTTCCTCACCGCGATCGACCGATGGCGCCTGAGTCGGTGAGCGCCGCTCGCACGCCCGGTTCACTGCGAGCCGATGGGACCGCACCGACGGATTGGGCGAGTAGCGTCGCTGGTATGAGTCAACGCCTTCCTTCATCTGACAACGTGGTTCTCAAAGGCATCCGTGAGGAGCCCAGTGCCGAGGACGGAGCACGGGTCCTGGTGGACCGGCTCTGGCCCCGTGGCGTGTCCAAGGAGCGCGCCGCTCTCGACGAGTGGGCCAAGGACGCCACCCCCACCACCGAGCTGCGGCGGGCCTTCCACAGCGGGGACCTGCCCTGGCCCCAGTTCGTCGAGGCCTACCGGGCCGAGCTCACCGAGAGGCCCGAGGCAGTCGCCGCCGTCGAGCACCTGCGCGACGAGGCCCTCGATGGGCGCGTCACGCTCCTGTTCGCCGGCCACGACCACGTCCACTGCCACGCGCGTGTCCTGCGCGAGGCGGTCCTCGGTGTCGAGGAGGACCTGACCTGACGGCGGCCTCGACAGAGGCTCAGACGTTGAAGCCCAGGGCGCGCAGCTGCTCGCGGCCCTCAGGGGTGATCTTGTCCGGCCCCCACGGCGGCAGCCACACCCACTGGATGCGGACCTTGTCGGCAATGAGGGACAGGGCCTGCTGGGCCTGCTCCTCAATGACGTCGGTGAGCGGGCAGGCGGCGGTGGTCAGGGTCATGTCGAGCACGACAGTGCCGTCGGGCTCGATCGACACCCCGTAGAGCAGGCCGAGGTCGACGACGTTGATACCGAGCTCAGGGTCGATGACGTCGCGCAGGGCCTCCTCGACGGCGGCGACATCGACGCCCTCGGTGCTGGCGACGGGGGCCGGCGGCTGCTGGGCAGCCATGGGGTTGTCGGCGGCAGCCGGCATCCCGCTGGGGTTGTCACTCATGGCTTCTTCCTTCTTCCTCGCGGGTCGGACAGTGGTGTCAGGAAATTGATCTACTCGGCGCCGTTCGGCTCAACGGTGGGCAGGGCGACGCCGGACTTGGCCAGGGCGTCCTTGAGGGCCATCCACCCCAGCAGGGCGCACTTGACGCGGTTGGGGTACTTCGAGACACCCTCGAAGGCGGCCCCGTCCTCCAGGTCATCCAGGACGGCGTCGTCGACGCCCTTGCCGCGCGAGTGCATGAGGGTATCGAAGTCCGCCTCGAGGCGGGCCACGGTGGCCAGGTCGGCGCCGTTGACGAGGTCGTGCATGACGGAGATGGAGGCCTGGGAGATGGAGCAGCCGTCCCCCTCCCAGCCGATGGCCTCGATCTTGCCGTCCTTGACGCGCACCCCCAGGGTCACGTCGTCACCACAGGTGGGGTTGACCTGGTGGCTGGTGGCGTCCGGGGCGTCGAGGGCGCCGGAGCCGTGGCGCTCGCGGGAGTGGTCGAGGATGACTTGCTGGTAGAGCTGGTCGAGTTCGTTCATGCTCACCTCTGGAAGTAGCGCCGGACGTCGGCGATGGCGGACAGGAAGCGGTCCACCTCCTCGGGAGTGGAGCAGGCCCCGAAGGACAGGCGCGAGGAGGCGTGGATGCCGAAGTGCTGGTGGATGGGCTGGGCGCAGTGGTGGCCGGTGCGCACGGCGACGCCGGCGGCGTCGAGGACCTGGCCGACGTCGTGAGGGTGGACTCCCTCGATGGAGAAGGCGACCACGCCCAGGCGGTCGGTCGTGTCGGCCGGGCCGACCAGCCGCAGCCCGGGAGCCTGGGCCAGGCCCTCGAGCACCTGCTGGGTCAGGGCCTGCTCGGTGGCGTGGAGCCGGTCCAGGCCGATCCGGGCCAGGTACTCCACGGCGGTGCGCCATCCCGCGGCCTGCGCCAGCGGCTGGCTGCCGGCCTCGAAACGGGGCGGGCCGCTCATGAAGGTCGACGACTCCATGGTGACGATCTCAATCATGGAGCCGCCGGTGAGCACCGGTGGCATCGCAGCCAGGAGCTCCTCGGTGGCCACGAGCGCGCCGATGCCGGTCGGGCCGAGCATCTTGTGGCTGGAGAGCACCATGGCGTCCACGCCCGCGGTCTTCAGGGCGCCGAAGTCCAACGGGAGGTGAGCAGCGGACTGGCAGGTGTCCAGGACAACGAGCGCACCGACCTGCTGGGCGCGCGGGAGGATGAGGTCGAGTGGGCTGATCGCACCGGTGACGTTGGAGGCGTGAGTCAGGGCCAGGACGCGGGTGCGCTCGGTGATGACGTCCAGGGTGGCGGCATCGATGCGCCCGTCCTCAGTCAGGTCCAGCCAGCGCAGGGTGGCGCCGGTGCGGGCGCACAGCTCCTGCCAGGGCACGAGGTTGGCGTGGTGCTCAGCGCGGGTGACGACCACCTCGTCGCCCTCTCCGATGATGAGGCGCCGAGCCGGGTCATCGGCCGCGGAAGGCCCGCCACCGCGGGCCGCCGACCGGCCCTGGCTGGCGTGCCCGATGGCCAGAGCCACGAGGTTGATGGCCTCGGTGGCGTTCTTGGTGAAGACGAGCTCACTGCCGCGCGCCCCGACGAAGGCGGCGACGGCGTCGCGGGCGTCCTCAAAGGTGGCGGTGGCCTCGTCGGCGAGCTGGTAGGTCGAGCGCCCCGCCGCGCCGTTGGACATGCGGTAGAAGTCGGCCTCCGTGGCGATAACGCCGGCGGGCTTCTGGCTCGTGGCCGCCCAGTCCAGGTAGGCCAGAGCCTCGCCGTTGCGGGCGGGCCGCTCCAGGTAGGGGAAGTCGGCGCGGATCGCGGCGACCTCCTCCGCGTTGAGCGCGCCGGTCGAAGGCGCCCCGGTGAGTGGGGCCGTGGACTGAGTCATGACGTGCCTTTCCGATTCGGTGCGGGGCGGTTCCGGGCATGGTCGCCGACGGCGGGGGCTGAGGTCACGAGGAACCCTAGTCCCCCTGCCTCAATGCCGGGGCCGGCGACGGCGCCTTGTTGCGCGGCGCACCGTCGTCGGCCCCGGCACGGTGAGGACTGTCAGGCCAGGTAGCGGTCGTAGCCCTCTTCCTCGAGGCGGTCGGCCAGGTCGGGGCCGCCGGCCTCGGCCACGCGCCCGTCGACGAAGACGTGGACGTGGTCGGGCTTGATGTAGCGCAGGATGCGCGTGTAGTGGGTGATGAGGAGGAAGCCGGCGTCGGTCTCGTCGTGGAGGCGATTGACGCCCTCGGAGACGATGCGCAGGGCGTCAACGTCCAGGCCGGAGTCGGTCTCGTCCAGGACGGCGAAGCGGGGACGGAGCAGCTCCATCTGGAGGATCTCGAAGCGCTTCTTCTCACCGCCGGAGAAGCCGGCGTTAACGTCGCGCTGGGAGAAGGCGGTGTCCATCCGCAGGTTCTTCATGGCCTGGTTGACCTCGCCGACCCACTGGCGCACCTTGGGGGCCTGGCCGTCGATGGCGGTCTTGGCCGTGCGCAGGAAGTTGGCCACGGTGACGCCGGGGACCTCGACGGGGTACTGCATGGCCAGGAAGAGGCCGGCCCGGGCGCGCTCGTCCACGCTCATCTCCAGCAGGTCGACACCGTCGAGGAGGACCTCACCGTCGGTGACCTCGTAGTCGGGGTGACCGGCAATGGAGTAGGCCAGGGTGGACTTGCCCGAGCCGTTGGGGCCCATGATGGCGTGGACCTGGTTGGAGTCGATGGTCAGGTCGACGCCCTTGAGGATGGGCTTGGGGCCGTCGTTGGTGGCCACCTGGACGTGGAGGTTCTTGATCTGCAGAGTGCTCATGCGACGTTTCTTTCAGCTGGGTTGTGGTCTGGTTGCGGGTGGGCGGACCGTCGTGCGGGTCCGGCCTGTCACTCGGCTGCCGGCTCGGCGGCGGGGTCCTGGTCGGTGCGGGCGGTGATGAGTCCGGTGAGCTCGAGCTCCTTCTCGATGGCGGCCATGAGGCGCTCCTCGACCTCGTCGACACCGATCTCGGCGACGATCTCGTTGAAGAAGCCCAGGACGACGAGGCGGCGGGCCTCGGTCTCGGGGATGCCGCGGGCACGCAGGTAGAACAGCTGCTGGTCGTCGAAGCGGCCGGTGGCGCTGGCGTGGCCGGCCCCCTCGATGTTGCCGTTCTCGATCTCCAGGTTCGGCACGGAGTCGGCCTTGGCCCCCTCGGTGAGGACCAGGTTGCGGTTGAGCTCGTAGGTGTCGGTGCCACGGGCGGCCTGGCCGATGAGGCAGTCCCCCACCCACACGGCGTGCGCCCCCTCGCCCTGGAGGGCGCCCTTGTAGGTGACACGCGAGTAGCAGTGGGGCTCGGTGTGGGCCACGTAGGGGCGGTGCTCCTGGTGCTGGCCGGCATCGGTGAAGTAGACGCCGTAGGCGTCGATGTGGCCGCCCTCGCCGGAGAAGCCCAGGTCGGGGCAGATGCGCACGTCTCCGCCGAGGCTGACGACGACGTGCTTGAGGACGCCGCGGTCACAGACCTTGACCCGGTGGTTGGAGGCATGGACAGCCCCGTCCTCCCAGCCCTGGACGGTCACCAGGGTGAGCTCGGCGCCGTCGGCGACCGTCACCTCGACACCCTGGGTCAGGGCGGCGGTGCCGGTGTGGTCCAGGACGACGGTTCCCTTGGAACCGGCCTCGGCAGCGACGAGGATGTGCTGGGCGGTGGGGCGGGCGAGCTGTGCGTCCTGGCCGATGATGTTCAGTCGGGCGGCCCGCTCCAGCTGGGCGCCGGGCTCCAGCGTGAGCACCGTGGCGGTCTCTGTGCCGTTCCAGGCGGTGACGCCGGTGCGGTCGACCGGGGCACCCACGGTGCCGATGCGGGCGTCGCTGCGCGCGACCGTCTCCAGGCTCACGCCGTCGGGCAGGTCCGTCTCGATACGGACACCGGCATCGCTCTGGCCGGCGGTGGCCGCGCGGATGGCGTCGAGGTCGAACAGCGGGGCGAAGCGCTTCATCGGCGTGAAGCGCCACTCCTCCTCACGGCCGCGCGGCACCGGGATGTCGGCGGGGTCGAAGGAGGTGGGGCGGTCGGCGCGCGAGGAGACGTAGCGCGGCCCGCCGTGGGAGTGGGCGCCGTCGAGCGTGGCGCTCGAGTGGTCGGTGGAGAGTTCAGGCATGTGGAGGTGCTCCTTGGCCGGCAGCAGGCCGGTGTGATGAGGTGTGGGTCGAAGGCTGAGTGGGCTGACGAGGGAGGATCCGCTGCGGTGGGTCAGCCCACCGAGTTCTCCATCTGCAGCTCGATGAGCCGGTTGAGCTCGAGGGCGTACTCCATGGGCAGCTCCCGGGCAATGGGCTCGACGAAGCCGCGCACGATCGTGGCCATGGCCTCGGTCTCGGTCAGCCCGCGCTGCATGAGGTAGAAGAGCTGGTCGGCGCTCACCTTGGAGACGGTCGCCTCGTGGCCCATCTCGACGTCGTCGGTGCGCACGTCGACGTAGGGGTAGGTGTCCGATCGGGAGATCTCATCGACCAGGAGCGCGTCGCACAGCACGTTGGACTTGGAGTGCCGGGCGTTCTTCATGATCTGCACCAGTCCGCGGTAGGCGCTGCGGCCACCGTGGCGGGCGATCGACTTGGAGACGATGTGGCTGGAGGTGTGGGGCGCCATGTGGACCATCTTGGCGCCGGTGTCCTGATGCTGGTCCGCGCCGGCGAAGGCGATGGACAGGGCCTCGCCGCGGGCGTGAGGGCCCATGAGGAAGACGGCCGGGTACTTCATGTTCCGCTTGGAGCCGATGTTGCCGTCGATCCACTCCATGGTGGCGCCCTCCTCGCAGGTAGCGCGCTGAGTCACCAGGTTGTAGACGTTGTTGGACCAGTTCTGGATGGTCGTGTAGCGCACGCGGGCGTTCTTCTTGACCACGATCTCCACGATCGCCGAGTGCAGGGAGTCGGTGGAGTAGATGGGGGCGGTGCAGCCCTCGACGTAGTGGACGTAGGAGTCCTCGTCGGCGATGATGAGCGTGCGCTCGAACTGGCCCATGTTCTCGGTGTTGATGCGGAAGTAGGCCTGGAGCGGGATCTCGACGTGGACGCCCTTGGGGACGTAGATGAAGGAGCCCCCGGACCACACGGCCGTGTTGAGGGCGGCGAACTTGTTGTCGCCGGCGGGCACCACGGTCCCGAAGTACTCCTTGACGAGCTCGGGGTACTCGCGCACGGCGGTGTCGGTGTCCACGAAGATGACGCCCTGCTCCTCCAGGTCACCGCGGATCTGGTGGTAGACGACCTCCGACTCGTACTGGGCGGCCACGCCGGCCACCAGGCGCTCGCGCTCGGCCTCGGGGATGCCGATGCGGTCGTAGGTGTTCTTGATGTCCTCGGGCAGGTCGTCCCAGGAGTTGGCCGGCCGGTCCGTGGAGCGCACGTAGTACTTGACGGCGTCCATGTCGAGCTGGGAGAGGTCCACGCCCCAGGTGGGCATGGGCTTGCGCTCGAAGGTGGAGTAGGCCTTGAGACGCTTGGCCAGCATCCACTCCGGCTCGCCCTTGATGGCGGAGATCTCGCGGACCACCTGCTCATCAAGGCCTCGCTTGGCCTTCTCACCGGCCTCGTCGGAGTCGTGCCAGCCGAAGTCGTAGCTCGTCGAGATCGAGTCGATGATCTCGTCGTCGGTGCTACGCGTGGTCTCGGTTGTCGGCAGTGTCATCGGGTTCCTTCCATTCGCTTGGTCTCAAGGCCTCGCGTCTTAGCCGCCGCCCGAACCGCGCGCTTGCGCAGCGCGGGCATGGCGATCGGAATGTGGGTGGTACAGACGTGCTCGCCTCCGGCCAGGGTGGCCAGACGCTGGACCGGGACGCCCACGAGCCGGGAGATGGCCTGGGTCTCGGCGTCGCACAGCTCGTGGAACTCCCCGGCCACATCGCGCACCGGGCAGTTGCCCTGGCACAGCTGGACGGCGAAGGACCCGTCCCCGACGTCGCGCACCGAGGCCGCGTAGCCGTCGAGAGTCAGGGCGTCCGCCAGGGCGCGGGCCCTCTCCGAGGGGTCCTTGCCGGCCGCCTCGACGACGGTGGCGTAGCGGCGCTCGAGGTCACGGCCCCTGGCCGCGGCGAAGGAGTCGACCGCCTTGTCACCGGCCACCTGGGACAGGTAGTGCAGGGCGCGGTTGGCCAGGTCGGAGTAGCCCTCCGCGAAGGAGGTGCGGGCCTTGGGCGTCAGGACGTAGTGCCGGGCCGGGCGACCGCGGCCGCGCTTGCCCGTCTGGGCCGGCGTGTGCACCTCGATCTGCTCAGCGTCCTCAAGGGCGGTGATGTGCCTGCGCACGGCGGCCGGCGTCAGGCTCAGGACCTTGGCGAGCTGCGCCGCCGACACCGGTCCCTTCTCAGCGATGAGGTCGAGAACGCGTGCCCGGGTAGAGTCGTCGTCACTCTGAGTCATGACGGTTCTCCTCCCCTAGTCGCTTCCGACGCCTCACGGCCTGCCCCGTTGCGGCCGGTTCGGCCTTGCCCTGGACCGGCTCCAGGCACTGACCTGCGAGGCGTCGCTGGTCGTTGTGCCACGAGTTTAACCAAGATCTTGCTTGCCGAATTCAACGCTGGCAAGTTCACGACGGAGCGTCGCAAGGTGGGATTGAACACGTCACCTAATCAAAGGTGAGCCTCACTTAGGAACACCTAACTAGTGGAATGGCGCTGATTCCACGGCTGTGAGGCCCGTTGCTGCCCTGTACTGTCTGCTACTCCTGCAGCCGTTACTCCGGTGCGGGTTCCTAGAGGCTCTCCGGGCTGCGCAGCCAGGGGGCGTCAGCGGGACGCAGTCCCACCCAGCCGCGGGTGCGCGCCTGGACCGTAGCCAGGACTCCGAGCACCGTGGAGGGGTTGTGCAGGCGGCCGCCCATGACGGCGTCGAGGGCCTCATCCAGACGGACCCAGGTGGGCACGAACTCGGCCTCCTCGTCCTCGCGGACGGTGCGCCGGTCCTCGGGCAGCAGGGTCAGGTCCTGGGCGAGGAAGATCCGGGCCCCCTCGGTGGTGAAGCCGGGCGAGGCGTAGAACTCGGCCAGCGTGTGCCAGGTGGCCGCCTCGTAGTCGGTCTCCTCGGCGAGCTCTCGGGCGGCGGCGACGGCCGGTTCCTCCCCCGCCACGTCGAGCAGTCCCGCGGGGATCTCCCACAGGCAGGCGCGCACGGGATGACGGTACTGGCGGATCATGAGGATCTCCGCGGCGCCGTCGGGCTGGGAGGATGTATCGCCCTCGCGCAGGGCGACGACGGCGACGGCGTCGTGGTGGACGACGACCTGACGGGACACCGGTTCCTGACCGGGCCCCAGGCGCACCTGGTCGGCGTCGACGGCGAAGATCGGCCCGCTCCAGACCCGCTCGCTGGAGACCAGCTCCCGCCCAGGTTCTCGCGTGTCAGCGAGGCTGTTCACTATGCCGTCGCTGCTGCGGGTCCTCATCACCGGATGATCCACAATTGGCTCCTCATTCTCGCTGCCGGCGTCGTCGCTGCTGGGCGCTCGGGCACCACGATGCTACCGCTCGGGACAGGGCGGCTCAGTGCAGATCGAGGACCGTCTGTCGCAGCTGGGCCGCCAGGTCCTCGAGCCCGGAAAGGCCTCTGGCCGCCGCCTGCGCGCGCTCAGCGGCGCGAGTGCGGGCATCGGGGTCGCTCAGGAGGGTTCGAAGTGCCTCCGCGATGGCCTGGGCCTGAGGGTCCACGAGGACGGCTCCTCCTCTGGCGGTCACGGCGGTGCCTCCGACGTCGGTGGCCACGATCGCGGTGCCTGCGCGCAGAGCCTCCTGGATGGTGAGGGGCTGGCCCTCCCACAGGCTGGTCTGGACGACGACGTCAGCGATCTCCATGAGGGCCGGAGCATCGCTTCGCCGCCCCAGGAGGGTGACCGGGAGCTGTTCGGCGGCGATGCGCTCAGCGGCCTGCTCGCGGCCGGGGCCGTCCCCGGCGAGGGCCCAGGTGAAGGCGGTCAGCCGGCCGGCGTCAACCTCGCGGGAGAGGATCGCGGCGGCCTCGAGCAGCAGCGGCAGGCCTTTCTGCGGAGCCAGGCGGGCGACGGTCAGGAGGCGGGCCCCGCTTCGCGGCCAGGCATCCTCCGCCGCGGCCGCGTCGGAGGCGCCCGGTTCAGCGGGCTGCTGGGGTGGCACCGCGGGGATGATGGCGAGCTCGACGTGTGGGGCGCCGAGATCCTGGGCCCGTTCGGCCAGGTCGGGGCTGACCGCCAGGACGAGGTCGGCGCGCCGGGCGATGAGCCGCTCGAGCCTGTCCCCCACCAAGGTGGTCAGGCGCCCCCCGACGGTGAGGTTGTGGAGGGTGACGACCAGCCGCGTGCGTCCGCGGCGGCGTCGTCCCAGGGCCAGGGCGGCCAGGGCCCCGGCTCGCAGGCCGTGGGCGTGAAGGACGTCGGCGCGCCGGCCCAGGCGACGCAGCCTGGCCACGGCCAGGGTGTCGTTGAGGCTGGGGCGGGGGCCGATCTCGAGTGGCTCGGCGCGAGCCGGCTCGATATCCAGTCCGTCAAGGACCGCGGCAGGGGCCTCAACAATGACGTCGTGGCCGTCGGCGGCCAGGAGGCGGGCGCAGTCAGCCAGGTGGGCCCGCACCCCTCCAGCGGCCGATCCGCACACCTGGAGGATCCTCCGGCGCCCGACCTGCGGGTCCTGTACGGCACCGGGCTTATTCGTGGCGTCGACGTCGCTCATGGTTGCTCCTTGTCGTCCTTCGTTGTCACCGTCGGCCTGCCGCCAAGTACCGATGCCAGGAGGCTGCGGTCAGCCAGGTGGATGACCACCAGGACGAGGGCCGCGGCCGCAGCGGCACCGATCACGGCGGTGATGACGGCCAGGGGCAGGGAGGTGACGCGGGTGGTCGCCTCTCGGACGGCCAGCCCGAGGACGAGGGCCACGGGCAGCCCCGCACCGAGCGCGGTCAGGGTCGCGCGCAGCACCCGGCCCCCCATGACTCGGGCCAGGACGGCGAGCAGACTCACCCCAGCCACCGTCATCCCAATGGTCGTGCCCATTCCCAGGGCCACGAGGGTGGCGCGCCCGTCCCCGCCTGCGGGCGCCATGAGGCGCACGCAGGCGGCGCAGGCCACCGCCACGGTCAGCCAGCCGGCCGCGGTGGCGTGAGCGGCGGGCCGAGAGCGGTCGGCGGCGAACAGGACCCGGGTGACCTGGTAGATGAGGGCGTAGCCGATCAATCCCGGAGCCAGGACGGCCAGCGCCTGGCCCATCCCGTCGACCTGCTTGAAGGAGAAGAAGCGCTCGGCGGCTGCGCTGGCGGCCAGCAGCATGGCGGTTCCGGCCACGGCGACGGCGGTGACCAGGGCCGTGGAGGTGGCCACCAGCCTCCTGACGTTCTCCTCGCCTGTGCCGCCAGGACTGCCCGCCGACAGCTCGCGGGCCTCGAAGGCGGCGGTCAGGCGGGGGTAGAGGACGGTGGCCACGGGGACGGCCAGCACCGCGTAGGGAAGGACGTAGACGGCCTGCGTGTACTGATAGACCGCAGCAGTTCCGGTCTGCCCTCCCCAACGGGCCATGGCCAGGACCACCAGGACGCTCACCTGCTGGGCCAGGATCGTCCACACCCCGGCCCCGCCGAGCCGCAGCGCCCGCCGGGCCTGGGCGCCCCCCAGTCTCAGGGTGGGGCGCAGACCCAGCCCCAGCCGGTGGACCGGCCACAGCAGCGGCAGGCTGAGGGCGGCCACCCCGAGGGTCGTCCCCCAACCCAGCACCTGGAGGGCGAGCCTGGAGGCGGCCGCGTCGTCGCCGCCGGCCAGCACCCCGTAGAGACCATAGGTCGCCATGACCACGAGGCTGGAGAGCATCGGTGTCAGCGCTGGCCAGGTGAAGCGGTTGTGAGCCTGGAGGACACCGGTGAGGACGACGGCCACCCCGTACATGGGCACCTGCAGGGCGAACATGCGCAGGAAGGAGGCGACGAGCTCATGCTGAAGCGTCGGGTCCACGCCCTGGGAGGTGGGGAACAGGGAGGCGATCGGGGCGGCCAGGACGATGAGCCCCAGGGACAGTGGGGTCAGGACCGCCAGGACCAGGCCCAGCAGCCCCGAGGCGGTGGCGGTGACCTCCTCACGCCGGCCCGCGGCGATCGGTGCCGCCAGGAGCGGAACGACGGTGGCGGCCAGGACCCCGCCGACGACGACCTCGTAGAGGGTGTTGGGCAGCTGGTTGGCCGTGGTGTAGGCGCCCGCCACCGTTCCGGTGCCGACGGTGGCGGCCTGGACGAGCCAGCGCAGGAACCCCAGGACGCGGGAGACAAGGGTCAGGCCGGCGACGGACCCGGCCACTGAGAGCAGTCCGCCGCGGCGTTGCTGGGCCGTCATCAGGGGCGGCGTCCCAGCCCGTCGAGTGCGGCCAGCACCGGGGTCTCGCTGATGACGCGGGAGAAGGAGACCTTCTCGCTGGCCAGGATGAGGCTCACCCCGCTCAGGGCGGCCCCGGCGCGCACCGCGGCGTGGGGGTGGCAGGCCAGGGCGGTGCCCAGCAGGGCGCCGACGGCGTTGGCCCCGGTGTCCCCCAGCATCGTGTTCTCCAGGAGGTCCTCCGGCAGGGCTGCGAGACTGACTCCCAGGGTGCCCGCGGCCAGCATCCGGGTGGGCTCGCCGTCGCGTCCGGGGGTGGCCAGCAGCGGGGTGCTCACGATGCAGGCGGTCTTGAGCGCCCGTCCGGGGCGCAGGTCGAGCAGGTTGAGCAGGTTCGCCCAGGCTGCGATGACCACGGCGCTGGACGCGGCGTCGACGGCGCTGGACGCCAGCAGACGTGCGCCGGCGCCCGTGCATCGGTGGCGGGCCAGGAGGACACCGCCGACAAGCGCCCCTGAGCCGATGACGGCGATCTTGAGGGCTCCGGTGGTGACACGCCCGTGAGCCAGGGCGGTGAGGTGACCCTTGAGCCCCTTGGCGGGGGTGTCGCCGTCGTGGGCCCCGGCATCGAGGTCGTCGACCAGGCCGGCGCACCCACCGGCCCCAGCCGCGATGGTGGCGGCCAGTCCTGCCCGTGAGGGTGAGCCCGTCCTGCCCCGCAGAAGCCTGCCGGCCTCGATCCCAGCCGTCACGGCACCGGCTGCTGCCCCGACTCCCCCGCGCAGGCTCACGGTGCGGCCGTGGAAGTTGGTGCGCTCCAGTCCCTGGGCAATGGGCGCCAGACAGGTGGACCAGGACAGGGCGGTGCCCGCCGCCTTGAGACCCGTCCTCGCCAGGTCTCGGGCGCAGGACCTTACTCGCGTGATCGTGCCAGCCATGGACTCAGCCTAAGGCAGGGCGGGGACCGATCGCGGCGTCGCCACCCATGACGCGGCCGCAGCGTCCGGGCCGGCCGAGTCACCTGCGTCGCTGAGGACAGGGACTACTTGGTCACTGGCGGCATGACTGCCTCGGCCCCCTTGTCGAAGCCGTAGTGCCCGGTGGTTCCCGCACGGGTGGAGGCCAGGGCCAGGGGCGTGGAGACGGAGGCGGCGATCTGGCCGACGGAGTCGATGGTGGTCACCTTCGCCTTCTCGGAGCGGATGATGCCGACGACGCCGCCGTCACCGTCGGCGGAGCCGACGACGACTGTGGGCGCCCTACCGGCTGTGCCCTCCAGCGCTTTGGCCCAGGCCTTGGGGTCCTCGCCCGGCGAGGCCTCGACGGTTGCTCCCTTGCCGGAGGATGCCTGCGGACGCGGCCCGACGACGACGATCATCTCAGCCGCAGCGGTGGGCGTGGAGTCCACGGAGATGAAGGGAGTGCCGGACTTGTCCACTGTCACCGACAGCATGTCCATGAGGACCCGGGAGGAGTCGTCGTTGGCGGTCAGGGCCTTGGCCAGCGCCTCCCCCAGGATGCCGTTGGCGTCCTTGGAGTTGGTGCTGCCCAGGTGTCCTTGGACCTGTCCGGAGAAGGTGGAGCGGTAGTTCTCCCGGGACAGGTCCACCCAAGTGCTGGTCAGGCTCACCCGGCCGGTGACGGTGGCGCCTGCGTTCTTGAGCTGGGCGGCGATGGCGTCGGCGTCCTCGGCCTTGGCGTCCGGCAACAGCACCATGGCCACGTTCTTGGAGGCCAGGGTCCCGGGCAGGAGGCTGGTGGCGGCCTGAGTGATGTAGGAGTCCCGCTCGTTGACGGCCGTCTCAGTCTGCTCGAGCTTGGCCTGGGTGGCGTTGCGGTTCTCACGCAGGGCGGTGACCTGGTCGTTGAGCGCGGTTCCCAGGGAGTTCTGCAGCGGGCCGGCACCCAGGACGACCCCGACGGCGAGGGCCAGGAACACGGAGATGAGCGATACCAGGTGATAGCGGAAGTCGATCATGGTTGAAGACCTTGAAGATGACCGTGAGAGGGGCTGCCTCTCAGATGGGCGGGGGTCGTTAGACGGTGGGTGAGTTCGGGGCCAGGCCCAGCAGTGAGCGGAAGAAGTTGACGACGTCGTCCCACACGGCGCCGGACAGGCCCAGGAAGGTCTGTCCACCGGGGGTGGACATCAGGGCGATGGCCAGGGCGAAGGTGCCCGCCAGGGCCAGGAACAGCAGCCACCACCCCGAGATACGGGTGCGGTAGAGCTGGGAGACACCCTTGGCGTCGATGAGACGGCCGCCGACCTTGAGCCGGGTCAGGAAGGTCGAGGACATGCCGGCGCGCCCCTTGTCGAGGAACTCCAGCAGGGTGGCGTGCGTCCCCAGGGCCACAATGATCTCGGCGCCGGCCTCATCAGCCATGAGCATGGCGATGTCCTCGCTGGTGCCGGTGGCGGCGAAGACGTGGTGCTCGACCCCGAGCTCCTCGACATGGGCCAGGCCCGGGGCGCGTCCGTCGCGGTAGGCGTGGACGACGATCTCGGCGCCGCAGGTCAGTGCCTTGTCGGATACGGAGTCCATGTCGCCCACGATCAGCGCCGGTTTGAAGCCGGCGTCCAGGACGGCGTCGGCGCCTCCGTCGACACCGATGATGACGGGCTTGTACTCGCGGATGTAGGGCTTGAGCGCCTGCAGGTCCTCCTTGTAGGAGTAACCGCGCACGACCACCAGGACGTGCTTGCCGCTCATCTGCGTGGTCAGCGAGGGCATGCCGACGCCGTTGAGGAGCAGGTCCCATTCCCCGCGCATGTACTCCATGGTGTTGGCGGCGAAGGCCTCCAACTGGACGGACAGGCCCTTCTGAGCCTCCTCCATGGCCTCGGCGACGGTCTGCTTGGTCTGGACCGATCCCTCGGCGATGACCTGCTCCTTGCCCTCGACCCGCACCGAGCCGTCCTCGACGGTGATGCGTTGGCCGTCGTGCAGGCGCATGATGTCGGGGCCCAGGTCGTCCACGAGCGGGATTCCCGCGTCGAGGAGGATTCCGGGGCCGAGGTTGGGGTAGCGCCCGGAGATGGACGGTGAGGCGTTGAGGACCGCCGAGGCGCCGCACTCCACCAGCGCCTCCGCGGCCACCCGATCGAGGTCCGTGTGGTCGATGATGGCGATCTCCCCGGGCTGGAGACGCTTGGTGAGCTTCTTCGTGCGCGCATCGACGCGCACAACACCGCTGGGATGCTCGGAGACGGACGCAGACTTTCTGCGGAAGGGATTCCTCACGGCTCGGATTGTCCCATGACTGCTTCCTGGAGAAGCTCAGCGGCGTGCCGGACCGCGGCCTGGGAGTCCTCGTGCCCGGAGAGCATTCGGGCCAGCTCTCGTTGTCTCTCTTGGTCTTCGACGACGAACACCTGTGTGCGGGTGCGCCCCGGCTGGGACTTTCTCACATTCCCTGCGGCCGCCTCTGAGGGGCCGGGACGGGACTCAGGCTCGGTCACGGTCTCCTTGCGTACCACGAGGTGGGTGTCTGCCCAAGCCGCCACCTGCGCCAGGTGGGTGACGACGATGACCTGGTGGTGTCGCGCCAGACGGGCCAGGCGCCTGCCGATCTCCCGGGCGGCCCGGCCTCCCACCCCGGCGTCGATCTCGTCGAAGACGAGGGTGCGGGTGTGGGTCGAGGGACGAGACAGGGCCGCGGCGTCGGCGAGCACCACCTCCAGGGCGAGCATGATGCGGGATAGCTCGCCTCCGGATGCCCCCTTCCCCAGGGGCAGGGCTGGAGCGCCGGGGTGTGAGACGAGTAAGAGGGCGACGCTCTCAAGGCCGGTGGGCCCGGGCTCATCAAGCCGGTCCAGCTCGACGACGAGCCGAGCGCCCTTCATCTCCAGGCCCTCCAGCTCTGCGGTGACGGCCTGCTCAAGGCGCTCGCCGAGCTGCTGACGCGCCCGGCTCAGCTCGGAACCAACACTGGCCAGCTCCTCGTCAGCGGCGGCCAGGCGCTCGGCCAGGACGGTGGCGGTGTCCTGGGGGCCGTCGATCTCGGCCAGGCGCGCGGCGGCGCGCTGCCCCCAGGCCAGGAGGGCGTCGACGTCGTCGAGCTGCTCCTGAGGCCCGCCGATCTCCCGGCACGCGCGGGCGAGCTCTCCGCGGCGGTCCTGTACCTGGGCGAGGCGAGCCGGGTCGGCGCTCAGCGAGGACAGGTACCCGCCCAGCTCGGCGGCGATGTCGGCTGCGTCGATGCCCAGTCGCTGGGTGCGCGTGGCCAGCTCAGCCAGGGCGGGGTCGCGGTCGGACTCGGCGGCCAGGCTGCGGTGGGCGTAGGCGATGAGGGAGACGACATCGGGCGCCTGCCCGGTGGCGGACTCCTCCCCGCTGAGTGCGGTGCGGGCCCCGGTGGCGGCCCGGCGCAGGTCCTCGGCGTGGTCGAGTCTCTCGGCCTCCGCCGTCAGCTCCCGGTCCTCACCGCTGCGGGGGTCAACCTCCTCCAGGGCCTCGAGCCAGGTGCGCAGCTGGGCGACCTCGACGGCTCGGGCCTGAGCGGATGCCTGCCACTCCTGGAGCTCCTGGTCGGCCTGTCGGCGCGCCTGGTAGGCCCGGGCGTAGCGGCGGCACAGGGCGGCGTGGTCCTGACCACCCAGTGAGTCCAGGGCAGCGCGTTGGGCCGCGGTCGAGCGCAGTCGCAGCTGGTCGGCCTGGCCGTGGACGGAGACCAGCCGGCCGCCGACCTCGCTGAGGACCGAGGCCGGCACGGAGCGCCCTCCCAGGTAGGCGCGGGAGCGTCCGGAGGCGGGGACCGTACGAGAGGCCAGGAGGAGGTCGTCGTCAAGATCACCCCCGGCCTCGACGACACGGGCGGCGACACGCGAGTCCGGGTCAACCAGGAACGCGCCCTCGACCAGGCTGCGCTCAGCACCGGTGCGCACGATGGTGGTCTCGGCCCGCTGCCCCAGCAGCAGCCCGAGCGAGGTGAGCACCATCGTCTTACCGGCGCCGGTCTCACCGGTCAGGGCGGTCAGGCCGCGGCTGAGGGGAAGATCGGCCTCCTCGATGACACCGAGGTCCTCGATGTGCAAAGACTCGATCACGCTGTCCCTCCCGAGGAGTCCGGCCGGCTTCCGCCGTCGGTGCTCGTGTCGGCGGAGGAGACAATCGGCTGGTGCAGCGCGTCCTCCTCGGGTGAGTAGGCCTCATCGGCGCTGCTGGAGGCCCGCCACCCCTCCACGGGCAGGTCGAACTTGCGCACCAGGCGGCTGGCGAAGGGGGCCTGGTTAAAACGTGCCAGGCGTACCGGACGCTCCGCCCGGGTGACCCGGATCCTGGCGCCGACCGGCACGTCCAGGCTGCGTCTGCCGTCGCACCAGATCTCGGCGCCTCCGAAGCCGACCCGCTGGACGACGACCTCCATGCAGGAGTTGGGGCCCAGGACCAGGGGGCGGGTGAACAGGGCGTGCGCGGCCACCGGCACCAGGAGGAGCGCCTCGACCTCGGGCCAGATGACGGGGCCCCCGCAGGAGAAGGCGTAGGCGGTCGAGCCGGTGGGGGTGGACATGATGAGGCCGTCGCAGCCGAAAGAGGAGACGGCCTGGCCGTCGACGCCGATGGCGACCTCGATCATGCGGGCGCGGTCGCGCTTCTCCAGGGCAGCCTCGTTGAGTGCCCAGTCGCGTGTGACCGTCCCGTCAGGACAGATGACTTCCACGTCCAGGGTGGTGCGGGTCTCGACCGTGTAGTGGCCGGCGACCAGATCCGCGACGACCTGCTCGATGCCGTCGGGGTCGGCCTCAGCCAGGAAGCCGACGTGGCCGGTGTTGATGCCCACCAGGGGGATGTCCCGTTCGCGGGCGATCTCGAAGGCGCGCAGGATCGTGCCGTCGCCGCCGAGCACCAGGACGAGGTCGACGTGGTCGGTGCAGTCCGGGCCGACCGGCTCGACTCCTCGGGCGCGCAGTGCCTCCGAGGCCCGGGCCACGGCGCTGGCCGTGGGAGCACTGGGCCTGGGGACGGGGACGGGCTTGTCGTTGAGCTCGCGCTGCAGCAGCATGACGCGAGAGATCCTCCGGCCGTGCTGCTCCCTACCCGGCTGCTGCGAGGACCCGTGGAGAGCGGCGGAGTCGGCCGGCCGCGCCGCAGCACTGGTGTCTGAGGGGCTCAGCTTGCTCATGAGTGGTTCCTTGTTCTGCGTCGTCGCGCACCGCCCGCCGCGGGGCCGGCAGCGACAGCGTCCTCGATGTTGGAGCGCAGCTCGTCCCCGTTCAGGTCCCCGGGGCAACCGGCGCGGGAGGCGTGCATGCTCAGGAAGTACTCAACGTTACCGGCCGGTCCTGGCAGAGGGGAGGCGGTCACGGCCTCGACTCCCACGCCCAGGGAGTGGGCCCGCTCGGCCACCGTCATGACGGTGGCCACATGGAGCTCTGGGTCGCGCACCACTCCCCCGTGCCCGATCCGGTCCTTGCCCACCTCGAACTGGGGCTTGACCATGAGCAGGAGGTCGGCATCGTCGGCCGCGGCGCGCAGCAGCGGTTCGAGGACCAGGGTCAGGGAGATAAAGGACAGGTCGCCCACGACGAGCTCCGGGGCGGGGGCGACGGCCTCGGGATCCAGTGTGCGGATGTTCGTGCGGTCCAGGGCGGTGACGCGGGGGTCGGAGCGCAGCGACCAGGCCAGCTGGCCGTAGCCGACGTCGACGGCCACGACGTGCTCAGCACCGCGGCGCAGGAGGACGTCGGTGAAGCCGCCGGTCGAGGCGCCGGCGTCCAGGCAGCGGCGTCCCTCGACGCGGGGTGCCAGGCCGCGGCGGCCCAGCGCGTCCAGCGCGCCGGCGAGCTTGTGGGCACCGCGGGAGACGTAGTCGTCTCCGGAGGGCACCAGGATCTCGATGGCCTGGGCCGGGTTGACCTGACGGGCGGGTTTGGTGACGACCTCGCCGTCGAGGGTGACGTGACCGTCGGCGATGAGCGTGGCGGCATGGGTGCGGGAGCGGGCCAGCCCGCGGCGCACGAGCTCTGAGTCGATGCGGATGAGCCGGGCCATATCAGCCTTCCGCCTTGTGAAGGACGGAGGCGAGGTCCTCGTGAATGGCGGCCAGGGCGGCTGCGCGCTCCTCCAGGGGCATCTGAGCGATCTGGGCGAGCTCATCGGTGTGGTCGTGGAGGCCTTGGGCCGCCGTCAGGGCGACGTCGGCCCGCGGGGGTGCAGGCACCGGCGGCCGATGAGCCGGCCGGTATGCGGAGTCCGCCGTCGCCGGCGTCTCCTCCCCGACGTCGGTTCTCGACTCGTTGCCGCTCATTCCTGACTCCCATCGACTTTGCTCGCGTTGACGCTGTGGTTCCTCATCTCCTCCGGTAGGAGCCTCACCGGCCCCGGCCGGGATTTCAGGGCTCAATCACCTCGATCTCGGGCACCTCCAGCGTCGCGGCCTCACCCTGGCGGCCCTGAGCGTCTGCCCAGTCCCAGGCGGCCACGGCCAGCGCCCGGTAGGAGTCCAGGTCGATACGCACCGCACTGTCGTCCGGGGAGGTCACGGCGCCGGAGTCCTGGAGCTCAAGCCGGGAGCCGAGGACTCGGGCACTGCGGTTGCCGACCCTCCACCACACCTGGCCGTCGACCTCGACTCGCACGGGCTCGGGGTGAGGCGCGGTCAGGCCACGCAGGTCGGTGTGGAGGAAGCTGGGACGCTCGGTGGCCGGCGCGCAAATGACGTCTCGCGCGTCGGAGACGCCGGTGAGGACGTGAAGCCCCGGGATCCCGGCGGCCCGGGCCCCGACATGGTCAGTGTTGAGCCGGTCGCCGACCGCCAAGGGCCTGGTACCACCAGCCCGCTTGAGGGCACGCGTGTAGATGCCTGGGAAGGGCTTGCCCCCGGCCAGGGGCTCCTTGCCGGAGGCATGGACGATGGCGGCCACGAGGCTCCCGTTACCCAGGGCGAAGCCCCTCTCGGTGGGCAGGGTCGCATCAAGGTTGGTGGCCACGTGCAGGGCCCCGGCATTGATGGCGTAGACGCCCTCGGACAGCAGCGCCCAGTCGACCGCCGGGTCCCAGCCCTGGACGACGGCCACGGGCCCGTCCTGCGCACTGCTGGTCACCTGGAAGCCCTCGTCGAGGAGGGCCTGGCGGACGCCGTCGCCGCCGACGACGAGCACCATGGAGCCCGGTTCGACATGCTCGGTGAGCATGGCGGCCGCGTCCATGGCGGCGCTGAAGACCTCCGACGCCTCGGCAATGATGTCGTTGTCCGCCAGCTTGTCCACGACCGTCTGGGGCGCCCGTGAGGCGTTGTTGGTGACGAATGACAGATGCATTCCGGCCTTGCGGGCGGCGTTGACGTTGTCCGCCGCGTGGGGAACCCGGGCCTGACCGGCGAAGCAGACGCCGTCGAGGTCCAGCAGGGCGACATCGTAGGCGGTGCACAGGGGCTGTTCGCTGCCGAGCAGGGTCGCAGGGGCGGCGGTATCAGAGGCCTGGGGCATGGTCATCGGGGCTCCTCAGAAGCGTTGGTGGAAGGCGTCGGCGCGTCCTGCGCATCCTGGAGCAACTCGGCCATCTCGGCCTCGACGCGCTCGGCGAAGGACTGCGACCACTGAGCGTCCTCATCCTGGTCCACAGGCTCGTCGTGCTCCTCGAGGTCCAGTGAGGCCTCGTCCTGAGCCGGCTCTCCAGGAGCCTGTGAGGTCTCGGTCGTCTCGCTCACTGCATCACCGATCGTGTTCCCGTCGGAATCCGTGGCGGGCTGAGTGCCGGAACTGTCCGGGGTGCTCTCCTCGTGGGCCTCGGAGTCATAGTCGTCCTCGATGTCGAAGACCTCGACCTCGTCCTCCTCAACCGGCTCTGGACCGATCCGGTCACGGATGGCCTCAGCCTCCCGGTTGCGTCCGAGCTCTGCGAGCCTGTCGGCACGCACAGAGTGCAGGCGTCTGAGGGTGTCGCTGTCGGAGGGACGCGCCCTGATGGCGTCCTCGATGATGAGCAGGCCAAGATCAGTCTGGCCCATGTCGTGGCGAAGACTGGAGACGACCATGGCCAGCTCGGCCCGTTCAATGTCGTCGAGCTGGCGAGGGTCTGCCGCTTGAGCGGCTTGGAGGGCCTTGTCGAGGTTACCCAGCGCTCGCTCGCAGTCGACCTCGATGGCCCGGTGCAGGTCGAGCCCGGACAGGCGCCTGGCGGCCCGAATCTCTCGGAGCGCCTCGCTGTAGTGGCCGGCGAGATATGCCGCGATTCCGGCCGTCTCCCGGACGACGGCCACCCGGCCCGCGTGGGAGGCGGCGTAGCGCGCGTGCTCGTAGGCGGCTTGAGGATCGTCGTTGAGGAGGCGCTGAACCATGACCAGGTGCCGGGCAACGTTCTCAGCGTTAGCACGCCCCAGGGCGCGCAGCTCTGCCCTGGCGCCCCGTTCAAGATCAGCCGGCTCGACGTTGTCCGGGACCTTGGGTTCGGGGACGCGCTGACGCTGCGGCGGACGACCGCGGCGATCGTCTCGCCTGTCGCGCGAGTCATTCCTCCCGGAGCGGTCGTTGAAACGACCTGGCCTGCGACCATTGCGGTCGCCACGCCTGCTACCGCGCTCACCGCCTCGACGCCGTTCGTCGCGCCAGTCGTCACGGTGCCGTCGATCGCCGCGAGCAGAGTGCCCCCCGCGGTTCGACCGCTGGGAGTGCACCCGAGAGCCGGAGGAATCGTCGTCTTGTCCCGCCCGATCACTGCGATGAGGGCGACCGTCCTCCCCTGTAAAACGGCGACGTGCCCCGAAGCCGTGACGCTCATCGTTGCGGCGACGCCGGCCTGCCTCGCTGTGGTCCGAGCCGTGCTGACGGTCCTGATACGCCATGGTCCTTCTTTCACTCTGGCACTGCCGCCAGTTGCCCTGGTGCTGTCGTTTACCTGAGAGGAGCCTACCTGGGCCGCGGTGCTCAGGCGTAACGGGACTCGGCAACACGTGGTGTGGTGCGTGTCCGAGCCGAGGGCTTCGGAGGGGCGGGCCGTAGCATTGTAGAGATTCGAGGCGAAGATGAGCGCTCCGGCGGAAAACGGTTCAGCCCCCGGGGGTGCTCCTTTGTGGAGTCCCCAGGGGCTGAACCTTGTTCAAGTGTGTGCTCGGTGGTGTCCTACTCTCCCGCACCCTGGCGGGTGCAGTACCATCGGCGCTGTCAGGCTTAGCTTCCGGGTTCGGGATGGATGCCGGGCGTTTCCCTGTCGCTGTGACCACCGAGACGACTACATGGGCAGTGCGTCAGTGTGTTCCTTGATTCTGTTATCGGGCCGCCTGTCAACGCACACTGTGTGTGGTTGGTGGTTGGGTTGGGTGTGGACCGTATAGTGGACGCTTCGCTCTACTGTGGTTGCTCACCCCCGGTACTCCCACGCACACTAGCGTGCGTGTGGTGTGTGTTGGGGGGTGTTGTTGTTTGTGTTGGCCTATTAGTACCAGTCAGCTCACAGACCGTTGCCGGTCTTCCACTTCTGGCCTATCAACCCAGTAGTCTGCTGGGGGCCTACCAAAAAGGACAAGTCCTTCTTGTGGAGACCTTATCTTGAAGATGGTTTCCCGCTTAGATGCTTTCAGCGGTTACCCTTCCCGAACGTAGCCAACCAGCCGTGCCCCGGGCGGGACAACTGGCACACCAGAGGTTCGTCCGTCCCGGTCCTCTCGTACTAGGGACAGGCCTTCTCAAGTCTCCTGCGCGCGCAGAGGATAGGGACCGAACTGTCTCACGACGTTCTAAACCCAGCTCGCGTACCGCTTTAATGGGCGAACAGCCCAACCCTTGGGACCTGCTCCAGCCCCAGGATGCGACGAGCCGACATCGAGGTGCCAAACCATGCCGTCGATATGGACTCTTGGGCAGGATCAGCCTGTTATCCCCGGGGTACCTTTTATCCGTTGAGCGACGACCCACCCACACGGGATCGCCGGATCACTAGTTCCTACTTTCGTACCTGCTCGACCCGTCGGTCTCACAGTCAAGCTCCCTTGTGCACTTGCACTCAACACCTGGTTGCCGACCAGGCTGAGGGAACCTTTGAGCGCCTCCGTTACACTTTAGGAGGCAACCGCCCCAGTTAAACTACCCACCAGGCACTGTCCCTAACCCGGATCACGGGCCCAGGTTCAGGCGCACGCCATAACCAGAGTGGTATTTCAAGGACGACTCCACCGCCACTGGCGTAACGGCTTCACAGTCTCCCACCTATCCTGCACAAGCTATAGCGGGCGCCAATACCAAGCTGTAGTAAAGGTCCCGGGGTCTTTCCGTCCTTCTGCGCGAAACGAGCATCTTTACTCGTACTGCAATTTCGCCGAGCTCATGGTTGAGACAGCGGGGAAGTCGTTACGCCATTCGTGCAGGTCGGAACTTACCCGACAAGGAATTTCGCTACCTTAGGATGGTTATAGTTACCACCGCCGTTTACTGGGGCTTAAATTCACCACTTCACCCGAGGGTTGATGGTTCCTCTTAACCTTCCAGCACCGGGCAGGCGTCAGTCCGTATACATCGCCTTACGGCTTCGCACGGACCTGTGTTTTTAGTAAACAGTCGCTTCCCCCTGGCCTCTGCGACCCTCCCCCCTAGCCCGCAAACGGGGCTTCAGGGATCAGGCCCCCCTTCTCCCGAAGTTACGGGGGCATTTTGCCGAGTTCCTTAACCATGATTCACTCGTGCGCCTAGGCATACTCTGCCCGACCACCTGTGTCGGTTTAGGGTACGGGCGGCTGGCACCATCGCGTCGAGGCTTTTCTCGGCACCCCAGGATCACCCTGTTATCCCCCACCAGTGTGAGGTCACCATCACGCCTCACCCCCGTCATCAAAGACAGTCCCCCGGATTTACCTGGGAAACGGGCTGCGCGCTTGAACGGACCAAGCCATCAGGTCCGCCGGGCTACCACTGTGCGTCACCCCTGTTAACACGCTTGCCTACCTGCACGGAGGATCCCCAGACCCCACCACCACAACCACACCGTCAGGCGAACCTGACACATGCGGCATACATGGTGGTTGGGCGTGGGTTAGCACCCGCGCGTCAGCATGGGCGGTGCTTCGCCGGTACGGGAATATCAACCCGTCATCCATCGACTACGCCTGTCGGCCTCGCCTTAGGTCCCGACTCACCCAGGGCGGACTAGCCTGGCCCTGGAACCCTTGGTCATTCGGCGCTAGGGCTTCTCACCCTAGTATCGCTACTCATGCCTGCATTCTCACTCCCGCACCGTCCACCAGCAGTCACCCACAGGCTTCCCCCGGTGCAGGACGCTCCCCTACCACCCACAACCCCTGCCACCACCCCGACAAAACGGGATGATGAAGGGAATGATGTCATGGGTCCGCGGCTTCGGCGGTGTGCTTGAGCCCCGCTACATTGTCGGCGCACGATCACTTGACCAGTGAGCTATTACGCACTCTTTCAAGGATGGCTGCTTCTAAGCCAACCTCCTGGTTGTCTGCGCGACCGCACATCCTTTCCCACTTAGCACACGCTTAGGGGCCTTAGCCGGCGATCTGGGCTGTTTCCCTCTCGACCACGGAGCTTATCCCCCGCGGTCTCACTGCCACGCTACAACCCGACGGCATTCGGAGTTTGGTTGACGTCAGTAACCCTGTGGGGGCCCATCAGCCACCCAGTAGCTCTACCTCCGCCGGGCAACACGCGACGCTGCACCTAAATGCATTTCGGGGAGAACCAGCTATCACGGAGTTTGATTGGCCTTTCACCCCTACCCACAGCTCATCCCCCCAGTTTTCAACCTAGGTGGGTTCGGTCCTCCACACGCTCTTACACGTGCTTCAACCTGGCCATGGGTAGATCACCCCGCTTCGGGTCCAGAACGCGCCACTACACATCGCCCTATTCGGACTCGCTCTCGCTACGGCTACCCCACACGGGTTAACCTCGCGACACGCCACTGACTCGCAGGCTCATTCTTCAAAAGGCACGCCACCACCCCCACACAAGACGTGCGGAGGCTCTGACGGCTTGTAAGCGCCCGGTTTCAGGTACTATTTCACTCCCCTCCCGGGGTACTTTTCACCATTCCCTCACGGTACTATCCACTATCGGTCATCAGGAGGTATTCAGGCAGCCAAGTGGTCTTGGCAGATTCACACAGGATTCCACGAGCCCCGTGCTACTCGGGCACCATCCCAGACACGCACCAACCAGTTCCGCCTACGGGGGTATCACCCACTACGCCACGCCTTCCCAGACGATTCAGCTACCGGCCAGCACACGCGCCCCCTCTCCGGCAGAAGAGAAACAGGACAGCCCCACAACCCCGCACACGCAACCCCTGCCGAGTATCACACGCACACGGTTTAACCATCATCCGCTTTCGCTCGCCACTACTCACGGAATATCTTCTCCTACGGGTACTGAGATGTTTCACTTCCCCGCGTCACCCCCCACACCCTATACAATTCAGATGCAGGTGACACGACATAACTCGTGCCGGGTCCCCCCATTCGGAAACCCTCGGATCACAGCCCGCCAGCCGGCTCCCCGAGGAATATCGCAGGCCACCACGTCCTTCATCGGCCCCTGACTGCCAAGGCATCCACCGAACGCTACAAAAAAACAAACAACAAAAGATACACGAACACAATCAAGAACAGAACACACACCAACAGGCGCCTGCTCTGAGCAATCAATTCGCAGAAATCATTACAGTAAGATGCTCGCGTCCACTATACAGTTCACAACCAACCCACCCACACCCACACCCCACCACCCACAAACAAGGCAGCAGAACACGGGTCAGGCAACCAGGGCGCACTGCCCCAGAACCCCGACAGCATGCCACCCCCACACACGCGAGGGCACCCACCACGCCCCACTCCCCACACAAGCAGGAAGCAGAAGCATGACAGGCGTGTCTCCTACACCAATCACCAGACAAGCCAACCACCCCGCACACCAGT
The DNA here is from genome assembly GCF_000223355.1 of Actinomyces sp. oral taxon 175 str. F0384. Taxonomy (NCBI): domain Bacteria; kingdom Bacillati; phylum Actinomycetota; class Actinomycetes; order Actinomycetales; family Actinomycetaceae; genus Actinomyces; species Actinomyces sp. oral taxon 175. The sequence continues at coordinate 1,503,504 of NZ_AFUR01000001.1, forward strand.
GCACGACAGTCGGCCGCCCAGCCCTTCCGCAAGGGCAGACCCCCAGCCGGCCCAGACCCACACGGCCCAGACAAGATCAAACGGCCAGGAAGCCACCCCCACAATCAATCCTTAGAAAGGAGGTGATCCAGCCGCACCTTCCGGTACGGCTACCTTGTTACGACTTCGTCCCAATCACCAGCCCCACCTTCGACCGCTCCCCGTAGGGCCACGGGCTTCGGGTGTTGCCGACTTTCATGACGTGACGGGCGGTGTGTACAAGGCCCGAGAACGTATTCACCGCAGCGTTGCTGATCTGCGATTACTAGCGACTCCAACTTCACGGTGTCGAGTTGCAGACACCGATCCGAACTGAGACCGGCTTTAAGGGATTCGCTCCACCTCACGGTATCGCAGCCCTCTGTACCGGCCATTGTAGCATGCGTGAAGCCCAAGACATAAGGGGCATGATGATTTGACGTCATCCCCACCTTCCTCCGAGTTGACCCCGGCAGTCTCCCGCGAGTCCCCACCACAACGTGCTGGCAACACGGGACAAGGGTTGCGCTCGTTGCGGGACTTAACCCAACATCTCACGACACGAGCTGACGACAACCATGCACCACCTGTGAACCGGCCCCACAAGGAGGAAACCCCGTCTCCGGAGCCGACCGGCACATGTCAAGCCTTGGTAAGGTTCTTCGCGTTGCATCGAATTAATCCGCATGCTCCGCCGCTTGTGCGGGCCCCCGTCAATTCCTTTGAGTTTTAGCCTTGCGGCCGTACTCCCCAGGCGGGGCACTTAATGCGTTAGCTACGGCGCGGAAGACCCGGAAAAGGCCCCCCACACCTAGTGCCCAACGTTTACGGCGTGGACTACCAGGGTATCTAATCCTGTTCGCTCCCCACGCTTTCGCTCCTCAGCGTCAGTAACGGCCCAGAGACCCGCCTTCGCCACCGGTGTTCTTCCTGATATCTGCGCATTCCACCGCTACACCAGGAGTTCCAGTCTCCCCTACCGCACTCAAGCCGGCCCGTACCCACCGCAAGCCCCCAGTTAAGCCAGAGGATTTCACGACAGACGCGACCAGCCGCCTACGAGCTCTTTACGCCCAATAATTCCGGACAACGCTCGCGCCCTACGTATTACCGCGGCTGCTGGCACGTAGTTAGCCGGCGCTTCTTATCCAGCTACCGTCAACCCACCCACAAGGGACAGGCCTGCTTCACTGGCGAAAGAGGTTTACAACCCGAAGGCCTCCATCCCTCACGCGGCGTCGCTGCATCAGGCTTGCGCCCATTGTGCAATATTCCCCACTGCTGCCTCCCGTAGGAGTCTGGGCCGTGTCTCAGTCCCAGTGTGACCGTCCACCCTCTCAGGCCGGCTACCCGTCACCGCCTTGGTAGGCCATCACCCCACCAACAAGCTGATAGGCCGCGAGCCCATCCCCCACCGAAGCAATATCTTTCCCACACCCACCATGCAGCAGGCGCAGAATATCCCGTATTAGCCACACTTTCATGCGGTTATCCAGAAGAAGGGGGCAGGTTACTCACGTGTTACTCACCCGTTCGCCACTCATCCAGAACCAGCAAAAACCGGTCCCTTCACCGTTCGACTTGCATGTGTTAAGCACGCCGCCAGCGTTCGTCCTGAGCCAGGATCAAACTCTCCAAACAAAACCAACAAAATTCAAGCCCCAACCAACCACAAACAGCCAGCCAGAACCCAAAGTCAGTACAACAGTCCAGAAAACCAGACCAGGCCCAACCCAACCCCCACAACAAAAGAAATGAGGGCCAGGCAAACCAAAACAAAACAAGACCCCAACAACCACACACAACCAAAATCATGCGCAGCCCCCAGGGCCATGGCATAAAAAACATGACACACTATCGAGTTCTCAAACAACACACCCACCGAGAACTTATCGTAAGGCATTTCGCCTTTCGCTTCGCTCTCAGAAGCGCCTGAGAAACTTTAGCGAGCCGGATTTTCTGAGTCAAACGAATGGGCGGTGACCCTCGTCTCTCTTCGGCTCTCTTCAGTTCTCAGTCCCCGGCCGGTCTGAGGAAATTCATCCTCCCCGTTTCGGGCCGGAGAGAACATTACGCACCGACCACCAACCCGTCAAACTGTTGAGCGGTGACGGTGCCCACAAGGCATCGTCACCGCTCAACAACCGTGTTCGCAAGGTAAGGCTTTCCCTTGACGGTGGAGCCTAAACCGCACGTCCGACGGCCAGGTTCCGCCGTCCCTTGCGCACCAGCACCACTCCCCCGGCGAGCAGGTGCTCGGGACCGATGACCGCGGTCTCGTCGGCCACCTTGACGTTGTTGATGTAGGCTCCGCCTCCGGCAATGGTCTTGCGGGCCGCATTGCGCCCGCGCTCCAGCCCCGTACCCACGAGCAGGTCCACGATCGTGGTCTGTCCGACTGCCACGTCACCGGAGGCGAGATCAGCCGTGGCCGCCAGGATCGTCGCCTCATCGATGTCGGCGAGGTCGCCGCGGCCCCACAGTGCGGAGGTCGCCGCTTCGGCCTGGGCAGTCGCGTCGGCTCCGTGGACCCACGTGCAGACTTCGTGCGCCAGAACCCGCTGCGCCTCACGTGCCTTCGGGTTCTCGGCCGTCACCGCCTCCAGGCGCTCAATCTCCTCGCGTTCCAGGAAGGTGAAGACCTTGAGGAAGCGCACGACGTCGGCGTCGTCGACCTGGAGCCAGAACTGGTAGAAGGCGTAGGGGCTGAGCATCTCGGGGTTGAGCCAGATCGCCCCGCCCTCGGACTTACCGAACTTGGTGCCGTCGGCCTTGGTGATGAGGGGGTTGGTCATGACGTGGACCGAGGCGCCCTCGACCTTGTGGATGAGGTCCATCCCGCCCACGAGGTTGCCCCACTGGTCGTTGCCGCCGACCTCCAGGGTGCAGCCGTAGCGTCGGTAGAGCTCGAGGTAGTCGTTGGCCTGGAGGACCTGGTAGCTGAACTCGGTGTAGGAGATGCCCTCCTCGCTGGCCAGGCGCCGGGCGACGATGTCCTTGGAGAGCATGGTGCCCATGCGGAAGTGCTTGCCCAGGTCCCGCAGGAAGTCAATGGCGCTCATCGCCTGGGTCCAGTCCAGGTTGTTGACGATCTGCGCCGGGTTGTCCCCGCTGAAGTCGAGAAGGTTCTCGAGCTGTTCCTGCAGGCTGGCCGCCCAGTCGGCAACGACGTCCTTGGTGTTGAGGCTGCGCTCCCCCTTGGCGCGCGGGTCGCCGATGAGGCCGGTCGCCCCACCCACCAGCGCCAGCGGACGGTGCCCGGCCAGCTGAAGATGGCGCATGACCTTGACGGCTACGAGGTGCCCGTGGTGAAGGCTCGGCGCCGTGGGGTCGAACCCGCAATAGAAGGTGACGGCCCCGTCGCTGAGCGCCGCTCGCAGCGCGTCAATGTCGGTGTGCTGGGCGATGAGCCCGCGCCACTGCAGTTCGTCCAGGATGTCCGTCACTGTCCAGTCGCCTTCCGTGGGTTGTCGTGCTTGCCGCACGCATGATCCCGGCGCGTCACGCTCGGGTCCGGCTGATACCTCCGGCGCAGATAGTCTGCCATGCTCCGGCTCGGCTTCCACGAAGAGGCCAGGCCACGGAGCCGTGAGCCGGATACGGGGAGCCTTCACGAGCCCTCAGTCGGGCGATCCCATATGAGGGTGTATCGGTAGTAGAAGCGCCGTCGAGTCCTGGCCCCGGGAAGCAGCCGGACTGCCGCCCGACGAATCTCGGCCAGGGACTCTCGTGGAACACGAGTGACCACACCGATGTCTGAGCTCTCCCGTCGCAGGGCGCCGACCACGTGCAGAGGCAGGACGGCCAGTGCGGACAGCGTCCAGTCCCACAGGCTCTTGTTGGCGGCCAAGCCGACGACGATCAGACGCCCGCCGGGTGCCACCAGCTGACTCAGCCTCACCAGGGCGGGTTCCAGTGGGAGGTGGTGCAGCGTGGCCACGCAGGTGACCGTCTCAAAGGTGCCGATGCGCTGAGAAAGGTCCAGATCCATGACGTCGTCGAGCAGCACCTCGGCCTGCGGAGTCCGCTCGAGACGTCTGCGCGCTCGAGCAACTGCCTGCCCGTCGGTTTCAAGTCCGACGGCGCACCGACACACCGCCGCCAGGCGTGCGAGCAGGAGCCCGTCACCGCATCCGACATCGAGCGCGCTTCCACCGCGCAGCGCCGCGTCCCGCACGATGCGCCGGTGAAAGGCGACGTTGTGGTTCCAGTAGTCACCGGCCACTGCGGGAGCCTGGTGGAGCAGCCGCCGTGGTCGGACTGGCTGTGTCGCTCGAGGTCTTGGGGCTCTCAGCCCGGTCGGTAGACGCAGCGGTCTCCTCGTTGGGCTGCGTCGCTGATCCGCGCGCTACGACGCCGGCTTCACGCAGCAGTGCCTCGCGCAGGTGGGGCACTGCTGCGAAGTACACCTCATCGGCGTCCTCCACCAAACGCGTTGCCCGGGCCCCGACATCTCTCCCTGCCGCTGTCATGGTCACGATCCGGGCACGGGCGTCCTTGGGATCCGGCTGCCGCGACACCAGACCGGCCCGCTCCAGCCGGCGCAGCACCTGGCTGGTGGTCTTCACGTCCATTCCAGCCTGGGTCGCGACCACCACCTGACTGGCCCCGTCCCCGTGCTCCTCGAGCCACTGCGTGCAGGCCAGGAGGACGAACTGGGAGTGTGTCAGTCCAACTGGCTCCAGGGCGGCAGCGATGTCTCGCTGCCAGGCCAGCGCGGCCCTCCACATGAGGAAGCCGGGGCTCGCCTCAGGACCCTGGAACCTTGTCTTCACATACCGACCCTAGCAGCCTCAACGAGCGAGTCGATGGCCTGCGGAAAGTCCTCGGCGATTCCCGGACCGATCGTCGGGCCCACATCGTCGGCACCGGGGCCGTCGATGTCGAGGCGGGTGGTCACAACGCTCTTCCCTTGTGTCTGCGCGGGCATGAAGGAGTGGGTGAAGGTCAGCTCCACTCCCCCGTAGGAGACCCGGTCCGCCTGGACATGAGGGGGTTCCCAGCGGATCACCGTGATCTCGATACTGTCCTGCCCCTCCGGAGTCATCGTGATCGAGGCGCCGGGTCCCACGGGCTCGCGCGGCTCGTAGCGATCTCCCTGGGGGAGCTCGATGTCACCGGAGAGAACCTTGATCCAGGTCTCCCACAGGACCTCCGCCGGGAGATCCACTGTCCGTTGGCACTCAGTCGACCACATGGCCGTTCCCTTCCTCGTCCTCCGCGCTCGGCGGTTCCGCACCACAAATAGTCTTTGCAGCGATAATCTGTGTACCCATTATTAGCGGACAGGAGTGGCGCGGGCAAGTGGAGACCCAGCGGAGTCGGGCTCGGCGAGGTTCAGCCCTGTGAGCGTCGCCTGGTGACGGCCGGCCGGTATGGCGAGACGGTGGGCTCTCCGTCCAGCCAGAAGCGCCACGGGAAGGCTTCTCCGTCTCCCCCGGGGCCGGCCACCCCGGTGCGTGGCCCACGGCGGATGCGTCCGGCATCTGGTGCCTGCTGCGGCAGCGTCAGGCTGATGCGTGATCCCGGCCCGCCCAGCAGCGCGCCGTCGTCGGAGCGGTCCAGTCCCAGTGCGGCGCACAGTCTGGCCGGGCCACGGGCCAGGTCGCGGTCAGTGCGGGCTGCGGGGCGGCGTCCCCTGGCCTGCTCGAGCCCTTCGACGACCTCTCCCCCGCGCAGCAGCACCGCGCGTGAGACCCCGGCAGGTCCGGTGACGATGTTGAGGCAATGGTGCATGCCGTAGGTGAAGTAGACGTAGATGCACCCGCCGGCCTCGAACATGGAGGAGTTGCGTGCCGTGCGTCCCCGGAAGGCGTGGGAGCCCGGGTCCTTCTCGCCGCGGTAGGCCTCCACCTCGGTCAGGCGGATCGCAACGCGCCCGGCCGAGTCGGCAACGGTGATGACGGCGCCCAGCAGCGCCGGGGCCGCCTCCAGGCTGTCGCATCTGAGCAGTGAGGCGACCTCGGCGCTCAGCTCGGTCGCCGTCTTCCTCAGGGAAGCGTCTGACATCGACCTGCTGCCCCGGCTCAGTCCTGGTCCTCCTCGCCCCACTCCTCATCGGTCTCACTGGGCTCGGGCCACTGGGGACCGGCGGGGCCGTCCAGCAAGGATCCCTCCCAGGCGAAGACTCGCAGCTCGGCGCTGCGGGCGATGGCGCGGGCGAGCTGCTCCACCACACGCACCGGGGCGGTGCCGCCGTGCCCAGTGCGGGCCGCCACCGACCCCTCGGCTGAGAGGACCTCCCGCACCCCCGGGGTGAGCCGCTCATCAATGGCGGCGAAGTCGGCGTCGGTCAGGTCCCACAGCTCAATGCCGCGCTTCTCGCACTCGCGCACGCAGGCACCGGAGATCTCGTGGGCGCTGCGGAAGGGCACACCGTTCTTAACCAGCCACTCCGCGATATCAGTAGCCAGGGAGAACCCCTGAGGGGCGAGCTCCGCCATGCGCTCGTAGTGGAGAGTCATCGTGCTCACCATGCCGCTGACGGCCGGCAGGAGGACCGCCAGGGTGTCGACGGCATCGAAGACCGGCTCCTTGTCCTCCTGCAGGTCCCGATTGTAGGCCAGGGGCAGGGCCTTGAGGGTGGCGAGCAGCCCAGTCAAGTCGCCGATGAGGCGCCCGGCCTTGCCGCGGGCGAGCTCAGCCACGTCCGGGTTCTTCTTCTGCGGCATGATGGACGAGCCCGTGGAGTAGGAGTCGTCCAAGGTGACGAAGTCGAACTCCTTGGTGTTCCAGATGATGATCTCCTCGCTCAGGCGCGAGACGTCCACCGCGACCATCGCGAGGACGAAGCTCAGCTCGGCGACGACGTCGCGGGCGGCGGTGCCGTCGATGGAGTTCTCCACGGCGGCCTCGAAGCCGAGGTCGGCGGCCACGGCATCGGGGTCCATGCCGAGCGTGTTGCCCGCCAGCGCGCCGGAGCCGTAGGGGCTCACGGCGGCACGGGAGTCCCAGTCCTCCAGGCGCTCGACGTCACGCATGAGCGGCCAGGCGTGAGCCAGCAGCTGGTGGGCAACGAGCACCGGCTGGGCGTGCTGCATGTGGGTGCGTCCGGGCATGATGGCGTCGGAGGCCTGGGCGGCCTGGTCGATGAGGGCATCGACGACGTCGAGGACGAGTCCGGCGACGTGGCGGGCCTGGTCGCGCAGGTACATGCGGATGAGGGTGGCGATCTGGTCGTTGCGGCTGCGCCCGGCACGCAGACGGCCCCCCAGATCGTCGCCGGCGCGCTCGATGAGGCCGCGCTCCAGGGCGGTGTGGACGTCCTCATCGGTGGCCTCCGGGACGAAGATGCCGGCGACGACGTCGGCCTCGAGACGCTCCAGGGCCTCCAGCATGCCGGACAGCTGGCCCGTATCCAGCAGACCGGCCTGTGCCAGGGCGCGGGCGTGGGCCCGGGAGCCGGCGATGTCGTAGCGGGCCAGGCGCCAGTCGAAGTGGGTGCTCACCGACAGGGCCGCCAGCGCGTCGGCGGGTCCTCCTGAGAAGCGTCCGCCCCACAGGCTGACGCCGGCGGGGGCCGCCTCCTGCTGAGCTTCTGAGGCGACGGGTCGGGCAGCGGATGGCTGAGCGGACTGGCTGGAGAACTGACTCATGGCTCCATCATGGCCCATCTGCCCGCACAGGTTCCTCAACGATCAGTCTGGACAGGCCCTGTCGTGGCTCGTAGACAAAACGACCCACGCAATCTTGAGGAAGATACGGAAGCGGGACCAGGACCAGCGACCCCGACCAACGGGAAGGAAGAAAGGCCTGTATCTCGGTTGGCACGCAATGCCATGATGAGCCAATGCCCGCCGAACAAGACGCACTTTTCCCAGGCAAGCAGTTCATCTCCACCGTGCTCGAGGCCCTCGAGACCAAGACCCGGATGACCGGGGTGATCGCCCACCGCTATCTCATGCGCGCGGCCATGGCCGGCATGATCGTGGCGGTCTTCTATATCGTGAACTACGCCATCGTCGGCGTCTTCGACGGCCTGCGCGTCGGAAACACCTCGCTGGCGGGGCTCGGAAAGATGCTCGGGGCTCTGTCCTTCGGCCCCGCTCTCGTCTTCATCTACTACACGAAGTCCGAGCTGCTCACCAGCAACATGATGGTGGTGGCCATCGGCCACTACTACAAGCGGATCTCGACGTGGCGGGCCCTGAGGGTGCTGGTCATGTGCCTGGCCGGCAACTTCGCCGGAGGGCTGGTCTTCGCGGCCATGTACCGCTTCTCCACCCTCGTGGGGGCGGCAACCGGCGAGCAGGCCGTGCACTCCGTGGCCGCCAAGCTCCACTACCTGTCGTCGGCCTCGGGGATCGGGGACCTGTTCGTGCGGGCGGTCCTGTGCAACTTCATGATTAACCTGGCGATGCTCCTCATCTACAACGGCTTCATCCGCGAGGACTGGTCCAAGATCTTCGCGATGCTCATCTCCGTGTTCGTCTTCGCCTTCCTCGGCCTGGAGCACTCCGTGGCCAACACGGTCCTGTTCACCGTCGTCGGCCTGACGCACGGGATCGATGTCCTGCCGGCGCTGGGGAACGTGGCTGTGGCCCTGCTGGGCAACTTCGTGGGCGGAGGGCTGCTGATCGGCGGCTACTACGCCTACGCCAATGACGACTCCCGCTGGCTGCGCCGCCAGCCCCACCACAACGAGGTGCAAGCGGCCACGTAGCCGAGTGCTTCGAGGTGGTGGGACCGGCGGTGCGGCTCAGTCAGAATCCCCGACCGTTGCCGGCGCGCACGTCGCGGGCGGCGGCGAGCTTGGACTGCATCCCGTAGATCTCGATGAATCCCCGCGAGGAGGACTGGTCGAAGGTGTCTCCGCTCTCGTAGGTGGCCAGGTTGAAGTCGTACAGGCCCGTCTCGGAGCGGCGGCCGTTGACGGTCGCCCGACCGCCGTGCAGGACCATGCGAATATCACCGTTGACGTAGCGCTGCGTGTCCTCGATGAAGGCGTCCATGGAGCGCTTGAGCGGGGAGTACCACTGGGCCTCGTAGACGAGATCGGCCCAGGTCTGCTCCATGCTCCGCTTGTAGCGGTGCTGCATGCGCTCCAGGGTGACGGCCTCGAGCGCCCGGTGCGCCTCGATCAGGGCCACGGCGCCGGGGGCCTCGTAGATCTCGCGGGATTTGATCCCCACGAGCCGGTCCTCGACCATGTCGATACGTCCCACGCCCTGGGCGCCGGCCCTGCGGTTGAGCTCCTGAATCGCCTCCAGGGGGCTGACGTCACGACCGTCGATCGCTACGGGGATGCCCTCCTTGAAGGTGAGGATCACCTCGTCGGGCAGGGGCGGGTAGGCGGGGTCGTCGGTGTAGACGTAGACGTCCTTGGTGGGGGCGTTCCACAGGTCCTCGAGGTACCCGGTCTCAATGGCGCGGCCCCAGACGTTCTGGTCAATGGAGAAGGGGTTGTGCTTGGTGGTCTCGATCGGCAGGTTGTGCTTCTCGGCGTAGTCGATGGCTACGTCACGGGTCAGCGCCAGGTCGCGTACCGGGGAGATGCAGTCCATGTCGGGGGCCATGGAGGTGATGGAGACCTCGAAGCGGACCTGGTCGTTGCCCTTGCCGGTGCAGCCGTGCGCCACGGTGTGCGCGCCGAACTCGCGGGCGGCCTTGACCAGGTGACGGGCGATGACGGGGCGGGACAGGGCCGAGACGAGCGGGTAGGTCCCCTCATAGAGGGCGTTGGCCTTGAGCGCCGGCATGCAGTAGTCGTTGGCGAACTCGTCGCGGGCGTCGGCGACATAGGCCTCGACGGCGCCGCAGTCGAGGGCTCGCTGACGGATCACCTCAAGGTCCTCGCCGCCCTGGCCGACGTCGACGGCGACGGCCACAACCTCACGACCGGTGGCCTCGCCGATCCAGCCGATGGCAACGGACGTGTCCAGGCCTCCGGAGTAGGCCAGGACGACACGGTCCTTGTGGATGCTCAATGGGATCACTCTTCTCTTCGTGATGACGCCGCCGCAGCGGCGCCGAGGTGACGGGGGATGTCAAGGGTGGTGGGGAGAGGTCAGGCTCGGGCCGAGGGGTCGGCCAGGGCGAGCAGGTGTCTGGCCACGTCGGCCGCGACCTGGGCGCCGCGGGTGATGACCAGGACGGTGTCGTCGCCGGCGATGCACCCCATGACGCCGGGCATCATGGCGTCGTCGACGGCCCCGGCGAGCAGCTGGGCACCGCCGGCGGGAGTTCGCAGGACCACCTGGGGGCCGGCCCACTCGGCGGTGACCAGCAGCTCGGCGCACCACCGGGACAGGCGGGCGGTGGTGTGGGCGCGCAGGGAGTCCTCGGTCTCCTCCGTCTCTAAGAGGGCACCGGTAGGAACCTGGCCGGGGGCACCGGCTTCGGGCATGGAGTAGATGAGCTCTCCGCCCGGGGCGCGGATCTTCGTGGCCCGCAGCTCCACCAGATCCCGCGAGAGCGTGGCCTGAGTGGTGCTGATGCCGCGCTGTGCCAGGGCCTTGCGCAACTCGGCCTGCGAGCGGATGCGTTCGCGCGACAGGATCTGGACGATGCTGGCGTGCCTGGCGGTCTTGGTCCCGGGCACCAGGGGGGCCGTTGCCTCCAGATCACGCTGAGAGGCCTCGATGGCGGCGCTCATGAACCGGCTTTCTCTGACTGTGCCCGAGCAAGAACCTCGGACAACGTGGTGGTGAACGCCCTGGCGTCATCGTCGGAGAGGATGAAGGGGGGAGCCAGGCGGATCGTATCGGGGCGCGGCGCGTTGACGATGAAGCCGCCGGCCGCCAGGGCAGCGGCGATCTCAGCAGCGGGTGGGAGCCCGTCCTCCAGCCCGACGCCGAGCAGCAGGCCGCGGCCGCGCACCTGATCGACTCCGTCAACGGCTGCCAGCTGCCTGGACCAGGCCGAGCCGAGCTGCTGAACCCGTTCCAGCAGGGCCTGGCTGCGGATGGTACCGATGACGGCGAGGGCTGCTGCACAGGCCACCGGGTTGCCGCCGAAGGTGGTGCCGTGCTGCCCCGGCTCGAGAAGAGCGGCGGCCTGCCCAGTGGCGACGACTGCGCCGATGGGGATTCCTCCGCCCAGTCCCTTGGCCAGGGTGACGACGTCGGGGACGACGCCCGGGGCCAGCAGGTGGTGGGCCATCCAGGCGCCGGTGCGTCCCATTCCGGTCTGGACCTCATCGATGATGAGCAACGCGCCGGCGGCCTCGGTCAGCTCGCGGGCCGCCTCCAGGTATCCGGCGGGCAGCTCACGCACCCCGGCCTCGCCCTGAATGGGTTCGACGATGAGTGCCGCCACATCCGGCCCCAGCGCGGTGCGCAGGGCCTCGATGTCGCCGGCGGGGATGAACTCGACTCCTCCGGGCAGCGGCTCGAAGGGCTCGCGGTAGGCGGCCTTGTGGGTCAGGGCCAGCGCGCCCATGGTCCTGCCGTGGAAGGCGTCCTGGAGGGCCAGGACGCGGGGGCGCCGGCTCCCGCCGTGGCGGCGGGCGATCTTGAAGGCGGCCTCATTGGCCTCGGTGCCGGAGTTGGCCAGGAAGACGCGGGAGTCGTGAGCGGGACGGTTGGGGAAGGTGAGCCGGACGAGCTCCTCGGCAAGGCCGACCTGGGCGGGGGTGGTGAAGAAGTTCGACACGTGCCCCAGCTCGGAGAGCTGCTCGGTGACGGCCCGGATGATCGCGGGGTGCGCATGGCCCAGGCAGTTGACGGCGATGCCTGCCAGCAGGTCGATGTACTCCTGACCGTCGGCGTCCCAGACGTGGGCGCCCCTCCCCCGGACCAGGACCCGGCCGGGGGTGCCGAAGGTGTTCATGACGGCGTCGGTGTAGCGCGCCAGCCAGCCGGCGTTGCCGGTGCCGGGTCCCTTCGCCTCCGCGGTGGGTGCCGGTGCTTGCGAGGAGTGGGTCATAGGCTCTTGCCTCCGTTCAGCGGCGGGACCGGAGCGTCTCCAGGGTGGATGACGGTACCGACTCCCTGGTCGGTGACGATCTCGAGCAGCATGCTGTGGGCCTGGCGTCCGTCGACGACGTGCGCCTGCGCGACTCCCCCGTAGACGGCCCGCAGGCAGGCCTCCATCTTGGGGATCATCCCGGCCTCGAGCGTGGGCAGGAGCTCCTCCAGCGCGGCGGTACTGATGAAGGGCACCAGTGTGCTGCGGTCTGGCCATGCGGAGTAGAGCCCCTCGACGTCGGTGAGCATGAGCAGGGTACGGGCCTTGAGGGCCACGGCGATCGCGGCGGCGGCCGTGTCGGCGTTGACGTTGAGGACGGTCTCGGAGTCCGTCGTCAGCGGGGCGACCGAGGAGATGACCGGGATGCGGCCCTGGTCGAGCAGGTCGATGATGGGCTGAGGACTGACGTCGACGACGTCGCCGACCAGGCCGACGTCGACCTTGTTCCCGTCCACCGTGGCCAGGCGCTGCCGGGCTCGCAGGAGCCCGCCGTCCTCACCGCTGATGCCGACGGCGGCGGAGCCGTCGGTGTTGAGCAGAGAGACGAGCTCGCGCTGCACGGAACCGGTGAGTACCATGCGGACCACGTCCATGACCTCGGGGGTGGTGACGCGCAGTCCTCCGCGGAACTCCGAGGTGATGCCCAGCCGCTTGAGCATCGCGTTGATCTGGGGCCCGCCACCGTGAACGACGACGGGGCGCACCCCGACCTGGTGCAGGAAGAGGATGTCCTGGGCGAAGGCGCGCTTGAGCTCATCGTTGACCATGGCGTTGCCGCCGTACTTGATGACCATGGTGGCGCCCTTGTAGGTGCGCAGCCACGGCACGGCCTCCAGTAGGACGGATGCCTTGGTCTGTGGGTCAAGAGGGGTACGTTTCATGTCGTGTAGTCCGCGTTGATGGTGACGTATCCGTGAGTGAGGTCATTGGTCCACACGGTGGCCTGGGCCGGGCCCGCCGACAGCTCGATGTCGATGCGGGTCTCGCGTGGGCTCATGTCCACCGCGTCCCGATTGGGTTGGGGGGCGCCGTGGCTGAAGATCGTAATGCCGTTGATGGCGACGTCAACCTCGTCGGGGTTGAAGGGGCAGACGTCCTCGGGCACGGTCCCCAGCTGGGAGAGGATGCGCCCCCAGTTGGGGTCGGCCCCCGCGACGGCGCACTTGAGGAGGTTGGAGGAGCTGACGGTGCGGGCCGCGGCCTCGGCGGCCTCCTCGCTGACGGCGCCGGAGACGGTGATGGCGATGTCGTGGGTGGCCCCCTCGGCGTCGGCCACCAGGCGCCGGCCGAGCCGGCTCATCACCTCGGTGAGCGCCTCGTCGAGCTCGTCCTGGGAGGGCGTGGTGCCCGAGGCTCCGGAGGCCAGCAGGACAACCGTGTCGTTGGTGGACATGCACCCGTCGGAGTTGATCCGGTTGACGGTTCGCATCGTGGCGGAGGCCAGGGCGTCCTGGGCCTGCTGAGGGGTGAGGACGGCGTCGGTGGTGATGACGGCGAGCATGGTGGCCAACCCTGGGGCCAGCATGCCCACGCCCTTAATCATGCCGCCGATGGTCCAGCTCTGCTCACCGGCACCGACCGTGAGGGCGTCCTCCTTGGAGACGGTGTCGGTGGTCATGATGGCGGTGGCGGCGTCGGTACCGGCCTGAGGCGTATCGGCCAGGGCCAGGGCCGCGACGTCGACGCCTTCCAGGAGGACGGGCATGTCGATGCGCTCCCCGATGACGCCCGTGGAGCAGACCAGGACCTGGTCCGGTTCGGCGCCCAGCAGGCCGGCGGCACGGGCAGCGGTGGCCTCGGTGTCGCACATGCCCTGCGCTCCGGTGCAGGCGTTGGCGCTGCCGGAGTTGAGGACGACGGCGCGGGCGTGACCCGCCTGCCCGTCTTCCTGGCCGGCCAGGAGCCGGCGTGACCAGACCACGGGGGCTGCAACGACGCGGTTGGTGGTGAACACCCCGGCCGCGGTGTCCAGCGGCCCGTCATTGACGACGAGGGCGAGGTCGGGCTTGCCGGAGGCCTTGAGGCCGGCGCGCACGCCAGCGGCGCGGAATCCCTGTGCTGCGGTCACGCTCACGGTGCGACTCCTTGGGTGGTGATGGCGGTGGTCTCCTCCAGCCCGAGGGCGAGGTTGAGGGACTGAACGGCGGCACTGGCGGTGCCCTTGCCGAGGTTGTCGATGGCGCACATGGCCACGACAGCGTCCGCACCACGGTCGATGGCGACCTGAACGGTGGCGGTTCCGCTCCCCAGGACGGTGCCGGTGGTGGGCCAGCTCCCCTCGGGCAGGAGCTGGATGAGGCTCTCGCCACTACCGGTGGCTCCGTAGGCGTCATCCCAGGCGGCTCGCAGGGCGGCTTCGGGGTCGGGGGCCTCGCGCAGAGCCGCAGTCATGGGGGCGGTGACGGTGGCCAGGATGCCGCGGCTCATGGGGACCAGGACCGGGGTGAAGGACAGGCGTGCTGCTCCGGCGGCGGCTCCGGCCACCTCCAGGTTCTGGACGATCTCGGGAATGTGCCGGTGGGTGCCTCCGACGGCGTAGGGCTGAGCCGATCCCAGCGCCTCGGCAGCGGTGAGGTGGGGCTTGAGGGCCTTGCCTGCGCCGGAGTATCCGACGGCCAGCACCGCGGTCAGCCGTGAGGGGTCGAGGAGTCCGGCGGCGATGCCGGGCTGGACCGCCAGGGTGACGGCGGTGACGTTGCAGCCGGGGACGGCGATGCGCCTGGAGGCCGCCAGCTCCTCGCGCTGGGCACGGGCCCGCGTCTCGCCGTGGTGCAGGAGCTCGGGCATGCCGTAGGTCCAGGCGCCGGCGTAGTCCGAGCCGTAGAAGGCCTCCCACGCCTGCTGACTGGTCAGGCGGTGGTCCGCGCCGCAGTCGATGAGTAGCGGCGCGTTGCTGCCGTCCGAGGCGAGCTCCTCGAGGGCCGCCGTGATGGCTCCGGAGGCCCCGTGCGGCAGGGCCAGGACGACGACGTCGTGCCCGGCGAGGATCTCCGCCTCGGTGGGCTCGACGATGCGGTCCGCCAGGGAAAGCAGGTGCGGATGGTGCTCACCGAGCCGACTGCCGGCGGACGAGGCCGCGGTGAGTGCGCCGACCTCCACCTCCGGGTGGGCCGTGAGCAGGCGCAGAACCTCACCACCGGCGTACCCGGTGGCTCCAGCAACAGCAACTGACCAAGTCATGCAGCAACCATACATCCGCATGCATAGAAATGCATTCATCGTCTGTTGCTGTGACTCATCTCCCCTCCGCCCTCAGGGCCGGGGACGCCGGGAGCTAGGAGCGATCGCGGCGACTGGTGAGTGTGTCGTCATAGAGGGAGGTGGCGATGGCGTCGGCCCACTGGCGCACCTCGTCCCAGTCGCGGTAGTCGCCCTCGGTTGCTCCCCCGAGCTTGGCGATGGAGCGTTCCCGCAGGCTGAGCCTGGAGGGGTCGAAGCGGCCCGCGAAGGTCATGTGATCCTCCGGGTCGATAGCCAGCAGCACCGGTCCGATGCGCATGGGGTCGGAGACCTTGCCCTTGGGCAGGCCGGCGAGTCCCACAGAGAAGGCCCACACGGGTCTGGCCCTGAGGACGTCACGGAAGCGCTCGGTGAAGTCGACGGCCTCCGGCATCCACGTGGTCATGTAGACCGCACTGCCCAGGACGAAGGCGTCGTACTCCTCGACGCTGTCGACATCCTCGGGACGCTTGGTCTCCACATCGATGTGGGCGGCGCGGAGCCGCTCAGCAATCACCGCGGCCACCTCATCGGTGGACCCGTGCTTGGAGGAAGAGGTCAGCAGGATCTTCATGCCGCCTAGTATTACCGAGACCACACCCGCTGTCCGAGATCCTCTGCTCGACAAAAGCCCTGAAGCAGCACTGACGGCCATGATGTGCATCACATCATGGCCGTCAGTGCTGCTAGAACAGCTGGCGTGACCTGCGTGGTTCAGCTGCGCAGCTCGGCTCCCAGGAGCTTGGCAGCGCGCTTGACCACGCGCTTGCGCACGCCGGCGGTCTCCTCGGCGGTCAGCGTGCGGTCAGGGGCCCGCAGCACCAGGGAGAACGCCAGCGACTTCTTGCCCTCGCCGAGCTGGGGGCCGCGGAAGACGTCGAAGAGGCGAACCTCTTCGGCCAGGTCCCCGGCGGCCTGTCTGACCAGGGCCTCGACCTCGGCGGCGGTGGTGGTCTCGTCGACAACGAGGGCGATGTCCTCCTTGGCGGCAGGGAAGGTGGAGACGGCCTTGACCTGGAGCGCCCCGGCGTCGCGGGCGGTCTCCAGCAGCGGGCCGAGGTCGATCTCGACCGCGCAGGCCCGCTCGGGGAGTCCGAGCGCGCGGACGACCCGCGGGTGGAGCTCGCCGGCGTGGGCGACGAGCCTGCCGGGCTCGACCTCCTTGCCCCGACGTCGGCCAGGCAGGCGGATCTCCGCGGTGCGGCCGGGGTGCCAGGGGGCGTAGGGGTGCTGCGGAGCGCAGACCTCGACCTTCACCCCGAGCGCGGCGGCCACGGTGCGGACCACCTCGACGGCGTCGGCCCAGTCCCAGGGCCGGCCGGCCCCGAGAACCCCGGAGCGCTCGTGCTCACCGGTCATGACGGCGCCGACGTGAGTGGGCTGGGAGGGAATGCCCGCCTCGAGGGCTGCCTCCTCGGACTGGCTGGGGCACCCGGAGACTCCGGGGATCGGGGCGGGAACGGTACCGGCCGGGTGGGTGACGGAGCCGACCTCGAAGACGGCGACGTCAGTCAGGCCGCGTGAGACGTTGCGCCGGGCGACGTCGACCAGGGAGTCGAGCACGCTGGTGCGCAGGTAGGGGGCGTCCTCGGCCAGGGGGTTGGCCAGACGGACCGTCTGTCGGCGAGCATCGTCGGCGGGAATCTCAAGCAGGTCGTGGATGTCCCCGATGAAGGGGTAGGACAGGACCTGGGTGAGTCCGGCGTCGGCCAGGGCGCGCACGATGTCGCGGCGGGCCCTCTGGTCGGCGCTCAGCCCCGTGCCGGCGGGGGCCGTGGGCACGATGACCGGGATGGCGTCGTATCCGTCGAGGCGGGCTATCTCCTCGGCCAGGTGGGCAGGCCCCACCAGGTCCGGGCGCCAGGTCGGCGGGGTGACGGTCAGCAGCGCGGTTCCGTCGTCGGCGGAGCCACCGCGCTCCACGGTGCAGCCGATGGTGGTGAGCAGCTCGGTGACGCGCTCGGTTCCGTAGGCGACGCCGGTGAGGCGCTCGGCGGCGTCGGCGCGCATGGTGATGGGCTCGGGGGCCCGGGTGCGGTTGATGTCAGTGGCCACGGGCTCGGCGGTTCCGCCGCCGTACTCCACGAGCAGGTCAACGGCGCGCTGGGCGGCAATGGGGGCCAGCTCGGTGTCCACGCCGCGCTCGTTGCGCTTGGAGGACTCGGTGGGCAGCTTGTGGCGTCGCGAGGAACGGGCCACGCTGACCGGGTCGAAGTGGGCGGCCTCGATGAGGACGTCACGGGTATCGGCGTCGACCTCGCTGAGGGCCCCGCCGAAGACACCGGCCAGGACCAGGGCCCGTGAGCCCTCACCGTCCGGGGAGTCGGCGATGACCAGGTCCTCGGGGTCGAGGCTGCGGGTGACCTCGTCGAGGAACGTGAGGCGCTCGCCGTCCTTCGCCCGACGAACGACGATGGGGGCGGTGAGCTTGTCGGCGTCGAAGGCGTGCAGCGGCTGGCCCAGGTCGAGCATGACGTAGTTGGTGACGTCCACGGCCAGGGAGATGGGGCGCATGCCTGCGGCGGTGAGGCGGTCCTGCATCCAGGTCGGCGACGGTGCGCTCGGGTCGATGCCGCGCACGAGGCGGGCGACGTAGCGGTCGCATCCGGGGCGCCCGTGGATGGGTTGGGGGTCCTCGGGGACGACGACGTCGTAGCCGCCCTGCCCGGCGCCGGCCACGCCGTTGGGGTACAGCCCCGTGTTGGTGGCGTCGGCAGGGTCGGTGAAGCGGGCGCCGGTGGAGTGGGAGTACTCGCGGGCCACGCCGCGCATGGCGAAGCAGTAGCCGCGGTCCGGGGTCACGTTGATCTCCAGGACCTCCTCCCCCAGGCCGAGGATGCTGATGGCGTCGGTCCCGGGTGCGGGCGGCTCCTCGCCCTCGTGGCCGTGCTCGGCCAGCCACTGCTGGAGCACGATGATGCCGGAGTGGTCCTCCCCGATGCCGAGCTCGCGGGCCGAGCAGATCATGCCGTCGGAGACGTGCCCGTAGGTCTTACGCGCGGCGATGCGGAAGTCGCCGGGCAGGACGGCGCCGGGCAGGCAGACGACGACGTAGTCACCGACGTCGAAGTTGTGGGCGCCGCAGACGATGCCGCGGCTGGGTAGGTCGGAGGGCTCCTTGCCGGTGCCGGGGGCGTCGTTGTGCTCGGGGCCGACGTCGACACGGCAGTAGTTGATGACCTTGCCGTTGGACTGCTCCTTGGCCTCGCGGGTGAGGACCTTGCCGACGACGAGGGGGCCGGTGACGGCCGGAGGAACGATGCGCTCCTCCTCCAGGCCCACGCGCACGAGGTCGGCGGCGAGCTGCTCGGCGCTCAGGCCGGTGGGGACGTCGACGTGCTCGCGCAGCCATTCAATGGGGACGTAGGGCATGTCAGTTTCCCTTTCCGGTGGTGCCGAACTGCTGGGAGAAGCGGATGTCGCCCTCGACGATGTCATGCATGTCGGCGATTCCGTGGCGCAGCATGAGGGTGCGCTCCAGGCCCATGCCGAAGGCGAAGCCCGTGTAGACCTCGGGGTCGATGCCGCAGGCGGTGAGCACGTTGGGGTTGACCATGCCGCAGCCTCCCCACTCGATCCAGCCTGCGCCGCCCTTCTTCTGGGGGAACCACAGGTCCATCTCGGCGCTGGGCTCGGTGAAGGGGAAGAAGGAGGGGCGCAGGCGGGTGCGTGCCTCGGGGCCGAACATGGCCTTGGCGAAGTGGTCCAGGACGCCCTTGAGGTGCGCCATTGTCAGGCCCTTGTCCACGGCCAGGCCCTCGACCTGGTGGAAGACGGGGGTGTGGGTGGCGTCGAGCTCGTCGGAGCGGAAGACCTTGCCGGGGCAGGCCACGTAGAGCGGGGGCTGCTGCTCGAGCATGACGCGGGCCTGGACCGGGGAGGTGTGGGTGCGCAGCACGAGGTTGGCAGCCTGCCCCTCGGCCGCCCCGACGCTGGCACCGTCGATGTAGAAGGTGTCCTGCATCTGGCGGGCGGGGTGGTCGGCGTCGAAGTTGAGGGCGTCGAAGTCGAACCACTCGTGCTCGACCTCCGGACCCTCGGCGATGGACCAGCCCATGGAGGTGAAGAAGTCGCAGACCTCGTCGATGAGGACGTCGAGGGGGTGACGGGCACCGGCCTGCGTGCGCGAGGTGGGGATGGTGACGTCGACCGCCTCAGTGCGCAGCATCTCCTCCTCGGCGGCGGCCTCGAGGGTCTCCTGCCTGGCGGTCAGAGCCTTGGCGATGCGCCCGCGAGCGCCGCCCAGGAGCTTGCCGGCGGTGGGCTTGTCCGCCTTGTCCAGGGTGCCGATGAGCCGGTTGGCCAGGGTCAGGGGCGAGGCGTCGCCGGTGTGGGCTAGGCGGGCCTCCTTGAGCTCGGCGAGGGTGCCGGCTGCGGCGAAGGCCGCCAGGGCCTCCTCGACGGCGGCGTTGATGCCGTCCTCGTCCAGGGGCGAGAGCGCGCCGGGAGCGTCAGTCATATGCGGTGCCTTCCACCAGGTGTCTCCGGAGTTGTCCGCCCTTAAGGGTAGTCCGCGCCGTCGCGTGGGTGTGAATCGTCCCGTCACCGGGGTGGCGCGGTGACCGCTGCCCAACTCGGTCGTGGGTTGGGCATGGGTTGGTTCTGGGCTTCGACGAGGTTGCCGCTACGTGGGACTTGACGGTGACGTGACGTCACCTGCTGTCATGGATTCATGCACGTCAAGGAGCTTGCCCGGATCGCCGGAACCACGCCGAGGGCGGTGCGCTACTACCACCACCTGGGCCTGTTGGAGATTCCGCCCACGGTGCGCGGGCGACGCGAGTACGGCGTCGAGCACGTGGCGCGCCTGTTGCGTATCCGGTGGTTGGCCGACGGCGGGCTGTCGCTGACCCAGGTGGCGGAGATGCTCGCCTCGGACACGATCGGCACCGATCAGGACTCCCGTCGTGAGGCGGTGCTGCGCGATCTGCGGGCCACGCGGGGCACGATCGAGGCGCATCAGCGCAGCCTGGCCGAGCAGGCCTCCCGGGTCGATGAGCTCATCGCCCGGGTGGAGCGCGGTGAGGGCCTGTCCCCCGCTCCCAGCGCCCTGACCCGTTTCTATGACGACATCGAGGCCCGGATCACCCGGCTGGGCGGCAATGTGCGCGGCCTGCGGGCTGAGCGCCAGATGATGGTGGTGCTCGCCTCTCTGGGCATGGTGCCCGACAGTGCAATCCCCTTCATCGAGGTGCTCGATGAGGCTGATCGCGAGCTGTCCGCCCAGCAGGTCGCGGACTTCGCCCGTCTGGCCACGCTCAGCGAGGCCGAGGGGCGCGCTGAGGCGCACCGGCTCGCACAGAACAGCTGGAGGCTGGCGTGCCGCCACAAGGAGCACGCCCTGGCCGTCCTGAACGACCTTCCCTCGGGCGCTCTGGGGCGCGCCATGTGGCGACTGACCCATGTGCTGACCACTTCCAGCTACCCCCATCCTGCTCAGCAGGCCTTCGTGGCTGAGCTCATCGAGCTCATGCTCACCGATCCGGACTTCGCCGCAACGATCCGCCGCTCGGCGGGAGAGGAGCCAGTGCTGTGAGAGTCAAGAGCGCCAGGGCGCAGAAGGCAACGAGTATGTCAGCAGCGATGTCCCGCTCGGGTACGGATGAGCCCACCACGGACTCCGCTCCGGCCGCCGTCCGCGACCTGGGCGCCGGCGGCGAGCCGCCGGTGCGTGTGTGCGGCTTGGTCAAGCGCTTCGGGCGCTTCAGGGCGCTCGACGGCCTGAACCTGACGGTGGAGGCGGGCAGCGTCCACGGCTTCCTCGGCCCCAACGGGGCGGGGAAATCCACCACGATCCGCGTCCTGCTGGGGCTCTACCGGCCCGATGGTGGAAGCGTGAGCGTGCTGGGCAGCGAGCCGTGGCGGCAGGCCGCGCTCATCAACCGGCAGGTCTCCTATGTTCCCGGTGACGTGGCGCTGTGGCCGGCCCTGACCGGTGGCCAGGTGCTCGACGCCCTGGCCGGGCTGCGCGGCTCTCGCGACGCCGAGCTGGAGGCCGAGCTCATTGAGCGCTTCGACTTGGATCCGAGCAAACGGGTACGGACCTATTCCAAGGGGAACCGGCAGAAGGTGGCGCTGGTGGCCGCCCTGGCCGCGCCCACGAGCCTGCTGGTGCTCGATGAGCCCACCAGCGGCCTGGATCCGCTCATGGAGCGGGTCTTCACCGAGGAGGTTGCCAGAGCCGCTGCCGAGGGCCGCACGGTTCTGCTCTCCAGTCACATCCTGGCCGAGGTCCAACACCTGTGCAGTGCGGTGACGATCATCAAGGACGGCCGGGTCGTCGAGCAGGGCGACCTCGGGACCCTGCGGCGGTTGTCGCGCACCCGCATCGAGCTGGGGGCCGCAAGCGACAAGCTCGGCACCGTCAGGCAGGCGGTGGAGGCCCTGGGGCTCGACGTCGTCGAGGACGGTGGCCGCCTGAGCCTTGAGGTGGCGGCGGAGCAGGTGCCGACGGTGCTGAGCCTTGCCGGTGAGCATCGGATCCAGGACGTCACCTGCGAGCCAGCCAGCCTGGAGGATCTCTTCCTGCGTCACTACGAGGAGGCATGATGAGCGCCGCATTGAGCACAGCAGCAGGCAAGACGGCACCGAACATCAGCTCCGGCGCGCACGGCACCCTGGCCGGCTGGGACGCCTACCTGTGGATTCTGCTCAGACGATTCCGGATTCAGATCGTGGCCTGGCTGGCGCCCCTGTGGCTGTTGGTCGGTGTCACCGCGCCGAGCTACGAGAGCGTCTACCCCTCATTGGCGACCCGGACGGTGCTCATCGAGCAGATGCGCAAGTCTCCGGGAACGCGCCTCCTCTACGGCTATGTCCCATTGCCCGGCCGGCTCGGTCAGCTCCTGCAGTGGGAGACGGGGACCTTCCTGCTCGTGTGCACCGCACTCATGGCGATTCTGCTGACCTGCCGGGTCCTGCGGGCCGATGAGGATGAGGGGTTCGTCGAGGTTCTGCGCGCCACGGGCGCGGGCAGGTCGGTTCCTTTTCTCGTACCGGTGGCCCTGGTGTGGGTGGTGGTCGGCGCCCTGTCTGCGGGGGTTGGTGGCCTTCTGACCTGGCAGACCGGGAGCATCGAGGAGCTGACGGTGAGCGGGGCCTGGGCACTGGCCGGGACGATCTGCGTGACGGGCTGGGCGTTCTCGGCTATCGCGGCAGTGGCCTGCCAGCTGGGTCGTCAGGTGGGCCAGGCCAGGGGCTTGTCCATGCTGGTGCTCGCACTCGCCTTCGCGATGCGGGTGAGCGCCGACCAGATCTCCGACGGCACCGACTCGGACTGGCTCCGGTGGCTGACTCCCCTGGGGTGGCGCGACCTCGTGCGCCCTTACACCGATGACCGGTTCGCGGTGCTCCTGGCTTGCTGCGCCATCGCCATCGCTGTGATGCTCAGCGCCGCAGTGCTCGCCGCGCGCCGTGAGTACCTGGACGGCTACCTGCCCGACCGCAGCTCGTCTCGGCGCCGGTGGCGGGTGCGGGGGCACATGGATCTGCTCGGGCGCCTGTCATGGCGGAGCCTCGTCGGCTGGGCCCTGGCCTCGACGGCTCTGGCACTCCTGTACGGCTCGGTGTCCGGCAGCATCAAGGATCTGCTGGCCCCCGGTTCTCCGACAGCTTCCTGGGTCGGCAAGATGGCCGTGGGGTCCCCGGTGGAGCAGTTCATGTCCCTCATGACGGTGGTCACGACGCTGCTTGTGGCCGTGGCGGCAGTGCGACGGGTGAACGGGTTGGCGGGCCTGGAGCGCGCGGGACTGGTGGAGGTCGAGCTGGCCGTCGGGGTGAGTCGTGGCCGAGTGCTCCTCTCCCAGGTTCTGTGCGCACTGATCGAGTCAATCGTCCTGCTGCTGGTCTCGGCGACGGTTCTGGCGGCGACGACGGCGACTCAGCTCACCGACGACCACGCCGTGGCGCGATCCTTCATGTTCACCGTGAGCCAGCTGCCCGGCATGGTGGCAGCCATCGGGATCGCGACGGCCCTGGTGGGTCTGGCGCCAAATCTGGCCGGCCTGTCCTGGGCGGCCGTCACCTGGAGCGCTTTCGCCCAGTTCTTCGGCGGACTCGTCGAGCTCAAGGACTGGGCCAAGGATCTCAGCGTGCTCGGCCACCATCTCGACGTCGTCGGAACCCCGGACTGGAAGCCCTTATCCGTCCAGGCCCTGGTTGGCCTCATCGGCATCATGATCGGGCTGGTCGCCTACACCCGACGCAACCTGCCCGCCTGACGACGAGCCCGCCCTCTCTCACCTCGTCATCTCGCCTTGCTCTCAGAGCACACAGGCAGCAGCACCCAGGTGAAGAAGGGCCACGACAAGAGGGAACACAACCATTCCCGGCACGCGGTGCACGACACCGATAGCGGCGTCTCCTAACTGGGCGACCGCCGCTGCGACCAGGACAAACAAGGTCAGCGGCCGGGCAGGATCCAGCCAGACAACAACAGCGACCAGCAATCCGAACGGGATGCCTCGAGCCGCGTACATGGCCGGATAGAAACGCCCCTCTCGCCCGCCATAGCCAGACGGCGCAAGTGCCTGCGGACGGATCACCGCACCGACACCGAACCCTGCACAGACGATTCCCAGCGCCGAGTTCAGCAACGCAAGCCACCACGGCATGAGGACCACCCTCTCTATCATTCACAACTGAATCATTCTGTACTGTACCGTTATCCTCATGTCGAGAGAAGATGGCCACGCAATCCTGTCCTCAACATGCTTCCAGCTCGGCGTCACGGGCAGCCAGATCACCCAGTCCTTCTCGAGACATATCGAGCGCATCGGCCTGTCCCACAAGCAAGTGGGGCTGCTTGCCGTCGTCGACGCCGGAGTGGCGACCTCTCAACGCGAGATCGCCACGCAACTTCATGTCGCCCCAAGCCTGGTGGTCACACTGGTCGACCAGCTCACCAGCGCCGGCGCCGTGCGCAGGACACGCAGTCGGAGCGATCGTCGAGTGCAGACCATCGAGATCACCGACGAAGGGCGCAGACTATTGAAGGCTGCCACCGACGTCGCCAGCAGACTCGACGCCGACCTGCGCACACACCTCACCCCAGACGATCAACAAGCCTTGGATAGGTTCCTGCCTTCCCTCCTTCACGCCGCCATGGCAACAGGTCAAGAAGAGGCGTAGCCCAGGTCCACTCACCGACCTCGACGCAAGGTCGGAGCCGTGATCCACCCAAGTTCTGGCTGGACCTCACCGACATCATGATCGGCCTGGTCGCCTACACCCGCCGCGACCTGCCCGCCTGACGACGCAGTGCAGCGCTACAGCTGCTACGGGGTGATATCCGTGCAGACGATCACGCACCGGAAACTGTGCAACAACAGCGCCGAAGATCCTCCACCGAGTTCAGCACTGCAGCTTCACTGCGTCGCTGCGATCTCTTCCCGGTGACGCACACCTCAGCGGGTACGCGACTCGATGTAGCGGGCCAGTGCCCCCAGGGACCAGTTCACGATGATGTAGAGCACGGCGATGATGACGTAGGTCTGGAAGAAGACCGACAAATGGGCATCGATCTTCGCCTGGCCGATCATGGTGGAACCGCGATACATGAGCTCGGGGTAGGCGAGCACGTATGCCAGCGTCGTCCCCTTAATGATGGTCACCATCTGCGTGATAAGGGTTGGGAGCATGAGGCGCAGGGCCTGCGGCGCCAGGATGAGGCGCATCGTGAGCGATGGACTCATCCCCAGTGCCCAAGCGGCCTCCGTCTGGCCACGGTCCAGCGCCCGGACACCGGAGCGGAAGACCTCCGCCGTCGTCGCTGAGGTGCACATGACGATGGGTAGTGCCAGCTTCCAGAAGTCCGAGATCGTGGCGAAGCGGGGAACCACCAAGAGGAAGAAGTAGACGAGCAGCAGCATCGGCACCGCCCGCATGGCATCGATCCACAGGCCTACCAGCCACTTGATGGGGCGGTTGTCCAGCAAGCGGAGCCAGCCCAAGGCGATTCCCAGAGGGAAGGTGAGCACCGCGGCAACACCCCCCAGGGTCAACGTGGTCCCGGCCGCCTCCAGGAGCTGGCTGACCACCGACTGCCCCAGGAAGTAGCGCCACTTGGGATAGTCGAGCTGTCCCGCGAGGTCCAGCCGGTAGAGGACCGCGGCCGCCAGCGCCGCGATTCCAATGACGGCGACGACTGATCCGATGGCGATCAGGATGCGCCCCCGCGGCCCGGGCTCATCGAAGAGCAGTGCCGCATCCGTCGCCCCAGAGCCCTGACTCCGCTGACGGCGTGAACGAGGCTCTGTCATCGGCATGATGTCTGAGCTCATGCTCGCCCCCTTCCCATGAACTCGAGGCGCCTCTCAAGGAGCCCGCCGACCTTCGTGGCGGCGAAGGCGATGGCCAGGTAGGTAAGGCCGGAGGTGAGGAAGGTGATGACTCCCGCGGCTCGTTCCTGGTTGATTCTCTGCGTCACGGCCGTCAGCTCGACGACGCCGATCGCCGCGGCGAGCGAGGAGCCGATGAGGCAGGCGATGAAGATGTTGACCAGTGGCTGGATCGTGCGGGCCAGAGCCTGGGGCAGGACGATGCCGCGAATGATGAGCCCGAAGGGCATGCCCAGTGCACGGGCGGCCTCGATCTGCCCCTTGGGCACCGAGTTGATCCCGCTGCGGACCGTCTCACACACGAATCCCGATGAGGAGAAGACCAGCGCCACGATCACCGACCAGAACAGTGGGATGGTGATACCAACATGAGGCAGCGCCAGCCCGACAAGCACCATGAGGCACAGATTGGGGATATTGCAGGCCACTGTCACCCACGCCGCACCCAGCGCACGCAGCGGGGGGATGGGACCGACCCGAAAGATGGCCATAAGCGACCCCAGGAGCAGCCCACCCAGGTAGGACAGGACGGAGATCACCAGCGTGACCAGCAGCCCCCAACCGATAGCGGGGAGATTGTCGGTAATGGCACTCACAGTCGCCTCCTTGAACGATGCGGGTCGTCACCATGACGGGAATGCTGTCGGCTGCTGCGCCGTCGGCCCTGCGGCGGGTCCGCTCGAGTCGACGACGCAGCGAGCCTGACAGGCGGTGAGGTCGTTCAGGAGCTCTGCGCGGTCGCGTCGCCGCCGGCCGAGGACCCGGGCACCGAGCCGAGGGACGGGGGCTGAGGGGCGGTGCCACCGAGGGACTTGCCGATCGTCGCCTCCCAGATCCTCTTCCAGGTGCCGTCATCCTCGATCGTCTTGAGGAAGGTGTTGACGAAGGCCTGTGCCCCGGAGTCCTTGGGAAGTCCGATGCCGTAGGGGTCCTCGGCGAAGGTCTCACCGACGATCTTGACCTTGTCATTGGACAGGACCTCGCTCTTGAGCAGGGACTGGTCCACGACGTAGGCATTGACCTGCCCGCTCTCGACGGCGGCGACGCACTTGGCCTGGGTGTCGAAGGGCTTGGCGGTGGCCTTGGGGGCGTACTTCTTCAGGGCGGCGGCCGACGAGGAGTTGGACTGGACCGCGACGTCCCCGGTGAGGGTGTCGACGCCGGTGATGTCCTTGTTATCGGCCTTGACCAGGATGGCCTGGCTGGAGGCGTAGTAGGGGCCTGCGAAGTCGATCTTCTTGGCCCGCTCCGGGGTGATCGTGTAGGTGGCGATGACGGCCTTGACCGTGCCGTTGGTCAGGACGGTCTCGCGCGTCTCGGAGGTGACCTGCTGGACCTCGAGGAGGGAGCGGGCGTCGTCTCCGCCGATAATGTAGCGGGCCAGCGCCTGGGCGATGGCCGCATCGAAGCCGGAGATCTTCTTCGTCTTGGAGTCCTCCCAGGAGAAGACCTCGGAGGTTTTGGTCCCGCCGGTGACGAGCTTTTTCGCCTGCTTCACGGAGGCGGCCCAGGGGGAGGCGGCCACGACGTCGGCGGCGGCCACCGGACCGGAGTTGATGGCCTTGTCGTAGTCGGCATCGGAGGCCGACGACGAGGCGACGGCCTTACCGTCGGCGCCCGTGTCAGCGCAGGCGGCAAGGACGCCTGCCAGGGAGAGGGCGCCGGTCGTGGCCAGGAGTCCGCGGCGGGAGAGGGTGGTCATGGTGTTCCTTTCGTTCGGACGGGGAGGGGCCGTCCCAGGCGCTGGGCCTGCGGTGGTCGCCGCACTCGGGAGAGGATGCGGTTCGGGGCTCAGTGGCTGAGCACCTTGGAGAGGAAGTCGCGGGCGCGCTCGGTGCGCGGGGAGGAGAAGAACTCGGCGGGCCGGCCGGACTCAACGATCTGGCCGCCGTCCATGAAGACGACCTGGTCGGCGACCGAGCGGGCGAAGCCCATCTCGTGGGTGACGACGAGCATGGTCATGCCCGAGGCCGCCAGGTCCTTGATGACGTCGAGGACCTCGTTAATCATCTCCGGGTCCAGGGCGCTGGTGGGCTCATCGAAGAGCATGAGCTTGGGGTCCATGGCCAGCGCTCGGGCGATGGCGACGCGCTGCTGCTGACCTCCGGAGAGCTGAGAGGGACGCTTGTCGGCCTGGTCCTCCAGGCCGACTCGGGCCAGCAGCTCACGGGCACGTTCCTCAGCCC
The DNA here is from genome assembly GCF_000223355.1 of Actinomyces sp. oral taxon 175 str. F0384. Taxonomy (NCBI): domain Bacteria; kingdom Bacillati; phylum Actinomycetota; class Actinomycetes; order Actinomycetales; family Actinomycetaceae; genus Actinomyces; species Actinomyces sp. oral taxon 175. Next base: position 1,531,171 of record NZ_AFUR01000001.1, read on the forward strand.
GCCCCCGGGGGATGCCGCGCACCTTGATGGGCGCCAGGGTGATGTTGTCCAGGACCGTGCGGTGCGGGAAGAGGTTGAAGGACTGGAAGACCATTCCCACCTCGGCGCGCAGCTGGGCCAGGGCCCGGCCCTCCTGAGGCAGCGGGATTCCGTCGATCTCGATCTGCCCTTCCTGGATCGGCTCGAGGCGGTTGACGGTACGGCACAGGGTCGACTTGCCCGATCCGGAGGCGCCGATGACGGCGACAACCTCACCACGGTGGATGTCGAGGGAGACGTCGTCGAGAGCCTTGAAACGGCCGTAGTACTTGGTGACGTTGCTGATCCGGACCAGGACGTCATCGTCCCGGTCTGCGGCGGTCTGGTCAGGAGAGGGTGCGGATGCGGTCACGAGTACCTCGTCTCAACATGGGTATGGGAGCGTCATCTGTCTCATCGACAGCAACAGCAACACATCCGCATGCGCACTGCATTCCTCCTTGGCTTGTGTCGGCCTACACATATCAGAGAGTTCCAACCTCTCGTCAGGAAGAGTAGCACCGTCTCCAACCGGAGCGTCAATCGTCTCACAACTCCCCCGAACCTGGGACGATGCTCACACGCCATACAGAGCGCCTAACCGCGTACGCGGACCACGCGGTCGTAGTCTCATCTGCATGAGCCCCGCGAATACCACCGATCCGCGCCGCCGACTCCAGCCCGAGCAGCGTCGGGAGGAGCTGGTGAGAGTCGGCGTCGAGCTGTTCGCGGAGGGGACGCTCGACCGCACTCACGTCAACGAGATCATCAAGCGGGCCGGTGTCTCACGCACGCTCTTCTATCACTACTTCCCCTCCAAGATGGCCTTCGCCCGAGCCATCGTGGAGTACGAGATCCTTCACCTTCACGGCCTGGTCGAGCAGCAGACGGCACTGACCCTGGAAGGGGCGATCTCCACGTTCGCGGGCTACGTGAAGGCCAGGCCAGACAGCCTTCGAGCGCTTCACACCGGAGGTCTGGACCAGGACCCTGAGATCGCGGCCGCGCTGGCCACCAGCTTCGAGCGTTACGAACGCCTCGTCCTCATGCTCATGGGCATCCCCGAGCCTGACGCGCGCGCCATGTTCGCCGCCCAGGTGTGGATCAGCACCATGATCTCCCTTTGCCTGGCCTGGCTGGATCACCCCGAGATCAGCCAGGAGACCATCACGAACATGTCCGCCCAGACACTGCGGAGCCTGGTGTCCCAGGTCAGCCAGGGCGCCGAGCACACCTCCGAGCCGGCCGCGACACCGGTCACCGCCCACGAGCCGGTGAGCAACCGCTGAGGGCGAGCACTGAGGGCGAACCGAGCCGCATCGAGACTCAGACCTCCCCCGGTGCCGCTCCCACTTTCTTCCAGTATTTCGAACCTGTCGTAAAAAAGGCGTTCACGTAGGCGCGAACGTGCTACCCTCTCCCCCGGTTGTACAAGACGTACAATAGAACAACGATGAGGGCTCACCCGCACTATGGCACCCCTCGCTCTCAGAAGGAGAGCCGATCATGCCTCAAGGCACCACTGGAGATGTGGTGGCTGTACGCCGCAGGACGTCGCGTGTCCTCTTCGCTCCGGAGACATTCAACTTCGCCGAGGTGACCCGTGCGATCGAGGTGGCCCACCGGATGCCTTCGCACGTTGAGTGCGTCTTCGCCGGTTTCTCGCCACGTAACACTGAGTACATCAGGGCCGCGGGCTTCGAGTTCCGTCTGCTGACCCCCTACCTCAGTGAGGAGGAGGGAAGGCTGGCGCTGGACTTCGACCAGGGCCGCAGCCTGCGTCACCCGTTCACGGAGAAGATGCTCGCCCAGCGGGTGACGAGTGAGCGCGTCCTGCTGCGTTCCTTGCGTCCGGACGCCGTTGTCATCGGCGTAACTCCCAGCCAGTTTATTTCTGCGCGGGCGGAGTGCGTACCGCTGGTTTTCGTACGGCCCTTCGCCTACTCCCTGGCGCATCTGGAAGCAGCGCGCGCCGCCGGGGCCACCGGCTTCCTGCCCCGTACCTCCCCGGAGGAGTGCCTGGTCGACAACGTGGCCGCTCACGCGCTCCATGCGCTCGGGACGCGGCTCCCCCTGCCTCGTTCCTTCCATTCTGTGGCCAGGGCCAATGGCGTCTCACTGCCCCGGGGAGTGCTCGCCGGGCTCACTGCCGATCTCAATCTCATCGCCACTGCCCCGCACCTGCTTCCCGGGTGGCTGAGGATGCCTCAGGGGCACCGGGTGGTGGGGCCGGTCTACGCCCAGCTGCCCGGGGAGCTCCCCGAGTTCCTGGCCGACCTGGCCGCCGGCCCCCAGCCCCTGGTGTACTTCGCCATGGGCTCATCGGGGAACCGTGACCTCGTCCTTCATGTGCTGGCAGGCCTGGGCCGGGCGGACTGCCAGGTGCTGGCTCCGGTGCGTTCCCACCTTCGCCAAGAGGACCTGGAGACTCTTCCACGCAATGTCCACGTCACTGACTGGCTTCCGGCCCACCAGCTGGGCGACGCCGTCGACCTGGCCATCACTCACGGCGGGGAGGGAACGGTGCAGACCAGCTGCGTCCAGGGGTGGCCCTTCATCGGGATTCCGTTGCAGCTCGAGCAGCGTTTCAACGTGCAGCGTTGTGTGGCCTTCGGCTCGGCCAGGCTCGTGTCGCAGCGGGAGGCTCGCAGGATCGACTGGGCGGAGCTGGTGCGCCAGGCCCTGGCCGACGACGGCATGCGTTCACGCGCCCGGCGGATGGCCGGGCTCATGGAGGGACTGGACGGACCGGGCCGGGCCGCTGAGGCGATCTGCGAGCTTCTGTGAGTCAGCTGCGGCCAGAGTTCTGGGCCTGTGCCCTGGCGCTGGCGTAGAGGCAGACGGCCGCGGCCGCGGCGACATTGAGAGACTCCGCCTTGCCGTAGATGGGGATGGAGACGACGGCGTCGGCTCGGCTCAGCGCCTCTGGGGGCAGTCCGTGGGCCTCATTGCCGAGCAGCCAGGCGCTGGGGGCCTCCAAGAGGGACTCGGCCTCGAAGAGGTCGAAGTCCCCGCGTCCGTCGGCGGCCAGGACGGTGAGTCCGGCGTTGTGGAGTGCGGTGACGGCGTCGTCGAGGGCCACGCCGGTGACCACGGGCAGGTGGAAGAGGCTTCCAGCGGTGGAGCGCACGACCTTCGGTGCGGTGGGGTCCACGCTGCCGCGCACGAGGACGACGGCGTCGGCTCCGGCAGCGTCGGCGGCCCGGATGATGGTGCCGGCGTTCCCGGGGTCCTGGGCCTGGGTGAGGACGGCGACGAGCCTGGCCCCCTCCAGGGCGGCGGCCAGCGCCTCGGAGCCGGTGACCTCCTCGGTGGCCACGACGGCGAGGAGGCCCTGGGCGTCGGGGCTCATGGCGTCCATGACCTGCTGGGTGGTGACGTGCACGTAGAGCCCGGCCGCGACGGCCTCGTCCCAGATCTCGCTGTGGCGCTCGAGGGCCGCTTCGGTGAGGTAGACATCGAGCACGCGGCCGGGGGCGTGCCGGACGGCCTCGCGCACACCCTGGGGGCCTTCGACGAGGAAGCGACGGTGCTTGGCCCGCGCGTTGCGGCGGGACAGGCCCGCCACCCGGGAGATGCGGGCCGAGGCGGGATTGCTCAGCACCTCGCGGCCGGCGGCCGGCCCCTCGCTGACGGTACGCCGCCGCGGCCCGCGGGCCTGAGGACGCTCGGCAGAGTCGTCGAGGAACTCATCGGGGACGGCGGAGGCGGTAGGGCTCATGCCGTCAGCCTACGCGAGCGGCCTCCCAGAGCGCCGAATCCTCGCCACCAACCGGTTCAGGGTGTGTGGCGAGGATTCGACGATGTTGTGTCAGCGGGGCTGGCGCCCGGCTGCACTGGTGACTCAGGCCTTGGGGGCGTTGACGTCCTCGGGGAGGGCCTTACGGGCCACCTCGACGAGGGCCTTGAAGCCCGCGGGCTCGTTGACGGCCAGCTCGGCGAGCATGCGACGGTCGATCTCCACGCCGGCCAGGCCAAGCCCCTGGATGAAGCGGTTGTAGGTCAGGCCCTCGGCGCGGGCGGCAGCGTTGATGCGCTGGATCCACAGGCGACGGAAGTCGCCCTTGCGGGCGCGACGGTCGCGGAACGCGTAGACGCCGGAGTGGGTGACCTGCTCCTTGGCCTTGCGGTAGAGGCGCGAGCGCTGGCCGCGGTAGCCCGAGGCCTTCTCGAGAACGGAACGACGCTTCTTCTGGGCGTTAACAGCCCGCTTCACACGTGCCATGGTGAGACTCCTTGGTGGGTTGGGCGGTCAGCGACCGAGCAGCTTCTTGACCTGGCGGACGTCGGCCGGGGCGACCGGCTGGTCCTGGGACAGCTTGCGCTTGCGGCGGGAGGACTTGACCTCCAGCAGGTGGCGCTTGTTGGCCTGCTCGCGCATGAGCTTGCCGCTGCCGGTGACCCGGAAGCGCTTCTTGGCACCGGAGTGCGTCTTGTTCTTCGGCATGGGTAATTTCCTCTTCTCGGTCCCTGGGAGACCAGTGGTCGCCGGGACTGCGGACCCCGCTCACGGTGGCGAGGGGGTGGGTCGGTGGTGTCAGGTGAGTGTCGAGTGCACCCTCGGGCGCTCTCAGGCGTTCTCGCCGGCAGACTCTCCGTCCGAGGCCTTGGCGCCCTTGGGTGCCCGGCCCGCGTGCTTCTCGGCACGGCGGGCGGCGCGGGCCTCCTCGCGGCGGCGGCGCTGGTCGGACTTGACCTCGGCCTTCTTGCGGACCGGGGCCAGGACCATGACCATGTTGCGGCCGTCCTGACGGGGGTGGGACTCGATGGTGCCCAGCTCGGCCATCTCCTCGGCCAGGCCCTGCAGGAGCCTGATACCGAGCTCGGGCCGGGACTGCTCACGGCCGCGGAAGCGGACGATGCACTTGACCTTGTCCCCGCCCTTGAGGAATCGCTCGACGTGGCCGCGCTTGGTGGCGTAGTCGTGCTCATCGATCTTGGGGCGGAACTGGATCTCCTTGAGCTGGGTGTTTGCCTGGTTGCGTCGCGCGTCGCGCGCCTTCATGGCCGACTCGTACTTGAACTTGCCGTAGTCCATGAGCTTGCACACCGGAGGGCGGGCGTCGGGTGCCACCTCGACCAGGTCGAGATCGGCCTCCTCAGCCAGACGCAGGGCGTCCTCCACGCGGACAACGCCGACCTGCTCGCCGCTGGGGCCGACGAGACGCACTTCGGGAACGCGGATCCGTTCGTTGATACGGGGCTCGCTGATGTCGGTTCCTCACTCTGAGTCACGGATGGTTGCGGAACGAGGAGAGGCCCCCGTTCCTGCCGCGCAGGTCGGAGGCCTCGTGATGAGCGCGATCACCGCACGGCCGTGGCCGAGCATGGACCGCGAAGGGCTGGTCGCCCTCGCATGAACCCGATTCCCGAAAGGAACCCAGGTGGGATCGCTCCGCTTGCGCACCGGGGCGAACCCCGGGTGGTCAGTGAGGGATACTACCAGGACACGGACTCGCTCTCCCACCGTCCCCTCGCCCCTATTGACGTGAGTCCTCCCACGTATGAGGCGTGCGTCGAGGCGAGGCAGGTCGTCAGGAGGCCCAGCGGTTCGTGCGGACTCCCCATATGACGACGATGGCACCGGCTACGGCCTGGATCCCGAGAAGCGTCGTCGTCGGCACCGCGATTCCACTGGCGACGAGCACGACGGTCAGTGCTCCGACGACGACGGCGTCGGGCCCTTGAGTCAGCATCTGCAACACTCCCGGCGGCAGGGAGCCCATGGGAGAGGCGATGAGTCCGGCGGCGAAGTCGGGCATCTCCCGGTACCCGGAGCGCAGCGCCACCCCTGCCCAGGCCCAGCCGCTCACCAGGGCCAGGGCGACCACGATGGCCAGCCCCTTCCAGGCGGCCGCAGCCCCAAGGGCCGCCATGGCCGGAGCCAGGCTCAGCAGGGACCAGGCGCTCATGAGGACGGCCGGCACGAGCAGGTGGCCTACTCGCACCACCCACGGCGCCACCGGCCAGGAGGCGTCAGGACCGCCATCGAACCAGGCCTGACGCGCCGGCTCAGCAACGGCCAGGGTCGCGATCCAGCCTCCGATGAGATAGGCGACGGCGCGCAGCGGGGCGCCGACCGCCCCGGACAGGAGCGGCAACATCGCAATGGCCAGCCCGACCCCCATCTGAAGCAGGCGCCGGCGCTGGCGGCGCAGCAGGATCCAGTCCGCCTGAGCCACTGCTATCAGCACCCCCAGAGGTCGGGGCAGTCGACTCCCGATCCGCGCCGCCCGCAGCGGTGAAGGAACTGCGGGCCGGGTGGGATCCGGGGAGAGCAGCCGCCCCAGGGCCCTGGTGTCCAAAGACAGCAGCGAGACGTGCGCGCCGAAGGACCGCGCGACGACGGCCAGGAGGGCAGCATCATGCACCTGTCCCAGGTTGCCTCTGGCTCGCCGCCATCCCAGCACAGCCAGGAAGGCCAGCACGCCGGCCAGCAGGGCGACCGCCGTGTTGCCGAGCAGGGAGCGCGGGAAGGGCAGCACCACACCCGCCAGGCATGCTGCGGCCCCCGCCGCGATGAGACGACGCCGCAGCGGCTCGACATCGCGGTCAAGAATCTGGGCCTTGATGAGTTCGGTGAGGACCAGGCAAGTCCCGGCCGACATCAGGGCAGGCCACGCGATGGCGGCGAGCCAGCCGCCTCCGGCCGCCACCGCCGGGAGCACGCCCGCCGTGGCTCCCACGGTGGCCGCAATGAGGTACTCGACGCGGGCCACCGGCACCAGGAGACTGCCCCGGCCCCCGGGCATGGGCAGCCACCAGGCCGCCTCGTGGGGGCGCAGGAAAAGTGGGCCGAGCCGGCCGAGTGAACCGACACCGACCGCCGCCAGCAGCACGATCAGCGCCAGGAACCCCCACCCGGGGTCGAGGCCCACCGTGGCGAAGTCGCCGAGCGCACCGGCCCCGACCGCTGAACCAGGCGGGGTCACAACCATCCGGCGCAAATACGGGGCCAGGATCGTCACGACGACGATGAGTGTCAGGAGTACGGAGTAGACGTCCCCCACGAGCGCCCAGACACCGTGGAGGTGCCGCCGAGTACGGCGCCGCACCCACCTGCGCAACGCGGCCCCATCGGGAAAGGTCATCGTTTCCAGCCCGGTGGAGAGAACCGGCGCCGTCCGGTCACCCAGCGGCGTCACCGCAGCCCCTCCTCAATGGCGCGCACGCCGTCGTCCACACTGAGCATCCGGGTGTCGCGTCCAACGAGAAGCACGTCGGTGGCCGCCTCCTCCACGATCTCCGGGTCGTGGGAGACCATGAGCACTCCCCCGCCGGCCTCACGCTCCTCAACGAGCATGTCGGCCAGGAGCAGACGGGTCACCCGGTCCAGGCGCTGCTCGGGCTCGTCGAGGACCAGCAGCCTGCGGGGCCGGACCAGGACTGACGCCAGTGCCAGTCGGCGCCGTTGCCCCGAGGAGAGCTCCTCGGGCAGGTGTCCCGCGAGTCGTCGCAGCTCCAGGTCCTCCAGCAGGTCACTGACCCGCTCATCGGCCTCGACGACGCCGTGCCCGAAGCAGACCATCCGCAGGTGCTCGGCGACGGTCAGGGTGGGGAAGAAGGACTCCTGCCCCAGATCCGTGGCGAGGGCGGTGCGCTGGGCGCCTGAACGGGGATCCGGAAGGTGTCCGAGTACGTGAACCTGCCCCGACAACGGGCGCAGTAGCCCGCAGCAGGTACGCAGGATCGTCGACTTGCCGGCCCCGTTGACCCCGACAAGGGCCAGCACCTGGCCGGGAAGCAGGTCGAAGGTCGCCGGGGCGCAGACCGGCTGGTCACCGTATCCGACACTGAGGTCGCGGGCGCTCACCAGCGGCTCACGACTCCCCGCCGGGGGCTGGGTACCGCCATTGACATCATGCCGGAAACCGGGTGTTGACGCCGAGTCTGGACGAGATGGGACTGAGGCGGTCGACTTCGTGCTCATCGGTACTATTCCAACACACGTTATTTTCGGTGGCCTGGTCGAATCGGATGCCTTACGCTCCGCAGTCATGGATTGGAACAGCGTGAGGACCACGGACCCGAATGGCGCGTCCGACGACGATTCCGCCCTCTCCCGTGAGGCAGGGACCGACTGGAGCACCACGAGGGACCCGGGCCCCGGTCGGGTGATGGTCTCGACCCGGGATCTCGCCCAGATCCGTGGGATCGCTGAGGCCTGCGCCAGGATCGCTCAGAGAGACGAACGTCCCCAGGACCGCCAGGCTCTGCGCGATGTCGTTGCGCGCTTCGACCAGGTGGCCGGGCCGCTGGAGGACCACTACGGACAGGTCGAGCAGTGGGAGGCCCTCATCCTGGGCCGCTCCTGAAATCGGGTTCGAGCCGCTCGGATCAGGCGGGAAGCGGGCACAGCTCCACGGTGTCGATGAGGTCGCCCCAGGCTGGGTTGACCATGACGTGCTGGCAGCCCTCCAGGCTGCGGGCCACGCCGGCGCGACCGCCTGCGGCGTCGATGCGGATGAAGACCCGCAGCTCGGCGCTCTCACCGGGTCCGAAGGCCACACCGGTGACTCCGTCGACCTCCTGGAGCTGGGCGCGCACCTCGGCCTGAACCGGCTCATTGCGCCATGAGGGCACCCACGCCTCTCCCCCGGCCAGTGCCACGACGGCGGGCCGCGGCAGACGCAGGTCCCGGCTCCCGGGGTCGAGCACCCACAGCTGGTCGGTGGACAGGCAGGCGACCTGGGCCGCCCGCTGGGGCGAGACGGGCACGGGGCGCACGTCACTGCGCCACTGGTTCATGGCCTCGGCGCTGGTGAACACCGGTAGGGCGATGTGCCCGTCGGGCAGGTTCACCGCCAGGGTCGCCGCATCCTGACAGGCGTCAGCAGTGTGTACCTCATGAGCCGGAACCTGCTGCGCACCATCGCCCGACGGGCCATGCGGCAGGCCCGCGGACTGCGCCAGGCTCCCCTTCAGGCGTCCGGGAAGGGCGTGAGCGGCCACGGGAACGATCAGCCGGCCGCCGACGAGGGCCGCCCACAGCTCATCGAGGTACTGATGACGCGACAGGTCCACGGCCTCCAGCGCCTTGCGCACCTCTGGACTGATGGAGCCGTCGTCGTCGGCGAAGGGGGCCGGTGCAGCCAGAAGACGCTCCAGCTTGGCCCGTGCGGCCACGGCCGCCGCCACCTGGGGGTCCTGCGGGGGCTCGGCCGTCGAGTCGCCGACCGGCGCAGGCGCTGGTGCGGGAACTGCTTGATGATTCTTAGCTGACTGGCTCACGGCCCTCACGGTAGCGCCTTTGACGTCCCCCTGTCCCTGACGCCGGTGAGCATGCCGGCGATGCGGGAACCGGGGCGCCAGAGGCCCGGAGTAGTCAGGAACGAGCCTTTGAGGGCTGTCTCTTGTCCTCGTCTCCGGCCACGGCCAGGGCCTCCTGGAGGGTGAAGTTGCCGTTGTAGAGCGCCTTGCCGACGATCGCGCCCTCCAGTCCCAGCGGCACCAGACGACGCAGCGCGACCAGGTCGTCGAGGTGGGCGATACCTCCGGAGGCGACCACCGGGGCGGGGCTGCGCTGGCAGACCTCGGTGAGGAGCTCCGTGTTGGGGCCGCTCAGCGTGCCGTCGCGCGTGACGTCAGTGACGACGTAGCGCGCGCATCCTGCGGCGTTGAGACGCTCGAGGGTCTCCCACAGGTCTCCGCCCTCCTTGGTCCAGCCGCGGGCCGCCAGGGTGGAGCCGCGCACGTCGAGGCCGACCGCGATCTTCTCCCCGTGCTCGGCGATGACCCGTTCGGTCCACTCAGGGTCCTCCAGCGCCGCCGTGCCCAGGTTGACCCGGGCGGCGCCGGCTGCCAGGGCCCGGGCCAGTGAGGCGTCATCACGGATGCCCCCGGACAGCTCCACCTTGATGCCGACCTCGCCGACGATGCGCGCGAGCAGCTCATGGTTGGAGCCGCGCCCGAAGGCGGCGTCGAGGTCCACCAGGTGGATCCATTCGGCCCCGGCGCGCACCCAGTCCCGGGCGGCGTCGACGGGGCTGCCGTAGTCCGTCTCTGAGCCGACCTCTCCCTGAAGGAGACGGACGGCCTTGCCATCGGCGACGTCGACGGCGGGAAGTAGAGTGAGCATGTGTTTCTCCTGCAGTGGTCGTGGGATGGCTCGGGTGGGGCTCAGAGGGTCGTCAACCAGTTGCGCAGCAGCTGGGCCCCTGCGTCACCGGACTTCTCGGGGTGGAACTGCGTGGCGCTCAGGGAGCCGTTCTCGACGGCGGCGATGAAGTCGTGGCCGTGAGTGGCCCACGTGACCTGCGGCAGGCGGGTGGGACCGGGGCCGAGCAGCTCGGCGGGGTCCTGGGTGGCCGCATAGGAGTGGACGAAGTAGAAGCGCTCCTCGGCGATGCCGTCGAACAGGACGGAGCCCGAGGGAGGGCGGACCAGACTCCACCCCATGTGCGGAACGACGTCGGCTCTCAAGTGCGACACAGTGCCGGGCCACTGCCCCAGCCCCTCCTCCGCGGTCCCGTGCTCGTCGGAGCGCTCGAACATGACCTGCATGCCCACGCAGATTCCCAGGACCGGCCGCCCACCGGCCAGGCGCCGCTCAATGAGACGGGGGGCGTCAACCTTCCGCAGCTGCCTCATGACCGCGCCGAAGGCACCCACCCCGGGGACCACGAGCCCATCGGCCTCGGTGACATCGTCCGGTTCGCAGGAGAAGGTCACCTGCGCTCCGACGCGTTCCAGAGCACGCATCGCTGAGCGGACATTGCCGGATCCGTAGGACAGGAGGGTGACGCGCGGCGCTTGCATGTGACACACCCTACCGTCCCGGTAGATCGTTCTGAGTATCCTCCACACTCTGAAACGCCCTGTGACGTGCACAGAACCGGCACCGGCAGCGCCGCCGCAACAACCTTGGAGCAGCGGTTCCGGGCACGTCGCGCTGATCGTGGCCTCGCGCGGGGACAGTGAGACGGCCGGGGCACATGTGCGATCCCGAATCCGGGTCGTCGGCTTCCTTTCACGAATCACCCAAGATGGGCGAGTATTCATCCGTGAGCATGCAGTTCCCCTCCGGCCAGGCCTCTGCGCCGTCTTGGCCGGCACCCCCGTCCCCACCGCATTCGCAGGCGTCCTCGCCCCACTCCCCCGCCGCGGCCGGAACAGGTTCGGGCGGCTCCAGCGGGGCGCGCAGCGCTGCGCCGTTCTCCATTCCCGGGGTGCGGATCACCTCGGTGCTGGGGCGCGGTGGCTTCGCCACGGTCTATGCCGGGGTGCAGGACTCCCTGGAGCGTCCGGTCGCCGTCAAGGTGGACTCCCGCCCCTTGGATGATCCTCGCAATGAGCGGCGGTTCATGCGTGAGGTGCAGGCGGCCTCGAGAATCTCGGGGCATCCTCACGTGGTCTCGCTGGTCGACACCGGCAAGCTGCCCGATCTGCGCCCCTACCTGGTCATGGAGCTGTGCGCGGGCGGCAGCCTCTATGACCTCGTCTCGCGCGGGCCGACCCCCGCCTCCGACGCCGTGGCCCTCGTGGAGGCCGCTGCCTCGGCCCTGGGGGCCGCCCATGCGGCCGGCGTCATGCACCGGGACGTCAAGCCCGCCAACATCCTTCTGGACTCCTACGGCTCTCCCCGGCTGTCGGACTTCGGTATCGCCGCTGTCCAGCGCGAGGGTCAGGACCCCACCGTGACCCTGGAGTGCCTCACCCCCGACTTCGCCGCGCCGGAGGCCTTCATGCTGGCCAGCCCCGGCCCCGAGGGGGACGTGTGGTCCATGGGCGCGGTGCTCTTCGCCCTGCTGACGGGCCGAGGCCCCCGGCGTGGTCCCGACGGCGTGCAGCGCAGCCTGCCGGAGATCGTCCGTTCCCTCGACGACCCCCTCAACCTCACCGACCCGAACGTCCCCGAGGTCCTGCTGCCGATCCTGAGCAAGGCGATGGCTCCGGATCCTACGCACCGCTACCGCAACGGCACGGAGCTCACGGAGGCCCTGGGGCAGATCCGTGAGGCTCTGGGGACGGGAAACCTGGCCGTCCGCGGGCCGGTGACCTCGTTGCGGCTGGTTGAGGCCGGGCTGGCACCGCCTCCGCGCAGTGAAGAGGCGGGCTCACCCGGCTCCTACGCTCCCAGCAGTGCATCGCAGTGGGCGGCATCGGACTCAGTCTTCCCGGTCCGCCCGACCGGCTCCTCGGGGTCCGCCACCTCGGCGCCCTCCATCGTCTCAGGCGGGCTGGAGCACTCCGACAAGGCGCTGCTGAACGCGCCCGTGTCAGCACAGCGGAGTCAGTCGCTGCGACTCTCCGGCCGAGAACGTCGGCGGATCACTCTGCGCTCCGCAGCGGTCGGCGCGGTCGCCGGCCTGGTCGTCGGTCTGGGCGCAGGATGGGTGGCGGGTGCCCGTCTGGCTCCTGCGGCCAGTGCCACCGGCCCGTCAGGAGCCGTGTCCCAGCCCTCATCGTCGGGTCAGGACAACGCCTCGACCCCACCGCACCCGGTGGGTACCTGCCTGGCGGGCACCACCTCGATCTCGGGCCAGACCACGGCCAGAAAGGTCAGCTGCAACGAGCCCCACTCCTGGGAGGTCTACCAGGTGGGGACCCTGGCGGAAAGCACCTCGGGTTCCAGTGATGACGACCTGGCGGCCGATCCCAACGTGCAGGCCACCTGTACCGCGCAGGCCGCCCAGCAGTACGGGGCCGCCGATCCGAGCACATCGGTACTGGGACCGGGGGAGGCCGGCTGGAACGCCGGGAAGCGGGGCTTCTCCTGCATCGCCTCCGACAAGGACGGGCAGCGGACGAGCTCCTACGCCGGCTAGGAGCCGCCCGCCCCTGGTCGGCGGCGGGCGGCGCGTGTCGGTGTGGTCACTGCGGGGGACGGCGCAGGCCGCGTCCGAACCAGCGCATCGCCCGGGGCGCCTGGATCTCGGAGGACTTCACCGCTCCGGGGACGTCGTCGGCGTCGATGACTCCCAGGAGGACGTCCTCGACGACCTGGTCCATGGAGGCCAGCAGGAGCCCCGCCGAGGCCTCCTCGCCGGGCTGGCCGTTGGTGAAGTGGCGGGCGGTGATCGTCCCGGACAGGCCGGACTCGATACCGACGTCGGTGGCCAGGTCAGCGGTCATGAGGACGGCGCCGGCCCGGGACAGGCGGGAGAGCTGGGCGGCCAGCTCCGCGGCCTCGGCCGGCTCGGAGTCGGAGCCGCCGAGCAGCTCGGCCACGTCCCAGTCCGAGTGGGCGGAGACGAACTGCTTGACCGCGAAGGCCCCGCTGGAGGAGGGCACCACGGTGCAGTCAAGGTCCAGCAGGGAGCACATTCCGGCCAGGCCGTCGGCCCGGTTCAGCGGAGTCATGACGACGGCGACCTTGACCGCCCGAGGAGCCTGGTCCTCGGACTGATCGGGCACGTAGGAGTTCAGGGATTCGGCCGCGGCGGCGATCTGCGCCTCCTGGGCATCGGTGAGCCGGGAGCGGTCGGAGTCCTCCGTTGTCTCATCTCCCCCGTTCAGGGGACGGTAGGTGTTGTGGGGGACGTCGTCGGGCCTGACATCTGCCGGTCCGCTCTCCCCCGCGGAGCCGGTCGATACGGAGCCGTCCTCCACCGGGGTCTGCCGGCCCGGCTCACTGCCGGCCTCCTGCACAGCCCCCAGGTCCTCGGCTGAGAGGTCGTCGGGGATGTCCACGTCGCCCATGAGGGCGGCGAACTCGGCGTCCAGATCGCGCTGGTGGTCCTGGTGGCCGTCGCGGCTCTCGTCGGGTCGGGGGGTCTGGTCCATCACAGGCTTCCCTTCGTCGATGGGATGGTCTCGACACGGGGATCATCCTCCACGGCTGCGCGCAGGGCACGGGCCAGGGCCTTGAACTCGGCCTCGGCGATGTGGTGGGGGTCGCGCCCGGACAGGACCCGCACATGCAGGCAGATGCCGGCGTGGTAGGCGATGGCCTCCAGCACGTGGCGCACCATGGAACCGGTGAAGTGACCCCCGATGAGGTGGTGGACGAAGACCTCCGACTCCCCCTCGTGCACCAGGTAGGGGCGTCCGGAGATGTCGACGACGGCATGAGCCAGAGCCTCATCCAGGGGAACGCTGGCCTCGCCGAAACGGCGGATGCCGCGCTTGTCCCCCAGGGCGACGCGCAGGGCCTCACCGATGCAGATGGCGGTGTCCTCCACGGTGTGGTGCACGTCGATCTCGGTGTCACCGGTGGCGCGCACCGTCAGATCGATGAGTGAGTGGCGCCCCAGCGCGGTGAGCATGTGGTCGTAGAAGGGAACGGTGGTGGAGATGTCGGTCTGGCCCGTGCCATCGAGGTTGATCTCGACGACGACGCTCGACTCGCTCGTGGCTCGCTCAATGCGCGCGGTACGGCTCATAGGTGCTTCCTCAGCATCGGGTGTCGTGCTTCTTGAGCACAGTGGTTGATAGGTATCTCAATCGATAGCAACCCTACCGGTCCCAGGCGCCGATCGCTGCCGGCATCCCTCTCACCTGCCGATGGCTGAGGTCAGGGCGGCGCGCAGGCGTGCCATCTCCTCCGGCGTTCCGACGCTGGCCCGCAGGAAGCCCTCGGGCCCGACGACACGGATGAGGACCCCGGCGTCGAGCAGGGCCTGCCAGACGGCCTCCCGGTCGGGGAAGGGACCGAACAGAACGAAGTTGGCGTCCGATTCGTGCGCGCTCAGGCCCTGGGTGCGCAGCCAGTCCACGAAGGCATCGCGCTCATCGCGCAGGGAGGCCACCTGAGCCATGAGCTCATCGCGGTGGGACAGGGCGGCCAGGGCGGCGGCCTGGGTGACGGCGGAGAGGTGGTAGGGCAGGCGCACCACGCGCAGGGCGTCTACCAGCGCGCGGTCGGCGGCCAGGTAGCCCAGGCGCAGGCCCGCCGCTCCGAAGGCCTTGGACATGGTGCGGGTGACGGCCAGGTGCGGGTTGTCCGGCCCCACCAGCTCCAGGGCGCTGGGCACGCCCGGGCGGCGGAACTCGGCGTAGGCCTCATCGATGACGACGACGCAGTCGCTGGCCCGGGCGGGCGAGCCGATCTCGGCTCCGAGCATGGGGCCGTGGCCGCGGGCGGCCTCAAGGATCCGCTTGATGTCCTCCAGCGGCAGGGCGGTTCCGGTCGGGTTGTTGGGGCTGGCCAGGATGACGACGGCCGGCCGCAGCTCCTTGATCGCGGCCACCGCGGCATCCGTATCGAGAGTGAAGTCCTTGCGGCGCGGTCGGGTGGCGTAGTCGGTCAGTGTGTCGCGGGCGTACTCGGGGTACATCGAGTAGGTGGGGGTGAAGCTCAGGCAGGTGCGCCCGGGGCCGCCGAAGGCCTGGAGCACGTGGAGCATGACTTCGTTGGAGCCGTTGGCCGCCCAGATCTGCTCAGGCGTCAGGTGCGCGCCGGACTCGGCCTCGAGATAGTCCGCGAGCGCAGCCCGCAGCCGGGGGAAGTCCCGCTCCGGGTAGCGGTTGAGTCCCTGGGCGGCCTGAGCCACGGCGGTGGCGATCGACTCGATGACCGCGGCCGACGGCGGGTAGGGATTCTCGTTGACGTTCAGTCTCACGGGGACGTCGATCTCGGGGGCCCCGTAGGGGGCCTCGCCCTCCAGGTCCGGTCTCAGGGGCAGGTTCGCGTTCACGCCTGGAGTCTACGGCTCGGTCCGCTCCAGCGGTTGGGCCGCCCATCCGGTGGTACTGCGGCGCCGAGGGCGACGGTCGCAGTGTCCTGCTGGCGGCGTTGTCAGTGCGGATCGCTGGTGAGCATGATCTCCTGGTAGTCGAGGCGGTTCAGGGCGTGCTCCAGGGAGTCGGCCGAGTAGAGGCCCTCGTCGCCGGCGTCGAGAAGGGCCTCGCGCTGGGCTCGGATCATGTCCAGGGCGCGTTCTCGCATGGGGGCGAGCTCGTCGTGGCGCCAGGTGGGGTCGGCCCATGCCTTGGCAACGGCTGCCGGCGAGACGACGACGTCTTTGCCCTGCCTGCGTACGAGGCCGTGCTGCTCAGTGGTGGGGCTGAGGCTCTCGTTGTTCTCTGGGTCGGGGGCACTCTGCGAGACCTTGTCCAGGCCGGGAGCGCTCGTCGTCGTATGTGCGTCCGAGGCGTCGGGGTCTACGGCACCGGTGAGCACTGTGGGGGCGGCCTGTTGGGAGGCGCCGTGAGTGTCGACGGAGGCGACGTCGCGGGCGGCGTTGACCAGCAGCGAGATGACCGCGGCCTTCTCCTCCTCGTCGGCGGGCCCGGCCATGGCGGGTCTGGCGACGCGGACCAGGGCCGGCAGCGTGAGTCCTTGGATCGTCAGTGAGCCGGCGGCCACGAGCATGGCCACCAGGAGGAGGAAGGAGTAGTGCGGCGTTGTGACTGGCAGGGTCTGGGCGGCTGCCAGGGTGATGGCGCCGCGCATGCCCGCCCAGACGATGACGGCGCCTTCGCGTCTACCCAGGGGCTCGGCTGCGAAGTAGTCCAGGTCGGCGCCCCGGCGTCTGACTCGACTGGAGAGGCTGCGTGCGCGCCGAGCGATGCTCTCGTGGTTGGTCGCCTGGCGGAGCTTGCGCTGGACCTGTGCGAAGGGGCGCCGGTCCCAGGGGACCGGGGGCATCTCGGACTCTCCGCGCACGATGGCCGAGCAGCGGTTCTGGAACTGGTGGATGGCCTCCTCGTTCTCCTGCCAGTGAATCGCCCAGCGCGCGGTCCGGTGGCTGAGGAGCTTGAGCATGGGTGCTACCACGAGCGCCCGGATGACGACCGTCAGCGCGCCGGCGACGACAGCGACCGCGATGGCCCGGACGATACCGAGAGCTGAGGCGCCGACCTTCTCCACGACGCCGAAGAACTCCAGCCCCATGACCAGGAAGATGAGTCCTTCCAAGGTGAGCTCGACGGTGTGCCAGTTGGTGCGTGAGGCCACCCGGTGGGCCGGCGGCAGCATCCGGGGACCGCGGTGGCCGGTGATGAGCCCGGCGACGACGGCTGCCACGAGACCCGAGCCGTGCATGTGCTCGGCCGGGATCGCCGCGAGGAAGGGGACGGTGAAGGACACCACCGTGTCCACGGTGGGGTCGGTGATGTGGGAGCGCACCCGCAGGCTCGCCTCGCCGACGAGCCACCCCACCCCCAGGGCCACGAGGACCGCCAGGGCGAAACCGCCCAGGACGCCTCCGACACTCACTCCACCGGAGGTGGCCGCGGAGACGGCGGAGGACAGGACCACCAGGGCGGTGGCGTCGTTGAGCAGCCCCTCCCCCTCCAGAACGGTGATGATGCGCTGGGAGACTCCCAGCCGGCGGGCGATGGAGATGGCCACGGCGTCGGTGGGGCTGAGGATCGCCCCCATGGCGATGGCCCAGGCCAGGGAGAGCCCTGGAACCAGGAGGGTGAGGACCGCGCCGATCACCGCGGCGGACAGGGGCACCAGCAGGATGGCCAGCACCGCCACCGGGGCGAGCTCGCGGCGGAAGTTGATGGTGGAGATGCTCACCGCGGTGGAGAACAGCAGCGGGGGGAGGATCCCCTCCAGGACCACCTGGGGGTCCAGCTCGATCGCCGGGATGAAGGGCAGGAAGCCCACCGCCGTGCCGCCCGCCAGGAGGATCAGCGCCGGGGCGACACCGATGCGGTCGCTGAGCTGAGAGGCCGCAGCGATGGCCAAAGTGCCCAGCACGGCGATGATGAGGAGGTCCATGGGCCAAGACTATCTAGGCAGTGCCGTCTTGATCGTCCACGCTACCGTGGTTCTGTGACGATCACAGGCCCCCAGGACCCCAAGGACGCTGAGCGCTCCGTGCACCCCGATCGGCTCGACTCGCCCGTGCGTGAGCGGGCCGAGGCCGTCCTGCGCGAGCTCGTGGGCCGCAGCGACGCGCGCCTGCGTGAGGACCAGTGGCGGGCGATCGAGGCGCTGGTCATCGCACGCCGCCGAGCCCTGGTGGTCCAGCGCACCGGGTGGGGGAAATCAGCGGTGTACTTCGTGGCGACGGTGCTGCTGCGAGAGGGCTGGGGAGGCTGGAGCCCGGGCACCCCACCGCCATCTTCCGGTGCGCGCTCCGGCACCGGGGCGAGCGTCATCATCTCGCCGCTGCTGGCCCTCATGCGCGACCAAGTGGCCGCCGCCGAGCGCGCCGGAATCCGGGCCGTGACCATGAACTCGGCCAATGTCACGCAGTGGGATGAGATTCAGGCCCAGGTGGCCGGTGGTGAGGTCGATGTCCTGCTGGTCTCCCCGGAGCGCCTCAACAACCCGGTCTTCCGTGATGAGGTCCTCCCCCACCTGGCTGCGGGCGCCGCACTGGTGGTCATCGACGAGGCCCACTGCATCTCGGACTGGGGCCACGACTTCCGCCCTGACTACCGGCGCATCGCCACCCTGCTGGCCGGCCTGCCGCCGCGCACCCCGGTCCTGGCCACGACGGCGACCGCGAACCGACGGGTCAGTGCCGACATCGCTGAGCAGCTGGGGGCGTCTGCGGAGGCAGGCGGGGCGGACGGCGAGCAGGTCCTGGTGCTGCGGGGGACCCTGGAGCGCGGCTCTCTCCACCTGGGGGTCAGGATGCTGCCGGATGCCGCCTCACGCCTGGCCTGGCTGACCGCCTATGTCCGCTACGCTCACGGCAGCGGCATCATCTACTGCCTGACGGTCTCGGCGGCTCAGGAGGTCGCCGAGCACCTGCGTGCGGTGGGCGTGGAGGTGGCCGCCTACACGGGGCAGACCGAGGCCGCCGAGCGCGAGCGCCTGGAGGAGGATCTCAAGGCCAACCGGGTCAGGGCACTGGTGGCTACCTCCGCTCTGGGCATGGGCTTCGACAAGCCGGACCTGGCCTTTGTGGTGCACCTGGGGGCTCCTTCCTCGCCGGTGAGCTACTACCAGCAGGTGGGGCGCGCCGGCCGCGGAGTGGAGCGGGCCGAGGTGGTCCTGCTGCCCGGCCAGGAGGACCGGGCCATCTGGGAGTGGTTCGGCTCGCAGGGTTTCCCGCCCGAGGAGCAGGTTCGCGTGGTCCTCGATGCTCTGGAGGAGCGCAGGGCCGCGGGCGGCGGGGCGACCTCGACGGCGGTGCTGGAGACGGCGACCTCGTTGCGGCGCAGCCGGCTGGAGTCCATGCTCAAGGTCCTCGACGTCGACGGCGCCGTGCGCCGGGTTCGTGGCGGTTGGGAGTCCACCGGCCGGCCCTGGCGCTATGACGTGCAGCGTTATGCGCGAGTCGAGGCCGCGCGCCGGGCCGAGCAGGAGGCGATGGTCGCCTATGAGCGCCTCGGGACCGATACCGGCCCTGGGCGGACAACCGTGTCGTGCCGGATGGCCTTTCTGAGGTCGGTGCTCGATGATCCCTTGCTTGAGCCGGGATGGCGCTGCGGAGCCTGTGACCTGTGCGGGGGCCTGGACCTGCCTGACGCCCCAGACCAGGAGCAGGTCGGTGCCGCTCGAGAGGCGCTCGGGAGGGTGGGGGTCGAGCTGCGGGCACGCCGCCAGTGGCCCACCGGGATGGACCGGCTGGGCCTGGGCCGTTTCAAGGGTCGTATCGGTGCCGACCGTCAGGCGGCGACCGGGCTGGCGGTGGGCAGGCTGGATGGGTTGGGGACCTCGGTGGCGCTGCGCGAGCTGGTGGCCTGCGCCTCCGACGGCGAGGTCCCGGTGGCGCTCAGGCCACAAGTGCTTCAGGCGGTGGACCGGCTCGCTGAGATCATCCGCGACGAGCAGGAGGCCACCGGCTCCGACGGACCGCCGGGCGGAGAACCGGCCGTCGTCGTCGTGGACTCCCGCACCCGCCCCCGCATGGTCCGCCGGCTGGGGCACGCCGTGGCCGCACGGCTGGGCGCACGGGCCTTGGGCGTCGTGGGCCTGTCCGGTCAGGAACCACCGCAGCACGATGTGGGCTCTGCGTTTCGCCTGGCGCAGGTGGCCCGCAGCCTGACGCTCCAGGGCTGGTCGGCCCAGGCCCTTGACGAGCTGCGCGAGCGCACTGTGGTTCTCGTGGACGACTGGAGCGACTCCGGCTGGACGCTCACGACGGCCGCCTTCCTCCTGCGCGAGGCGGGGGCGGCGGCGGTCCACCCCTTCGTGCTGGCGCAGAGGTAGGTGCCGGTGGGCACCACCGCCTGAGCAGGCAGCGCCCACCGGCACCGGCGTCCTAGAAACCCGTGGAGACGGCGGCCAGTGCGGGAGCCACCTGGCCTCCGGGGGTTCCGACCTGATCCTCGAGGTAGTACCACCAGAAGGGGGCTCCCCAGGCGTCGGAGCGCCCCAGTGCCGCGCCGGTGACGTGCTCGGCGACGGCGGTGCGGGCCGCCACGGGGTCGGAGGCCGAGCCGAACCACCAGGGACCGGCATTGAGGTCCGCTCCCCCGTACCCGAGCTCGGTCACGGCGATCCGGGAGGAGGAGAAGGCGGCCTCCAGGGTGCTGAGAACCCGGTCGGCAGCTGTTCCCAGCGGATGGAGCTGGGGGTAGACGGACAGTCCCACGACATCGATCAGCTCCCTGATCGACGCGGGGAGCTCCCTGGCTGCATAGCTGAACAGGGAGTAGGTCGGGTCCGCCTGCCCGAGCTGGTAGTACAGGGTGAGCACCGTCGTGGCGCTGGTGCGCTCGCGCACGGCCTTGGCCGCTCGCTGAGCCTTGGCCACCGGCCCGGTGCCCAGCCAGTCCCCACCGATCTCGTTGCCGATCTCCCAGGCGTCGACGTTGGGAAGCGCCTTGATAAGGGTGTCGACCCGCGTGTCCCAGGCGGAGTCGGTCAGGGCGGCCAGGTCGTGGGAGTCGCAGATCTGGACCAGGGCCTGGCCGCCCTGCGCGTGCAGGGCCTCCACCGTGTTGCGCCAACCGGTCATTTCCTCGGCGTCATTGGGGTCGCCGATGACGAGGCGGGCTGAGACCTTCCGCTTGCCGCCCCCCGGTCCGCTGGGTGCCAGTGCTGCGGCGATCTCGGCGGAGGTGGGCACCCGGGTGAAGGTCACCCCGATCACGGCGTCCTGCGGCGCCTGAGCGGACAGCGCCCGGTCCAGGGAGAGCTGGGCCCCGGCAGCCGACTCCAGGGCGGAGTTCGCCAGGCGGCCCCGCTCCGTCCATGACTGGGCCTTGGCACAGGCATCCAGGGACTGCTGGGCGGAGGCCCGTAGCTTTTCCGCCTCGTCAGCGCCCTTGAAGCCCTTCGCAGTGGCCTGCGCGAGGCGCTCGGCCTGCCGACCGTGGAGGGTTCGGGCCGCCAGCTCCAGGAGATCGTGCTCCCCGGAGGCCGGTAGATCCGCCATGAGTGCCGAGTACCCGTGGCTGGTCGGCCACGACAGGGTCAGCGTGCACTCACGCCCGGCAGGCACATCGATGCCAATGGCACCACCCTCATCCTGGTAGAGGGGGCCGACGGCGATGACCTCCAGGGTCTTGGCATCCAGCAGCGCGTCGTCATAGCCGACCTCGCCCTTGCCGTTGGACTGAATGCGTCGCAGCGCCTCGAGGTTGAGGGCACCGCCCTGCGCATCACTGACGTGAAGGCTCACATGGGTGGTCGCCCCGTCCCCCATGGCCGTCGGAGTCACGTTCGCGTGCCCGCAGGAGGACACTGACGCTCCCAGAATCCCGGTGCCCAGGAGCGCCAGCACCCTTCTGCGGTTGGTCTCGATTGTCATGGAAGCAGTATCCCAGTCTTCTGAAAGAGATTTCGACCGAACGGCCCTATTTCCGTGATTCGGCGACTGCTGAGTCTCACAGCCTGCGCCGCGGTCATCTCAGCTCCGAGGCCGGCACGAAGGTGTACCCCTCGGCCTTGATACCGGCGACGATCTTCTTCAGCTCGGCCAGCGGGTAGTAGGGGTGGAAGAAGAAGCTGGCGGTGGCGTGAGTGTTGACCAGGTTGAGCTTGGCCGCGTCGATGACCTCCTGAGCCAGGCGCGGCGGGTGCTGGTTGATCTCGTTGGGCTCGAAGTTGCCCAGGTTCTCGGGCAGGACGTGGGTCCCGTAGGGGTCGTTGACCGCGTAGGGGAAGAACTGCCCGTAGTAGTCGTGGGGACCGGCCTGGGTGTTGGTCAGGGTGCCGGCGTAGAGGAGCTCGCGCTCGTAGCGCACCGGGTAGTGCTCGCCGATGCCGTAGTAGGCCTCACGGGTGGCCGAGTAGTGCGGGGTCTCGAAGATCTCCGGAGTCGGCAGGCCGACCTCGCCGAAGATCTGGCGCCCCTGGTCCACGCGCTCGGAAGCCCACTCCTGGGAGGTACCCGGCAGGGTGCCGCCGATCTGCACGAAGGACTTGTCCTGGCAGTCGACGGGTGGGGCCTTGGTGTCGTTGGTGGCCGAGCACCACGAGCGGATGAACTCGAAGTCGTCGGCGGAGACGGCGTTGTAAGGGTTGTCCAGGGTCCCGAACTGGTGGGTGGTGCCGTGCTGAACGATCGTTCCGCCCTTGTTCACCGCGTCCTGCAGGACCTCCACCAGCTCCGGGGCGTCCTTCAGGGTGAGCTCCTTGGGCGTCCCGTTGTTCTCAGTGCCCTTGGGGTCGATGTACTTGGGCACCACCGCCATCTGGAAGGGCACGTTCTGACTGTGGAGGTAGTCGACGATCGCCTGCAGCTCCTCGGGGTCGCTGTCCGGGGTCACGTCCTCCAGGCGCACAGCGGCCTGACGGAACTGCTGGGCACCGGGCTGGAGGAAGTCCAGGAGGATGTCGGCGGCTGCGATGTAGCGGTCCTGCTCGCCCAGGTAGGTCAGGGGGATTTCACCGATGAAGGTCATTCCCGAGGAGCTGACCGCCCAGGGGAAGGAGGTGGTGCCGGACTGGGCGACGGAGGCGCAGGCGACGGCCGCGCCGTCGGGCTTGGAGCACTCGGCGCGCCCCAGGACCTTGACGTCCTTGTCCCGGACGATGTGCGGAGCGATGATCCCACCGGAGTTGAGCTCATTGCGCTTCAGGGAGGCGCCGTTGTAGCTGATCTTGGTGACCCGGTCAGTGGAGTCGATGTAGGAGGTGGCCGCGTCCCAACCGTAGCGCTGGGTGAAGGCGGCGCGGTCGGCGTCGGTCTTGGCCAGCTGCCAGATGTTGAAACCGGACCACATGACGGGGATGTTGCCGGTCAGGGCGTCATCGATGAAGGCCCGCGGCAGGGGCTCGTCGTAGGTGGAGCCGATGTAGACCACGTTGGTAAAGCGACCGGCCAGGCCGGCGACGTAGTCCTTGACCGGGAGGGTCGTCACGGTCCCGGAGTGGCTGGCCAGGGTACCCATGCTCAGGGCGTAGTACTCCCCCAGCTTGGCATAGTCACCGGTGGTGTCGAACAGGACCAGGGTCGATGCCGGCCCCGCCTCCTGGTTGGA
The DNA here is from genome assembly GCF_000223355.1 of Actinomyces sp. oral taxon 175 str. F0384. Taxonomy (NCBI): domain Bacteria; kingdom Bacillati; phylum Actinomycetota; class Actinomycetes; order Actinomycetales; family Actinomycetaceae; genus Actinomyces; species Actinomyces sp. oral taxon 175. Next base: position 1,554,412 of record NZ_AFUR01000001.1, read on the forward strand.
GAAGCTCACCGCTCCGACAGGAACCTCGGGCGCGTTCTGCTTCAGGTCGCGGATCTTGACCTGTCCTGCGGCGGGCGCGGGCTTGTTGAGATCCACGTCGGCCTGCTTGTCGCCCTTGAGGGGGAGCTCCTTCTTGGCCGCGGCGGCCGGCTCGGGCGGAGCCGGAAGCGGGTTCTTGGCCGGGTCGGCGTCATTGGCCTGGGCCCCGTCGGCGGGTTTGGCCGCGGCGGCCTGGATCGCGGCCGGCACCTGCGCGCCGGCGGCGGGTGCAGCCTGAGCGGGGCCGACTGCGGCGATGGAGCTACCCAGGCACACCGCGATGGCGGCCAGTGCGCAGCGGCGGCGTCGTGCGGTCATAAGGGTCGGGGGGATCATGAACGCTCCTTCGATGAGGTGGGAACGGGTTCAAACTCGGGAAGGGGGACACCGCGGCCGAACAGGGCTGCGGTGGCGGCCAGGATGCGCTTGCACGCGTGTCCGTCGCCGTAGGGGTTGGCGGCCTGGGCCATAGCCGCGTAGGCCGCCTCGTCGGTCAGCAGGGTGGAGACCCTCTCGACGATGCGCTCCTCGTCGGTCCCGACCAGCTCGGCGACCCCGAAGGCGACCGCCTCGGGACGCTCGGTGTTGTCCCGCATGACCAGGACGGGCTTGGACAGCGCGGGCGCCTCCTCCTGGACGCCGCCGGAGTCGGTGAGCACGACGTCGCAGCGGTCGATGAGTGCACAGAAGGCGCCGTACTCCAGCGGGTCGCACCAGATGACGTTGGTGTGGCCCTCGATCTGGGGCAGGAGGTCCTCGCGAACCTTGGGGTTGCGGTGGACCGGCAGCACGAAGAGCACCTCGGGGTGCTTGTCGGCCAGGCGCGCGACGGCGCGGCCAATGGCCCGCATCGGCTCGCCCCAGGACTCACGGCGGTGGGCGGTGACGAGCACGACTCGCCGGGAGGCGTCCTTCAGGGCTGCGGCCAGCTCCTCGTCCGGTGGCGGGACCCGGCGGTCGACGGCGACCAGGAGCGCGTCGATGACCGTGTTGCCCGTGACGCTGACGGTCTGCGGATCGGTGTTCTCGCGCAGCAGGTTGTCCCGGCTGGTGGTGGTGGGGCACAGGTGCAGGGCGGTCACCTGGCTGATGAGCCGCCGGTTGGCCTCCTCGGGGAAGGGTGAGGAGATGTCCCCGGTGCGCAGGCCTGCCTCGACGTGGAGGACTGGGACCTCGTGGTAGAAGGCCGCCAGCGCGGCGGCGAAGGCGGAGGTGGTGTCCCCCTGGACGACGACGGCGTCGGGCCGGTGGGCCTCGATGGCCTGCCCCACCCCTTGCAGGCAGCGGTTGGTGATCTGGGTGAGGGTCTGCCCCGGCGAGTGGATGTCGAGGTCGTCGTCGGGCACGATTCCGAAGAACTCGTGCACCTGGTCGAGCATCTCGCGGTGCTGCCCGGTGACGACGACGATCGGGTTGAAACGCTCGTCGTCGCGCATGGCGGCCACCAGAGGGGCGAGCTTGATCGCCTCCGGGCGGGTGCCGTAGACGAGCATGACCCTCAGGGGGCCGCCCGTTTGCGTGGGGTCGGTGGTCATGGGGTTCTCCTGGTCGTGTGTCGGGAGTGGGACGGGCTGGGCCTCAGTGGTGGTCGAGTCCGGCGTCGTCGAGGCGGGCATGCCTTACTGGTCCTCGATGATCGGGGTGAAGGTGACGTCGGAGTCCTCGCAGTAGGCCGCCACCTTGCCGGAGCGGTAGGGGGACTGCTTGTCGGTGACGGTTCCGAGCTCCTGCCCGTCCACGGTGATGGTGAAGGTCGCCTCTGAGGGCTTGGTCGTATCAATGGTGACGGTGACGTCGTGGCTCTTCCCGGGTGGGTAGACGGGCGTGTTGCCCGATGACAGGAATCGTTGGTACCCGGGGTATGCGGTGTCCTGCTTGGAGACCTCCCAGCCGTTGGGCTTGAGGGCCAGGGCGTAGAAGTGGTTGTTGTCGGTGTAGTTCCACAGGAGCCAGGCGACCTCCCAGGCGTTGGGATCGCCGTCCTCACGCAGCTGCCTGACAGTGGTCATCGTGGTGTGGATGGTCTGGACGCCTCCCGCCTCGATCTCGACCGAGGTGGAAGTGGCCAGACCGGCGTGAGTCGTGTCATGGGAGTCGGCCGACGTCGGCTTGAGGCGCAGCAGGCCGTCGGAGCACGAGGCCTCGCCGTAACCGTCGAAGATGATCTCCCACTGGGAGCAGTCCGGTGCGTCGGTCTCTCGGGCGTGGCAGTACACGGTGACTCCTAGAACTAGTGCCAGGACGCAGACCGTCAGGAGGGCGCGACGCAGGATCCTGCCGCGACGAGAGCCGTCGACGGCTCCTGCGTGCTGAGGTGCGTTGGCAGCTGTCATCTCATCTCCTCATTGGTCAGGCTGCTGGATGTCGGACGGGGTCGGCGCACGATCACGGCGGTGGGGTTCAGCACGGGGCGGGTCGGCACGGTCGGGGTGGCCGGGACGGTACTGCCCGGGGCTGCGGCCTGGGGGGCCGCGAGGGGCTGCACCCTCTCCGGCCCGCTGGGCGGGCGCTGCTTGCTCGGTACCGGTGAGCCCATGGCTGCCGATCCGTTGGAGCCGGCCACCGGTGCGCTCGGCGCGCCCTGCGCTCCTTGCCCCGGTTCCGCCTCCCGCGCGGTCTTGGCCCACCCGGTGCGTCCGGTCAGCTCCCGGGCGACTGCTCGCCAGCCGTAGAGGCTGGGAAGGAGGCCGTAAAGGACGAACAGGTGCGCGTAGCCCACGGACTTGAGCAGGCTCAGGCCCTCACTGCGCTCGATGCGCCAGTAGATCCAGGCGTAGATGAGCGCCGGCCCGAAGGCGATGACATAGGCCCCCACGAGCCACGCCCATGACTGCTCCCACCTCAGGACCGCGGCCACCCCGGCGGTCACCATGGTGATGAGGAAGGACAGGGTCAGCAGGGAGCCGGTCAGGAGCAGGTAGGGCGTGAGGATCTGCCAGAGCGTGTCGGCCCGCCCCAGGCCGCGCTGCTCGCGGGCCACGGAGCGCAGCAGGTGCAGCGCCTGGAGGTTTCCCTGGAACCAGCGGGTGCGCTGACGCAGGAGGCGGCGCATGTTGGTCACGCCCTGCTGGTGAACGGAGGCCGCGGGCCAGAACTCGTTGGTCCAGCTGGTGGCGTTGAGCCGGATCCCTAAGTCGAAGTCCTCGGTCAGCGACCGGGTCCAGGGCCGGGGCCCCAGGGCGTCGAGTGCACTGAGGCGGACGAACTGGGCATTGCCGCCCATGCCGACGCTGCGGACCCGGCGCCGGCCTCGCTGGAAGACCTCGGTGAAGATGACGAACTCCATGTCCTGCATGCGGGCGAGCAGGGAGCCGAAGCGGTTGTTGATGCGCACCCCCATCTGGACAGCACCGACCTCCTGCGGGGCGAAGGCCTTGCGCACCTCCCCGATGGCGTGGGGGTCGAGTCTGCCGTCGGCGTCCATGACTCCTACGACGACTCGCGAGGAGGACACCGTGGTGCACCGGGAGCGCACGATCGACAGCGCGTCGTTGAGGGCCTCCCCCTTGCCCAGGCGGGCGTGGGGAGGACGACGGCGAACCACCTCGACGCGCTCGTCGCCGGCCTGGGCGGCCACCTGGGCGGTGTCGTCGTCGGAGCCGTCGTCGATGACCATGATGCGCAGGCCGGGGTCCGGGATGGAGGTGAGCCGCCGGACGCTGGCGCCGATGACCGCCGCCTCGTTGAGGCAGGGCATGAGGATGACGACGAGCAGCGGCGCATCCGGATGCGAGGGACCGCCGTGCCGTGGGGCCCCGCGCGAGGCGATGAGCATGAAGAAGGTGTAGGCCAGGGCGACTGCGATCATCCCCAGGGCTCCCCACCAACCGATGCGGTCGAGGACTCCCAGGAGGCTCGAGGAATCGAAGCTCATGGGCAGGAACGGGGTCTGCGTCACCATCACGCCCGCAGACTCATCAGGCCGCTGCGCTGCTGCGCGTGACGCCCGGCGGAGCGCCTGGAGTGCGGGATCAGGGCGCGGGCCGCGCCATAGAGGTTGGTCAGCAGGAAGAAGGCCAGGATGGCGACGAACACCAGGCCGGCGCAGTCAATGAGGAAACGAGCGACGAGAGCGGGAAGGGAACCTGCCGGGGCGACATACCACACGACGAACAGTCCGGTTCCGGCGGCGAATGGGGAGTAGTGCATGAGGCCATCCATCTGGATCCAAGGGGTAGGGCCGGCGCCGACCGTCATCACCGCATGCGCGAGCAGGCCAGGTCGGCAACCAACGCCTCGGTGCGGCGCGCCCGGGGATGACGGGATGTGGGAACTCAGCCCGTCGGGCACGGCGCACCGTGCGTCACCACCAAATATAACAATAGAGTAACGCTTTGCAACACTGTGTTATTCGACCATGCAATAAGCGCCCTCTTGGAGGTGGCTCACAAGAGCGGGAAACGGCAGGATTCCGCCAGTTGAATCGCCAACGAATCCGCGCCTCGCTCCAGCGCCGTCCCCTGACGCGGCAGAGCACGGTCACTAGAAGGTCACAGGATGATCTCAATCGGCCTGCTCAGCAGGCTTTTTCACTGCCTTCGGGCACGGGCCGCCTCCCCGTGGGCGGGCAGATTCTCGCAGTTCGCCAGGACCTCCAGCGCCGGCGTCATGGACTCCAGGGCGCTCGCGCTGTACTCGATGAGCTGGACCGGTTTGAGGAAGGCCATCACGCTCAGCCCGGCCGCGAACCGGGCGGTGCCCCCGGTGGGCAGGACGTGGTTGGAGCCGGCCAGGTAGTCCCCCAGGGGCACCGGGCTGTACGGCCCGACGAAGATGGCTCCGGCATTGCGGATCCGACGCGCGACCCCAGGGGCGTCGGAGGCGTGGATCTCCAGGTGCTCAGCCGCGTAGGCGTTGGCCACCTCGATGGCCTGGGCGAGGTCACGCACCAGGACGGTTCCCGACTGCGGACCCCTCAATGCGGTCGATGCCCGCTCCCGGTGCCGGGTCGCGCTCAGTCTGCGCTCAAGAGCCGCATCGACGGCGTCCGCCAGCTGCGGGGAGTCGGTGATGAGGACGCTGCCGGCATTGGGATCGTGCTCCGCCTGGGAGAGCAGGTCGGCGGCCACGTACTCGGGGTCGGCCCCGGCGTCGGCCAGGACGGCAATCTCGGTGGGTCCTGCCTCGGCATCGATGCCGACCGTCCCCATGACAGCTCGCTTGGCGGCCGCCACGTAGACGTTGCCGGGACCGGTGATGACGTCCACGCCCCGACACAGGACCTCTCCCCCGGCGTCCGCACGGTCGGTGTCGTCCTGGGCGTCGGCGCCGTAGGCGAGCATCGCGATGGCCTGGGCGCCGCCGACGGCGTAGACCTCGGTGATCCCCAGCAGCGCGCACGCCGCCAGGATCGTGGGGTGGGGCAGACCGGCGAACTCGGCCTGAGGCGGGCTGGCCAAAGCGATCTGTTCGACGCCGGCGACCTGGGCGGCCACCGCGTTCATCACCACGCTGGAGGGGTAGACCGCCAGTCCTCCGGGAACGTAGAGCCCCACCCGCTCCACGGGGATCCAGCGCTGGGTGATGGTGCCTCCGGGGACCACCTCCGTGCTGCGCTCAGCGGGCACCTGGGCGGCGTGCCCGGCTCGGTTGTGGGCAATGGACAGCTCGAGGGCCTCGCGCACCGCTGGGTCGAGGTCGTCGAGCGCCTGGGTGATGGCAGCAACGGGCACACGCAGGTGAACGGGTCGCACGCCGTCGAATCGCTCCGCGGCGTCGCGCAGTGCGGCCGCTCCTCGACGGCGGACGTCCTCGATCAGTGGAGCCACGGCGGCCTGGGCGGCGGTGACGTCAAGGGCGGCCCGGGGCAGGGCCTGTGCCAGCTGGCGTGCGGAGAGTCGGGTACTGCGCAGATCGGTGCGGGTGAGCATGACCGTAAGCCTACCGGCCATGCACAAGGCGGCCCGGGAGAGCACGTTGTCTCCCGGGCCGCCTCAGTTGCCTGCAGTCGAGTCAGAGACTCATCAGGCCTCGCGCACGGCGCGCGCGGCACCGACCAGGCTGGTCAGGCTCGCCTCGGTCTCGGTGTAGCCGCGGGTCTTGAGACCGCAGTCGGGGTTGACCCAGACCTTCTCGGCGCCCAGGGCGTCGACGGCCCGCTGGAGCAGCTCGGTGCACTCGGCCTGGCTGGGCACGCGCGGGGAGTGGATGTCCCACACGCCCGGGCCGAGCTGACGCTCGAAGCCGTGCTCGGCCACCGCGGGCAGGATGTCCATGCGCGAGCGGGAGGCCTCGATGGAGGTCACGTCGGCGTCCAGGTGGTCGACCGCATCGATGACGACGTCGAACTCCGAGTAGCACAGGTGGGTGTGGATCTGGGTGGCAGGAGCCGCCCCTCCGGTGGCCAGGCGGAAGGAGCCGACGGACCACTCCAGGTAGGCGGGACGGTCGGCGCGCCGCAGCGGCAGGGTCTCGCGGATGGCGGGCTCGTCGACCTGGATGACGCCGATGCCGGCGGCCTCGAGGTCCGCCACCTCCGCGCGCAGGGCCAGGCCCAGCTGGTCGGCGACCTGGGCGCGCGGGATGTCGTCGCGTACGAAGGACCAGGCCATGATCGTCACCGGGCCGGTGAGCATGCCCTTGAGGGGCTTGTCGGTCAGGGACTGGGCGTAGGCCGACCAGGTCACCGTCATGGGCTCGGGGCGGGCGACGTCACCCCACAGGATGGAGGGACGGGTGCAGCGCGAGCCGTAGGACTGGACCCAGCCGTGCTCGGTGGTCACGAAGCCGTCGAGCAGCTCGGCGAAGTACTGGACCATGTCGTTGCGCTCGGCCTCACCGTGGACCAGGACGTCCAGGCCGAGGCGCTCCTGAAGGGCGACAACGCTGGCGATCTCGGCACGCATGGCGGCGTCGTAGGCGGCGTCGTCGATCTCGCCCTTGCGCCAGGCGGCGCGGGCCTTACGGATCTCGGCGGTCTGCGGGAAGGAGCCGATGGTGGTGGTGGGAAGCTCCGGCAGGCCGAGGCGCTCGTCCTGGGCCGCCTTGCGCTCACCGTAGGGGGCGCGGGTGCGGTCGGCGTCCGTGACGGCGCCGACGGCGGTGCGGACCTCGTCGCGGTGCACGCCGGGGTGGGCGGCGCGCTGCTTGCGCAGGTCGGCGTCCTGAGACAGCTCAGCGGCGATGGCGTCACGCCCCTGCTCCAGACCCTTGGCCAGGGTGATGACCTCCCCGACCTTCTGGTCGGCGAAGGCCAGCCAGGAGCGGATCTCCGGGTCGATGGCGGTCTCGCGCTCGACGTCGTGGGGCACGTGCTGCAAGGAGGTGGAGGTCGCCACGGTGATGGGGGTGCCCTCGGGAAGGCGCTCGCGCAGCTGCTCGAGCACGTCCATGGCCCGGTTCAGGTCGGTGCGCCAGATGTTGCGTCCCGAGACGACGCCGGCGACGACGCTCTTGCCCTCCAGGGCGGCCAGGTCTCCGGCCTCGGGCAGGGCGCCGGCCACGAGGTCCAGGCCCACGGCCTCGATCGGGGTCTGAGCGAGCACGGGCAGGGCGTCGCCCAGGGAGCCGTAGGTTCCGGCCACCAGGATCTGGGGGCGCTCCACGATGGCGCCCAGCCAGGTGTAGGCGTCACGCACGGCGTCGAGGACGCGCTGGCGCTCCACGTTCCAGGAGTCGGAGACCAGGGCGGGCTCGTCGAGCTGGACCCAGGTGGCGCCGGCCTCGTGCAGGTCCATGAGGAGGTGGCCGTAGGCGTGCAGGACGTCGCTGAGGCGGTCCAGGGGGTGGAAGTCCTCGGCTGCCTCGTCGGAGGGCTTGGCCATGAGCAGGTAGCTCACCGGGCCCACGACGACGGGGCGGACCTCGGTCCCGGCGGCCTTGGCCTCGCGGACCTGGTCGGCGATGGCGGTGTCGACGTAGTCGATGGGGGTGGAGGCGTCGATCTCGGGGACCAGGTAGTGGTAGTTGGAGTCCAGCCACTTGGTCATCTCCATGGCGGGACGGGCGCCCTCACCACGGGCCAGGGTGAAGTAGCCCTCGACATCGAGGGCGCCGTCGGCGTTCAGCAGGTCGCGGAAACGGGCGGGCGCGGCGCCCAGGGTGGCGGTCACCTGAAGAACCTGGTCGTACAGGGTGAAGTCCGCCGGCACCGAGGCGGGCTGAGTCAGCCCCAGGTCCGTCAGGCGCGAGCGGGTCGCCCCGCGCAGCTCGGCAGCGGCGTGCTTGAGCTCCTCGACGCTCAGGTTCCCCTTCCAGAAGGACTCCACGGCGCGTTTGAGCTCACGGTCCCTTCCGATGCGGGGGTATCCCAGGATGGTGGCCCCCGGAAGGGGGGCGGAGGGGACCTGTGACTCGGTCACGGCGATCTCAGCCGGCGAGGCGGGGGCGACCGACTCAGGGGTGGCGCTCATGCATTCTCCTTGGTGATGGTGGTGAGGGGCTGAACGGGGTGGTGGGAAGACACTGTTGCGCGGGCAGAGCCACGGCGCAGGAAAGAAGGGCCTCGGCCGGGTGTGGCCTGGAGGTATCCGCGATCGACGGCGTCGCGCACCTCCCGATCGGGCGCGGCTCCGGCCAGGATGCCGCCCAGACGCAGGTGGCTGATGACGTCGAGGGCCGGTCGGGTGCGGTTGAAGGTGTACAGGTGCAGACCGGGGGCGCCGGCGCGCAGCAGCGCGGTTGCCAGGTCGAGCGTCGCGCCGATGCCGCGCTCCACGAGGGTGGCGCCGCTGGCCGATCCCAGCGAGGATCGCAGGCCGGCGGGCACGCGCACCCCGGTGAGCGCCTCAAGACGGGTGAGCCGACGCAGGTCGGTCAGTGGGATCACGCCGGGAAGGATCGGGATGCTCACCCCCGCGTAGGAGGCCGCGTTGGTCAGCGCCACATAGTCGGCCGCGTCGTAGAACACCTGGGTGATCGCCATATCGGCCCCGGCGGCCTGCTTGGCGGCCAGGATCTCAATGGCCTCGATGTGGTCGTTGGTGGCCGGGTAGGCGGCCACGGCGATCGTGACGTGGCGCCTGCCGTCACCGAAGAAGTCGGCCTCGACCTCCCTAATGACCCGGACGAGGTCGTCGGCGTGGCGCAGTTCCCCGGCGACATCCTCGGCCCGGGTACCGGCTGGCGGGTCGCCGCGCAGGGCGAGGAAGCGCCGTACTCCCATGCGCAGGAAGCGAGTGACGATGTCGACGGCCTCCTGCTTGCGATAGCCGATACAGGTCAGGTGGGCCATGAGGGGGATGGTGCTGGAGTCCAGCACGTGGGCGAGCACGCACTCGGAGGGGTTGGTCTGCTCCTGGACCGCGCGCACGCGGGGGGCCTCGCACCGGCCCGCCTCGGGCTCATGCGCGCTCCCCTGGCGCCCGCCGCCAGTGACCCCGCCGGCAGGGTCAGTGACGAAGGTCGGCCGGTAAGTCACCGAGACGAAGTCGGGCCCGGTGGCCAGGAGCCTGTCAATGCGGCCCCAGGTGGCCGAGGCCGCCTTACCCGGTCGAGGGGGGAACAGCTCCAGGCTGACGGTGGGCAGTCGCCGAGCGGTTCCGGTCTCGGCGCTGCTCAAGGCCTTGCCGCGACTGCTGGCCGCGGCGGTGGGCCCGGTGGGCTCATTGTCGTGCACGTCGTCTCCATCGATCCTGGCTGAAGCACCCGCGTACCGGGTTGCTGCGGCGTCATGGAACCAGGTCTCTCGGCCGCTCTGGATGGTCGAGCGTATCAAACCACGACTGTTTCCCAGCCCCGCCGCCGTCCCACATACCGAGAACTGATGCTCAGCCGTTGGCCCACTTCTCACCCCATCGTGCCCAGCAGGCGAGCCGCTGCGGCGGGGCCCAGCTCGAGTCCCCGGTGCCGACCTCTCCGGTGGTCGCCGAGACCACCAGGGAGGCCAGGCTCGGTTCGCCTCGAGCAGCGCAGTCATGGGCGATCATGGAGAGCAACGGCCCCATATGACGCGGCAGCACGCTCCGTCCGATCGAGTCGCTGAGCTCGCCGTAGGTGATGACCTCACGGTGCTGTGCGACCTCTATCAGGACGGAGCGTGCTGCGTTGGTGGCCTCAGCCAGCCTCGGGGTGAGTCGGCGCATCCTGTCCCCCACGGGGAAGTAGTCACCGACGGTGATGGCGAGCGATTCAGTCACGGTGTGATGATCCGGGTTGTCCGGGCTCTTCACAAGCTCGTTCTCGCTGCGCCTCACCCCGAGGCCAGCAGCGATCAGCTGGCCATGCGACGGCGCACCAGGATGAATCCGCCGCCCAGGGCGATGGCGGCCACCGCGAGGACGATGCCGGTCATGCTGGCACCGGTGAGCGGAAGACGGCTATCACCGGTAGCCGCTGCAGCCGCAGCGGCCTGGCCCTGACCGCCCTGAGCGTTGCCGCCGGGCTTGGCGATTCCGGAGTTCTTCTGACCGGCCCCCGCCTTGGAGTTGGAGGGGTTGGCGCCCTGTGCGTCCTTGCCGTCGGTACCGGCGGCCCCGTCGGTGACGGTCGAGCCGTTGTTGTCGGCCTTGCCACCGTTGTTGGCCTTGTCGCCGTTGTTGTTGGCGGCCTTACCACCGTTGTTGGCGGCCTTGTCGCCGTTGTCGGCAGCCTTGCCACCGTTATTGGCGTTGCCGCCGTTGCCGCCGTTGTTGTTGGCGGCCTTGTCACCATTGTCGGCAGCCTTGCCACCGTTGTTGGCGTTGTCAGCGGGGGCGTCCCCGGCACCGGGAACGGCGCCGCCGCCCCAGGCGACGTTGACCAGCGCACCGCGGTCCACGGGGACGTTGGCGTTGACGCCGAGGGACTTGGCGATGTCCTCGGGCAGGGCGTGACCGTTACCGGAGGCGGGGCTTCCCTCCTTGAGGTGGAAGTCCGAGGTCTTGTCCATCGGGTTGGCGGACTCCTTGACGAAGAACGGGTTGTTCTCCGGGGAGCCGTGCAGGTCCAGACCGTTGGACTCCTTGCCCTCAGCCTTGACGCTCGAGCTGGCCGTGAAGTCCGAGAGCTTCTCGGCGTTGACCGACTGGTTCATGCGGTCGGCGCCCCAGTTCCACAGGACCGTGGTCGACAGGGTCTGGGGGTTCTCGTGGCGGTAGTAGACGTCGTAGTCGATGCTGGAGACCATCTCATTGGCGTACACCGCGCCGGAGCCGTCCTGGTTGGCCCCACCCAGGACCTGGACCATGGCGGAGTAGCGCCACGGGTCCCCGGGCATGGGGGTGGTCTGCTCGGAGGAGAAGATGTTGTTCATCACCTTGGTGTTGGTGGTGTCCCAGCTCAGTCCGTGCTCGGCGCTCCACTTCTGCACCTGGGTGCACACACCCTGGGCGTTGCGGGCGTTGCAGCCGTCGGAACGGGTGTCCTCCTGGATCCACAGGCTGGTGAGCGCGTGGGAGACGGTGTTGTTCCACACGCGGGTGTCGTTGGACCCGGAGACGTGGATACCGATGCCGGCCCCGGCCACGATGTTGGAGGCGATGAGGTTGTTGGAGGAGACCTCGTTGAAGATCGCCACCGGGACGTTGACGAAGTAGTTGCCAACGATCTCGGAGTCGATCACGCCCTCGTCGAACCAGACTCCCGCGGCCCGGTTCTGGTCATAGGCCGAGGGGTCGGAGATGTCCGTGCCGGTGGCCGAGTAGTCCACGGTGTTGTTGGCGAAGCGGATGTTCTTGGAGTGGGTGATCTTGGTGTCGGCCAGGGTGCAGTAGGCGCCGCAGTCCTTCGTGATGAAGCCGGAGGTGTTGTTGTTCCTCCACATGTTGTTCTCCACCTTGGCACCGCTGGAGTCGTTGATGCCGAAGGCGTTGGAGCCGTTGTTCTCGAACAGGTTGTTCGACACGACCGCGTTGGTCGAGTCGATGACCTGCAGCGCACCGGCCGTCGAGGAGTAGCGGAAGGTGGAGTTCTCAATGCGAGGAGCACCGTGAGCGGCCACGACCATTCCACCACCGGAGATGGTGCCGATCTCGGGGTCCTCGTAGTCCCAGCGCTGCACCGCGGAGTACTTCTCCACCGTCAGCCCCGACAGAGTGATGTTGTCGGTGTTGAAGGACAGGGCGCGGGAGTGCTGGACCACCTCGACCTGGTGCTGGTTGGGGTCGACACCGATGACGTAGGAGGTGCCCCGGTGCGGCTTGACGTTGTAGCCGGCCTGGTTGTTCTTCGGGTTCTTCAGGGTGACCGGGTCGGGGTCGTCCACGTAGAAGGTGGACTCGGTGACCTCGGCGCGGCTGAGCACCTGGGTCAGGGGCTTACCGTCCACGAACACCTGCTCGGGGTGGGCGGCGATCCCCTCCTTGGCGGGGTCGGCATTGATGGTGCAGACCGTGCAGAAGCGGACCATGTCCTTGCCCGTGGACCACTTCCCATCACCGCCGGCACTCCAGCTCTTGGGGACCTCGGCACCGGTGAGGACCGGCTTGGCACCCTCGGCCGCCTTGATGGTCACGCCCTTGTCGACGGCGAGCTCGCCCTCACGGTAGGTGCCGTTGGCCAGCTCGATAGTGTCTCCGCCGCCGGCCTTCTTCAGGGCGGCTCCAATGGTCTGAAGGGGCTTGGCAGCGGTTCCGTCTCCCGCGTCCGAGCCTCCCTCGGCCGAGACATGAATGATGTTGCCGTCGGCGGCGGCGGCTTGTGGTGCATGAGTCACGGCCAGAACAGGCGCCGACAGCGATAGAGCGAGTATCGCCATCTGGGCGACGATTCGACGCTTCATGGTGTCTCCGTCTCCGTAGTGTTATCAGAACGCCGTTACCCTACCGTGATAAATTTTGTTTGGCATCCGTTATATCCGCATACTTCTGAGAGACGCTTCTCTCACTCGCCTCGTCGCCGACCGCTCTGCCGGGGCGCTACCTGCTCCGACGTGCGCGTCTCGTGCCCTGTCTGCGAGGATCCACCTATGACGCACGCAACATCTCAGCGCCCATCCCGGTACCCACTCATCTCAGTGTCCGGAAGCATCCGGCTCGGCCAGTTCCTCAAGCTGGCGGGCCTGGTGGAGGACGGCGCACAGGCGCGCATCGCCATCCAGTCCGGAGACGTCACTGTCAACGGCGTCGTGGAGACGCGTCGCGGGCACCACCTGGCCGGTGGAGACGTCGTCGTCGTCGATCACCCCGCAGGTCAGGTCGGCGCCGCCGTCGAGCAGCTGGGGCCCGGGCAATGAGCCCGGACCCCAGCACCAGGAGCAGTCGGCCGACTTAGCCCTCCGGCCTCCGCTCCGATCCCGTCGGTGCGTCCTCGGCGCCGTCGACGGCGCGGATGTCGGCACTCGGGTCCTGCGCAGCCTCGTCGGTGCCGTCCTGGCAGCCCTCACCGTCTGCGTCGTCTGCGTCGTCGCCGTCAGTGGTCGATGACAGGCTGGTGTGCAGCTCGATGGTCTCGACCTCATGCGGCTCGTTGGCCGTCGTGACCGCGGTGGTGACCGAGTCGACCAGGACCTGGTTGGCCAGCGAGTGCCGCAGCAGCATGGGGTCGTTGTTGAGATCCTTGTAGAGCGAGACGCACAGCAGCAGCATCACGAAGACGAAGGGCAGCGCCGAGACGATCGTGATGTCCCGCAGACCGGTGAGGACCTCGCGCGGATCGTCCCCACCGGCGAGCAGCATGGCTGAGGCCACGCCGCCTGTGGCCACGCCCCAGAAGACGACCGTGAAGCGGCTCGGATCGGTGGCACCGTTCTCCGAGAGCCCTCCCATGACGATGGAGGCCGAGTCGGCACCGGTGACGAAGAAGATCGCCACCAGGACGACTGCCAGCACCATGAGGACGATGAGGACCACCTTGTGCACGGGCATGGCGTTGAGCAGGTCGAACAGGATCGTGTCGAAGTTCAGGTCGGGCGTGCCATCGGCCTTGAGATGGACGAGGGCGTGCGCCGCCTGGCCGGCGCGCTCGGCGCGTTCCTGGAGCCCGATGGCGCCGCCACCGAAGATGGCGAACCAGATGAGGGAGACGACCGAGGGGACGAGCATGACCCCGGTGACGAACTGCCGGATGGTACGACCCCGCGAGATGCGGGCGATGAACATTCCCACGAAGGGTGTCCAGGAGATCCACCAGGCCCAGTAGAAGATCGTCCAGGAGGACAGCCACTGGGCCATGTCCTGATTGCCCACGGCCGCCGTGCGCGAGGCCATGGCGGGCAGCTCGTCGATGAAGTTGCCGATCGCCGAGGGGATGATGTTGAGGATGAACAGGGTGGGTCCGCCGATGAAGACGATGATCGCCAGCAGCACAGCCAGCACCATGTTGATGTTCGACAGCCACTGGATGCCCTTCTCAATGCCGGAGATCGCGGAGGCCACGAAGCAGGCCGTCAGGATCGCGATGATGCCGACCATCATCGCGGGGGTGGACTTGGTGACGAGGTTGGTCGACACCATGCCCCCGCCGATCTGCAGGGCCCCCAGCCCCAGGGAGCAGGCCGACCCGAACAGGGTGGCGACGATCGCCAGGATGTTGATGATGCGCCCGCCGATCCCGTCGATGGCCTGGCGCCCGAACAGGGAGGTGAACATGGCCGAGAAGAGCTGGGAGCGTCCCAGCCGGTAGGTTCCGTAGGCCATCCCGAGCCCCACCAGGGCGTACATCGCCCACGGGTAGATGGTCCAGTGGAACATGGCCGTGCCCAGGGCGGTACTGGCGGCCTGGGCGGTCTGAGGGTCGACCGTTTCCGGCGGGGGAGATACGTAGAAGTAGAGCGGCTCACCGACCCCGTAAAAAATCAGTCCGATACCCATTCCCGTGGCGAACATCATGGAGACCCAGGAGCCGGTGGAGTACTCGGGCTCCTCTCCGTCCCCACCCAGCGGGATCTTGCCGAACCGGGAGGCCGCCACGAAGACGACGAAGACGACGAACAGGGTCGAGGACAGGACGAACAGCCAGCCGAAGTTGCTGATCGTTCCCCCCAGGGCCCACTTGGAGGCCCTCCCCAGACCGTGCGGAGAGATGAAGCCCCACACGACGAAGGCGATGGTCGCGGCCGCGGCGACGCCGAAGACCACCTTGTCCATTCCCTCACCGACGTCGTGGGGCTGGCGGGAGACCGATCTCCTCAGGCGGTCGAGCAGGTGACGCTGGCGGCGTTTCACGGTTGCCGGGGAGGTCTGGAAGGCCGGCGTCGCGGCCGCCGCGCCCTGGAGGACCTCCCCTGTCCGCCCTTCCTGCGGGCCGGCGTCCCGCTCCTCTTGCTGCGTCAACGTTGGAGGGTTGAAATCCTCGTCACTCATCAAATTACCTCATAGACAATACAGTCACTGACTGCTTGTGGACATTACGAGAGTATCAAGATGAAGACGGGGCGCCACGTGAGCACCAACCCTGGTGGAGGTGGCACGACCTGTGGGAATACCGCCTCAAAAACGGCTTCCACCTTCCCGAAGGCGGACCTGCCGCCCTAAGGAAAGCCGGCGTGTGGCGCACTGATGAGGACACGATGAGATCACGAACGGGTTTGCGAACGGTGCCCGCTCGGGCTGGCATCGGTTGCTCGACGTCCCCATCGGGGCGGGCGATCCACTCCGTGGGAGACGGCTTTCTAGTGGCGCAGGCACCCCGGTCCAAGAAGGGCCTTGATGTCGGAGTAGAAGGCGGGCGAGGCCTCCACCCGTAGCGAGGCGTCCAGCTGAGTGCGCACCTCGCGCCCCGGGCTGGTCAGCGTCAGACGGACCGTGGAGCCGCCCGGGTGCTTGGTGAGCACGTCCTTGAACTGCTCCACCAGAGGCCCGGTGCACCGGTTGGTGGGAAGGGTGATGAGGACCGCCTCGTGGGCGGCGCTGGAGATGTCCGGGATCGTCATCTCCTGGGCGTACAGGGCGACCTGCCCGTCACGCCGGTTGAGACGTCCGCGCACCGTGACCACCGTGTCCGGGGCCAGCATGGTGGAGACGGTCTGATAGGTCTGGGGGAAGAAGAGCACCTCGATGCTTCCGGCCAGGTCCTCGACCTGGGCGATGGCCCACAGGTTTCCCTGCTTGGTGGTCTTGCGGGTCAGGGAGGTGATGAGCCCGGCAATGGTGACCATGGCGCCGTCGGGCAGCTCATCGTTCTCGTGGAGCTCGGAGATCTCCTTGTCCGCGAGCTTGCCCAGCAGCCCCTCCAGGCCCATGAGGGGGTGGTCGGAGACGTAGAGGCCCAGCATGTCGCGCTCGTAGGCGAGCTTGTCCTTCTTGTCCCACTCCGGCAGGTTGGGAACGTCGGAGGAGAAGACCGGGCCGTTGCCGAAGGGTGAGTCGTCGGCGTCGTCGGACCCACCCATGAGGGAGGCGAACAGGTCGAACTGGCCGGCGGCCTCGTTGCGCTTGACGCCGATGACCTCATCGACGAAGTCCTCGTGGCAGGCCTGCAGGGAGCGCCGGGTGTGCCCCAGGGAGTCGAAGGCCCCGGCCTTGATGAGAGAGTCGATGGTGCGCTTGTTGCACACGACCGCGGGAACCTTGTCGAGGAAGTCCTCGAAGGAGGTGAACTCGCCCTTGTCCTCCCTGGCGGCCACGATCGCGTCGACGACGTTGATGCCGACGTTGCGCACAGCGGACAGCCCGAAGCGCACATCCTCACCGACCGCGGAGAACTGGGCCCGCGAGGCGTTGACGTCCGGGGGCAGGACGGTGATGCCCATGTGGCGGCACTCCCCCAGGTAGACGGCCAGCTTGTCCTTGTTGTCCTTCTGGCTGGTGAGCAGGGCGGCCATGTACTCGGTCGGATAGTGCGCCTTGAGGTAGGCCGTCCAGTAGGACACGACGCCGTAGGCGGCCGAGTGGGCCTTGTTGAAGGCGTACTTGGCGAAGGGGACGACGACGTCCCACAGGGTCTTGACGCTCTCCTTGGAGAAGCCGGACTGAACCATCCCGGCCTCGAACTCGACGAACATCTTGGCCAGGATGTCCATCTTCTTCTTACCCATGGCCTTGCGCAGCGCGTCGGCCTTGCCCATGGAGAATCCCGCCAGGTCGGTGGCGATCTTCATGACCTGCTCCTGGTAGACGATGAGACCGTGCGTGGTCCCCAGGATCGGGTCGAGGGCCTCCTTGAGCTCGGGGTGGATCGGGATGACCTCCTGCAGGCCGTTCTTGCGCAGCGCGTAGTTGGTGTGGGACTCCGCCCCCATGGGGCCGGGCCGGTAGAGGGCGCCGACGGCGGAGATGTCCTCGAAGTTGTCCGGCTTCATCAGGCGCAGCAGCGTGCGCATTCCCCCGCCGTCGAGCTGGAAGACGCCCAGGGTCTCACCGCGTGAGAGCAGCTCGTAGGTGGCGCGGTCGTCGAGCTCGACGTGGTCGATGTCCAGGGCCGGCTTGCCGTTGGCGACGATGTTCTCCAGGGCGTCGGAGATGACCGTGAGGTTGCGCAGTCCCAGGAAGTCCATCTTGAGCAGGCCCAGGTGCTCGCAGGTGGGGTAGTCGAACTGGGTGATGACGGCGCCGTCCTGGAGGCGCTGCATCATGGGGATGATGTCGGTCAGCGTGGCTGAGGACATGATGACGGCGCAGGCGTGGACGCCCCACTGACGGGTCATGCCCTCCAGCCCCTTGGCCAGCTCGACGATCTTCTGGGCGTCGGGGTCCTCGGCGTGGAGCTTGCGGAACTCCTCGGCCTCGCCGTAGCGCTCGTCGGCGGGGTTGAAGATGCCCTTAATGGAGATGTCCTTGCCCTGGACGGACGGGGGCATGGCCTTGGTGAGCCGGTCGCCGACGGCGTAGGGGTAGCCCATGACGCGGCTGGAGTCCTTCAAGGACTGCTTGGCCTTGATGACGCCGTAGGTGACCACCTGGCTGATGCGGTCGGCGCCGTACTTCTCGCGCACGTACTCAATGACCTCGTCGCGCCGACGCTCGTCGAAGTCGACATCGATATCGGGCATGGAGATGCGCTCGGGATTGAGGAAGCGCTCGAAGATGAGCCCGTGGCGCAGCGGGTTGAGCTCGGTGATGCCCATGGCGTAGGCAACCATGGAGCCGGCTCCCGATCCACGCCCCGGCCCGACCCGGATGCCGTGGGCCTTGGCCCAGTTGATGTAGTCGGCCACGACGAGGAAGTAGCCGGGGAACCCCATCTGGGTGATGACGCTGATCTCGTACTCGGCCTGCTTGCGGCAGTCCTCGGGGATGTCGCCGTTAAACCGACGGTCCATGCCGCGCCAGCACTCCTTGATGAACCAGGACTCGTCGGTCTCCCCCTCGGGGACGGGGAAGGCCGGCATATATGAGGCCCCCTCGTCCACGGTACGGAAGTGCACGTCGCACTGCTCAGCCACGAGCAGGGTGTTGTCGCATGCCTGGGGCATCTCGGAGAAGAGGCGGCGCATCTCGGCGCCGGGGCGCAGGTAGTAGGTGTCACCGTCGAACTTGAAGCGATCAGGATCGGAGAGCACGGAGCCGGAGTTGATGCACAGCATCGCGTCCTGGATGGTGCGGTCCTCGGGGCGCACGTAGTGGGAGTCGTTGGTGGCCAGCAGCGGGGCCCCGATCTCCTGGGCGATGCGCAGCAGATCCTTGGTGACGCGCTGCTCGATCTCCAGGCCGTGGTCCATGAGCTCGACGTAGAAGAACTCTTTGCCGAAGATGTCCTGCAGCTCCCCGGCGACGCGCAGGGCCTCGTCCCACTGGCCCAGGCGCAGGCGGGTCTGGACCTCCGAGGAGGGGCAGCCGGTGGAGCCGATGAGGCCGCTCGCATAGCGCGAGAGCAGCTCGCGGTCGATGCGCGGCGCCTTGCCCCACTGACCCTCCAGGGAGGCGAAGGAGTCCATGCGCATGAGGTTGTGCAGGCCCTCGTTGTTGCGTGAGAGCAGCGTCATGTGCGTGTAGGAGCCGCGGGCGGAGACGTCGTCGCTCCGCTGGGACTCATCGCCCCAGAACACACGGGTCTTGTCGAAGCGGGAGGTACCCGGAGTCATGTACGCCTCGACCCCGATGATCGGCTTGATGCCGGCGGCCGTGGCGGCCGCGTAGAACTCGTAGGCTCCGAACATGTAGCCGTGGTCGGTGATCGCCAGGGCGGGCTGGCCCAGCCGCTTGGCCTCGGCCACGTAGTCCTTGATCTTCCCGGCGCCGTCCAGCATGGAGTAGTCGGTGTGGACGTGGAGGTGGACGAAGTCGTCCTTGGGGGCTGCTTCTTCCTGACTGCTCATCTCCGCCATGGCCCCATCCTAGGCCCGCCCGGCACCATGTCTCCTGGAGGGGCCCAGCGCGCTCCAGCGCGAAGGCAGGGCCTTGCCCAGCCATGACGGGACACCGCCGAGGTAGCGGCTAAGCCGGGGGAGAAATCCTCTGCTGGGCGGCGCCCTTCCCACCGCCTCCGGGAGGGGCTTCGGGCTCAGGCGCCCGCCCGGGCGGCGGCCTCCCGCGGAGCCAGAACGCTGAGCGCAAGGTCGAGCACGGGGGTGGGAACACCCGCCTCGTCTCCGGCGCGGCACAGGGCACCGAGCTGGGCGTCGAGCTCGCTGGGCAGGCCTGAGGCGATGTCCCGCTGCATCGATGTGGTGGCTCCGGCCGGCTGAGCGTCAGCCATGCGCAGGGCCGCAGCGACCGGGTCGGGGGCATCGTCGGTGGCCAGGTCGTGGCCCAGTGCCGCGGCGACGGCGACGACCTCGCCCACGGCCCGAGTGAAGGCGTCTCTCAGGTCGCTGCGCAGGACGCCGATGGGCGCGTTCGTGGCGGCACCGAGGGAACCCTGGACGACGACGAAGGAGACCTTGCGCCACAGCTCGGCCCAGATGGAGACCGGGATCCAGGCCCGGATTCCGGCTACCTCCAGGGCCTGGACGGCGGCGGCGCAGCGAGCGGTGGCGGAGCCGTCCCACTCCCCGAGGGCCAGGGAGCCGGCGTTGCCGATGGTGCGGACCTCCCCGGGCGAGGTGATGGCGGAGTAGACCCGGGCAACTCCGGGCAGGACGTGCTCCTTTCCGACGGCGTCGGCGAGCAGTTCGGGCGCGCTGATCCCGTTCTGAGTGGAGACGACACCGGTGTCGGGGCCGGTCAGAACTCTGAGCGCCGAGGCCAGCTGCGGTAGCGCATCGACCTTCGTGGTGACCAGGACCAGGTCAGGCTCACCGCCCAGGGCGTCGTTGAGAGCCTGCGGATCCTCACTGGCCAGGGGCGTCTCGATGCGGGCGGTCACGGTACCGGGATCGCCCCGGGAGCA
Source organism: Actinomyces sp. oral taxon 175 str. F0384 (assembly GCF_000223355.1). Taxonomy (NCBI): domain Bacteria; kingdom Bacillati; phylum Actinomycetota; class Actinomycetes; order Actinomycetales; family Actinomycetaceae; genus Actinomyces; species Actinomyces sp. oral taxon 175. The sequence continues at coordinate 1,574,515 of NZ_AFUR01000001.1, forward strand.
GTCACGCAGCGTCAGCCCGCCCGAGCGCAGGGCCGCCAGGGTGCGATCGTGAACCAGGAAGCCGACCTGCTGGCCGCTCGCGGCCAGACGGGCGCCGAGCCATCCTCCGATGCCCCCGGCGCCGATGACGACGATCCTCATGTGTCTCTCCTCTCAGTCCCGCTGCTGTCCGCACGAGCACGTACACCCGGGAGTCAGCGACCAGTCATCATCGGGATCAGGGCAGGCGCAAGACATCGAGGGCGTGGACGAGGTCGTCGGGGTAGTCAGAGGTGAAGACCATGTGCTCACCGGTGATGGGGTGGGCGATGCCGAGCTCGCGGGCGTGGAGCCACTGGCGGATCAGACCGGTGCGCGCCGTCATGGCCGGGTCGGCGCCGTAGGTGGCGTCTCCGACGCAGGGGTGGCCGACGGCGGCCATGTGGACGCGGATCTGGTGGGTGCGCCCGGTCTCAAGGTGGATCTCGGCCAGGCAGGCCCCGGGCATCGCCTCGATGACGTCGTAGTGGGTGATGGACTCCCGCCCGCCCTCGATGATGGCCATCTTCCACTCTCGGCTGGGGTGACGGCCGATGGGGGCGTCAATGGTGCCGCTGGAGGGATCGAGGTGGCCCTGAACCAGGGCGTGGTACACCTTGTCCACCGTGTGCTCCCGGAAGGCGCGTTTGAGCACCGAGTAGGCCCGCTCCCCCTTGGCCACGATCATGACGCCCGAGGTGCCCACGTCCAGGCGCGAGACGATGCCCTGGCGCTCGGCGGCGCCGGAGGTGGCCACTCGCACGTGCATGGCCTTCAGGGCGCCGAGGACGTCGGGGCCGTCCCACCCCATGGAGGGGTGCGCGGCCACGCCCGCGGGCTTGTCGACGACGACGATGTCCTCGTCCTCGTAGAGCAGCTCCATGCCCTCCACGGGAGTGGCGACCGGCTCGACGGGACGAGGGTCGGGCAGGTCGACCTCGAGGAGCTCGCCCGCGCGCAGACGAGAGGACTTGGCCAGCGTCTCGCCGCCTCGGCGCACCTCTCCGGCCTCACACAGGTCCTCGACCCGGCTGCGGGACAATCCCGTCATCCGGGCCAGCGCGGCATCAACGCGTTCGCCGTCGAAGCCGTCGGGAACGGGCAGCAGGCGCACGCTCATTGCGGCTCCACGGGAGCCGCCTGCGTCGATGCATCCAAGGGCTCCCCCGGCTTGGAGGACGCCTCGCCGCGATCCTTCCCGCGGACCCGAACTCCTCGGCGGGTTGAGGAGGGCGGTGCGCCACCGCCTTCCGCCTCCGGGTCGTCTGAGGCGCCGGCACGCGTGCCGTCGATCTCCCAGCCTCCCAGGGACAGGATGATGATGCCCGCGGCTGCGGCCACGATGGCGATGTCGGCGACATTGCCCACGAAGTAGCCGCCGTAGTCGATGAAGTCGATGACATGGCCGCGCAGGAAGCCTGGCTCGCGCAGAAGGCGGTCGATGAGGTTGCCGACCGCGCCGCCCAGGACCAGGCCGAGGGCCACCGCCCAGGAGCCAGACGCCAGGTTCCGGGAGACACGGATGATGATGGCCACGACGCAGGAGGCGATGAGCGCGAAAATCCACGTCTGCCCGGTGGCGAAGGAGAAGGCGGCGCCCGGGTTGCGCACCAGGACCAGGCCAAGCGCCCGGCCGAACAGCGCTGTGTGCCGACCGTCGGACAGGGCTGAGAGCGCCCACTGCTTGGAGGCCTGGTCCACGACGATAACAATGATCGCCACCAGCCACAGCACGATCACGGGGAGGCGTTTGGATCGTCTCGCGTCCGCTGACCCCTCCTGCGACGTCATGGCCTTATCCATGGCGCTGAAGGGATTGTCCGTGGGCAGCGGGACGGCGCTATCGGCGTGGTCGGCGTTACCGCCGTCAGCAGCACTGCCGGCGGCTTCCTGTGCTAAGGATGCGGGATCGACGTGGTCAGGCATGGGGCTTTCTCGCATTGTGCTCAGAGGAGAACGGGTGACGAATGGGCTGTGTACCCAGCGAAGGGCGGCGACCCGTGCGGGTCGCCGCCCTTCGTAGGAGGCCGTGTCACTGGTGACTGGTGGAGCGGAACCATCCTGATCGGATGGGGACCGTCGTGATGGGGCTCCGTTGGCCACTCCCGAAGGTGCTCACGGGGATGGGCCGGGAGGCGATCACGGCCTGGAGGATCACGACCCCTGCAGGATCACAGGCTGGAGATGGAGCTCTCGCCGCCGTCCTCGACGTTGGCCAGCAGGTTCTGCAGGTAGCTCTTGAGGCGAGTGCGGTAGTCGGACTCGAAGCGGCGCAGCTCGTCGATCTTGTGCTCGAGGTTGGCACGCTCCTTCTCCAGCTGGGCGAGGGTGCGGTTGCGCTGGTCCTCGGCCTCGCGCACGATCTGCTCACCGGTGGAGCGGGCCTCGGTGACGATGCGCTCGCCCTCGGCCTTGCCATTGGCGACGTGCTCGTCGTGAAGGCGCTGGGCCAGCTCGAGCATGCCGGAGGCAGCAGCCGGGCCCTGGCCGCCGGTCTCGCCGGCGGAGACGGCCGGCATGGACATGGCAGGCTCCGCCTGAACCGGAGATACGGGGGAAGCGGGTGCGGAGGGGATGGCAGCGCCCTCGCCGAGCTGGGCTACTCGGCGGTTGGCGGCCTCGAGCTTGGCCTTGAGGTCGGCGTTCTCAGCCTCCAGCTGACGCATGGCCTCGACTACCTCGTCGAGGAACTCGTCGACCTCGTCCTGCTCGTAGCCCTCACGGAACTTGGTCGCCTGGAACTTCTTGTTGAGGACGTCGTCTGCTGTCAGCAGCGTCATGGGTCGTCACCTCGGTGTCGTTACGGATAAGGTCACGAGCACCGGGCATCCGGTCACTCATGCGGACAGAGTACCTGAACTCGAGGTTCAGGCCACATCAAGCGCGCTATCTCACGCTGACGTGAGAACAGCACTCTAGCGGTTCGCTCACAACTTCACACCTGTTCAGATGAGAAACCCGAGGAACCACTGGATGATCCAGATCCCGAAGACCAGGACCAGGAAGCTCAGGTCGATACCGACCCCTCCCAGGCGTGCCATGGGAACCCTCCGACGGATCACTCGCAGAGGAGGATCCGTCAGAGCGTAGACAAGGTTGGCCAGCACCAGGACGACCCCCTGGGGACGCCACTGGCGGGCGAATACCTGAATCCAGTCGAGCACAACCCTGACCAGGAGGATGAGGAAGTACAGGCTCAGAATGCTCGACAGGATCCCGGCTACCGCAGAGACGAGGTTCACGTACGAGTCAGCTCAGCTCTGGTTGAAGAAGCGGCCGCGAGCCTCGGCGACCTCGCCGCCGTCGATCTCCACGCTGGCCGGAGTCAGCAGGAACACGCGCGGAGTGACACGCTCGATGGCACCGTGCAGCCCGAAGACCAGACCGGCGGAGAAGTCCACCATGCGACGCGCGTCGGACTCGCTCATGCCGGTGAGGTTGATGATGACGGGGACGCCGTCACGGAAGGACTCGCCGATGATCCTGGCCTCGTTGTAGGTCGAGGGGTGAACCGTGACGATGCGGCGAAGGTCGGGGGCAGCGACAACGGGATCGGGCGCAGCCGGGGCAGAGAAGTCCTCGTACCCCTCGTCAACGAAGTCCTGCTCGTGCTCCTGCACGGCGTAACCGGCATCGGCAGCCTCGTAGCTGTCCTCGTAGGTCTCTTCCTCCGGCTCCGAGTAGCCGAGGAAACTGGTCATACTGCGCAGCGCGCCCATTTATCGCTCCTTGGTTCGTCCGGTCCCCTGCGTTCCGGATGTGCTGCGACGGTATCCGTCCCCGTGACGCCGCACGGGGACCTCACCTCGGCGTGTCCCCCACCTCAGGTTTCAGGAAGGTCACGCCCAGGAGTTACTCAGCAGACGGGCATTATCGCGGAACTCCAATGCCTGCCATGCGTCCGGTCACTCCGTCACGGCGGTAGGAGAAGAAGCGAGGGTCCTCGTAGGTGCACCACTGACCAGCGCTGATGTGACCAACACCGGCGCGCTCGAGCTGGGCGAGGACCCCTGCTGCAACATCAAGGCCGGGCGTCCCCCACGATGTGCGCGAGGCGCACGCCGGTTCGCGCTGCGCGGACAGGGCAAGCATCTCCTCGGGGACCTCGTAGCAGGAGCCGCAGATCGACGGCCCCACGGCGGCCCACAGATCCGCCGGTTCCACTCCGCTGCGCCGAAGGAAGTCGATGGTGGCGGGGACGACGCCGTCGAGCATGCCTCGCCGACCGGCGTGCACGGCGGCCGTCAGAGCTCCGTCCCGGGACGCGAGCAGGACGGGGACGCAGTCGGCCACGAGAACGCAGCAGCCTGCAGGAGCCCCGCCCGTCCGAGAGTCCAGGACGAGGGAGTCCGCCGTGGGAACGTCACCGGCCTGAGCCGTGGCCACGACGGCGGAGTGAACCTGGTTCATCCAGGCCAGGTGGCGCCCCTGCTCGAGCCCGAGCAGCTCCTCGAGCCGACGACGATGACAATGAACACGTTGCGAGTCGTCCCCGACGTGGAGCGCCAGGTTCCACCCGTCATATGCGGCCCCTTCCTCGCGCTCCGCACCCCGGTCCTGAGCGCCGCCACCCGGGGCCGAGACGGGACGGGCCCGCAGGCCGCGAGTGGTGAAGAACCCACGAGCCCGCGGGCCCAGATCCACCTCGATCAGATCCGAGGCCTCAACGGCGGTGGTATCGCACATGTTGCCGCGCCCCCGGACAGCGATGCCGCTCAGCGCAGGAAGTCGGGCAAGTCGATGCCGTCATCGTCGGCGTCGACCCCGATCACCTGAGGAACCTCAAGATCGGAGACCGAGTGCTGCTGCGCCGGCACCGAGCCGTAGGAGCCGTAGGACTCATCCACATAGGCCGGCATGCTCCCCGAGGAGAGGGCGTCGGCCGCACTGACCTCCGACAGGTGCGCCGCGGCCGCCGGGGAGGAGGAGGGCGGCGGAGCCAGCGGGACCGGACGAGTCACCGGGTTCTGGGCGGCATGGGCGCCACCACGAGGAGCCGGGGCCGGAGGCAGGTCGTCGACCGGGGAGGAGGGCACCGGCGGCACCGCGGCGGCGCGCGAGAGCCGAGTCATCGGATCGGCCAGGCCACCAACGACCGGCTCGGAGTCGAAGCCGGCGGCGATGACCGTCACCCGCACCTCGTCTCCCAGGGCGCCGTCGACCACGTTTCCGACGATGATGTTGGCCTCGGGATGGACGGCTTCGCGCACCAGGTTGGCGGCCTCGTTCATCTCGAACAGACCCAGGTCGGAACCGCCCTGGAAGAAGAGCAGCACGCCGTGGGCGCCGTCGATCGAGGTCTCCAGCAGCGGCGAGGCGATGGCCTCCTCGGTGGCCGTGATCGCGCGCCCCTCACCGGTGGCCGAGCCGATACCCATGAGCGCGCTGCCGGCGCCCTGCATGACGGACTTGACGTCGTTGAAGTCGACGTTGATGAGACCGGGGGTCGTGATGAGCTCGGTAATGCCCTGGACACCCTGAAGAAGAACCTGGTCGGCCTGCTTGAAGGCGTCAACGACGGAGATGTTCTTGTCGGCGATCTGCAGGAGGCGGTCATTGGGGATGACGATGAGGGTGTCGACTTCCTCGCGCAGCGCCTGGACGCCGTCCTCGGCCTGGGCCGAGCGGCGGCGTCCCTCGAAGGAGAAGGGACGGGTGACCACACCGATGGTCAGCGCGCCGATGCTCTTGGCCAGACGGGCGACGACGGGGGCTGCACCGGTGCCGGTACCGCCTCCCTCGCCCGCGGTGACGAAGACCATGTCCGAGCCGTCGAGAGCCTCGCGGATCTCGGACTCGTGGTCCTCGGCGGCCTTGCGGCCGATCGCCGGGTCGGCCCCCGCTCCCAGCCCTCGAGTCAGGTCCCGCCCGACGTCGAGCTTGACGTCAGCGTCGGACATGAGCAGCGCCTGGGCGTCGGTGTTCACGGCGATGAACTCCACGCCACGCAGATCGGCCTCGATCATGCGGTTGACGGCGTTGACGCCGCCGCCGCCAACACCGACGACCTTGATCTCTGCCTGGTAGTGCTGTGAGTCGTCCACAGCCATGCTCTCGACCACTGGCGTCCCCTCCGCGAGTTTCGTCATGAGCCCTCCGACGAGGACTCCCCTCAAACCTCAACCTCAAGTTAAGGTCAATACTTATGTCATTCTCTGAACGACGGGCTTAACGCTATGAGACATCCAGGACGTCGCATCGCATTGAAGCCCGGCGTGTTCGTGTGCAGTTGCCTGCGGATTCCCTGCTATATCACTGCAATTTACCTGCGATGAACCTGAAGGTTTACGGGTGCGTGCTGCTGCGTGCCCCGCTGTTCCTGGAGATGCCGCGCAGCGTCGGAGCGCAAGAGCCGATCAGGACGTCGGCGATGGTGCCACGGGGGTCGCGCCGGCGCTGTCAGCGGATCGTGTGGTGGGGCGATGCGGCGAGGAGACGTCGTAGATGGAGGCGGTGGTGGTCATGAGAGTCGCCAGGACGCGCGCCTTGAGCGCGTTGTCCTGGTTGTTGCCCCAGACCACGCTGGCCCCGCTGGACAAGGTCAGTGTGACCTGCCCCGCCTCAGTGGCGCTGCCGCTGCTCACCTGGGCCAGGGTCTCCGGCGTGAGGGAACCCACCACCTGGGTGACGGCGGCGACCTGCTTGGCGGAGATCCTCTGTGGCCCCGATGCCTGCGCGGCAGGATCGGGCACGATATTCACCAGGCCCGACGGCGGCTCGGAGACCCGCTCGAGGACCACGGCCTCGTTGTCGAGGACCTGGTAACCGTCCGAGTCCTGCACGGTGGCCACCGGGACGCGCATCGTCAGGTGCACCCGCAGCCCGTGGGGCCAGGCCCTGGTCACCTGCGCCCGGCGCACCCGGACCAGCTTGTCGCTCACCTGGGTGGAGAGCCGGCCGGTGTCGAGCCGCAGCAACGAGTCGCCCTCGTACGAGGCCAGAATGTCTCGGACCTGCTTGTCGGAGACGCTGCCGTCCGAACCCGCCACGGAGATCCTGCGGACCTGTAGGCCCAGGAGAGGTGAGAAGGCCAGGGCCCAGACCGCCACGACGATGGCGACCACCACGACGGCGGCCCTCACCGCCCGTCGCAGCCGCAACCGGTGCAGGGCGGCTTGACGCTCCTTGAGCCGATCGGCGAGCCCGGTGGAGACGACCCGGTCATCTCCTCCGGAAAGAGCCACCTGCCGGCGGCCGAACACGGTCAGCTCGGTGCTTGCGGCTGCGTCGGGACTGGGAGACGCCTGGCGGGGACTGGTTCGGCTGGCGCCTTCGCCCCTGCGACGCGACGAGGGAGAGGCGCTGGACGCGCCCCTCGACATCGCTGAACGTCGAGGCCGCGAAGGTGGCAGGGCGCCCCCCGCGCCCCTGGATGTCCTGGAAGCGGAGGCAGTCCGGGGCCGCTTGGCGGGGGCCGCCGGCCCGGCCTGCTCGGTTCCGTGATGCGCCGTCGGGGCGCTCGGCGCGGACGGTCCCTGCGCTGAACGGGTGGGACGCGGACGTCGGGGGCCGGAGCGGCGCGGCGGGATGCTGGCCGGGGCGTCCTGAGCGCGGTTGGAGCGCTCCGGACGGGGGGCCGAGGGCTTCCTCATGCCCGCTCGTCCCGGTCCGCGGGCGAGGGGGCTGCACCGCCCTCGCGTGCCGCCAGGTCGCCCAGTACCGTGCCGGCGAGCTCGGTGACGTCTCCGGCACCGACTGTCAGCAGCAGGTCGCCAGGGCGAGCCATGTCGGCCACCGCATGGGCGGCATCGAGGCGCTCGGCGACGAACCTGGCGGTGCCACCGGGGACGCGCTGGACGACCGTGTCCCCGGTGATGTCGGGGAAGTCCGCCTGAGTCTCCCTGGCGGGGTAGACGTCGGTGACGACAACGGCGTCGGCCAGGGCCAGCGCCTGTCCGAAGCGGTCGGCGAAGGCCCGGGTGCGGGAGAACAGGTGCGGCTGGAACAGAACCAGGACCCGTCCACCGCGCTCCTGGGCCACGCCCCGCGCCGTGCGCAGCAGGGCCTCGATCTCCGTGGGGTGGTGGGCGTAGTCGTCGATGACGCGCACACCGTCGGCCTCGCCCCGGTCCTCGAAGCGCCGGCCCGTCCCCCCGAAGGCACCCAGTGCCCGGGCCATCCGGGCCGGCTCGACGCCGAGCTCGATGCCCGCGGCCCAGGCTCCGGCGGCGTCGAGGGCCACGTGGTCCCCGGGTACGGCCAGCACCAGCTCGACCGGACCGTGATGCGGCTCCTCGCCCGCGCCGCCGGCGGGCTCGCGGCCGGCGGCCGTGGTGAGGGTCAGCAGTCCCCGAGTGGATGCGGCCCCACGTTCCTGGATGTCCAGGTGGACGTGACCCTCCCCCACGAGCACTCCGCCGGGGAGGGTGTCGGGGCCTGCGAAGGAGTAGGTGACGACGCGCAGGCCCTCAGCGGCAGCGGACTGCGCCAGGCGCAGCGCGCCGGCGTCGGCGGCACAGGCGACCAGCAGGCCCCCGGGCACCAGCCGGTGAGCGAAGTCGACGAATGCCGTCTCGAAGGCCTCCGCGGTGCCGTAGCTGTCGAGGTGGTCGGGCTCGACGTTGGTGACGATCTCCACGCGCGGGGTGTAGTTGAGGAAGGAGCGGTCGGACTCATCGGCCTCGGCGACCAGGGCGGGGCCGCTGCCCAGGTGTGCCCCGGTGCCCAGGGCCCGCACAACCCCGCCGATGGCGAAGGAGGGGTCGGCTCCGGCCTCCGTGAGGGCCTCGGCGAGCATGCCCGAGGTCGTGGTCTTGCCGTGCGCACCCGCCACGGCGACGAAGTCCAGGCCCCGAGCGGCCAGCGCCAGCGCCTGGGACCGGTGGATGACGTCCTGGCCCCGCCGGCGGGCCTCGGCGAGCTCGGGGTTGGTCTCCTTGATCGCGGTGGAGACCACAACAGTGCTCCGCTCGGGAACATTCGCGGCGGCATGCCCCAGGTGGGTCGTGATGCCCAGATCGGCCAGGTGGTCGAAGGCGGGCCCCCCATGGGCGTCGGAGCCGGAGACCTGGGCGCCGCGGGCCGCGAGCAGCTGAGCGACCACGCTCATCCCCGCTCCCCCGATGCCGATGAGGTGGAAGGCCCGGTCTGCCAGAGTGCAGTGGTCACCGTCGGTCGATCGGTGCGAAGTGCGGGAGGCGTCCTGGGATGTGGTGGCGGTCATGCCGCATTCTCCTCGTCAGTGGGAGTGTCGTGGATGGAGGCGCACTGCCGGATAAGGGCGGCCAGGCGGGCCGCCGCATCCTGGACGCCGGTGGAGGCCGCGGCCCGGGCCATGGCGGCCTGCCGCTCAGGGTCGGAGATGAGCATGGCGAAGTCAAGGATGTCCGAGGGCTTGAGCTCGGCGTCGAGCACCATGCGCCCGCCTCCGGAGGCCAGGACGTCAGCGGCGTTGAGACGCTGCTCGCCGTTGCCGATCGGCAAGGGGACATAGAGCGCTGGAAGCCCCAGGGCCGTGATCTCTGCGACGGTACCGGCACCGGAGCGGCACAGGACCCCGTCGGCGCAGGCATAGGCCTGTTCCATCGTGGTCAGGTAGTCGAGCACGTGGTACCGCTCAGCGAGGTCCTGCGCAGCACCCGAGGCCACTACCGCCTCGAGGGCGGCGCGCACCGGGGCGTCCTTGTCCTTACCGGTCAGGTGCAGCACCTGCAGGCCGGTTGGCAGGGAGTACAGAGACTCGCTCAGGACCTCGTTGAGGTGCTGGGCCCCCAGGGATCCGCCCGTCACCAGCAGCGTGGGCAGGTCGGGGTCGAGTCCCAGCGCCTGAGCGCCCTCGGCGCGGGCCTGCCGGGTCCCCTCGTCCGTGGCACGCTGCGCGACCAGGGTGGCGATGGCCGGGCGCAGCGGCAGTCCTGTGACCTCGGTGCAGCCCTTGGAGGCCTTGAGACGGGTCGAGGCGAAGGTCAGGGCGACGGCCCGGGCCCAGGAGGCGCCCAGCCGGTTGGCCAGCCCCGGGCGGGCGTTCTGCTCATGGATGACGACGGGAACCCCGGCCTTCCTGGCGGCCAGGTAGGCAGGGGTCGACACGTAGCCGCCGAAGCCGACGACGACGTCGGCCTTGACCTTCTCAATGGCCTCAGTAGCCGCGCTGATCGCCTTGCCCAGCCGGTGCGGCAGACGCAGCAGGTCACCACTGGGGCGCCGCGGCAGAGGGACTCTGGGGACCAGGGCCAGCTCCAGGCCGGCCTCGGGCACGAGCCGCTTCTCCAGTCCCTCGGCGGTCCCCAGGACGAGGACCTGCGTGCCGGGGTCACCGCCCAGGGCCGGGTCCCGCAGGGCCGCAGCCGTGGCCAGCAACGGGTTGACGTGGCCGGCGGTGCCCCCACCGGCCAGCAGCACCCGCAACGGCCGGGGCCGCTCCGAGCCGCTGGGACGCTCCTGCTGGGGCGAGCCTGCGCTCTCACTTGTCTCGGGCACGGTTCCTCCTAGGGACAATGACTGCCAGGGAACGACGCAGCGCCCCGGGACTCGTGGACAGGGCCTCCTGCGCACCGGGTTCGTGGCGCGCGAAGGCCAGAAGCACCCCGATGGCCAGGAGGACCGACACCAGTGCGGTGCCTCCACGGCTGACGAGGGGAAGCGGGACGCCCAGCACCGGCAGCGCACCGGTGACGACCCCCATGTTGATGATCGCCTGCCCCACGATCCACGCACCGATGGCCGAGGTCGTGGCCACGACGTACAGGGAGGTGTGGCGTCTCATGAGCCGCAGGCAGCAGGCGCCGATGACGGCGAACAGGGCGATGACGACGAGGGTGCCCACCAGCCCGAACTCCTCGCCGAGCACGGCGAAGATGTAGTCGGAGTCCGCCTGGGTGAGGTAGCCCCACTTCTGGCGCGACGATCCCGGCCCCACGCCGAGCCAGCCCCCGGTCCCCAGCGCCCACATCCCGTGCTTGGGCTGGTAGCCCACCCCCATGGGGTCTGCGCCCTCGGGATGGATCCAGGCGGTGATCCGGGCGCGGCGGTTGGCACTGAGCATGGAGGCGGCCGCGAACATGACGATGCCGCCGGCCCCCAGGAGGGCGAACCAGCGCTTGCGCATTCCGCCCACCCACAGGGCCCCGGCGACGATGATGACCAGGATGATGACGGTTCCCAGATCCTGTCCGCCCAGGACGCTCGCGATCGCGACTCCGACACCGCCCCAGCCCGCCACCCACGCCCGGTCCCGGGGGCGCTTGTTCGCGTACCAGGTCACCAGGGTGCCCAGGACCAGGGCGAGGGCCACCTTGATGAACTCCGAGGGCTGGGCGGTGCCGACCCCCGGGACCTGGATCCAGTTGCGGTTACCGTAGACGTTCACGCCCACGGGTGTGAACACCAGGCACTGCAGGGCGATCGTCAGCACCAGAAGCCCCCAGGCCATCCTGGGGAACCAGGACAGCGGGATGCGGGAGACCCCCACCATGCCCAGCGTCCCCACCGCGGCGAAGATGAGGTACTTGGCGAAGTCGGTGAAGGCGTTGCCACCGTTGGCGGCCACGGTCACCGACTGCACGGAGAAGACCATGATCAGCCCGAAGGTCTCCAGCACCAGGGTGGACACGAGCAGGCAGTAGTAGGTCAGAGTCACCTGTTCGGCGCTCTGGGTGGAGTCGGACCCGCCGGAGGGACGCCGACGACGCTCCTTAGGGGTGCCCTCGGGCTGAGTGCCCCCGCCGTCCCAAGGTCGTGAGAGCCGCTCGCCCCAGCGCGTCACGCGCTTGCGCCAGGCGTCACCCAGGCGACTGCCCGCTGCCGTGGGCCGGGAGCCGGAGGGTTTCCTGGCCTGCTTGGACGCCGTGGCAGCACCCTTCCCGGGGGCGGTCCGCTCCGGCTTGCGGCCGGCACCGGCACCCCGCGACGAACCTGCGGAGGCGCGCGAGGAGCCTGACGAGGAGGAGGTCGACGAGCGGGCGTTGGTGGCCGAGGTGGACCCGGTCTTCACAGCTGCTCCTGGTCGCCGGAGACATCCGCGTCCCGGGTGCCATCGCCTCGGGTATAGGCCTGGGCGCAGGCGGCGAACAGGTCGCCGCGCTGGGCGTAGGACGTGAACTGGTCCCAGGAGGCGCAGGCCGGGGCCAGCATGACGGTGTCGCCGCCGCGAGCCATGGCGCCGGCGGCTTCCACCGCGGCGGCGCTCACCTGCTCGGCGCTGCCGTCGCTGACGCGGGTGACGGGTAGGCCGGGGGCCTCCCGCTCCAGGGCCGCCAGGATGTCGTTCTGGTCCTTGCCAATGACAACGGCACCGCGCAGGTGGGGGCGCACCGTGCGGACCAGGTCGAAGAACTGGGCGCCCTTGGTGTCGCCACCGCAGATCCACACTCCGGTCCCCTGCGGCAGGGAGGTCAGTGCGGCCTCGGCGGAGTGCGGGTTGGTGGCCTTCGAGTCGTCGACCCAGGTGACGCCCTCCGCCTCGGCGACGGTGACGATCCGGTGGGCTCCGGGGCTGTAGGCGCGCAGTCCGGCGGCGACCGCCTCCGGGTCGGCTCCCGCCGCGCGGGCCAGCGCAGCGGCCGCCAGGGAGTCGGCCAGCAGGTGCGCGGGCAGGTTCTGGGCACGCCGCCCGGGGGCCAGGTGCGCCAGGTCGGCGGTGGTGGCCAGCTCGATGCCGCTTGAGCGCCGCTCGGCGTGAAAGGCGCGGTCGACCAGCAGGTCCTCAACCATGCCGACCTGTCCCAACCCCGGCGCGGCCAGGGTGAAGCCGACGGCTCGGCAGCCCTCGACGACGTCGGCCTGGCGGACCATGTCCTCGGTGGCGGCGTCGGCGAGGTTGTAGACGGCGGCGAGCCGGGTGCGGGAGTAGACGCGGGCCTTGTCCTGGGCATAGGCCTCCAGGCCCCCGTGCCAGTCGAGGTGGTCAGCGGCCAGGTTGAGGCAGGCCGAGGCCAGAGGCGCCAGGGTTCTGGTGGTGTGCAGCTGGAAGCTGGACAGCTCTACGGCCAGGGCGTCGGCGCTGCCGGCCAGCACCGCCTCAATGACGGGGGTGCCGATGTTGCCCACGGCCGGAGCCGTGAGCCCCTGGGCCTCAAGGATCGCCGAGAGCATGCTGACCGTGGTGGTCTTGCCGTCCGTTCCAGTCAGAGTCAGCCATGGGACGTGCGGACGCGCTGAGTCCTGCTGAATCCTCCAGGCCAGCTCGACCTCGCTCCAGGTCTCGATACCCGCCGCCGCAGCACCTCGCAGGACCGGCCCGGTGGCCGGGACCCCGGGTGAGACGACGAGGAGCCTGGCCGGGGACTGCGCCAGGGCGGCCGCGGTCGCCTCGGCGTCGGCGACCGTGGTGGAGGCCACGGGGGTCTGCAGCATCTCGACGGACGACTCGCGGCTGTCGAAGACGTGGATGCGGGCACCCAGCGTGGCCAGGGCGTCGACGACGGCGCGCCCGGTGCGCCCCAGGCCGACGACGGCCACGTGGGCGCCGTCGAGCTGGTCGCTCAGGGACCCTCCGGGGCCGGTGACGGCGCTGGGCGGTTCACCGGGGACTTCAGTCAGGCTGGTCACGGTGCGGGCTCACGCTCCTGGTTCCTCACTGCTCCTCACCGGGCTGCCGGCGGGAGAAGACTGCTTCAATGGTTCGTCGGGTCGCAGTGGCCCGAGCGTCCCGGCTCACCCGAAGATGAGCTGGCGCAGGTACTCGGCGTAGAAGATTCCGAGTCCCGCGATGACGCACAGGCCGGCGATGATCCAGAAGCGGATCACCACGTTGACCTCGGTCCATCCTCCCAGTTCGAAGTGGTGATGCAGTGGAGCCATGCGGAAGACGCGTCGGCCTGTCGACTTGAATGAGACGATCTGGATGATGTCGCTCATGACCTCGGCCAGGAAGAGTCCGCCCAGGATGACGGCCAGGAACTCGGTGCGGGTCAGGATCGACAGGCCGGCGACGGCCCCGCCCAGGGCCAGCGACCCGGTGTCACCCATGAAGATCTTGGCCGGTGAGGCGTTCCACCACAGGAAGCCGAAGCAGGCCCCCATGAGCGCGGCGGCGATCATGGCCAGGTCACGGGGATCCCTGACCTGGTAGCAGGTGGTGGGGACCATGGTCTCGTGTCCGTAGTTGCAGGACTGGTTGGTCTGCCACACGCCGATGAGCGTGTAGGCACCGAAGACCATGGCTGAGGCGCCGGCGGCCAGTCCGTCGAGCCCGTCGGTGAGGTTGACGGCGTTGGACCAGGCGGTGATGAGGAAGTTGGCCCACAGGATGAACAGGATGAGCCCGACGACGCTGCCGGCGAAGGCCAGGTTGATCGCCGAGTCCCGGGCGAAGGAGATCCGGGCGGAGGCGGGGGTCAGTCCGTTGCGGTCCGCGAAGTGCAGGGCCGCCACCGAGAATCCGATGCCGATGAGCGCCTGCCCCACGATCTTCTGCCATGCCCTCAGTCCCAGGGAGCGCTGCTTGGAGATCTTCTCGAAGTCGTCCAGGAATCCGATGAGCCCGAGCCCGACGACGAGGAAGAGCAGCAGGACCCCGGAGGCGCGCGGTGTGCGCAGCTGGCTGAGATTGGCCAGGGTGTAGCCCAGGACAGTGGAGATGATGATGACGAGGCCGCCCATGGTCGGCGTGCCGCGCTTGGTGAAGTGTCCCTGGGGGCCGTCCTGGCGGATGAACTGTCCGTACTCCTTGGCGTGGAGGTAGCGGATGAGCAGGGGGGTCCCCAGCAGGGTGCCCACCAGTCCGACCACGCCGGAGATGAGGATGGCGGTCATCGGGGACGAACCTCCTTGAGGTGGTCGGCCAGGCGCCAGGCGCCCGAGCCGTTGGAGCCCTTGACGAGGACGGCGTCGCCGTCGGACAGCAGGGCGTCGATCTGGGAGATGGCGGTCGCGGCATCATCGAAACCGACGACCTCGACCCCTCGCGCCCTGGCCGCCTCGAGTGCCTCCTGGGTGGAGCCGATGCCGATGAGCATAGCGGCTCCGGCTCGGGCCGCGAGCTCTCCGGTGCGCGCGTGATCGGCCGCAGAGGACTCCCCCAGCTCAAGCATCTCGGAAATCACGACAACGCGACGTCGGTCCCCGGCCAGAGCCGGCAGCACCGCCAGCGCCGCCGTCATGGAGTCGATGTTGGCGTTGTAGGAGTCGTCGATAAGGAGAAGATCACCACTGAGTTCCGAAATATCCATTCGGTGGGGGCTCTCGATGCTCACCAAGCCGAGTCTGTCGGCGATGAGCTCCGGGGCCAGCCCTGCGGCCAGGGCCAGGCCAGCGGCGGCCAGGGCGTTGGACACGTTGTGCACGCCGGCCACGGCGAGCTGGATGCGGCGGGGCTCGGCGAGACCGGGCAGGTGGAGGTCGAAGGCCGCTCGGGCAGCCGCGTCCAGGTCCACGTTCTCGGCCCTCAGGTCGGCCTGTCGCCCCTGGGCGGAGAAGGTCAGGACGCGTGCCGGTGCGAGCTCGGCCATGGCGGCGGCGCGGGCGTCGTCGGCGTTGAGGATGGCGATTCCCTCGGGCCGCAGGCCGGCGATGATCTCCGCCTTGGCCGCGGCGACTCCCTCGATGGAGCCGAACCCACCCATGTGGGCGTGGCCGATCATGAGGACCCCGGCCGCGTCCAGGGGGGCGATGTCGGTGAGGTAGGCGATGTGGCCAGGTCCGGAGGCCCCCATCTCCAGGACGAGGTAGCGGGTGGACTCGTCGGCCTCCAGCACGGTCAGCGGCAGGCCGATCTCGTTGTTGAAGCTGGCCCGGGGCGCCACCGTGGGGCCGGAGGGGGCCAGGAGCTGGCGGGTGAGGTCCTTGGTGGTGGTCTTGCCCACCGAGCCGGTCATCGCCACCACGGTGAGACGATCGCCTTGCTCGGCTGCCGCCTGGCGCAGTGCCTCCAGGTGGGTGCGGGCCAGCGCGCCGAGGGCCGCCACAGTGTCCTCCACGAGGACGAGCCCCATGGACGGCTCCTCGGCCTGCCCATGAGACAGTCCGCTGCGGGCGGCCTCCAGGTCGGAGACGATGGCGCCGACGGCGCCCAGGGCTCCGGCCGATCCCAGGTGGGCGTGGCCGTCGGTGCGCTCGCCGTGCACGGCGACGAACAGTGAGCCCTCGGCGGCCTGGCGGGAGTCGGTGACGACCGGTCCGGTCACCGGCGCGTCAGGGCCGATGAGCCTTCCGCCGATGGCGGCTGCGATCTGACTCAGGCTGAGCCTCATGCCCGTCCCCATTTCTCCTCGACGGCCTCAGCCATCACGGGCGCGTCGTTGTAGCGAATGAACTCCCCGGCCATCTCCAGGAAGGGTTCGTGGCCCTTCCCGGTGACGATGACGGTGTCGTCGGGTCCGCACAGCTCGACACCCCGGCGCACGGCGTCGCCGCGCCAGGTGGTGATCTCCTCGACGTCCGTCAGGTCGGGGCGCACGCCGCGCACCCCGTCCAGGATGGCGTCGCGGATGAGCTGGGGGTCCTCGCTGCGGGGGTTCTCGTCGGTGACGACCAGAACGTCGGCCAGGCGGGCGCACACCTCGCCCAGCATGGGCCGCTTGCCCTGGTCGCGGTCGCCGTCGGAGCCGAAGACCACGATGAGGCGCCCCGGGGTGATGGGGCGCACGGCCTTGAGGGCCAGTTCCATGGCCTCGGGGGTGTGGGCGAAGTCGACGATGCACAGGCCGCGTCGGCCGTCGCGCTGGCTGATGCGCTGCATACGGCCGGGGATGTTGTGGGCACCGGCCAGGGCGGCGGCGGCCGTGGCGGCGGGCACCCCGGCACGGATGGCCATGACCAGGGCCAGGGCGGCGTTCTGGACGTTGACGAGTCCGGGCAGGGGGCAGGAGGCCTCGATCTTCTCGCCGTCGGGACCGTGGAGGGTGAAGGTGGTGGCGGAGTCGGTCATGGAGACGGCGGCGTCGCTGACCCACCAGTCGGCGGGGGCGTCACCGGGGTAGGCACGTACGCGGTCGATCTCGATGGGGGCCTCGGCGGCCAGGGCGGCACCCCACTGGTCGTCGACGCAGACCACGCCGCGGCGGGCGTGCTCGGGGGTGAACAGCTGCGCCTTGGCCTCCAGGTAGCCCTCCATGGTCTTGTGGAAGTCGAGGTGGTCGCGCTGGAGGTTGGTGAAGCCGGCGACATCGACGACGATGCCGTCGAGCCGGTGCAGGACGATGGCGTGGCTGGAGGCCTCCAGGGAGGCGGCGCCGACCTTGTCCTCCACGGCCAGGGCCATCATCCGCTGCAGGACGGGGGCCTCGACGGTGGTGCGCGGGGACTCCACGGAGCGCTCCCCCACGCGCAGCTCGACGGTTCCGGCCACCATGCAGCCACCGACGTGGGCGGACAGGATGGCGTCGAGGAAGTATGCGGTGGTGGTCTTGCCGTTGGTTCCGGTGACGGCGGTGGTGATGAGACCGCGTGCCGGGTGATGGTAGGCCTCGGCGCTCAGAGGACCGACGATGGCCCGGGGATCGCCGTGCACAAGGACCGGGGTACCGGGAGCGGCCTGGTGGACGATCTGGGCGCCGTCGGAGTCGGTCAGGACGGCGACGGCACCGGAGGCGACGGCATCGGCGGCGAAGCGGGCGCCGTGGACGGTGAAACCGGGCAGTCCCACGAAGAGCTCGCCCGGGGCGGTGTCGGCGGAGTCGACGCTGACCCCCAGGATGCTCAGGTCGTTGAGGGCGGCGGCGTCCTCAGCTGAGGCGGGAGCCAGGGAGAAGCGCTCGCTCAGAGTACTGATGGGGATGGGACCATTGGAGCTCGGCCGTAGGGCGGCGGCCGACTCGTAGGCGTGGTTGCTCATAGTTCCTCAATCTATCGCGACCTTCCACTGTCGATGTTCCACAAGAGCATCTCAGGCTCACTTCGCCGAGGTGCTGGTGGTCACGCTCATCTAGCACATACACCACCTCACTGGTTCGCGTCCCGCTCTCCCCCGGCTCCGTTACGAGCGGCTTGGGCCGCCACGACGCTCGGGTCGGGGGCGATGTTGAGCGCCTGCATGGCTGCCAGCGCCACCTCCCGGAAGACGGGGGCGGCAACGGTGCCTCCGTAGGTCTCATCGGGCCGGTTGACGATGACCGCGATGGCCAGCGCCGGGTTGCGGGCCGGCAGGAAGCCGACGAAGGAGGCCACGGTGGAGTCGTCGGTGAGGATCTCGGAGGTTCCGGTCTTACCGGCCACCAGGTAGCCGTTGATGGAGGCGGACTCCGCGGTGCCACCCTCCTGGGTAACGCCGATGAGCATCTCGGTGAGGGTCTTGGCAGTCGCCTCGGAGACGACCCGCACCTCCTCGGGGCGGGCCTGCGGGGTCTCCTTGCCGTCGGCGTCGATCCAGGCGTCGATGACGCGTGGGGCCACGCGCACGCCCTTGTTGGCCACGGTGGCCAGCACCTGGAGGGACTGGAGGGCGGTGCCGGCCACCCCGTGCCCGAACATCGTGGTGTAACGGGTGCGATCGTCCCAGGAGCTGGGCGGGTAGAGGATGCCGTCGGACTCCGCCGGCATCTCGATGCCCGTGGCCTGCCCCCAGCCGAAGCGCTTCATGTAGTCGTAGCGGACGTCGTCGGAGACCTTCTGACCGATCTGGATAGTGCCTGTGTTGGAGGACTTGGCTAGGATTCCGGCGGTGGTCAGGGTCTGGGTCTCGTGCTCGTGGGAGTCCTTGAAGGTCTGCCCGTTGGCCGAGGTCCAGGTGTAGGGGACGGTCCAGGTGTCCTCGGGCTTGACGGCGCCCTCCTCCAGAGCGGTGGCGAAGGTGACGACCTTGCCGACGCTTCCGGGCTCGAAGACGGCCTGCACGCTGCGGGCGGTGCGGTTCTCCTCGGAGGTGGCCGAGGGGTCGGAGGGGTCAACCGAGTTGGAGTCGGCCAGGACCACGACCTTGCCTGTGGCAGGCTCCATGGCCATGACGATGCCCCAGTCCGCGTGCTGGGCGGCCACCGTCTTGTCGATGGTCTCCTGGGCGATGGACTGCAGGTCGGGATTGAGGGTGGTGCGCACCGTGGCACCGGGCCTGGCCGGTTCGTCCTCCTGCTCACCGGTGGGGATGATGACGCCGCTGCGCCCGACCTCCTCACTGCCCTTGCCGTCGGTTCCCGTCAGGAGCTTGTTCTGGGTGAGCTCCAGCCCGGCCGCCCCGATGAGCTCGCGGTTGTGCTCGCCCTCGTGGGTGAAGCCCAGGACGTTGCCGGCCACGGTCCCGGCCGGGTAGGTGCGTCGGGTGCGCTGGTCGGGCTCGACCCCGGGGATGTCCAGGGCCTTGATCTTGCGCCAGGTGTCAGGAGAGACCTCCTGAGCGATGACCTCGTAGCTCCGATTTCCCACGAGCTTGGCTCCCAGCTCCAGGGGATCGACGTCGAGGATCGGGGCGAGCTGGGCCGCGACCGCCGTCGCCCCGTAGTCGACGACGACCTTCTCGTTGGCGCCGGTGGACTCGTTGAGTCGCATCTCGGTGCGCTCGTACTGGGCGATGGCGGGCTGGTTGACGCCGACGTCGTAGCTGACCGCCGAGGAGGCCAGGACGGTGCCGTCGCGCCCGGTGATGTCGCCTCGGGGGGCTCGGTTGACCCAGGTGACCGTGCGCTCGGCCTTCGCCTTCTCAGCCAGCTCCGGCCCCTCGATCGCCTGAACGTAGACGGTGCGCCCGGTCAGTGCGGTGAACACGAGCAGCCCTCCGAGCTGGAGCGCCTGACGACGCGAGGGATTCACCGGCGCCTACTTCCCGCTCTTGGCGCCGTGGGCGGGGGTGCCCTCGGTGAGCTGCCCCTTGTTGACGTCGACGACGCCGGGGGCGGCGGCGGGCACCATCCCGAGCTCCTTGGCGCGGCCGGCCAGCGCATCGGGCGCCGAGGCCTCCTGAACCTGGGTGCGCAGCGTCTCGACGTGGTCCTCGGCGACGTTGAGCTCGATCTGCTTCTCCTTCATCCGGTAGGCGGTGTCGGCCATCTTGGCGTTGAGGAGCATCGAGGTGATGAGAGCGCCGGCCAGCACGAGGATGATGACGGTCAGGAAGGGAAGGGAGGACGAGGCCGCCCGGGAGGCGCCACTGACGACCCGCAGCTGGGGCCGGTTGACGGCGCCCGCCTCGGCGCGTCCCTGGGTGCTGGTGGAACCACTTGCCTGGGCGGTGCGCCGCGTCGCGATCGGGCGGGTGACTCGAGCAGTAGCAGTGGCGCTCATCAATGTGCCTTCCCTGTGGCGTAGTTGGACTGGTGTGGATGGACGATGGTGCAGTGGAATCGTTGGCCGCCTGGAGCGGTCCGCCGGCGTCTGGAGCGGCTGGGCCGCCTAGCTGCGGTGGCGACGGCGGGCGGTGCGTTGACCGCTGCGGTGCCCGGGGTCCCGTCCTCGGCCGCCGGCGGGCGCAGAGGCCTCTGGCGAAGGGGCCTGGTCGGCCGGACGCAGGCGGGCGGCTGCCCGTAGTCGCACCGGTGCTGAGCGGGGGTTGTGGTCGAGCTCGCGGGCGTCGGCCTTCTCCGCGCCGTTGGTGAGCAGCTCCAGGTAGGGGCGGTCCCCCTCGGGGACGACCGGCAGGTCCTGGGGCGCCCGGGAGGTGGCTCCGTGGGCCAGCGCCCGCTTGACGATGCGGTCCTCCAGGGACTGGTAGGACTCCACCACCAGGCGCCCTCCCACGCGCAGGCTGTTGAGAGCCCGGGGCACGGCTCGCTCCAGGACGTCGAGCTCGGCGTTGACGGCGATGCGCAGCGCCTGGAAGGTCCGTTTGGCCGGGTGCCCGCCGCTGCGGCGCGCCGGCGCGGGCACGGACTGACGGACGAGCTCGGCCAGGTCCTGGGTACTGGCCACCGGCTCCCCGGACTCGCGGCGGCGCACGATGGCGGCAGCGATACGGGAGGCGAAGCGCTCCTCGCCGTAGGTGCGCAGGATGCGGGTGAGCTCGGCGGCGTCGGCATGCTCCAGCAGGTCCTGGGCGGTCATTCCTGAACCCTGGTCCATGCGCATGTCGAGAGGCGCCGGGCGGGCGTAGGAGAAGCCCCGCGAGGCCTCATCGAGCTGAAGGGAGGAGACCCCCAGATCCATGAGAACGGCGTCCACCGCTCCCTCCGCACGAACGGAGTGCTCACGAGCCACCCGGCTGACGGCGTCGTAGGTCGCCTGAACCGCGACGAAGCGGTCCCCGAAGCGGGCCAGGCGCGCCGAGGCCAGTGCGATCGCCTCGGGGTCGCGGTCGATGCCCACGACCTTGAGGGTCGCGAAGCGCTCGAGCGCCGCCTCAGTGTGGCCCCCCATGCCCAGGGTGCAGTCGATCATGACCGGCTGGGCCGGGCCGGGCGCCGCCGCACTGCCGGCAGCGCCCTCGATGGCGGGCGCGAGCAGGTCCAGGCAGCGCTCCAGGAGCACCGGCTCGTGCCGGCCGACGGCGTCGGCAGCGGATGCCTGCGCCTGAGAGCTGGTCATGAGGCGTGCTCCTTTCTGGTGCTGGCCCGGCCCCGGTCCGGGTACCCGGCTGGTTGTCAGTTGCTGATGAGCCCTCGACATCCGTCCCTCCCCGACGCACCGTGCGGGGCGGCCATCTCGCCAGGACTCCTCCCGTGGTTCCGGCGCCGGGGAAGAGGCGTCGGACTCGACATCGGGCGGAGACCTCACGAGATGGTTCGCCAGAGCCCAGATGGCATCTGCGTGCGGTCCGTCGGGTTCGTTCAGTTGTCGAAGAGGTCGAGGCGTCAGAAGAAACCGGGGATGATCTCCTCGGCCGTGTCGGCGAAGACCTGTTCCTGGGCGGCCAGGTAGGTGCTCCAGGACTCGGAGTCCCAGATCTCCACCCGGGCACCGGCTCCGATCACCGCCAGGTCCTTCTTCAGGCCCGCGTAGGCCCTCAGTGGGGCCGGCAGAGTGATCCGCCCCTGCTTGTCCGGGATCTGCGAGTCCGCCCCCGAGAGCATGACGCGCACGTAGTCACGCGCCTGCTTCTGAGCGAGGGGGGCCTCACGCAGCTGGGAGTACATGCGCTCGAACTCGGCGGCGGTGAAGGCGTACAGGCAGTGCTCCTGACCTCGAGTCAGAACCACGCCGCCCGCAAGCTCCTCACGGAACTTCGCCGGGAGGATGAGACGGCCCTTCTCGTCCAGCTTGGGTGCATGCGTTCCCAAGAACATGAGCCACCTCCTTCCCCTCGACGACCCCGTGCACCCCACCCTACTCCACTTCCCTCCCTTTTCTCCCACCCCTTCTCCTCGAGATCGTCACAGCTGCGTATCACCGACGACGGCACCACCACCCCAGACCCCTGACTTTTCATTGGAATCACAGCAGTTCAACACCCGTTCACGCGGAGTGGAGGGAGGTGGAGGACAGGTGGGGGGAGGCATTCACCACCACCCTCCTCGGCGTGGTGGATATCCAGGAAAAAAGCAGATTCCACTCGGCCTGCACGCAGGGTTCTGGTGGAGCTCGGAGCTCCGAGCAGAGGTAGGAGCGGAGCCGCACCGCTCTCGAGGCAGCTCTTCCGAGTCCGAGGAATTCCTTGAGATTCTCATGATTCTGTCCCGACCTGACGAGGTCCGCAGAGGACTGATCGGGGTCTGCAGATACTCAGGTCCTGTCTGCAACGGCTGAGCGTTGGAGACAGGACCTGCGGAGCCGTGCCGGCGGGAGGGATATGGAGGTGGAGGGAAGTGGGGGCGGTGGAGGGATGTGGGGATCGGCGTACGCCAGCACCGCTGCAGGGGCGCGGGCGCGGGCGTGGTGGAGCGGCTGCAGAGGAGTGGGGACTCGGGGAGGTGGATGCGGGCCGGTCAGTCCTCTGAGTCGCGCCGGCGATCCCAGCGCTCTGACTGGCGGTCCATGAAGGAGGAGCGCTTCTTCCCGCCGTTCCCGCTCTTGGCGGGCCCGCCTCGACCTCCCGCGGGGCGACGCGGGCTCGACGTGTTCTCGACCCGGGTCAGCGCCATTGCGACACCTCCGACGGCCACGAGGAAGCCGGCGACCCCCAGCAGGATGGACAGGAGGCTGTGGGGCACCGAGACCCCTGCGATGAGGAGCGCCAGACCGACCAGGACCAGGGCCACGCCGCCGCCGATATGGCGGGGCGAAGGCCGTGAGAGCCGACGCTCCTCACGCTGGAACGTCTGAGCCAGCTCGGGGTCATCCTCATGGAGCTGCGATTCCAGGTCTCGCAGGACCTGCTGCTCTCGCTCTGACAGTGCCATCATGCTCCTTGCTTCCGGGCGGGGCCGGGGATCTGCGCCGTAGTTGCCAGGATAGGCGCTGCGGGGGCTCAGGAGAAACTCACCGAGGAGGTTGGCCGGGACGCAGGCGGCTCCTGCACCCGGGTCACCGACGACGACCTCGCCCTCCTCGCCCTTCCTGCCCGGGCGGCGCCTTGGTGGGGCCGTCTCCTGACAGGAGGCTGGCCGGGGCCACTGCGTGAGTTCCCCACCTGCGGCGCACGGCGTCGGCGGCCCGCTCGGAGGCGCCGCGCCGCGGGTCCTCGTCCAGGAGGAGCTGCACACCGTCGTCGGGGCGCAGCAGTCCCTCGACCCGCACCCCCAGGAGGCGGAAGCCACCGGGCGGGGTGGGCAGGGCGGAGTAGAGCGAGGAGACGGTCTCCCAGATGTCCTGGGCGAGGTCGGTGGGGGTGGCCAGGGTGCGTGAGCGGGTGACGGTGGTGAAGTCGGCCCCTCGGGCCTTGAGGACGGCGACCCGGCAGCGCCGGTCCGCCGCGCGCAGACGGGCGGCGCACTGGTGGGTCTGGTCCAGCAGGACCCGCCGGGCGTGCTCCCGGTCGGTGAGGGTCTCGAAGAAGGTGGTCTCGGTGCCCACCGACTTCTCCTCACGCACCGGCTCGACCCGGCGGGGGTCGACGCCGTGGGACAGCTCGTGCAGGTGGCGCCCGGCGGCCCGGCCGAGGATCCTCTCCAGGTGACGCACGTCAGTGCCCGCCAGGGTGCGCACGTCCTGGATCCCCCACCTGGCCAGGACCTCCTGCGTCCGGGTGCCGACGCCCCACAGGGCCCCCACCGGCAGCACGTTGAGGAAGTCCTGCGTGGCGACGGCCGGCACCAGGAGCAGTCCGTCGGGCTTGGCGTGGGAGGAGGCGAGCTTGGCGATGAACTTGGTGGAGGCGATGCCCACCGAGGCCGGAACGCCCACTCGCCGGCGTATCTCGGCGCGGATCCAGCAGCCGATGGTCACCGGGGAGCCCATGCGGCGCCTGGCCCCGCTCACATCCAGGAAGGCCTCGTCGATGCTTACCTTCTCCAGAACAGGGGTGACCTCCGCCAGGATGACCATGACCTGGGCGGAGACCCGGGAGTAAAGGCCGTGGCGCACGGGCAGGACCACGGCCTGGGGGCAGCGGCGGGAGGCCTCAGCCATGGACATCGCCGAGGAGACGCCGAAGGCCCGGGCCTCGTAGGAGGCGGCCGAGACGACGCCCCGGCCGTCGCGACCGCCGACGATAACGGGACGGCCGGCCAACTCGGGGTGCTCGAGGAGCTCGACCGAGGCGAAGAAGGCGTCCATGTCGACGTGGATGATGGGGGTGGCGGAGTCATCGTCCCCCCAGGACCGGCGCGCGGCCTGGGAACGGGGTGCCCTGCTCATCTCCACCTCCTCAACGAGTGCGACGGACTCATCGGCTGGCGGCCCCCGAGGAGTCCGCCCGCGCTCCTCTCAGGCTACCGTGGGGCTGTGACACGTAGACGCAGGAGCTCCGGGGCCCCGGCGCTGACCGATCTGCCCCCAGGCCCGGTGCGCACTTCCCTGGCCACGGCCGAGCTCGTGGCGCGAGACACCGGGATCCTTCTCATGCTCGACGGCGCGGAGTCCTCCTTCCTGGACCTGCGCGACCCCTCCCACCTTGACTTCGAGTACCACCAGCAGATGGACGCGGTGCTCTCGGCCCTGCGCGGCGAGGGCAGCCCCGTCAGGGCGCTCCACCTGGGCGGGGCGGGCTGTGCCCTGGCCAGGGCGTGGGACGTGACCCGCCCCGGCTCCCAGCAGGTCGCCGTCGAGATCGATGAGATCCTCGCGAGCCAGGTGCGCACCTGGTTCGACCTGCCCCGGTCCCCCAGGCTGCGGATCCGGGTCGGCGACGCCGCCGAGGTGGTGGCGGGGCTGCGGCCGGGCCAGTGGGACGTCGTGGTGCGCGACGTGTTCAACGGTGGGAGCGTGCCGGCCTCCTGCAGGAACCGGGAGTTCTTCGACTCCTGCCTGAGGGCGCTGGCTCCAGGAGGACTGCTGCTGGTCAACACCGCCTCCATGCCGCGTGCCCTGGCCGGCGCTGAGATCACCACGCTCGCCGGCGCCCTGGACGGGGACACCTCCCGCGCGTTCATCGTCGCCGATCCCGCCGCGGCGCGTGGCCGGCGCCGGGGCAACCTGGTGCTGGTGGCCCACCAGGACCCCTTCACGGAAGGCCAGCTCGAGGAGGCAGAGCGCGCAGTGCGCCGCCTGCCACTGCCGGTGCGCACCTGGGCGCTCGATGACGCCGCGCTACCGCGCCCTGAGGGTGTCCGGGTCCGCTAGACCCGCACAAGGCAATTGACCGGCCGCCGGCCCGGGGGCGCCAGCAGCGCTCGGTACCGGTCAGCTCCCGCGGCCGGGGTTCCAGCCCTGGGACCCCAGGTCCCCGGAGTCGTTGGCCTCCAGGAAGGCCTCCAGGCGCGCGCCGATCTCCTCGGCGCTGGGCAGGTTGAGGATCGGCGCGGAGGTGTCGACCTCGTCAATGGCGATCCTGGGGGCCATGGCGTCGTACTGGGCCTCCAGGGCGGAGACGACGGCACTGACCTCCGGTTGCTGAGCGGCCTCGGCGTTGATCTCGGCACGGTTGATGCTGGCGGCGGCCTCGAGGTCCCCGACCGGCAGCGCCAGGCCGGTGGCCTGCACGACGGCGGTCAGCAGTGCCGAGGCCCCCTGCGGGAACTCGTCGCGGGCCACGTAGTGCGGGATCGCGGCCGAGACTCCCCGGGAGTCCAGGCCCAGCTCGCCCAGACGCAGCTCGAGGTAGGCCGACATCGACCCGGGCAGCTCGACGTGCCCGAAGAGCTCGGGCTGGTTGGGCAGCAGGTCGGGCTGGCTGCCGTGGTGGTGGACGTAGGTCGGGCGCGTGTGGGGCACGGCCATGGGGATGCCGCTCATGCCGACGGCCTGGCTCACGCCCATGGAGACGGCCAGGTGGGCCACGGCTCCGACGAACTCGTCCCAGCGGTAGTCCGGCTCGCTGCCGTGGAGCAGGAGGACGTCCTCGCCGTCGTCGTCATGGAGGAGATCCAGGACCAGCTCGGGCATGGTGACTGAGGAGTAGTTGTTATGAACGAAGGTCATCGTGGGACGCCGGGCGCGGTAGTCCACGAGGGCGTCGATGTCGAAGGTGGCGACACGCTCGCTGGGGAGCGTCATGAGCAGCTGGTCGACGGCCAGCGCGCCGGCGTTGCCGGCGTCCATGGCGCCCTCGAAGTAGTGGATGAGGACCCTCGGGGAGATCGGCTGATCCGCGGGGTGCTGGATGGTGAACAGTGGTCTCACGAGCCCGTCTCCTCCTGTCTGGTCTGGTTCATCCTCCCGTGGCATGGGTCCGTTGGTGCGCTCGCCGCTCGAGGTGACGGGCGGCGAGACCGACGGCGCCGGGGAGGGCGTGTCCGTGTCGTGCGATGGTCATGGTCTGGGCATGGCCTGGGTTCGGCACCCGGAGCGATTCCGTGTGAGTCGCTTCATGGTCGAGCGACGTCGAGCGTCCTCGGCTCAGTGAGACGATTCGGCGTTTTATCAGGATTCGTCCGGGTGAGTGCCCGGGAACGGCGGTTAGCGTCCTGGGCACTCCTGCCAACACCTTCTGGATTGTCGATGTTCCCGCCCGCGCCGGGTTGGGGCGCCTTGTTCGCCCTCGGCGTCCCCGTCGGGGCGTCAGCAGGAGAATAATGGGTCGACCGTACTGAAGCCATCACCGACCCCAGTACCCGTCAGCGTCAACCAGAGCCGGCCAGTGCACCCCACGCGCATGCCTGCCAGAACCAGAACCGATGCGAGGCCTTGTGAGTCAGACGATCCCCTCTCGCCCACCGCACTCCCAGCAGGAGGCGCCGTCGCGGGCGGAGGAAGATGCGGGCAGTGTCCGCGAGCGCGAGATGCGCGGTGAGCAGGTCGTCGTCGACCTCGCCTACAGCGAGCTGGATCGCCAGCTGGCTCAGGCCCGCCACTCCCTGGCCCGTACCGAGGCCCAGGGCGTCAGCGGCACCCACCAGTCCCGCGGGGAGCGGGACGCCTACGCCGTGCACTACTCGTCTCTGGTCTCCTCCCTGGAGGGGGTCGAGGACCGTCTGGTCTTCGGACGGATGGATATGAGCACCTCGCCCGATGACGCGTCGGACTCGGGGGCCTCCGGGCGGGCCCCGGCCGCAGTCTCCGGCTCCGGCAGGGGCGTGGGCGGCTCCTCCCCGGTCACGGACGGGGGCCGGCGCCACTACGTGGGGCGTATCGGCCTGCAGGACGCCCAGCACCGTGAGGTGATCCTGGACTGGCGCGCCCCTCTGGCCCGGGCCTTCTACCAGGCCACGGCCTCCGAGCCCATGGGGCTGGTGCGCCGGCGGCACATCGACACTCGGGCCCGTCAGGTGCTCGGGGTGGAGGACGAGGTCCTGGACCTGGCCGCCCTGAAGGCCGGCCAGGGCCCGTCCGGCTCGTCGGGGACCTCCGTGGCCGCTGGGGACCTGCAGGGCGAGGGGGCGCTCATCGCCGCGATGTCCAGCGCCCGTGACGGCCGTATGGGTGACATCGTGGCCACGATTCAGGCCGAGCAGGACCGGGTCGTCACCTCCTCCGGCCGGGGTGTGCTCGTGGTCCAGGGCGGCCCGGGGACGGGTAAGACGGCGGTGGCGCTGCACCGGGTGGCCTACCTGTTCTACTCCGAGCGCGAGCGCCTGGAGCGCTCCGGCGTGCTCCTGGTGGGGCCTTCGCGCACCTTCTTGCGCTATGTGGAGCAGGTGCTGCCCTCCCTGGGTGAGACGGGGGTGGTCTCCACGACGATCGGCGACCTGGTTCCCGGGGTGCGGGCCACGGCGCAGGAGGACGCCCGCGTCGCCGAGCTCAAGGGGCGCTCGGTGTGGGTCAAGGCCCTGGAGCGGGCGGTGCGGGGCCTGCAGCGCGTCCCGGATGCTCCCCGCGAGATCGAGGTCCAGGGGGTGCGCCTGTCCCTGGAGCCCGACGACGTGCGTGAGGCGGCCTCCCGGGCCCGTCGGGGCGGCAAGCCCCACAACCTGGCCCGCGAGGCCTTCGTGATCTGGCTGCTGGAGCGCCTGACCGACCAGTACGCGGCGACCACGAACCAGGACGCCTCGGACGCTGACACGCGCGCCTGGATCCGGGAGGACATCCGTACCGCCCGGGACGCCCGCCGGGAGATCAACCTGTGCTGGATGCCGACGACGCCCCAGGGGCTGCTGGAGCGGCTGTGGAGCCGGCCCGCCCTCCTGGAGCAGGTGGCTCCGTCCTTGAGCGAGCAGGAGCGTGCGCTGCTGCGCCGTGAGCCGGGGAGCGCTCTGAGTGCGGCGGACATCCCGCTCATTGACGAGCTGGCCGAGCTGCTGGGCCCCAGTGAGGACGCCCAGGCCCGGCGCGCCCGGCTGGAGACCCGCCGCCGCGAGGACCTGGTGGCCTACGCGGCCCAGGCGATCGAGTCCCAGGAGCTGGGCGGTGGGATGGTCAGTGCCGAGATGCTGGCCGACCGGGTCTCCCAGGGCGGCCCGACTCTGACTCTGGCCGAGCGGGCCCGGGCGGATCGGACGTGGACCTACGGGCACGTCGTCGTCGATGAGGCCCAGGAGCTGGGCACCATGGCGTGGCGGGCGCTGGCGCGTCGCTGCCCGGTGCGCTCCTTCACGGTGGTGGGGGACCTGGCTCAGTACTCGGGCCCCCACGCCCCCGCCAGCTGGGGCGAGGTGCTCACCGCCCTGGGGACGGCGTCGGCCGAGGATGCTGCGGATGCTGCGGAGGCCCAGGGCCGGTCCCGGTCGCGGTCCCGCCACCGGGCCCGTTCGCGCTCGCGCCAGGGCCGGCAGTCGGGGCGCTCGCGCGGAGGGTCGACCCCGCTGCGCGAGGAGGCCCTCACCGTCTGCTACCGCACGCCGGCCACGATCATGGAGGCGGCTGAGGAGACGGTGACGCATCTGGGCCACCCGCCGGTCTACCCGGTGCGCTCGGTGCGCGACCTGCCCGACTGCCTGGAGGTCACGGACCTGTCGCAGTCCCCTGAAGGCGCCCAGCCCGAGGCCTGGGCGAGTCTCCTGCGCGAGGTCGTCGCCCAGGAGGCGGCTCGCCTGGACGAGCAGGTGGGTGCCGGCGTCGGGCGCATCGCGGTCATCTGCCCCTCCCCCGGGCGCACTGAGGCGCTGCTGCGCCAGGACCCGGACCTGGCCGCGGCGATGGAGGCTCCGGGAGGCGACGTGCTGCGCTCGCGGCTGCTGGTGGTCGACCCGTTGCTGTCCAAGGGGCTGGAGTTCGACGTCGTGGTACTCGTGGATCCCGCTGAGGTCGGTGAGCGCAGCGCGGGCGACCTGTATGTGGCGATGACTCGTCCCACGCGCCGCCTGCGGGTGGTCAGCCGCCTGCCGCTCCTCCGGGGCCTGGAGCCGCGTTCCTCCAGCCGGTGAGCCGGATCGCACAGGGTTGTCAACGCCTCCGACCACGCAGGTTACGCCACCGTAGGTTACGGTTGCTCCTGAGTTCTCATCGTCGCTCGCGGGCGGCACCCGCGGCGGGCGAGACCCTCCCCGTCGGGGGAAGGCTCACGGCAGACAAGGGGGGAAGACCCATGAGTGCTTCACGCACATCGGTAGCCGCGCTCACGCGTGGCGCCGCGTCGGCGGCCGGCTCGGAGGCCTCCGGTAATGAGGCCCTTGAGGCCGTCTACCGTCAGGCAGGGGTGCCCTCCACGATCCCTGCGGTCAGCGAGCCCCTGTCCTGCATGCTGCGCGACGCCGCCCGGGACTTCCCGGACCGGGTGGCCCTGGACTTCCTGGGCGCCACGACGACCTACTCCCAGCTGAAGACCCAGGTGGCGCGGGCCGCGGAGGCCCTGCGGGGCCTGGGGGTCGGGCGCGGGGACGTCGTCGGGGTCATTCTTCCCAACTGCCCTCAGCACGTGGTCGTGGCCTACGCGGCCTGGCGCATCGGGGCGATCGTGGCCGAGCACAACCCACTGGCGCCCGCCGCCCAGCTGCGCGAGCAGTTCCACATTCACCGCGGGCGCGTCATCATCGCCTGGGAGAAGACCCTCGAGCGCCTCGTGGCGGCGGTGGGCTCCCTGGAGGCGGCGGGCCTGGGGGGCCTGAGCGTGTACTCGGTGGACCTGTCCCGCCATCTTCCGCTGCGCAGCCGCCTGGCCCTCAGGCTGCCAGTGGCGGCCGCCCGCACCCAGCGCCGCGAGCTGCGCGGGAGGATCCCGGCCGGGGTGCGCTCCTGGGACGACCTGGCCGCCTCCGCCATCCCCTTGGCCACAGGTTTTCCCCTGCCGAGCGTCTCGGAGGCGGCGGCCCTGCTGTACACCGGCGGGACGACGGGCACGCCCAAGGCCGTGTGCCTCACCCACGAGAACCTGCGCTCCAACGCCGAGATGTCCTTGGCCTGGGCGTCCGGCACCACGAGCGCGGGCAAGGAGACCTTCTACGCGGTCCTGCCCTTCTTCCACGCCTTCGGCATGTCCCTGTCACTGCTGTGCGCGGTGGGGCTGGCCGCCACCCAGGTGGTGCTGCCCAAGTTCGGGGCGGACCTGGTGCTGGCCGCCTGGAAGCGGCGCCCGGCCACCTTCTTCCCGGGGGTGCCGGTCATGTTCGACCGTCTGGTGACCCGGGCGCGGGCCACCGGGGCGAACCTGTCCTCCTGCAAGATCGCCGTGTGCGGGGCGGCCCCCAACCCGCTAGCGGTGGCGCAGGCCTGGGAGGAGGCCACCGGTGGCACCATCATCGAGGGCTACGGGATGACCGAGTCCTCCCCCATCATCCTGGGCAACCCGATCTCGCCTGCGCGTCGGCCCGGCACCCTGGGGGTGCCCTACCCCTCCACGCAGGTGCGCCTGGTGGATCCCGAGGACGTCGAGCGCGAGGTGGCTCCCGGGGAGGTCGGCGAGCTGCTGGCTCGCGGCCCCCAGGTGTTCTCCGGCTACTGGGACAACCCCGAGGAGAGCGCCGAGGTGCTGCTGGACGGGGGCTGGCTGCGCACGGGCGACCTGGTGCGCCAGGAGGCGGACGGCTTCTACGTCATCGCCGACCGCCGCAAGGAGCTCATCATCTCCGGGGGCTTCAACATCTACCCCACGGAGGTGGAGGCCGCGGTCCGCTCGATGCCGCAGGTGGAGGAGGTCGCCGTCGTCGGGCTGCCGGCCGAGGCCGGCAATGAGTCCGTGGTCGCCGCGATCCTGCCCAAGGAGGGCCAGACGGTCACCCTGGAGCAGGTGCGCGAGTGGGCGGCCAAGAACCTGTCCAACTACGCCCTGCCGCGCCAGATCGCGATCCTGACCGAGATGCCCCGTTCCCAGATCGGCAAGGTGCTACGGCGCGTGGTGCGCGATGAGCTCCTGGCGGCCCGGGAGGCGGCCTCCGGGGCGGCGACGGCGGCAGCCGTGTCCATCGTCGAGCACTTCCCCGGCCGGGGTGAGCGCAGGGACGGCGGTCAGCAGGAGGGCGGCCAGGACGGCAAGGCCGGGCCGCATGACAGCGCGGCCTCCCGCTGAGGGCATGCCTTCAGATCGCAGCCGCCCCAGATCACCTGACTGCTCCCACCCACAGCCCGATTCGACTCCACAGACATGACTGACAGCACGATCAACGCCGCCGCCTCACCGCAGCAAGCCACCCAGGACCACCGCCACTACCTGCGCCCTCACTACCAGCCCGGCATCCCGGCGGCGATCGAGGTTCCCGACGCGCCGCTCAGCGAGCTGCTGGAGACGGCGGCACGCTTCTACCCCGATCGGGTCGCCATCGACTTCCTGGGCGCGGAGATGACCTACCGCGAACTGCTGGAGGCCTCGGAGCGGGCGGCACAGGTGCTGCGGACCTCGGGGGTGCACAAGGGCGACCGGGTGGCCCTCATCATGCCGAACTGCCCGCAGCACGCCATCGCCCTCTACGGGGCGCTGCGCATCGGCGCAGTCGTGGCAGAGCACAACCCGCTGGCGCCCGCCGAGGAGATCCGCTCCCAGCTGGACGCGCACGGAGCCCGCGTCGTCATCGTGTGGGAGAAGGGCGTCGGCCTCTTCACCGATCCCCGTCCGGCTTCACGCGCCGACGGCGATGCGCTCCAGGGGCGCACGGTCTTCAGCGTGGACCTCTCAGCCGCAATGCCGGTGCGTCTGCGCGCCGCGCTGCGTCTTCCGGTGGAGCGGGCCCGCCGGCAGCGGGCCGCCTTCCGGGCACAGAGCCTGCCTGCGGGGGTGCGCTCCTGGGACAAGGAGGTGGCCGGCGCTCACCGGATCCCCTCACGCTTCCCCTACCCGGCCGGCTCCGACATCGCGGTCCTGCTGCACACCGGTGGGACGACCGGCACCCCCAAGGCGGCGATGCTCACGCACACCAATCTGCGGGCCAACGCCAACCAGGCCATCGCCTGGGTGCCGATGCTGCACGAGGGCGGGGAGAACTTCCTGTGTCTGCTGCCCTTCTTCCACGCCTTCGGGCTGACCTTCAACCTCTTCTGCGCGGTGCAGAAGGCCGCCACCCAGGTGATGCTGCCCAAGTTCTCGGTGGATCAGGTGCTCGCCGCGCACGAGCGGCGTCCCTTCACCTTCTTCGTCGGCGTGCCGGTCATGTTCGAGCGGATCCTCGACGGTGCCCAGAAGCGGGGCACGAAGCTGGGGACGCTGCGCTACGGGGTATGCGGGGCGGCCCCGATGCCGCCAGAGGTCGGGGCCCGCTGGGAGAAGGCGACCGGCGGGTTCTTCGTCGAGGGCTACGGCATGACTGAGACGAGCCCGATCGTCGCGGGCACACCCATGGGGCCCTCGCGCCGCCTGGGTGCGCTGGGCCTGCCCTTCCCCTCCACGGACGTGCGCGTTGTGGACCCCGAGGACCCGGCCCCTGACCGGGAGGTGCCCGACGGCGAACCGGGCGAGCTGCTGGTGCGCGGTCCCCAGGTCTTCGCCGGCTACTGTCAGGACGAGGCGGCCACGCAAGCCGCGATCCTGCCGGGCGGTTGGCTGCGCACGGGCGACATCGTGCGCCGGGAGGACTCCTTCCTGTGGATGGCCGACCGCAAGCGCGAGCTGATCCTCACCGGCGGCTTCAACGTCTACCCCAGTCAGGTGGAGGCGGCGATCCGCTCCATGACCGGCGTGGCCGACGTCGCCGTGGTGGGGCTCCCCGACGGCGCGATGGGCGAGCTCGTGTGTGCCGCCGTGGTTCTGGCCGAGGGGGCCACGCCGGGGTCGGTGACCCTGGAGGCGGTACGGGAGCACGCCGAGCGGACGGTCCCGCGTTACGCGCTGCCGCACCGCCTGGAGGTCATTGAGGAGATGCCGCGCTCCCAAATCGGCAAGATCCTGCGCCGCGTCGTGCGCGAGCAGGTACTCGCCAGAGCCGCGGAAGAGGGCTGAGCGGCCGCGGTGCCGGTCGCCTCTGCACCCGCCCCGGGCTTACGGGGTCAGTGCCCGCTCCCAGGGCTCGACGTCGCCGGGGACGACTCGGAAGATCGGGTGCGGCTCAAGCCGCTCGGGCAGCGGTAGGAGCTCGGGGGCGCGTCCGGCCAGCTTGGCCTCAAGGTGCCTGCGCTCCAGGTCCATCTGCCCCTCGGTGACCGTCAGGCTGACGCCGGTGCACTCCGCCTCGGGCAGGTCGATGCGGGTGGCGTCGAAGCGGTAGCCGCGCCGGACGGCCTCCTCGCGCAGTCCCCACAGGTAGGCGCCCACCGCCACCGCGGGCGTGGCCGGCTCCGGGGCGGCGCGGAAGCGTTCGAGCTGGGGGTGGTTGCGGTAGCCGCGGGTGCGTCCGGCCAGGACCGCCTGGGCCAGGAGTGACTCGCGCCAGCAGGCCACCAGGCCCGCACGGTCCAGGTGGCTCGGGTGCAGCGACCACATGCGCATGAAAACTTCACCTACCAAAAAGCAACAGTTCCTTAAGTTACAAATCACTATCGCCTACTAGCTCTTCCCAGAAACTTATACCTTCGTCTATCTTACTTACAACGGCCTCCCTGCCACCACATACCCAAGCGTCGCCAGGGATTATCTCAACCAATTTCCTAACTTGATAACATACGCCTAAAACAGGGTCCACAATACTCATATCAAAAACAATATCACGCAAACAACTCACTAAACTGAAAACATGCTCGCCATCTAAGTGCACATAAATAGATTGAAGCAAACTTAGTAAATGTTCTACTGTATATGAATTATTGAGTTCATTACGAATTTCTGCATACCTTTCCAGTAAGTATGAAAATCTTTGTGGGTCCCTCAGTTCTCGCAAAATGAATTCGCACAGCAGATTAGCGTCACCCACATTAAGGCTATCGCCAAACTTAATTAGGAAATTTAAGTCAAAATGAGCTGTTGTTCTAGTCGACTTAGCGAGATCAACCTTACTATAGACAGATTTCAAAAATTCAGGACTCTTAGAAATTCCTGAGCTAAGAAGGTAGTCGGCAAATAATTTCGCATCCTTAACATCGCCAGCTCTTTGCGCCGATTCTAGAACTTCTAGAGCAAGCCTCGCATCTACTACACTCTCTGCTGTGGCAAACAGGGCGTAAGCCGTCTGTTTATTCACTTCCCGCCAGCCATTTTGATCACCCGAAAAAGAGCAGATCAACGCCGCCGATCGCAAGTACTTACCAGAATTCTCATCGACATAACCGTTGCTTGCATGACCGCTGACAACCGATTCCATGCGATCAATAAATTTATTCTCCAAATATACGGACAACCCCAGAGAAAAGATCTCTGATCGCCACCATATTGCCTCATTGTCGTACGCTTTAAGAGTGACATCGTAATCATAATTATTATGCTCACTCCAAGGCGCAGATTGAAATGCCGTTACTGAAGACGTTCCAGCAATAGCTAGGGCTGTAGGATCCGAGGGGAACTCATGTCCAACTTGCTTAGCCCTCAACGCGCAGTTAAACGCACTCTCATATTCTCCTATCTCAAGCAATGCTCTGGCAAGTTGGGCCTGCAGCCAAGCAACATCGACTGGACGGATATTTTTCTCTGACTGATAAGAATCTATCTCGGTATAATCTTCGCCAATTAACCCTAGTTCTTGACGTATCACTGAAGCAACCTTTTCAGCATCACCTAACTCAAATAGTCCGACAGTCGTAATCATTGTTGCAACGATTCTCTCCTCGGGTGTGACCGCCTTATCTTGCAAAGTTTCTAGGTTTCCAAAGTCCCGATTCTTTATGTAAGAATCTACTGCCTTGGCGGCAATCCATCCGAATTCCTTGGTATCGCTTGCAGAAAGAATTGATGTTTTGAAACGATAGTCAGGAAAGTACTGTAGACGCTCGGTCCGCTCCAAGTTTCCTAGCATAGAAAGCGCAAGCGCTTGCGCTCCCGAAATACCGGAAGTAAGCGCATTACACCTGACTGATTCGACATTTAAATTCGGCGCAATCAAGCGTGGTGCAATTAATGCATACCGAAGTCTATCCTCGACCGAAATCTTACTCGATGCCGA
This sequence comes from Actinomyces sp. oral taxon 175 str. F0384, assembly GCF_000223355.1. Classification (NCBI taxonomy): domain Bacteria; kingdom Bacillati; phylum Actinomycetota; class Actinomycetes; order Actinomycetales; family Actinomycetaceae; genus Actinomyces; species Actinomyces sp. oral taxon 175. The sequence goes on from NZ_AFUR01000001.1 coordinate 1,610,076, forward strand.
TAATACTGAGTTAGTCCAATTAGGTTTAGGTAGCTGACTACAGGCGACTTCTCGAAGAGCGTCGTTCTGTGATTCTTCGACTAATTGATTTGCAGGGACCAAAATCTTTGGCCACTTTAGGTCTCTATTTCTCACGTTATCATCAGTAACGTGCACCCAATATGACTTCCTTTCCTCCTGATTCCTCAGTACAATAATGTGCGGTATAGAGTGATTTAGCCAATACTCAAAGTGCTCACGGTCTTCTGTAAACCACCAACCTTCAACTTTTTCTCCATCCTTCAGAGGGTTACTAAAGTAACTATTTCCGGTTTTCACTTGACATGCCATCATCACACCTAACTCAAACCTTTGATCATCTCGGGCAGTGAGGTATAAATCTGTTCCATTATCATGTTCGGGCATCGACCCAGCACCCCACCCCATGTATTCAAACTCTGCTTTGACTGCACTTTGCCCTGAACTTCCTGTACTTTCGTTTTTAGGTGCTCTCATAAACAGGTCTCCTTTTTACGTGGTCGGTTCAAATCAAATCAGTTTAAAACACTACTTGAAAGCATTAAGATTTTCATGCGGCATTCAAGTGTCTATCCTCCACCCGATCCAGCCACCGAGGGTTATTCTCATTTATGGCGATTACTTGTGTTTACCGGGGTCAGTGGTAACTTCCTTCGCTCTGTAGATAACCCTCACTTTGTAAGATAAAGAACTCGGGGCGGATAGAAACTCGCGCCAGCAGGCCACCAGGCCCGCACGGTCCAGGTGGCTCGGGTGCAGCGACCACATGCGCATGACGGCAGTGCCCTTCCGGTTCTCAGAGCAGCCCGGAGGCGGCCAGGACATCGCGCAGGGTGGCGACCTCGGTCTCCTCGGCTCGCACCAGGGGCAGGCGCAGGGCGGGGCTGGGCAGGCGTCCCTGGAGGTGCAGGGCCTCCTTGGCCATGACGGCTCCCTGCCCGCCGCCCATGATGGCGTGGACCAGGGGGCGCAGGCTGCGGGCGAGGGTGCGGGCGCTGGCCAGGTCGCCGGCGTCGACGGCGTCGATCATCTGGCGCCAGGAGTGGGCGTCGGCGTGGGCGGCCACGGAGATGACGCCGGAGGCGCCGTGGGTGAGCCAGGCGAAGTTGAGGCCGTCGTCGCCGGAGTAGTACTCCAAGCCGGTAGACTCCATGCGACGGAAGCCCTGCTCGACGTCACCGGTGGCGTCCTTGACGGCCTTGACGCGGGGGTTCTCGGCCAGGCGGGCCAGGGTCTCCTCGGTGATCTTCACGCCGGTGCGTCCGGGGATGTCGTAGACCATGACGGGCAGGTCGGTGGCCTCCACGACGGCGTTGATGTGCCGGTAGACGCCCTCCTGGCTGGGGCGGTTGTAGTAGGGGGCGTTGATGAGCAGGCCCTCGGCGCCGGCCTCCTGGGAGGCCACGCCGATGCGCACCGCGTGGGCGGTGTCGTTGGAGCCGGCGCCGGCCATAATCATGGCGCGTCCGGCCAGGGCGTCCTTGACCTGACGGATCAGCTCCTGCTTCTCGGGAGTGTGGGTGGTCGGGGACTCACCGGTGGTGCCCGACAGGAGGATCAGGTCGGCGCCGTCGTCGACCAGGCTGACCGCCAGGGCTCGGGCGGCGTCGTAGTCGACCTCCCCGCTGGGCGTGAAGGGGGTGACCATGGCGACGCCGACGGAACCGAAGCTGCGGGAGGGGGCTGAGCTCATGGCGCCACCCTAACGTGCCCCCGGCCAGCCGAGGGTCCCTTCTCATGATCTGTCTCATAGGCGCCTGCGTTCCCGCCTGGGCTCGTTGGCCCGTCAGGGCCGTCACTTAGGCTCGGTCCATGACCTCCACAACCCCCTCGCCTGCATCGCCGTCATCGTCCTCCGGGAGCCGGGACGGCTCCGTCCTGGGCGCCGATCCTCTGGCCGGGCTGAACCCGGATGCGAATACGCGCGCCCCGCACCGCCACTCCCCGGACGCCCACAACTGTGCGGAGCATGACCAAGACGGCCCCCAGGCGTCGGGGGGCTTCGTGCGCCCGGCTCGGGCGGAGGACCTGACGGCGATCGGGCAGGTCCAGGCCGCCACCATGCTCGCCTCCCTGGAGGCCGGCCACACCGCCGAGCACAGTGCGCCGCTGCCCCAGGGCGTACGGGCGATGATCGCCGCCCCCGTCATCGCGGCAGGCTGGGAGGCAGCGGTGACCGAGCCGCCCTCGCCCGAGCACCACGTCCTGGTGGCCACCACCGCCCAGGCGGACGCTGTGAGCCGGACGGTGGTGGGCCTGCTGGGTCTGGCCCCCACCCAGTCCATGGACGCCGAGGGGCACGTCGACGAGGCCGGGGTGCAGGCCGTGGAGGTCACGGCGCTCGGCGTCGAGCCGGCCAGTCAGCGCCGCGGGCACGGCTCCCGGCTCCTGGCGGCCGCCGTGGACCTGGCCCGTCAGGACGGCGCCAGGGCGCTCGTGGCCTGGGCGGTGCGCGGGGACGAATCGATCAGCCGGCTCCTGTCCTCGGTCGGCATGGCGCCCACCGGGGCCCACCGGGTGCTCGGCGTCGGCGAGGGCATCACTGAGGACTGCTGGGCGGCCTCGCTGTAGTACCTCGCCGGTCCCAGACCAACCAGCCTCGACCGGCTCGCGGCTCCTCCCTGCGCTTTAGAGGTCGAGCAGGGCGTCCAGGCCGATGGTCAGGCCGGGGCGGCTGGAGACCTGCCGCACGGCGAGGACCACGCCGGGCATGAAGGAGGCCCGGTCGAAGGAGTCGGTGCGGATGGTCAACTGCTCGCCGGGGTTGCCGAGCACGACCTCCTCGTGAGCGGTCAGCCCCCGCAGGCGCACGGCGTGGACGTGGACGCCGTCGACGACGGCCCCACGGGCGCCGTCGGGGTCGGTCTGCGTGGCGTCCGGCATAGCGCCCAGGCCCGCCTCGGCACGGGCCGCGGCGATGCCCTGGGCGGTGGCGACCGCGGTGCCCGAGGGCGCGTCGACCTTGTTCGGGTGGTGGAGCTCGATGACTTCGGCGGACTCGAAGTAGGGGGCGGCCTTCGCGGCGAAGCTCATGGCCAGCACGGCGGACAGGGCGAAGTTCGGGGCGATGAGGACGCTGCGGCCGGCGGCCTCGGGCCGGGCCAGGTGCTCGCGGACGTGCCCGTAGGACTCCTCGGTCCAGCCGGTGGTGCCCACGACGACGTTCACTCCGGCGTCGAGCAGGGCATGGACATTGGCCTCGGTGACGCTGGGGACGGTGAAGTCGACGGCGACGTCGGCACCCGCCAGGTGCTCGGCGTCGAGGGTGTCCCCCACGTCCAGGCGAGCCACGAGCTCAAGGCCCTCGGCGTCTTCCACCGCCTGGCAGACGGTCGATCCCATGCGCCCGGCGGCGCCCACAACAGCTACGCGAATCGTCATGGCCCCACCCTAGCGACTCACCCACCCACCACGAGGTCACGTCCGCCTCCCGACACCAACTCCGGTTGTCCAGCGCCTGGACGTTCGGGATCCGCCTCAGGTGGGAGACTGAATGCGTCCCCCACGGGGGAGCAGCCGGGAGTCGATCCGAACAGAGTCACCAATCATGATGGATGCTGAAGGCACTCCCACATCATCAGAAAGGGAACCGCTCGTGACTACAACCGCGGAGCAAGCACCAGCCGCCGCGCCCCAGGCATTCTCCAAGGCGCCCGGTACCGGGGTCGCCCTCGTCACCGGCGCCTCCTCCGGCATCGGCGAGGACACCGCCCACAAGCTCCGGGCACTGGGCTACATCGTCTACGGTGCGGCCCGTCGTACCGACCGTCTCCAGGCCCTGACCGCCGACGGCATCCGCCCACTGGCCATGGACGTCACCGACGACGCCTCCATGAGCTCCGGCGTCAACCGCATCCTGGAGGAGACCGGACGCATCGACGTCCTGGTCAACAACGCCGGCTACGGCTCCTACGGCGCCATCGAGGACGTCCCGATCAACGAGGCCCGCCGCCAGTTCGAGGTCAACGTCTTCGGTCTGGCGCGCCTCACCCAGCTCATCACCCCGCACATGCGAACCCGGGGCTCGGGCACCATCATCAACATCTCCTCCATCGGCGGGAGGCTGACCACACCACTGGGCGGCTGGTACCACGCCACCAAGTACGCCGTCGAGGCCCTGAGTGACGCGCTACGCATCGAGCTGTCTCCTTTCGGGATTGACGTCGTCGTGGTCGAGCCCGGCGGCATCCGCACCGAATGGGCATCGATCGCCGCCGACCACCTGGAGGCAACGGCCGAGGGCAGTGCCTACGCCGACCAGATCCGAGACGTGGCCGGAGCCATGCGCAGCGAGTCGAACCGGCGGCACTACTCCCCGCCGGAGGTCATCGCTCGTACCGTCGGCAAGATCGTCACCGCCCGTCACCCTCGGACCCGCTACGCTGTGGGCTTCATGGCCAAGCCGCTCATTGCCGCGCGTCGGGTCCTGCCCGACCGCGCCTTCGATCAGCTCATCAGTGCCGCCTTCGGCTTCCGGCGCTGACTGAAGACCCGGCCCACGCGGACCAGTAGCACCAGGGGCCGACGACTGGAATCAGCTTGTTGGTGTCCATTTCGGATACAAAGGACCTCCATCTCTTAGAGCGCAGGCTGGAGAACCTTGGAATCATGGGGTTGCGCATCGGCTGGATGAGAGCGATCCGCGCCTTTGTCACCGATTTGGACACTCAGCCCCTCTTCTGGCTCCGGCGGTGTTCGATGAGCGGGCCATCGACCCCATCGGTTGTCGGCAGCTGTCAGTCGACCGGACCCACGAGGATGCGGGCGCGCTTCTGCTCCACCAGCCAGGCGGCCATCTCCCGGACCTCCTCAGGGGTGACGGCCTCCAGGCGGCGCAGGTTGTCCTCCATGGAGCGCAGGCGCCCGGTGACGACCTCGGCCCGCCCCAGGCGACCCATGCGCGCCAGGGAGTCCTCTCCCCCGAGGACCATGGCCCCGCGCAGCTGGCCGCGGGCGCGCATCATCTCCCGCTCGGTGACGCCGTGCTCGGCGAGCTTCTCGAACTCACCGATCATGACGGCGCACACCTCATCGACGTCGCCGGGGGCGCAGCCCGCATAGAGCCCAAAGGCGCCGGCACCGGCGTAGGAGGTGTCGAAGGCGTAGGTGGTGTAAGCCAGGCCCCGCTTCTCACGCACCTCCTGGAACAGGCGCGAGGACATGCCCCCACCCAGGATGGTGGTGAGCACGCTCATGGCCCAGCGCCGCTCATCGCGTACGGCGATGCCCTGGCAGGTCAGGTACAGGTGGCTCTGCTCGCTCTCGCGCGGGACAGTGATGTCGTGGACGTCCAGGGGCGCGAAGGGCTCGACCTCGAAGCGACGCTCACGCGGGACGGCATCGGGTGAGGCGTCCCAGCCGGCCGCGGCCAGGTCGGCCAGGACCCGCTCGCAGACCTCATCGTGGTCAACAGCGCCGGCGGCGGCCACCACGAGGGTGTCGGAGGCGTAGGTGCGCTTGTAGTGCTCCCACACGGCGTCGCGCGGAACCGCGGTGACGGTCTCGTTGGTGCCGCCGATGGGTCGGCCCAGCGGCGTGTCCTCACCGAAGGCGGCGCGGGCGAAGGCCTCCTGGGCGACGTCGGCGGGGTCGTCGGCGGCGTCGGCCAGCTCGGAGACGATGACACCGCGCTCGGTCTCGACGTCGGTGGGCTCCAGGAGGGAGGAGGTCACCATGTCGGCGAGCACGTCGAGGGCCCGCATACCGTCAGGGGCGAGCACGCGGGCGTAGTAGGAGGTGTGCTCCTTGGAGGTGGCGGCGTTGGACTCCCCACCGATCATGTCGAAGGCCTCGGCGATGTCGTGGGCATCGCGCGTGGCGGTGCCCTTGAACAGCAGGTGCTCCAGGAAGTGGGTGGAGCCCTCCTGGCCGGGCACCTCGTCGCGGCTGCCGACGCCGAACCACATGCCGATCGAGGCCGAGCGCAGCCCCGGCACGGACTCGGTGATGACTCGCACCCCTCCGGGCAGGACGGAGCGGCGGGTGAGAGCCCCGTCGTCGTGCAGGGTCAGCTCGGTGCCGTCGCGACCGGGCCGCCCGCGCCCGAGCTCCATCTCGGCGTAGTCGGTCGGGCTCGAGGACTGCCCGGTCGCGGGGGTCGAGGAGGGCTGAGAGGCCGCCTGCCGGGCTGATCCGGCGCGCATGTCTGGGTTGGTCACCCGCGAAGACTAGCGGGCTGGCGGGCCCGGTGTCGTTCCCGCACCCGGCCGCGTGCTGCCGCGCGCAGCGAACGCACTGCCCCGATGACGACGGTGTCCCCGCCCGGCCCAGAGGACCGGACGGGGACACCGGAGAGATGCGTCAGTCGGCTAGGGCCGCTGAACGGGTCTCACTCCTCCTCGGAGGACTCGGCGCTGCGCATGCGACGACGGCGCGGACGACGCTCGCGGCGCGGCTGCTCGCCGTCCTCGTCCTTGGCCTCGCGGCGCGAGCCGCCCTCACGGGAGGCCTTGCGGGAGGCCTCGCCCTCGGCCTCGGCGGCGAGCTGCTCGTCGGTGAGGACCGCGTGCAGGCTCAGCTTGCCGCGCTGGTCGATCTCGGCCAGCTCGACCTGGACCTTGTCCCCGACGTTGAGGACGTCCTCGACGTTCTCCACGCGCTTGCCGCCGACGAGCCGGCGGATCTGGGAGATGTGGAGCAGTCCGTCCTTGCCGGGGGTCAGCGAGACGAAGGCGCCGAAGGTCGTGGTCTTGACCACGGTGCCCACGAAGCGCTCGCCGATCTCGGGCATCTGCGGGTTGGCGATGGCGTTGACGGCGTCGCGGGCCGCCTCGGCCGAGGGGCCGTCGGAGGCGCCGATGTAGACGGTGCCGTCGTCCTCGACCGTCAGGTCCGCTCCGGTGTCCTCCTGGATCTGGTTGATCATCTTGCCCTTGGGGCCGATGACCTCACCGATCTTGTCCACCGGGATGCGCACGGCCAGGACACGCGGGGCCGTGGGGGCCATCTCGTCGGGGGCGTCGATGGCCTGGGCCAGGACGTCGAGGATGAACAGGCGGGCGTCGCGGGCCTGGCCGAGCGCGCCGGCCAGCACCTCGGAGGGCAGGCCGTCGAGCTTGGTGTCCAGCTGGAGGGCCGTGATGAAGTCACGGGTTCCGGCGACCTTGAAGTCCATGTCCCCGAAGGCGTCCTCGGAGCCGAGGATGTCGGTGAGGGTGGCCCACTTGGTCTCGCCGTCGATGACCTCGTGCATGAGGCCCATGGCGATACCGGCCACGGGCGCGCGCAGCGGCACACCGGCGTTGAGCAGGGACAGGGTGGAGGCGCACACCGAGCCCATGGAGGTCGAGCCGTTGGAGCCCAGGGCTTCGGAGACCTGGCGGATCGCGTAGGGGAAGTCCTCGCGGGTGGGCAGGACCGGCACGAGGGCCCGCTCGGCCAGGTTGCCGTGGCCGATCTCGCGGCGCTTGGGGGCGCCCACGCGGCCGGTCTCACCGGTGGAGAAGGGCGGGAAGTTGTAGTTGTGCATGTAGCGCTTGTGGGTGACCGGGGAGAGGTCGTCCACCTGCTGCTCCATGCGCAGCATGTTGAGGGTGGTCACGCCCAGGATCTGGGTCTCGCCGCGCTCGAAGATGGCCGAGCCGTGCACGCGGGGAAGGACCTCGACCTCGGCGGCCAGGGTGCGGATGTCCTTCAGGCCACGACCGTCCATGCGCACGCCCTCGGTGAGGGTGCGGTGACGCACGATCTTCTTGGTCACGGAGCGGAAGGCGGCCTTGAGGGCCTTGGTGTCCTCCTCGGTGGGGAAGGACTCGGCGAGCTCGGCCAGGACCTCGTCGCGCACGGCGTCGGTGGCCAGGTCGCGGGCCTGCTTGCCCTCGGTGGCGATGGCGGCGGCCAGGCCGTGGGCCTCGGCGGCCTTCTCGACGGCGTCGTACTGCTCGTCGGTGTAGTCCAGGTAGAGGGGGAACTCGGCGGTGGGCTTCGAGGCGTGCTGGGCGACCTCGAGCTGGGCCTCGCACAGGGCCTTGATATGGGGCTTGGCGGCCTCCAGGCCCTCGGCGACGACGGCCTCGGTGGGGGCCACGGCCCCGGCGTTGATGAGCTCCCAGGCGTGCTCGGTGGCACCGGCCTCGACCATCATGATGGCGACGTCGCCGGACTCCAGGACGCGGCCGGCCACCACCATCTGGAAGGTGGCGCGCTGCTGCTCGGAGTAGCGGGGGAAGGCCACCCAGTGCCCGTCGATGAGGGCCAGGCGGGTACCGGCCACGGGCCCGGAGAAGGGCAGGCCGGCGATCTGGGTGGACATCGAGGCGGCGTTGATGGCCAGGACGTCGTAGTCGTCGTCGGGGTGGATGGCCAGGACGGTCTCAACGACCTGGACCTCGTTGCGCAGGCCCTTGACGAAGGAGGGGCGCAGCGGACGGTCGATGAGGCGGCAGGCCAGGATGGCGGCGGTTCCGGCGCGGCCCTCGCGGCGGAAGAAGGAGCCGGGGATACGGCCGGCGGCGTACTGGCGCTCCTCGACATCCACGGTCAGGGGGAAGAAGTCGAACTGGTCCTTGGGGTGCTTGCCCACGGTGGTGGCGGACAGGACGGCGGTCTCACCGTCGAGGTAGGCCATGGCGCTTCCAGCGGCCTGCTTGGCCAGGCGGCCCGTCTCGAAGCGCACCACGCGCTTGCCGAAGGAGCCGTTGTCGATCACTGCCTCGGCGGCGGTGACCTCGGGGTCGTCAATGAACATGAAGTCTCTCTTCTCGCGATCGTCGTGCCGGGTCCGTGGCCTTCGATCGAGGCCCACGGAGCCGAGCGCTGCCATACGCGGATCTCCTTGATCCGACGGCGCGAGCACGGTTCCGGAGGCCACCACCGAAAACCGACGGGGCCGGCCGCTCCCCGGGTCTCTTCCCGGGGGCGGACTGCGCCACCTGCGCACTCCTGACCGGCTCGCACGCTGGGAGAGCATCGATGAGCCGGCGAGTACACGAGGGCACAGCCGCGCAGATTCTATCGTGCGCGGCCTCGTGATGCCGATCAGCGCCACAGGATGCCACGTGAGATGGGACGCGCGGAACCGGCGATTTCCTGGACCGGTCTTACTCGATCGTGACAAATTGGTGACCAACGGCAGGACGAAGCGGTCCTGCGCCCTGCGACCCGTGAGGACATCAAGGCGCTCTACACCTCGCTGCTCTGAGCGCGGGCGAGGCGGCCCGGAAACGCCGTGCGGCCCGGCTCCCCTCCAGGGGGCCGGGCCGCACGGCTCAAGGCTGTCAGCGCGCTCAGCGGCGGATGCCGAGGCGGGCGATGAGAGCACGGTAGCGCTCGATGTCCTCCTTCATGAGGTAGTCGAGCAGGCGACGGCGCTTACCGATGAGCAGGTAGAGGCCGCGACGCGAGTGGTGGTCGTGGGTGTGGCCCTTGAAGTGCTCGGTGAGGTTGGAGATGCGCTCGGTGAGGATGGCGACCTGGACCTCCGGGGAGCCCGTGTCACCCTCGTGGGTGGCGTACTCGGCGATGATCTCTTGCTTGCGCTCTGCGGTAACCGACATGCGGACTCCTTCGGGTCTCGTTGCACGGAGCGCCGGGGCAGGTTCTCCCGGGCATGAGGTATCCGTGGCCGATCGACGGCCCGCCAACCTTACCAGCGCCGCTTGCCTCCGATCACGCCAGAGGCTGTGCGAACCGGCACAGTTCCGGGGCGGAAGCGGGATGCGACGGTCAGGCTCCGACGGCGAGCACCTCCCCGAAGGCTCGACGCACACACCGGAGCTACTGCGCGGTGACGTCCTCGGGACGGATCGGCTCGGGGACCGGGACTCCCAGAATCCGGGCGGTGTCCTCGATATCGGCGCGCATCTGCACCAGGAGCGCGTCGAGCCCATCGAAGGCGAGCATGGGGCGCAGGCGCTCGACGAGCTCGACCCCCACCTCCTCGCCATAGAGATTGAGGTCGGCTCGCCCCAGGACATGAGCCTCGACCGTGCGCTGGGGGACGTCGTCGAAGGTGGGATTGGTGCCGATCGAGATGGCGGCGGGCAGCCGCTGGACATCGCCTTCGTCTGCGCAGCCGCGAATCAGCCAGCCGGCGTAGACCCCGTCGGGCGGCACGACACCGGCGGTGGCGGCCTCCAGGTTGGCGGTGGGGAACCCGAGCTCGCGGCCGCGGCGCAGACCTCGCACGACGACGCCGCGCAGCCGGTGGGGACGGCCCAGGACCCGGCTGACCTGCCGCATGTTCCCGTCCTTGAGGCACTGGCGGATCCACGTCGAGGACCAGCGACGCCCCTCGTCGGAGCGGATAGTGGAGACGATCTCCACCTCGAAGCCGTCCTGGCGACCGATCTGCTCCAGGGTGGCGGCGTCCCCGGAGTTGCGCCAACCGAAGCGGACGTCGTCGCCGACGACGACCGCGCGAGCCCCGAGCAGCTCCTCCAGCCAGGTGCGCACGAAGTCCTGCGGGCTCTGGGCGGCGAAGTCGAGGGTGTAGGTGATGACCAGGACCGCGTCGAGACCGAGGTCCCCCAGGGAGGCCAGGCGGTCGGTCAGGGAGGCGATGAGGGGCAGGTCGGCCTCGGGCTGGTGGACGCTACGAGGGTGGGGGTCGAAGGTGACCGCGACGGCCAGGGGCCGCCGGTCGCCGTGGGCGAGCTCGTGGGAGAGCTCGACGACGCGCCCCAGGACCGCCTGATGCCCGCGGTGGACGCCGTCGAAGATGCCCATCGTGACCACGGCGCCCGGCCCTCCCGGAGCGCTCAGGCTCGCTGGCACCTGCTCGGCGCCGTACCAGACCTCCACTGTCGCTGTTCCTGCTCTCATCGGCCCGTGGGGCGCACCGCACCCCTGTCTTCATCCGCATCCACACGCCCCCGCCCACCCCGCCGGGTCGGGAGAGGTGCGTGCGCGGGACAACCCTGCCACGGGGGCGCGGCCGGATGCGAACCAGCCGCCCTCGACACGCCTTGACGCGTTTCGACCGTCAGTCTATTCTCGATACCGACCGTCAGTCGATTAGCGTCGAGAACCGTTCCCTCACCTGGGAATCCCTCATCCGGGAAAGAGCCCGCAAGACCGAGGACAGACTCCAAGGAGGCTGCTGTCATGCTGATGCGACTTCTCAAGGCGGACCTGGCGCGCGGCGCCGTTGTGGCCGCCACCCTGACCGCCCTCATCGCCCTGGCGGCCACACTGATGTCGGCCGGGACATCCCTGGTGGTGGACAGCCTGTCGGCCACGCACCGGCTCTCGCAGCGGGCCAAGCTGCCGGACCTGGTGCAGATGCACTCCGGCCGTATTGACGACCACGACCGGCAGGCGATCGAGACGTGGGCGCAGGCGCGCAGCGACGTCACCGACCACGAGGTCATCAAGACCCTTCCAGTAGCGCGCCAGGAGCTGTCCATCAACGGCGTCAACCAGTCCGAGTCCTACAACGAGCCCGCCTTCGTCACCTCTCCCAAGCACCTCGACCTCCTGCTCGACGACGACGGCGAACCCGTCAGCCCGGGGCCGGGAGAGGTGGTGCTGCCGATCCACTACCGGGCGATCAACAGCGCCGATGTCGGCGACACCGTGACCGTCAGCAGTGCCGGCAGGACCACGACCCTGACCGTCGTGGGATTCGCACGCGACGCCCAGATGAATGCCGCCATGATCCCCTCCAAGCGCCTGGTGGTCTCGCCCGAGGACTTCTCCGCCCTGGAGCAGCAGATCACCGAGCCCGAGTACCTCATTGAGATGAGCCTGACCGACTCCACCCGTCCCGGCGGCGTCATCGACGCCTACAAGGAGGCGGGTCTGCCCAGTAACGGCATCAACATCAGCGCCTCGATGATCCAGCTCATGAACTCACTCAACGCCATGCTCATCGTGGCAGTGGCCCTGGTGGTGGCTGTCATTCTGGCGGTTGTCGCCGTCCTCGCCCTGCGCTACACGGTGCTGGCGGCCGTCGAGACGGACCTGGCCCAGATCGCCGTGCTCAAGGCCATCGGGGCGCCACTGGGGCGGATACGCCGCCTCTACGTGGCCAAGTACCTGGCTCTGTCAGCGCTGGGGGCGGCCCTGGGCTACGTGGCCGGCCAGCCCCTGGCCACCGCCCTGGAGGCCCCGACGACCCTCTACCTGGGTCGGCCCGCGACCACCCTGTGGAGCGTGGGGCTGCCGATCCTCACGGTTCTGGTTCTGGCGCTCGGAGTCATCGGCTTCACCTGGTTGGCTCTGCGGCGCATCGGCCGCATCTCGGCCATCGAGGCTCTGCGCAGCGGCACCAGCGCCTCCCTGCGCCCACGCCGGCAGCGCTGGAGACTGACCACCCTTCGCCGCCTTCCGGTTCAGGTGTGGCTCGGGGCGCGCGAGGCACTGCGCCCCTCCAACGCCCTGATGCTCGGTGTTCTGGCGCTGTGCACCTTCACCATGGTGCTGCCGACGAATGTCTCCTCGACTCTGAGCGACCCACGTGTGGCCACCTACCTGGGGGCCGGTCGGGCCGACCTGCGTGTCGACGTGCGCGCCGGGGTCCAGGACCTGGCCGCCGTGGAGAAGGCCGTCGACTCCGACCCCCGCGTCACCCGGCACACCACGATGCTGCGCCGCAGCTACAAGATGTCCACTGCCGCTGGCGGCTGGCAGACGGCGCTCATCGATATCGGGGACCATGAGGCCTTCCCCATGGAGTACCTCTCCGGGCGCGCCCCCACCACCGACGACGAGATCGCCCTGTCCTACAGCCAGGCCCAGGACACGGGCGCCAAGGAAGGCGCCACGGTCACCGTCCGGACCGCCGACGGCGACAAGGACCTGACAGTCACGGGTGTCTACCAGGACATCACCAACAACGGGCATACCGCCAAGGCCACCTTCGACGACGGCGCCCCCGCACTGTGGCAGATCGTCTACGCCGACGCCGGCTCCACTCAGCAGGCCAGCGCCCTCGCCAAGCAGCTGAGCGGCGAGTACCCGGGGATCCAGGCGGTCAGCATGAATCAGTATGCCGCCCAGTTCTTCGGGGCCACCGGCTCCCAGGTCCGCGTCGTCACCACACTGGCATGCGCCATCGCGCTGGGGCTGTCCTTCCTCATCACGGTGCTGTTCACCGTCCTCATCGTCTCGCGGGAGCGGCCTCAGATCGGCGTCCTGATGGCGCTGGGGTGCACCAGACGGGCAGTTGCGGGGCAGTACCTCATCCGTTTCGGCCTCCTGGCGCTGGTGGGGACCGCCCTGGGGCTCCTGGGGGCCTCCACTCTGGGCAGCCCCGCGATCGGGGCGGTCATGGCCTCACGCGGAGCCCCCGACCTTCAGCTCCTCCCCAACTGGTGGCTGGTGGGACTCGTCCTACCAGGGGCACTGCTGGCCACCGTCGTCGGCGCTGTCGCCCTGGCCCTCAGACGCCTACGCACCATGCCCCTGACCATGACCCTGACCACCGGCGAGTAAGGAGAGACAGAATGCGTGCCTCCACCCCATCGCGTTCCCCATGGCGCACCGGATCAGCAGCCGCGGGACCGGCCGTCCCCGTGGGAGCCGGGCAACCGGTCCTGCGGGCCCAGCACCTGTCCAAGAGCTACCACTCCCCCGTCCTGCGAGACCTCGACCTGGATGTCGAGCAGGGACAGTTCGTCGCCATCATGGGGCCCTCCGGGTCCGGGAAGTCCACCCTTCTGCACTGCCTGAGCGGTATGGACCAGCCCGACGCCGGCTCGGTACTCCTGGGCGGCCAGGAGATCACGAGCCTGAGTGAGAAGGAGCTGGCGGCGCTGCGACTGACGCGTTTCGGATTCGTCTTCCAACAGGCGCACCTCATGACCACCCTGTGCCTGCTGGACAACATCGTCCTGCCCGGGTTCCTGGCGGGCCTGCGTCCGCGCTCCGAGGTCACGGCGCGTGGAGAGGAGCTCATGGAGCGCATGGGGATCGCCGAGCTGGCCACCAGCGGCGTCACCGAGGTCTCCGGAGGCCAGCTGCAGCGCGCCGGCATCTGCCGGGCCCTCATCAACGACCCCGGGATCGTCTTCGCCGACGAACCCACAGGAGCGCTCAACTCCGCCACCGCGCTGCAGATCCTCGACCTGCTCGGGGAGATTCACACCTCGGGGACGACCCTGGTCATGGTCACCCACGACTCCCAGGTGGCGGCCCGGGCCGACCGTGTCCTGGTGCTCGTGGACGGGCAGATCACGGAGGACCTGCTCCTGGGACGGTACGAGGAGGCTGACGGCCCCTCACGCCTGACGACGGTCACTGAGGCCCTCCAGCGCCACAGCGTGTGACGGGGCGGGGTCAGTGGCCTCCGCAGCCGCAACCGCCACCGCCCGAGGCGGAGGCGGAGACATCACGCAGACCCAGCAGGTTACCGGCCTTGTGCCCGGGGGTGACGCCTTGCGGCGCTCCCGCTCCCAGGGCCGTCGTCACCGCTGAGGCGATGGCGACGGCGTCGACGACCTCCGGGGAGGTCTGTGCGGGCTCGGGCCGGTATCCCTCACCCACCGGCTGGGCGACTGCGGGCGCGGCGGCCCGCTCGTCCTGCTCGTTGCGCTTGCCGTGCCCGCCGCATCCGCAGCGGCATCCTCCGGTCTGGCTCATCATGTCTCCTCACGCAAAGGTGCTCATCGGGTGTGCTTTCGCCGGACGGGCCGGCGGCCCGGGTGCGCGTCTCAGGCCGGGTCCAGGACCAGTACCGGGCGCGCACGTGGGCCCTGGTGCCTCAACAGTGCCACGAGGCGCCCACCGGGGGCGAATCCGGCGACGACGCGCTGCTCAGCCGTCTTCGCAGAGGCCTGCAGCCGCCGGCCCTCGGGTGCCTCGGCCCTCTCCAGGACCTCGGCGTCAAGGGGCTGGCCGTAGCGCAGTGCGCGTGCCTCGCCCTCGGTCAGGCTCAGGCGCTTGAAGCAGCGCCGGGCGACCTCCTCCAGCGGGAGCGTGGTGACCCCGTGAGGCTCAGGGATGGAGGCGTCGGTCTCAACCTGGGCGGACAGGTCCGCCAGGGTGTGGGCCTCGTCGATGTCGAAGGGGCCCACTGCGGTGCGCCGCAGCGCGGTCAGATGAGCCCCGCAGCCCAGCGCCCGCCCCAGGTCCCGAGCCAGGGCGCGCACGTAGGTGCCCGACGAGCAGGAGACGAGGATGTCGATGTCGACGGCCTCCGCTGCGTCCGGGCCGTCGCTGAGGGCGCCGTCGGCTTCGACGATCGCCTTCCGGGGCTCTGCGGTCAGGCGCAGCTCGTGGATGGTGACGGGCCTGGCCTGCAGCTCGACGTCCTGCCCGTCACGGACGCGTTGGTGGGCTCGCACGCCGTCGACCTTGATGGCGGAGACCGCACTGGGCACCTGCTGGATCGGCCCGGTCAGGCCTGTGAGCGCCTCCCGGAGGCGGCCCTCGGGCAGGTCCGAGGGCCGGCAGCCGCGGGCTGCGACGATCTGCCCGTCAGCGTCCTCCGTCGTGGTCTCCACCCCGAGGCGAACGGTGGCCTCGTAGGTCTTGTCGGCCCCCACCAGGTAGGTGAGGAAGCGGGTGGCGCGCCCGATGCCCAGCAGCAGCAGGCCGGTGGCCATGGGGTCGAGGGTGCCGGCGTGCCCCACCTTGCGGGTAGCGGCCAGGCGGCGGGTGGCGCCGACGACGTCGTGGCTGGTCAGCCCTTGGGGCTTGTCGACCACGAGGATCCCGTCGGCAGCGGTGACCGCGCCGCGGGGGACGTCGGGGCGACGACGTGCGCGGCCGGTCCGCTCCACGGGCTCGGCCCGCTCAGAGGCCTTCACAGGTCCTCGGCATCCGTTGCGGGCTCCTGGCCGGCCTCCTCGGTCTGGGGGTCGCCGTCCCCGGCCTCCTCATCCTCCTCATCGTGGCGGTAGGGGTCGGCGTCACCGGCGTAGGTGGCGCCCTCGGCGACCTTGGCAATCTGGGCGTCACGCACCCGGGCCTGGGCCAGGGCGTCCTCGAGGGTCTTGGCGGTGGTGGGGAGGGCATCGAGCTGGAAGGACAGTGAAGGAGTCAGGCGGATGCCGAGGGCCTTACCAACCTCGGAGCGGATGAGTCCCTTGGCTGAGCGCAGCGCCTTGGCCGTCTCCTCCCGCTCCTCATCGCTGCCGTAGACGGTGTAGAACACGGTGGCCTGCTGGAGGTCGCCGGTGACACGGACGTCGGTGACGGTGACGAAGCCCAGGCGTGGGTCCTTGATTCGCCCTTGAAGGAGGCGGGCGACAGTCTCATGAATGCGGTCGGCGACCTTGCGGGCGCGGGCGGCGTCGGCCATGGCGGGGCTCCTTCACGTGCGGGGTCCGGGCCTGTCAGGCCCGGGGCTGAGCGATCGGGACCGATCGGCGCGCCGTCCTCACCCGCGAAAGAGCGGCCCCTTCCGAGGCGGTCCAGTGCGCCTCACTATGCTACGCGGAGCGGCGACACGGTCACCGCAGCCATCCCCGAGCGCGAACGGATCAGGAACAGATCACAATGAGCTCCTCCCCTGGTGCATCCTCCTCGAAAGACGGCCCCATCGCTACGCCACCGGCCCTTCCTGAGGCCGCGGCGACCTCGGCGTCAGGGACGCTCGACAGCACTGGGATGGCTCTGGTCATCGGCTGCTACACCCTGTGGGGCGTCTTCCCCCTCTACTTCCACCTCCTCTCGGCCGCCGGCAGTGTGGAGATCATCGGTCACCGGATCCTCTGGACGCTCGTCTCCTGCCTGACGCTCATCGCCCTGCGACGCCGCTGGGCGCAGCTGGTTCACGTGGTGCGCTCACCGCGCCTGCTGGGGATGCTGGCCGTCTGCGGGCTGCTGGTCTCAGTCAACTGGCTCGTCTACGTCTACGGCGTCAACAGCGCGCGCACGGCCGACGCCGCCCTGGGCTACTTCATCAACCCGCTGGTGACGGTGGCCCTGGCCTCACTGGTACTGCATGAGCGGTTGCGCCCCGCTCACCGGGTCTCGATCGCGCTGGCGAGCGCCGGAGTGGCCCTCCTCGTGGTGCTGCAGGGCTCGCTGCCGTGGATCTCCCTGGCGCTGGCCTTCTCCTTCGCCTTGTACGGGCTGGTCAAGAAGCAGCTCGGGCCCGACGTGGACGCTCTGACCGGGCTGACGGTGGAGAGCGCCGTCGTGACTCCCGCCGCGCTCGCCTACCTGGGCCACCTGGCCTGGCAGGGGCAGTCGGCCTGGCAGGCCCCCGATCAAGGGTGGTGGATCCTGGCGCTGCTCGTGGTGGCCGGCCCGGTCACGGCCGTGCCCCTGCTGCTCTTCGCCGCCGGGACCAGGCGCGTGCCGTTGTCCGTGGTCGGGATGGGACAGTACATCGCCCCAACCATCCAGTTCCTGCTGGCCTGGGGCGCCTTCCACGAGCGGATCCCGCCGGCCCGATGGGCGGCCATGGTCCTGGTGTGGGCGGCGGTCGCAGTCTTCATCGGTGACGCGGTGCGCCAGCTCCTTCGCCGCCCTCGCCCTCGTTAGCCTCCGGCAGGCCGCCCTGGGGACCGAAGCGCTCCAGGAGCGGTCCGATGATGTCCATCGGCAGGGGGAAGACGACCGTGGAGTTCTGGTCGGCGCCGAGCTCCAGGAGGGTCTGCAGGTAACGCAGCTGGAGAGAGGCCGGTGACTTCGAGAGCGTGTCGGCCGCCTGGCGCAGCTCCTCGGAGGCCTGGAGCTCACCGCGGGCGTTGATGATCTTGGCGCGGCGCTCACGCTCGGCCTCGGCCCCACGAGCCATGGCCCGCTGCATCTGCTCGGGAATCTCGACATCCTTGATCTCGACGACACTGACCTCCACGCCCCAGGGCTCGGTGAGCTTCTCGATGATGTCTCGCAGGTCGGCGTTCAGGGCGCTGCGGTGGGCGAGCACGGTGTCCAAGTCAACCCGGCCGAGGACGGACCTCAACGTGGTCTGCGCGATCTGGGAGGTGGCGATCGCGTAGTTCTCCACCGCCATGACGGCCTTGACCGGGTCAGTGACGTTGAACAGGACGACGGCGTTGACGCGCGCCGGCACGTTGTCCTCCGTGATGACCTCCTGGGGCGGGATGGTCAGGGTGACCACGCGGGTGTCGACCCGTACCAGGCGCTCGAGGAAGGGAACGACCAGGTGCAGGCCGGGGTCGTAGACAGGTCGCAGGCGCCCCAACCTGAACACGATGCCCCGCTCGTACTGGGTGATGATCTTGAGCGAGAGGGCCAGGACGAGCAGGACGAGGACGGCCAGGGCCGCAATGGCGGTGGTGGTAGTAGTCATGAAGGGTCCTTCGGGAAGGTGGGTCGACGTGGCTCAGGGCTGGGCCCGGTTCATCCGCTGGTGGTGTCGGTGGCCTCGTTCCACGCCGAGGACCAAGAGCGCCGGGCCCCACCGCGGGTTCCATCCGCCCCGAGCTCGGCACTGGCGGTCGGGACTCGCTTGCGGGTGCGCAGGGCGGTGACGCGACGCAGCTCGGGCTCCACGGAGGCAGCGGAGGCGACAGTCCCGCCGTCCGCCTTCCCGGTGCCGTCAGCCCCGGAAAGGAAGGAGACATGCACGGTGCGCCCCGTGGCGGACGCACGCGCCTGAGCGGCAGCGATCGCCTCGGCCGCCTCACGCACTGAGCGGTATCCCGAGGGGCGTGCACTGATCGACACCGGGACGGGACCGGTGCCCGATGAGCGACGAGCCTCCTCCGCCTCCTGGTACTCCTGCGAGCCGACGTGGGGCAGGTGGGCAGGCGCGTTGTCGGGGGTGTTCCACAGGTGACGGGCCAGCGGCAGGACTCCGGCGACGATGACGACGACGGTCGTCGTGCCCAGGACGATGAGGTCGCCGGTGGCGTGAAAGGCCACCATGAGCAGCACCGGGATGAAGACGCCGACGCAGGCGATGACCAGGCCCACGCCGCGGTGGAAGCGTCCGGCGTCGGAGTAGGGCCACGGGTCGACGGGCCGGGTGATCTCCCGTGGGCCGGGGGTGGGCGAGCAGCTGTCCTTGGACGGGCAGCGCCCGCAGATCGCATGGGCGCCCTCATAGCGGATGACGCGCTTGTCCGGGTCGAAGGCGGTGGGCCACAGCCACTGGTCCTCGTGGCACCTCCAGCCGTCGACGTCGTCGTGGTACATGAAGTCCGAGTGCCGCCAGGACATGGAGTGCCGGGCGCTGCGCGAGCCGAGGACGTCCACGGCCCACGCAGCAGCCAGCATGATGAGCGCGTAGACGGCGATGAGCCACACGCTCAGGTCGGGTGAGTCCATCAGTCGTTCAGCTCCGCGCGCTCACCGCGCCAGGCCTTGCGCCCACCCTGGATCTCCTCGTAGAGGGCGTCCTCGGCGAAGGTGTCCACCGTCCGCCCTCGACGCCAGTTCCTCAGTCCCAGGAAGGCGATGTAGAGGTAGGGCAGGACTCCGCCGAGGATGAAGATGAGGTCTCCGGGCATCCGCCCCCACTCGATGATCGTGTTGACAGAGTTGGTGACGTAGGTGAGCTGGCGGGCCTCGAAGTAGCCCGTGCTCACCGAGTAGCGCAGCTGGAGGATGCCCAGCGGCAGCAGGGTGGCGAAGCACATCCAGGCCAGACCGATGTTGAGGCTCCAGAAGGAGGTCTTGGCGAGCCTCTCGGGCCACTTGTCGGCCGGCACCAGGTAGCGCAGGGCGAACATCCCCAGCGCCAGCGCCATGAAGCCGTACACGCCCATCATGGAGGCGTGAGCGTGGTTGGCCGTCAGCGCGGTCCCGATCTCGTAGTAGGACACGATGGGCAGGTTGACCAGGAAGCCGAAGACACCGGCCCCCAGGAAGTTCCAGAAGCCGACAGCCATGAGGAACATAACGGCCCAGCGGTGCGGGAAGGGACCGGCCTCCTTGCCGTGGCGGTTGGCTCCCAGCTGCATGAAGGCCCAGGCCTCCACCGTCAGGAAGGTCAGTGGGATCACCTCGGCGGCTGAGAAGAAGGCGCCCAGGGCCATGTGCTCCACCGGCGTGCCGGAGAAGTACAGGTGGTGCATGGTGCCGATGACACCGCCGGCGGAGTACAGGATGATGTCCATGAAGATGATGCCCAGTGCGATCCTCTCGCGGACAACGCCCAGCAGGACGAAGACGTAGGCGACCATGACGGTGGTGAACAGCTCGAGGAAGTCCTCGACCCACAGGTGCACCACCCAGAAGCGCCAGAACTCGGCGACGGTCACGTGGGTTCCGGTGCGCGCCATCATCCCCACGGCGTAGAAGGCGGGGATCGCCAGGGCCGCGAACATGAACAGCCAGGGCATGTTGGCCACGTGCTCGTTGCTCAGACGCGAGCGCATGGCGCGCCAGATGATGAACACCCAGACGAACAGGGCCAGGGTCAGCAGCACCTGGAAGACGAAGGGCAGGTCGAGGTACTCCCACTGCTGGGCGAACAGCGGTCCCTTGGCCCAGCTCAGGCCGTGCTGGCTGGCCCCCTCCGCCAGGCAGGACAGGACGACGACGACCGTGGCGGCGATGAACAGGGTCCACACCAGCACGTGCTGCTTCTTCGGCTCGCGCCTGGCGATGAACGGGGTCAGGAACAGCCCGGCCGCGAGCAGCCCGATGGCGGTCCAGAACAAGGAGAGCTGGACGTGCCAGGTGCGGGCCAGGGAGAAGGGCAGGAGCCGGCCCAGGTCGAAGCCGAAGAAGGACAGCACGTCGGCCCGGTAGTGCTCGGCCAGGGCCCCCAGGAGCGTCTGGACGAGGAAGAGGGCGGCGATAGTGAAGACGTACCAGGCCACCACCCGCTGCGACTTGGTCAGTCCGACCTCCTCGGGCTGTCGGAAGGACAGGGCCGGGGCCTCCTCGGAGTGCCAGCCGATCTTCTGGCTCCAGCGGCCGTAGATGGCGAACATGACCCCGGTTCCACCGATGAGGACGATCAGTGACAGGACCGACCAGATCATGAGGTCACCGGTGGGCGTGTTGCCGACCAGGGACTCGGCGGGCCAGTTGTTCGTGTACGAGTAGTCGTGGCCGGGGCGCTGCGCGGACGATCCCCAGGCGGTCCAGCCGAAGAAGGCCGTCACCTGCTTGACCTGGACGGGGTCGGTGATGAGATCCGGCTTGAGGCCGTGGCTGTGGGCGTCGGGCCCGAACATCGTGGTGTAGTGGCTGACGGCCTCGTTGTAGGCCTTGACCTGCTCATCGGTCCACACCAGGGTTCCCGTGGAGGGGTCGTAGCGGTTGGTCCGCATCATCTCCTTGGTGGCGGCCGCCGGGTCGGCGACCCCCTGGGCGGCGAGCTGCTTCTTGACGCTCGTGGCCTCCATGCGGAGGTACTCGGCGGTGAAGTCCGGACCGAGGTAGCCGCCATGCCCCAGGATGGAGCCGTACTCCATGAGACCTCTGGCCTGGAAGAGCTTCTGCCCCTCGGTGATGTCCTGCGTCGTGAAGAGGGTCTCGCCGCTCTCGGTGACCACCTTCTGCGGCTGAGGCATGGAATTGGTGTAGGTGCGGTAGGCCAGCAGGCCCATGACAGTGAATCCGAAGAGCATGACCAGGGCGACCCCCTGGATCCACCCCTTGCCGATGAGGCGAGCGCGTCGGGAGGACGCCCCCTCAGTCGTGGCAGCGGATGACATGAGATTACCTCCGTGTATCTCAGGAGACGGCGGATGTCTTCCGCGTCGTCACAGCCACCGTACAAGCCTTGCAGAGCATTGTGGGGGAACGATCCGGGAGTTCTCCGTCGATATAACGTCTGATCGTTCCCATTTCCTCAGATTCTCTCCGTCGGTATTCAACGTGTGGAACAACATGACAACCAGAGCTTCGCCGATTTAAATCAGCCATTTGTTTCGTATTTATGGAAGGCTGACATAACTTCCTCTCCGCCGCATCACACCCCGATCGCGACACCTTGTTATCACCCCCTGTATAGAACCGGCACACAGCAGTACAATGATTTATACGGAAGATTTGTCACCCCGTTTGTAAGGCACGATGATGTCCTTTCTGCCCCTAGCCGCACAGACCGCCAACGACGTCGCCCAGCAGTGCGTGGACACTGAGACCTTCCCGCTCTGGCTGCGCGTCACCCACTTCATCAACTTCCTCCTCATGGGCGTGCTCATCCGCTCCGGGATTGAGGTCATCGCCTCGCACCCGCGCTTCTACTTCAAGGACCAGTGCGAGCCCGGATCAGAGTGGATCCGGTTCACCAAGGACAAGGTGCCCCTCGAGGAGGGGGCCTTCACCGCCCGGGACGATCAGCGCGACCTCTCTCCCCTGCTGTCCCTGCCCGGCCGGGCCAAGATCGGGCTGGGGCGCGCCTGGCACGGGGTGGCCACCAGCTTCTGGCTGCTCAACGGCGTCATCTACGTCGTCTTCCTCGTGGGCACCGGGGCGTGGCACCGTCTGGTTCCCACCACGTGGCGGATCCTGCCCGACGCCTGGGACTCCCTGCTGACCTACGCGCACCTGCGCACCCCGTCCTTGTGCGACTTCACCCCCTACGACAGCCTCCAGCAGCTGGGGTACTTCTTCATCGTCTTCATCGCCGCTCCGCTGATGATCATCACGGGACCGGTCATGTCCCCCGCCGTCGTGGGTCGCTTCCCCTGGTACGCCAAGATGTTCGGTGGCCGCCAGGCCGCCCGCTCCCTGCACCTGATCGGCATGTTCATCTACCTGGGCTTCGCCATCGTTCACGTGGGCCTGGTGTTCATCGTGCACGCTCCTCACAACCTCACCCACATCGTCTTCGGCTACTACGACCCCAGTCGGGTGGGTCAGGCCTACGTCACCGTGATCGGGACGATCGTCGTCGTGGTGGCCCTGTGGATCGCCATGTCCTACTGGACGCTGACGGACACCCGTCGCAGTCAGCGGATCCTGTGGGACGCCACGCGGGGGATCCGCCGCGTCACGGTGGACCGCTTCAGCTCACAGCAGGCCGTTAAGAAGCCGTGGACGGAGAAGGACATCTCCACGTTCCACTGGGTCAACACCCGTACCCCCTCACGGGAGGAGTCCCCGGAGTACCAGGAGCTGGCGGCGAATGACTTCGCCGACTTCCGCCTCGAGGTGGGTGGCATGGTCTCGGCTCCGGCGTCCTTCTCCCTGGCGGAGCTCAAGGCGATCTCCAGCCAGTCCCAGATCACCATGCACACCTGCATGCAGGGCTGGACGGGGATCGCCAAGTGGACGGGGATCCGCGTGCGGGATCTGCTCGCGCAGGTCGGTCAGATCGATCCTGAGGCGGGCTGGGTGATGTTCGAGTCCTTCGGCATGGCCCAGCACATGCACGACGGGCGCCCGGTCGAGCCGTACTACACGTGCCTGCCTCTGGACATGGCCCTCGAGGATGACACGATCCTGGCCTGGGGCCGCAATGACGCGCCACTGTCGGGCATGTTCGGTGCTCCGCTGCGCCTGCGCTGCGAGACGAGCCACGGCTACAAGATGATTAAGTGGGTCCGGTCGGTGACGTTGATCCGTCACTACAGCGAGGTCGGTGACGGCATGGGCGGGACCCGCGAGGACTCCGGGTACCAGGACGTCAACGCGCGCATCTGACGCTGATCGCCCCACCCGCACTTTCTCTCTCGCGGGCGAGGCGATGCGGGTCCGTCTGACACGGTGGCCGGCCACCCCAGTGCGGGGTGGCCGGCCACCGTTGATGAACGTGGTCGTTCTCAGTCGCGAGGCTTCTCGCGCATCTCCCAGGTCTCGATGACGTCGCCCTCGGCGAGGTCCTTGAAGCCCAGGTTGATACCGCACTCGTAGCCCTCGCGGACCTCGGTGACGTCGTCCTTCTCACGGCGCAGCGTCTCGATGGACAGATCGCCGTTGATGACGACGCCGTCGCGCACCAGGCGGGCCTTGGTGCCCCGCTTGATGATGCCCGAGCGGACGATGGAGCCGGCGATGGAGCCGAACTTCGAGGAGCGGAAGATCTGCCGGATCTCGGCGGTACCGAGCTCGACCTCCTCGTAGACGGGCTTGAGCATGCCCTTCATGGCGGCCTCGACGTCCTCGATCGCGTTGTAGATGACCGAGTAGAACTTCATGTCGACGCCCTCGCGGTCGGCGATCTCCGAGACTCGCTCGGCGGGCCGGACGTTGAAGCCGATGATGACGGCGGAGTCCACCGTGGCCAGGTTGACGTCGTTCTGCGTGATGGCACCCACGCCGCGGTGGATGACGCGCAGCGCGACCTCCTCGCCAACGTCGATCTTGAGCAGGGAGTCCTCCAGGGCCTCGACCGCACCCGAGCTGTCGCCCTTGAGGATGAGGTTGAGGGTGTCGACCTTGCCCTCCTTGAGGACATCGGTGAGGTTCTCCAGGGAGACCCGCTTGCGGCGCTTGGCCAGCAGGGCGGCGCGCTCGGCGGCCTCACGTTTGTCGGCGATCTGGCGGGCCGTACGGTCGTCGGGGGCGACGATGAAGGAGTCACCGGCGCTGGGCACGTTGGTCAGACCCAGGACCAGGGCCGGGCGGGCGGGGCCGGCCTCGGTGAGGTTCTCCCCGTGCTCGTTGAACATGGCGCGCACGCGCCCGTAGGCGCTTCCGGCCACGATCGGGTCACCGACCCGCAGCGTGCCGCGCTCGACCAGGATGGTGCTCACGGCGCCGCGGCCCTTGTCGAGCTTGGCCTCGATGGTCACGCCGCGGGCCTCGGTGTCCGGGTTGGCCCGCAGGTCCAGGGCGGCGTCCGCGGTCAGCAGGACGGCCTCGAGGAGCTCGTCAATGTGGAGACGCTGCTTGGCGGAGATGTCCACGAACATCGTGTCGCCGCCGTACTCCTCAGGGACCAGACCGTACTCGGTGAGCTGGCCACGGATCTTGTCCGGGTTGGCGCCCTCCTTGTCGATCTTGTTGACCGCCACGACGATCGGCACGTTGGCCGCCTGGGCGTGGTTGAGGGCCTCAACGGTCTGGGGCATGACGCCGTCGTCGGCGGCCACGACGAGGATGGCGATGTCGGTCACCTCGGCACCGCGGGCGCGCATGGCCGTGAAGGCCTCGTGACCGGGGGTGTCGATGAAGGTGATCGGACGCTCCTCGTCGTTCAGGTTGACGCGCACCTGGTAGGCGCCGATGGACTGAGTGATACCCCCGGCCTCACCGGCGACGACGTCGGTGGAGCGGATGGCGTCCAGCAACTTGGTCTTACCATGGTCGACGTGGCCCATGACCGTGACCACCGGGGGCCGGGGCACGAGGTTGGCGTCGTCCTCGTCGGGCTCGAGGTCGATGTCGAAGGACTCCAGGAGCTCGCGGTCCTCGTCCTCGGGCGAGACGATCTGGACGTTGTAGCCCAGCTCGGCGCCCAGGAGGGCGAAGGTGTCCTCGTCGAGGGACTGGGTCGCCGTGGCCATCTCGCCGAGATGGAACAGGACGGTCACCAGCGCCGCGGGGTTGGCGTTGATCTTCTCGGCCAGGTCCGTGAGCGTGGCCCCCTGGCGCACGCGCACCGGGGTGGAGCCGTCACCGCGCGGGACGATGACACCGCCGATCGACGGTGCGCTCTGCTGCTCGAACTCCTGACGCTTGGCCCGCTTGGACTTGCGTCCCCGCGGGGCGCCGCCACCGCGTCCGAAGG